>CAZINX010000045.1:0-2624 GCA_964540795.1 uncultured Hyphomicrobiaceae bacterium | reverse complement strand
ACAAGCTCAGCGCCCGTGACGAAGCCCGCGTCATCGGAGGCGAGATAGGCGATTCCCGCCGCGATATCGTCAGGTTTGCCGACGTGGCCGATCGGGTGGCGCTTGTCGAGGGCGGCCCGGAATTCCTCGACGCTCTGCCCGGATCGCTTCGCCAGGTCCTCGACCAGCGGCGTCCAGATGAAACCCGGATGGACGGAATTCACGCGAATTTTCTCCTTCGCGTACATCACGGCATCCGTTTTCGTCATCTCGCGCACAGCGCCCTTGGAGGCGTGATAGGGCGGGATGTCCGGCGCGCCGACGATGCCGTAGATCGAGGACAGGTTGATGATGCTGCCGGCGCCGGCTTCGCGCATCAGCGGGATGGCGTGCTTGGTGCAGTAGAAGACGCCGCTCACGTTCACGGCCATGACCTTGTCCCACTCCTCGGCCGCGACCTCGTGGGTCGGCTTGTCCACGCCGGCGATGCCGGCATTGTTGACCAGCACGTCAAAACGCCCCCAGTGCTCCTTCACGTCAGCGAACACGCTGCGCACCGCGCTCTCGTCGGTGACGTCGAGATGCCAGAACCGCGCCTCGCCGCCGTTCGCCTGAATTTGTTGCGCGACCTTTTGTCCGTCTTCATCGCGGATGTCGGTGACAGCGACCTTCGCGCCTTCCTCGGCCAGCCGCATACACGTGGCAGCGCCGATGCCGTCACCGCCACCCGTCACGAGGCAGACCTTTCCGTTGAGCCCTCTCATTCAACTCCTCCTTTCATCGACTCCGAACAAGGCGCGGCGGCCTTTTCAGACAAATACATGCAAGGAGGTAACACGGAGCCTCGGGCGCGGGTTCCAGACGAGCGGCGATGCGACCATGCGAGACCGATGCGGATCAGGGGGGAAGATAGGCTCGCCGGCCGCCAGCCTATTCCGGCCGGCAGATTTCCTGCGCCCTGATGGCCGCCACCGTGCGCGCGCCAAGCCCGACAAGGATCACCGTCAGCAGCGCGACCAGCGCCAGCCCTATTGCCTTGTGCGCCGTCGATCCCGTCTCGCTGGCGAACAGCAGAGAGGCCACGCTCAGCGCCGCGACCGGGAAGGACAGCGCCCACCATGACAGCGCGAACGGCAGACGCCGGAACTTTGGCGCCTGCGTCAGGACAACGCCCGCCCACACATAGCCCGCATTCAGCAGGATGCGCGCAAAGGCATCGACTTCGCCTGTCAGCCGCAACCATGCGATGAACGCCACGGCGGGCGGCGCAATCAGGATGACCAGCGTCGGCAGCAGCCGACCCGGCAACGGGCTGTGAAAGATCAGCCGGTTCACCACCAGGGTCAGCAGAACCAGCCAGAACATCAGCCCGGCGGAGAAGAACAGCCACGACAGCTCGACGTAGCCGAGCGGCGGCCCGGCGACCGGCACGATGACGTTGCCGACCGCCGGGATGAACCATGCCGGCGTCAGATGCGCCTGCTCGAACAGGCGATGTCCGATCCAGTTCGCCACGACCGCGAGCGTCAGGATCGCCTGCAGGGCCGCGCCGACGAGCCATATCCCGCGCGCGAGATCGGGCATAAGCGGCGCGATTGCCGTGGCGATCAGCAGGACGGAGACCGAAACGGCGGGGAAAAACGCGATCCGCACGGGATGCGCCCACTCCGCTGCCACTGCGTCAGGATAACGGGCAGCCTTGGCGATGTAGATCAACGAGATGAGCGCGAAGGCCGCAATCGTGGCGAGAAGTCCTGCGCCGGAAACCCAGTTGCTCGCGCCCAGCGCATGTTCGCTCGCGCGCGCCGCCAGCGTGAAGCCGCCAAGCCCCATGACGACGGCGAAAAAGGCGATCGGGAAGTGCTCGAGGCGGCTGGGCGCGGCGTCGGATGTGTCGGCCATGTGTGTCCCCCGGCCGCTTTTTGGCACGTCTCGCCGGGCTAGCGCAAAGGATGCCGCGGGGTTGCCGGCGCAGAACAGCTCTGCAGATAGCGAACAGCGCCGCCGCCTACTCCGCGACCTCCAGCTTCTTGCGCAGGATCTCGTTCACGGTCGCCGGGTTTGCCTTGCCGCCGGTGGCCTTCATCACCTGGCCAACGAACCAGCCGATGGTCTTCGGCTTGGTCTTGACCTGCTCGACCTGCTGGGGGTTGGCGGCGATCACTTCGTCCACGACCTTCTCGATCTCAGCCGTATCGGTCACCTGCTTCAGTCCGCGATCCTCGACGATCTTGCCGGGTGCGTCGCCGGTTTCCAGCATGATCTCGAAGACGTCCTTGGCGATGCGCCCGGAGATCGTGCCGTCACTGATCAGGTCGATCAGCTCGCCGAGCTGCTCAGCGCTCACAGGCGGGTCGGTCACATCGCGGTCGAGCCGGTTCAGCGCGGCGAAGAAGTCGCCCATCACCCAGTTGGCGGCGAGCTTGGCGTCGCGGCCCTTCGCCACGCTCTCGAAGAACTCCGCCGAAGCCTGGTCGCTCACCAGCACGCCCGCGTCATAAGCGGTCAGGCCGTATTCGTCCATGAGCCGGGTTTTCTTGTCGTCTGGCAACTCTGGCAGCGACTTCTTGATCTCCTTGACGTAGCCGCTGGTCAACTCAAGTGGCAGTAGGTCGGGATCGGGGAAATAGCGGTAATCATGCGCC
>CAZINX010000044.1:0-3209 GCA_964540795.1 uncultured Hyphomicrobiaceae bacterium | reverse complement strand
CGATGCCGGCGCGCTACGTCTTCCTCGACGAGGTCGACGCCTATCCGGCCTCGGCGGATGAGGAAGGCGACCCAGTCGGGCTCGCCGACGCGCGTTCGCTGACCTTCGCGCATCGGCGCAAGGTGTTCCTGGTCTCGACGCCGACGATCCGCGGCATCAGCCGGATCGAGCGGGAATACGAGGCGAGCGATCAGCGCCGCTTCTTCGTGCCGTGCCCGCATTGCGACGCGATGCAGTGGCTGCGCTGGGAGAAGGGCAAACCGGAGACGGCGGCGTACCACTGCGATGCCTGCGACGCGCGGATCGAGGAGCACCACAAGCCGGCGATGCTTGCCGCGGGCGAGTGGCGGGCGACCGCCGAGCCCCGCGATGCGCGGACGGTGGGGTTTCATCTCTCGGCGCTCTATTCGCCGCCGGGGTGGAAGAGCTGGGCCGACATCGCGCGGGACAAGGAGACGGCGGCGGGCTCCGACGAGGCCGAGCGCGTGTTCCGCAACACCGTGCTCGGCGAGACCTGGATCGAGACAGGCGACGCGCCTGACTGGCAGCGGATCGCGGAGCGGCGCGAGGACTGGCCGGCCGGCACAGTGCCGGACAAGGGTCTGATTTACCGCCGGCGCGGTAAGGGCACCTTTCTCCGGGGCCCCCAAGTGAGCCAGAAGCTGACCCGTAAAGCCAGAACAATCGTCGAAGCGTTACGAGATCGGGGAATTGAACCTGAGGTCAGAATTATCGGCCTGCAAAAAATAAGGGTGCCAGAGCATGTAGCGACCATTCTCGGAACCGGAGACGAGCCCGTCATGCGATTACGGCGTGTCTATCTCCACGAAGGGTCGCCAATCGCCTTAGTTGATCTCTTTCTGCCACTTGCTCTAAGCGGCGTAGCTGAGGTTTTGTGCCGGGATGACTATAAGTATGAGACGAGTTATTCCGTTTTTGAGAATGAGATGCACATTTGAATCAAGGAAGCAAAGCACATAATTCGCACCTCTGCACTCCAGTCCGAGGTTGCTGAAGCCCTAGATATGCCAGAATCATCAACCTGTCTGACAATGGATCGCATTACATATTCCGAGAGTGAAAACGTACTTGAGATGATGACGTTTTACTATGCAGAAGATAGCTTCCATTTCGAGATAACTCTTCCACGGCACGATGAAAATCTGTCTTACATAGTTACGAGCGCGAACCGGGCTAATTAGTCGAAATCCAACAAGCAAGAACAGCAAAAGAGGACCCCATGGACTTGAAGATCCGAGACAAGGTCGCAATCGTCACCGGCGCCAGCGCCGGCGTTGGCGAATCGGTGGCGAGCGAACTGGCTCAGGCAGGCGTCAAGCTTGTGATAACAGCGCGGAACGACGAGCGATTGGCAAAGACGGCGGCGTCAATCGCGGAAGAGACCGGCGCAGAAGTCGTTCCGTTTGCGTTGGATGTAACGGACCCAGGCTCTGGCGAAGAATTGGTGACCTTGGCCACAGAACAATTCGGTGGGGTCGATATCGTCGTTAACAATGCGGGTCGCGCACATCCGGGGGGATTGATGGAAGACTCGGATGACGACTGGCGTAAGATGGAAGAGGTCAAGCTCCACGCCATGATCCGTCTCAATCGCGCCGCCATCCCTCAAATGCGCGAGCAAGGCTGGGGGGCATCGTCAATATGTCATCCGTCGGCGGAATTTATCCGAATCCGAAGTTGCTCGTGTCGCACGTCTTGAGCGCAGCCATTAACAACCTGACACGCGGTCTGGCCTTAGAGGTCGCCCCGCACGGCATCCTGGTGAACGCAATCGCGCTTGGAGCGATCCGGACCGACAACTGGGAGCAGAACATGATTCCCAAAGTTCGCGAGACACGACCGGACCTGGCAGGATTGCCTGACGAAGATTTGGTAGCGCGTGTTGGGGCGGAATACACGCCGGTGGGCCGGTTTGGTCTCCCTCAAGAGATCGCTGCGATTGCCGCCTTTCTTGTGTCGGAGCGGAATGGGTTTGTGACTGGGCACACAATCGAAGCATCTGGGGGAGCCGAACGGTTCTTCTAGGTGTTTAGTCCCACTGTGTGATGGAATCAGTCTAACGGATCCCGCAACGCGGGAGGCCTTATGGGACAGATTCTTCACGGCAGCGCCACGACCACGCACGCAGTCCGAGCGGCAATACAGCGATCGCAAGCTACGGCCAAGGAATTAGCGACGCGGTACGGGCTGAACCCCAAGACCGTGGCGAAGTGGAAGAAACGCAGCTTTGTACACGATGCCGCAATGGGACCGAAACAAGCACGCTCAACCGTGCTGTCACCAGAAGAGGAAGCCATGGCCGTGGCGTTCCGCAGGTATACCTTGCTGCCTCTGGACGATTGCCTGTACGCGCTTCAGGCCACGATCCCACATCTCACGCGCTCATCGTTGCATCGGCTGTTTCAACGCCACGGCATCAGCCGTCTTCCCGAGGTCGAAGGGAGCAAGCCGCAGAAGAAGAAATTCAAGAGCTATCCGATCGGGTTCTTTCACCTCGACATTGCTGAAGTGCGCACCGGGGAAGGCAAGCTCTATCTCTTCGTCGCCATCGACCGGACATCGAAACTCGCCTTCGCCCAGCTTGTGGAGAAGGCGACCCGCACCACGGCATCAGCTTTTCTTCTCACCCTGATCGAGATGGTTCCCTACAAGATCCATACCGTTCTCACCGACAATGGCGTGCAGTTTTGCCATCAGCCCGGCAAACGCGGCGGCCCGACGGCGCGGTACATAACGCACATGTTCGACATAGGATTGCGGGACGCAATCCGTCCCGGATTGCTTTTGCGCTGCCGCGAGCACGGCATCGAGCACCGGCTGACCAAGCCCAACCATCCCTGGACGAATGGCCAGGTCGAGCGGATGAACCGGACGATCAAGGAGGCCACCGTCAGGCGCTATCACTATGACAGCCATCAGCAGCTGAAACAGCACCTGAAAACCTTCCTGGCGGCCTACAACTACGCCAGGCGCCTGAAGACGCTCCGGGGGATGACCCCGTACGAATATATCTGCAAATGCTGGACAGAAACACCGGATCGGTTCAGGCTGAACCCGCTCCATCACACAGTGGGACTAAACACCTAGAGCTAGGCGCTGTGGACTCTTGGTCCCGTCGGGGATTCAGAATTTCTGCGAGCAGTGATGCAAGGTTGCTTTCACATCGAGGCAATCATGGGTGTTCACGA
>CAZINX010000043.1:0-3550 GCA_964540795.1 uncultured Hyphomicrobiaceae bacterium | reverse complement strand
GATGGTGCCCAGGGGCGGAATCGAACCACCGACACTGCGATTTTCAGTCGCATGCTCTACCAACTGAGCTACCTGGGCGAAAGGAGAGGCAGGCGTCACGCCAAGCTAGCCAACACCGCGGCAAACCGCAAGACGCGCGGCCTAAGCGTTGAGTTCCAGCCTTTTAGAAAATCCGGGCCGCGCTGTCCAGCCCGAAACCCGGCGCACGCTTTTCACATAATGTCGCTTTCCACCTCGTCCACATTGATGCCCATCTTCGACAGGCCCTCTTCGAGATAATCCGGCAGCAGCGGGATGCCGAGCAGATAGCTCTCGGTCGGCGTGGTGTTCTCGCTCCGGGCGACGTTCGCCGCCTCGTCGAAATCCGCCGCTTCGTAAGTGCCGCGGCCGACCCAGACCAGCGCGACGAGTTCGGCCTTCTCGTCATCATTCAGCCCGGCGATGAACTCCGACAGCTCCGCGCGGGTGGCGTCCTCGGCGCTGTTGGCGACGTCCTCGAGGATCGACTCGTTGTCGTAATCCGCGAAATCGCCGGGGTCGACGTAATGCACGCCGCCGCTCTTGGCGTCCCATTCGCGGGCCTTGAGGATGATGTAGCCGACTTTTCGCGTCGAAAGTGCTTGCATCTGCAAAAATCCTGATTGGCGTCGTACCCCGTCCGCGCGCCCGTTCGTCATTCGATGGTAGCCTTTTGACATCGGGGTTCAACATCAAATTCCGCAACAGCGGGTAACGGCAAGGGTGATGCGATGGCGGATGCGGGGGACTGGACGACGCTCAAGGCGGCGCTGGCGCGGCGCTACGGGGCGGAGGGCGAGGCGCTGGCCGACGGTGTGAGGGGCGCGCCGCCGGCGCTGTGGCAGGCGCTGGCCGCGCACGGGTCGGTGCGTGCTTTCGCCGGGCCGCCGCCGAGCGCCGAAGAGCTTCGCATGATCGCCGCGCTGGCGCTGGCCGCGCCGAGCAAGAGCGACTTGCAGCAGCGCGACATCATCCTCGTGACCGAGCCGGATCAGCGCGACGCGCTTGCCGCGCTGGTGGCGGAGCAGTCCTGGACATCGGCCGCGCCGGCCTTCGCCGTGATCTGCGCGAACCATCGCCGCCAGCGGCTGGTCCACGAGATGCGCGGGCACGCCTTCGCCAACGATCACCTGGATTCGTTTTTCAACGCCAGCGTGGATGCGGGGATTGTGCTCGCGGCCTTCGTGCTCGCGGCGGAGGCGTATGGGTTCGGCGTGTGCCCGATCAGCGCGATCCGCAACCGCGCGCGCGAAGCGAGCGAGCTGCTCGGCCTGCCGGATCATGTTTTCCCCTTGGCCGCGCTGGCGGTAGGCTGGCCGGCAAAAGCGCCGGAGATCAGCCTGCGTCTGCCGCTTTCCGCGACGATCCACGAGGGCCGGTTCGACGACGCCGGCCAGCGCGCGGCGATGGAGAAGTATGACGTGCGCCGCGCCGCCGAGCAGCCCTATGCGCGCCAGCGCCGCGCCGCGGACCTAGGTGAGGTCGAACCGTACACATGGTCGGAGGACAAGGCGCGGCAGTACAACCTGCCGGAGCGCGCGGATTTCGGCGCGTTCATCCGCGCCAAGGGCTTCAAGCTGGACTGAGCCACGCTGTGACGTCATGCCCGTGCTTGACACGGGCATCCAGCGCCACAAAGAGGGATTCCTGGATTGCCGGGTCAAGCCCGGCAATGACTTGAGACGCGCTTATGGCTCCAGCTCGGTATCCCAGTAGAGGTAGTCGAGCCAGCTTTCGTGCAGGTAGTTTGGCGGGAAGGCGCGGCCGTTGCGGTGCAGCTCATGCACGGTGGGGCGGTATGGCATCAGCGATGGCCACATCTTCGCCTTTTCCGGCATTTTCCCGCCCTTGCGCAGATTGCAGGGCGCGCAGGCGGTCGTCACGTTGTCCCAGCGGGTCAGGCCGCCTTTCGAGCGCGGGATGAGATGGTCGAAGGTCAGATCCTCGGTCGCGCCGCAATACTGGCAGGCAAATTTGTCGCGGAGAAAAACGTTGAAGCGGGTGAAAGCGGGGTAGAGGGCGGGGCGGACATACTGCTTGAGAGAAACCACGCTTGGCAGCTTCATCTCGAAGCTGGGACTTCGCACCACCCTGTCATAAGTCGAGACGATGTTGACGCGGTCGAGGAAGACGGCTTTCACCGTATCCTGCCAGCTCCAGAGCGAAAGAGGGTAATAGCTCAGGGGCCGGAAGTCGGCGTTCAGGACGAGGGCCGGGCACATCCCCGGCGAGACGGCTGCGGCGGCGTTCACGTTTTCCCTTCCCATGGTTCCCGGTGTCCGGGCGCCCAAAGTACGCTGGCTGACGTGTTCCACGGTTTGGAGATACTATAACCCTATGTCAGTTCTGTGAAGCCTGTGCGCAAGCTCTCTTGTCGCATACCCAATGAGCTACCTCATGCCGACCGCCCCGTGGTAGAAAAACAGGCCCAGCCCCAGCGTGAAGATGAGCTGGCCCGCCGCGACATGCATCGCGAAGGCGAGCGGAAACGAGTTCAGCCGCGTATAGGCATAGGCGAAGGCCAGCCCGCCCGCCGTCGTCAGGCCCACCGCGACCCAGTTCCAATAGAACAGATGCGCGAGGCCAAAGATCAGCGCGTTCAACACGATAGCGAACCAGGGCGTGCGCGCATGATCGCCGTGCCAGCCGAACAGCACGCCGTAACGCTCGAAAAACAGCGCGCGGAACAAAAGCTCTTGCGGCAGCGCGGACAGGAACGGGTAGAGCGCCATGATCATCACCCACAGCTCATAGCGCTGGGTCGGCAGCGAGAGATAGGCCCAGGGCGCAAGCTCCATCACCAGGGTGTGGATGATGGCGGCCGAGATGAGCGCGAACACGGCGAGCGTGGCCAGATCGCGAATCGGCCGGCAAGTCAGCAGCCGGACCCAGCGCCAGCCCGGCGTGACCGCCAGCAGCACGACGCCCGCCGCCGCGCTGGCCGCCAGCACGTTGACGACATCCTCCGGGCGCAGCAGATAAGCGCAGGCCAGCGGCACGCCGATAAACAGCGCGGTGAACTCGCCCCACAGGCGGGCGAGGCGCGCGGTCGAGACGGCGCGGCGGGGGCGTGTCGCGTCGATCGTGGTCATGCTTGCGATACGTGTCTGCTCGTGTGTTCGGTTTGCGGCCAACGCCGCCCTTACGAAATGGCACCCCAGCGCGCCTACGCGCGCTGTAAGCGCGACCGCGCGCCGGCCTTAGGCCGGACCGAGCGACGGATGTCGCTCGACGAATAACAATCTAACGCGCGCGGGCGACACGAGAATGACCCGGCGGATGAAATATCTGTCAGGTTCGTGGCCCCGTGTCTGCGCTGCGTCATTGTCATGCCGCAGCGCGCACGGGGCGACACCCGCATGTCATCCCGGACGCGGCGCAGCGCGCACGGGGCGACATGCGGGCGTCATCCCGGGCGCAGTGCAGCACGCAGTGATGCGCTGCTGACCCGGGATCATCACGCAGACACGGGGCCGCCGCCCTCACTTCAGCTTCAGCAGATTGCGCACGCCCAGCAGCAGCAGGAAGATCA
>CAZINX010000042.1:0-3614 GCA_964540795.1 uncultured Hyphomicrobiaceae bacterium | reverse complement strand
CGCCCGCGCGCAACTGCCCCAGCACCCGATCCAGCTTGGCTTCGTCGATGGCCATCACGTGATCTGCTCGCGCATCCGGTCACACATGAACGACAAGAATAGGAACAGCCCGCCCGAGGCCATCCGCAGCGTCTGCCACACCTCCTCAAAGCGCGGATGATCGCGTTTCACGCCGGAATGCGCGTGCACGTAGTCTTTGAGCAGCGCGACGTAGTCGGGATGATCGACATCCGCGCGGAAGCGATGGCACATGCTGCTGTGCGGATAACGGGCATCGAGCCGCGCCGCCAGCCATTGCGGACAGTCCGCGTCGGTCAGGCGTCGGGAGGTCAGCAGCAGCGTGACGTTATCAGGAAGCTGGTCGGCTGGCGGCAAATAGTCGACCGGCGAAAAGCCATCGCCCGGGTCGGGCAATTCATCCAGGCCATCAACGGCGAGGATCACGCGGGAGCGGAGCAACTCGCGGGCACCCTTGCGCGCCTCGGTGGCGAACTTGACGAAGCCGGCCTGCAGCTTCTCGCGCACGGCGTCGCTGTCGATCGGCTGGTCCGCTTCGGAGGTGAAATCCTCCGGGCGCGGGATCCGCAAATCGAGCCGCGTATCGGTGCGGATGCGCTCGCGCGCGCGGTTCTCCAAGAACATCTGGAATTGCGCCAGGTCGAACCGGTATTCGCGTTTCAGGAAGATCGGGACCAGCAACGGCGGGTCGCCGTCGCCGAGGATGTCGATTTCCTTCTCGGCTTGTCTGGTCTCCAGACCCTCACCGGTCAGCCCCCGAACGAACATGGTCTTGCCGACATGGCCGGGCGCCTCGATCCATAAAACACCGGACGGGTGGACTTGCATATGCTCGCGCAGCGGCTTGCGGAGCCACTCCGGGCTGGCATAGCGCTTGTCGAACAGGATGTCGTCGAGCAGCGCAACCACCTCCTGGCTGCGGAATTCGCCGCTCGTGTCCGCCATGGCCTTGTCGGCGAAGGGCAGATCGGCAAGCGCCTTCAACGCGGGGTCGTCCTTTGCCGCATTGACGCTCAGCCGATGGCCATTGGCGTAATCAAGAAAGTCGAAGCGCGGATCCCTCTGAGGATTGAAACCCCGTGGCGAGTCGAAGATGAACGCATCGCGTTCTCCGCATTCGCGGCATCTGCGCGCGGCCAACAACGGTGCCATGTTGAGCGATCGCTCGCCGCGCACGAGCACCAGATCGCGGATCTCGATTTGGTGCTGGCTGTGGTCCGGCAGCGCGCGGGTGGCCCGGATTGCGGACGCCCCTGAGAATGGCGCGCCCTCTGCCGTATCCAGGCGGAACGACGCGCTGTTCCAGATGCCGAGTTCGTGAACCGCGGAAAAAGCGCGATCCAGCCCGCCTTGGTAGCCGCCAGCACGGACGGGCGCGCCCAGCAGCTGCTCCTCGACGACCGCAGCCAGTTCGGCGGAGTCCGGGCGGAAGGCGCCGTGTCCGACGTCCCGGTTCCGTTGGGATGCGTAGCCATCGTAGGCTTTCGCGAAGGTGTCAGATGGCTTGCCCAATGCGGCCAGTTCAGGCAGGAGGAGCGCCGACTGCGGGTTCGCGGCGGCGGCCATCTCCCGCAATGCCGCCAGCCAACTGCCCAGTGACAGCTTGCCGGAGAAAAGCCGGGAACGCGCGGCATAGGCTGCGTCTTCATCGCCGTTCGCAATCAGATCGCGCCCGAGCGTGACAACTACCGTCTTGATGAGGATTTCGGCCAAATCGCGAACCTGGAAAAGCGTGCCGCCGGCATCACGCCCCGCCTCAAGCATCCCTATGAGCTGCTGGAGCTCATGGGCGATCGGGGCGGGCCAGTCGGTTACGGCGATATCGAACCAGGGCTGCCCGCGCAAAGCCGCCGCCGTCTCCGCCATGACGGTCTGGTGCGGTGCGTTATCCGGCGATGTTTGATCAATCATTCAGCCCTCGCCTCCTCATTCATCGCAGACCCGCGCCACGAGCGAACGCATCATTTCCAGATGCTGATGGAACAAGGGCGGGCACCTTTCCCCGAGATTGGTCACGAGATCGGAAAGCAGCGCCTCGGCGGCCCGCGCATCGCGGCAAGCTGCCTCGTTCTGGCCTCGGGCCTCGTGCAGGTGTAGGTGTGCGCGGTTGTAATAGGTCGTCGCCAAGCCGTGCCGCAGCGCCGGGGTGAAGCGCCCCTCCGGCTCCAGCCGGGCGCGCAGCTCCTGAAGCAGCTCAAGCGCCTGGTCATAGGCCTGCACCGCCTCGCCCCCGCGCCCGAGGTTATCAAGCGCGACGGCGCGGTTCATGTGGGTATTGGCGAGGGTTTCCTGCAGCGCCGGGGTGAAGCGGCCCTCAGGCTCCAGCCGAGCGCGCAGCTCCTGAAGCAGGTCAAGCGCCTGATCACAGGCCCGCACCGCCTCGCCCCCGCGCCCGAGGCCTTGAAGCGCGACGGCGCGGTTCATGTGGGTGCCAGCGAGGGTTTCCTGCAGCGCCGGCGTCCAGCGGCCCTGCGGCTCCAGCCGGGCGCGCAGGTCCTCACGCAGGTCAAGCGCCTGATCATAGGCCTGCACCGCCTCGCCCCCGCGCCCGAGGTCATCAAGCGCGGCGGCGCGGTTCATGTGGGTCATGGCGAGGGTTTCCTGCAGCGCCGGGGTGAACCGGCCCGCAGGCTCCAGCCGGGCGCGCAGGTCCTCACGCAGTTCAAGCGCCTGATCAAAGGCTTGCACCGCCTCGCCCCCGCGCCCGAGCCTGGCAAGCGCGACGGCGCGGTTCATGTGGGTCACGGCGACGGTTTCCTGCAGCGCCGGGGTGAAGCGGCCCTCGGGTTCCAGCCGGGCGCGCAGCTCCTGAAGCAATTCAAGCGCCTGATCATAGGCCTGCAAAGCCTCGCCCCCGCGCCCGAGGTTATCAAGGGCGAGGGCGCGGATCGTGTGGGTCTTGGCGAGTTCTTCCTGCAGCGCCGGGGTGAAGCGGCCCTCAGGCTCCAACCGGGCGCGCAGCTCCTCACGCAATTCAAGCGCCTGATCACAGGCCTGCACCGCCTCGCCCCCGCGCCCGAGGTCTTGAAGCGCGCCGGCGCGGTTCATGTGGTTATTGGCAAGGGTTTCCTGCAGCGCCGGGGTGAAGCGCCCTTCCGGTTCCAGCCGAGCGCGCAGCTCCTGAAGCAATTCAAGCGCCTGGTCATGGGCCTGCACCGCCTCGCCCCCGCGCCCGAGGCCATAAAGCGCGTTGGCGCGGGCCATGTGGGTGATGGCGAGGGTGTCCTGCAGCGCCGGGGTGAAGCGCCCTTCCGGCTCCAGCCGGGCGCGCAGCTCCTCACGCAGGTCAAGCGCCTGGTCATAGGCCTGCACCGCCTCTTCGCCGCGCCCGAGGCCACTAAGCGCGACGGCGCGGCTCGTGTGGGTATTGGTGAGGGTTTCGACGGCGTCCGCCGTGAGCGCGCCGCTGGTCCCGCGCTCGCTCTCCACAAGGCTGCGCGCGCCCAAAAACCGAAGCGCGGCCTCAAGATCACCCCAGCGATAGGCGTGCAGGGCCGCGGTATATGAAAGTTCGCCGAGCAGACGGCGATCTACGCCGGCCAACCCATCGGCCTGGAGGGCATGGAACGCCAGCATCGGGCCGAACACCTTCAGCA
>CAZINX010000041.1:0-4152 GCA_964540795.1 uncultured Hyphomicrobiaceae bacterium | reverse complement strand
ACCATCATCGGCTTGTCGATGCTGAAGGACACATCCTTCACCGCAACAACGTGGCCGAACTCTTTGCGAACATTGCGAAATTCAATCAAACCGCATCCCCGTTCCCTGGATTCCGCGCCTATGAACCACAGCCATGTTAGAGGTTTATGACAGTCGGCTCCGGCCCGGACGGCCGCTTGCATTGCAATCTCCAATAATTTCGGTCCCGGTTATTGCATTTTCGGATGACATCTGTATGAAGGCGGCACGGAGATTGGAATGGACCGGAAATGGCCGATACCGCCGACAAACCCGTGCCAGCGCGCGTGAAGCTGTCGCTCAACGAGCTTGAGGCATTCGTGGCTGTCGTGGAGCAGGGCAGCTTTTCGCGCGCGGCGCTGTGGCTGGGGCTGAGCCAGCCGACCGTCTCGCAGCGCGTGCAAACGCTTGAGACGAGCTGCGGCCTGCGGCTGCTCGACCGCGCGCACGGGGTGCGGCTGACCGCGTCGGGGCGGGAGATCTACAACAAGGCCCGCGCCGTGCTGGCCGGGGCGCGCGACATCGAGGCTACCGCCGAAGAGCTTGGCGCGCTTGCGCGCGGGCGGCTCAAGGTCGGCTTTTCCACGCCGTCGGTCGCCATGCGCGTGCTGGCGCAGCTGAAGGTCGCCCAACCGGCCGTCGAGATCGCCGCGCGCCAGGGCAACACCGCTGAACTGCTGCAGATGATCGCGGCCTGCGAAATCGATGTGGGCGTGATGACGCTGCTGAACGTGCCCGATGGCGTGCGCGCGCAGCTGATCGCGCCGCAACGCCCGCTGCTCTGCGTCGCAGCCCGCTCGCCGCTGGCGCGCCGCCGCGCGATCACGCTCGCGGAGCTGGCGGACGAGACGCTCATCCTGCGCGAGGACGGTTCGCTGACCCGGCAAGTTGTGGAGACGGCGTGCAGGGATGGCGGGTTGGCGTTGCGCGCGCCGCTCGTGATGCCGACGCGCGAGGCCGTGAAGGAGGCCGCCGCCGCCGGGCTGGGCGCGGGCGTTGTGCTCTCCGGCGAGGTAGGAAGCGACGCCCGGCTCGCCGTGCTGGAGATCACCGACTGCGTGAGCGCGGGCGGGGTCTACGCCGTCGGCTTGAGCGCAACCGAGGGCTTGCCCCTCATTGACGCATTCTTCGACGCCTGCGCGCAGGCCGACATTTCAAACGCCGAACCGACACTTTTAAACGCAGAGAAGGAGGCCCACACATGACGGACGCCAGCATCGCCACCGCCCCGGACGCCCCGCTCGGCAGCGTCCTGAGCGACATGGTCGAGAAGCACGGCAGCGACCTTTACGGCGGCGAGCCGGTCACGCAGCTTCAGCACGCGCTGCAATGCGCGCGGCTTGCGGAGAACGAAGGCGCTTCGCCCGCCCTCATCACGGCCGCGCTGCTGCATGATGTGGGGCATCTGCTGGAGGACAACTTCGAGGACGCGCCCGCGCACGACGAAGACCGCCGCCACGAGGACCTGGGCGACGCCTTCTTGTCCAAATGGTTCGGCCCGGAGGTCACCGAGCCGGTCCGCCTGCATGTCGCGGCCAAGCGCTACCTTTGTGCGGTCGAGCCGGGCTATTTCGACGCGCTCTCGCCGATGTCCCGGCATTCGCTGATGCTGCAAGGCGGGCCGATGAGCGAGGCTGAAGTCGCTGACTTCGAGGCCAACCCCTATTACGAGGACGCCGTGCGCCTGCGCCGCTGGGACGATCGCGGCAAGGACCCGAACACGAAGACAGCAACGCTGGGTTATTACCTCAGTTATGCGCTGCGTTGCGTGCGGTTCAACGGCGCCAGCCGGGGCAATGCCTGAGCAGGACGCGATTGCCGCGCGCCAGATTCTCATGCGCATCTGCGCGCAGGCCAGCGAGGCCGAGCTTGAGCGGGCGCTCGACGCCCTCGGCCCGCTGCCGCAGGCTGAGGATATCCGCGCGCCGGAACAGGGACTGGTGATGCTGCGCGGCCGGATCGGCGGGGACGGCGCGCCGTTCAATCTCGGCGAGGCGACTGTCACCCGCGCGACCGTGCGTGTCGGCGAGACGCTCGGCTACGGCTATCTGCTCGGACGGTGCCCGGAGAAGGCGCGCCTCGCGGCGATCGTCGATGCGCTGGGACAGGATCAGCGGTGGCGCGGCAGGCTTGAGGACGCGCTTGTCGCTCCGGTGCGCGCGCGGCGCGAGGCGGAAGAGCGGGCGCAAGCCGCCGAAATCGCCAGCACCCGCGTCAACTTCTTCACGCTCGTTCGCGGAGAGGACGACACATGAATATGGTCTATCGCGCCTTCACCGATCCCGCGCGCGAGAGCCAGCAGGCTTTTCGGGCGGTGATGAATGCGATGGCGAGGCCCGGTCGGATCGCTGCTGTCGATGTCGGCTTCGCGCCGCCAGCACCGCTGAATGCTGCGGCAGCGGCTGTTCTGCTCACGCTGGCCGATTTCGAGACGAAGGTGTGGAGCGATGCGGGGGTGGATGTCTCCGCCGCGCAGTTCCTGCGGTTTCACACGGGCGCGCGGCTGATCGACGAGGCGCGGCTGGCCGATTTCGCGCTCATCACCGATGCGCAGAACGCGCCGGCGCTCGATGTTTACCCGAATGGCACGCCCGATTATCCCGACCGCTCGGCCACAGTCATCATTCAGGTGGCGGATTTCGGCGACCATTGGCGGCTGACCGGGCCGGGCATCAACGGCGAGACGCGCTTCAGCGCAGCGCCGCTGCCGCAGGATTTCGTGGCGCAGTGGCGCGGCAACCACGTGCGCTTCCCGCAAGGCGTCGATGTCATTTTCGCGGGGCAAGGTCAGATCGCGGCGCTGCCTCGCAGCACGGAGATCGTGGAGGCCGGCTGATGTATGTCGCGGTCAAGGGCGGCGAAGCGGCGATCGCGGCGGCGCACGCGCTGCTGGCGAAGGCGCGGCGCGGCGACCCGGCGGTGCCGGAGATCACGGTCGCGCAAATCCGCGAGCAGCTCAGCCTTTCGGTCGACCGCGTGATGTGCGAGGCCTCGCTCTACGACCCCGACCTCGCCGCGCTGGCGATCAAGCAGGCGCGCGGTGATCTGATCGAGGCGATTTTCCTCGCCCGCGCATTCCGCACCACGCTGCCGCGCTTCGGCTATTCCGAGCCGCTCGACACCGCCGGGATGACGATCCACCGGCGCATTTCCGCGACCTTCAAGGACCTGCCGGGCGGGCAGGTGCTCGGGCCGACCTTCGACTACACGCACCGGCTGCTCGACCCGTCGCTGACGGGGGGCGGGAGCGAACCGGGCGCGCCCGACCCGGAGCCAGCGCAAGAGCCGCGCGAATCCGTCCCGCATGTCTGCGCGCTGCTTGGCCGCGATGGACTGATCGAGCAGAACGAGCCGCCGAGCGACGCGCCGGTGCACGACGTCACGCGCGGCGCGCTCGATTTCCCGGCCCCGCGCGATCTGCGGCTGCAGGCGCTGGCGCGCGGCGATGAAGGCTTCCTGCTCGCGCTGGGCTATTCCACGCAGCGCGGCTATGGCCGCACCCACCCGTTCGCCGGCGAAATCCGCATGGGCGCGGTGGAGGCGTCCTTCGTGCCGGAAGAGCTTGGCTTCGAAGTGCCGCTCGGCGAGGTCACGCTGACCGAATGCGAGATGGTCAACCAGTTCGCCGGTTCAGCCGAAGCGCCGCCGCAGTTCACGCGCGGCTACGGCCTGACCTTCGGACACAGCGAGCGCAAGGCGATGTCGATGGCGATGGTGGACCGCGCGCTGCGCGCCGAGGAGCTGGGCGAGCCGGTGACCGCCCCCGCGCAGGACGCCGAATTTGTCCTCAGTCACGCCGACAATGTCCAGGCGACAGGCTTCGTCGAGCATCTCAAGCTGCCGCATTACGTGGACTTTCAGGCCGAGCTGGCGCTGGTGCGCCAGCTTCGCAAGGAGTGGGAAGAGCAGCGCGCGCAAGGCGATCAGCCAGGCAGCGAGGCCGCCGAATGACCGCCCCGGCCTACAACTTCGCCTATCTCGACGAGCAGACCAAGCGCATGGTCCGCCGCGCGATCCTGAAGGCCATCGCGATCCCCGGCTATCAGGTGCCGTTCGCCAGCCGCGAGATGCCGATGCCGTATGGCTGGGGGACAGGCGGGGTGCAGGTCACGGCGTCGGTGATCGGGCCGGACG
>CAZINX010000040.1:0-5755 GCA_964540795.1 uncultured Hyphomicrobiaceae bacterium | reverse complement strand
ACGGTGCGCCACGCCGATGAGGGCTGGGAGCATTACGCCGACCGCTGGGACGTGGTTGGGCCGGACGGTGATGTGCTCGGCTCGCGCGAATTGTTGCATCCGCATGTGAATGAGCAGCCCTTCAGCCGTTCTCTGACGGGCGTGGCGATCCCGAACGATGTCGAAGGCGTCACCATCCGCGCGCATGATAGTGTCCACGGCCTCGGCGGCGCGGAGATGACGGTCGCCGTCCCCCATTAGCCAGCAGGTTCCCTCTCCTCGTGCGCCCTCAGCAGTTCGCGCACCAGCGGGTTCGGGAAGCGCCGCGCGAGCGTCACCGCGTAGAAGGTCTCGATCACGCCGGGAAGCTGGTTTGCCTCGACAAGCCGACCGTTCTTCAGTTCATCATTCACCACGATCGGCGGCACCACGGCCAGCCCGATGCCCTCGCGCGCCATCAGCCGCATCATCGCCATGTCGTCGACCTCGGCGGCGATCTGCGGGCGCACCTCCAGCCGGTCGGCCAGCGCATCGAAGCCGGTGCGCACGCCGGTATCGAGCGAGGGCAGGATGATCGGGTGCTGCCTCAGCAGGTCAGGCAAGTCGCCGCCATTACCAATGCGCTCGGGGGTGCCGACGAGGCTGACGCGCTGCTCCGCAATCGCGTGCGAAATCCACGGCGTCACCGAATCGCGCGCCGGCGCCTGATTGACGAGCACGATGTCCAGCCGCAGCGCCTCCAGCGCCTGAAACAGATCGGCCAGCCCGCCGGAGCGCAGCACCAGCTCGACATCGGCCCGCCCGAGGATCGGCCGTAGAAAGCCAACCTGAAAGTTTCGCGACAGCGTTGCCAGCGCGCCGATACGAATGACCTGCCGCGTCGTGCCGCCGCTATCGCGCAGTGTGCCGAGCAGTTCCTCGCCCGTCGCGAAGATCGAATCGGCATGATCCAGCGCGATCCGCCCCGCCTCGGTGAGCAACAGTCGCTTGCCGCGCCGCTCGAACAGCTTATAGCCGAGCTGATGCTCCAGCTTGTGGATCTGCGTTGACAGCGCGGACTGAGAAACGTTCAGCCGCCGGGCCGCGCGTGTGAGGTTTCCCTCATGCGCGACAGCCCAGAAGTAGCGCAGATGGTTGTAATTCAGCACGGCCATTCGTTCTATTTTAGCGAACGAAACGATCTTAACAATGAATTTTATGGAAGGAACAGGCGCTGCTAATTCTACCTGCGACATTCTTTCCAGAGCAAAGGGACGGATATGGACTTTATTGCTATCGCCGCAGCTGCGGGGCCGCTTGTGCTGTTGGCGGTCTGGCTGTTCGCGCAAACGCAAGCCGGGATGCGCCCGCGCCGCCTGTTGGATGCCGCGCGGCTTGCGACCCTGGCGGCGCTGATGATCGCCTTGGCGTCCGGCGCGGCCGTCGCCCTTTACGGGCCGGTGACGACGCCCACGCTCGGGGCGGATGGCCTCGGCCTGTCGTTGCGGCTCGATGCGCTGAGCGCGGTGATGTTCGCGCTGGTCGCCTTTGTCGGCGCGATCGTGGTCGAGTACAGCCGCAACTACATGGACGGCGACGCGCGCCAGGGCGCATTCACCGGGCGGCTGTGCCTCACCTTGGGCTGCGTCATGCTGCTGGTGTTGTCTGGCAACCTGGCGATGCTGGCGCTCGCCTGGTTCAGCACGAGCCTGGCGCTCCACACGCTGCTGCTGTTCTATGCGGACCGGCGCAAAGCGCTCATCGCCGGGCGCAAGAAGTTCATTACAGCCCGCCTGAGCGATGCGTGTCTGATCGGTGCGGCCATCCTGCTCTACCAGGCGTTCGGCACCGGAGACATCGGCGCAATTCTCGCGTCTGCCGCCGGAGCGGAGGCCGCCAACGGCACGCTGCTCGCCGCCACCCTCCTGCTCGCAGGCTCCGCGCTGCTGAAATCGGCGCAGTTTCCGTCCCATAGCTGGCTGCCGGAGGTGATGGAGACGCCGACGCCGGTCTCAGCGCTTCTTCATGCCGGCATCATCAATGCGGGCGGCTTTTTGATCGTGCGCTTCGCCGACGTGATGCTGCTGTCGGCGGTCTCGTTGCATCTGCTGGCGATTGTCGGCGGCTTCACCGCGCTGTTCGGCGCGGTGGTCATGCTTACCCAGACCAGCATCAAGGTCTCGCTGGCCTGGTCCACCGTCGCGCAAATGGGCTTCATGATGTTGCAATGCGGCCTCGGCGCCTTTGCGCTTGCGGTGCTGCATATCGTTGCGCACTCGCTCTACAAGGCGCACGCGTTCCTGTCCTCGGGCAGCATCATCGACATCGCACGCGCGTCGTGGGTGCCGGAGAAGACCCCGCCGCGCCCCTCGCATGTGCTGCTGGCGCTGGGGCTGGCGCTTGCGCTCTACACGGCCATTGGCGCGGGTTTCGGCCTGGCGAGCGATGTCTCGCCGCAAATCCTGGCGCTCGGCGCGATTCTGATCATGGGCCTGACCCTGTTCATCGCGCAATCCGCGGCCGGCAAACTGAATGCCTATGTCATCGGACGCACGCTGGCGGCCGCGACCGGCGTGACCATCGCCTACTTCGTCCTGCAACAGGGCGCGACATTGCTCTTGGCCGGCGCGGTCCCGCCGCCGCCGATGCCTGATGCTACGGCCTACGCGATCATGGCGCTGGCTGTCGTTTCCTTCGGCGTTGTCACCGTGCTGCAGATCATCGAGCCGTCGCAGGCGGCCCGGCCATTCTGGCGCAAGGCGCGCGTGCATATCGCCAACGGACTGTATGTCGGCACATTGTTCGATCGTTTCGTCGGCGCGTTTAACCGGCCGCAATCAAATCCGCAGGGAGGAGCGAAATGAGCGCATTGCCCGCATCGCACATCACCGATGAGACCCAGGCCGTAAGCGTCGGCGACACGGCGATCCTCGCGGCGGCTGATCGCGCCGGCAAGCGCGTCGCTCCGCTCTGGCCGCTCAAGCACTTCGTCGCGGTCAACCCCTTCTGGGGACTGGCGGATCACGACTTCGCCAAAGCCGCAGAGGTGGTGGCCCGCACCGCCGGCGCGCGGATGACGATGCCGCGCAGCTACTATTTGGCGGCGATCGAGGCCGGGAGGATTACGAAGGACGACATCGCCGAGGCGTTGGAGCGGGTGAAGGGCGCGGCGTTGCCGGCCGAGCCGGATGCGGTGATTGCCGCGGCGCGGCACGAGACCGCAATGCCGTCTTGCTTGCCGAGCGTGGCTGACATCGCGGCCGTGGTCTCCGGCAAGGACTGGCCGGGCTTCATCACCGAGCGCGTCTCGCTCTGGGCGGCCGACCAGTTCGATGAGGGACAGGCGTCCTGGCCATCGGCGGGGCAGACTCAGCCGCCTTACATACACTGGCGGGAGACGGCGATGGTGGACCGCACGCCGGAATTCGCGGGTATGGGCAACATGCGCGCGGCTGTCGCCAAGCTGCCTGAGGAGGCGGACGGGCTGATCGTTACGGCAATGAAGCGGCTCGGCCTCGACGACGACAGCATGGAGCCGTATCTCCACCGCCTGCTGATGACGGTCGGCGGCTGGGCGGCCTATGCCCGCTACAAGCTCTGGGACGCCGAGCTTTATGGCCGCGAGGACGAGGTGCTCCGGCAATTCCTGGCCGTGCGGCTGGCTTATGAGCTGATCCTGTTCGAGCGGTTCCAGTCGCACGCCGATTTCGCGGCGCGCTGGGCCGAAGCGTATCCCGTGGGGCCGGTCGAGGGGCAGACGCTGGCCATCGACGCGGTGTTGCAGACAGCCTATGACGTCGCCTGGCAGCGCGAGCTGGTCGCCAAGCTCAATGGCGGCGCGCAGACCAGCTCGGACGCGCGCAAGCAGGTTCAGGCCGCGTTCTGCATCGATGTGCGTTCCGAGGTGTTCCGCCGGTCGCTGGAAAGCGTCGCGCCGGAGGTCGAGACCATCGGTTTCGCGGGCTTCTTCGGTTTCGCCATCGAGTATATCCCGATCGGCAAATACGAGGGCGGCGCACAGTGCCCGGTACTGCTCACCCCGCAGTTCACGGTGCGCGAAACGGTGCGCGACGCCACGCCGGATGAAGAGATCGAGATCCTCGGGCTGCGGCGGCTGCGCCGGCGCGCCTCGAAGGCGTGGAAATCCTTCAAGCTGGCGGCGGTGTCGTCCTTCGCCTTCGTCGAGACGGTCGGCATCGGCTATCTCGTAAAGCTGGTGAGCGACGGGCTGCACCTGTCCCGCACAGTGACGCATCCGGCCTCCGACGGGCTGGACGCCTCGGTCGAGAAGCGGCTGATGCCTGAGATCGAGACGCGCGCGATGGCGGACCGCGAGACGGGCTTCACGCCGGAGCAGCGGCTCGACATGGCCGAGGGCGTCTTGAAGGCGATGTCGATGACTTCAGACTTTGCGCGGATCGTGCTGCTCGCCGGACACGGCGCGACGGTGGTCAATAACCCGCACGCCAGCGGGCTGGACTGTGGCGCGTGCGGCGGGCACACGGGCGAGGCGAATGCCCGGGTTGCCGCGGCCATCCTGAACGACCCGGCGGTGCGCAAGGGGCTGGTCGAGCGGGGCATCAAGGTGCCGGAGGACACCATCTTCATCGGCGCGCTGCATGACACGACCACCGACGAGGTCCAGCTGTTCGATCTGGAGACGGTGCCGGAAAGCCACGCCGACGATCTCGCGCGGCTCAAGGATTGGCTCGATCGCGCGGGGCACTTGGCGCGCGCTGAGCGCTCGGCCCTGCTGAACATCGACAGCGGCCGGGACGTGGACGCCCAGGTTATCGCCCGCAGCCAGGACTGGGCGCAGGTCCGGCCCGAATGGGGTCTGGCGGGCTGCGCCGCCTTCATCGCCGCCCCGCGCAGCCGCACCGCCGGACGCGATCTCGGTGGGCGCAGCTTCCTGCACAACTACGATTGGCGGCAGGACGAAGGCTTCGGCACGCTGGAGCTGATCATGACCGCGCCGATGGTTGTTGCGAGCTGGATCAGCCTGCAATATTACGGCTCGACGGTGGACAACCGCGTGTTCGGCTGCGGCAACAAGGTGCTGCACAACGTGGTCGGAACGCTCGGCGTGCTGGAGGGCAATGGCGGCGACCTGCGCACGGGGCTGCCCTGGCAGTCGGTCCATGACGGCGAGCGGCTGATCCACGAGCCGCTGCGGCTGTCGGTCGTGATCGAGGCGCCGCGCGAGGCGATGAATGCGATTATCGAGAAGCACGAGGTGGTGCGCAATCTCGTGGATAACGGCTGGCTGTACCTGTTCGCCATCGACGACAGCGGCAAGATCGCCTGGCGCTACGCCGGCGGCGGTGAGTGGGAGCCGGTGGCGCGGGAGCAAGTGGCGGATGCGGCTTGAGCCAGAGGCGCAGGCGCACCCTTACGCAGGGACGCAGGCTGCGCTTGCGACGATGCATCGGAAAGAGCGGGCCATCGCGCCCGCTCTCGCCAATTTTGTCGGGCTTGAGGTCATCGTGCCGCCGGTGCTTGACACCGATCGGCTCGGCACCTTCTCCGGCGAGACGCCGCGCGCGGGCACCATTGAGGAGGCCGCTATCGCCAAGGCCCGGCTCGGCATGGACGCCGCCGGGCTTCCGCTCGGGCTGGCGAGCGAGGGCGCTTACGGCCCGCATCCGCAAATCCCGTTCATTGCGGCTGGGGTGGAGTTGATCGTCCTTGTCGATGATAGGCGCGGGCTGATCGTCAAGGAGCACATGATCGAGGAAGCGCCGCATTACCATTATGCGGTGGTGGGCGCGGGCGATGATCTGACCGAGTTTCTCGC
>CAZINX010000039.1:0-6366 GCA_964540795.1 uncultured Hyphomicrobiaceae bacterium | reverse complement strand
TGCTGGAGACCGCCCAGCGACAGGGCCGGCTCAAGGAGGTCCTGCATCGCGCGATCGGCAATCCGCGCCTGTTGATCATCGACGAGATCGGCTACCTGCCGTTCGCTCAGGCGCAGGCCAACCTGTTCTTCCAGGCGATCGCCAAGCGCTACGAGAAAGGATCGATAATCCTGACATCGAACCTGACGTTCTCGAGCTGGGACGACGCGTTCGCCGGCGATGCGGTCCTGACCGCTGCGATGCTCGACCGCATCCTGCATCACGCCACCGTCGTGCAGATCTCCGGCGAGAGCTACCGCCTCAAGGACAAGCGCCGCGCCGGGGTCATCGCCCGGCCGGCCAGGACCAAACATCGCAGCGACAAGGCGGAAAACGCCTGAGGGAGCGCACGCGTGCGCTCCCTCAGGAACGACAACGGGGTGGGTCAGTTTCAACGCGCCGATCAGCCCTAACCCAGGTCACTTTCAAGTCGCCGTTGACACGCCCGTCAGTGGCCGTCTCTACGGCATTGAGGCACCCATTTTTGGGTAGGTTTTTGAGGTATTGGTCTGAGGTGAAGAATGGGTCTGTTCTGATGCTGTGCTGGGGCCTCTCGGACACCCGGTTTGTTGGCCGGGCGACCGAGATGCCACTCTTGCAACGAGCATAAAAGTCTGCGCAGGCGACACGTAACGGGAGGCTGTCTTACGGGCCGCCTGCTACTCCTGAGCTCGCCCCTGGGTATGATCGTTCTATTTGCGAAGTGCCAGGCGCAACCGCGTCTCGATGCGTTGAAGCGCGGCTATCAATTCTACGAGTTCACGCAGCACTAGCTCCGCATCGCGCCGATCAAGGTGGAGTGTCGGCTCCTGCTGATCCGTCATCTCCGACCCTCCCGCCGCCAGTTCGTTGGTCGCGGCAAGGTCGCCAAAAGCGCGGTGAAACCGCGGTCGCAAATTGCGTACAACAAAATTCCTCTGCCACAGGCAGCCCTGTGAGCCGGCGCGCCCGCCAGCGCGTCCGCCAACGTATCGTAGTCCCGCCGGTCGTATTTGCCGCGCCCTTGAAAGGCAATCGTCGTGTAGGCCACGGCCCGTGCCGCAACGTCTGCCTCAAACGGATTGTGGGCGGCAAAAGTAATGCCTGCCTCAGCGGCCTGCTGGCGGTTCCGGCAACGCTCCGAATTCCCCAAACATGTCATGTCACATTCCCCGATACTTCAGTTGTGAAAGCTGCGGGGAACACTCTGTAGTGGAACTTAACCGGTGGCGATGAATTGTGGGTTGTATCTTCGGTGGCTGAAGCAGCGCATGGTTGCTCAAGCAGCGGGTATCACGCGACATGGAAAACTGCCCCCTCGACGACACGAGGAATTGCCCCCTCCTTGTCATTGAGGAGAGCAGAGATGAACGAGGCGCGAATCACCGAAAGCCCTTCGTGGGACGATCCACGGGGGCAGGAGATGAAGACGCCGGACGAAGTCGCGGCGATGGTGCGGCTGAAGGCGTGCGGCTGGGGTATCAAGCGGATCGCACGCGAGTTGGGCTGCAGCCATCACACGGTGAAGCATTATGTGGTGGCCGGTGGCCCGGCGCCGTTCAAGTCGCCGCAGCGAGGGAAGATACTGGACGGTTACGCGGACTGGCTGCGTGAGCGGTTCATCCGCCACCGCGGCAACGCCGACGTGGTGCGCCAGGAGCTGATGGCCGAGATAGGCATTGCCGTCAGCCTGAGGACGCTGCAGCGGGCTGTGCAGCCCTACCGGCAGGCGCTGAAGGCCGAAGCGCTGGCGACCGTGCGGTTTGAGACGCTCACCCGCCGCCAACTTCAGATCGACTTCGGCGAGCGGCTGGTCGAGATCGCCGGCGCGCGCCGGGAATGCCAGTTTCCTCTAGTGTCCTGAATCAAAGGTACGCTTCATAATTTTCTGGGCTGGTTCTGAGGCAGAACCGGTTGACAGCTTTGAGGATGTCGTCGGCAGTGCGGACCCATTTGAACGGCTTCGGGTTTTCGTTGCGGGCGTCGATATAGGCGCGGATCGCCTGCTCCAGATCGCGCTCGCTACGATGGACGTCGCGCTTGATCTGTCGTTCAGTGATCTCGGCGAAGAACCGCTCGACCATGTTCAGCCATGACGCCCCGGTCGGGGTAAAATGGACGTGCCAGCGCGGCCGCCGGGCGAACCAGGCGCGGATCGCCGGGGTCTTGTGGGTGGCGTAGTTGTCCATGACGATGTGGATGTCGAGGTCCGCGGGCACGCGGCGTTCGATCTCGGCGAGGAACTTCTTGAACTCGACCGCGCGATGGCGCTTGTAGCATTTGCCGATGACGTCTCCGGTCGCGGCGTTCAGGGCCGCGAACAGCGAGGTCGTCCCGTGGCGGACATAGTCGTGCGTGCGCCGCTCCACTTGTCCCGGCCGCAACGGCAGCACCGGCTGCGAGCGGTCCAGCGCCTGAACCTGGCTCTTCTCATCGACGCACAGCACAACCGCCCGCTCCGGCGGGTCCAGATACAGCCCCACCACGTCGCGCACCTTGTCGATGAACAGCGGATCGGTGGAGAGCTTGAAGGTCTCGGTGCGGTGGGACTGGAGACCGAAGGCGCGCCAGATCCGTTGCACGCTCGAGGTCGAGATGCCGCTCTGCCGGGCCATCAGGCGCGAACTCCAGTGCGTCGCACCCTTGGGCGTGCTTTCCAGCGTGCGCACAATCACGGCCTCGACCTGTTCGTCGGTGATCTTGCGCTTCAGCGCCGGGCTTCGGCTCGTCGTACAGGCCATCCACACAACGCGCGATGAACCGCCGCCGCCACTTGCCGACGGTCGGCTAATCGACACAGAGCGCCGCGGCCACCTGTTTGTTCTGTGCGCCCGCCGCGCAAGCCAGAACGATGCGCGCGCGCATCGCCAGCGCCTGCGCCATGGTTCGACGCCGTGTCAGCGCGACAAGCGCGCGCCGCTGGTCCTCGCTCAATTCCACTTCCGGTGCGCGCCGCCCCATTATCCCTCTCTCTGATCAACGAATCGCAGACCCAGATAATGGCACGTATCTCTGAACCAAGGACACTAGGGCGTCGGGCGATTATTCGGCAACATAGCCGGCCTCTTTGAGGTAGTTCCAGCATTCCTGAGGCTCGAAGAGATCGCAGATGCCGCCGACGGCGTGCCAGAGGGCGTCGTAGGTGCGGGCTTTTGCCTTTCTGGGCAGGGTCTTGAGCTTGGCGAAGGCCATCTCGATGGGATTGAGATCGGGCGAGTATTTCGGCAGGAACAGGAACCAGGCGCCGGCTTTGGCCAGCGCCTCGGCGGCGCGCGGACTTTCGTGGACATTCAGATTGTCCAGGATCACCACATCGCCGCGCTCGAGGCTCGGCGCGAGCTGCGTGCAGACGTAGCGGTCGAAGGCGGGACCATCCATGGCCCCTCGATGACCCATGGGGCAATAAGCTCATCGCAGCGCAGGCCCGCGATGAAGGTTTGTGTCCGCCACCGCGCGAAAGGGGCTGCGGCCATGAGCCGCTCGCCCATCAGGCTGCGCCCGCGCAAGGGCGTCATGTTGGTCTTCACGCTCGTCTCGTCGAGGAACACCAGCCGTCCGGGTTGGCGGCGCATGAAAGGCTGTCGGCGCTCACGCCATTCATGGCGCGCCGTCTTCACGTCGGCACGTTCTTTCTCCGCCGCCAGCAGGGTTTTTTTTATGGAAATATTATACTTGTCAAACCCACCTGATGGATTATATAAGGGACAAGGAGATAAGCCATGTCCCTGTTTTCACAAAAGCACCTGCAAGACGAAGAAGCCGCCTACGCCTGGGTTGAAGCCCGCATCTGGCCAGACGGTCCTGTTTGCCCGCATTGTGGCGAGAAGGAACGCGTGAGCAAGATGAAAGGCAAGGCGACCCGCATCGGTCTTTACAAGTGCTACAAGTGCCGCAAGCAGTTCACTTTCAAGATCGGCACCATCTTCGAAAAAAGCCATGTTCCAATGCACGTCTGGCTGCAAGCATTCTATCTGATCGCTGGTAGCAAGAAGGGGATTAGCTCTAACCAGTTGCATCGCACCTTGGGTGTGACCCTGAAGACCGCATGGTTTATGGCGCACCGCATCCGCGAAGCGATGTGGACTGGCGAGCTTGCACCGATGGGCGGCAACGGCGGCGTTGTCGAAGCTGACGAAACCTTCATCGGCAAGAAACAGGGCATGAAGCCGAAAGGCGAGAAGAAGGGCCGGGGCTATGCCCACAAACACGCCGTCCTGTCGCTTGTCGAGCGCGGCGGCAAGGTGCGCAGCGTCCACGTTAAGGACATCGAGACCAAGACCGTCGTGCCTATCTCGAAGGAGAACATCTCGCACGAAGCGCGCGTCATGACCGACAAGGCAGGCCAGTATATCGGCCTTGCCATGTCCTTCGCGCAGCTCGGCGTTGTCGCGCACGGCAAGGGCGAATACGGGCGCGGCGACATTCACACCAATACCATCGAAAACTTCTTCTCCGTCTTCAAGCGTGGCATGAAGGGCGTCTATCAGCAATGTGGCGAGCGCCATCTGCATCGCTATGTTGCCGAGTTCGATTTCCGGTACAATAACCGGATCGCGCTCGGAGTTGACGATGAGGAACGCACTGCCCGGCTGGTCAAGGGCGTAGTCGGCAAGCGGCTGACTTATCAAACAACTAACTCGGAAATGAAAGATGCCGAAGCAGAAGCCGGAAAATAAACTTACCGACAAAGAGCGATACCAGCGGTACAAGGATGCTGCGCGCGAGCTTGGCATTGACGAGCAAGAAGGGGAAAAGCTGTTTGAAAAATTGGCCTGGAACACGCGCGCTAATTCCCAAAGTCAACCGCGAAAAAGCGATGATGATACACCCCCTCAGTAGCGAGACGGAAAAATCTAAATTCATCGTGATAACGTTTGTGCGACTTGTCTTTGCACCGCAATCGGCGTGAAAAATACGCCAAGAAGTCAGCAGTCTGAAGAGCGATTCGGTCCTTTTTGTTTTCAAAGACAAGGGATTTGAAAAGATCAGGGGCTTGCCTCTGAATGTCATTGAATCGTGCAAGCACGTCTTGGTTGTTTTTGTGACCGCTCTCCACGACGAAAGACAAATCAACATTCTCTTGGCTTACAGCTTCCAGAATCGCCTTATGATTTATGAGCCAGTTCGCGACGCCCTGAAAGCAGAACGCTAGTGGAGACCCCTTATGCTGGACGCAATGCTCAATCGCGCGTTGTTTGTACATTGACTTTAGAACTGAAAACTCGATTCTGAAGCCGACGCGGAAACGGAGAATGGTGTAGAACGCGTTGGCAAACTCAGCAGCCTGCTCTCGGGTCCAGCCGTCAAACTCATTCCTGAGTTGATGTAGGTCTACGGTATGGAGATACGGAAGATCGGCATAATCGAACAGTGACCGCGCATCCTTTTCGAATCTGCGCCAACTTTCATTGGTGGAGATATACCCAGCCATAGTAATGACCGGATCATCGTCATTTCCACTATCATCAAGATAGCAAGTCAGCACGGCGACGAAGCGACCTTTGTCCGGCATCGCTAGGAGTGCAGGCCATTGCCCATGATACGGCGATGCTCCTTTTGAAGACGCGCTCATGACGGCGCTCCTTCGAGCGGTAGCCGATTCTCATGGGTTTGCCAAGTATAATATCGCCTTTTTTATAGGTGAACCCGTGCCGGCACAAAAACCTGGACAGGTTTGACGGATCGACCGTCAGGCCGTGCGCCGCCGCCAGCCAGGCGGCAAGGTCCGGCATGGTGATGTCCGGGAAGCGCCTTCACCTTGTCGAAAATGGCCTGACGGAAGGCGCCGAGCTTGCCAGAACCCTTGGGGCGTCCCTGCCTGGCCGGTGCAACCGAACCCGTGGCCGTATAGCGGACCTGCACCCGCACCGCCGTCGAAGCCGAGACTTCAAATTGCGCCGCCACACACCGTCGCGACTTGCCCGCCGCAATGCCGCGCACGAGACGAACACGCAAGTCCGATGAAACCACTTTGCCCGTGATCCACCTCCAAACACGGTGAATCACTGTTCGCGGAAAAGGGAATCCCCGATTGACACTTTATGCCCGACGATCTGGCCTGAGTGCGCAGAGGTTTCTGCAATTATCTGATGGCCATATATCGACTGGTATTCTGATAAAAACCACGCGATATCAGAGACTTGCTGGTTTCTGGTGTTTCTGGAATTTTTGCGCCCGCAGTGTATCGCTAGCCTCTGCCGGGGATCCCTCGCCTCATAACCGGCTATCTCAGCACCCGTTCCTACACCGTGCCTACACGAAGCGAAAACTGATCGAGGCTGGAGTGGCTCTCAAGCTCTATGTCCTTGATTTTATTGGTGCCGGCTGCAGGAATCGAACCCGCGACCT
>CAZINX010000038.1:0-6983 GCA_964540795.1 uncultured Hyphomicrobiaceae bacterium | reverse complement strand
CTTGACAGCGCGGAAAATTGCGAACATAACAGGAACATCGGGGCGACGCGGGCCGATCCGGCGGCGCGCGCCGGGCGTATCCGTTCAGGTATGAGTGACCGGGAGCCTTCGCGTATGTACACCCCGCCGACCATCGAGCCGCCCGCGCGCCCGCTCGGCGTATTGGGAAGCCTGCGCGCCGCGCGGCGCAACTCGCTCAGCGTCATCCCGCAGATCGCCTATACGCAGGAGATCGTCTCGGGCACGACCGGGCCGGGCCGCTGGCACATGGTGCAGGGGCCGGAGGGGATGCGCCGCGTATTCCTCGACAATGTGGCGAACTACCCGAAGTCCGAGGTGATGATCCGCATGTTGCGCCCGGCAGTGGGCCGCAGCCTGTTCACCTCCGAGGGCGACGAGTGGCGCTGGCAGCGCCGGGCGATCGCGCCGGTGTTCACCGCGCGCAACGTCAAGGCGCTCGCGCCGATGATGACCGGGACGGCGGAACGCGCGGCGCAGCGGATCGGCGAGAGCGCGCATCCGGTCGAGATCGTGCGCGAGATGCTGTCCGCCACCTTTGACGTGATCTGCGAGGTCGCGCTGTCGGGCCGGGAGCATTTCGACGCCGAGGAATACGGCGCGGCGATAACCAAGTATTTTCTGACGGTCGGGCGCGCGTCGCTGCTCGACTTCCTCGACGTACCCTATTGGGTGCCACGGCCGGGCGAGATCATGGGGCGCGGCGCGGTGCGCACGATGCACCGGATGGTGAGCGAGGCGATCGAGGCGCGGCGGCAAAGCGGGCCGAAGCAGGACAGCGACCTGCTCGACCATATGCTCGCCGCCGAAGACCCGAACACCGGCCGGCGCATGACCGAGACTGACCTCTTGCACAACATGCAGTTCTTCATCGTCGCCGGGCACGAGACGACCGCGCTTTCGCTCGCCTGGGCGCTGCATCTGCTCTCGCATGACCCGCAGGCGCAAGCGCGGGCGAACGCGGAAGCCCGCGCGGCCATCGGCGGCCGGGCGGCGACCGCTGACGATCTGCCAAACGCGCCCTATATCGAGCAGGTGCTGGAAGAAGCGATGCGGCTTTATCCCCCGGTCGGCCTGCTGGCGCGCAACGTGCTCGCGCCCGACCGGCTTTATGACCGCGAAATCCGCCCGAATGAAACGGTCTTCCTCAACATCTACGCCATGCACCGGCACGAGATGCTCTGGGACCAGCCGGAGGCGTTCAACCCCGGCCATTTCACGCCCGAGGCCAAGAAGACGCGAGACCGCTACCAATATCTGCCGTTCGGCGCGGGGCCGCGCGTGTGCGTCGGCGCGAACTTCGCGATGATGCAGGCGCAGATCATCCTCACGACGCTGCTGGCGCGCTTCACCTTCACGCCCGCCGGGCCGCCGCCCACGCCGGTGATGCACATGACGATACGCCCCGAGCCGGGGGTCCGGCTCAGGGCGCAGCCGCAGGGCGGTTGACCCTGCTCTCGTCGTCCAGATCGATTATGAAGGCCGGCGCGGAAGGTGCGCCGTGATTGGCTGGTTATTGCGGCGGCATGAGCGGGCGCATGTTCCCGTAAGGACTCGGAGTCATGCCCGGACCCTGGTTCTGCTGACGGTCCGCGTTGAAATGCTCTGCGAGGTAGTCGAGCACATCCGATTCCGTCTCATCATCCAGACGGGGCATACCCTGCTCCTCGTACATCCACTCAAGCGTCTTGTGCCACCTTTCTCTGGTCAGGCCCTGCTGCATGACGATGTTCATCGAGTGACAGCCGGCGCAAAGACCGTAGACGAGGTCCTTGTTTTCGCCCTCGGGGAGCGCGTCGTAATCATCTTGGGCCGCGGCGGGAACAATCCCGCCGAGGCCGATCATCAGAGCGAGCAATGCTCGCCGAACCGCAGTTCCCATTACGCCTCCACGCGCACCGCGATGCGGTGCATCGAATTGTTGCCGTAACCCTTCGGGTTCCAGTTGATAGTGAACGGCTGCATCCGGCCCTTGTTGTCGGTCGCGCGCGCCCAGACTTCGTAATAACCCTTGGTCGGGAAGCTGATCTTCGCGCGCCAGGTCTGCCAGGAGTGGCTGTTCATCGGGGCCATCAGCTCCGCCGGAATCCAGGTCGCGCCGAAGTCGATCGACAGGTCGACGGCGGAGACAACCTCGTCGCCAGCCCAGGCGTGACCACGCACTTCCAGCAGACGATGGTCAACCGGCAGCACGTGCCCGCTCATCGGCCATGTGATCAGCGACTTGACCGGCATGGACTCCATGATCTTGAAGTCCTCGTCCGGCACTTCCTGCCCCGGCGCAACCGAATAGCGCGGAATCCGGTAGCTCTGCCCGGTCATCTTCGGGCCATCGTGAACCTGATCGCGGATCCAGATCCGGGTGACCCACTTGTGCGAGACGGACCCGGGCCAGCCCGGCGCAACGATGCGCAGCGGCGCGCCGTTCATCGGATGGATCGGCTGACCGTTCTGCTCGAACGCGATGAGGGTATCCGGGTCCATCGCCTTCCAGATCGGCATACCGCGCGAAATTGGCAGCTTGTCCGGGTCGCCGGAGAGATGCGGGTCTGCGCCGACATGCGCGGTGTACACGGCTTCCGGCTGAACGCCCGCCGCCATCAGCACATCGCGCAGACGCACGCCCGTCCATTCGGAGTTGCCGATTGCGCCAACCGTCCATTGGTTGCCGCTTGCCGGCGGGTTGAAGGCCGCGCGGCCGTTGCCGCCGCATTCGAGTTGCAGCGCCATGCGCACAACTTCAAAACGGTCCTTCAACTCATCGATGGTCATTTCCATCTCGTTGTTGACAAAACCGTCGATCTTCAGGGTCCAGCCTTCGGGCGAGGTGTTATCCGGCACCAGGCCGTTGTTACGGACGAAGTGGCGCGCGGTCGGCGTAATGTCGTCATTCAGCAGATGCGCGGGCGTTTCCGCATTGACCGGCCGGTCATTGAGGATCGACAAGCCATCCTTGCCCTCGATGGCAAAGCCATTCGTTTCCTCGGCGAGCGCGGCGGGGATCAGGCCGCCCGGCATGTTGCGATGGAACGGGATCGTCGCGCCGACGACGCCGGCCATCGTGGCCAGGCCCGCGCCGCGCAGGAAGCCGCGACGGTCCGCGCAGGTCTTGCGGCCGAAAATCATCCAGTCTGCGCGTTCGGGATCCTTTTCATAAAGCTCGCAAATGCCGCGTTCTGGTTTACGCTGTGTCATGCTCTCTCCTCCCTTGGAAAAGGCCGGTGGACGGAATGCTATCCTCTGCCGGAGCAGTTGGACGGATTTTTGTTCCAGCCGACTGAAATATGCACGGATTTTGCGCAAACCGGGGGCCGGCGTCAAGAACAACCGGCATTCGCCAATGGCGGGTTAAGTCGTTGGCGAAATTTCAATTTTTGGTTGCTGTCAAGAGGTGTCAGCCGAATGAGACTGGGTGATTTCGACGTATTGACATTCGACGTTTACGGCACGCTGATTGACTGGGAGAGCGGGATGATCGCCGGGCTGCGCACTCTGACGGATCGGCTCGACGCGCCGTTGCCCCGCAATGAAATTTTGCAGGCGCACGCGTTTCACGAGTCCGCCGCGCAGGCGCAAACGCCGCATCTGCGCTATGACCGGCTTCTGGCGGTCGTCTACAAGCGGCTGGCCGAAGAGTGGGGCGTGGCTGCGAGCTGGGACGAGGCGCTGGCCTATGGCCGCTCGGTGCGGGACTGGCCGGCCTTCGACGATACGGCGGAGGCGCTTCAATATCTCAAGCAGCACTACAAGCTGGCCGTTTTGTCGAACGTCGACAATGAGAGCTTTGCCCATAGCAACGAGAAGCTCGGCGTGACCTTCGACGCGGTCTACACGGCGGAAGATGTTGGCTCTTACAAGCCCGCGCCGCGCAATTTCGACTACATGATCGCGAACATGGCGCGGCTCGGCGTGGCAAAGGATCGAATCCTCCATACCGCCGAAAGCCTGTTCCACGATCACGTCCAGGCCAAGGCGTTCGGCCTCGCGAACTGCTGGATTTACCGCCGGCACGATCAGGATGGGTTCGGCGCGACGATGGACCCCGGCGAACGGCCCCGCTGCGATTTCGTGTTTACCAGCATGGCGGAGCTGGCCGAAGCCCATCGGGTCGAACTTGGCGCGGGTTGAGCCAGTCTGCTAGCCTGAGCGCAACGCGTGTCCATCGCGGTTGCGAATGGAGTTAATGTCATGACGACGCTTTTCATCATAAATGACCCGCCCTACGGCACCGAACGCGCCTACAACGCGCTGCGGCTCGCCCATGCCCTCATCAAGCGCGATCCCGATGCAGACGTGACCGTGTTCCTGATGGCCGACGCGGTGGCGGGCGCCCGCAAGGGTCAGCAAACCCCGGACGGCTATTATAACATCGAGCGGATGCTCAAGCGGGTGGTCGCCAGGGGCCGCGTGCTGCTGTGCGGCACCTGCATGGACGCGCGCGGGATCGGCGAGGACGAGGTTCTGGACGGCGCGACCCGCGGCACGATGGACGAGCTGGCCGAGATCACCGCGACGGCCGATCGCGTCCTGATCTTCTGAGACCAAGGTCGCCCGCACCGGAACCGCAGCCAGACATGACCGACAACAAGCCGCCGATCCTGGCGCACAAGCACTACGATGCGCCGTCCGCCTTTACCCCTGAAAGCCTGCTGCGCGAGGCAAGGCGGCAAAAAGGCGCGGCGCTTGAGACCGTACCGCAGGTCTGCCTGCTCGACCCGGACGGCGATATCGTGCGCGCGATGAAAGCCTCCGGGCGCGCGCGCCGGCACCGTGGCTGGGTATGCTATCATACCGGGATGTATGTGTTCGAGGAGGGCAGGCTGACGATCGGCGTGGTCGGCTGCGCGGTGGGCGCAGCTTTCGCGGTGCTGGTGGCGGAGGAAATGTTCGCCTCGGGCTGCGAATTGCTCATCAGCGTTACCTCATCCGGGCAGGTCACGCCAGCGGGAAAGCCGCCCTACTTCGTGCTGATCGACCGAGCGCTGCGCGACGAGGGCACAAGCTATCACTATCTCCCGCCCGCCGAGTGGTCCAATGCGCCCGAAGGGCCATTGGCGCGTCTGGAAGGCGCGTTCGACGGTACAGGCGTGCAGGTGCTGCGCGGGGCGACCTGGACCACCGATGCGCCATTCCGCGAGACGGCGGAGGCCATCAAAGCGGCGGAAGAGCGCGGCGTGCTTGCGGTGGAGATGGAAGCCGCAGCGCTTTACGCCCTCGCGCGGGCGCGGGCGCGCGATGTGATCTGCTTTGCGCATGTGACGAACCGGATGGGCCAGATCGAGGGCGATTTCGAGAAAGGCGAGGCCCATGGCGCAACCGATGCGCTGCGGTTGGCGCGCCGCACCGCCGAGAGGCTTCTGTCAGGCTGACGCCTGTATATCCGGCCAAAAAATTCGCTGATTTCGACAAAAATCCCCGGACAAATCGGAAGCGGACTGAACAACGCCTTGCGAAACCTCAAGGGGTTGGGCAAGTTCCGCCCAATTCACGCGGCTGAAGGGATTGAGCAATGGAAGCCATTTCGGAGCAGTTGGGCGCTTTCGGCCCGCTTGTCGTCACTATCGGCAAGGCGCTGATCGTTCTTATCGTCGGCTGGATCGTCGCCAACTCCGTCAGCGGCATCATCAGCCGCCGCGTGGCAAGCCATCCGAACCTCGACGTGACCATCGGCAATTTCGTCGCCAGCATCGTCCGGTGGGTGATCCTGCTGGTGGTGCTGATCGCTGTGCTGGGCCTGTTCGGCATCTCCGCGACGAGCCTTGTGGCAGTGCTTGGCGCGGCAACGTTGGCGATCGGCCTCGCGCTTCAGAGCACGCTCGCCGACCTGGCCGCGGGCTTCATGCTGGTCTTGTTCCGCCCATACAAGGTGGGCCAATATGTCGACATCGGGGGCACGGCGGGGACGGTGCAGGACCTGAACCTGTTCACGACCGAACTCAAGACGCCGGACAACGTGCAGATCGTCATGCCCAACGGCAAGGCGTGGGGGGCGATCATCACGAACTATTCCGCACACAAGAACCGCCGCGTCGATCTCACCTTTGGCATCGATTACGAGGATGACGCCGACCGGGCGATCCAGATCGTCAAGGACCTGGCCGCGGCCGACAAGCGCATTCATGACGACCCCGAACCGTGGGTGCGCGTCACCAATCTCGGCGAAAGCTCGGTTGACATCACGGCCCGGCTCTGGACCACCGCGGACGATTATTGGGACGTGAAGTTCGACATGACGAAACAGGTCAAGGAAGCCTTTGACAAGGGCGGCATTTCGATCCCGTATCCGCATTCGGTCGAGATTCAGAAGGCCGGCTGACCGCGACGGCGCTGATGCGCTAGACTGCGCGTATGTGCAATCTCTACAGCGAACTGAAGCCGCGCGAGGCCGTGCGCGAGTGGTTCGACGTCTCGGACAACCGCGCGGTCGCGTTCGAGCCGATGCCGGCGGTCTTCCCGGCGAATGATGCGCCGGTGGTGCGCGCGACGGAAGACGGCGACCGCGAGATCGTCCTCTCAAGCTGGGGCTTCCCGCTGCCGATGAAAGGCAAGGCGCCCAAGCGCGTGACCAACATGCGCGACGACAAGCTGACCTCGCCGTTCTGGGCCGACTCGTTCCGCCGCCGGCGCTGCCTCGTGCCCGTCACGTCCTTCGCCGAGCCGAAGGGGCGACGGCCCGCAACCTGGCACTGGTTCGCACTGGGCGAGGACCGCCCGCTGTTCGCCTTTGCCGGAGTGTGGCGGCGCTATCAGGGGCCGCTGAGCGCGGACGGCGAGAGCGTGTCCGTCGATGTGCACGCCTTCATGACGACGACGCCGAACCCGCTCGTGGCGACGGTGCATCCGAGCCGGATGCCGGTGATGCTGACGCGGCCGGAAGAGTGGGACTGCTGGCTGAACGGCACGGCGGAGGAGGCGCGGGCGCTGATCGGGCCGTTGCCGGCGGAGGAAATGGCGATCGTGCAGTC
>CAZINX010000037.1:3954-7209 GCA_964540795.1 uncultured Hyphomicrobiaceae bacterium | reverse complement strand
ATGCGCTGGTTGTATTCGCCGACGTCCTCGTAGCCCTTCAGGTGCGCGTCAATCGCCTCGAAGATGGCGCGCATGTTCGCCTCGCTCGTCGGGCTTTCGACCACCACGACCAGCTTCGGCTCGTTCGATGAGGCGCGCACCAGCCCCCATGTCCCGTCTGCCAGCACGATCCGCACGCCGTTGACCGTGATGAGATCGCGAATCGGCTGGCCGGCCAGCTCCGCGCCGCTCTCGGTCATCTGCTGGAAATGCGCCGTCACGCGCTCGATCACGCCGTATTTCTTGTCGTCGGGGCAGTGCGGCGACATTGTCGGCGATTGCCACGCGGGCGGCAGGTCACGCAACAGGTCGGCGAGGCTCTTGTCCGGGTTGCGGTCGAGCATCTCGCACACCTCCAGCCCGGCGATCAGCCCGTCGTCATAGCCCCGCCCCAGCGGCGGGTTGAAGAAGAAGTGCCCGGATTTCTCGAAGCCGACCAGCGCGCCGACCTCGTGGCTGTAGCGCTTGATGTAGGAGTGGCCGGTCTTCCAGTAGTCGGTGGTCGCGCCGTTCTCCTTGAGGACCGGGTCGGTCAGGAATAGTCCAGTCGATTTCACGTCCGCGACGAATTTCGCGCCCTTGTGCTGATGGGAGATGTCCCGCGCGAGCATGAGGCCCATGCGGTCGGCGAAAATCTCCTTGCCCTCGTTGTCGACGAAGCCGCAGCGGTCGCCGTCGCCGTCGAAGCCCAGCGCCACATCCGCCCCATGCTCCAGCACGGCGTCGCGCATGGCGTGGAGCATCGCCATGTCTTCCGGGTTCGGGTTGTAGCGCGGGAAGGTGTAATCCAGCGCGCAGTCGAGCGGCACGACCTCACAACCCACCGCCTCCAGCACGCGCGGCGCGAAATGCCCCGCCGTGCCGTTGCCGCAAGCGACGACGACCTTGGGCCGCCGAGTGAGCTTCGGCCGGTCGGCCAGATCGGCGATATACCGCTCCGCCATGTCCGGCACGCGAATATAGCGCCCGCCGCCCGGCAGGTCGTATTCGCCCTGCAGAACCATCTGCCGGAGCGTGTCCATCTCCTCCGGCCCGAAGGTCAGCGGCCGCTGCATCCCCATCTTGATGCCGGTCCAGCCATTCGGGTTGTGGCTGGCCGTGACCATCGCCACGCCCTCGACCCCCAGCGCGAACTGCGCGAAATAGGCCATCGGCGACAGCGACAGGCCGATGTCGTGCACTTCCGCGCCGCCCGCCAGCAGCCCGGCGACCAGCGCTTGCTTCACCGCGCAGGAATAGGAGCGGTAGTCGTGCCCCACGACGATTCGCGCCGGCACGCCATGCGCGCGCATCACGCTGGCCAGCCCCGCGCCGATCACCTGGAAGCCCGGCAGGTTGATATCGTCGGGATAGCGCCAGCGCGCGTCGTATTCGCGAAACCCGGAGGGTTTGACGTAAGGGAACTGCTCGAAGTCGGCGGTGTTCGGCGTCAGGTCCGTGCGCGGCTTCGTCGTCATGGCATTTCCATTTTTTGCAGGGGCACGTCAGAAACTCATCGCAACCCTGGCTGTCATCCCGTGCGCGACGCGGCATGCAATGACGTGGCGCAGACACGGGATCGCCCTCGGCAGGTGGGAGCCCGATCCCGGGTTAGCAGCGCACCACTGCATGCTGCGCAGCACCCGGGATGACCCTTGGGCAGGCGCGGCAGCTTGAATCTCAAGATTCAGGCGCGCTCACTGCGACAGCGTCAGCCGCCGCCCGCTCATTTCGAATCGGCTTAGCCGATTGATGAAACTCATGCCAAGGAGATTCTGCCGGAGCCGCCCCGGCGCGGTCACCACCGCCTCTACGCGCCGCACGACGATATCGCCGATCCGCACCTCGTCGAGCATGATGGGCGCGACCGCCGTGACGCCATTGGCCGTATCGGTCTGCTTGGTGAAGGGCAGTTCCGAGGGCTGCAGCCCCAGGCTGAGCGCGGTCTTGTAGGTCAGAGCCACATAGGTCGCGCCTGTGTCCGCCATCATCTCCACCGGCATCCCGTTGATGTCCGCCGTGACGCTGAAATGCCCCAGCGCGTTCGCCTCAAGCGTGACCTTGCGATCCGGCCGCTCCACGGAGGCCGTGTGCAGCGGCGGCCCGGCCGGAATCACTTCGGTGTCCCATGCCGGCGCGCTGCGCACCTGCGCGACCGACAGATTTTGATGGACCGGCTCGAAATAATGATAGCTGACCAGCGCCGCGATGATGCCCGCAAACGCGGGCGCGACCCTGCACACGCCGGAAAAGCGCGACATAGCCGTGTTGTCTCCCGAACTCCTGCACCCGGCGGGAGACGCCGCTGCATTTACCCCCGCAGCGTCAAGGTGTCTCCCGAGAACTCATAGGACCGCAAACGGCTTAAGAAACTCATACCAAGCAGACTCTTCGAGAGCGAACCGGGCCGCGTGATAAGCGCCTCGACATTGCGCCGGACGACAGGCCCCACAGCCACCTCATCGAGCCGCAGCCGCGCGGCATAGGAGCGCCCGTTCGCCGTCTGCACCGGCACATTATAGGAGATGCCCGAAATATCGATCCCGGCGCGGCGCGCATCCTCGGCCCGCAGCACCAGCGCCGACGCGCCTGTGTCGACGATCATGTCGATCTCGGAGCCGCGGACCATGACCCGCGCGGTGAAGTGCCCGTCCCAGCCGCGGCGCACCCGCACCGCCTGCGCCTCGCCAACGCTGGAGACCGCCACCTGCGACCCGCGCGGCATCAGCTCGCCCGCCACCCGCTCGGCGACGACCAGCAGCTCCGCGCGGTAGGCATACACGCCCACCAGAAACAGCATCAGCAGCAGCCATGCCGCGATGTCCCGCGCCGCGGTGCCGATTCGCCCGCGATAGGCGCCCAGCAGCGCGCTGCCGAGAAACACCACCAGCGCCAGCCCGGCCACCAGCCGCGCGAACGCCTCGTTGCTGAACCCCGCGACCGTACCCGCGTCATGCGACACGATCAGCGCGACCGCCGCCGCGCACAACACGCCCAGGGCAATCCAGACCGCCACGCTTTGCCCTCCTGATATCAGCCTGCGCCGCGCGCGCCCGCGGGAAGTGAATGCAACGGCGCGCACCATAGCGTTAATGCCTTAAAGGATAGTGCGCCCGCGCAAGTTTGGCGAGGGTGTGAGGGGCTGCGCAACCGTCATCGCGAGCGCAGCGAAGCGATCCAGCCCAACGCGCCGACGCTGGCCGCTGGATCGCTTCAGCCCTTCGGGCTTCGCGATGA
>CAZINX010000037.1:1893-3854 GCA_964540795.1 uncultured Hyphomicrobiaceae bacterium | reverse complement strand
GCCGCTGGATCGCTTCAGCCCTTCGGGCTTCGCGATGACGCCGACATCACCCTCACCACCCCCAAGTGGCGCAAAAGCAACAAGCCCACGCGGATTCCCCACAGCATCGCGGCTTGATGTTTACCCTTCCCGGCGATTGGACTAACAGTGAGATGCGCGTTTGGCGCGCTGCTCGGCAACCGGCGGCTTGATCTCCGCCCCGGGCGACACGCCAGACACCGAACCGCTCCGGCGAACGGATGGGGGTCATCCAAGAGTTTGGCGGTGCGTTCATCGAAGTCCGGCTAGCCAGATGGGGGTGCGAAAGCACTTGGCGAGGCCGGCAACAACGGCGCGGGAACGTTATCTCCCGCATTTGGGCGTCCCGGCGCGTATCGCCGGGGCTAAACTGGAGATGGTGATGATTGGGGGAACTATGAAAACCAGTCGTTTTGCACTGGCTGCTGCCGCCGGTCTGTTCGTGGGCGCGATGGCGTTCACGCCGGCGAAGGCTGCTGATCTGGGCGGTGACTGCTGCGCCGACCTGGAAGAGCGTGTTGCTGAGCTTGAGGCCACCACGGTCCGCAAGGGCACGCGCGTGATGTCCGTCACCCTGACGGGTAATGTCAATACCGGCATCCTGATCTGGGACGATGGTGAAAGCTCCGACGCTTATGTCGTCGACAACGACTTCTCCGGCACGGACTTTCAGATCAACGGTTCTGCCGCGCTGAAGCCGGGCTGGACTGTCGGTTACAGCTTCGACATCGATGTTGACTGGGAAGGTTCGTCCAGCGTGAACGCCGAAGAAGGCGATGGTCACGGTGACGACCTGGGCGCCAGCGGCGTTGAACTTGACGATGCTGACGTGTACATCGAATCCGAGCGTTGGGGCCGCATCTCGATGGGCCACGGCGACATGGCGTCTGACGGCATTGCCGAGATCTCGCTCAGCAGCGCCGGCAACAACTACCACTGCGGCGCCTGCATCAACGGCGGTTTCGAAATCGTTAACGGGGCTGGCACCTGGGGTGACGGCAGCAGTGCACTCGACGGTTTCGGCGACGTGAAGTATGTCCGTTACGATACGCCGTCGATCTACGGCTTCATCCTGTCGGCTTCGGCGGGCGAGGATGACCTGGCGGACGTTGCGCTGCGCTTCTCCAAGCAGTGGAACTCGGTCCAGTTCGCCGCGGGCGTCGCTTACGGGGTTGGCACCGAGGTTAGCAAGTCCACCACGGAGACCTACGAGGCAGTGGGCAGTGCCGGCGGTGATGTCGATTACGGTGATGAGGTCAGTTTCGCAGCGACTACGTCGGACGACGGCGGCGAGTTCGAGCAGATCTCGGGTTCCGCGTCGATCAAGCACGTCCCGACCGGCCTGTATGCCATCGTTTCGGCCGGCGAGAAGGACTATGACGACGCGGGTGAGTCCGACGAGACCGCGTTCTATGGCTCGATCGGCATCTCGAAGAACTTCTTCGGCCCGGGCGACACCTCGTTCTACGGTGAATATGCCACCTATGACGGCTTCGGCGACGAGGACAACGAGATCGATCGGTTCGGCCTCGGCTTCGCCCAGGACTTCGACTCTGCGGCTACGGAAATCTTCATCCATGCCGAGCACTGGGAGCAGGATGATGCTGACGCTGAAGAGTGGACCGGCGTCATGACCGGCATGAACGTCAGCTTCTAATCGGACCTGACACGCCACAGTCTCTACGGGAGGCCGCCTTCGGGCGGCCTCTTTTTTTGCGCCGCCGCGTCATCCCGTGTCCCGGCTCGTGGGCCGGGACGATGCCCACGTGTCATCCCGTGCGCGCTGCGGGATGAAATCACGCGGCGCAGACACGGGATCGGGTTCAGGAATGAGCGGAGGGCGATCCCGGATCAGCAGCGCATCACTGAGGTGCTGCGCAGCATCCGGGATGACACGAGAGTCAGCAGCGCGCCTGCCGTCTGTCATCCCGTGCGCGGCGCGG
>CAZINX010000037.1:0-1793 GCA_964540795.1 uncultured Hyphomicrobiaceae bacterium | reverse complement strand
GATGACACGAGAGTCAGCAGCGCGCCTGCCGTCTGTCATCCCGTGCGCGGCGCGGGATGACATCACGCGGCGCAGACACGGGATCGTTTTCGGTTGGTGACACTCCCACATCGATCCCGGATCAGCAGCGCATCACTGACGTGCTGCGCAGCATCCGGGATGACACGAGAGTCAGCAGCGCGCCTGCCGTCTGTCATCCCGTGCGCGGCGCGGCATGTAATGACGCGGCGCAGACACGGGATCGGGTTCAGAAATGAGCGGAGGGCGATCCCGGATCAGCAGCGCATCACTGACGTGCTGCGCAGCATCCGGGATGACAGCGGCTGGCGGCTCATTCCGCGTCATCGCGAGCGCAGCGAAGCGATCCAGACCCAAACGCCGTGCCGTGCCGCTGGATTGCGTCGGGCCTGCGGCCCTCGCAATGACAGCGCGGCACGCTCCGCCGTCATGCCCGTGCTTGACACGGGCATCCAGAAGTCACTTTTGGGGCGTTTTTCTGGATTGCCGGGTCGGTGCCCGGCAATGACGTCGAAACGCGACGTCACGTCATCGCGAGCGCAGCGAAGCGATCCAGCGTCGAACGCCGTGCCTGACTGCTGGATTGCTTCGCGCCTCCGGCCCTCGCAATGACGCCGGTGTGGCGAACGCCCTCGCGATGACGAACGCCTGGCATTGCGCTTGCCCTCTGACAACGCTTAAATCCCGTGCATGGCCAAAGCCGACAAGCCCGCCCACCCCAGCGCCGAGACGCTGCGCGCGATTGCGCGGGCGGAACATGCCCCCGTGTCTGCCGATAACGCGGACGATCCCGTGTCTGCGCAGCGAGATGAAATCTCGCAGCGCGCACGGGATGACGCCGACGTGTCATCCCGGACGCAGCGCAGCGCTTCAGCGCGCGCTGCTGATCCGGGATCGGGTAGCAATAGTGCGGCGAACGGCGCGCGCCCCGCCACCGGCCCGGAGGTCATCGCCGGCTACCTCCCGCACCTGTCGGGCAGCCCCGGCGTCTATCGCATGATCGGGGCGGACGGCGAAGTGCTCTATGTCGGCAAGGCGCGCAGCCTGAAAAAGCGCGTCAGCTCCTACGCGCGCGGCGGCGGGCACAACAACCGGATCACCAGCATGATCGCGCAGACCGCCGCGATGGAGTTCGTCACCACGGCGACCGAGTCCGAGGCGCTGCTGCTCGAAGCGAACCTCATCAAGATCCACCGTCCGCGCTTCAACGTGCTGATGCGCGACGACAAGAGCTTCGCCAACATCCTGATCGCACGCGACCATCGCGCCCCGCAACTGCGCAAGCACCGCGGCGCGCGCACGCGCAAGGGCGACTATTTCGGCCCGTTCGCCTCCGCCGGCGCGGTCAACCGCACGATCCACACGCTCCAGCGCGCGTTCCTGCTGCGCACCTGCACCGATTCGGTCTACGAAAGCCGCACGCGCCCCTGCCTGCTCTACCAGATCAAGCGCTGCGCCGGCCCCTGCACCGGCGAGATTGCGCTGGAGGACTACAACAAGCTGGCCGATGAGGCCGCAGCCTTCCTGCGCGGCGAGGGCAGCCGCGTGCGCGACGAGCTGCAACAGAAGATGGAGGCCGCCAGCGCCAAACTCGACTTCGAGCGCGCCGCGATTTACCGCGACCGGCTCTCCGCGCTGGCGCAGATCACCGCACGCCAGGACATCAACGTCGAGGGGCTGGCCGACGCCGACATCTTCGCCGCCGCGCAGGAGGGTGGGCAGACCTGCGTGCAGGTGTTCTTCTTCCGCGGCGGGCAGAACTGGGGCAACCGCGC
>CAZINX010000036.1:0-9359 GCA_964540795.1 uncultured Hyphomicrobiaceae bacterium | reverse complement strand
CGATTGACGCGCACCTGAAGGGCTACGAGGACGTCGGCGAATACAACCAGCGCATCTGACGTGACAGAGCGCCTCGACTGCGACGCTTAAACCCGGTGGAGAAGCGCTCGCGCCCGACATTCGCCAGCGCCGAATCACCCTAATTGATATGGATGTCGACCACCAGTTTCGGAGACATCCATGTCAAAAGTTGCAAATGCTGAAAATTCAATCTTAAATTGCGCCAAACCTCGCGGCAAACATCAAAAAATAGGCGTCCTGAGTAAATTGATGGCGCCCAGCTTTACTTTCATGCAGCTGCTGCAACTTACATCCTTCCTGGTTGTGGTTTCCAGTTTTGCGTTTCTGAACGTGGGATGGACTTGGTGGCTGCTTGCCATCTTCGTTTATTTTCTGACTGGCTGCGTTGGGCTCACCGTCACATTGCATAGATCCCTCACTCACAAGTCGGTCGAATTCCCGAAACCGTTGGAGTATCTCTTTACCTTCTTTGGCGCCATGGGCGGCACCGGATCCTCCGTTGCCTGGACAGCAATGCACCGAGCGCATCACGCCCATGTCGACAGCAGCAAAGACCCTCACTCGCCAGAATTGTTGGGTTGGCGGATTCTATTCTCGCATTATGACTACAACTTTGACCCCAGACACGCGAAAGACCTGCTGCGCGAGCCCTTTCACGTGTTCCTTCACAGGTTTTATGTCCCGATCATTGCTTTATGGGCCGTGACGCTTTGTTTGATCGACTGGAGAATCGGGATATTCGGCTTTTTCGCGCCCGCTTTTTTGCAGATTACAATCTCGAATCTTACAACGATACTCACACACAGCTCCGGATATAAAAATTTCACGACCAAAGACGAAAGTGCAAATAACTGGCTCATTGCAATGCTGGCTTGGGGAGAAGGGTGGCACAACAATCACCATGCAAGGCCATCAAGTCCGTCTTTTGGTTATCGTTGGTGGGAGATCGATCCAGGTGGGATTTTCATCACGATGATGACCGCTATGGGGCTGGCCAGGAAATGTGGCTTTGAAAGATATTAATTCTCTATCAGTGTCGCATTGTGTTGAATTAATTACGAATTGATCAGCCCCTAATCCTGACCAATACTTTCTGATATGGCGGAGGATAGGGCTCCGCCCTTCCAGCGATTGTGATGCCACAACCATTGGTCTGGAAACTCATATATCCATTCAGAAATGATATCGTTTATTGCCTGCGTCACGCTCAAAACGTCGGACTGGGGATCATCCGTGACGGTAACCGGAACGTGTCTGCACTCCACCGTAAACTCCAGATCGCCAGTCCGATAAGCCCTGCCAACAAAGATGGGTACGCCGAGACGGCGAGCAATGAGCGCTGGCGCATGAACCGTGTAGGCCGCTCGCCCGAGAAACAGCGCCTGAATTCCGCGCATCTCGCGTTGATCCACAAGCATCCCGATCGAGGTGCCCCGCTTCAGGAAGCGCACCATCGTCTGAACGTTGCCCTCTCCCTTTTCGATGAATCCGCCAGGCGCGGTCGGCTTGCGATATGCCCGCATAACGGAATCCAGCAACGGGTCTTTCAATTTCCGATAGAGATTGGCCTGAACCAGGCCGATGGACTGGCCGGCGGCGGAGGTCACTTCCCAATTGCCATAGTGCGCGGACAAGAGGAACGCGGCCTGATGACCATCAAGCGCTGCTTTGACTTCGTCCATTCCCGCGAGGCGGACATAACCACGACCGTGTATGATTTTTTCCAGGTGCGGATACTCTCCAAAGGTCCGCCCGATATTTCGCCACATACCTTTGATGATGCGTTTACGATCCCGTTCTGATATTTGCGGAAAAATCAATTCGAGATTTTGCCTTGCGAGTTTATTGCGTTTTGTCAAAGGGCCAACAATCGCAGCAATGTGGCCGCACGCTCTGGATGATGCTGCGGGCGGCAGAACCTCCAAGATTCTGAAAAAAGATATCGCAACCAGACCCAGGAGATTTCTCAGGGAAACATTTGTGTTCTTCTTTGGCGGCTTATTCATTGAAATGCATCGATCAAACACCGCAACCCGCGGACATTGCGGTGACGGGGAAATTGGCAATATTAGAACGATAGAACGTCGCTGTTGACGACAGGGTCCAGTTACGCGAACAACCGCCGTGCGTGTTCACGCAAACCCGCGCGACGTGGTATCTCTATACCTCGCCACGAACGCGATCGATATGCGGTTTTAAGAAATCCAGCTAGTCTTCCCCGGTGTGTGGCTCATACAGCGCCCAGCCGCGCGATGTCAGGTGCTCCTGCGGCTGGAAGCGCGTCTTGTAGGCCATCTTCGGCGAGTCCTTGATCCAGTAGCCCAGATACACATACGGCAGGCCTTCGCGCCGCGCCTGTTCGATGTGCTCGAGGATGATGAAATTGCCGAGGCTGCGCCAGGACAATTCCGGGTCGAAGAAGCTGTAGACCAGAGACAGACCGTCGCTCAGCCGGTCGCAGAGCGCGACGGCCACCAGCGGCCAGTCCTGCGGATCGGCATCGGGCGCGGCGTCTTCCGGGCGCTGGCGATATTCGGTCAGGAAGGTGTCGATAACGCTGTCACGCACCATCATCGAGTAATCCAGCGCCGACATGTCGGCCATGCCGCCATCGGCGTGGCGCGTGCCGACATAATCGCTGAACAGCGCATACTGCTCCGCCGTCGGCACAGCCGAGACGCGCTCGGCGTACAGGTCCTGATTGCGCTTCCAGTTGCGCTTGTTGGTGCGCTTGCGCTCGAACTGATCGACGACGATGCGCACGGACACGCAGGCCGAGCAGTGCTCGCAATAGGGGATGTAGGCGATGTTCTGGCTGCGGCGGAAGCCGTTGGTCAGCAGATTGTCGATGATCGCCGAGGATTTGCCCGGCACCAGATGGGTGAACAGCTTGCGCTCGCGCCGGTTCGGCAGGTACGGGCAGGGCTGCGGCGCTGTGATGTAGAACTCGGGGAATCGCCTTGCGTGCTTGGTCACGGCTTGCTCCGCTTCGCGGCTGGTTCCTCGGCGGTATCCGCGCCTTGTCACCACCCTAAATGGAAACGGTAACGGAACTATCCAAGGCGAATCAAGCGCGCCGGGCAGCCTCAGGATTTGGAAAGGGTTTCAAGAACATGGCGCACCGCATTGAAGATGAGATGGATGTCCTGCGGGCGTGACAGACGGTGCTCGCCGTCGCGGACCAGATGCAGGTGCGCATCCTCCTGGACGAGCCGCTGAAACAGCTCCAGCGAGCCGCGCCACGGCACGTCGGCATCCTGAATGCCCTGAATGATGCGCACCGGCGCGCCGGCGTCGATGGGCGTCTCCGGCGGGATCAGATACTGCTTGCCCTCTTCGATGAGGTTCCGCGTGATCGGATAGCCAGCCGCATCGTAGTCGGACGGGCGGATCACCTGGCCGTCGCGTTCGAGCGCCGCGCGTTGGTCGCCGGTCATCTCGTTGTAGATGTGCTCGGTCATGTTCCAGGCCGGCGCAATCAGCACCAGGCCGATCGCCCGCTGGGCGCGCTCCGGGTCCTCGGCCATGAGCTGGCGCATCAGGAGCATGGCGATCCAGCCGCCCATGCTGGAGCCGACGATAACGAAGCGCGACGGATCGGCCCATTCCAGCACCGCGCGCGCCTGGGCCAGCCAGTCGCCGATCGTGCCGTCCTCGAAGCGCCCGCCGGATTCGCCGTGACCGGAATAATCGAGGCTGAGGAAGCCGTAATCGTGCCAGCCGCACCATTCCGCCAGGCTCATCGCCTTGCCGCCGCGCATGTCGGACTTGAATCCGCCCAGCCACATGATGGTGGGGCGATACGGGCCGGAGCCGGGGTGCCAGATCGTGGCGATGTCGGTCGTGTTGCCGCTGGCATCCGTCACCGGGAGAGTCTGCGAAGGCAGGTGGAATTGATTGTTCTCGGCGCTCATTCTAAGGTCCCCACTCGTTTCCGGCTCGGGGCGACAAACTCCACGAAACTGCGCGGTGGTTCAAGCGTGACCGGCGATCCCTCTCCCACAATACTGCAAGTCGTGCCCGAGCTCGACACCGGCGGGGCGGAAGCCTCTGCCGTCGAGATGGCGGAGGCGGTGACGCGCGCGGGCGGGCGGTGTCTCGTCGCGTCACAAGGCGGGCGGCTGGAAGAGGCGCTGGCGCGCGCGGGGGGCGAGTTGTGCCGGATGCCGCTGGCGACGAAGAACCCGCTGCGCATGGCGGCGAACATCGCGGCGCTGCGCCGGCTGATCGCGGAGTACGGCGTTGGTCTCGCCCATGCCCGCAGCCGCGCCCCGGCCTGGAGCGCGCTGGCGGCCGCGCGGCTGGCCGGCGTGCCGTTCGTGACGACCTATCACGGGGCGTATAACCAGAAATCGCGCGCGAAGAGCTTTTACAACTCGGTCATGGCGCGCGGAGACATCGTGATCGCCAATTCGCGCTACACCGCCGATCTGCTGATGCGCCGGCACGGCACGCCGCGCGAGCGCGTGCGCGTAATCTATCGCGGGGTTGACGTCGAGCGCTTCGCGCCGGAGGCAGTTTTGCCTGAGCGGGTCGCGGCGCTGCGCGCGGCCTGGGGTGTCGCGGCGGAAACCCGCATCGTATTGCAGGTCGCCCGGCTCACCCGCTGGAAGGGGCAGGATGTCGTGATCGGCGCGGCGGCGCGCGTGCTCAAGCAAGCGGATATGGCGGATGTCGCCGTCATCCTCGCGGGCGATGCGCAGGGCCGGCACGAATATGAGCGCGAATTGCGCGAGCTGATCGCTGCGAACGGGCTGGCGGACCGGATCAAGCTGGTCGGCCATGTTTCGGACGTGCCCGCCGCCTGCCGCGCCGCAGAGATTGTCGTGGTCGCCTCGCGCGAGGCCGAAGCCTTCGGGCGCGCATCCGCGGAAGCGCAGGCCGCCAAGCGCCCTGTGATCGTCGCGGACCGCGGCGCGCTGCCGGAGACGCTCGTGCCGGTGCGCCGCGTGGGGGATGAGGGGACCGGCTGGCTGGTCGCGCCGGACGACCCGGACGCCCTCGCCGCCTGCCTGGAAAACGCCCTGCGCCTGCCGCCGGAGACGCTGGCGCGGATGGGCGCGCGCGGCCGGGCGCATGTCATGTCCCAGTTTACGACGCGGGCCATGCAGTCGGCGACCCTGGAGGTCTACGACGCGTTGCTCGGATCGCGCCTCGCGGAATTTTTCCGTGACGCCACGTCCAAAAATCCTGCTGATCCGGCCAAACATGTGCCTGGCGGCGCGGCTGCATTTACCCAATTCGTGATATAATGCAATTTTTTCAAAATTAGACGCTTCCCTCTCACGCGGAATTGATTATGACTAGAGACAAGAGCCGTCGGCGGCTGTTGATGCGTTGAGACGGGGCCGATGGATCTGTAGGGTTTGCGAACAGCTTCAAGGAGTGCCCGATCCATCTGCTGCGGCAGACCGCGCATTCCGGCGCAGCCGTTTGTGATTCCTGTTGACGAGGTCTGAACTCCAACGCCGGGCCGCATCTGCGGTTCCGGCGCTTTTTTGGCGTCCCGCCCAGCCCCCTGTCATCCGCGAAACCTGCCCATAGCCATACCGAGCGCACTTGCGGGCGGGCTATCGCCGTGCGAGCAAGATGCGGGACACCGCGCCATTCCGTGCGCGAATCGGGCAGAATGCGCCAAGCCAACAGCGACCAATAGCCAGACATGACATCATCCAACGATCTGTTCGCCGCCGCACCGCAGGGCAATCAGAGCGCCAAGCCGCGCGGGGGCAAGGACGGCTCCTACACCGCCGCCGATATCGAGATTCTCGAAGGGTTGGAGCCGGTACGCCGCAGGCCCGGCATGTATATCGGCGGGACCGACGAGAAGGCGCTGCACCATCTCTTCGCCGAGGTGATCGACAACGCGATGGACGAGGCGGTGGAGGGCCACGCCACGCGCATCACGGTGGAGCTGGAGGCCGACGGCTTTCTCAGCGTGCGCGATGACGGACGCGGCATCCCCGTCGATCCGCACCCGAAATTCACCGACAAGTCGGCGCTGGAAGTGATCCTGACGACGCTGCATTCGGGCGGCAAGTTCAACTCGAAGGTCTATGCGACCTCGGGCGGGCTTCACGGCGTGGGCGTTTCGGTTGTCAACGCGCTGTCGGCGCGGCTGGAGGTCGAGGTGGCGCGGGACGGCGCGCTGTGGCGGCAGGTGTATGAGCGCGGGCACCCACTGGGGCCGCTGGAGCGAGTCGGCCCGACGCGCGGGCGGCGCGGCACGATGATGCGTTTCCTGCCGGACCCGGAAATTTTCGGCGAGGCCGCGGCCTTCCGCGCGGCGCGCATTTTCCGCATGAGCCGGGCGAAGGCGTATCTGTTCGGCGGCGTGAAGATTTCGTGGTCGTGCGACCCGGAGCTGATCGGCGCGAATGACGACATCCCGGCCGAGGCCGAGTTCCACTTTCCCGGCGGGCTGGCCGACTTCCTCGCCGAGCGCACTTCCGGAGCCACGACCGTCACGCCCGCGCCGTTTGCCGGCAAGCACAGCGCTGCTGGCGGCCACGGCACGGTCGAATGGGCCATCACCTGGCTGGGCGACCGCGACGCCTTCATGAGTTCATACTGCAACACCGTCCCGACGCCCGAAGGCGGCACGCACGAGTCCGGCCTGCGCGCAGCGCTGTCGAAGGGCCTGCGCGCCTACGGCGAGATGACCGGCAACAGACGAGCCGCGCAGATCACCGCCGAGGACGTGATGGCCGCCGCCGGGGCGATGCTCTCGGTGTTCATCCGCGAGCCGGAGTTCCAGGGCCAGACCAAGGAGAAGCTCGCCAGCCAATCCGCCGCGCGGATCGTCGAGCAGGCGGTGCGCGACGAGTTCGACCACTGGCTGACCGCCAGCCCGGCCCAGGCTTCGCGGCTGCTGGAGTTCGTCATCGAGCGCGCGGAGGAGCGGCTGCGGCGCAAGCGCGAGAAGGAAGTGAACCGCAAGGCCGCCACGCGAAAGCTGCGCCTGCCCGGCAAGCTGGCGGACTGCTCGCAGAACACGGCCGCCGGAAGCGAGATCTTCATCGTCGAGGGCGATTCGGCGGGCGGCTCGGCCAAGCAGGCGCGCGACCGGCGCACGCAGGCGGTGCTGCCGCTGCGCGGGAAAATCCTCAACGTGGCGAACGCCTCATCCGCCAAGCTGGCGCAGAACCAGCTTCTGTCCGACCTCGTGCTGGCGCTGGGCTGCGGCACGGGCAGCGCCTTCCGCGTGGACGACCTGCGCTATGAGCGGGTGATCGTGATGACGGACGCGGATGTGGACGGCGCGCATATCGCCTCGCTGCTGATCACCTTTTTCTTCCAGCAGATGCGCCCGCTGATCGAGGGCGGGCACCTGTATCTGGCGGTGCCGCCGCTCTACCGGCTGACGCAGGGCGGCAAGACGCTTTATGCGCGCGACGACGCGCACAAGGACGCGCTGATGGCGAGCGAGTTCACGGCCAAGGGCAAGGTGGAGATTGGGCGGTTCAAGGGGCTGGGCGAGATGATGCCCGCGCAACTCAAGGAGACGACGATGAGCCCGGCGACGCGGAGCCTGTTGCGCGTGGCGATCGAGGAAGATGACGGCGCGACGGCCGGCGTGGTCGACCGGCTGATGGGCACGAAGCCGGAGGCGCGGTTCGCGTTTATTCAGGAGCGCGCGCCCTATGCGGACGGGCTGGATATTTGATACAGACTGCTCTTAGATATCCACAGCTTGCGACACGACCCGACTAGATCTCTCTCCCAAGAACGTATATAATTCAGAACATTAACGTTCATCGAAGAGCGATAAGATGCTTGACAAGCCTGAGCTTCTATCACCCGAGCGTTTAGCCGGAAGCGCTATCATGGCGCATCGTGACAACCTGTCGTTCATGAAAGAGCTGCAGTCGGGCAGCATGAAGCTAATCCTCACATCTCCGCCTTACAACATTGGCAAAAGCTATGAGCGTCGAACGCCTTTGGAAAAGTATATTGACGAACAGTCAGAAGTAATTGCCGAGTGCGTCCGCCTTCTGCACCCGAAAGGATCAATTTGCTGGCAAGTGGGAAACCACGTAAACAGAGGAGAGATTTTTCCTCTTGATATTATGTTATACAATGTGTTCAAAAGTCACGATCTCAAGCTTAGAAACCGCATTGTTTGGCACTTTGAGCACGGCCTACACTGCAAAAGACGGCTCTCAGGCCGACATGAAACAATACTTTGGTTTACAAAGCAGGATGACTACACGTTCAACCTTGATCCAATAAGGGTCCCTGCAAAGTATCCACACAAGAAGCACTATAAAGGCCCCAAAGCTGGGAAGTTGTCATCTAACCCCTTGGGAAAGAACCCGGGAGATGTATGGATTTTTCCTAATGTAAAAAATAACCACGTGGAAAAAACAATTCATCCTTGCCAGTTTCCAATAGAGCTAGTGGAGCGGTTTGTGCTTTCCCTCACTGAGGTTGGTGACAATGTTTTCGATCCGTATATGGGCGTCGGTTCAACTGTTATTGGCGCAGTGAAACACGATCGACACGGTTATGGTTGTGATGTCCAAGAAGAATACGTAAATGTTGCTCATCAAAGGCTTGTACAGCTTCGCTCTGGGATGTTAAAGACACGCCCTATGAATCGCCCGGTATACGATCCGACTCTTCCATATGGCGGGCATAAGTAATGCGAATTATAGAATATTATTCTCATCTCAACGGTTACGAGTTCATTCAATATCACAATCCGCAGCTGTGGAGTGAGATCGAACAGGTGATCGAGTCTATTGATGCAGACGAATGTCGAAACAAAGTTTCTAAGGAAAAAACGAGATTGGACAAAATCCTATTTTCACCAGTCGCCATGAACAAGGCGGCTAAGAACAAGTTTGAAAGCTTAGGTTGGTCCGAGAGCCGCACCTCATATTGGGTTACTAATGATGCACAACTGATTCGTCGGACAATGGGATTATCGTCAGAAGAACAAAAGCGTGAAATTGAGGAAGCTGGCCTAACACCAATTTATTCTTACAACCAGACAGATTTTGTCAAAGACCGGGTGGCAGTAGAGGTTCAATTTGGAAAATACTCCTTTGTTGCATTTGATCTTTTTGTGAAGCACATGGCCTTCTTTGTCGGCGACGTAATTGATCTGGGCGTTGAAATACTGCCAATGAAGAGCTTGCAATCTGAAATGTCGTCTGGTCCAGCGTACTACGAAGGAGAACTTTATAACCTGATAAGGCAAGGCAGGGGGGTTCCTGCGGTCCCGCTTGTATTGGTTGGAGTGGCTCCCTGATACTAAAGGTTTGCCAAGTCGCATGAACCCATGAACCAGACACCACCGCCCACCGACGCCACGCCCGACCCCACCCCGGTCA
>CAZINX010000035.1:0-9651 GCA_964540795.1 uncultured Hyphomicrobiaceae bacterium | reverse complement strand
TGGCGTCGTATCTTGCCGGGGCGGCTGAAGACGATCCTCGCCAGAGCCAAAAAGGCTTCCCTGTGCGGGTCGATGACCGAACAAATCAGTCTGATCCATCATTGGCCCCCAATTCTTCAGACGCCAGACTCAGCGCGTCGCGACTCAAACTCGCTTGCAGCGCCTGATCGAGAACGGCATCCGCGTGCTCGAATGCCGCTCGCCTAGGCGGCACTTTTGATTTTTGGCTATGTGTTGATAATTTAACGAAGAGATCTGGGTACCGTTTAAAGTACCCAACCTCTGAGAGAATTTGCCTTCTGAACATAGACCGGCGCTGGCCGGTCAGCACGAGTTGGAGGAACTTCAAGGGTAGGAAAAACCCTATTCAGAAAATCACCAAGTCCGCCATCTAGACAGGCCTCCATTAGCTCTTGCTTCATCGCTTTATTGATATGTGTACGATAGCGGGAATCGAAAGTCACGAGTCCACGATCATATGCTCGGTGATGCAAAGCACAGAGCGCAACACCGTTGCTCGTATCGTCTGTGCTCTCAGGAAGCGCGGCGGGCAAGATGTGTGCAGCGTCGACAAGGCGTAACTGCACACCACACATCGCACAGGCATTTGAGTACGCGGTCAACACTCTTTCTTGGAAGTTGGCGTCACGCAGCGCCTTCCTAGCTGAAAAAACGGCATATTGACGCGGCTCTGCCACCTGATCCTTAATATCCTGGTCATCAACGCTTTGCGGATCATCAATTATCTTCTCAAGCAATTCTAGTGCCTTTTTAGACGAGCCGCAGTCATGAAGATGCTGCATATATTCCAAATAAACCCCCATATAAGATGGTCTGATAGCGAAGGCGACTTCTTCGCTGTCCTTGACGTGAGGGCCAATGCCATTCAAACGAGCCAAAGTCAGAGCGTTTTCTCGCACTTGGATAGATGATGATTTTCCCAAAGGTTCGAGATGCTTACGTACGTCAAATGCAGCGAAGACGTCATAATCCTCGTTCCACCCCAAAATGAGGGTTTTCCCGTCAGCTTCAGGAACGAAACGTATTTCACTGTCAACCCTTCGGAGACCTGTCGGCTGAATCCTCCATTCATCTTCAGGCCGATTTTTCCCGCCTGGCGTCAATCTCCAAATGTAGACGCGAGCGCGAACGGAACTTCCATTCCCAATGATCTGATACGCAGCGGGATGCTCCCCGTCTTCAGAAAGTCGCAAGAACTTTGTTCCGCTTCGTCGCAAAGCGTGCTCGAACCTTTTGAAAAGGTCTGACTTGGTCAGAGTAGTCATGCTGCCTTTATGATAGTAACATCTCGCGGCTTCTTATTTGTTTTTCTCATATGTTCAGGACGCTGCCTTCCGCCATCCCTTGGCAATGGCGCGGATTCGCGTTCATCACCGCCATTCCATAGCAAGCCTGGATGTGCAACCCGATAGTACCCATCATCGTCAGTTTTAGAGACTTTGGCCTTGGGCGCGCCGCTTGTTGGACTGAAGCGGCCCTTCGCTCCTTTTAGATAAGATTCAATTAGTTCGACACATATCCATTTCCGGCCAAGTCGTTCGGCGACGTCACCGGTGACACAACTTCCCGCAAACGGATCTAGAACAAGGTCGCCCGGGTCAGTGAGCATCCGGACAAAATACTCCGGCAAAGCAGCAGGATATCGCGCAGGATGCGCTTTTATTCCCTTCTCCTTGCAGTATCGCAGGTAACTGCTATTGCTCTCAGTATTTGGAATAGCAATGAGGTTTGGGGGGATTGCTGCTCCGTTATCAACAGAGAATTTTTCGCTTATATCATGGCCCGATGGTCTTAGCTTCGCCTTGTAGCCATCACTCAAGAGCGACTTCATGCTCTCGCTGTAAGGCTGAAGCACACGCCGATTGCTTGCGCGCGGCCAAGGGGATTTAGAAAGCCACCAAACTGTATTGACACCGTCTTTCACACGAATTCGGCGTATATTGACCCATTCAGCGGGTGTCGGAAGTTTCGAGGGGTTCCACCAATAGAACTCCTGCGCCAAGTAAAACCCGTATTCTTCACAAAGCATGATTAGGAGCTTAAAATGATAAAGGCTACGGACAGGGATGCCGGGCTTCCAAGCCCCCCCAATATCAATAACGAGACTGCCATCATCCTTCAAAAGCCGGTGAAATTCAATCGCAAAATCACGAAACCACTCAAGATAATCATCTTCTTGTTTGTTTCCATAGTCTTTTTTACGCGTAAGAGCGAAAGGCGGGCTAGTCATTATGAGATTAACAGAAGCATCTGGCTGCTGCTCCATTACCTGAAGTGCATCAGCATGATACGCACCACCAAGTGCAGTTTGGATGTAAGCTGTGGAGCTAACAGCTTCACTCATCGCTTCCTCCTATCGCAAATCCCATTTGGTTGTTTTTCACACAACCCGATTCACGGTATATTGATTCGCTTTGCTAGGCTGCCGACGCAGAACCGGTTTAGCGTGTTCCCTTCTTGTTCCGCAAGGGGTAAAAGGCAATAGGCGGGATTCATCCCAAGCCGTGGCGGCTTGCCAGTTGGGCGCTGGATTGCTTTGGCCGGCGCGGCCGGCCTTGCAATGACGTTGTCGGCGGGACCGCTGGGACCGCGCGCTAATTATCCAGAAAGCTGCGGAGCTTGCGGCTGCGGCTCGGGTGCTTGAGCTTGCGCAGCGCCTTCGCCTCGATCTGGCGGATACGCTCGCGCGTCACCGAGAACTGCTGGCCGACCTCTTCCAGCGTGTGGTCGGTGTTCATGCCGATGCCGAAGCGCATCCGCAGCACGCGCTCCTCGCGCGGGGTCAGGCTGGCCAGCACGCGCGTGGTCGTCTCGCGCAGGTTGGACTGGATCGCCGCGTCGATCGGCAGCGTCACGTTCTTGTCCTCGATGAAGTCGCCGAGGTTGGAGTCGTCCTCCTCGCCGATCGGGGTCTCCAGGCTGATCGGCTCCTTCGCGATCTTCAGCACTTTCCGCACCTTCTCCAGCGGCATCTGGAGTTTCTCCGCCAGCTCCTCCGGCGTCGGCTCGCGGCCGATCTCGTGGAGCATCTGTCGGGATGTGCGCACGATCTTGTTGATCGTCTCGATCATGTGAACCGGGATGCGGATGGTCCGCGCCTGGTCCGCGATCGAGCGGGTGATGGCCTGGCGAATCCACCACGTCGCGTAGGTGGAGAACTTGTAGCCGCGGCGGTACTCGAATTTGTCGACCGCCTTCATCAGGCCGATGTTGCCTTCCTGGATCAGGTCGAGGAATTGCAGCCCGCGGTTGGTGTATTTCTTCGCGATCGAGATCACCAGGCGCAGGTTCGCCTCGACCATCTCCTTCTTCGCCGCGCCGGCTTCCTTCTCGCCCTTCTGCACGATCTTCACGATGCGGCGGAAGTCGCCGATGTCCAGGCCGGTCTCCGAGGCCAGCAGGCGGATCTGCTCGCGGATGTCCTCGACCTTGTCGCGTTCGCGGTCGACGAATTTCTGCCAGCCGCGCCCCTTCAGCTGGGCGACGCGGTCGAGCCAGTTCGGATCAAGCTCGCTGCCGTAATATTCGCGCAGGAACTCGTCGCGCTTGACGCCGTGGGACTCGGCCAAGCGCAGCAGCCGGCCTTCATAGCCCATCAGCCGCTTGTTGATGTCGTAAAGCTGTTCGAGAAGGGACTCGATGCGGTTGTTGTTGAGCGAGAGGCTCTTCACATCGACGATGATGGCGTCCTGAAGTTTCTTGTAGCGGCGCTGCTGCTGCGGGCTGAGCGCCTCGTTCGCCATCTTCTTCTCGACAAGCTGGTCCTGCAGCTTGCGGAGCTTCTTGTACTCCTCGGCGACGCGGTCGAAGGTTTCCAGCACCTTCGGCTTCAGTTCCGCCTCCATCGCCGCCATGGAGATGCTGTTGTCGTAATCGTCGTCGTCGTCCTCGGCCGCGGCCTCTTCGCCTTCGGCCGCCGCGGTTTCGCTCGCGTTGTCATTATCCGCGACAGTGGCGGCGCTGCCGTTGCCGGATCCGGCTCTCGCCAGCTTCTTGTCCTCGCCGTCGGCCGCCTGCGTCTCTTCGGCGCTGCCGTCGCCGCCGGCGAACGGGCCGGCATAGGTGGCTTCCAGGTCGATGATGTCGCGCAGGAGGATCTTGCCCTCGTTCAGTTCGTCGCGCCAGATGATGATGGCCTGGAAGGTCAGCGGGCTTTCGCACAGGCCGGCGATCATGGCCTCGCGGCCGGCCTCGATGCGCTTGGCGATGGCGATCTCGCCCTCGCGGGAGAGAAGCTCGACCGAGCCCATCTCGCGCAGATACATGCGCACGGGGTCGTCGGTGCGGTCAGTGGAGGGTTCGGCGGCGCGCTCGGTCTTGGCGGGCGCCGCGCGCTCCTCGGTCAGTTCGCCGCCGGCCGCTTCGGCCTGCTCCTCGATCTCCTCGGCCTCGACGACGTTGATGCCCATGTCGGCGAGCATGGCCATCGTGTCCTCGATTTTCTCCGAGGACACCTCTTCGGAGGGGAGCACTTCGTTCAGCTCGTCATAGGTTACGTAGCCGCGGGACTTGGCCGTCTTGATCATGCGCTTGACGGCCTGGTCGGACATATCAAGCAGCGGGCCGTCCTGCCCCTCCGCCTGTCCGGCTTCCTGTTCCTTGTTCTTCGCAGTGCTCGTCGCCATACCCTACTCCAAACGATGCCACGCACGCAGCCAATGCCCACGTCACGCGGCGGATGTTGGATTGCTGCAAACAGATAAATCGAATCCGATTTTTGGACCCCGCGCCGCGCGCACGCCGGCCCCGCAACTCCGCGTTCATCACCTGCTTCGGAACCCGCGTCGTCCCGTCCTCACCGATTAGAGCGTCCATGCTAATCAGGTCTTAAACAATCGTGTCATAATCTGCACGGTGCAATTCGGCTACATGTGCGTTGCGCTTTGAGCACATCAACCCCGGCATATCGCAAAAGGCTCACATGTCCGGCAGGTCCGCGCCGTGATCCAGATTGGCCAGTTCCTCGCTCAAGGCGCGCAAGCGGCTAAAGTTTGCTTCTGATTGCTCCTCGGCGAATGCCTGTTCGGCTGCGGCAAGCTCATGTCTTAACGCGGACGCCTTTCTGTGCAAAGCAGTGATGTGCCGCCAGGCAGCCTCAACCTCCGCGCGCGGCGCGTCGGCCCGGAAATGGGTGCCAAGCTCGCACGCTGCCAGCGTTTCGGTTTCCTTAAGCGCGCCGTCCAACCCCATTTTGTGCAGGTGATGACGCAGCGAGTCTATGTCAAGTTGATTTATCGTAACGTGAGCGGCATTCAAGCCGTCCAGCAGTCGGCGCGCCGCGTCGCTTGCCAGATGCAGGCTCGCAAGCTCTTCCGCAAAAGTGTCGAGCAGCCAAGGGTGGCGGACCACCGCCTGCACGATCGCCGCCTCGCGGATGGGAGAGACGCCGTCCGGACGGCGAACCATCGCGCTGTTGGCAAGAGCTTCGCTTGCGCCGGCGCGGTCGCCGTAGGCTGCTGAGGGCTGCCGCCAGCCATTCGTCCGGCCCCGCGGCGGTTGCTGCCGGCGGTGCGGCGCGGTTCGAAACATCTGGAACAGCCGGTCGCGGAACGCTCGCGTGTAATAGTTGCGGACTGTCGGCTCGGCGATCGTGCCCGCCAGCGCGTGCAATCGCGCCTCCAGCGCCGCGCGCCGCTCGGGCGTCGACCAGTCGCCCGCGCCGGTCTCGCGCTGCCATATCACATCAATGAGCGGCTTGGCCTGTTCCAGTACGGAACGCATCGCGCCCGCGCCCTCGCGCCGGATCAGGTCGTCCGGGTCCAGCCGTTCCGGCAAATACGCAAAGCGCAGGCTCTTGCCCGGCGACAGCAGCGTCAGCGCGCTTTCAGCCGCACGGTGGGCCGCGCGCCCGCCCGCCTCGTCGCCGTCAAAGCACAGGAGCGGCTCGTCAGCCATGCGCCAGAGCAGCTTGATCTGCTGCTCGGTCAGCGCGGTGCCTAGCGGCGCGACCGCCTGGGGGAATCCGGCCGCCGCCAGGGCGATCACGTCCATGTAGCCTTCCGCGACGATCACCTCTCCGCGCTCATGAGCCGCTTGGCGCGCGTTCGCCGCGTTGAACAGCATCGCGCCCTTGTGAAACAGCGGCGTCTCCGGCGAGTTCAGGTATTTCGCCGGCTGGTCGGGGTCCAGCGCCCGCCCGCCGAAGGCGATGACCCGCCCGCGCAGATCGGTGATCGGGAAGATGATGCGGTGGCGGAAGCGGTCATAAGGCGTTGCGATGTCCTCGCCGGCGATGACCATGCCCGCGGCGGCCATGTCCTCCACGCTGAAGCCCTGCGCGGAGAGGTGAGACTTGAGCGCGGTGCGCGAAGCCGGCGCGTAGCCGATACGGAAGGCCGCGATTGTCTCGGCGTCCAGCCCGCGCCCGTGCAGATAGTCGCGCGCTTCCGCGCCTGCGTTGCCGCGCAACTGCGCCTCGAACCACGCGCAGGCCGTTTCGGTCAGCCGCAGCAGGCGGTCGCGCTCGGCCTCGCGTGCTTCGTCCTGCGCGGTGGGTTTGGGCAGGTCGACGCCTGCCTCGCTGGCGAGTTGCTGGACGGCTTCGGGGAAGGACAGTCCTTCCGTCGCCATCAGGAATTTGAAGATGTCGCCATGCTCACCTGTCGCGAAGCAGTGATAGAAGCCCTTCTGGTCGTTGACCGTGAAGGAGGGGGTCTTCTCCTGCTTGAACGGCGACAGCCCGACATACTCGCGCCCCTGCCGCTTGAGTCGGACGCGCCGCGACACGACGGCGGAGACCGGCAAACGCGCGCGGATTTCATCGAGGATGTGCGGCGGGAACTTCATCGGCGTCCAGCTAAAGTTGACACGGCTCCACGCGATCGTGGACCGATTCGTCAAATGCACGTGGGATGTGGAAAAAGCCCTGTGGCTTGCGGGGACAAGCGATTTGGCAAGGCTGCTTACGCTGCGGTCGCATGTCTTAATGCACAAAAAGTTGACAGCCCCAAAACCCGGTTAAGCTTGAGCACTCAGTGAAACGCAAATCGGAAGCGGGGTGAGGCGATATGAAACTCGATGAAATTGAAAAATCTGAAGAGTCTTGGGAAATATCCATAATCCAACTACTGAAGTTCAAAAAATCCCGTACTCGATGGAAAAAACGGCAACGCCCTCTTAACAAGGCGCAAGATGACGAACCTACACGCTTACAGCAGTCAGGGTCTTTCAGAAAGGCGGGCATAAGGGCCAGAAAGTGATGTCAGTTCAATCTGAGCAAAAGGAACACATCGTCCGGCTCCTCGCCTCGCTGCCCGACGGGACATACATCATCGAGCATCCCGACGGTCGGCTGGAGCGCAAGACGGATCAGACCGACTGGGCGCGCGTTGATGCGATGACCGACGACGACATCGACCGCGCGATTGCCGACGATCCCGACTCCGATCCCGCCAATTTCGACTGGTCGAAGGCCGAGGTCGTGTTTCCGCCGAAGAAGCAGGCGGTGAGCATCCGGCTGGATGAGGACGTGCTGGAGTATTTCCGCGCGCAGGGGCCGGGCTATCAGACCCGGATCAACGCGGTGCTGCGCCACTATGTCGAGCACCAGCGCGAGCGGGAGGATTAATCGCTGCCCCGCGCGGCGATCGCCTCGGCCAGCGCCACGGTGCGCCGCGCCATGTCGGCGTGCAGCCGCTCGACCATGCGCCCGCCCACCGAGATCGTGCCCTTGCCGGCGTTTTCCGGCTTGTCGAAGGCCGCGATGATCTCGCGCGCCCGTTCGACCTCATCCGCCGAGGGAGAGAAGGCGAGGTTGCACGGCGCGATCTGCCGCGGGTGGATCAGCGTCTTGCCGTCCATGCCCAGTTCGCGGCCCTGCTCGCACTCCGCCGCGAAGCCGGCATCATCCGCGAAGTCGTTGAACACGCCGTCAATGATCTCCAGCCCGTGAGCCCGCGCGGCGAGCACGCAGGTGGACAGCCAGGGCAGCATCGGCGTGCGCCCCGGCGCGATCGCCGCGCGCGTTTCCTTGGCGAGGTCGTTGGCGCCCATGACGAAGACGGTGAGCGGGTTGCGCTCGCTGGTGGCCGCGGCGGCGATTTCGTGCGCGCGTAGGATCGCCAGCGGCGTCTCCATCATCGCCCAGAGCGCCAGGCCGGCCGGCGCGCCGTGATCGGCCAGCATCGCGCGGACCTCGGCCAGCGTCTCCGGCCCGTCCACCTTCGGCAGCAGGAGGCCATCCGCGCCTGATGACGCCGCAGCGCGCAAGTCCGCCGCGCCCCAGTCGCTCGACAGCGCATTGATGCGGATGACGACCTCGCGCGGCCCGTACCCGCCCGCCTGCACCGCCGCGACGGCCTGATCCCGCGCGAGCGATTTTTCCTCCGGCGCAACGGAATCTTCGAGATCGAACAGCAGGCAGTCGGCCGGGAGCGACCGCGCCTTTTCCAGCGCCCGCGCGTTGGAGCCGGGCATATAAAGAACGCTTCTGCGGGGTATGATCACGCGCCAATCCTTGCGATTGTTCGGCGCGAGGATACGGAGCGGGGCGCGGGCGCGCAATACGCCGAAGGGTTACCGGCGGTTGCGATTGTTGAACAGGATATTGAGCACAAACCCGATGCCGTAGATCAGGGCGGGAATGATGATGAGGATCAGGATCGTGACGGCGAGAACTTCAAGCATGGTGGGCGTCCGTTGCTGCTTTAACCTGCGGGGAAACGGCGCACCGCGACGCATGGACCTGCGACACACGGGCGCAGTTGAGCAGATCAGACGCGCTTGGCGACGAACCGCTGGAGCCGTGGGCGCACGCGCAAGAACATGTCATAGCCGCGATCGAGAAGCCAGCGGCTCGGTGCATTGTCGGTGAGCCAGCCGAGCCAGCGGAATGCGCGCAGATGTTTCCAGATCTCGATGAAGCCGGCTGCGCCGGCGCGCGGCGTGCCGTCGGGCATGACGACATGAAAGCGGGCCTTGGCGCTGGCCGCGTTCACGCCGCACACCTCGACGCCGTCGGGCGCGGTGCTGATGTCGCGCCATTCCAGCCGGTCCGCGCCGCGCAAGCGCCGGTAAAACGCGATCTCGCGCACGCAAAGCGGACATGCGCCGTCGTAGAGCACGGTCGGTTTGTTCGTCGCGTTGGCCATGCTACAGATTCGCGCCAAGCGCACGTTTGGATCAACTCATGCCCACCGTCCTCGCCATCTCCTCGCAGGTCGTCTACGGCCATGTCGGCAATTCGGCGGCCGCATTCGCGCTGCGCCGGATGGGCGTGCATGTGCTGCCGGTGCCGACGATCGTGCTGTCGAGCCACCCCGGCATCAGCCCGCACGCGATCCAGCGCATCGCCCCGGACAAGCTCGACGAGATGCTCGGCGCGCTGGCGGCGAATGGCTGGCTCGACCGGCTCGACGCGGTGCAGACCGGCTATCTGCCCAGCGCCGCGCATGTTGCCGTGGCGGCGAAGTGGGTGCGGCGGCTGCGGGCCGAAGGCGCGCTTTACGTCTGCGACCCGATCATCGGCGACGAGCCGGCGGGGCTGTACCTGCCGGAGGCGAGCGCGCGGGCGATCGCGGAGGAGCTGCTGCCGCTGGCCGATGTCGCCACGCCCAACCGATTCGAGCTGGGCTGGTTCGCGGGGGCCGAGATCGCGGATGCCGCGGGCGCGCTGGCGGCGGCGCGGGCGCT
>CAZINX010000034.1:0-11146 GCA_964540795.1 uncultured Hyphomicrobiaceae bacterium | reverse complement strand
CGCTTAAAGGCTGCGTTGGTTGACGCGCTTGGCGACGTCCTCGGCGCTCTCCTTGCGCTCGCTATATCGGTCCGTCAGATAATCCGCCCGGTCGCGCAGCAGCAGCGTGAACTTCATCAGCTCTTCCATCACATCCACGATCCGGTCATAGAGCGGCGAGGGCTTCATCCGCCCGTCCTCATCGAACTCCAGATAGGCCTTGGGCACCGAGGACTGGTTCGGGATCGTGACCATGCGCATCCAGCGCCCCAGCACGCGCAGCTGGTTGACCGCGTTGAAGCTCTGCGAACCGCCGGAGACCTGCATCACAGCCAGCGTCTTGCCCTGGGTGGGGCGCACACCGCCCAGCGCCAGCGGAATCCAGTCAATCTGCGCCTTCATGATGCCGGTCATCGCGCCGTGGCGCTCCGGCGAGCACCAGACCATGCCTTCGGACCACATCGCCAGTTCGCGCAGTTCCTGCACCTTCGGGTGGCTATCATCGGCATCATCGGGCAGCGGTAGGCCGGACGGGTTAAAGGTCCGCGTTTCAGCCCCGAAACGGCGCAGGATGCGCGCGGCCTCTTCGCTGGCGAGCCGGCTGTAGGACCGCGGGCGCAGCGAGCCATAGAGCAGCAGGATACGCGGGGGATGACTTGCGCGCGGCGGGTCCAAAAGCGCTTTTTTCTCTATCGGGCGGAATGCGCCTTCGTCCAGGCTCGGAAACGTATCGAAGTCCTCAGCCAACGCGTTTTCCTTCCTCGTTGATGAGCAGGGCGCCGTCGTCCTTGTAGTAAGGACCAGGCGGCCAGCGGCCGAGCAGGTCAAGCACGGTCTCGCTCGGGCGGCAAAGCCGCACGCCGTTGCGGCAGCACACGATCGGACGGTTGACCAGAACCGGATGCGCGATCATCGCCTCCAGTAACGCCTCATCGTCCACGTCCGGTTCGAGCAGCCCGAGCTCTTCGGCTGGCGACTTGGATTCGCGCAGGGCCGCACGCGGCGAGAGGTCTGCGGCGGCGAACAGGCCGAGCAGTTGGGGCCGCGTCCAGCCGGTTTTCAGATATTCGATGACGGCAGGCTGGTAACCCGCCGCCTGGATAATCGCCAGCACATTGCGCGACGTGCCGCAATCGGGGTTGTGGTGGATCACGATGTTCATACGCGCGCACCTCTCTATGAAGCCGACATTGACAGCCGCCAAAATCACTATAAAACTAGAATTATGGTTTCAAGGCAAAAAGAGCTTGACGTCGAAGAGGTCGCACAGGGCTTCGCTGCCCTCGGATCGGAGGCGCGGCTGGAAGTCGTGCTGACGCTTGTGCGCGCGGGCACTGCCGGCCTGACCATCGGCGAGATCCAGACGCGCACCGGAATGCCCGCTTCCACGCTTGCTCACCACCTGAAATTCCTCGCTTCCGCCGGACTGATCGAACAAGAGAAACAGGGCCGTTCCGTGATCAACCGGCCGTGCTTCGGCCGGCTCGAAACGCTGGCGGGCTACATCCTCAACCAATGCTGCGCCGATGTGGGGCGCGAACCGGGAGACTGACATGAGCGACACGCTGCAAACTGCCCCGCGCCGCATCGACTGGAAAGGCTGGCTGTGGACGCCGTGGACGCTGGTCGTGCTGCTGCCGCTGGCGGTGCTGGCGCTCGACTCTGCGAATTTCCAGCACATTACCGTGTTCGCCGCGACCGCGTTCGCCCGCACGCTGCCCTATATCATCTTCGCCGTGATCCTGATCGCGTGGCTGAAGGCCGCCGGGGCGGAGACCATGATCGGCAACGCCTTCAAGGGACGCGAGACGCATATGATCCTGCTGGCCGCGCTGTTTGGCGGGCTGGCGCCGTTTTGCTCGTGCCAGGTGATCCCGTTCATCGCCGGGCTGCTCGCCGTCGGCGTGCCGCTTGCGCCGGTGATGGCGTTCTGGCTGTCCTCACCGCTGATCGACCCGCCGACGCTGCTGATTACCGCGAGCGCGCTGGGCTGGCCTTTCGCCATCGCGAAAGCGGTCGCCGCTGTCGGGCTGGGGCTGATGGGCGGCTTCGCGATCAAGGCGATGATGGCGAATGGCGCGTTTGCTGACCCGCTGCGCGCGCGCTCCTCGGTCGGCTGCTGCAAGAAGAAGCCCAGCCTCGACGGCAAGCCAGTCTGGCGCTTCTGGGGCGAGGGCGAGCGGCGAGAAACGTTCCGCAGCGAACTGGCCGGCAACGCGCTGTTCCTCGTGAAGTGGCTGGCGCTGGCTTACGTGCTGGAGGCGCTATTGGTCACTTACGTCCCCGCCAGCCTGATCGCCGGGGTCGTCGGCGGCGACGGCCTGCTCCCGATCGTGATCTCTGCCGTCGTCGGCGTGCCGGCCTACCTGAACGCCTACGTCGCGCCGCCGCTGCTGGCGGGCCTCACCGAACAGGGCATGAGCATGGGCGCGGCGATGGCCTTCATCATCGCGGGCGGGGTCAGCTCCGTCCCGGCGATGGCGGCGGTATGGTCGCTGGTCAAGCCGCGCGTGTTCGCGGCGTATTTCCTGCTCGGGCTGACCGGCGCGATGCTGGCCGGGCTGGCGTTCCAGATGATGGTTTAAGGGCAAGCGCCTCTTTCCCACAGCAAGCTTGCGACGGCCTGAATCGCGGCTGGCCGCTGTCCTGCCGGGTCGTTGGGCAAGCGCGTGCGCGCACGGCGCGCTGATTCCGACAGTGCGCTTTAGGTCGCAATCGTCTATAACGACATGATATGGTTGACAATGTCCTGCATGGTCCTGGGCGCGGATTGTGAGGGATGGTTGCCTGACGCGCCTTTCGAAAGCCGCTCGCGCGGCTATCAATGACAATATCGGAGAGAAACCCAAGGAGAGTGGATCGAAAAATGAAAATGTTTGTAAAGCTCCTGGCCGCAGCCGTTGCGCTCGCGTTCTCGGCGGCAGCGGCGTATGCGCAGTACCCCGAACGCCCGATTACGCTTGTGATCCCTTATGGCGCCGGCGGCGCAACCGATATCGCCGGCCGCAATCTGGCCTCCGTCACGCCGAAATACGTGCCCCGGCCGGTTCTGCCAGTTAACCGCACCGGCGCCGGCGGCGTGACCGGGACGGCTTCGGTCTCGAATGCCGAAGCGGATGGCTACACCATGATGGTGGCGCGTGTCGGCTCCCACACCGTGAACCCGGCGATGAAGGCCACGCTCCCCTACGCCATCGACGATTTCGACTATATCGGCGTTTTCGAGATCAACCCGGTCGTCTGCGCCGTCTCGGCGGAGTCCGACATCGAGTCGATGGACGACCTGGTGTCCAGGATCAAGGAGAACCCTGGCTCCGTAAGCTACAGCTCCTCAGGCGTCGGCTCGCTGCTGCATCTCGCGGGCGCGCTGGCCGTTGACGCTTTCGGCGTGGAAGACGCCAACGCCGCGCTCATCCATCTGCCCTTCCGCGGCGGCGGCGCGGCTGCGACGGCGGTAATCACCGGGAATGCCGACTTCATCTGCACGAACTCTTCGGCGCTTGCCGGTCACATCAAGAACGGCGTGCTGCGCCCGCTGATGGTGACGACCGAAGAGCCGGTTCCCGGCATCGATGCGCCCACGGCGAACGAACTGGGCCGCGGCGACCTGAACGCGCTCGTTGGCTGGAGCGGCATCGCCGGCCCCAAAGGCCTGCCGGAAGAGGTGAAGACCAGTTGGGGCGAATGGCTCAAGCAGATCGGCGAGGACGAGGACTTCCTGCAAAAGGCCCGCGACCTCGGTTCAGTCCCGGTGCAGATGTCGGTCGAGGAGTCCATCGACTTCATCAACAACCAGTACGAGGTTTTCCGCGAACTGGTCGTCAAACTCGGCATGGAAGTCGAATAGGCTGTTGCCCGTGCATCGCGCTGGATAAGGCTGGAGTTGCCCGTTGACATATCGCGACCTCTGGCTTGGGGCAGGGCTGGCCGTGCTGTCGGCCCTGCTCTATCTCGTCGTCATCCCGGCCGGCATCACGGTCCCCTCGGGCGTGCGATCGCCGGTGATGTCGCCCGCCTTCTGGCCGAACATCATCGCGCTGTTTCTGCTTGCCATGTCGGCGCTGTTGTTCGTGCGCGCGGCGATCGCCTGGCAAAGAGGCGAAATCGTCCCGCACAAGTCTGAGGATGTGGAAAGCGAAGAGGAAAGCAGCGGCTGGTCCGGGCAGATCCGTTCCATCGCCGTCGTCGCCTTCATGTTCGTCTATTACGGGCTGATCCTCAAGATCGGCCTCGTTCCGGCCTCGATGGCGGCGCTGCTGGTGGTCGGGCTGATAACGGCGCGGCCCAACGTCTGGCTGCTGCTCATCGCAACGCCGATCCTGCCGATGCTGCTCTATCTGTTCTTTTCCAAGGTCGCCAATGTCCCGATCCCGGGCGGTGAATGGCTGATGTTCCCATGAGCACGATGGACGCCCTCATCCAGGCCGTTGGGCTTCTGGCAAATATGACGAGTATTCTCGCGCTGGCCGGCGGCGTCGCTCTCGGCATCGTGGTTGGCGCAGTTCCGGGCATGAGCGCGACCATGGGCGTCGCGCTGGCGCTGCCGTTTACCTTCGCGCTCGACCCCATCGTCGGCATTCTCTTCCTGCTCGGGGTCTACAAGGGCGGCATTTTCGGCGGCTCGATCCCGGCAATTCTGGTGAAGGCGCCCGGCACGCCCGCTTCGAGCTGCACCGTGCTCGACGGTTACCCCATGTCGCAGAAGGGCCAGGCTGGCAAGGCGCTGCAGACCGCGCTCTATTCCTCGGCGATCGCCGACTTCGTGTCGAACCTGTCCCTGATCGTGTTCGCCGCGTGGCTCGCCGCGCTGGCGTTGAATTTCGGGCCGCCGGAATACTTCACCCTGATGCTGTTTTCGCTGACGGTCATCGCGGGCGTGTCCGGCAACTCATTGCTCAAGGGCATGATCTCGGCGGGCATGGGCCTGCTGTTGGCGACCGTCGGGCTCGATCTCGTCTATGGCACAGACCGATTCATCTTCGGCGAGACCAACCTGATGAGCGGGCTCAACTTCATTCCCGTGCTGATCGGCCTGTTCGCCATCCCGGAAGTGATCGTTTACGCGCAGCGCTCGGTCCTGAGTCGCGGCAAGGTCATGTCGCTGGGAACGGCGGGGCTGAAACTTGCCGAATTCCGCCGCATCCTGAAGACGATCTTAAAGAGCAGCGGCATCGGCGTCATCATGGGGGCGATCCCCGGCATCGGCGGCGCGCCGGCCGCCTTCGTCGCCTATTCCGAGGCGCGGCGCTCGTCACCGAACCGGGCCAATTTCGGCAAGGGCGAGATCGAGGGCGTGGCCGCGTCGGAAGCCGGCAACAACGGGGTGGCGGGCGCAACGCTCATCCCGCTTCTCGCGCTGGGCATTCCGGGCGACGTGATCACCGCCGTGATCCTCGGCGCGTTCATGGTTCACGGCCTGCAGCCAGGCCCGATCCTGTTCCAGACGAACGCAGTGCTGATCTACGCGCTGTTCGTCGGGATCATGCTCAGTTCCATCTTCCTGCTGATCTTCGGGTCGATCGCCATCCGCATGTTCCGGCGGATCGCCGACGTGCCGAAATCAGTCCTGATGCCATCGGTTCTGGTGCTTTGCGCCTATGGCAGCTTCGCGATCAACAACTCGCTGTTCGATGTCCTCGTGATGATGAGCGTCGGCGTTCTCGGCTACTTCATGTGGCTGACCAACATCCCCGCCGCGCCGTTCCTCATCGCCTTCATCCTCGGACCGCAGGTGGAGGACAATTTCCGGCAGTCGATGCTGATGTCGCAGACCAACATCGAGATCTTCTTCCGCAGCACCATCACCTGGGTGTTCTGGGGCCTGACGATCCTGAGCATCGTCCTCGCGGCCTTCCGGGGCTGGCAGGACCGGATCGCGCTCAAACGCGAAGCCGATGAGGCGGCGAAGGCTTCGCAGGCGCTGGAACAGAAGTAGCGATGCGCCACGACAAGACCAGACCGGCGCGTGGAGAGGCGCGCTGGTCTCTATCCCGTGCGCTGAGCGCCGACCGTCACGCGCCCCTCATCAGGCTCCACAATCAGGTAGTCGCCGCTCTTGATGAGCTGCGTCACGTCGCCGTCCTCGAACCGGTCGCACATCGTCAGCCCGGCCAGCGCCGCGCCCTGCGCGAGGATCGTATTGGCGCGGTTGAACAGGATCGCGGCCGGAGCCATGCCGCGCGTGGTCATCTCGTGCAGCATCCAGGCCGAGGCCACGCCACCCTTGGCCGTGTTCATCACGAGGATGCGTCCGACATAGCTCTGGCCGGCAAGCGCGTGATCGGGGCGCGAGAACACGCCCTTGATCCGGTCAAGGTCGTAGCGCGCCGAGAAATTGTCGCTGGACACAAGCGCGGCACCCTCGACGCGGCCGCCGATGCCTGGATGGCACTTGAGAACGGTCATCAGACAATCTCCCCTGCGCAGGCGGACTCGACGCACTCTTCCATGCTGGCCAGCGCCGGCGCATAGCCGTAACCGCCGAGAATGTTGACGATCTTGGCGGAATTACTCAGCAGCCGCCGCCAGCCATTCGCCTCGCCGATCTCGCGGGCATATTGATTGTAGAAGCAGGTGCCCTGAAGCACTTTCGCGCCCGATGCCTCGATGGTCTCGACATAGCCGATCCGCAGCGCGTCCGCGTAGACCGAGGGCGACGTGCAGACGATCACCGCTGTGTCCGGATGGCGTGTACGCCCGTCAAGCAGGCCGGCGAGCATCTGCATCTCGACCAGCGAGAGCTGCGGCGCGGCGAACACCACGACATCCACCTTGTCGCCGCGCCCCCCGAAGTTGGATTTCAGCGCGCGCAGGTCATCCGCCGTGATGTCCTCCACGCTAAGCGCCTTACCGCCCACCGCCGCGAGGCTCGGCGCTTCCGGCGTGATACCGACGATATGGAACAGCGGCGAGGAGCCGTAGCTCGCCATCGCCGCGCCGAAATGCTTGATCTCGTCGGAGGTCGGAATGGTCTCCAGACCCTCGATGACCGGCACTTCCCAATAGGAGCCGGACGCGCGCCCGATCACCGCGCCGAGCACGCCCCAGCCGGTCAGCCCTTCGGGTTGCTCATGCACGCGAAAGCATCGCGTCGCCCGGCGCTTTTCCGGCAGATGAAGGCCATAGCGCGGCGTCCGCCCGGTCAGCCCGGCGGCGAGCGCGGACGGTCCGCCCTCAAAATTCGACCGCGCGCCCAGTACGCTGTTGCAGTAGATCACCACGCCGGTATCGCCGAAGGCGACATGATCGCCCATCACCGGCGGCATGATGGTCTGGTAATTGATGCAAGTGTTGGTCATGGCGACGCCCATGGCCGAGCAGGCGGCAATGGTGCGGCGCTCCAGGTTCGCCATCTCCTCGGTCTGGCCGAGGGGGCGGTAATAGTCGAGATCGACCCCGCGCGGGTCGGTGATCATCGGCACGCAGACCTTCGCGCCTTGTTTTGCCAGCCCCTCCAGGAAGGCCACGCCCGCCTCGCCCAGCGATTCCGGGTCGGCCATCATATGCGCCTGGCTGACCGCGACGAGATCGGGCGCGTCGAACATCCGCCCGACCTGCATCATATGCTGCATCGCCCATTGCCGCGGCGCGCCCATCTCGCCGGCCAGCATGGCCTGTTCTTCTGGCGTGAGCTTCAAATGACACTCCCTGTCGAGGCTGGCCGCGCGCCCGCCGCCGAGGCGCCGTCCGGGGCGTGCCGCGCATACCCGCTTGGCGGAGGCCGGGTGGCGTCATCGCTGAGTGGAACCCGCCAAGCTCGCTCGTTCCCAACCTTGCGCAAACCGGAAAAGCGGCGGCAACGCCGCTGCCTTGCCAGCTGCCAAGGCATAAATTTGAAATGGTGGGCGCACAAGGACTCGAACCTTGGACCCGCTGATTAAGAGTCAGCTGCTCTACCAACTGAGCTATGCGCCCGAAAGGGTGTCGGAAGATGACCCTGCCCGCTGGAGGGCCGCGGCGATCGCCGCTCGCTATCCGATATGGGATCACAAGAAACGAATACCACCATCGCCGCCGTTTGTCCATCAAGCGCCCCGGCGAGGGGGCCGCCAGACGTGCCGCGTTTACCGCGCTGTGATACTCTTCGGCGCGTCTGCTGCATCTCCCGCGATTTTCCACTCGAACGGACCCATGATCGAAGCCGCCAGCCTGACCCAGCTTGCCGTCTTCCTCGCTGTCGCCGCGATAATCGCGCCGCTGGCGCGCCGGCTCGGGATCGGCTCGGCGCTCGGCTATATCTTCGCCGGCGTGCTGATCGGGCCTTACGGGATCGGGCTGGTCTTTTCGCTCTATGAGGTTCAGACGATCCTTCACATCGCGGAGTTCGGCGTGGTGCTGCTGCTGTTCCTGATCGGGCTGGAGCTGCGCCCCCGACGCTTCTGGGCAATGCGTCAGGCGGTGTTCGGCGTTGGCGCAGCGCAGGTCATCGTGACGGCGGCGCTGCTGACCGGCGGCGGGCTGCTGCTGGGCCTGACCCCGGCGATCGCGCTGTTCCTCGGCATCGCGCTGTCACTATCCTCCACCGCGCTGGCGCTGCAGGCGCTCGATGAAAAGGGTGAGTTGCGCGCGCGGCACGGCCGGGTGGCGTTCTCGGTGCTGCTGTTCCAGGACCTCGCCGCCATTCCGGCGATCGCCATGGTCCCGCTGTTCGCCGCCGCCTCCATGGCCGGAGAAGAGGTGACGCTGGCCGACGCGGTCAAGCTGCTCGGCGCGCTGGCGGCGATCATTGTCGTCGGGCGTTTCGTCGTCGCGCGGCTTTACCGGCTGGTGGCGCTCACCGGCGTGCGCGAGGCGACCACGGCCAGCGCGCTCCTCACGGTCGTTCTCGTGACGATGCTGATGGACTGGGTCGGGCTGTCCGCCGCGCTGGGCGCGTTCATCGCGGGCGCGTTGCTTGCCGATTCCCAGTACCGCCATCAGATCGAGGCGGACATCGCGCCGTTCAGCGGGCTGTTCCTCGGGCTGTTCTTCCTGTCGATCGGCATGGCGCTCAACGTCTCGCTGCTGACCGACCGGACCGGCGACATCTTGGCGGCGGTTGCCGCGCTGCTCGCCGTCAAGATCGCCGTCCTGTTCGTGCTGGGCCGGTTCTATGGGCTGGACAACGCGGCCGCGCGGCGGCTGGCGCTGGCGGTGTCGCAGGGCGGCGAGTTCGCCTTTGTGCTGCTAACGAACGCGGTGGCGCAGAATGTGGTCAGCGAGCAGACATCCGAATACGTCAGCGTGGTGGTGACGCTGTCGATGGTGGCGACGCCTGTTCTGCTGGTGCTGGACAGCTGGCTGATGCCCAAGCCGCCGAAAGTCGCGGGGGCGTTCGACGAGATGCCCGATGAGACCGGCCACGTCGTCATCGCCGGCTTCGGGCGCTTCGGCCAGATTGTCGCGCGTGTGCTGCGCGCCAGGCGCATCAAGTTTACCGCGCTCGATGCCAGCGTCGAACAGGTCGACTTCGTCGCGCAATATGGCAACCGCATCTATTACGGCGACGCCACGCGCCCGGCGGTGCTGGAGGCCGCGCAGGTCGGTCAGGCGCGCGCGGTGGTGCTGGCGATCGATAACCCGGACGACAGCATCAAGACGGCCTCGTTCCTGCGCTCACGCTATCCCCACATCCCAATCTTCGCTCGCGCGCGGGACCGCCAACATGCCCACCGCCTGATGGACCTCGGCATCACGCGCATCTATCGCGAGACGTTCTACACCGCGCTCAGAGTTTCGGGTGATCTGCTGCAGGGCCTGGGCCTGCCGCCGCACGAGGCCGGCAGCCTGATCGAAACCTTCCGTAAGCATGACGAAAAGCACCTGTTCGACGACTACAAGCATTTCACCGACGCGGAAAAGATGCGCGCGCGGGCCAAGCGCCGCGCCGAGGAGCTGGAGGAACTGTTCACCCAGGACCTGGAAGCCCTGCGGGAAAAGGACCAGCCGGGCGAGACCGAACGCACCCGCCCCGCCGCGCGCAGAAGCGGCACGGGGCAAGCCTGATCCATCTGTCGCAGCGCATCGCAGCCTGCTATATCCCTTGCGGCGGCCGGTGAACGGGGCAAGCGCGCCGGGCGCGCGTACGTATCAAGAGGGGGGTTCGGCATTGGCAGACGGTCTCTACATCAAGCCGCTGGGCATCATTTTCGGCGATCATGCGAAACAGGCCATTGAGGCCGGCATTGCGCTGCCCTTGGCGGGGGCGTCGGCGGCCTTCGGCGCGGCCGAACTGACCGAGGGCGCGCCGGGGCAGACTAAGTCGGTGATCGCGCGCGCGGCAACGCTCCGGGCGATGGAGGAGCCGGCCATCGCCGAGCGGCTGGAAGCGCTGAGCGCGCCGCGCCCTGCGCTTGCTGGCGTGGCGATGGACCGGCCGCGCCTGATGGGCATCGTCAATGTGACGCCGGACAGCTTTTCCGACGGCGGCGATTTCGCTGAAGCCGAGACGGCGGTGGCGCAGGCCCGGCGGCTGGCCGGGGAAGGCGCGGATTTCATCGACATCGGCGGCGAGTCGACCCGGCCCGGCTCCGATCCGGTATCGCTGGAGGACGAGCGCGCCCGCGTTATGCCGGTGCTGGAGGGACTCGCCGATCTGCCCGCGCCGGTCTCCATCGACACGCGCAAGGCCGCGATCATGAGCGAGGCGGCGGCCAACGGCGCAAAGCTCATCAACGACGTCTCCGGCCTCAGCCACGATCCCGACGCCCTGAGCGCGGCGGCGCAGACGGGCCTGCCGGTTATCCTGATGCATGCGCTGGGCGACCCGAAGACCATGCAGGACGACCCGCGCTATGACGACGTGCTGTTGGAGGTCTACGACTTCCTGCGCGCGCGCATCGAAGCTGCGGTCGCCGCCGGCATCCCGAAGGAGCGCATCGCGGTGGACCCAGGCATCGGCTTCGGCAAGACGCTGCAGCACAACCTCACCCTGCTGAACGGGCTGAGCCTGTTCCACGGCCTCGGCGTGCCGGTCCTCGTGGGCGCATCGCGCAAGCGCTTCATCGGCATGCTCGCGGACGAGCCGGAGGCGAAGAAGCGCGTGCCCGGCAGCATCGCCGCGGCGATCACGGCGGCCAGTCAGAGCGTGCAGATCCTGCGCGTCCATGACGTGCGCGAGACGCGCCAGGCGCTACGCGTGTGGCTGTCTGCCATGCAGGCCGCGCCGGTCGATGCGCTCAATGCCTGA
>CAZINX010000033.1:0-14286 GCA_964540795.1 uncultured Hyphomicrobiaceae bacterium | reverse complement strand
ATCACCGTCATCAGCCGGCGCGCGCCGATATTCTCGATGTTGGCGTTGACCTCCACGGCGATCTGGGCGATCGCGTCAATGGCGTCGTCGGTGAACTCCAGCTCCATGCCCTCCGTCGCCATCAGCGCCACGTACTGCTTGATCAGGCTGGCCTTCGGCTCGCGCAGGATGCGGCGGAAATCCTCTTCGGTCAGCGCGCGCAACTCCACGCGGATCGGCAGCCGGCCCTGCAATTCGGGCAGCATGTCCGACGGGCTGGACACATGAAACGCGCCCGAGGCGATGAAGAGGATGTGGTCGGTCTTTACCGGCCCGTACTTCGTGCTCACCGTCGTCCCCTCGATCAGCGGCAGCAGGTCGCGCTGCACGCCCTCGCGGCTGACATCGCCGCCCATGCGCTCGGAACGCGCGGTGATCTTGTCGACCTCGTCGAGGAACACGATGCCGTTATTCTCAACCGTCTGGATCGCTTCCTGAACGATCTGGTCTTCGTCCAGCAGCTTGTCGGATTCCTCCTGGATGAGCAGCTCATAGGAATCACTGACGGTAACTGTCTTCTTCTTCTTGCGCTCGCCGAACGCCTTGCCGAGCATATCGCTGAGGTTGATCATGCCAACCTGCGCGCCCGGCATTCCCGGCACATCGAAGCTGGGCATTCCGCCGCCCGTGTCAGTCACTTCGATCTCGATTTCCTTGTCGTCCATCTCGCCGTCGCGCAGCCGCTTGCGGAAAGCTTCGCGCGTCGCGGGCGAGGCATGTTCGCCCACAAGCGCGTCCAGAACGCGCTCTTCAGCCGACAGATGCGCCGCAGACTGCACCTCCTTGCGCTTCATCGCGCGGACCAGGCTCAGGCCCGCTTCGACCAGGTCGCGGACGATCTGCTCGACATCGCGCCCGACATAGCCGACCTCGGTGAACTTCGTCGCCTCGACCTTGATGAACGGCGCGTTCGCCAGCTTCGCAAGACGGCGCGAGATTTCGGTCTTGCCGACGCCGGTGGGGCCGATCATCAGGATGTTCTTCGGCAGGACCTCCTCGCGCAGATCCTCCTCAAGCTGTTGCCGCCGCCAGCGGTTGCGCAGCGCGATGGCGACGGCGCGTTTGGCGTCATTCTGGCCGATGATGTAGCGGTCCAGTTCGGAGACGATTTCACGGGGGCTGAAGTTGGTCATACATGCTCCGGTTCAGCGGTTGGCAGACGCCGGGCCAGCGCCGCTGGCACAAGCTGCGCAACGACGAAGTGGCGCGTCCTGCGCCAGCCCACGCCCAGCAGCAGCAGCGCCGCGCCCAGGCCCAACACGGTCAGGGCTGTCACGGTTGCCTCATCCATTCCGGTGCGGTTGATGATCACGGACAACGCGATGCCGAAATAGACCAGCCCGGCGACGAGAATCGCGCGGCGGTCGATAATCAGCGCGACCATGGCGAGCGCTGCAATCAAGATAATCGCGCCCACGGCATCGCCAAGGGTGAGGCCAGCCTGATCGGTGGTCCACACAAACCCCATCGCGCTATTCACGATCATCGGCGCGGCCGCCAGATGCAGCCAGAAAGCGCAATCGGCCCGCCGGGTCTCGCGCGCGGGATCGCTCAGGTCGTAGACCATCGCCAGCGCGAAAGTGCCCAGCCCGAGCGCCAGGAACAGCGGCGCGGTCCAGGCCGCCGTCGTGTCCGGCGCGATCGCGCCCAGAAAGAAATAGGCTGCGGCAGCGGCGGCGGCGGCGGTCTGGCCCAGCGTGAACGGCAACCGAAAATACAAATAGTGCCCCAGCGAGGCGAGCGCCGCGCCGCCGGCGAAACACAGCCCCACGATCCGGTCCCGCTCATCCCCGGCAGGCGGCAACAGGTCCGGCCACGCGGCGAAAGCCAAGCCTGGAAGCACGATTCCCGCCAAATACCCCGCGCTCAGCCCGAAGGCGAGTGACAGCGCGATGCTCGGCAGCGTCAACCGGCGCCGGCGCGTGAAGTAGAGCGCGAGCGCCAGCGACAGCAGCATGGCCGCAATGAACGCGCCATAAAAGGAGAAAAGCGCGCTGGTATAAGCCGCGCCGACCAGCAGCAGCACGATGCCAATCGTCAGGAAGATGTCGTGAAAGCCACGCACGAAACGGATGCTTTCCGCGTCCTCCGGCAGCGGCGGCCTGGCCCCGCGCCGGGCGAGAAATTCCGCGAGCCGGTCCGCCTCCGCGCGCCCGATAACACCGGCCGCCACGGCCGCGTCAAGCTCATCCCTGATCGGCATCGAGCGATTCCACGGTGATCGTGTCGTTGGTGTAGACGCAGATGTCGGCGGCGATCCGCATGGCGCGGCGCGCGATCTCCTCCGCACTCAACTCGGTGTCCTCGTAAAGCGCGCGGGCCGCGGCCATCGCGTAATTGCCGCCCGAGCCAATCCCCACGAGGTGGTTCTCCGGCTCCAGCACATCGCCGGTGCCGGTCAGCACCAGCGTGTTGCTTCGGTCCGCGACGATCATCATCGCCTCCAGCCGGCGCAGATAGCGGTCGGTGCGCCAGTCCTTCGCCAGTTCGACGCTGGCGCGCATCAACTGGCCGGGATACTGCTCCAGCTTCTGCTCAAGCCGCTCGAACAGCGTGAAGGCGTCGGCCGTCGCGCCCGCGAACCCGCTGATCACGTCTCCCTTGCCCAGCGCGCGGACCTTGCGCGCGTTGGATTTCATCACGGTCTGGCCGACCGACACCTGGCCATCGCCGGCGATGACCACCTTGCCGCCTCTGCGGACCGACACGATCGTGGTACCATGCCAGCCCGGGAAAGATGTGGATTGCTCGCTCATGATCTGCCTCGCCATATACGCCGCGGTTTCCGGCTATGCAATGCATGGGCCGTTCAGCAGGTTCGCGCGCGACCAGCAAAGCTGCTATACGGATGCGCGAACCTGGCCCAACACGGCGTAGCAGAATGACTGAGTCGGACAACAGGCGCGTGGCCGAATTGGCGCGCGAGACCAAGGAAACGCAAATCTCTGTGCGCGTCGCGCTCGACGGCACGGGGCAATACGACATTTCCAGCGGCGTCGGCTTCTTCGATCATATGCTGGAGCAGCTTGCGCGCCATTCGCTGATCGACATCACGCTGCGCGCCAAGGGCGATCTGCACATCGACGCGCACCATACGGTCGAGGATTGCGGCATCGCGCTCGGACAGGCCCTGGCCAAGGGCTTAAGCGATCGGCGCGGCATCCGGCGCTATGGCGCAGCGCTGCTGCCGATGGACGAAGCGCTGACGCGCGTGGCGCTCGACATCTCGGGCCGCCCTTATCTTGTCTGGCGCGTGGCATTCCCGGCGGCGAAGATCGGCGAGATGGACACCGAGCTGTTCCGCGAGTTCTTTCAGGCGCTGGCGCAGAATGCCGGGATCACGCTGCACGTCGAAAATTTTTACGGCGATAACGCGCACCACATCGCCGAAAGCGCGTTCAAGGCGCTCGCGCGGGCGCTGCGCGAAGCTATCGAGATCGACCCGCGCTCGGGCGATGCGATCCCCTCGACCAAGGGCCAACTCGGCGGCTGAGCCGCATTCGCATCTGTCGGGCTTGGTTCACCTCTCGTCGTTGCCGGGCTTGACCCGGCAACCCAGAGAACGAATTCAACAGCCCGATATGATGGATGCCCGTGTCAAGCACGGGCATGACGTGGTTCCAGACGGATCTTGACGTAGATCAAGCGACGATCTCGTCGCCGAGGCGCACCGTGCCGCCCTCCACCACGCGCGCGTACACGCCCAGCTCGTTGTGCCCGTACATGCGCAACATGTCCGGCGGAATGCTCGCGTCGCGCGCCGCGGTCTCCGGGTTCACATCAGTCGCGGCGCAGCGGTCGGTGCGGGCGAACACCTCCAGCGCCGCATCGCCGATGCGGATGTGCCGGTCCAGCCACTGCGCCTCGGCCCACGCGGCTAACCCGTCGAAACAGACATTCGCGCGGAAGCGCAGCGGATCCAGCTCCCTGCCCAGCTCCGCGCCGAGCGCGCGCACTGTCTCCAGATTGACCAGATGCAGGCACTTGTCCGCCACATCAGAGAAACTGTGGCCCGGCGCGGTCACGACGCGCGGCGCGCCCTTCAGTTCGCCCGCCATGTAGGCGGCGAAAAACTGCTCGATCATCTGCCGGCCCAGCCGCGTGTTGAGGTCGCCGCGGGCGACCTGTTTGCCGTCGCGGTAGATGGTCAGGGTCTGCGTCTCGGCATCGAATTCCGTCTTGAGCGCCGCGAGCTTTTCGTTGCGCATCAGCATCAGGAAGTTGATCTTGGGCAGGTGCCGCGGCGCTTGTGGGTCGAACCGGCCCGGCCCGTTCTCGATGGCATAGGCGCGGTCGAAGGGGATCGTCTCGCCCGGCTCAAGGAACGCGCTTTGCAGTGGCTCGGGCGACAGGCCCTTGACCGGGTAGCGATAGAGTTGGCGGACCTTCATCATGCCCGCGACTATCGTGCCGCGCGGCGCGCGCCGTCAAGCAGCGCAGCCGGCCCCGTCGGCGACCCTCTCGATCTGCAACCGCCCGCTGCCCTGCAAATAGCGCTGCTCGATCGGGCCGAATTTCCGCACCCGCCAGTCATAGCTCTGCACCGTGCGGATGCGCGCGCCGTCGCCGTCGCGCCGCCCGATGATGCAGATATCGACCGGCGCGCCCGGATCGTAGCCGGTAAAATTGCCCCAGATCTCCGCGCCCGGCGCAAGGCCGCCCTCGGTGAACCGCGCCAGCCGCCGCGCGCCGCCTGGCCCCTTCGCGATCAGTTCCACAACCACATCGGAGAACGCAAATTCGGTGTCGTTGCCGACGCGCACCTGCACTCCGCCCATCTCCGGCGCATCATAGATCTCATGGACCTTGAGCATTTGCGGCACGCCGCCCCGGATAAAGGTGACATCCTCGCCGATCGCCTCGGTCTTTTCCTCGATGCGCGCGACAGTGGCGCTCACCACGCCAAGGCTCTCCTGCACCTTGCGAAGCTCAGGGTAAGCCGCGCCGATCACCCCGCCCTGGGGCGCGAGCCGCGCCGAGGCTTCGGCATAGGCGTAGAGCGCGCCCGCGCCGATGAAGCAGAACAGCGCGAAGCCGACCGCGCCAGCGGCGCGCGCATCCGGGTAGATCGCATTCGCCAGCCCGCGCAAGCCGGGCACAATCCGCGTCACGATCAAAAGCCCGCCGAATGCGGCGAGCGCGATCGCCGTCCACCACATCGCCGCCGGGTTCTGGAAAAAGTCGGACAGCGTGCCGACCAAAGCGATCACCGCCAGAACGAACGGCGCATAAAAACGCACAAGCCATGTCATCGAACGCAACACCCTCTGAAGCTGTGAAAATCCACGCGCGCCATCCCGTTAACGGCTTTGCGTGACATCTGCGCGACACTACATCCATTACGGCATCGCGGAGGGAACCGGGTGTGCATTTCGTAAATTTATCGACGGGCGTGGCCATCGTGCCGCTAACGGGCGAAGGTTCACGCGCTTGAGGAGAAGACGACATGAATTTCGAGAAGTTTACCGACCGGGCCAAGGGCTTCTTGCAAGCCGCGCAAGGCATCGCGCTGCGCGAGAACCACCAGCGCCTGACGCCCGAGCATCTGCTGAAGGCCCTGCTGGACGATGACGAGGGCATGGCCGCCGGGCTGATCGCGCGCGCGGGCGGCGATGCACAAGGCGCGCGCCGGCGCACGGAGGAAGCGCTTGGCAGGCTGCCGAAGGTGTCGGGCGATGCCGCCGGACAGATCTACATGGCGCCGGAGCTGGCGCGGGTATTCGACCAGGCCGAGAAAGCCGCGGAAAAGACCGGCGACAGCTATGTGACCGTTGAGCGGCTGCTGCTCGCGCTCGCCATCGAGAAGGGCGCGAACACCGCAAGGATCCTCGCCGATAGCGGCGTCACTCCGCAATCCTTGAACGCGGCCATCAACGAGTTGCGCAAGGGCCGCACCGCCGACAGCGCTTCTGCCGAAGAGTCCTACGAGGCGCTCAAGCGCTACACCCGCGACCTGACCGAAGAGGCCGCCAACGGCAAGCTCGACCCGGTCATCGGGCGCGACGACGAAATCCGCCGCGCCGTGCAGGTCCTGTCGCGCCGCACCAAGAACAACCCGGTGCTGATCGGCGAGCCAGGGGTCGGCAAGACCGCCATCGCCGAAGGGCTGGCGCTTCGCATCGTCAACGGCGACGTCCCCGAGAGCCTGAAGGAGAAGAAGTTGCTGGCGCTCGACATGGGCGCGCTGATCGCCGGGGCCAAGTATCGCGGCGAGTTCGAGGAGCGGCTGAAGTCCGTGCTGCAGGAAATCTCCGCGGCCGAAACCGGCGTGGTGCTGTTCATCGACGAGTTGCACACCATCGTCGGCGCGGGCAAGGCCGACGGCGCCATGGACGCTTCCAACCTGCTTAAGCCGGCGCTGGCGCGCGGCGACCTGCACTGCGTGGGCGCGACCACGCTGGATGAATACCGCAAGCATATCGAGAAGGACGCCGCGCTCGCACGGCGCTTCCAGCCGGTCTACATCGACGAGCCGACGGTGGAGGACACCATCTCGATCCTGCGCGGGCTTCAGGAGAAGTACGAGCTGCACCACGGCGTGCGCATCTCCGACAGCGCGATGGTCGCAGCAGCCGAACTTTCGCACCGCTACATCACCGACCGCTTCCTGCCGGACAAGGCAATCGACCTGATCGACGAGGCGGCGGCGCGGCTGCGGATGCAGGTGGACTCGAAGCCGGAGGAACTGGACGAGTTGGACCGGCGCATCATCCAGCTCAAGATGGAGCGCGAAGCTCTGAAGCGCGAGGACGATCAGGCCTCAAAGGAGCGGCTGGCGAACCTTGAGAAGGAACTGGCTGATCTTGAGGAAAAGGCCGAGGGGCTGACCCAGCGCTGGCGCGAGGAAAAGGAAAAGCTCACCTCCGAACAGAAGCTCAAGGAGGAGCTTGAGCAGGCGCGCATCGAGCTGGAGCAGGCGCAGCGCCGCGGCGACCTGACCCGCGCGGGCGAGCTGGCCTATGGCGTGATCCCCGACCTGCAGAACAAGCTTCAGAAGGCCGAGGGCGCGGAAGAAGCCGCCGGCATGGTCGAGGAAGTGGTGACGCCCGAGCACATCGCCCAGGTGGTCTCGCGCTGGACCGGCATTCCGGTGGAGAAGATGCTGGAGGGCGAGCGCGACAAGCTGTTGCGTATGGAGGACGAACTCTCCAGGCGCGTCGTCGGCCAGGCCGAGGCGGTCCATGCCGTCTCAACCGCCGTGCGCCGCGCCCGCGCCGGGCTGCAGGACCCGAACCGCCCGCTCGGCTCATTCATGTTCCTCGGCCCCACGGGCGTCGGCAAGACCGAGCTGACCCGCGCGCTGGCGCAATACCTGTTCGATGACGAGCAGGCGATGGTGCGTCTCGACATGTCGGAATACATGGAGCGCCACTCGGTCGCGCGGCTGGTCGGCGCGCCGCCGGGCTATGTCGGCTATGAGGAAGGCGGCTCGCTGACCGAGGCCGTGCGCCGCCGACCCTATCAGGTGATCCTCTTCGATGAGATCGAGAAGGCGCATCAGGACGTGTTCAACATCCTGCTGCAAGTGCTGGACGATGGCCGCCTGACCGACGGACAGGGCCGCACGGTCGATTTCCGCAACACGATGATCATCATGACGTCGAACCTCGGCTCGGAGTATCTCGCCGGGCTGGGCGAGGACCAGGACGTGGACGAGGTCCGCGAGCAGGTGATGAATGTCGTGCGCGGGCACTTCCGGCCGGAGTTCCTGAACCGGATCGACGAGATCGTGCTGTTCCACCGTCTCAAGCGCGCGCAGATGGCCGAGATCGTCGACATCCAGATGCAGCGCGTGCGGAGACTGCTCTCCGGCCGCAAGATCACGCTGGAGATGGACGACGCGGCGCGGCGTCTGCTGGCTGAGCGCGGTTACGACCCGGCCTATGGCGCGCGCCCGCTCAAGCGCGTGATCCAGAAATACGTGCAGGACCCGCTCGCCGAGATGATCCTGATGGGCAAGATCAAGGACGGCCAGACCGTCAGCTTGAGCGCGCGCGGCAGCGAACTCGTCATCGACGGCGCGCCGGTACGCGTCGCGGCGTAGCGTCTGTCTGGCTGCGCAAGTTATCCGAAACCGTTGCGAGGGGCGGCGTTCGCGTCGCCCTTCTTCTTGAGCGGGGCGGTGATCTCGGCTAAGAGAAGCGCCCCTTTGTCCGATCCACTTGGAGGCCGTGTCGATGCCCTCATCGCAGCACCGCTACGAAGTGCGCGTCTCCTGGTCCGGGGAGACGCGAAGCTACGAGAGCTATTCGCGCAACCACACGGTCCAGGTTCCGGGTAAGCCGGCGATCCATGCCTCCGCCGATAAAGCGTTCCGCGGCGACCCTGGGCTGACGACGCCGGAGGACATGCTGCTCGCCGCGCTGAGCGCCTGCCACATGCTGTGGTATCTGCACCTGTGCGCGGTAAAGGGCGTGGTCGTTACCGCCTATGAAGATCGCGCCGAAGCCACGATGGTCGAAGCGCCGCGCGCCGGACGTTTCACCGAAGTGCTGCTGCGCCCGGTTGTGACGATCACGCGGCAGAGCGATGCAAACGTCGCGCACAGCCTCCACGAGCGCGCGCACGCGGAATGCTTCATCGCCAATTCGGTGAACTTCCCGGTGCGGCACGCGCCAGTCATCGAGCGCGCCGATTAGCCGGGCTTGCGCGGCACCCTGGAGATGCCGTGCTGGGTCTTTTCCCAATAGAAAGGGTCGGCCATGAGCTGGTAAAGCGCGCGATAGGCCGCCACCGAAATGCAAAGCCAGTAAACCGGGATCAGCATGATCTGCGGCAGCAAGTCGGCCACCCCGCGCGCGCGCAAGGACACCACGCCGAGCACGATCGCCGCGCCGTAACCCGCCACCAGATTGAACGTTGCGATCACCCAGAAATGCAGGCCCAAGAGGCTCTCCGCCTGGTGCATGAAGCCGCCATGAGCGGCATCGTAGGCCAGCAGGATGTAGAACAGCGGGTGCGCGAGCGTGGAGATCACCACCGCGGCGAACAGCCCCTGAAACGCCCAGAATCCGCCGGTTCCCAATTCGCGCCGCAGGCCGCGCGGATCGCGCATGTGAACCGAATAGGTCTGCATCCAGCCTTTCAGCCAGCGGGTGCGCTGGCGCAGCCAGTTGCCGGGCTGGCACGCCGCCTCCTCCCAGGTCGTTGAGTCCAGCACCTTGCAGCGCCAGCCCGCGCGATAAATGCGCATCCCGAGATCGGCGTCCTCGGTAACATTAAACGCATCCCACGCGCCAAGCTCGCGCAGCGCCTCGATGCGGAAATGGTTGGACGTGCCGCCCAGCGGGATCGGCAGGCGCAGCATATCGAGCGCGGGCAGGATGCCCCAGAACAGCGAGGTGTATTCGATGGCGAACTGCTTGGCGAGCCAGTTCTCGGTCGCATTATCAAAGTTCAGCCTGGCTTGCAGGCACACCACGTCACGCGGCGCCCGCGCGAACATTTCCGCGGCCTTGCGCAGTTGGTCTGGCTCCGGCCGGTCCTCCGCGTCGTAGATCACCGCCAGATCGCCGGAGGCGAATTCCAGCGCGAAATTGCAGGCCTTCGGCTTGGTGCGCGGCTGCCCGTCCGGCACGGTGATGATGTCGAAATTGGCGGGGAGCGTCATGGCCCGCGCCGCGGCGATTGTCTCCTCGTCCACGCTTTCCAGGATCAGCTTGATGTCGAGCTTCGTGGCCGGATAGTCGAGTGCGCGCAAATTGGCGACGAGCTGCGGCAGCACGTTCGCCTCGCGGAACAGCGGCACGAGAATGGTGTAGCGCGGCAAATCCGCGTCGGCGACGGCCGGCGGCGCGGGCGCGCGCCGGAACGCGAAGGTCCGGCCCGCGAGGTGCCCGGCTGCGATAAGCCGGAGGATTACGGTCATCAGAAAGACCAGCGACAGCGCGGTTGAGAGCAGCGTCATGGTATCGCGGAAGGAGATCAGCGCCGCGCCCGTCACCAGCCCGGCGAAGGCGAGCAGATAGAGCATTTGCCAGAGCGCCACGCCGTCCGCCGCCGACTGATCCGGGCGAAGGCGGCGAAGCCGCCAAGTGGCCGCACGCAGCAGGGCGCGGCCGCGATGCCGGATGATCAGGTCGATAAGGTTCTGCCGCGTCAGCAGCGCCGTCCGGCTGCGTCGCGCGCCGAGGGCATGGGAAAGCGAATCGAGAACATGCGCCGGGACTGCCTCGACGTTGAGCGCTGCCGCGACGCCCGAGCCGCGCACCGCCAGCGGCGCGCGCGTGTCCAGCCAGCGCCGGACGGGCACGCGGTACGGCATATTGTGAAGGGTCAGGTTTTCAATCCCGGCCTCCACGGCAAAGCCGCAACTGCGCGCAAGGGCATCGCGGTACGCATTTGGCGTCACCACGCCTTCCGCGAGCAAAACGGCCGATGAATCAACCTTCCACGTTGCCGCGAAAAACTCCGCCCGGTATAAATCCGCGGAAGAGACGCCGAGTCGCCAGAACAGCTCGCTTTGCCAGCGGCCGCGGTCCGGCGGCGGCAAGCGCGCGGGCAGCGGCGCGGGGCTGGGGCGATAGCTGCGGAACAGGGCCGTCGGTTGCGGACGCATGACTCACTCGGAACGCGGAACGCCAACGCCCGATAGTCACACATTTGGTGTTATGATAATATACTATATCACGCATTATGAGATTCTTCGGCGGCTTCTGTGCCTTATGGGCACGCTCCTGATCGCGCTGGCCGTGACCGCCGCGCCCGCGCCAGCGCAGGATGAAATTCTGCAAGGCCCCGATATCGAGGCGGAAATCGACAGCGTGGTTGGGCCGCGGCCCGACTGGTCATGGCTGGAGCAGCTTCGCTTCGTGACGACCTCGGACTTTCCGCCGTTCAACTACTACGACGAGGACGGCGTCCTGAGCGGCCTGAACGTGGATCTGGCGCGCAGCATCTGCCGAGTGCTCAGCGTCGACTGTCAGGTCAGCGAACTTGAGTGGGACGATCTTGCCGAAACCGTGAATGACGGCGCGGCGGATGCCGCCGTGGCCGGGATTGCGATCACGCCGGAAACGGCGAAGACGCTCGACTTCACGGATGTTTATCTGCAGATTCCCGCGCGCTTCGCCACCGCCCGGGACGCGGAAATCGCGCGGATCACTGCGGAAAGCCTCGACGGCCGGACCATCGGCGTCGCGCGCGAAACGGCGCATCACGCCTTTCTGCAGACCTTCTTCCCCGACGCCGAGTTAAGCTTGTTCGACAGCGTGGATGACGCGCGCGCCGCGCTGCGCGCCGGCGGCGTGGATCTCGTCTTCGCGGACGGGCTGAGCACGGTTTTCTGGGTGAACGGAGCAGGCTCGCGCGGCTGCTGCAAGATGGTCGATGGCGGCTTCATGGAGCCGAACTATTTCGGGCAGGGGCTGGCGATCGCGCTGCGGCGCGGCAACGACCGGCTTGTGACGGTGCTGAATTATGCCCTGGCGCGGCTGCGCGCCGAGGGCCGGCTGGAGGAACTGATGCTCCGCTACTTCCCCCTCAGCCTCTATTGAGCCTTGTCAGCGCGCTTGGCGTCGGAATACGGCTCGATTTGTTTCGCCGCCTGCCGGATCGCGCGATCGCGGCGAAACGGCAACAGCAGGCTCCATGAAAACCGCGTCGGGTCTTCGCTCTGATATTGCGACAGGCCGATGGTCATGCCGGTATGGCCAGCCTCCGGCTGCGCCCGGTAAGTGCCGAAGATGCGGTCCCAGATCGACAGGTTGAAGCCGAAATTCGAGTTGGTCTCGCGCCGGATCACGGAGTGATGCACCCGGTGCATATCCGGCGTCACGAGAATGCGCCGCAGGACGGCGTCGAGCCAGCCCGGCAGCTTGATATTGGCGTGGTTGAACATCGCGCAGCCGTTCAGGATGATCTCGAACAGCACAACGGCGATCGCCGGCGCACCGAGCGCCAGCACCACGGCGATCTTGATGAGCATCGACAGCGCGATTTCCACGGGGTGGAAACGCAACGCGGTGGAGACGTCGAAATCCACATCAGCATGGTGGACCTGATGAAGCCGCCAAAGCACCGGCACCTTGTGGAACAGCACATGCTGGCCGTAAATCGCAAGGTCGAGCACGACGATGGCGAGCAACACTTCCAGCCAGAACGGCCAAGCGAGCAGGTTAAACGCGCCCCAGCCGGCGATGCGCGCCCACTCGGCCGCCGCGACCGCCGCAACGGGCACCGCCAGCATGGCCATGAGCCGCAGAAGCAGCGCGTTCAGCCCGGAAATACTCAGGTTGGTCAGCCAGCGGCGCGGCTTCGAGTGGTGCAGTTCGCGGCGCGGCGCGCCCAATTCAATCAGCGCCATCACGACGAAAATGCCGATGAAGGCGCTCAGCCGCAGAATTGTTTCGGTCGTCTGGCTCAGCTCGCCCATGCGTCTACATATCCTCTGTTTAAGACCGATACATATGGCGCGCAGGGCCGCCTGGCGAGAGGCCGCGCCGATCTGTCAGATCACGACATGGCGAGCACGCGCGCCGCGCTCGATCGCCACGGTGTTGAGCTGGTCCAGCTCCAGCCGGTCCGCAAGCAGCTCCAGAAAGCGGGCTTCCTCCTGACTGACGCTGAGGTCGGCCGCCGCGATTTCCACCGCGAGCGCATAGACCGTTTCACGCAGCCGGTGCGGAATGGCCGCCCCGATCTTGTGCAGGACCTTCTCAAGCCCGTCCTCGCCGCTGAGCATATTGCCGCAGGCTTCGGCCGTCTGGACGAGCGATTCGGTATTGAAGTCGCGGAACACCGGCAGGTGGCTGACGATGCGCCCGATCCGCTGGAGTTCATTGTCGGAAATCTCGCGGTCCACGGCGGCAATCGTGACCATCGCGAAGATAAGCGCTTCGTGTATCTCGGCGACCTTCTCCGGGGTGGTCGCGGCTGTTGTTTCGGACATGGGCTTCCCTTTCGATTGCGCGGCTGCGCGGCCGGCTTGCTCTAGTGGTCCGATTCAGACTTTTGCCTCCCATCGCAGCGCCTGTCCGAGCAAATGTCTGAATCAAAGGACCACTAGCAACTTATTGAATCTCGTGGAGCCTTTTGAATTTGACATTTGAGCGAGAGCCCAGCCGCCAGGGGAATTCAAATGTCAAATTCGCTCCACTAGCGCCGGGTTGTAACCTGTTCGCCCGCCCAATCAAGCACGCCGTTGCCGCGCCCGGTCCGATTGACGCCCGTGCCCCCTGAGCCTAACTTGCGCGCGACTTCCATCACAACCGCATTCGCGCAGGCAAAAAGGCCAACGCCATGTCCACGACGTCCGATTCCCCCGCGTTCGATCCGCTCGCCGCCGAGATGATCGAGGCCGCGCGCGAGAGCAAGGCCTGGCCGTTCGAGGAAGCGCGCAAGCTCATCAAGCGGTTCGAGAAGGACGGCGCGCCGGATGTCGTGATCTTCGAGACCGGCTACGGCCCGTCCGGCCTGCCGCATATCGGCACATTCGGCGAGGTCGCGCGCACCAGCATGGTCCGCCACGCCTTTCAGGTGCTCACCGGCCTGCCGACGCGGCTGATCTGCTTCTCCGACGACATGGACGGTCTGCGCAAGGTGCCAACCAACGTGCCGAACCGCGAGAAGATGGAAGCCTATCTGGGTATGCCGCTGTCGCGCGTGCCCGATCCGTTCAGCGACGAGCACGAAAGCTTCGCCGCGCACAACAACTTGCGCCTGCGTCGCTTCCTCGACCGCTTCGGCTTCGATTACGAGTTCTATTCCGCGACGAGCTGCTACAAGTCCGGCCAGTTCGACGAGACGCTGCTGAAGATGCTCAGCATGTATGACAAGGTCATGGATATCATCCTGCCGACGCTGGGCGAGGAGCGGCAGAAAACCTACTCGCCGTTCCTGCCGATCTGCCGGCGCACGGGCCGCGTGCTGCAGGTCCCCGTCATCGCGCGCGATGTGGAGGCCGGCACGATCACCTATGAGGACCCGGAGACCGGCGAGCGCGTCGAAACGCCGGTGACGGGCGGGCGCGTGAAGTGCCAGTGGAAAGCGGACTGGGCGCTGCGCTGGACCGCGCTCGGCGTGGATTACGAGATGGCCGGCAAGGACCTGATCGACTCGGTGACGCTGTCCTCAAAGATATGCCGCGCGCTCGGTGGCCGCCCGCCCGAGGGCTTCAACTACGAGCTGTTCCTGGACGAGAACGGCGAGAAGATTTCCAAGTCGAAGGGCAACGGCCTGACGATCGACGAGTGGCTGACCTACGCCTCGACCGAGAGCCTGAGCATGTTCATGTTCCAGAAGCCGCGC
>CAZINX010000032.1:0-14407 GCA_964540795.1 uncultured Hyphomicrobiaceae bacterium | reverse complement strand
TGCTGGAGACCGCCCAGCGACAGGGCCGGCTCAAGGAGGTCCTGCATCGCGCGATTGAAGCTCCCCGGGTTTGCCGGAGGCTCCTTGCGTTACGAGATCAAACAAGATCATGCCGTCACGATGCGGGGCCTGATTGCTCCAGAGATGCAGACCTGCCAAACTATCGTGCGAGTGCCTTCGAGGGCTTATCGCGTCTCGGCAGCCACGAGGAGTCACGCAGCGGCAGTCCGACCGCGCCTCAGAGTTGCCACTCGCCTGAGGAGTAGCTCATTGACCGGGACCAGGAATACCGAGGGCGTCACCGGAGTGAGTTTGTCTCACGCTGCGATATTCGCAAGGTAAGCGCGCCACCCGCCGAACTCCGTGATCTCAACCGCCCCGTGGGTCGCATATTCCTCACACAGAAAACCCAACACATCTTTGCCGTCGGTGAGTTCGATGCGGCCAATCCCCAACGGTGCCTTGATCGAATCCACGAAGCTTCCGAGTTCTTTAACGGGAAGTTCCCAAACCTCCACTTCGATCGCCGCGCCTCGTTCTCTACGCAACAACCCAGGCCGACCGCTTTCCCCAGGGCTCAGAGCGAAGAGCCGGTAGTTGGGGGCTGTCGTCGTGGAGCAGAGGAGGACTGCCCCGCGCTCAATGAGCTGATGGTTAAGCGGCTGTCCCGACAGATGAGCGCCGCAGACGGCCAGTTGCGCAGTGTCTTGGGACAACGAGGGCGACCGAGACGAAGCGGGGGCTGTTCTGTTCGCGGGAACTGAGTGCCCCGTCGCGCCAAGCTCCCGCGTCGTCACGGACTGAAGGCGCGCGGCAATCTCCGTCAGACCTCGTTCGCTGCCAGCCGGTGCTATCAGGGATACGCCGAACGGCAATCCCGACTCCGCAACGGCACCGGCAGGCACCGCGATGGCGCAAAGATCCAGCAGGTTGACGAAATGCGTGTAGAGGCCGAGTTCTCGGTTGCGCATGATGGGCTCGCGCTCGACAGCCTCCATCGTCGGATGTGTTGGTGCCGTCGGGAGCAGCAGGCAATCGGCGTCGCGCCAAGCCTCCGCGCATTGCTGTTTCAATTCCTGGAGCCGGTAGAACCCCTCGAATGTATCGAGGGCTGTGAGCCGGCGCGCGCCTTCCAGAATTGTCCGAATGACGGGCAGCACGGCCGTCGGGTCCTGCTTGACGAGGTCATTAGCAGAGTGCAGCCTCTCCGCGACCCATGGCCCTTCATAGAGCAGCGAGCCCGCCTCCGCGAACGGCGCGTAGTCGAAGCTTACGCGCGTCCCCCCAACTGGAGCGAGATGATCCGAGGCGTGCTGGAATGCGCGCGCGTAAGCCTTGTCGCCGAAAAACTCGAGACCGTCTTCATTCGGTACGGCAAAGGTGAAGCCCCGACTCGAAAGTCCTGGCATCTCCGGCACATCCCGTGACCAGGGGTCTTCCTCATCGCGGATGCCGGCGCAGCCGAGTACCCGGTACGCATCGTCCGGTGTGAGGGCGAAGACAGAGACGCAGTCCAGCGTCTTGCAGGCGGGCACGACACCACGTGTGCTAATGCGCCCAACAGATGGCTTCAGCCCTACGATATTGTTGAATGCTGCCGGCACACGCCCGGAGCCGGCCGTGTCCGTTCCCAGTGAGAAAGTGACGGCTCCCGATGATACTGCCACCGCGGATCCTGAGCTCGATCCACCTGAGATATAGCTGGGGTCGAAGGGATTGACGCAGGCCCCCCATGGCGAGCGCGTTCCGACAAGACCGGTGGCGAACTGGTCGAGGTTGGTCTTGCCGATCAGCAACGCGCCGGCCTGCTTGAGCGTGGCGACGGCTGCCGCATCCCGTTGCGGCCTGTAAGCGAAGGCGGGACAGCCCGCTGTGGTGTCAAGGCCCGCCGCGTCGATGTTATCCTTGACCGCGAAGGGGATGCCCCAGAGCGGCAAGTTCGGGTCGAACGCCCCAAGTCCGCGGGCGTTGTCGGCAACGACATCTTGGCTGTAGGTGCTGATAAAAGCCCGCGAGGCTGCCGACGCCGCCAAGCGGCGATAGACCTCTGCCACCACATCTACGGGAGAGGTGCCGCGCGCATAGGCTTCGTGCAGGCTCTCAATCGTGAAAGACAACGCGTTCAGCATGACAGACCTCGAACGCGCTTAGGGAAGTTGGGAGATCAGCGTGCGGCTATCCGACACTGTCCCGAATACACCGCCCTGCATCTTGATCATCTTGATCGCGGCGTCGTGATTGCCGCGGTCGGTCGCCCCGCAGCAATCCTCGAGAAGGACACATTCGAAGCCGCGGTCGTTGGCCTCGCGCATCGTCGTGTGGACGCAGACATCCGTGGTGATACCGGTCAGCACGATGTTCTCGATCCCTCGGGTTCGCAATATCAGTTCAAGATCTGTCGCGCAGAAGCTTCCCTTGCCGGGCTTGTCGATGATCGTCTCGCCTGGCTCCGGCTGCAGTTCGTGGATGATCTCCCACCCGGGCTCGCCGCGCACCAGGATGCGCCCGCAAGGACCGGGGTCTCCTATGCCCGCATTGATCTGCTGGGAGCGCCAGCGCTTGTTGGCGGGCAGATCGGCCAGATCAGAGCGGTGACCCTCTCGCGTGTGCAGCACGTGATAGCCCTTCGCGCGCATCGCTTTCAGAACGGCCTGGATGGGCTCAATCGCGATACGGGTGAGGCTCAGATCGTACCCCATGCTATCCACGTACCCGCCGGGTCCGCAGAAGTCTGTCTGCATGTCTATGACGATGAGGGCCGTGTTGTCGGGCCGAAGCTCACCGTTATACGGCCAGGGATACGGGTCAGCGGCAATTGTCGGCATCGTAGATATCCATTTGTGTGGTGAAATCAGGCGAGGTCTAGCGAGCGACACCGATCAGCCGGTCGCGGGTGACAAGGGTTTCAATATCTGCAATACCCAGATCCGCGGCATCGGCGGGCGCTTCTGGCAGAACGAGGTAGCGCATGTCGGCATTGCTGTCGTGGACCACGAGTTCGATGTCGTCCGGAAGATCGGTTCCGAACTCGGCCAGAACCTTCCGCGGTTCGCGGACCACACGCGCGCGATAGGCCTTCGAGATGTACCAGGACGGCGGCTGTCCAAGAATCGACCGCGGATAGCAGGAACAAAGCGTGCAGGTGATCAGGTTGTGTCGCGTCGGCGTGTTCTCGACGACGACGATCTGTGCCTCGCCGACCTTGATGCCGATCTCGCCAATTGCCTCCTTGCCGTTCTCAAGCAGACGCGCCTTGTAGGCCGGATCCGCCCAGGCCCGCGCCACGATCTTGGCGCCGAGATGGACGCCCGGCGATTCGAGCTTTTCGATCTCCTTTGAGACCTCTGCGGCCGTCAGCAACCCGCGCGCGATGAGGACGGACTGCAGAGCGTCGACAATGATCTGGCCTTCAAGATTGCCAGCGTCATCCTCGACGACGAGAGCCTCATGCTCATCGTGCGTATGGTCGTGCGAGTGGGCGTTGTCAGGCATCACGCTGTCCCTTCGTCTCCAAGCGGGTCTCGCGCATATTCGCGGGTGCCAGCCAATGGTCGTAGATCTCGATCACCAGGCTGTCCTGCTCCGGCAAGCCATCGGCGGGCCAGAGGTCGCGCTGGGCGAACTTCACCCGATAAAGGTCGATCGTCGGGCCTTCGGTCCGGCCGACTGCCAGGTCTTCCGGGTTCAGGTAGCGTCCGCAGTACTGCACAACGTCGCCCAGCTTCCCGCGAACATAAAACGGTATGCGGACATGGCCCGTTTTGCCGAGATGAAGAACCCGGACCCGATCACCCACGCGAAATCGCGACCTCAGCGGCTCGGCCGCAGTCATGACGCGTCCGCTCCGTCGGCGGCCCGTTGCCAGGTCGCGCGCTTCTCGGCAATGGCCGCGTCCAGTTCCTCCCGGGTTATCACTTGCTTTTCGACCAGCACGTCGATCATCGCCTCGAGCCGACGCCGGTAAAACGACAGCGCCTTGTACTTGTCGGCGCCGAAGGTCTCGAAACCGCGCCGCATTTCGTCGAGCGAGACGATCCGGCGCGTGCCATCCCCCAACAGGTTTCGAACCGCCTCGGTCTGCTTCTCCCAATGCATCCAGGGAAGTTCGGCCTTGGGGATCGCCCCGGCCGCGTCGCCGCCAATATCGTGATAGCCTCTCGGGCTGGTGTCCTCGTCCCGCACAGTCATCCTCTCCGGCCCCGTTTCGTTGCCTCAGTTGGAAAGCTCGTCCATGCGCGCTTCGCGCTGGAATATTTTCAGGCATTGGCTGCGCAGATCCACGAAGGCCGGGTCGGCGAGCGTCGCGGCGTCACGGGGTCTGGGCAGATCATTGTCGATCAGCGCCGCCGCCCGCGAAGGGCGCCTGGTCAGCAGCAGAACCTTGTCCGCCATTTGGACAGCCTCCTCCAGGTCGTGCGAAACCAGCACCATTGTAGTGCCGGTCTTATCGAAGATCGTCTGCAGCTTCTCGCGCATCAGCAGCGTCATCTCGTAGTCCAATGCCGAGAAAGGTTCGTCGAGGAACAGCACGTCCGGCTCAAGGGCGAGCGACCGGATAATCGAGACGGCCTGCTGCTGACCGCCGGACAGCATGTAGGGATATGCATCGAGGTCGATGCGGATGCCGAAATCCGCGATCAACTGCTCGATCCGCGCTTCCCGTTTTTTCCTGGGATAGCCGTGCCGGTCCAACGGATACCGGATATTGTCGATCGCCCGCTTCCAGGGGAACAGTGCCTCCCGATAATTCTGGAACACGTAGGAGATGCTCGTCTCCTCAATCGTCCTTCCGTCGTAGAGGACCGTTCCGCCGTCACGGGGCATCAGGCCCGAGATCATGTTGATGAGCGTGCTTTTCCCGCAGCCGTTTGGCCCAAAGACGCTGGTGAAGGTTCCCAGCTCCAGCTCAAGGTCGAAATCGTCATAGACGACCTTGCCGTCGAACGCTTTGCGCAGCCCCTTGATGACAAGACGACCCCGTCGTGTCGGCCGGTCCGACGCTACTTGAGCGTTTCGGGAATCCGCCGTCGACCTATGCTCCAAGAACTTTTCATCGGCCGCTTTTGCGAAGTTCATTGCTGCCTTAACCACGTGCGCCGCCCGTCGGCCGGGGGCCTGTTTTCGGTATAGCCGAGAGACGGGAACTGCGCCGCCTCTCGGCCCAGGGCTGCCCTCAGCTGCCGCCGAAGTCGCTCACCTTGAGGATCTTCTCGCGCACATCCATCTTTTCCGTCATGACGCCTTCAGAGTAGAAGACATCGACGAAGGCCTGATAGGAGTTCAGGTCGGTTTCGTTCAGGTCAGAGAAGCTCCGCAGGTATGGTTTGGCCAGAAGATCGAGCTGATCTTCCCGGATCGCGGTGTACTCAGGAATGATATCCTTGTACTTATCAAAGTCCGCCATCGCCAGGGCTGTCGCCTCGTCAATGATCTCGACGATCTTCCGGGCGACTTCCGGCCGCTCAGTAATGAACTTTGTCGTCAGCACCGCTGCGCCGGAATAGAACGGATCCGAGATCACTTTTGCGACCGGGTTGATGACCACACGGTCGACACCGTCGGTGGCCGCCGCGATGGAACCAACCGGCTCAAGCGAGAGCGTCGCGTCGACGCTGCCGCCGAGCACGGCAGGCACTTGCTGGGGAACGGCAAGATCGACCAGCGTCACATCCTCGTCGGGATCGAGCCCGGCGGCGCGAACAAGGTGCCGCGTGATCGTACGCCATTGAATCCCGGGAACATGCCCAATTGTCCGCCCTTCCAGATCGGCGAAGCTCTCGATCTCCGAGCCGGATTTCACGATCAGACCGTCATTAGTGAGGTCGACCTCAATGCCGCCGCCCTGCAGGCCGAAAACCTTGAAGGTGCCGGGAAACTTCTCCTCGGCGAGCATGGCGATGCCGGCCGCAGCGCCGGGGGGCCCGAAATCCGCCCGGCCGCTCACCAGCGCGTCGATGATATGGTTGGGCGACTGCATCTTGTTCGAATCGACCTTGATACAGGCTTTCTCAAAGAGCCCTTCCTCGTGGGCCACGTAATAGGCGGTGGTCTGCATGATCGGCAGCCAGGCGGAGGTCACCTCTTGATAGGAGTCGCAGGCCTGCGCGGCCCCGGCGCCGATCGCCGTGGCGAGCCCGGTTACTGCAAGTAGTTTCTTGAACATGTGCCTAGTCCTTTCTTTTGCGAGTAAATCAAGGGGCGGCCGCAAGGATCACTTCCCTGACCAGTGTACAAACCGCTTTTCGATGGCGAGGAACAGCACGTTAAGCCCATAGCCCATGGCGCCCGTCACCAGAATCGAGCCGTACATGTCAGTAAGATCGTAGGAAATCTGAGCGTCGATGATCCGATGGCCAAGACCGTCCGTGGCGCCGATGAACATCTCCGCGACAATGATGACGACTAGCGCGATGGAGATGCCTGTCCGAATACCTACGAAGGTCTGCGGCAGGGTCTCGAAAAACACGACGTCAAAGAAAATCCGCAGCGGCGAGGCCCCCAACGACTTGGCCGCAAGCATACGCGTACGCCGCGCGTTCATGACGCCGTAGGCGACGTTGAACACGACGATCAGCCAGCCGGCGAACGCGGCGACCGCAATCTTTGAGAAATCACCCAGGCCGAAGAGCAGCAGGAAGAGTGGAAACATCGCAGTCGCGGGGGTCGATCGGAAAAAGTCGATGATGAATTCGACCGATCGATAAACGCGCTCGTTGACCCCAAGCACGATCCCCACCGGAACACCGGCGAAAGTCGCGAATAGGAATGCGTAGGCGACCCGCTGGAACGTGAACCAGAAGTCCTCGAGCAGGTTGCCCGAGACGATGTTCGTCCAGGTGTCCGCCAGCGTGGCGAACGGCGAGGGCAGCAGGTTCTTGTCCACGAGCTGGAACGCGAAGGCCGCCCACCAAACGGCGATCAGCATGAGCGGGCCCGAGATGAGAACCGCCGCCGAGGATAGTGCCGGCTTCGATGCGCGAAGGGCCCCGGCGAACGTGGCGCGCGCCCTGCCACCGGGAACTTCCGTTGTGATCTCTGGTGACGTCATGGCGTCGCTCCCTGCCTCATGGCTGACCCCAACGATGTCGCGTTGCTTCACGATCAGCCGCGGCGCGGATCGCTGTCGCGTTCTTGCGCCCTATTCCTCTCCAGCTTTAAGAGTGTCGAGCGTTGCTGTCTGCTGCTAATTTTGAACGCTAGCGATGCGAAAAATTGCACACTTAGCCCTCAAACCCGGCCCGGCCGCAGCGGAGACTCCCGATGAGAGCGCTTGTGAACCTTCAATATATTGACGCGATCGCGCGCGCCGGCTCGATAAGGCGGGCGGCGGAGACGCTGTCGATTACGCCGTCGGCCCTGAACAGACGGCTGATTGCCATCGAGGACGAGCTTGAGGTTCAGATCTTCGAGCGGCTGCCGCGGGGCGTGCGGTTGAACGCGGCTGGCGAAATACTGATCCAGCATATCCGCGCGCAAATGTCGGATTTCGAGCGGGTGAAATCCCAGATCGCCGATCTGTCGGGCATCCGACGCGGCCATATTTCGATCGCCTGCAGCCAGGCGCTGCTGCCCTATTTTTTGCCCGAGCAGATCGACAGATATCGCACCGACTATCCGGCAGTACAGTTCCGAATCCTTCCGCGGGACCGTACCGAAGCCGAGGCTGCCCTGTATGATTTCTCAGCCGATCTGGCGCTGGTTTTCGAGCCGGTCAGCATGTCGGACTTGCAGGCGGTTATCACCGTCCGCCAATCGATCCGCGCCGTAATGGCCAGCGATCACCCGCTTGCGGCGAAGGACGTCCTCAGGCTACGGGATTGTCTGGAATATCCGTTGGCATTGCCAACGAAACCCTATGGCGTTCGCTCCGTATTCGATCAGGCTATGGCACGGATTAATCAGACTGCGTCGCCGGCGCTGGAGTCCGATAGCTTCGAGTTTCTTCGCATGGTCACGAGCCGGACCGATCTGATCAGCCTGCAGATCGATGTTGGCGTTCCGCCTGACGGGACGCGGGAGAGGCTCACGAGCCGCCCCATTGCCTCCAGCGATATCGCCAGCGGTCTCCTGCATCTCAGCCACCTCCGCGGACGCGTGCTTTCGGTGGCTGCCGCAAAGTTCGCGACGCAAGTGGCCCAGGTCTTGTCGGATCGATACGTCCCAGTTTGACGCTCTGCGTCATTTCAACGCCCGTTATTCGTGGCGCGATAACATTCGTCATGGCTCCGGACACCCGAATCTATGCTAGTACTACAGTAGCATTTTATGTCGTCTTCGGTGGCATATGGCAGCGGTGAACTGGTGCGCGCGGCGCCGGTGGGACCACGCCCAGATGACGGCGGGACCGGCCCTGGCGGGCAGCAGCAATTTGGCAATCAGCGAGCGGATTTGCGGCATCGACAATGCGCCGGTCAGAGCAAGGGTGGGCCGGTGCGGTGTTCTGGACTCGTTTTGTCCCGTTTGCCGAAGGCGCTTCGGCGCTGTTTGGCGGAGAGTTTCGCGAGGAACGCGGCGGCGGCCATGACCAGGCTCATATGCCGGTGCCAGCCATGCCAGGAACGGGCCTCGCAGTGATCCAGACCGAGATCGTTCCCGGATCAGGTCCGGGACAAGCTCTTCGCGCGCAGGAAGCATTCCTCGATGGTCCAGCGCGGACCGCAAGCGCCGGCGAGTTCGGCCAGCTCGACGCCGGCGTGGGCATAGGCGATATAATACGCTAGGGCCTGGTGGTCGCGGCGATGGCGGCGCAGCAGCAGCCAGCGTTCAAAACCGTCCCCGGTTTCCCAGCCAAGGGCGACCCACGCCCATTCATAAAGCCGCGGACCTTTGGAGCCTTCGCCGGCGCTCAAGGCGTGCCACTGGCCGTCATCGATCTCCTCAGCCAGCGTCGCCGGGTTGGTCTGAACCAGTTGCCAGTCCTCAAGAAAGCGCAGTGCATGATTGGAGCGCACCGCCAGAACATAGGGCTGGCCGCGATCCTCCAGCATGCGCCGCAGGCGGCTGTCCGCGCCGTAAAGCGCATCGGCCAGGACCCAGGCGCAGGACATGCCGGCATCCAGCGCGCGGGCAATCAACTCGCGAGCGCACAGCGCGATCCGAAAAGTGGAGGCCGGTTTTCGGACCGATCGCGCGTTAAATGATGGCCGGCTTGGTGCGAAACGCGACCTCTTGCGGGACATGCGCCCGGCCCCGGCGCTCCGGGTCTTCTGCCCAGTCCCTTGGCAGGTAAAGCTGCCGGTCGATCGGGGCCTGGCCCCAGCGGCTGGCGTAGCAGGCGAACACGCCGATCTGGCAGTTCTCGATCCGCCCGGCCGTTCCAGAGTACTGCCGGCCCACGCCGACCGAGTGCGTGCCCTTCTTCAAAAACCCCGTCTCGTCGACCACCAGCACGCCTGCAGGATCGCCCAGCGCGTCGACGACATAATCACGCACGTGATCGCGCAGCGCATCGGCGGACCAGTTGCTGCGCCCCAAAAGCGACTGCATGCGGTAAGGCCGCGCATGCCCAGCCTGTTCCGCCAGCATCCAGCCGGTCTTGCGCTCCGCCGAGGACAAAACGCCGTCGATAAAGGCTCCCGCAGAAGCCCGCGTCTCCACACGCCCGAGCGCCGGCCCGATCCATGCCTTCAGGCCCTCAAGCGCATCGCGCCAGTTTACGAGCGCGCCCGACCAAGCCGCAACCGTCATCGCGCCCTCCCGATTCGCCGACCACGGAAAGGGAATCAGGAGAATCTGGGGTGCGATAAAATGCAACTCTGTTAATAGCATTCAGAAATCGCGCGAACAGTGATTCATGCTTCCAAAACGCGGGAGGCATGAATGGACCGGAGCAGATTTATCATCACAGACGCGCAGTGGGAGAAGATCGAGCCGCATTGCCGGGGGCGCAAGCAGGATCCCGGGCGCACGGGGAGCGATCCGCGGCTGTTTCTCGAAGCCGTGTTCTGGATTGCGCGGACCGGCGCGCAGTGGCGCGATCTGCCGCCGGAATTCGGCAAGTGGAACACGATCTACCGGCGTTTTCGGGACTGGTCGCGTGCGGGCGCGTTTGACATGATATTCAATGCCTTGAGCGATGAGCCCGATATGGAAGTGGCGATGATCGATGGCACGATCGTTAAGGTTCACCGCCACGGACAGGGCCGGGAAGGGGGACTCAAGCTCAGGCGATAGGCAAATCGAAAGGCGGATCGACGACGAAGGCCTGTCCCGGACCTTGATCCGGGATCCTCGCGCTGACCGACGCGCTCGGCAACCTTGTGCGGTTCATCCTGCTGCCCGGCCACCGCTATGACACGGTTGGCGTCGCGCCGCCGATCCGGGCTTCGCTTCTACGCCTTGCTCGCTGACAAGGCGTTTTACAGCAACTGGATCGTCGATGAGATGAATGACCGGGGCGCGCTGACTTGCATCTCCCAGCGCCCTCAGCGCAAGATCCCGCTGGAGATCGACGGACACATGTAAAAATGGCGTCACCTGATTGAGAAGTTTTTCTGCAAACTCAAGATTTTCAAACGGATCGTCATGCGTATCGACAAGGCCGACACAATCTTCGCCGCGTTGATCAGCGCCTGTGCAGAGACCATCAACAGCCAGTGATTCGCAAACCTTTGTCTGCATTGGGATGAGGGGGAAATTTTGTCATCACTTCGCAGCTCGAAATACTCGTCGATCGCTGCTTCCCATTCGGCCATCATCTCCGGGTCGATCAGGTGACGATTGGTTGCCGTAACAAGGAACTCGCACTTTTCATAGGCGTAGATAATTTCCGGACGTATGCCCGCTTTTTTCATCGCCTTAACCATTTCGCGGCCAATCTCGTCCGCGAGCTGCTGCCTGGTCTTCTTCGGCATCAAGTCCTCCATCTGGGGGGGCAGGCGGTAGACGTTCGGTGTGCCGCAATTTGGACAAGGACCGATCATCACCGGCTGCTCTGGTCTTCAATGCTGACGTAACGCGACAAGATTGTTAGAGGCCCAATGCTCACGTGCCTGAGGGAGGCGCCGGTAATTCCGGACAACCCCAAAGGCCGCGATCGCCGCGGTGGCGTTAGCCAGCACGGCGCAGATCAGTGCGAAAATCAGCATCCCAGACATAGTCGTTCTCCTCTTGGCTATGGGGCGAATGGCGAACAAACCTTGTCACCATCCCCGTCTCATCCCCGTCGCATGTCACTATGTTCACGCGACGTTCACGCTACAGCACGCGACATCGATACAAGGGCGCACCCCTGAACAAACCGGGAAAAGAGAGGAAAAACGCCTTGATAGCCAAGGGATTTGGGATGGTGCTGCTGGTGAGAATTGAACTCACGACCTCTCCCTTACCAAGGGAGTGCTCTACCCCTGAGCTACAGCAGCTTACCCGCCTTGAATAAGTCACCAGGGCCGCTGGGGCAAGGGGGGAAATCGGGTTGGCGCGGGTTCCGCGGGCCAAGGCCGTTCTGAGTCTCATGCCTGAACCGCCGCCCGTCGGACGCCTCGCCATTACCGCGGGTTTCGCCGGCCGCGGTTGCGCGCTATCCTGAAAGGAAGCACGAAGCGACTTGTTCGACATGACCGACGATCCACAAAACAAGAAGCCCGAGAAGGACGACCGGCAGGCGCGTCTCGCGGAGGCGCTGCGCGCGAATCTGCGCAAGCGCAAGGCCCAGGCGCGCGCCCGGCGCCACGGCGAACAGCGCCGCTCCGGCGACAATGCCGATCAGGGCTGATCCGCCGACAATTCATTTGACATTGATCTCCGCCTGCCCGATGGCGGGATTTGCGCGCCTCGCGCCGGCTTCCAGCCCACGGGCGCGCTCAACCGGCACGGTGGACGATGCTCGCGAACGTCGCTCCCATTTCGGCGCTATTGCTGGGCGTGGGTCTGCTGCAGCTCGGCAACGGGTTGCAGGGGACGCTGTTGCCCGTGCGCGCGCAGGTCGAGGCCTTTACGCAGCTTGAGCTTGGCGCGCTCGGTTCGGCCTATTTCTTCGGCTTCGTCGCGGGCTGCTATTTCGGGCCGTGGCTGGTGCGCAATTCCGGGCACATTCGCACCTTCACCGCGATGGTGGCGCTCGCCTCCGCGCTGGTGCTGACCCATCCGCTGATCGTCGATCCGGTGTTCTGGCTGGTCGTCCGCGCTTTCTCGGGGGCGTGTTTCGCCATCCTTTACATGGTCATCGAGAGTTGGCTGAACGCCCGCTCGTCCAATGTCACGCGCGGGGTAATCTTCGCATTTTACGCCGTCATCAGCTTCGGGATGCTCGGCATGGGCCAGTTGCTGCTGGCGGTGGACAGTCCCAGCGGGTTCCCGCTGTTCCTTTATGCCTCGATCCTGGTATCGGTCGCGGCGGTGCCGGTCGCGCTATCGCGCTCGCCCCAGCCCGAGCCAATCGAAAACATCCATATCCGCTTCCGCCACCTCTACCGCATTTCGCCCGTCGGTATGGCCGGCAGCTTCATCGTCGGCGCGACAGGCGGCGCGATCTGGTCGCTGGCGCCGATCTTCTTCGGCGGCGGGGCGGCCAGCACCCAGGACATCGCCATCTTCATGACCGTGATGATCCTGGCAGGCGCGATCGGGCAGTGGCCGCTGGGGCTGATCTCCGACCGGATGGACCGCCGGCTGGTGATCGCGGCGGCGGCGTTCCTGTCGATCTGGGCGAGCCTGGCGCTCAGCCTGTTCGGGACCGACACCGGCCCGGTGGCGCTGACCTTGACCGGGATTTTCGGCTTCCTGTCCTTCCCGCTTTACATGCTCTGCGTCGCGCACATGAACGACTCGGTGGAGCATGACGGCTTCGTCGAGGCGGCGAGCGGACTGCTGCTGATCTGGGGCGCGGGCGCGGTGGTCGGGCCGCTGATCGCGTCGAATGTGATCGTGGCGGTCGGGCTTGGCGGGCTGTTCTACACCACCGCCGCGCTGCATGCGATCCTGCTCGCCTTCACGCTTTACCGCATCAGCCAGCGCGAGGCTCGCCCGGCCGAGGATCGCGGCGAGTTCCTCGATGCCGTGCGCGTCGGCCAGACGGTCTCCACCGTCGACCCGCTCGCGCATCAAGCAGAAGAGGAGCAGCCCGCCGCGGCGCAACGGCCGCACACGGGCGCGCGGGCCACGGGTTAACCATTGGTTGCAGACCGGCTTGCAGCACGTTAAAAAAGTCTGTACCGGCCATTTACCTGTGGTAATCTCAAAGCTTATCCCCGATACGCAAGTTTTAAGGGTTCAGGGGGCTTCGGGGCTGCGTTAGCGTGAACATCTGGCGGCAAACTTTACGGCGATCGGGGATTTCAAACGGGGGAAATCCGATGGACATGCTTCACGCGGGCGCTGTGGCGGGCGGCGGCGCAACAGACCGGGTCAAAATCGAGGGGCTTGACTGCCCGCTGGAGGTGCGGCGCTCGCCGCGGGCGACGCGGCTTTCGCTCAAGGTGAGCCATACGCGCCGGGCGGCGATCCTCACGCTGCCGCGCCGGGCGCGGCTGGAGGATGCGGGCGACTTCGTGGCGCGGCATCTCGACTGGCTTCAGGACCAGACGCGCAAGCTGCCGCAGCCGGTGCCGCTGGCCTGCGGCGCGGTGATCCCGCTGCGCGGTATGGCGCACAAGGTGGAATTCATTGGCCGGACCCGCGCGGAGAGCGTCGTGACGCCCGAGAGCGCCGGCGACGACGTCTGGCCGGGCTACTGGGCGAACCGCGAGGTGACGGAAGCCGCGCTGCCGCGCCTGCGGGTCAGCGGCGAGCCGGATCATGCGCCGCGCCGTCTGGCGGACTGGCTGAAGGCGCAGGCCCGCGCGGATCTGTCGGAGCGGGTGGCGCATCACGCTGGCGCGCTCGACGTCGCGCCAAAGCGTATCAGCGTGCGCGACCAGTCCACGCGCTGGGGGTCGTGCTCGTGTTCCGGGTCGCTGTCGTTTTCCTGGCGGCTGATTTTCGCGCCGGCCTTTGTGCTGGATTACGTCGCCGCGCATGAGGTGGCGCATCTGCGCGAGATGAACCACGGCCCGCGCTTCTGGCGGCTGGTGCGCGACACCATGCCGGAGATGAATGCCGCGCGGCGATGGCTCCGCGAATATGGCGCCGAACTCCACCGCTTCCAGGTCTGACAGCCTGCCCGTCCGCCGCCCGCCGAGGCGGCGCTTTTGATTCTGGCAATGCCGGTGCGGCTTAAGCGGCTTTGTTCAAGCGCTCCATTTCCTGAGCGAAGTCGAAGCACAGCTGCCCCGCCTCCTCTTCAGGCAGCCATTTCGCCATGTTGGGGAAAACAGTTTGCCACATCCGAGCTTCACGCTCCGACCACGGCATACTTTCCGCGGCGCGCGCCTTGGCGAGAAGGGTATGAAGGCGATGGCTCACGTCATCAGGGTTTGGCGTCGTATCTTGCCGGGGCGGCTGAAGACGATCCTCGCCAGAGCCAAAAAGG
>CAZINX010000031.1:0-16668 GCA_964540795.1 uncultured Hyphomicrobiaceae bacterium | reverse complement strand
TTGCCAACGCCAAACTGCGCGATCACGCCATGCTCAAAACATGGTAGATCCAGCCAAGTGCACGACGCTGGATTGCTTCGCTACGCTCGCAATGACGTTGGTGTACCGAGCGTGAGAGCTTGCGTTAGCCCTCGCCCTGGTCGGCGTTCGGGGTGAAGAGCTGCTGGCCCTGCACCTCGAAGGACGCGATGGCGCTCTGGCCCTCATCCGACAGCATCCAGTCGATAAACTTCTGCGCAGCATCAACGTTTACGTTCGGATGCTTTTCCGGATTGACCATGATGATTCCGTACGGGTTGAAGAGCTTCTCGTCACCCTCGACCACGATTTCATGATCGGCCTTGTTGCCAAAGCTGATCCAGGTCGCCCTGTCGGACAAGACGTATGCGCCCATGCCGATTCCGGTATTGAGCGTCGCGCCCATGCCCGAGCCGGTCTCGCGGTACCAGTTGCCGCTCGCCTCGGTCGGATCGACGCCGACGTCCTTCCAAAGGCTCAGCTCCTTCTTGTGGGTGCCGGAGTCGTCGCCGCGCGAGGCGAAGATGGTCTCGCCCTCGGCGATCTTCTTCAGCGCGGCCACCGCATCCTTCATGCCCTTCACGCCGGCCGGATCGCTCTCCGGTCCGACAATGACGTAGTCATTGTACATGAGGTCATGACGTTTGACCCCGTAACCCTCCTCGACGAACTTTTCCTCCGCCGGCTTGGCGTGCACGATGAGCACATCGCCGTCGCCGCGCCGGCCGTTTTCAAGCGCCTGGCCGGTGCCGACCGCCACGACATTGACCCGGATGCCGGTCTTCTCCTCGAACATCGGGAGGAGATGGTCGTAAAGGCCGGAGGCCTCGGTCGAGGTTGTCGACTGGACGATGATCGACTCGTCCTGCGCCGCCGCCGGGCTCGCCGCCATCGTCAGCGCGAGGACGAACCCCGCCAGCACCCTCATGAACATCAGTTTCATCGTAGCTCCTCCTTGTTTGTTTAATCGTTACAAGACGATACGCCCGGCGACGTAATCGCGCGCCGCGCGGGATTCCGGCTCCGTGAAGAACCGTTCCGCCGGGGTGTGCTCGACCAACTTCCCCCGATGCATGAAGACGACATCGTCCGCCAGCCGCCGCGCCTGTCCCAGGTCGTGAGTGATGAACACGATCTTGACGCCCTGTTCCTCACGCGCTCGGGTCACGATCTGCTCGATCATCAGCACCGAGGCGGGGTCGAGACTGGCGGTCGACTCGTCGAGAAACAGCACCTCCGGATCGGTCACGAGCGCGCGGCCCAGCGCAAGCCGCTGCTGCTCGCCGCCGGAGAGAAGCCGCGCCGGCTGGCGCTCCCGGTCCGCGAGACCGACCATTTCGAGGATTTCACGCCGGCGCTGCTTGTCCACGCCGACGCGCAGGCCGAGCACGAAGTCGATATTCGCCGCCACAGTGCGGCGCAGCAGGACGGGCCGCTGAAACACCATCGCCTGACGCTTGCGGATTTCCGCGCTCATAGGGCGGCCGCGCCAGAGGACTTCGCCGCTTGTCGGGGGAATCAGCCCGTGCAGCAGCCGGACCAGCAGGCTCTTGCCCGCGCCGTTCGGCCCCATGATGACGGTGAAACTGTCGGCGGGAAGGGCAACGTCGACATGATCGACCAGCGCCTTGCCGTCGACGGCAAATGTTAGTCCACGCGTTTGAGCAAGCGGTTCAACGTCCGCCACGCGACGGGCGTGCTGGACGAACTCTGCGGCTCGGTGTGCTTCAAGCATGGGCGTGCCTCGTGGCTGTTGCGCGCAGCGACATGACCAGCGCGTTGACCGTGATGGCGATGAGCATCAGCACCGCGCCCAGCGCCAGCGCCAACGCCAACTCGCCCTTCTGCGTCTCAAGCGCGATGGTCGTGGTCATGACGCGAGTGAGATGCTTGATGTTGCCGCCGACGACGATCACCGCCCCGACTTCCGCCGTCGCGCGCCCGAACCCGGCCAGCGCGACTGTGAGCAGCGCAATCCGCGCGTCCCAGATCAGCGCGCCCATCGCCGTGAAGCGGGGCACCACAAGCGAGCGGAACTGCTCGGCGTATTCGGTGTGCAGGTCCTCGATCACCTGGCGGGACAGCGCAGCGATGATCGGCGTGATGAGGATGGTCTGCGCGATGATCATCGCGGTGGGCGTGTAGAGAAGCTGCAGCCAGCCGAAAGGTCCGGCGTTCGACAGCGCCAGGTAGACCAGCAGGCCGACAACAACTGGCGGCAGGCCCATAAGCGTGTTCATCAGCACCAGCACCGCCCCGCGCCCCGGAAAGCGGCTGATCGCCACGATCGCGCCGAGCGGAAAGCCGATGATGCAGGCGATCACCATGGCGCTCAGGCTCACGCGCAGCGACAGCGCGATGATCTCCAGCAGCTCGGGGTCGCCTGAGACCAGCAGGCCGAGCGCCAGCCAGAGCGCATCTCCGTAATCCTGCATAATTATGCATTCCTTACGCAAAAAGTGCGGACTTGTGCATTCTGCACAATCATGCGCGTCGACGCAACGCCGATCCGGGCTGCCATGCGCGGAAGGTCGTCCGCTATCGCGGGGATGGGCGCGACGCGCCGCCCCGATAACGAAGTTCGTTTTTCCGAAGGGAAACTGTGGTCTCAGGCTGTCTTGTCGGCCGCCTGCGCTTGCACGACCGTGACGGCGATCAGCCGGAAGACATCCTCGGCGGAGCAGCCGCGGGACAAGTCATTCGCCGGGCGCGCCAGCCCTTGCAGGATCGGGCCGATCGCCTTGGCCCCGCCGAGCCGCTCCGTCAGCTTGTAGCCGATGTTGCCAGCCTCAAGTCCCGGGAAGATGAGCACGTTCGCCCGGCCGCCAAGCGTCGACTCAGGCGCCTTGCTCTCGCTGATGAGCGGGACAAGCGCGGCGTCGAGCTGGATTTCGCCGTAGATATTGAGGTCCGGGCGCGCGTCCCGCACGAGTTGCGCCGCATTGGCGACCTTGTCAACCAGAGGGTGCTTGGCGCTGCCCGCCGTTGAAAACGACAGCATCGCCACGCGCGGCTCCAAACCAAGCAGTTCGGCCGCGCTATCGGCGGAGGCCTGCGCAATCTGCGCAAGCTGCGCGGCGTCCGGCTCCACGACCAGCGCGCAGTCGGCGAAGATCACCGCGCCGCGCGGGTCTTCATGATGCGGCGCGCACAGCATCATGATGAAGAAGCTCGACACCATCTCGTAGCGCTTGCCAACGCCGATCACCTGGATCGCCGCGCGCACCGTGTCGGCGGTGGTGTTGGCCGCGCCCGCAATGGTGCCGTCGGCCTGACCGCCGCGCACCATCATGTTGGCGAAGTAAAGCGGCTGACGCATCGTCGCGCGCGCTGCTTCCGGGTCCATGCCCTTGTGCCGGCGCATCTCGCAGAACAGCTCGGCGAAATTGTCGAAATCCGGCGACTTGGCCGGCTCGACCACCGCGATATTCAGTCCCTCGCCGCCAGCCGCCGCCACCGCCTCGCGCACTGTCGCCTCGTCGCCGAGCAGCGTGACGCGCGCCAGACCCTCGCGCGCTGCGCGGACCGCACCCTGCACGATGCGCGGGTCTTCGCCCTCGGCCAAGGCAATATGCTTGGGGTTGGCGCGCGCACGTTCAAGGAGATCATCGAAAGGCTTCATGCGTTGGCTCCGGCGCGGGACGAACATGTGAAAGCGCCCGCCATCCAGGGACGGCGGGCGCGCGGCTTGAATGGTTAACTGTTAGTTTTACGCGTAAGCCTTGTACTTGTCGAGGTAGCGCACCGGCTTCTTGAGCGCGTCGCGGCGGAACGGATCGCCCAATTCGCGGCTGACCATGACCTCCAGAACCGTGGTCTTGCCGTCTTTCTGAGCCTCGCAGGCAGCGCGCAGCGCCGGGCCGACATCGCCCAGCTTTTCAATGCGGTGACCATCCGCGCCCATCGTCTTGGCGATTTCCGCGAAGTTCGGGTTCTCAAGGTTGGTGCCCTGGAAGCGGCGGCCGTAGAAGTCGACCTGGTTCTTCTTCTCCGCGCCCCACTGCCGGTTGTTGAACACCACCGCCGTGACCGGAATGTTCTCACGGACGCAGGTGAGGATTTCGCCGAAGCTCATGCCCCAGGCGCCCTCGCCGACATAAGCGACCACAGGGCGCTCCGGCTGGGCGCATTTCGCGCCGATCGCCACCGGGAAGGCGTAGCCGCAATTGCCGAAGCTCATCGCCGCCAGCATCGAGCGCGGCCGGTCGAAGCGCAGATAGCTGTTCGCCACCGAGCAGATGTTGCCGATATCGGTCGAGACGACCGCATCAGCCGGCATCGCCTTCTCCAGTTCGCGCAGCATCTCGCGCGGATGCATCATGTCCGGCTCTTCCCGGATGACATCCATGCTGTAGGGGTCGGTCTCATGCTTCCAGTTGGTGAGTTCCTCCTCCCATGCGGCTTTCTCCGCCTTGATCGTGGCCAGGCGCTCCGCTTCATTCGATCGGCAGGCGAGTTCGCGGTTCTGAAGACCTTCGTAGAGCGCCTCGGCCGTGGCGCGGGCGTCGCCGTTGATGCCGACGGAGATTTGCTTCACCAGGCCCAGCATCTCGGGATTGGCGTCGACCTGGATGATCTCCGCCTCTTTCGGCCAGTAGTCAAGGCCGTGCTGCGGCAGCGTGCCGAACGGGCCGAGGCGGCTGCCGAGCGCCAGCACCACATCGGCCTGTGCAATCAGCTTCATACCGGCCTTCGATCCCTGATAGCCGAGCGGGCCGGCCCACAGCGGATGGCTCGCCGGGAAGGAATCATTGTGCAGGTAGCTTGTGACCACCGGCGCGTTCAGATGCTCGGCAAGATGGATGCAGGCTTCGACGCCTTCGGAATTGATAACGCCGCCGCCCGACAGGATCACCGGAAACTTCGCCTTGGCCAGAAGCTGCGCGGCTTTTTCGAGGCTCTCCCTTCCGCCCGGACCGCGCTCCACACGGATCGGCTGGGGAATCTCATAGTCCGCTTCGCCGTAGAAATAGTCGCGCGGGATGTTGAGTTGCGCAGGCCCCATCTTGAGCATCGCGCGGTCGAAGCAGCGGCCCGTGATCTCCGCCATGCGCGCGGGGTTGTTCACATGGCCCTGGTATTTGGTGATCTCCGAGAAGATCGGAAGCTGATTGGTCTCCTGAAAGCCGCCCAAGCCCATGCCCATCGTGCCGGCCTCCGGCGTGATGCACACGACCGGCGTGTGCGCCCAGTAGGCCGCCGCGATCGCGGTCACGAAGTTGGTGATGCCGGGTCCGTTTTGCGCCATGCAGACGCCGTGACGGCCGCTGACGCGCGCGTAGCCATCGGCCATGTGCCCGGCGCCCTGCTCGTGGACCGTCGGGATGTAGCGGATGCCAGCGGCCGGGAACAGGTCCAGCGCGTCCATGCAAGCCGAGCCGACGATCCCGAATATCTCGGTGACGCCATTGGCCGCCAGGGTTTCGACAAATGCTTCGCTCGGGGTCATACGTGCCATGAGTAGAGTCCTTTATCCTGCCTATCCACGTTCGTTGTTTATTGCGGGACCGACCGGCCCGTCGTCTGCGTCCGAGACGGCTCGCGCCCTCGCGCCATGCTCGACCATTTTGCCCGGTTATAGCACGGCGACAGCGCGCGCGCAGCCAAAAATGAAAATGTGTTCATTCCTGCATCCGCTTTCCTTTCGCATGGCGATCACCGCGCCTCATGCGGCCGAACCGTGTTCGCCGCTCTCCTCGACGGTCATCAGCCCAGCAAGCTCGCTGGCTGCCGCTTGCAGCGCGTCCTTCGCGGACAGCGCGTTGTCCACGCTCATGCGCTGGGTCGGCGCGTGCATCGCGAGCATGGCGACCAGCCGCCCGCCGTGATCTCGGATCGGGACGGCGACCGCAACCATCCCTTCGACGAATTCCTCATTGTCGGTGCCGACCCCGGTCTCGCCGATCACTTCCAGCGCGGCGAGCAATTCTTCCGGTTCCGTCATGGTGTTCGGCGCATAAGCCTTCAGTTCGAGAGAGCGCACCAGGCTCTCGCGCCGCGCGGGCGGCAGGCTGGCGAGATAGAGCTTGCCGCTTGCTGTGCAATGAAACGGCACCACCGAGCCGACCGGAAGCTGCACCCGCAGCGGCCAGCGGCTCTCGATGCGCTCCAGATAAACCATGCCGCCTTCATCGGGCAGCGTGATATTGCAGGTCTCGCCGAAGCGCTCCGACAGCCTGCGCAGCACGGCCTGGCGCGCCTGAAGGAAACGATTGAAGCCCAGCACGTCCCGCGCCACGGCGCGCAGCCGTCGCCCCGGCAGATAACGGCGCCCGTCCAGATCTTTTTCGAGAAAACCTTCCCGCTCCAGCCGCTTGCAAAGCCGGTGAATGGTCGGTTTGGGCAGGCCGAGCGTTTCGTTGATGTCGGTGGGCGTCAGCGGCGCGCCGGCGCGGGCAAGCGCCTCAAGGATATAGAGCGAGCGGACCCCGGTCGGCACATGCTCGCCATCCTTTTCCGGCGTTCTGGCCATGTCGGCTCCGTTTACTCCGATGCTTGCCAGTTCCATTCGCGGCCTCAGCTTGCGCGCGCGGAATCATCGGCAAAACCGCTGAACGCTGAGACGCAGCAATTTTCGGCAGGCAATGACAGGACCGGCATGGCCCTCCTCCCGCGACGTCGTGGCCCCGCTTGGCGCAATGTATAGTTTTTGATACTAACAGTCTCATTTTTATGCAAAGCTCGCGGGCGATTCAAGCGAATTTCCTTCGCTGTCCCGATCCTGATCGAACCGGGACGGCGCATGACAACATCGCTCGCCGTGCCGGCCTTGGCCGAGCCGCGGGAACGTCCGCATCACGCTGAAGCGATCATTCAGGCTCTCAGCGGTAGACGTAGATCGGGCTGGTCCAGGCGAGCGTGCCGTCTTCCTGCGTCAGGCGGATGTAGATGACGTTGTCGCCGGTATCCTTGAGCGGGATGGGCCGCGACAGGGTCATTGCGCGGTGCGCGTTCTCGGCAGGCAGGCGGAAGATGCGCAGCTTGCGCTCCAGCGCCGCGCTGCGGTCGAACACCATGTCTTCATAGCCAATCTCGCTGAGCGGCAGATCGCAGGAGACCAGCGGCGTTTCGATGGCGAGCCGGCCCGCTTCGGCATTTGATACCCACATGTCAAATCCGCCGAGATTGCCGGTCGTCAGCGCCCGCCAGGCCAGTTCGCTGTCGCCGCGCTGCTCCAGCGTCTTGTCGCGATTGAAGAAGTTGATGGGCCGCGCTGCTTCGATGCGGTTGCCGGAGAGCTTCGCGGCGCCATCCCATATGACCTGGCGAAAGCGGCCGCGATACTGCGCGCCCTGCCATATGACGCGGATGCGGTTGCCAAGGTCCGCCGTCGCATAGGGGCGGACCGTCTCGATCAGCTCCTTGCCATTGAAGATGTCGAGCCGCTCGATCGGCGCGGCGGCGCGAACATCGACGTTCAACGTCATGCCGCCGTTCGGCAGATGCACGATGTCACCCATCATCGCCGCGCGCGCGGGGCGTCCTTCTGCCGGGCCAAGGGCGGGATCGTCGTGATAAAGCGTTCCTTCCGCGTCGAACGCCGCGCGCACGTCAATCACCATGCGCCCGCCGGGGCCGCCGGTCGTGCCGTAATGGCGGCGTTTGCGCATGGCGTCGAGGATGCCTTCACGGGTCAGGTCCTTGGCCAGGAAGCAGGTCAGCCCGCCGATCGCGCCGAACATGGACGAACCCGGATAGCTCGCGCCGGGCCGGCCCTTGTGCCCATCCGAGTTGCAGACCACGCCGACGCGGTAGCCCATCTCGATGGCGTCGTGCAGCAGCCACTCGAAGGTGCCCCAGGAGGAGTGCACCTCGACCGACTTCTCGAAGCGCCCGTCATGCGCGAGCTTGATGTCGGCGTAACGCCCGCCGCAATGGGCATACATCACCACGTCCCATTCGCCAGCCTTCGCCAGCGCGTCGAACAACTCCGCAGCAGTGTTCACGTCCGTGTCGACATCGCTTTTGTCCGGGACCAGCGCATGGGACGAGCGGCGGATTTGGCGGCCCTCTTCGGGGAAGTAGACGTTGCGGTCGCCGCCCATGCTGGTATTGCCGGACCATTCATAACCGGGGATGGCGACGAACTTGCCGTCCTCCTTGAATTCGGCGCAGAGGCGGTCGAGTTCGGCGTAGAATTCGCGCGTGATCTGGAAGTCGTTGCCCTGATGCGCGGCGACATCGACGAAGGCGCGGTCGCGCGCGAAGGCGAAATACGCGCGCGCGCTGCCCGTGCCGATCGTCTCCTCGCTCTGGCCGTGCAGATCGCCCCAGAAGTGCAAAAACGGCGTGTCTTCCACGATCCGCAGCGGGTTGGAGGTCGCGGCGACGCGACCGTTTGCATCTACCAGATCGATGGTCAGATCGCCGGTGCCGGAGACGCGCAAATCCTCCAGCACGGCCGCGAAAGCGCCGGGCACGAGCGCCACCTGCTCGGGCAGCCCTTCGACCGGCATGGAGGGCCGCAAGGTGAAGCGCGCGTCGCAGAGGTCCGAAGGATTGCCCCATTTGTCCTCGCCCTTGAGCTTCAGGGCGAAGCGCTGGCCCGCGCGGCGCAGCGTCGGCAGCGCGGCGACGAAGCGTTCCGGCGCGCCCGGCACCAGCTTGATCGCCGGCTGCTCGGGCAGCGGCTGGAAGGTGTAGGTGGCGATTGGATCGACCAGCACCTTGAACTCAAAGCTGTCCTCGCAGAAGGTCTGGAGCCGCATCCCCGGCGAGCCGCCGTCGGAGACGCCGAAGCGCACGGTGATCGTGTCGCCCTCGGTCAGGTAGCCGTTGACGACCTTGATCTCCAGCGTCTTGTCCCATGGCCGGGTGTTGCCCTTGGGGCTGAAGCGATATTCCAGGACGGCATAGTTGGAGGCTTCGACGGTCGTATAGCCCGGCGCGGCGGAGTTGCTGAACTGCGGCGGCGTCATATCGGCGGCGAAGCGGAAGGAAATGCGCAGCGCGCCGGAGTCGTCGATGCCGAACTTGCCGGCGGTGTAGACCAGCGTGAAGGACTGGTAAGAACCAGCCTCGAACGCGCCATCCGGCGTGAGAACGGCGGCGCCAAGATCCTCCGGCGGGATCGGCGTGTCAATCACCACGCAGCCGGCGCCATCCGTGTTCGGGTTGTTAACGGTGGTCATCGCCGCCCCCTTTTTCGGTTTTATCGGACCTTACGTCACGGCAAACCAAAAGCAAGCGAAAGGACGTCGAAGGAGAGGCGCCAGACGCACCGCAAAGGCGGCATGGTTGTTATGGGCATCCGGCTCGCCACGCGGGGCGAAGGCGCGCACATAAATTCAATCAGCCGTTGAGCCAGGGCAAAAGGTCTGGACGGCCGCAGTCGCCCCGCGGCCGTCCCGTTTTCGAAGCGATCAGATCTCGCCGCGCGACATCATCCCTTCCATCGCCTCGGCCTGCCGGATCGCAAGCGCAACGATGGTCAGCGTCGGGTTCTCGGCCGCGCCGGTGGTGAACACCGAGCCATCCGAGACGAACAGATTGGGCACGTCGTGCGCCTGACCGAACTTGTTCACCACGCCGTCGCGCGGGTTCTCCGACATGCGGTTAGTGCCGAGATTGTGCGTGGACGGGTATGGCGGCGTCGGCATGGTCCGCGTCGCGCCGACCGCCTCGTAGATCGCCGTGCCGCGCTCATAGGCGTGGTTGCGCATGGCGATGTCATTCGGGTGGTCGGTATAGTGCACATTCGGCACGGGCATACCGAACTGGTCCTTCTCCGTCGGGTGCAGCGTGACGCGGTTGCTCTCCTGCGGCATGTCCTCGCCGACGATCCACATGCCGGCCATGTGGTCATAGGCGTCCAGCGCCGTGGTGAACTCCCGGCCCCACGCGCCGGGGTTAAGAAACGCCGCCATGAACGGCACGCCCAGCGCCAGCGTCTCCAGCTCATAACCGCCGACGAAGCCGCGCGACGGGTCATTGATCGCTTCGTCCATGACGATGCCGGCCATAGTGGTGCCGCGATACATGTTCACCGGCTTGTCGAAGATGGCGTAGACCGAGCCGGTCATGTGGCGCATGTAGTTCTTGCCGACCTGCCCGGAGCTGTTGGCCAGCCCGTCGGGGAACATGCTCGACTCCGAGTTGAGCAGCAGGCGCGGGCTTTCAATCGAGTTGCCGGCCACGGATACCGCGCGGGCGGCCTGACGCTGGGTGTTGCCGTCCTTGTCCGCATAAACCACGGCGTTCACCCGTCCATCGTCGCCATGCTCGATGCGAAGGACGTGGGCGTTTTCGCGCACTTCAAGATTGCCGGTCGCCTCGCCCTTGGGGATCTCCGTATAGGCCGTCGACCATTTCGCGCCCATCTTGCAGCCCTGGAAGCAGAAGCCGAGCTGCTGACACGGCGCGCGGCCATCGTACTCCTCGCTGTTCACCGCCATTCGCCCGGTGTGGACCTGCTTGTAGCCCAGTTTCTTAGCGCCGGCTTCCAGCACCTTGTAGTTGTTGTTGCCAGGCAGGCCGGGAATGCCATGCGTGCGGGTCACCCCCATCTTCTTCTCGGCGCGGTCATAGTAGGGCGCCATTTCCTTGCCGGTGATCGGCCAGTCCAGCAGGCTCGCGCCGGGCACGTCGCCATATTCGCTGCGCACGCGCCATTCATGGTCCTGAAAGCGCAGGCTGGCGCCCGCCCAGTGCACGGTCGAACCGCCAACGGCCTTCACGATCCAGGCCGGCAGGTTCGGGAAGTCCCGCGAGACCCGCCAGTCGCCTGAGGTCGTGCGCATGTCCGTCCAGGCGAGCTGGCCGAAGCTGGCCCACTCGTCATTCAGGTAATCCTCGGGTAGATGACGCCCCCCGGCCTCCAGCGCCACGACCTTCACGCCTCTCTGCGCAAGCTCGTTGGCCAGCGTTCCGCCGCCGGCGCCCGTGCCGATGATGACGACGACGCTGTCATCGCTCAGTTCGAATTTCGCAGCCATGATCCCGTGCTCCCCTTACAGCCAGTCGATGTCGTCGAAGCCGCGGTTCAGGTAACCGCCCTTGGAGAAGGACTCGCCTTCGTAGCCGAAGACGGGCCAGATCTCCTTTTGGTTGTAGAGGCCGACAACGAGACCGCCGCGAACCGCCTGGAAGAAATCGCTGTCCTCGATCTCGCGCAGAATGGCGACGCGATCGGCTTCCCAGCCGGTGGCAAGGTAGCTTTTCGCCCCGTGCGCTGCCGCAAGCGTGTTCAGGCCTGCAACGCCGTCCTCGATCATGGCGCGATACTCGGCATCCTGCGCCGCCTTGTCGTCATGGGACCTGACGGCGATGGCGTAGTATTTGTCAGCGATGCGGTCATGGGGGTAGATGTCGCGCGCCATCTGGACGAGCGCCGCCATGGTTTCGGGCTTGAGCGCCTTCGTTTCCAGCGCCCAGCTATCGGTTGCATGTGCGATGAAGCTCGTCCCTATGACGAGAACGGCGCCCGCCTTGACACCAGAGGCAAGCAATTCCCGACGGGTCAGACCCCGCGGGTTTCGGGGCTTTTGCATGGCCTTTTCCTCCCTGAAATTCCAGCACCCAAGAAGCTGAAGAACGTGTTTTTTGGTCTTTAGCCGAGCCGGTCCTTAACGTCGGCGGCGAAATCTTCGTAACGCCGCAGCGATTTGACCTGCACATCGACGGCATGGCCGTGCTTTTTCATTATGGGCAGGTCGAAAAGGATGCGGTCGAGCGTGTCCGGGCCGTCGACATTCACGACGGCGAACACCCGCCGCTCGCCGACAACCTTCCACAGATCGACCACGGCCCCGGCAGCCTTGGCCGCGAGCGCGGCTTCGGCTTCTTCGGCCCAGATTTTGAAAAGGTCGGTCTGAGATTGACTCGCGTCGTACCCGACCGTAAAGGCGAGGTGATAGAGCATCGGGCGTTTCCTTTGTTATTATTGTCGCAGCCGGTGTTGTTATTGATAGCGGCCGGCGCGCTGCAGCAGTTCGATCTTGTAGCCGTCCGGGTCCTGCACGAAGAAAAACTTGGCGATCACTTCACCGCCGGGGGCGAATTCGACGATATCCCGTGGCTCGAAACCGAGCTGCTTGAAGCGTTCATGCTCCGCTTCGAGGTCGTCGACGGCGAAAGCGATGTGGCCATAGCCGTTCCCCAGGTCATACGGCTCGGTTTCGCCCTTGTTGACGGTCAGTTCGACCTCAAAGTCGTTTTCCGGGTTCCTGAGATAGACGAGCGTGAAATTTTCGAAGTCGAGCCTGTCGGCGATCTTGAGTCCGAAGCCCTTTTCATAGAAGTCGACAGAGCGCGCCTCATCGAGCACGCGGATCATCATGTGAATAGCTTTCGCCATTCCACCATCCTCCCTCGCTTTCGCTTAGGCGAAAACGTTACCACCGTTCGGGGCCGGATGGTGGTACGCCGCTACTACGCGGCCTGTTTGGCGGCCTGCGCGCGGCGCGCGACTTCGGCCAGGCAGGCGCACCGCAGGAGCGACGCGAAGTTGCGCACCTCTCCGCGCAACTCAAGCACCTCGTCGTGCAGCTGCGACAGGAACTGGGGCGTCGTCCGACCTTCGCGCTCGGCGATGCTGTCGAGCACGCGCCAAAACACCGCCTCAAGCCGGATAGAAGTGCTATGGCCGTTCAGGCGGATCGAGCGCGTCTCGCACTCGTAGTCCGCCGGGTCCTGGGCAGCGAAGATCTGGCACATTGAAGCGTTCCTCCGTTGGGGATCACCATTTTTCATTCCTGTTTTCAATTATTATAAATCAAGCAGGTTGAGGCTGCCAAGCAGGACCCCGAGACCGGCGAGACCGGAATGGGCTGGTCGATCATTTTGTGGGGAAGCGCCCGAAGGCGCTTTTCAATCTGACGTCAAGCTCCTCAAGACTCCTGACCGTCTGAGGAGGTGCAAAAAGCCTTGCTGTTGGCGAAAGCCGCGCCGCACAGCTCTGGATGACCGGCGCAACACTCCTCCGTGAGAAAGCTGAGCAGGCGGCGGACCGCATCGACAAGCACGGCGTAACGAATGTGGCGCCCGTGTCGTGTCCGCTGAACCAGACCCGCGCTTCGCATCTCCTTCAAATGAAAGGAGGTCGCCGTAGCGCCAATCCCGATAGCTCTTGCGATCTCTCCAGACGTAAGGCCGTTCGGCCCTTGCTCCATGAGGACCCGAAAAATCGCCAGCCGTTTCTCATGAGCGAGCGCGGCGAGCATCGCGACAGCGTTTTGACTTTCCATGGATTCCATATTGCAAGTATGATTGAAGTGTGCAACCGTCATGTGACAGGTGCAATGATTGGCGTGAACCGCATTCACGCAACAATAAAATTCTGGGGAGGACCATCATGAAACGATGCCGGACGCTCGTCGACGTCGGGCGGCGTCAGTTCCTGCGCGGCTCTGGATTTGCCGCCGCCGGTCTGGCAACAGCAGGAGCTTTTCCAAAGGAAAGCAAGGCCGCGCCGCAGCTTGCGCGTGTCGCGTATCCCTCAAACCGGCTGGCGAATATCAGCGACCTGACGGTGAACGAACCGCTGAACGTGGCGTATCCCGATGAAGACGCCCCCGGCGTTCTCCTCAAACTCGGCCAGGCGGTCGAGGGCGGCGTCGGGCCGGATGGCGATGTTGTCGGTTTTTCGACGATCTGCCCGCACAAGGGCTACCCCATGTCTTACAACGCCGATGACCGCACGCTGAACTGTCCAGGCCACTATTCGCGCTTCGATCTCGAAAAAGGCGGCCAGCAGGTCTGGGGCCAGGCGACGCAGAACCTCCCGCAATACGCGCTGCGCGTTGACGACCAGGGCGACATCTACGCCGAGGGGCTGGATGAACTGCTCTATGGCCGTCTTAGCAACGTGCTCGCTTGAGGGAGGACACAATGGCTTACAAGCGAAATATCGACCGGCTGCCCATCATCCCGGCGAACGCGACCAAAAAGAATGTCGTCTGCCACTACTGCATCGTCGGCTGCGGTTATCACGCCTACACTTGGCCGGTGAACCAGCAAGGCAGCACGGGCGCTGGCGACAACGTGTTTGGCGTCGACTTGGCCCAGCAGCAGGGCGCGGAGACCGAAGCCTGGTATTCGCCGGCGATGTACAACATCGTCAGGCAGGACGGCCGCGACGTTCATATGGTCATCAAGCCGGACGAGAATTGCTCGGTGAACGGCGGATTGGCCTCGATCCGCGGCGGGCGCATGGCGGAAATGAGCTACTCGACCGCGCGCCAGACCCAGCAGCAGCGCCTGACCGACCCGATGGTCTGGCGTTACGGTCAGATGCAGCCGACGTCATGGGATGATGCGCTCGATCTGGTGGCGCGCGTCACTGCCGAGATCATCAAGCAGCGCGGCGAGGATGCCCTGTTCGTCTCCGCGGCCGACCACGGCGGCGCGGGCGGCGGCTACGAGTTCACCTGGGGCACGGGCAAGCTCTATTTCGGCGCGATGAAGGTCAAGAACATCCGCATCCACAACCGCCCGGCCTATAACTCCGAGGTCCACGCCACCCGCGACATGGGCGTCGGCGAGTTGAACAACGCCTATGAGGACGCGCAACTGGCCGACACGATCTTCGTCGTCGGCGCCAACCCGCTGGAGTGCCAGACCAACTATTTCCTCAATCACTGGGTGCCGAACCTGCGCGGTGCTTCGCTCGACAAGAAACGCGAGATGATGCCGGACGAGCCGCACGCGGCTGGGCGCATCGTGATCGTCGATCCGCGCCGCACGGTGACGGTGAATGCCTGTGAGGTGGAGGCGGGCAAGGATAATGTCCTGCACCTGGCCATCAACTCGGGCACCGACATGGTGCTGTTCAATGCCATCCTGACCCACATCGCCGACCAGGGCTGGGTCGATCAGGACTTCATCGACAACTTCACCGCTACGCCGGGCGGCGCGCCCGTCGGCGGCGACAGCGACGCGAAGCCCGCCGCACTGGTCGATTTCCAGACAGCCGTCGAGGCGAACCGCACCAGCCTGGACGAGGCCGCCGAGATCACCGGCCTCAGCGCGGACGACATCGCCAAGGCGGCGGAATGGATCGCCCGGCCGAAGGACGGCGGCGCGCGCCGGCGCACCATGTTCGCCTACGAGAAGGGGCTGATCTGGGGCAACGACAACTATCGCACCAATGGCGCACTGTTGAACCTGGCGCTCGCCACCGGCAATGTCGGACGGCTGGGCGGCGGCTGCGTGCGTCTTGGCGGCCATCAGGAAGGCTACGTTCGCCCCAACGAGGGCCATGTCGGGCGGCCCTCGGCCTATGTCGACAAGCTGCTGATCGAGGGTAATGGCGGCGTCCATCACATCTGGGGCTGCGACAACTACAAGACGACGCTCAACGCGATGGAGTTCAAGCGCGTCTACAAGCAGCGCACCGACAAGGTGAAGGACGCCATGAACAGCGTGCCGTATGGCGACCGCGACGCCATGGTGAAAGCGATCGTGGATGCCATCAACGACGGCGGCCTGTTCGCGGTTGACGTCGATATTGTGCCGACGCGGATCGGCGAGGCGTGCCACGTCGTGCTGCCTGCGGCGACTTCGGGCGAGATCAACCTGACCTCCATGAACGGCGAACGGCGGATGCGGCTCACCGAGAAATATATGGACCCGCCGGGCCAGGCGATGGGCGACGGCATCATCGCCGCGCGGATCGCCAATCACATGGAGCGCGTCCTGCGCGAAATGGGCGACGAGGCCTATGCCGATCAGTTCAAGGGCTTCGACTGGCAGACCGAGGAAGACGTCTTCATGGACGGCTACCACCAGAACGCCGCCGGCGGCGAATTCGTCACCTATGACCGGCTGCGGGCGATGGGCACCAACGGCTTCCAGGAGCCGGCGGTGGGATATGAAGACGGTAAGATCATCGGCAGCCCGCGGCTCTATACCGACGGCAAATTCGGCACCGAGGACGGCAAGGCGCGGTTCTGCGTTGCCGAGTGGACCGGCCTGCAAGCTCCCGGCAAAGAGGAGCAGAAGGCGAAATTCCCCTTCCTCATCAATAACGGCCGGGCGAACCAGGTGTGGCAGTCGGCCTACCTCGATGTCGATAATGAGTTGGTGATGGACCGCTGGCCCTATCCATTCATTGAGATGAGCCCGGACGACATGCGCGATCTGGGCATCAACGAAGGCGATCTGGTCGAGGTCTTTAACGACAGCGGCTCGACCCAGGCGATGGCATATCCCACGCCAACGGCCAAGCGCGGCGAAACCTTCATGCTGTTCGGCTATCCGACCGGCGTGCAGGGCAATGTGGTGAATGCCGGCGTGAACGAGCTGATCATTCCGAACTACAAGCAGACCTGGGGCGACATCCGGAAGATCGCCGACGCGCCGCAGAGCGTGAAGCATCTGAGCTTCAAGTCGAAGGAATACACGATCTGACGAGCGTAATGCGAGGCCGAGCGGATGTCCTCCCTCCGCCCGGCCGGTTTACAGCCAGCGGGAATCGCCCCATGCGCGCGCCGACCTCCGGGGTCATCCCGTGCGCGATGCGGCGCATCGTGCCGCTTCGCAGACACGGGATCGCTTCCAACTGGTCACATACCGATCCCGGGTCGGCAGCGCATCACTGACGTGCTGCGCTACGCCCGGGATGACAAAGGCAAGGCCGCTTCGGCCTGATCGGGACGCGCTTAAAGGCTGCGTTGGTTGACGCGCTTGGCGACGTCCTCGGCGCTCTCCTTG
>CAZINX010000030.1:0-17293 GCA_964540795.1 uncultured Hyphomicrobiaceae bacterium | reverse complement strand
GGCAGCCCAAGTCGGAGCCGCGACATCCGGGAGGCTCGCGTCAAGAGCGAAGCTGTGCCATATCTTGCGTTGGTATGCGCGTCTATTACTCCGATACATTCAACCTGCCGCTGCCCAAGGGGCATCGCTTCCCGGGCCAGAAATACGGGATGCTGCGCGAGCGGCTGCTGCGCGAGGGGCTGGTCGCGCTGCAGGAGTTGCACATCTCGCCGCTGGCGGAGGACGCCGACATCGCCCGCGCGCATGACGCCGCCTACGTCAACGCGTTCGCGACCGGCAGGCTGGACGAAAAGGCGATGCGCCGGATCGGCTTTCCGTGGAGCGAATATCTTGTTCGCCGCACCCGCGCTTCCACCGGCGGCGCGGTGGCCTCGGTGCGCGCGGCGCTCGCCGACGGGATCTCCGGGCAGCTCGCGGGCGGCACGCACCACGCCCATCGGGACTTTGGCGCGGGCTACTGCATTTATAACGATCAGGCGGTAGCTGCGCTGCGCGCGCTCGCCGAAGGCTGGGCCGCACGGATAGCGATCATCGATCTCGACGTGCATCAGGGCGACGGCACAGCCGCGATCCTTGGCGATCACCCGTCCGTCTTCGTCTTCTCAATGCACGGCGAAAAGAACTTCCCCTTCCGCAAACACGAGTCGGACCTCGACGTTCCGCTGCCCGACGGGATCGAAGATGACGCTTATCTGCGCCAGCTCGCCGAGCATCTGCCGGCCGCCTTCGTGTTCCGGCCCGATCTCGTGCTGTATCAGGCTGGCGTCGATCCGCTGGCCGAGGACAAGCTGGGCAGACTGGCGCTCACGCATGACGGGCTGATGGCGCGCGACGAGATGGTGCTTGGCGAATGCGCTCGCCGCGCGATCCCGGTGGCGATGGCGATTGGCGGCGGCTACGCGAACCCGATTCAGCCCTCGGTCGAGGCCTATGCGAACACGTATCGTGTGGTCCGCCGCGTTCACGGACCGGCGGGCGCGGTCGCCATCAGTCGAAATACCGCCCAAGGAAGCGCCGGTAGACGCCTTTGAGTTGGTGTGGTTCACCCGCCTTCTTCCAAGGAACAGGCCCCCAATCACACTTCTCCTACGGGGACAATGTGTTGCCGACCAGCAATCCTCGTGACCTCATAAAGCGAGCGCGCTTATCGAGCTTGCGTCATATCGGTTTTCAATTACAAGTTCATTGCGATTTTGGGTACGAGTGTTGATATGAACTCCCACAACCCTGAACAGGTTTCGCCAATGACTGAATGCAATAATAGCCACTCGGAAAGAGACAGTCACATTGTGTTCATTATACCCCTGAAAGCAAAAGCGATTTCGAAAGACTGGGACCTGACATGCTATTTACTGGAGAAGACAATCTGCTCGATCCTGAGGCAAGAAGACAATAGGTTCGAAATTCGTCTTGTCTGTCATGACATTCCTGATTTGCCGGTAAATATAAAATCACACATCATATTTTTGGAAGCCAACTATCCTCCTCTTACAATGTCCTCTACGCGAGCTGAGCGCGGCACTGATAAGTTATGCAAGCACGCAATTGGCCTTAAATCTCTCGCTGATCTAAAGTTTTCCCACTATATGTTTGTCGACGCTGATGATCTGATCGCAAACGACCTTTCTTATCTCGCTTTTTCAGATTACGAAAGCCATATTCAAGTGTTTGAAATTGGATATGTTTTTGATGAAAAATCAAAATATCTATGGCGCGTAAATGGATTTTCGCACATGTGCGGAACGTGCGCTATTTTTCGGCATGACCATGATCTCATGCGTCAAATCCCTTCGGAGATAGATATCAATAGTGTTTTCGAAAACCCACGTATTTTCTATCAGAAAGGAATATACAGCCTTGGCCGTCATAATGACTGGGAGAGAAAGGCCGCTGATTTTGGAAAAAATGTAAGCCATATTGCAGAACCTTATACATTATATCGTTGGGATTATGGTGATCAGACCAGGTCATCATTTCAGATATCAACGAGCAAAAGCATTAGGAAACACCTTCCGCAATCTTTTTCGTCTGGCAAACGATGGCAACCTGAAAAAATTACAGGCGCGATACGCCAGAGATTTAGTATTTTTTAGTCCGCCGCGTTCACGGACCGGCGGGCGCGGTCGCCATCAGTCGAAATACCGCCCAAGGAAGCGCCGGTAGACGCTTGTGAGCTGGTGCAGATCGTCGAGCGCCACGCGCTCGTCCACCGCGTGGATCAGCCCGTAGGTCAGGCCGAATTCCACCACGGGGCAAGTGTCCTTGATGAAGCGCGCATCGGATGTGCCGCCGCCGGTGTCGTAATGCGGCGCGCGCCCGGTGACGTCGGCGATCGCCGCGCTTAGCGCCTCGACCCACGCCCCCGGCTCGCTCAAGAAGCTGTCGCCCGACACGTGGAACGCAAGATTGTGGGCAAGACCCGTCCCCGAAAGGATTTCGCCGATCCGCCCGGCGATCAAATCCTTCAGGCTGCCCGGCGTGTGCGCATCGTTGAAGCGGATGTTGAACCTGGCGGTGACCTGCGCGGGAATGACGTTGTCAGCGGCATTGCCGGTGTCGATGCTCGTCACCTCCAGATTGGACGGCGCAAAATGCGTCGTGCCGTCGTCGAGCCGCAGCTCCGTCAGCCGGTTCAGCACCCGCGCAAGCCCACGCAGCGGATTGTTCGCCTGATCCGGATAGGCGACATGCCCCTGCGTGCCCGTGACGACCAGCCGGGCGCTCAGGCTGCCGCGCCGGCCGATCTTGATGATCTCGCCCAGCGCCTGCGGATTGGTCGGCTCGCCCAGCAGGCAGTGATCGGGCTGCTCGCCCTGCGCCGCCATCCAGTCCAGCACCTTGCGCGTGCCGTTGGTCGCCGGGCCTTCCTCGTCGCCGGTGATGAGAAAGCTGATCGTGCCGGACGGGCGCCCGCGTGCAGCCAGGAAATCGAGCGCAGCGGCCATCATGCAGGCTACCCCGCCCTTCATGTCCACCGCGCCGCGGCCCCACAACGCACCCCCTTCGATGACGCCGGAAAACGGCGGGTGCGTCCACGCCGCCTCGTCGCCCGGCGGGACGACGTCGACATGCCCGGCGAAGCACAGATGCGGCCTGCCATCACCGATCCGCGCATAAAGGTTGTCCACATCCGCCGTGTCCGGCGCGCTGAACACCAGCCGATGGCAGGCAAATCCTGCCGGCTCCAGCACCCGCTGCACCAGATCGAGCGCGCCGCCGCTATCGGGGGTCACGCTTGGGCAGCGGATCAGATTGGCGGCCAGCTCGACAGGGTCGGCGCTCATGAAGAGTCCTCGTATGTGATGGGGCTATAGGGGCGCGGGCGGCACAGCTTGTCAACGGCCAGACCGTGCGGAGTTGTTGGACCGGCGCACGCGAATTAGATAACTTGTGGTGTTGATGGGTCATTCATCCATTCGTGAACCGCCCCCTTTTTAGACTTGTTATAAATCCAAACTTGGGGTACCAGCGTAGGACGAACAACGTGGAAGCAGGCTACGACGAACGCGAGGATCAGCCCAAGGTGGTCATGCTCCGCTCCGATGAAGCGGAAGCTCCGTCTTTCAACCCGTGCGATACATGCCCCACCCTGGATCTGGTCCGGCGATTGAGGGAGTTGTTGCGGGACAGCATGTTGCAGCCGCGGCAGGACCTGCATCATGCGTGCACGGTCATCGCGGCGGACCCGTCGGTTTCCGTGGAGCGCGTGTCGGCGGCCTTTTTTCACGGACTGAGCCGGTACGCCAAGCGGCGCGTTGTGTTCTTCAATACCAAGGCCAACAGCGTCAGCTCCGGCGAAAGATGGGTGGCGCGCCTGTTGCAGGTCGTTGCGGATGACGACATCGCGAGTGCGCGGTACCTCATCGAATCGACGATCGAGCCGGCGGGCCGGCGTTGGATGCTGTTTCTGGCGCGTCAGTTGGCGGCTCATCTGACGCCGCTGGCGGAGGCCGGCGAAACAACTTGTATCGATACCCAAACGAACCCGAAGGAGAGTTGATTATGGAAAAGACTTCCGTGGAAATCGCCCCTGATGCGAAGCAGGACATTGTCGAGGGTCTGACGCAGTCGCTCGCGGAGACAGCCGTGCTGACGATGAAGGCCCAGAATTACCACTGGAATGTGACCGGCATGGCCTTCGGCCCGCTGCATGAGCTGTTCCAGGAAATTTACGAGGATCATTTCGAGGGTCAGGATGATCTGGCCGAGCGTATCAAGGCGCTGGGCGCGCACGCCGAGGGCCGTCATTCCGAGTACCTGAAGCGCAGCGCGATCTCCGAGTGCGACGGGCACAAGTCCGACAAAGAGATGGTCGCGGCGCTCAAGGCGGATCAGGAGACGGTCTCGGCAACGCTGCGCGCGCTTGCCGAGCGGGCCGAAAAGCAGGGCGACATCGTGACCAACGATCTCGCGATTGGCCGCGCCCAGAAGCATGACAAGTTCGCCTGGATGCTCGGCGCGCATCTCGCCGACTAAGCCTCGCAACAGGCAGACGAAACGAGAATGGCCGGCTTCACGCCGGCCATTTTTTGTGTCTGATTGTCGTGAGCGTTTAGCGCTTCGAGAACTGGAAGCTCTTGCGGGCTTTCGCCTTGCCGTACTTCTTGCGCTCCACCTGCCGGTCGTCGCGGGTGAGATAACCGTTCTTCTTCAGGATCGGGCGCAGCTCCGGCTCATACCGGGTCAGCGCGAGCGAAATGCCGTGGCGCACCGCGCCGGCCTGCCCCGACAGCCCGCCGCCCGACACCGTGCACATGATGTCGTACTGGCTGTCGCGCTCGGCGGTCACCAGCGGCTGGCGCACCAGCATCTGCAGCACCGGCCGCGCGAAGTATTCCGACATCTCCTTCTTGTTCACGAAGATCTGACCCTTGCCCGGCTTCACCCAGACGCGCGCGACCGCGTTCTTCCGCCGGCCCGTGCCATAGGCGCGGCCATGCGCGTCCAGCTTCTGTTCATAAACCGGACCGCTGCCCAGCCCCTCGCCCGGCTCCTGCGCGTCGGCCGCCGTGCCAAGCTCCTCCAGCGACTTGATTTCCTGCTCGGACATAATCTCTAGTATCTCTTGGTGTTCTTCGGGTTCAGCGACGCCACGTCGAGCGGCTCGGGCTGTTGCGCCTCATGCGGATGCTCCGGGCCGGCATAAATGCGCAGGTTCTTTAGCTGCTGCCGGCCCAGCGGGCCGCGCGGCAGCATACGCTCGACGGCTTTTTCCAGAACGCGCTCGGGAAACCGCCCATCGAGGATCTGGTGCGCCTTGCGCTCCTTGATTCCGCCGGGATAGCCGGTGTGCCAGTAATAGGTCTTGTCGTTGCGCTTGCGGCCGGTGAACACGACCTTGTCGGCGTTGATGACAATAATGTTGTCGCCGTCATCCATGTGCGGCGTGAAGGCCGGCTTGTGCTTGCCCCGGAGGCGCTTGGCGATCAGCGCCGCCAGCCGGCCCACCACAAGGCCCTCGGCGTCGATCAGCACCCATTTTTTCTCAATATCCGAGGGCCTGGCCGAGAAGGTCTTCATGGCCTCTGCTCCAAATTGTCGGAAAATGCGCTCAGGCGCGGTCGCGGCCGCGCTCTCACTCGCTGCGGCGTTTAGCTGATCCGGCCGGGCAGGTCAAGGAAAACTTGCCAAATGCGCCAAAAAACATTCTGTGACAGCATGTTAGCGCAGCGGTATCAAGTTACCGCGCACGATCTGGCGGCAGGGCATAGGTGCCAACCGCATGCGCCACGCTGTCCGCGCTGTCCGGCGCGCGCAAATGAATCTCGCCCACCGCCAGGCTCTTGCCCAGCTTCAGCAGGCTGGCCTCGCCGATCAGGTCGCCCGGCTGCGGCCGGCGCAGGAAGTTGATGTTGAGATTGGTCGTAACGGCCAGCGCAACAGGCCCGATGCTCGCCAGCACCGCGACATACATCGCCACGTCGGCCAGCGTGAACATTGCCGGGCCGGAAATTGTTCCGCCTGGGCGCAGAAGTTGCGGATCGCTCCCGAGGCGCAGCCGAGCGTAGGCGTGTCCGACCTCTTCCACCTTCAGCGTCGGCGTCGTGCGGCGCAACTCGGCGAATTCACGGTCAAGAAACGCATCGACCTCGGCGAGGTTCATCACGCCCGGCTGGCGCTCATCCGACACGGCGGCCCTCCCTCGTGCACAGCGGCTGAAAATCGGTTACCTTGCCACGGTGTAACCGATTACGAGGGGTATTTGAACGCAATGACGGATGCTGCTGCAGATCTTGCCGCCCACGCCGGGGAGGAAAGCCCGCTTCTGATGGAGCGGCGCGGCGCGATCGTCCTGCTCACGCTGAACCGGCCGAAGGCGCGTAATGCGCTCTCCCACGCGCTGCTGACCGCGCTGGGCGAGCGGCTCGGTGAAATCGCGGCGGACCGAACGGCCCAGGTTGTCGTGATGGATCACGCGCCGCCGGTGTTCTCCGCCGGCCACGACCTGCGCGAACTGAACGCCCATCGCGGCGATGCCGATGGCGGGCGCAGCTTTTACGAGCAGGTCATGCGCAAATGTGCCGAGGTGATGCAGCAGATCGTCCATCTGCCCCAGCCCGTCATCGCCGCGGTGAGCGGCACGGCGACCGCGGCGGGCTGTCAGCTCGTCGCGTCCTGCGATCTGGCCGTGGCGGCCGAAGAGGCGAAATTCGCCACGCCGGGGGTCAATATCGGGCTGTTCTGCTCCTCGCCGATGGTCGCGCTGTCGCGCAACGTTTCGCGCAAGCACGCGATGGAAATGCTGCTGACCGGGGAGATGACCGACGCGCATCAGGCGGCGCAGTACGGCCTGGTCAACCGCGTCGTGGCGGCTGATCGCGTGCAGGAGACTGCATTTGAGCTGGCCGAAAAGATTGCGGCGAAGTCGCCCGCCGTGGTGGCGATCGGCAAGGAGGCGTTCTACCGGCAGGCCGAGATGCCGCTGTCGCAGGCGTATGATTATGCCGCTGGCGTCATGGTCGCCAACATGATGGAGCCGGACGCCGAGGAAGGCATCGGCGCCTTCCTGGAGAAGCGCAAGCCCGAGTGGAGGGGGCGCTGAGCGGAATGGCGACGATCGAAAGCGACGAGGCGCTCAGAGACATCCTCACGCGCTGCCGCCGCTTCGCGGTGATTATCGCCAGCCCCAACCCGGCGCGGCCGAGCCACTATGTGGCGCGTTACCTGCTGGAGCACGGCTATGAGGTGTTCCCCGTAAATCCGGGGCGGCCGGGCCGTGAAATCCTGGGCCGGCCGGTGGTCGCCCGGCTCACGGATTTGCCCGAGCCGGTGGATGTTGTCGATGTGTTCAGGCACCCGGACGCGGTCGCGGGGATCGCGCGGGACGCGGTGGCGATCGGCGCGAAGGTGCTATGGATGCAGATCGGCGCGGTGAACACGGAGGCCGCGCGCATCGCCGAGGCAGGCGGGCTGCAGGTTGTCGCCGACCGCTGCCCGAAAATCGAACATGCCCGCCTGCTGGGCTGACGCCGGAGCTGTGCGTCGGCAAGCCGGCCTGCGGAGATACCGAATGCCCGACGCGCTGCGCTGGCGCATCATTCGCCGGTAAACGCCTGCAGCCCGGTCTGCGCGCGCCCGAGGATCAGCGCGTGAATGTCATGCGTGCCTTCGTAGGTGTTCACCGTCTCCAGGTTCACCAGATGGCGCATGACATGATATTCCTCGCTTATGCCGTTGCCGCCATGCATGTCGCGCGCCGCGCGGGCGATCTCCAGCGCCTTGCCGCAGGAGTTCCGCTTCAGCAGCGAGATCGTCTCCGGCGCGCAAGTCCCCTCATCAAGCATCCGTGACGCCTGCAGGCAGCCTTGCAGCCCGAGTGCAATCTCGGTCTGCATATCAGCGAGCTTTTTCTGGATCAGCTGGTTGGCCGCGAGCGGCCGGCCGAACTGCTTGCGCTCCAGCGTGTAGCTTCGCGCGGCGTGCCAGCAGAACTCCGCCGCGCCCAGCGTGCCCCACGCAATGCCGAAGCGCGCCTTGTTCAGGCAGCCGAACGGGCCTTTGAGACCCCGGACGTCCGGCAGCAGGTTCCCCTCCGGCACGAAGACGTCGTCCATCATGATCTGGCCGGTTGTCGAAGCGCGCAGGCTCAGCTTGCCCTTGATCGCCGGGGTTTCCAGCCCGTCCATGCCCCGTTCGAGGATGAAGCCGCGGATCACGCCGTCGAGCTTGGCCCACACGATCATCACATCCGCGATCGGGGAATTGGTGATCCACGTTTTCGCGCCGCTCAGCCGGTAGCCGCCGGAAACCGCGACCGCGCGCGTCGTCATGCCGCCGGGGTCGGAGCCGTGATCCGGTTCGGTCAGGCCGAAGCAGCCGACCAGTTCGCCGGTGGCGAGCCGCGGCAGATACTTCTCGCGCTGCGCGTCGGAGCCATAGGCGTGTATAGGGTGCATCACGAGCGAGGACTGAACGCTCATGGCGGAGCGGTAACCCGAGTCGACGCGCTCGATCTCACGGGCGACGAGACCGTAGCAGACATGGTTGACGCCCGCGCCGCCGTAAGCCTCCGGGATGGTCGGGCCGAGCAGGCCGAGTTCGCCAAGCTCATGCATGATTTCGCGGTCGAAGCGCTCCTCCCGGAACGCCGAGATCACGCGCGGCATGAGCTGATCCTGCGCATAGGAGCGCGCGGTGTCGCGGACGAGGCGTTCGTCCTCGCTCAGTTGCTCTTCGAGCAGCAGCGGGTCGTCCCATTGGAACTGGGGTTTGCTGGACATGATCGTGACGGCGCCTTTCGCAGCGGTTTATCGCTGGAAGGCTAAACCCTCGATCGCGACAGCGCAATCGCCCGCGCCTGCGACGAGACGCGCGGCAGGCCATCGCCGGGCGCGACGTGTCGCGCTCTAGCCGGGGCTGAGGCCGCGCATCCGTTCGCCGCGCCGCCGGATCAGCTCAAGCGTGGACAGCAGAACGATCGAGATGCCGACCAGAATCGTCGCGAGCGCGAGGATCGTCGGGCTGATTTCCTCGCGCAGGCCCGAGAACATGCGCACGGTGATGGGCGTCTGCTCGGGGCCGGCGAGGAACAGCACGACCACGACTTCGTCAAGCGAGGTGACGAAAGCGAACAGGGCCCCGGCGATCACCCCGGGCAGCACCAGCGGCAGGATCACGCGGAAGAACGTGGTCGTCGCATCGGCGCCGAGGCTCGATGACGCGCGGATAAGTTGCTCGTCGAAGCTTGCGAGCGCGGCCGTCACGGTGATGACGACGAAAGGCGTGCCAAGCACGACATGCGCCATGATGATGGAGAAGAAAGTCTGCGATAGTTCGATCCGCGCATAGAAGCTGAACAGCGCCGCGGCAGTGATGATGAGGGGCACGATCATCGGCGAGATCAGCACGGCGGTGATGAAGCCGCGCGCGGGCATGTGCCGGCGGCTCAGGCCGAGCGCGGCAAGCGTGCCCAGCGTGGTCGCGATGATCGTCGATGCAATCGAAATTATGAACGAATTGCGCACCGAGTTCATCCACTCGTCGCTGCCGAGCAGATCCTGATACCAGCGCAGCGAATAGCCTGCCGGGTCGAAAGTCAGCATTTCTTCGGTGAATGTGAAGTATGGCTCCGCGTTGAACGAGAGCGGAAGGATGACAAGGATCGGGAAGATCAGGAACAGGAAAATCAGCGCGCAGATTACGCGGTAAGCGTAATACCAGACCCGCTCCAGAGTGCTCGCATAAGGAGGCAGCGCCATCGTGTTGTATCCTCTCGCGTTGTCGCGTGCCTAACCGAACTTCAGGCGTTCGACGCCCACCATCTTGTTGAACAACCAATAGAAGATCATCACCAGAACAAGCAGAATGGTGGCCAGCGCGGCGGCAAGCCGTAGCTGCGCGCTCGTGCCCTGCATGTTGCTCGCGATCATGTTCGAGATGAAGATGCCGGTTTCGCCGCCGACCAGCGCGGGCGTGATGTAGTAGCCGATCGCCAGAATGAAGACCAACATCACGCCGGCGGCGAGGCCGGGCAGCGTCAGCGGGAAGTAGACCCGGAACCATGCGACAAGCTGGTTCGCGCCCAGAGAGCGCGCCGCGCGCAGGTAGCTGGGGTTGATGGTCTTCATCACCGAGTAGAGCGGCAGGATCATGAACGGCAACAGGATGTGCGTCATCGCGATGATCGTGCCGGTCTGGTTATAGATCATGCGTAATCGGCCGTCGTCGCCGATCACGCCAACGCTGACGAGCAAGTCGTTAATCACCCCTTCTTGCTGCAGCAGCACGATCCAGGCCGATGTCCGCACCAGCAACGATGTCCAGAATGGCAGGAGCACCAGGATCATCAGAATGTTCGAATAGCGCAACGGCAGCGTGGCGAGCATGTAGGAGACCGGATAGGCCAGCAAGATGCATAGTACTGTGATGAGGACGCTCATCCAGGCCGTGCGAATGAACAGGTCCGTGTAAATCTGATAGATTTCCGCGCGCGGCGCGATTTCCCCGGTGGCCGTATATTCATAATCCAGGGCGAGCAGGTAATAGCTCGGCGTTATGAGGCGGCTTTCGCGTTTGAGGATCCCCCAGAACTCGGTATCGGTCCAGCGTTCGTCCTCGGCGATGAATGCTTCCCTGTAGGGCGGCGACATTTCGTCGACGCCGCGCGCGGTCCTCAGCATCAGGCTTCGCGCGCCCGGCAGCTCGCGGTTGATGCGCGCGGCAACCCGGCCGATGGTGCGGTCTTCCCGGCCCTGCACCATGTCGGCCGCCATAGCGGCGAAGACCTCTTCGCCGGGGACGCCTTCGCCGTTCCACTGCTGCAGCGCTTCGGCTGTGTTTGGCAGGAAGTTGACAACCTCGGGGTTGTAGACCGACCGGGTCATCATCGAGATGATCGGCACGACGAAGGTTATCACCAGGAACGCCAGCAGCGGCGAAACCAGCAGAAAAGCGCGGACACGCGCGCGCCGCTCCGAACGGCGTATGCTCTCCTTGAGCGGTGTCCCGTCCGCTGTTGTCAGCTTTTCGAGCTGGGCCGGCGTCGCGTCCTGCTGCATGTCACCGCTCGTCATTAGTCGTGGATGCGGAGAAGAGCGGCCGCTGCGGACCGCTCCTCCCCGATGTTTCGGCGTTTGCCCTTACTGGGCGACCCAGGCGTTGAAACGCTCTTCAAGCAGGTCACCGTAGTCCGCCCAGAAGTCGGTGTTGAACTGAATGGCGGTCTCGAAGTTTTCCGGGCTGGTCGGCATGTGCGGCTTCATGTCGACGCCGGTGTCGGCATGGCTGCTGACCTTCGGGACTGAGGACTTGCGCGCCGGAGCATACGCAATGTACTTGGCCTGGTCGGCCAGACGCTGTGTGTCCGTGGCGAAATACAGATAGTCCTTGATAAGATCCATCTGGTCCTCGTTGCCGACCGGCACGACCCAGCCGTCAACCTCGAACATCTGGTGATCCCACATGATCTCGAAGGGCTGGTTTTCGTTCACCTGCGCGTTGAAGATGCGGCCGTTGTAGGCAGTCACCATCACGGCCTCTTCGTCCGCCAGCATTTGCGGCGGCTGCGCGCCTTCGGTCCACCAGATCACGTTGTCCTTGATCTCGTCGAGCTTGGCGAAAGCACGGTCCTGGCCTTCCTTGGTCGCCAGCACTTCGTAGACATTCTCAGGCTCGACGCCGTCGGCAATCAGCGCCCACTCAAGGTTCTTCTGCGGGATCCGCTGGAGCGCGCGGGTGCCCGGAAACTCTTCGAGATTCCAGACATCCTCGATGGTCTGCGGGCCGCCATCCGGGAAAGCCTCGGTGTTGTAGGCGAACATGGTGGCGTAGAGGATGCTCGGCACGAAGCAGTCACCCAGCGTGCCCTCGATGAAGTCCTCGGTCGGCGAGGCGCCGTCCGGGGCCGGGGCGAACCACTCATCGTGGTCGATCTCCATGACCAGACCTTCGTCGCAGGCGCGTTGCGCGTCGGCCTGCAGCATGTCCACCACGTCCCAGGTCACGTTGCCCGCCTCAACCTGCGAGCGGATGCCGGCCAGGGCCTGCGCCGACTTGTCCTCGTTGAAGATCTCGACGCCTGTCTTTTCCGAATAGGGCTCGTGGTAGGCGCGCACCTGAGATTCCGTGTAGGCGCCGCCCCACGAAACGATCGTCAGGGACTGATCCGCGCTGGCCGCCGTCGTCGAGGCAGCCATGATGCCCGCGGCGAGCAGGCCCAAGCTTTTGAGTTTCATTTGGTTACATCCTCCTGTTAACCAATCGGGTAAAACCATAGTCCTGGTTTTGAGTTTGATTCCGAGCAACGACTGTCGCCTGGAACACGAGGAGGTGCGCTCCCCCCGGAGACGCACAGGTTGGGCGTTGACCGCCTTCTTCTTGTTTTTGATCCCGGCCGACCGCGCCCCGAGACGCCCGTTTTCGGAACGCCGGGGCATGGAAAGCGGGACCTTGAGCAACCGTCACAGCGGCATCGGGTCGAGCGCCCGGCAGTCCTGGCTCGCCCAGCCGACCGCCGCCGTCTCGCCTTCCTTGATGATCTTGTGGCCGTGCGTGTTCGGCACCTTCACGATGAAGTCGTCGTGGCCCGCGACGGACATGCGCGTGCGGATGTGATCGCCGAGGTAAATCAGTTCTTCGATGCGGCCCTCCAGCCTGTTCGGCGTGGCGCCCTCCTCCGGGTTGATCTCGACCCGCTCTGGGCGCAGGGAAAGGGTCGTGCGCGCGCCCACCTGATCCACCGCAACGGCCAAAGCCTCGACCGTATGGCCGTCCTCGATCTCGACCTGGCAGAGGCCGTCATTGCCCAGGGCCCTAACCGTGCCGTTCAGCTTGTTGTTCTCGCCGATGAACTGCGCCACGAAGCTGTTTTGCGGTTCTTCATAGAGCACGTCGGGCGTGGAAAGCTGCTGGATCACCCCATCGTTGAACACCGCGACGCGGTCGGACATGGTCAGCGCCTCGGACTGGTCGTGCGTCACATAGACGACCGTCACGCCCAGATTTTCGTGGATGTGCTTGATTTCGTACTGCATGTGCTCGCGAAGCTGCTTGTCGAGCGCGCCGAGCGGCTCGTCCATGAGCACGAGGCCCGGCTCGAACACCAGCGCGCGGGCCAGCGCGATGCGCTGTTGCTGACCGCCTGAGAGCTGCGCCGGCCGGCGTCCGCCGAACTGGCTCATCTGCACCATCTCCAGCGCGCGCGCGATTTTTCTCTCGATTTCCGACTTCGCCAGCTTGCGCACCTGCAACGGGAAGGCGAGGTTCTCCCACACGGTCATGTGCGGGAACAGCGCATAATTCTGAAAGACCATCCCGATCTCGCGCTTGTGAGGCGGGACATTGTTGATGGGATGGCCGTCAAGTGAAATTTCGCCGTGCGTCGCCGACTCGAAACCCGCCAGCATCATCAGGCAGGTGGTCTTGCCAGACCCGGAAGGCCCGAGCAGCGTGATGAACTCGCCCTTGGCGATGGTCAGATTCAGGTCCTTAACGACGAGCGTTTCGCCATCGTAGCTCTTCTGAACGCGATCAAACCGGACATAATCGTCGCTCCGGTCCGTCTGCGCGACCTTTTCGGTCTCGGCCGTCGGTGTCGATAGCTGATCCACGTCGGAATTGCCCTCCGCTCTTGAGCGTCTCGCGCTGGCGCCCAAGCCCAGCACAATCCATGCCAAAGCCTGGATTGTGCGCCCAGGATGCGACAAACGACGCGAGCCATGCTTATAGCTCGCATCAGATTTGCTGATAGGCTATAGCCCGGATTAACGATGATCAAGGCCAACTTTCGTGGGTGCGCCGTGAAAGGGCCGGACGAGGGGGCTGAAATCAAAGCGGGATCGGCGATGAACATGAGCGCGGAGCATCCTGAACCGGAGGATGCGGCAGACCGGCGTGCCGCCAGGCCAGTGATCTGCTATCGGCCGGAGACGCTGCCCCTGTTCGACGCGGCGTTCTACAAGGCTGCGCGCGAGGGCATGGCGCAAGTCGATGAAATCATCGTGCCGCCGCGTGACGCCAAGGCTTTTTCCGTGCCCGCCGGGCATATCTTCCGGATCGCCATAACCGACGGGCCGCAGGTGGGCGACCTGAACCTCTGGAACGCCGCGGACCTGTCCGAGCGGTTCTTCAGCGGCAAGACGCGGGCGCTGCACGGCACCCATGTGAGCACGGGAGACCGGCTGTGGAGCAACCTGCCCCATCTGCGCCCGATGGCCACGATCACGCGGGATACTCTGGACTGGTACAGCTGGGACGCGGACGGTGCGGGCGTGCATGACGTGATCGGCACGCGCTGCGATCCCTACACCAACCGGCTTTTGAGCGGCGCGGATTATGACCGCTGCTGCCATTCGAACCTCACGCGGGCGCTGGCCGCGGCGCGGGATATGACGGCCGTGGCGGCCGAGCCGCTTGTGCACGATGTCCTCAACGTGTTCATGTGCACCGGCTTTACGCAGGACACGCACCAGTATTTCATGAAGGCTAGCCCGGCGCGCCCCGGCGACTTCATCGAACTGTTTGCGGAGATCGATCTGCTGGCGGCGCTTTCGGCCTGTCCCGGCGGGGATTGCGGGGCCGAGCATTCGAGCGATACGGCAGCGTGCTTCCCGCTGCGCGTGGAGGTGTGGAGGCCGCGCGCGGAGGCGCTGGCACGGTGGCAGCCGCCCGGGCGCAATGGCTATGCCGGCGGGCATGGGGTGTCAAAAAAGCCGATGTAAACTTCAATTGTTCCCAATTTCCAAGAAGGAGTTGTCCTACAATGAATCTGGCCTTTGTTCTTCCAGGCTATCATACTAACCTCTTCTATGCTTTTAGGGCACTTGAACAGGCAGGACACAGATGTCACCTTCTATGCCCAACCAATGGGCGAAATGACTTCATCGAATCATATCATGTATTTGATAGAGATCGTATTAATTACAACGAAATTGCCCGCGTCATGAATGAAATCAATCCTGACTTAGTTATTATCCGAAAGACTCCTCGTTTATCAAAGCTTGCCCACCGAGCCTGCCTGTTCCAACAACGCAAGTTCATCGGCTACGATTTGCGCCCCTATATGCGCCCACGACATCTTGCGCAGGTTCTTCACGGCGTTATAGCAGGGCGCCCCATGCGCCGTTTCACACCCGTCCATGGGTTGGCCGGGCGACCTGATGCGCGCGCCAAGTATATTCCTTTCCCGGTGGAGGCCCTGCCCGATGGTGCCAAGCGGGACTACGTTCCCAATGGCACAGTCCGCGTCCTGTGCGTCGCCAAATTGGGTCAGCAACGGAAAAATCAGTTTCTACTGCTTCGTGCACTAGAACCGCTCGCATTACGAACAGATTTCCGTGTCACTTTTGTAGGAACTTCAAGCTTGGATTTCCGGAACGCCGATCCAGCGTATTACTCAGCGTTGCAAAGATATGCGACAGATGGGTTGCTTGCTGGACGCGTCGAAATTCGAACAGACGTTCCTTTCAAGGATATGCCGTCAATCTATAGAACGCACGATGTTTGCGTGCTCCCGTCGCGCGCCGAGCCGCTGGGGATCGCGATTCTTGAGGCGATGGCACAGGGATGCGCCGCCGTAGTCTCGTCAGATGCCGGCTCTGCCTTTTACGTGAAGAGCGCTGAGTTGGCAGGATCGCCGTGTGGGACGGTTTTTGCAACTGACAACGATGTTGCGCTGAGGCACACTTTAGAACACTTGCTCACCAACCATAGTGATATTATTCGACTCGGCCAGAATTCCATTTTGTGGGCACGTAAAGAATTCAGTGAAGAAATATTTATCAAAATATGGCAACAAATGGTCTCATCCACAATTGAATCGGGGAAAATAGGGCGCACCTGATCACTTGACACTTTGGCGCGCCTTTCCTTCGATTGTTAGTTGTTTTTTGGATCCATTCGACCGATCATTGGGTTACCGTAGTTGGGAGTGAGATTTCTCGTGCGAAAATCGATGCTTCTAGAGCCATGAACCGAAAGGTACGATGTCCTCAACATGTTCATGTGCACCGGCTTCACGCGGGACACGCATCAGTATTTCATGAAGGCGAGCCCGGCGCGGCCCGGCGATTTCATCGAGCTGTTTGCGGAGATCGATCTGCTGGCGGCGCTGTCGGCGTGTCCCGGCGGGGATTGCGGAGCCGAGCATTCGAGCGATGCGGCAGCGTGCTTCCCGCTGCGCGTGGAGGTGCATCGGCAACGGGCGGAGGCGCTGGCGGGCTGGCGGCCGCCGTCGCGGAACGGCTATGCCGGCGGGCATGGGGTGCGCAAAAATCAGGGAACTAGCTGATCGCTGTTACAAATTCGAGCTTCTGACCGCTTGCCAAGCAAATCAATGCCAACTTCGGAGAAAAATGACCGAATGCCGCAGACCGTCATCTGCATGAAATGGGGCACACGCTATCCGGCAGCTTACGTGAACCGCCTCTTCAATATGGTGAAGCGGAATACCAATCGCCCGCTTCGGTTTATTTGCTTCACTGATGACCCGGCCGATATTTGGCCAGAGGTCGAGTTGAGACCATTGCCAAACATCGAACTGCCGGACGATATGACCCTGCTTCCTTGGAGGAAGGTATCACTATGGCAGGAGCATTTGGCCGGCATTGAGGGACAAGCACTTTTTCTCGATCTTGATGTTCTGGTGACCGGATCAATTGATGATTTTTTTGATTTCTCACCAAGCTCTTCATTTTGTGTCATAAAAAACTGGACGACAGAAAGAAAAGCGCTAACCGCCGATCGGTTTGTGGGAAACACGTCCTGTTATCGTTTCGAGATAGGCACCCACACCTACCTGTATGATAAACTACAAGAAAATCCGCATTTCTTTCTTGCGAAGTACAGAAACAGTCAAACTTACATCTCCAATGAAATATCAGAAATCATGTTCTGGCCGGATGCGTGGTGCGTAAGCTTCAAGCACTCCTTGCTACCCTCTTGGCCAAAACGTCTTTTCTTTCCAGCCAGCCTGCCGCGTGAAGCCAGGATTGTCGCCTTTACGGGGAAGCCGGATATACACGATGTCATGGAAGGCCGCTGGCCCGAACGAAACCCCCTCAAGAGACCGTTCAAACAGCTTGTAAAGCCCGACTGGGTTGAAGGTCACTGGAGTTGAGCGCAGGGGTTTCAGCGAGGCTGTCCCTTGTCGCGCTCCCAAAGGGGGCTTATAGAATGAACTTCGACAGATCGGTGTTCTTCGCCAGGTCGGCAACCTGCGCACGTACATAATCCGCGTCGATCACGAATTTGCCGTCCACCCGGTCGGTCGCCTCAAAGCTGATCTCGTCGAGCACCCGCTCCATCACCGTCATCAGCCGGCGCGCGCCGATATTCTCGATGTTGGCGTTGACCTCCA
>CAZINX010000029.1:0-17561 GCA_964540795.1 uncultured Hyphomicrobiaceae bacterium | reverse complement strand
CAGCTTCGCTCTTGACGCGAGCCTCCCGGATGTCGCGGCTCCGACTTGGGCTGCCCATTATAACCGCGTCTGCGTAACAATCTGGAACACGCCTTGGGAGAGCAATTCTTCCAAATTCGGGGCCCTTTCACCTTCGCTGCGTATCAACTATCAAATCGTTCTTTAACGCGCCCTTCGGCTCGAAAAACACGGACATCCGCCCGTGGAACGGCTCGTCGTTTTCGGTGGCCAGCGGTCCCCAGGTTGCGGACATGCTGTAACGGACGCCGGAATACTGTTCGCTCGCCGTTTTATCGGAGAGAGACGGGCTGTCGTCCTTGTAGATGATCTCGATACGCTGTCCAGGCCCATTGCACATCATATTCGGCAAGACTAACTTAACGGATTTTTCTGAAGAGATTTTATCGAGAGTAATATCGCCGTCTGAAAGTCTCTGACCATCGGAGGATTGAAAGAAGGGTTCGTCGTGGGCGCACATCGCTGGCACGTCGCCCTCGATCTGAAAACCTCCAGAAGCCTCTGCTCCGATTGCTGCCCCCACTGCGCCACAGGCTCCCAGAGCGGCAGCTACACATCTCGCACGTCCTGCAAAACGCGACATGATCCCTCCTTACGCACAAACTCTAAGCCTGTCCTCGCGTGCTATGTCGATGTCCCAAGACTGTTCCGGGCTGAACCTGCACCGTCGCAAAGGTAAACAATGCGGGCCAGAAAACACCCATTATGCAAACATATCGTTCCTTTGAATTGCGATAATCAGGAGAGCCCAACCGTGGTCAGTCTTCGCAGAGTGTTGTTAAATTGCCACACAATTAACGCAACAACGATGCCTTAAGAGGCTGGCAACACGCAAACGGGCCTCTCGCGTAGCGAAGCCGCATTGGGTTGGCTGCAGTCAAGGGCCCCGATGCTGATTGACCTCTGCGATCGTATCTGATCACTAGAAAGAGGTGGCGTTACTAGCGCGCAGGCATGGTGCGGCCGAAACGATTGGGACGGTCTGGTGCACCAAGCCAAACAGGGGGTAATGGCTGAGCGTGCGTGGTTCCGGGCATGCACCGTCAGCCTCATAAGCGAGCATGTTCGACGGCGCGAAAATCCTGATTACCGGGGGTACTGGCTCTTTCGGCCATGCCTTCGTCTCCCAGACGCTAAAACGCTTCAATCCTGACAGAATTATCGTGCTATCCCGCGATGAGATGAAACAGTGGGACATGGCGAAGCGTTTTGAAGGTGAAACGCGTGTGCGCTTTTTCCTGGGAGACGTGCGAGACCGCAACAGGCTTTATCGCGCTCTTGAAGGCGTCGATTTTGTGGTTCATGCCGCCGCAACCAAGATCGTTCCCACCGCGGAATATAATCCGTTCGAGTGCATAAAGACGAATGTCGACGGCGCGATGAACGTTATCGACGCGGCCATTGACATGGGGGTGAAGCGTGTCGTCGCTCTTTCGACCGACAAAGCTTCCAGCCCAGTCAACCTGTATGGCGCGTCGAAACTGGCCTCAGACAAGCTTTTCGTCGCAGCCAATCATTCCTATGCAGGCGGCCGCGAAACCCGTTTTGCTGTTGTCCGTTACGGAAACGTCATGGGGTCCCGCGGCTCCGTGATCCCGTTCTTCATGTCGTTGCGCGATAAAGGGGTTCTGCCCATCACCGATCCCAGAATGACCCGGTTCATGATCACGCTTGAGCAAGGTGTCGAACTCGTATGGCATTCTTTCGAAGACATGGTTGGCGGTGAAATCTACGTCAAAAAAATTCCATCCATGAAAGTTACGGACATTGCGCGGGTCATAGCCCCGGAAGCGCGCCATGAAGTTGTCGGCATCCGGCCGGGCGAGAAGCTTCATGAGCAGATGATTGGGCGCGAAGACGCGCCATTTACATATGAGTATGAGGACTACTTCAAGATATTGCCTTCAATCAATAACTGGGCCTCTGATCCGAAGCGGATCAAGAATGGGCGTAAGGTGAAAGACGATTTCATATATGCAAGCGATAACAACGACGACTGGATGTCGGAACAAGAATTGGCTTTGTGGATATCAAGTAACATTGAAAAAATTGGCGACATCTAGATAACTGCATGATCCCCTACGGCAAACAGGATATCCGGCAAGACGACATCGATGCGGTCGTTGACGTGCTTCGATCGGATTTCCTGACGCAAGGGCCGGCCGTGCCTCGCTTCGAGTCGGCTGTTGCTGCGCGGGTCGGCGCGGCCCACGGCGTGGCCACAAATTCCGCGACATCCGCCTTGCATATTGCGGTCCAGGCGTTGGGACTTGGCCCCGGCGACCTGCTGTGGACGTCTCCGATCACCTTTGTCGCATCGGCGAACTGCGCGCGCTATTGCGGCGCGGACGTCGATTTCGTCGACATTGATCGCGACACGTTCAACATGTGTCCGGAGGCTCTGGAGCATAAGCTCCGGCAAGCCGACGCAAGAGGACGCATGCCCAAGGTGATCATGCCGGTGCATATGTGCGGGCAGTCACCTGAGATGGCGGAGATCGCGTCGCTCGCAAGGCATTACCGCGTTCGGATCGTCGAGGATGCGAGCCACGCCATAGGTGGCAGCTACAATGACGCCCCGGTGGGCGCCTGCCAATATTCCGATATTGCCGTGTTCAGCTTTCATCCGGTAAAGATCATTACCACGGCCGAGGGCGGGATGGCCGTGAGCCAGGATGCCGAACTGGCCGCGCGCATGCAACGTTTGCGCACCCACGGGATCACGCGCGACGCCGATCTTATGACGCGCGCGCCGGATGGCCCCTGGTATTACGAACAGCTTGAACTCGGCTATAACTATCGCATGACGGAGTTGCAGGCTGCTCTCGGGTTAAGCCAGCTTTCACGCCTCGATGAATATGTTGCGAGGCGGGAAGCGCTGGCCGTGAGCTATGATGAGTTGCTCGCCAATTTGCCAGTTGCATTGCCCGGTCGGGCCGCGAGAGCGCGATCCTCCTGGCACCTTTACGTCATCCGGTTGAACGATCCCGGCCTTCACCGCCACACGTTCGAGGCATTGCGGGAAGCAGGCATCGGGGTGAACTTGCATTACATTCCCGTCCATCTTCAGCCCTATTATAGAGGGCTTGGATTTGGCGAGGGCGATTTCCCGGTGGCAGAGGCCTATTATCGACGCGCTATTTCGATTCCGCTGCATCCGGCACTTGCCGAAGACCAACAGGATTATATCGCAAGCACCCTGGAGGCTTTGATCTCGTGATGGGTGTTTGTATTATTCCTGCGCGTGGCGGATCGAAGCGTATTCCGCGCAAAAATATTCGCGAATTTTGTGGGCGGCCAATCATTGGATGGTCCATAGCGGCGGCGTCGCGCGCCCGTTCCATAAACCGGATCGTCGTTTCGACTGACGACGAAGAGATTGCCGGAATAGCGCAAGCTGAAGGCGCAGAGGTTCCGTTTCGTCGCGAGGTTTATTGATCATACGCGATTTGTATTCTGCGCCCTACTTGGGTGGTCGGTCTCGACTAGGCGCACGTTGTAGCGGTCGTCAAGCCATCGCGACGAGTGTCTCGGAGTGAACACGTTCTGAGGGAAAATGAGCTATACTGGAGTTCAGGAATCATGTCAGACATTGAGCCTCCTTCTTTCGACCTGAATATTGGACCTATTGGTAGTGTATTACTTTTGGGCGGAGGGCGTTTGCTACGGGAGATCTGTCTGTGGGCGCGCCGGGTCGAGCTGCCCGTCAGCGTGATTACTGGGCCGCGGCATCTCGCTCAGCTTGACGAAAGTATCTCCCTAGGCGATTTTCTCTCACATAATCAGATTAGTTATCTTTGTGTTGAGCGTATGACAGATCCCCGTGTCGAGGATTTTGTTGCCGATTTGAAAAGTCCGTTTTGCCTAAGCTTAGGGGCACCATGGATTTTTTCGACTGATTTGATAAGAAATCTATTTGGAAATATGCTATTTAATCTTCATGGAGCTAGGTTGCCACAAAACCGTGGCGGCGGTGGGTTCAGTTGGCAGATCCTGACAGGAAATCGGTTTGGTTATTGTGTTCTACACCGAGTGGATGGTGGAATTGATACTGGCGAGATCATCTGTTCCGAAGAATTTTTATATCCTGCGAGTGCTCGTTTGCCGATAGATTACGAGCGTATATACTTTGCAAAAAACCTAGATTTCGTCTTAAGATTTCTTTCAGACATTCGTCAAAAAGCTAAGAAGCTGAATGTGATGCCACAAGTAGAGTGGTTTTCAACTTATTGGCCAAGATTAAATACGGATCTAAATGGTTGGATCGACTGGTCGATGAAAGCAGGAGATCTTGAGCGTTTCATCTGCGCTTTCGACGCCCCCTATTCTGGCGCGCGAACGTATCTGAAGAAGAGGTCCGTGCGGGTTCGTAAGGCAATGATGAGCGTACAAGATGGCGAATTTCATCCTTTTCAACGGGGGCTGGTTTATCGCAAAGGCCCGAACTGGATCTGCGTCGCCATTCGCGGTGGCAGTCTGATCGTCGAGGAGGTTGTTGACGATTCTGGACAGGATCTTCTTGATCGCATTTCTCTTGGGGATAGGTTCGTGACCCCCGTGGACAAGCTTGAATCAGGGCTAGCTCGCCCGGTCTATGATGCTAAGGGACTTGTGTAATTTGGGGCGGCGGCGTGTCACCCGTCCTGCACTTGGTACAGCGCAGTTCGGCATGCCGTACGGCATCGCCAATTCATCCGGTCGCCTATCATCCGAAGATGTGGCCGCGATCCTTGCGCGGGCGCGGGAAGTGGGCATCAACATGCTTGATACGGCCGTTGCGTATGGAGACTGTGAAGCCATTCTTGGTCGCGTGGGCGTCGCGGGATGGAAAGTAGTAACTAAACTTCCGCCAGTACCCCAATACGTGCGCGATATTGTTGGCTGGATGGAGGCGCAGGTAACAGGCAGCCTGTCGCGCCTCGGAATTGGATGCCTTTACGGTCTGTTGCTGCACGCACCCGTTCAAATGCACGGCCCGCGCGCCGAACAAATAGCGCAAGCGCTCGACGAATTGGCGGAGCGGGGCTTTACGTCGCGCATCGGTGTCTCGATCCAGCGTCCCGCGCAGGATATTCCTGCCGTGCTGAAGCATATGACGCCGAGTATAATTCAGTCACCTTTCAACCTTCTTGATGATGCTCTGGTCGCGGAAGGCTGGGCTGCCAGCCTGCGCGCGCAGGGCTGCGAGGTCCATGCCCGATCAGCATTTCTCCAAGGTTTGTTGGTGATGGAGCAATCGGCACGGCCCGCTTGGTCCGCACGTTGGGCTAAGCATTGGCAAGAGTGGGAGGCATGGCTCGGCCGAACAGGAATCAGCGCCTCTGAAGCCTGCATTCGGTTCGTGCGGTCGCAGGCCGCTATCGATTATTGTGTCGTTGGGGTGGATAGCGTCGCACAGCTTGATTCCCTGCTGGGCGCTGGCGCAGACCCGCTTCCCTCCCTGCCGAACTGGCCAGCCCCGCCCGACCACGATCTTATCGAACCTTCGCGATGGCCCACGACATGACAGTATCAGGTAAGACGATCGTCCTCGTTCAGGCACGTATGGGCTCTGCTCGGCTGCCAGGGAAGGTGATGCGACCGATTGCAGGGAAACCTATGGTTGACTGGGTCCTTTCCAGAGCAAGTCGGGCAAGCAGCGTCGACCGGGTGGTCCTCGCCACATCGGACAGTCAGCGCGATGATGCGCTTGCCGCGCATGTAGGGGCACAAGGCTATGCGGTAGAGCGTGGCAGCGAAGACGACGTTCTTTCACGTTTCGCTTCGGCCGCACTGGCGCAAGCCGCCGACGTGGTGGTGCGGATCACGGCTGATTGTCCACTGATGGATCCAGGCCTGATCGATGCGGTAGTGGATCTGCGTTCGCGCGAGGATGCGGATTATGCCTCAAACACTGATCCGGCGACATTCCCCGACGGCCTTGATGTCGAGGTTTTTGTCGCCGATGCCTTGTATCGAGCGGCGCGCGACGCAACGGAGCGACGCGACCGTGAACATGTCACGCCATTCTTGCGCCGTGAGCCGTTTCATCGCGTGTCGCTAACTCATGAAACTAACTTGTCCGTCATCCGCTGGACAGTTGACGAGGCTGCTGATCTTGTTGTCGTAGACCGGCTGGCCCGCGCGCTAGGTGGAGATGACTTCAGTTGGCTGGAGGCGCTTGCGGTTTGGCAGGAGCGACCATCGGAGTTTTCGGACAACGCGGACATCGCTCGTAACAACGGTGCCAAGTTAGGGCGCGGACAGAAACTGTGGAAACGGGCGAAACAGATCATTCCGGGCGGCAACATGCTGCTGTCCAAACGCGCCGAAATGTTCCTGCCTGACCAGTGGCCAGCCTATTTCAGTCGCGCGCAGGGATGCACAGTTTGGGACATGGACGGGCGCGAACTGACCGATATGAGCCTGATGGGTGTTGGAACCAACACGCTCGGATATGGCCATTCGGAGGTTGATGCGGCAGTGCGCGCGGTGTTGGATGCGGGTAACCTGTCCACGCTCAACGCGCCTGAGGAAGTATGGCTCGCTGAAAAGCTCCTCGAAGTCGCGCCCTTTGCCGACATGGTACGGTTCACGCGCTCGGGTGGTGAGGCGAATGCCGTGGCAATCCGCATCGCGCGCGCTGCGGCTGGGCGCGATGGGGTGGCTATCTGTGGGTATCACGGATGGCATGACTGGTATCTTTCGGCAAATCTCGGAGCCGATGATGGCCTTTCCAGCCATCTGTTGCCGGGCCTTGACCCAGCTGGTGTTCCACAGGCGCTGCGCGGCGTCGTACATCCGTTCAACTACAATGATTTCGCGGCGTTGGAGGCGCTGGTCGCTCACGGTGATATTGGCGTTATAAAAATGGAGGTGGTGCGCAATGCCGAGCCAGAAGACGGATTTCTGAACAAAGTCCGCGATCTGGCGTCATGCAACGGTATCGTGCTCGTTTTCGACGAGTGTACTTCGGGCTTCCGCGAAACGTTTGGAGGACTTCATCTGAAATACGGGGTCGCACCTGATATTGCAGTATTCGGAAAGACACTTGGCAATGGATATGCAATAAATGCCGTGGTTGGGTGCCGCGACGTGATGGAGGCGGCGCAGACTACGTTCATCTCATCGACTTTCTGGACCGAACGCATCGGCTCGGCCGCCGCGCTCAAAACACTCGAGGTGATGGAACGGGAAAAAAGTTGGACACGTATCACCGAGATCGGACGCACCATTCGCGCGCGCTGGCAGGAGTTGGCGGATCATCATCACCTCACGATTAGCCATGCCGGGCTGCCCGCGCTCGCGACTTTCAGTTTTGCCGGTGATCGCGCGTTAGCGTACAAGACGCTCATGACTCAGGAAATGCTTAAAGAGGGGTTCTTGGCGGGGACGGGAACTTATGCCTGCCTTGCCCATACGACGGAAGTCATTGATCGCTACACGGAGGCTCTGGATCCGGTTTTTGGGCTGATCGCCCAATGCGAGGCCGGACGGGATATTGCAACGGTTTTGGACGGCCCCGTCTGCCACGCCGGATTTCAACGGCTCAACTGATGCGTGTCCTCATCCGCACGGACGCCTCGATGCGCATTGGCACAGGGCACGTGATGCGTTGCCTCACGCTGGCAGATGCCTTGCGCCGGCAGGGCGCGGAATGCCGGTTCATCTGCCGCGCGCTGGAAGGGCACATGGCGGCGGCCATCCGCGCGCGCGGTTTCGACTGCACGCTTCTGCCCGCGCCCGAAGGGCCTGCGCCCGTTGGCCCGCCCGACCATGCGCACTGGGCGGAGGTGGACTGGCGGCGCGACGCCGAGGAAACCCGCGCCGCGCTTGGCAGCGCGCCAGACTGGTTGCTTCTGGATCATTATGCGTTCGACGCGCGCTGGGAAAAGGCGGTGTGTCCGGCGGAGACGCGCCTGCTGGTGCTCGATGATCTGGCCGATCGTCCGCACAACGCCGACATCCTTGTCGACCAGAACCTGGGCCGCCGGGCCGAGGATTATGATGGACTCGTGCCGGACCATTGCAAACGGCTGATCGGCCCGCGCTATGCCCTCCTCCGCCCCGAGTTCGCGGAGCGCCGCGCCGAGGCGCTGGCCGCGCGCGCCGAACGGGCGGGGCGCGGCATACGCCACCTCTTGATTTCGATGGGCGGGGTGGACCTGCCCGATGCCACCTCCAGGGTGCTGGAGGTCCTTCCACAGTGCAACCTGCCGGATGATGCCCGGATCACGGTCGTGATGGGGGCGCAGGCGCCGGCGCTTGAGCGCGTACGCGCGCTCGCCGCGGCTCTGCCCTGGCAAGCGGATGTGCGCGTGAATGTGAGCGACATGGCCGCGCTGATGGCTGACGCGGACCTCGCGATCGGCGGGGCGGGAACGACAACCTGGGAGCGCTGCTGCCTTGGGCTGCCCACGCTGATTGTGGTGCTTGCAGATAACCAGGAAGCAGCAGCCAGAGCACTTAGCAAGGGCGAGGCGGCTCTAAATCTCGGTGTTGCGGCGGCCGCTGATTTCAAACAAAATTTGCGATGTGCCTTCCTTCGACTAGACGATACAAGGGGGCTTGCAAATGTGGTGAACCGCGCCGCACGCATTTGCGACGGGCACGGAGTGAAGCGGGTTGTCGCCTCCCTTCCGCAGAAATCAAGGGAGCGCGTGTAATGAAGATTGATGTGCTGTGTTCTGATGTCGAACACCCGATTGTGCCATGGTTGAAACAATGGTGTCATAATAATTGTGCCAACCAATCGGCGCAGATTTATCACTCGTCTTCTGAATTGTACGGAGGAGATATATTATATTTGGTCTCTTGCAGTGAATATATTTCGAAAGTGATGCGAAATGCTTATCAGCACGTTCTTGTGATCCATGCCTCAGACCTTCCAAAAGGGAGAGGGTGGAGTCCGCATGTCTGGCAAATATTGGAAGGTGAAGAGACCATCACGCTAACACTCCTTGACGCAGATGAGTCCATTGATAGCGGTGCAGTATGGACAAAGAACAAAATATTGATTCCGCGTCATTTCACATTCAGTGAGATCAATGAAGCTCTGTTTGGCGCAGAAATCCGTCTGATGGACGAAGGGCTCCGGATGATTTCAGAGGGCGCAACGCCAGAACGACAAAAAGAAGCTGGTGTCAGCTATTACCGGAAGCGTACTCCAAGCGACAGCGAGATAGACCCCAACCAATCAATATCCCAAGTTTTTGATCAGTTGCGGGTGGCTGATCCAGAAAGGTATCCGGCGTTCTTCAGGCTCCACGGTTACCGCTACAAATTGACTCTGGAAAAGCTAGGGGCGGACAATGGCGACTAAATATGAAGGCTGTCAGATACACGGACGTACTATAGGAATCTCTAAACGCCCTTATGTAGTTGCAGAACTTTCGGCCAACCATAACGGCAGCCTGGACCAGGCGAAGCGGCTCATCGACGCCGCGAACGCGGCTGGCGCCGATGCCGTCAAAATCCAGACTTACCGCCCCGACACGATCACGCTCAATTCCGACGCGCCGGACTTCCAGATCACCGAGGGGCTCTGGGCCGGCCGGACGCTTTACGAGCTTTATGAGTGGGCGCATACGCCCTGGGAATGGCATGGGCCGCTGTTCGAGCATGCGCGCAACGTGGGGATCACCCTGTTCTCCTCTCCGTTCGATCCCACCGCCGTCGATCTGCTAGAGGACCTGGACACGCCGGCCTACAAGGTCGCATCCTTCGAGGCTGTCGACCTCCCGCTCATCCGCTACATCGCCTCCAAGGGCAAGCCGATGATCATCTCGACCGGCATGGCGGATGCCGAAGAGATCGGCGAGGCCGTCGCCGCGGCACGCGAGGGCGGGTGCGAAGAGTTGGCGCTTCTCCACTGCGTCAGCGGCTATCCGGCCCCGCCGGGCGACTACAACCTCCGTACCCTGCCGGACATGGCCGAACGCTTTGGCGTGGTGACGGGCTTGTCGGACCACACGCTCGACAACGCCACGGCGATCGCGAGCGTCGCCCTCGGCGCCTCCATCATCGAGAAGCACTTTACGCTTGATCGGTCCGGCGGCGGACCTGACGACAGCTTCTCGCTCGAGCCGCAAGAGCTGGCAGACCTCTGCAAGTCGGTAAAGACCGCCTGGGAAGCGCTCGGCGCCGTGGATTACGGACGGAAGTCCAGCGAGCGGGCGAACGTCAAGTTCCGTAGGTCTTTATATTTCGTCAAAGACATCCCGGCGGGTGGAGTAATCACAGCTGACGCCGTTCGGAGCGTACGACCCGGTTATGGTGCTGCTCCAAAACTGATTGGCTCAATTGTAGGAAAAAAGGTCAGATATAATACAAAAGCAGATACTCCTGTCAAAATAGATGAAGTTTTATGACGCTGCATCCCTTAGATCCATTCAAAACCTTAGGTCAAGACACGAAAGCAAGAGAAAATGTTATTCAAAAAAGACAAATCGGCTATTTATACAATACGCGAGTTAAACAATATCAAGAATGCTAATTATTATCTGTCGAGATGTAGGGGCTGCGTCATTGATGATAGTTTCCGAAAACGAAGGAATTCAGATACGATTTTCATCCTAGGCAGCGGGCCTAGTATAAATGACATGAGTGAATCAGATTTTGAAATAATTCGTCAGCATGATTCCATAGGTTTTAATTGGTGGATGGCACATGACTTCGTTCCAGATTTTTATTTTTTCCAATTTTCGAAGAAGTCAACAGAAATTCTAAAACTTTACAATCTAAAAAAAACCGATTACGGAAAATCGATCATTATAATACGTGGATCTTTTTTAGGAAGCAACTGTCAACAATTAAGAAGTGTAATTAAAGATAACTTTGAAGAAAGCAAAACTTTTTACATCAACGAATTTCCAATTCATTCCCGATGTTCATTACCTATTTCTGATCTCATCACGTTTGTGAAAAATTTGGGAATTTTTGATTTTAACGTCATAGCGGATTTTACGGTCAAATGGAGGGGCACATTAGGGCTCATAGTGTCTTTCGCTTATCAGATGGGTTATTCCAAAATCATTTTGTGTGGAGTGGACATGTTAAACTCTGATCACTTTTTTGACCATGAAAAATATGACGACCTGAGGCGGGAAATATACCTTCCTCGGCCGGGACAGCACAACATAGAAACCATGATGAGCAAACGCTATAGTTCGAACACGGTTGCCGAATATATGAGACACTTATATGAGCATATGCTCTGCGAGCATGGTGTCCAAATGTATATTTTATCCGAACGTTCAGCCCTAAATGGAGTCCTCCCAATCTGGAGACGTAACGGGTTTCACATTTAAAAGCTGTTTAGGGCATAAGGCTCATTAATGCGTCTAAAGATTTCTCAACGGAGAATTGCTTGGCTCTATCACGGAGCACGCAGGGTGGTTGTGGATGGCCCAGGGCGTGATGGATGGCTTCTGTCATGCCCGCAACGTCGCCAGGTTCGACAAGCCAGCCAAACTCTCCGTAGTTCAAAATCTCGGCGGGACCGCCTGGAGCGGTTGTGGCGACTACAGGACACCCGCATCCAAGTGCTTCAACAATAACGTTGCCGAAGCCCTCATAAATTGATGGTAAGATGAAGACTGAGCTCCGAGCCATGTATGAATAGGGGTTGTCTGTGTACCCGGGTAAATCGATAGAATCAGCAACACCAAGATCCCGAGCCAATTTCATCAAGTATTTATATTGTTTTCCAGTGCCCAAAATCAAAAGTCTTGAGTCTCTATGTTGAGGGTAATTTAGGTGGAGAGCGGCAAACGCTCGTATGAGCGTAGGGAAATCCTTCTGTGGATGGAGCTTTCCAACAGATAACAGGATTGATTCCTTTCTGCTCTCGTCTTCCTCAAACCAAACATGATTGGGTTTTTGAGCGGCCAGTCTGGCGATCTCGTGATCATAGGCGGGATTGTATACTGTTTCAACATGTTGTGACGGGATATCTAAAGTTGTGGCCAGATCGTGACTAACTTCTGTGGATACACCGACAAGGACGTCGGCGAAGTGATATAATATAGACATAGGCTTTCCAAAACGCCGCATGTGCGATGGCTGAGCTCGAAATTTGCTGGAGGGCGGGTTCCGCTCTGTAAGCATGGTATAAGGTGTCTCTTTGCAAAACGCTTTTGCTGCCGCTGCGACGAGGTTGCAGTGAGGCATAGCGCTGACCACGATATCCGGCTTGAACTCTTGAAGGTACGTAGAGTAGGATGGGAGCCAAGAAAATAACTCTGGTAATTTTGGGAAATCTGCTAGCTTAATGGCTAGGCGCTCGTTCAGCCCGATTGCCCAAAGTAAGCCTGCGAGCCGTGTCCTCCGCTTCAAGGGTATGATTTTTGCTTCCTTAGGGATCAGCGTCCGATTAGGTCCGTCTGGATTAAGGACCACAATGTCGACTCGATAGCCACGAGATAATAACGCCGAAGCCAGCCGAACATTCATTCTCTCTACACCTCCACCAGCGAACGACCACTGAAACAGCGCGATTCGTCGTGCCGATTTAGAATGAGTAACAGCAGTTCCCATGTTTATCCTCCGTACAAATGAGATGCGGGTAAGGGCAAATAATAGCTGATCAAGGGGGCAATCAGATAGTCCCACGTGAACTATCGCCAAGCCATTGATTAGACTGTCTGATTCTCCCAAACTCCGTATTGGGATTTGCAGGATTTGGGGTTTTGGCGGTCATTTCCTTGCAATTTCGTTTTGCGATTCCCTGGCGCACCGACCCGTGATTCAATCGCTTTGACAGCGGTGAGTCGGGAGGCGGAGATGGCGAGACCCCGGGAGCGAGGCGACGGCGGCGAGCAGGATTTGTTCCGCGCCCGGCTCGACCAGATCATCAATATGGAACACGAGCTGGTGCGGCTGGCGCAGGCGATCGACTGGCCGGTGCTGGAAGAGCGTTTCGGCGCGGTGTATTCCGATGGGCCTGGCATGCCGCCCTTGCCGACGCGGCTGATGGCGGGTTTGGCGATCCTCAAGCACACCTTCGACCTGTCGGACGAGGCGCTGTGCGCGCGCTGGGTGGAGAACCCGTATTTCCAGTATCTGTGCGGCGAGACCTTCTTCCGGCACGACCTGCCGTTCGACCGTTCCTCGATGACGCGCTGGCGCCAGCGTATGGGTGAGGAGCGCATCGCTGCTCTCTTGCATGAGAGCCTCTCGGTGGCGGTGAAGACCGGCGCAATGACGCCGGCCGACACCCGCGGGGTGATCGTCGACACCACGGTGCAGCCCAAAAACGTGATGTTTCCCACCGACGCCAAGCTGCTCAACCGGGCCCGCGAATGGTTGGTGAGGCTGGCGAAGAAAACCGGCCTCGACCTGCGCCAGAGCTATGTGCGGGTCGGCAAGCGGGCGCTGATCGCCCATCAGCGCTACGCCCACGCCAAGCAGTTCAAGCGCGCCAAACGGGCCTTGCGCACGCTGCGAACTTATCTCGGCCGCACGATCCGGGACATCAGGCGTCAGATCGCCGGGGAAGAGGATCTCGAGGTGATCTTCAGGCGACCGCTCTACCTGGCCGGCCGTGTGCTGGAGCAGCGCCAGCGACAGCGCGGGCGCAAGGTCTACAGCCTGCATGCGCCCGAGGTTGAATGCATCGGCAAGGGTAAAGCCCACGCGCCTTATGAGTTCGGCGTCAAGGTCTCGGTGGCGACCACGCTGAAGCGTGCGAAGGGCGGCCAGTTCGCGCTGCACGCCAAGGCGCTGCCGGGCAACCCCTATGACGGCCACACGCTGGCGAGCGTCATTCCGGAGATGGAGCGCACCATCGGCAACGAGCTCTCCCGCATCCTCGCCGATGTCGGCTACCGCGGCCACAACGCACCGCTGAGCCACAAGTTCAGGGTGTTCACCGCCGGTCAGAAGCGCCGGGTCACGCCGCAGATCAAACGCGAGATGCGCAGGCGCTCAGCCATCGAACCGGTCATCGGCCATATCAAGACCGAGCACCGTATGGAGCGCAACTATCTTGCTGGTGAAGACGGCGATGCCATCAACGCTATCCTTGCTGCCGCCGGCTACAACTTCGCGCTCCTGCTCAGGTGGTTCAGGGGGCTTTTGTCGCTCCTGCTAGCCATCGCTGATCGGACGCGGTTCAACCCTATCGCGCCTTAAAATCCGGATTGTTCACGACCGACCAGATAACTAGCCGTGAGTTTGATCGCAAGTAGAGCGCATTTATGTGTTAAAATCCTTGCGATTTTTTTGAATCAAGTAGATCGTATAATTGGGGAGTGAATCGGAGAATTGTGCGGTCTTCCGTGCAGGATATATAAAAGTGCTTCAGTCGATTGTCTAAAGCTGACAAATTAACATTTCCAGACCTTGAGACGCGCCCCTTTTGTAATTTTTTCTGCAATTCCTCTGCAGAGCGTGTGAAGTAGTGGTGCAGTCGCAGGCGTTTTGTCGATGCATGCCGGGGGTCTCGCTTCTGATACTCAGGGAAGAATGTTTTGTTATCATTTATCATGATCCGTCTCAAATCCTTCAAAACAAAAGAGTGGGTACCGGCGATTGCGACCTCTTTAGGATCAACAAAACATTTGTACCTGAGCAAAGAGTATTGCTCAGGAATGGGTGGAAATGCGGCGCGCTCCGTGTAGTTCTCGATGACCAGCCCTTCCGGTTTCCGTTCGTGGCCGGAAGGTCCGAAGTTGATCCAGGGGAGGCAAATGATCGGCACGTCGGAAAATTCCACGAGTGTGTCCTCGAGCGAGTCGCCCTCTACAGGAAAGACGAACTCATCGACATCGATCGGAGCGAGCCAACGGTAGTGCGCGCCAAAATTCGCGACGGCGTGGGCGACGGCTGCGCGCTGCGGGTTGATTGACGCGATGAAGTTTTTCCAGGGGATCAGGGTGACTATGCCTTTCTCGATATACGGAGATAGCACACCTGCCGTGTCGTCAGTGCTGCCATTATCGTAAAGATAAAAGTGGCGCACGCCGAGCATCGCGTGAAACGCAATCCATTCTTCAAGATAGTCGGCTTCGTTCTTGATGATCGCTGTAAAGGCAATCCCGACTTGTTTGGTCTCGTCGAATTCTATCTCTGGTACTTCGTACAGCGCCGACGTTGCAGGCTCTCCGAATGCGCGGTGGCGCAGTGCTCTGAGACGATCCCGGAAAAGGAGTGCTTGTAATTTTAAGCGGCTCATAACTCAGGTTCGGGTCTTCGTGGCTTTGTTTTCCCAACGATCAAGTTCGGGGCGATGATCAGGTCGTGGGCTGGCGAAGACGAATTATCTGATTTGGGAGAAGGGCGGATTCCGCGAACATTGTCGTCAATAGCAGGCCTTGGAGATCGCTGCAAGGCGATAGATAGGGCCTTGAGGCTGGTGTGAGCTTGACGGAGAGGGGCATCGTAGGTTGTCGAGCTGTTCAACGGCCGATACCGCTACAAATACAGATTCGCTTTACCATGCGGGTTCAGATCCGATCACAAGCGACGCTTGGCAACGTGCGTCAATGCTGGCGAACATGCCATCGAGGTACGATCGTTTTTGCTTGACGGCGAGAGCAGCCCGTAGCTTTTCCTTGAATCGCGTCAGAAGCGCTGTAAGCGTTGACAGCACCCACACCTTTTTTCTGCGCCCTGTGATCTGAGAAGCCTTCTCCCATGCTGATACATAAGGCGTCTCTCAATGGAGGGCTTAACTGAGGTTCTCACTGGCATCGATCTGGTCATGGGTCCGCGCGGGCATCGGCGCTGGCCGGACGAGATCAAGGGCCGGATCGTTGCTGAGACTCTGGTCGAGGGGGTGACGGTGAACGAGGTTGCGCGGCACTACGACATGAGTTCGAATCATCTGTCGGCGTGGCGGCGTCTTGCACGCGAAGGCAAGCTCATGTTGCCCGCGCCGTCTACCGGGCCGGAGTTCGCGATGCTCGCGGTGGAGGCGGCGCCAAAACCTGAACGCGCGGGGGACAGGGCGCGCGCCGGAGCGGTCGAGGCTGAGCGGATCGAGATCGTCGCCGGGTCAATCATCGTCCGTGTTGCAGCGACGACGGATGCCAGGCGGGTAGCGGAGATCGCCGCGGCGCTGGGCGAGGCGACTTGATCCCCTTCGACCGTCGCTTCGCATCGTGGTCGCCACCAGGCCGGTCGACTTCCGCAAGGGGCATGACGGTTTGACGGCTGTGGTGCAGGAGCAGTTGGGTCTCGGCCCGCATTCCGGCCTGATCGTCGTGTTCCGCTCCAAGATCTCGACCTCGGGACTGACGCGCATCTCCGAGCTCTATCGGATCGAGGCCGGGATCAGCGGGCGGCCGCCCGGCGAGCGCCTTGCCGTGCGCCAGGAGCGCTCCGCCCCGCTGGTGGCGGCGTTCGGCGTCTGGCTGAAGCAACAGCGCGCCCGCGTCTCGGCCAAGTCCCGCCTCGGCGAGAAGCTCGGCTACATCGCACGGCATTGGAAAGGGCTGCAGGTCTTCCCGAGCGACGGCCGCGTGGAGATCGACTCCAATGCCGTGGCGAACACCATCCGGCCGCTCGCCCTCAACCGAAAGAACGCGCTGTTTGCAGGCCACAGCGAAGCCGCCGGAACTGGGGCCGCATCGCTTCGCTTATCGAGACCGCCAAGCTCAACGGCGTCGATCCCCGCGCTTACCTGAAGGCGACGCTCCAAGCCCTTGCCCACGGGCATCCCGCAAGCCGGATCGACGATCTCCTGCCCTGGAACTTCCGACCATCAAGCTGATCGTGCCACGAGGGCTACGCCCCGCTTGCATTGGTATTAGAGCCGATTCAACTTAATCCGGGTCATAGCCTGACGCGGCGAAGTAGTTTGCGCATTCTCTTGGCGTGAAGGCATCGAGGCTTTGCGCGACGGCGTCCCAAAGCTTGTCGACTGTCCGGGCGGCGGTTTTCCTGAGCAAGGCCAGATCCTCGGGTCAAGCCCAAGGGCATGGCTTGGCAAACGCCATCTCGATAGGGTTGAAAGCCTGCCCCGGACGGCGATCCGGGATTGTCCATGATGACGATATCGACGGGCCGCAGTTCGGGTGCCAGCACCTGCTCGACCCCCGCTTTCGCGGGGGCAGGCGTAAGCGCGGAAGGCGCGCCCATGCATGGGACCGTCGAGCAGCATCGGCGCGGCGAGCCCGTTCAGCCGCAACCCGGCAGTGAAGAGCCTGTCCCGGACCCCGATCCGGGATGGTGGTCTTCCAGTGTCCGTGCGGGACCGCGGCGCGGCAGCGCTGGCCGTTCGCCGACCAGCCGCGTAGCCGGGACATCTCCGTGCTCGCGCCGGCCTGCCCTCGGGCTTGATCCGAGGGTCTCGTCGATGAAGATCAGTTTTTCCGGATCGAGATCGTCCCCCGTGAACTATCGACAAGCCGTTGATAAGGCTGTCTGATTCTCCCCAACTTCGTATTGGAATTTGCAGGATTTGGGGTGTTTGGCCGTCATTTCCTTGCAATTTCGTTTTGCGATTTCCTGGCGCGCCGGGGCGTGATTCAATCGCTTTGACAGCGGTGAGTCGCGAGGCGGCGATGGCGATTGTCACCGGCGGCGCAAAACTGACCCTATCGGCGGAACGAATCTGACCC
>CAZINX010000028.1:0-19157 GCA_964540795.1 uncultured Hyphomicrobiaceae bacterium | reverse complement strand
GCCTCCACGTCGCCCTCTTCGAGCAGGCGGATGCCGATATAGCGGATGCGCCCGCCGATCTTCGCCTTCTGCACGCCCAGATCGGCGAATTGCCGCCCGAAAATCGGCAGGCTGACCGGCGTCTTGTCCTTCAGGTCGCACCAGTTGCAGTAGTCCTCGAACAGCGCCAGCGCGGTGACGCTGGATTCCTTCGACTGCTCGACCCGCTCGTCAAAATACATCTCCACGTCGGTCCTCTCGTAGGGCAGTTCCGCCTCTTCCGGGGCGACAAGCGCGGGCAGGGTGCGCTTCGGCGGCGCGGCGGCCACCTCCACCGGCGCGGGCACGCCGAGCGACTTGTCATCGAAAATCCGCCAGTGGCTGAGCGCCACATAAAAGCCGAGCGCCGACCCGGCCTCGACCAGCACCGACACCAGGATGATCAGCGCAAGCTGCACATGGTCGGTCCCGACGCCGGAGATGTTTGACAGGATCGCCGCCTGCGGGTCAGCCTCGGTCGCTGGCCCCGCCCCGCGCACATCGCTCAGTTCGGCGCGCACCGCCATGATGCGTTCATCGAGTTTCGCGGCTTTGGCGGCGGCGGCCAGTTCGGCCTCCAGCGCGTGGAATTCCTCGCAATAGGCGATGCTGGGGGCGACGGTGGCGTTGGTGCAGCCGACGGTCGAGTCCCAGCGGCGGTGCTGCTTGTGCCGGGCGATGTTGCTCTCGACCACGCCCATCGGCCGGTGCTGCGGCAGCGCCGCCATCTGGTCGCGAAGGAGCTGCAATTCGGAGCGCAGGTCCTTGTAGGCGGCGGCGGAGATAGCGCGCTCGTTCACAGTATCGCTACGGTTAAGCGCGGCGAAGCCCAGCGAGGATGTCAGCGAGTAAGCCGAGCAGATGACCAGCAGCAGCATCGCGCCCAGCGCCTGCGACCAGTGGCGGCGGCGCATCGCGGCGAGAATGAGGAACGGGATCAGCGCCTTGAGGACGTCGGATGCCGCGCTGGCGGCCCCGTAGATATGCGCGTCAAACTCGGTCTTGCCGAGGCTGAAGCCAAAACGCCAATTCATCGCCGCGGACACCACAAGCAGTATCGCGGCCGCCAAAACCCCAAGCGCACCCAGAACGTGTCTCATCGAACCAGCCCCCTGTTTGCCGCTTCATGCGGCCTTTTCCGTCTTCGGGGGCCTGGCGAAGGCGCTGCGCGGGCTTACGCGAATCGGTCCAGGCGCGCGCTGGCGCCCGGTCGAGAATCCATCAAATGAACGCAAAACGACTGCCCCGTCGCGAGTGTCCAGTCACGACGCGCTAGCCTGAATGCAAAGGCTTTTCCGGCGGGGACATCAATGTTGCCGCATCTGTCCCCAACACCGCCTCTTCGTGTTCCCGGATGCCCGTTCGCCGTTATTGTTTGACCGGGACAGAACGAATCGACAGGCCGAAAAATTGAAGTGAGTCAGGCCCCCTCAGTGCAGAAGATAGCTGATTCGCGGCGGTCAAGGAAAGGGCGCGGTTTTCCCAGATATTGTGGCGTTGTCCCCAATGCTTCGCGGATTTTGTCACAGGGCGTATGGAACGCGCGGCGGCTCAGCGAGTCTCGCCTTCCGGCACATGTTTCAGCCGGTCGAGGAGGGAACCGCGATCGGCTTCGCCGTCGCCGGACTCGCCGCTCTGGGCCGCGTCGGGCGTGGCCGCGCCGTTGCCGGATGACGCCGGCTTTTCGCCAGCCTTCACCGCCGCATCTTCGCTTGCGCCTTCGCCGGTCGCCCGCCCGCTCTGGTCGCTATCGGTTGCCGCGTCGTCGGCCTTGTCCGTTTCCGCCATGAGTTTGCCGGAGGTTGGCTTGGCGCTGCGATAGCTGTCGTAGAGGCTGGCGTCGTCTTCGGCGTCGGCAGCGTCGCCCGGCCCGATCTCCGTGGCAGGTTTGGCCGCAGACACCGGGGGGTCGGAAGGGTCCGGCGCGCCAGGCGCCGCAGCGCGATCCCCCGTGGCGGCATCCGCCGCGTCGTCCTGCTGTTGCGCGGCCCTGGCGATACCAGGTTTCGCTTCGGAGGGCTTGGCCGCCCTCGCCTCATGGGCAAGGCTCTCCGGCTCCTCCGCCGTTGCCGCCTCGCTTGCGCCAGAGCCGCTGGCGCGCTTCGCTTCCGGGTTGCTGTCAGACACCGCCGCGCCGCCGAGCAGCTTCGCCGCGCTCACCTCGCCGGGCGCGGGCGCCGCCCCTTGGCGACGAGCACGGCCAGACCCCGCCCTCGCTGTGTTGCGCTTCGCGCCAGCCAGGCCGGCCATCTTCTGCAGCGCGCCCTGCGCCAGCCGCTTCGGGGCCGCCGCCGCCCGCGAAAGCGCGCCGCCCGACCGCCCGGCTTGCAAGGCGGTTACCGATACGTCGCGCACAGCAGGCGTGCGCGCGCTTCCCGCGGCATCTCCAATGATCGCGTCGATCGAGCGCATTTGCTCGTAGAATGCCTGTGCGGGCGCGCCGAGCCGGCGCGGTTCGCCGTCCTGATCCGCGTCATGCGCGATTGCGCGCTGCGGCTCGCCCTCGGGCAGGGCCGCGGCCGCGGTTACGACCTGGTCGGCAAGTTGCTGCAGTTCGGTGCGCAACTCCTTGATCTGATTGGCCTCGCGGTCATAGGCCACGGCCAGCCGCTCGCGCAGCTTGGATAGTTCGACATTCAGCCGATCATATTCCGCGCGGTAGTCGTGGATCGTCCATTCGGTCGGGCGGAGCTTGAAGCGGCCGGCGTTCTGCGAGCCGGACATCTCCATCGCCTGGCGCAGCCGCGCAATCTCGGCCTGCTGCATCTCGGTTGTACGCTGAGCGATGGCGAGCGCCTCCTCGCGGTGGCGCAGGCGGTTGACGATGGTGGCGATCTCGCGGTCGCGGACATGAACGAGCTGCTTGGCGTCCTGCGCAGAGCGGTTCAGCTCCGGCACCCGCGTGGCGATCGTCCGGCGCAGCACGGAGGCGGCATTGTGCTCGGCCTCCAGCTGGCCCCGCAGCTGCTGGGTTTTGTCGTTAAGGTCGGCGATTTCCATTTGCAGCCGGCTGATCTTCACCAGCTGCCGCGCCGAGCGCATCTTTTCCTGAGACAGCGCCGCTTCCAGCCGGCGGATGATAATGGCGTAGCTGGCGCGGATCTGATCGCGCTCGGCATCGGCCTCGGCGATCGACATGGGCATGTTCTGTTCGAGCCGGCGCGCCGTCAGCCGCTCCGCCCGCCGCCAGAAGGCCGGAGCGACCAGTAGCGCAATCAGCATCGCGATCAGGAAGCCCAGCGCGACCAGCATGACATAAAGGATCATGGTCCTGCGGCTCCCCGATCAGACATGGCAACTCCCAAAACGCGGCAACGCAATGCCGCTCGCGATCCGTGATCGCGGCCCCGGTTTACCTTCTTGCCGGATTATACCGGCACAGACAAGAAAGCTCCGTGAACGGCCCGACCTAGAACGGGTTCCAGGTCGGCTCGCGCGTGTACTTCAAATACCCCACATTCGCGCCCAGCCGCAGCCCGACGCCGGAACGGATCGGCGCGAGCACGACATCGCCGTGGCGCTGGAAGGTGATCCCCACGCCGCCGACGAAATAGGCCGAGCCGTCGATCCCGGCGAAGCGGTGATAGATTTCTGCCGGGTGCTGAACGTCGTAGACCAGGATCATGGTCTTGGAGCCTTCCGCCCCGAAATCATACCCGATCGACGGACCTTGCCAGAACACCTTGTGACGGCCGAGATGCTTGGTATACAGCACGCCCTCGCCATAGCGCAGGCCCGCCACGAACGCGCCGCCGGCCTCCTCGCCGAGGATGTAGCCGTTCGGATAGCCCTGCCGGGAGAAGGCGTATTCGACGACGCGCGCCAGCCCTTCGGTGACGGTGCCGAAGAAGCGATGGCCGGCGGAGACGATCTCGTCGACAGTATAGTCTTCGTCCTCGTCATAGGCCTCGCGCGGCGGCTCGTCGTAATGGCGATCATCATACTGCCGGCTGCCTCGCGGCGGTTCGTCGTAATACTCCTCATCGTAGCGGCGCGAGTCCCGCGGCGGCTCCTCGTAGTCGCGGTCATCGTAGGACCGGCTGTCGCGCGGCGGCGCCAGGCTTTCCGGCTCGTAGCCGTCACGGCTGCCGAGATCGTCCTGCGCATTGCCGTCCTCGCCCTCCCACGGCGGCAGATAGCTCTCCTGCTGTTGACTTTGCGCCAGTTCGATAGGCTCCGCGCCGCCAGCCGGCGCATAAAGCGTGAAGGCGAGCGCGACGGCCACAAAGACCAGCGGCTTTATCAACCCCGTCATCGGATCGGTCTCCCGTTCTCAAGGCCGTCGCCCGCACGCTTCCTGTGGAGCGAATCGGCGTGTCGGTTCAACCTTGCCGATAATGGTAAACTGTGGCTAAAGCCCGCCAATATTGCCGCGGCTTGCGGTTTCAATCCTGCACAGGCGCGCGGCCCCAGGCGATGAAGCCGGGGTTGATAAAGCCTTCCCCGGCCTTGCCATAGGCGAGCGGTGCGCCGTCCTCGGCGAGCACCACGCCGCCCGCCGCGCGCAGGATCGCATCGCCCGCGGCGGTGTCCCACTCGCAGGTGGGGCCGAGGCGGGGATAGACATCCGCCAGGCCCTCGGCGATCTGGCAGAATTTGAGCGAAGAACCAGCCTGCGTGGTTTTGCTGACGCGGTGGGTTTCGAGGAAGCGCTCGGTCGCCGGGTTCATGTGCGAGCGGCTGGCGAGCGCCACGAGTTGTCCCGTCGTCGGCACGCGGGTGCGCAGCGGCGTGTGGGGCACGGAGTCCAGCGGTTGGACCTCTCCCGTGCCGACCTGCGCCTTGATCGCGCGGCCCTCGGCCAGCGTAACGTAAAGCGCGCCGAGCGCAGGCGTCAGGATCAGCCCGAAGCGTGGCCTGCCGTCCTTCACCAGCGCGATGTTGACGGTGAACTCGCCGGAGCCGCTGACGAATTCCCTGGTCCCGTCGAGCGGGTCCACGAGGAAGAAGACATCCCCGGTCTCGGGCAACTCGCCGGCCGCGACGGCCTCCTCCGCGATCACCGGGATGCCCGGCGCGGCGCGCATGAGATCGCCGAGGATGATCTGCTCGGCCGCCTCGTCCGCGTCCGTGACCGGGCTGGCATCGGGCTTTTCGCGGACATTCAGGCCGCCGGCGTAAATTTCGCGGATCGCCTGCCCGGCGCGCTGCGCAGTCTCGGTCAGGGCCGCAGCCAACGCGGCGAAGTCGATTTCGGGCGTCGTCATAGCAGTCTCCGCGCGGGCCGCAGTCATCTGAAGACCTATCAGCTTGCCCGTCGCCCGCCAAGCCACGGGCCTCCAGTCGCGCCAGCATTGAAGCAGCTGCAACGGTTTTCCACCATGTTGTGCGCGCAAACGGCTGAAATTAACGGAAACTGCGGAGATTGCCGTGGACAGGCGCGAAGCCGCTTGGCAGTCGCGGGCGAACGCCTATACCACTTAAGGGTGTGGCGGCAGGGCACGCGCCAGCTTCCGATCCGTGCGCGGCGGGCGTTTTCGGGGACCGGACTTGCAGGTAGCGGACTTGATTATGCCATGCCGGCGATTTTACCTGCCTCGGCCCGGCCGGGCCGGAGCGGTTGCTGGACGGACGAATTCTTGAGGAGGCGGAATGACGGTGAAGCCGGCTTTGGCCGACATCCAGCTGACGGCGTTCATGTCGAGCAGGATTTGCCATGATCTCGTCGGGCCCATCGGGGCGATCAACAACGGTCTGGAACTCCTGGAAGAAGAAACTGACGAGGACGCGCGCGCCTATGCGCAGGAGGTCATTCTCAACAGCGCGCGGGCCGCATGGACGCGGCTGGAGTTTGCACGGCTGGCGTTCGGGGCGTCCTCCGGCATGGGCCAGGCGGTCGACATCGGGCAGGCCGAGCGGATCGCGCGCGGCTATGTCGAGGAAGGCAAGCATCGGCTTTACTGGCACGCGCCCAGGGATGTCAAACTCGACAAAAGCCATGCACGGCTTTTGATGATGATGATCGCCATCTCGATTCCCGCTCTGCCGGTGGGCGGCGACCTGCATGTGGACGTGGCCGCCGGGGACAACGCGCCCACGTTGAGCTTGCGCTGCGCCGGCCGCAACGCGCGCATCCCCGACAAGGTTGACGGCATCCTCTCCGGCACGGACCTGGACGAACTCGATCCGCGCTCGATCCTGCCGTACTACGCCGCGCGGCTGGCGGACGAGGCCGACATGGCGATCACAGTCGCCAAGGCGGACGGGGACGTCGTGTTCACAGCCGCGCCCGCATAGCTCTTTAGCGTTTGATTAAAACCTGACGCGCACTCTTCAGGCCGGTTCCGCGTCAAGAGTGAGCGTCTCCCATGCCCTATTGCCTGATCGCCGATGATAATCCGGCCATGCGCAAGGTCATCCGTGGTTTTCTGAGCGAACTCGGATTTCAAGTGAGCGAGGCGGCCAATGGCCTGGAGGCGCTGGAAAGCTGCCGCGCGCGCACGCCCGATGCGCTGTTGCTGGACTGGAACATGCCGGTCATGGACGGGCTTGAGGTGCTCGCGGCGCTGGGCGAAGCCGGGGCGCGGCCCAAGGTAATCTTCTGTACAAGCGGCGCGGACTCGGCGCCGATCATCCGCGCGATGGCGGCGGGCGCGAGCGAATACCTCGTCAAACCGTTCGACCGGGAGCTGCTCGCAAACAAGTTCGCTGCGCTCGGTTTAGCTTGATCGCAACCTGATCCTGTTTCTGAGGCCCGTTCAACAATCGCACCTTGCGCGTGTGGGCATTTCGTCGCACGATAACCTGATCATGAACGAAGAACGCGGTTTCAACACGCGCTTTTTGGAGGAAACGCGCAGCGCCTGGCGCAGCCGGTCGCGGCGCAATCCCTGGGAGGTGAGTCATGAATGTGGCGTCCATCCTGAAACACAAGGGCCGCGATTGCGCGACGATCAAGCCCGACCAGAGCGTGCATGAGGCCGTCAGGCTGATGGCCGACAAGAACATCGGCGCGCTGGTCGTGGTGGACGACGCCGGGGACATCGCCGGCATTGTGTCAGAGCGCGACATCGTCGCCAATCTCGCGAACGGCCAGGCCGAACTGCTTGCCGCCCCGGTCGCGCGGATCATGACGCGAGAGGTGTTCACCTGCAGCCCGTCGGACAGCACCGAGCAGCTCATGGCTCAGATGACGCGCAGCCGCATCCGTCATCTGCCTGTGAAGGAAGACGGCAAGCTCGCCGGCATTGTGTCGATCGGCGACGTGGTGAAATGGCGGATCGCCGAGATCGAGTCGCGCAACGCCGCCCTGCAGGAATATATCGCGACGGGCTAATCGCCCTTGCCGTAAACCGCTTCGGGGTCGAAGAGCCGTTCGGCGTCGCGCATGTCCAGACGGGTCTCCGCGCCGGCAGGCTGCCCAAGCGGCACCGCGCGGTAAAAGCATGAGCGCCGGCCCGTGTGGCAGCAGCCGCCCGCGCCAGCCATGCGCACCTTGAGCCAGATTGCGTCCTGATCGCAGTCAGTGCGCATTTCCACGACTTGCTGCGTGTTGCCGCTGGTTTCCCCCTTGCGCCACAGCTTGCCGCGCGAGCGGCTCCAGTAATGCGCCTGGCCGGTTTCGATCGTTCGGGCCAGCGCGAGCGCGTTCATGTAAGCGAGCATGAGCACCTCGCCCGTTTCCGCGTCCGTCACGACCGCGGGCAGCACGCCGCCCTCGCCGAATTTCGGCGCGAAAATCTCGCCTTCCTCGATGTCCACATCCTCGCGCGCAGCGAAGCGCGGCTGATCGTTCTTGTTCATTGTCCGTTCCTTGCCGAGGCGCGGCTTTCCACGGCGGCGCGCCGGGGAAGCCCCTACACTTTGCCGCGAAATGTTGTACAACGCTGGCCATGGTGCAAGCCAAGCCATCTGACGCCCCGGCGGGCGAAAGCCCGTCGCGCCTCACGCCGCAAGCGATCGCGGAGATTTTCCGCCGCTTCGCCGAGGTCAAACCCGCGCCCGAGAGCGAGCTGGACTACCGCAACCCGTTCACGCTGCTGGTGGCCGTGGTGCTCTCGGCGCAGGCCACCGATGCCGGCGTCAACAAGGCGACCGCAAAGCTGTTCGACGTCGCCGACACGCCGGAAAAGATGGTTTCGCTGGGCGAAGAGCGCGTGCGCGAGATGATCAAGACGATAGGGCTTTACCGCAACAAGGCGAAGAACGTGATCGCCCTGTCGCGCAAGCTGATCGAGGACTTCGGCGGCGAAGTTCCGCGCGACCGGGACGCGCTGGAAAGCCTGCCGGGCGTCGGGCGGAAGACGGCCAATGTGGTGCTCAACGTGGCCTTCGGCGAGCCGACCATGGCCGTTGACACGCACATCTTTCGCGTCTGCAACCGCACCGGGCTTGCGCCGGGCAAGACGCCGCTGGATGTCGAGCACGGGCTGGAGGCGGTCGTCCCCGACGAATATGCCCGCCACGCGCATCACTGGCTGATCCTGCACGGGCGCTATGTCTGCAAGGCGCGAAGGGCCCTGTGCGGCGACTGCGCGATCCGGGACCTGTGCCTCTACCCCGACAAGACCGCCTGAGGCGGCAAATCCCACGAACACCAACCCGAAAGAGTACGCTTATGAGCACGGAACTTGATGTGGTCGGTATCGGCAACGCTATCGTCGATATCATCGCGCGCTGCGACGATGACTTCATCGCAGCCGAGGGGCTGGCGAAGGGCGGGATGCGCCTGATCGACGCCGAGGAGGCCGACCGGCTTTACAGCAAAATGGGTCCGGCGACGGAGATGTCCGGCGGCTCAGCGGCGAACACCTGCGCTGGCCTGGCCTCGCTCGGGGCGCGCACCGCCTTCATCGGCAAGGTGGCCGAAGACCAGTTCGGCACGGTATTCGCGCATGATATCCGCGCCATCGGCGTCGAGTACGAAACCCGGCAGAGCCACAGCAACGCCCCGACTGCGCGCTGCCTCGTGCTGGTCACACCGGATGGCGAGCGCACCATGAGCACCTATCTCGGCGCATCCACCGAGCTGGGCAACGGCGAGATCGTGCCCGAGCTGATCCGCTCCGCGCGCGTGACCTACCTCGAAGGCTACCTGTTCGACCCGCCGGAGGCGAAGGCCGCCTTCCACGAGGCCGCGCGGATCGCTGCTGAGGCCGGCCGGCAGGTCGCGCTGAGCCTGTCCGACACCTTCTGCGTCGAGCGCCACCGCGCCGCCTTCCGCAGCCTGATCCAGGGCGGGGTGGATGTGCTGTTCGGCAATCAGGAAGAAGTCTGCGCGCTTTACGAGACCGACACGCTGGACGACGCGCTGGCGCAGCTTCGCGCGGAATGCACGCTCGCGGCGGTGACGCGCAGCGGCGATGGCTCGATCATCATGACGCCGGAGGACACGATTGAAATTCCGGCTGTGCGGGTCAATGAGGTGGTGGACACGACCGGCGCGGGCGATCTGTACGCCGCGGGCTTCCTCTACGGGCTGGCGCGCGGCCGGCCGCTGGACGAATGTGGACGCCTGGCGAGCCTCGCCGCGGCGGAGATCATCTCGCACATCGGCGCGCGGCCGGAAACCTCGCTGGCGGACCTCGCCAAGAGCAACGGGTTGGCGGCGTGACGCCCGAACGGATGGGTGCAGGGGCGCATCCGGCCTACAGCCGTTTGTCGATCCCCGCGTCATTCAAAATGCGATTGGCGGTGTGCCTTGACTTTATCTGCCGTCGACCGTGACCATGCGGCTCGTGATCGGACTCCACCAGATCTCATGATCGCCCTTGCCCTGCCGGTGAAATGCGCAGCCGTGCTCACGCAGCAGCCGCTTGACTTCCGGCGTATAGCTTTCCATCAGGCCAGGCGCGGGTTCGGTATGCGCGCCGTCGTTTCAGCCAGAATATGAATGGGGATTTCCGGCAGGTCGGAACCATCCGGCAGGTTGCCGAGCTCGATGAGTTCGCCCGCCATGACCAGCACCTTGGCGCGCAACGCCTCCAGCGTCTCGGCCTCCGTCACAAGCCCCTTGAGGTCTTCGCTGGTCGCGACCCAGACGCCCGCCTCATTGTCCCAATCGGCCCGGACGAAGATCACCGCATGACGCATGACGGCCGCTGTCCTTTTATGTGCGTTTTCAACTGATGCCATCATCGGTGATATGGCGTCTGCCCGCAAGGCGGACAAACCGCTGTGGGGCGACCGCGCCATCTGCAAACTGTGCCTCTATCGCGACAAGATCGCGTATCAGATGTATTTAACATATCTGCTCGCGATGATGTAGGGTGCTCCATGCTCGCAAACCTCGACTATGCCATCAAAGATGTGGATGATGCATTCCGACTTTTGGAGTTTTCAATACGTATTTTGAATTATTTTGAATTGGATAAGGTCACGATGGAATCGTTCGGGTGCGGCAGTGTTATAAAGCTGAAGCAGGAAAATATTTCCTTCAATGATAGCTAATTCGCATCCAAAGAAAGTTCTATTCGTACTGCCGAAATGGCTATCGGCGCGAGCTTCGGCGCATCAGCAATCGTATTGGATAATCTGTTCGAGGCTACAGGTAAACAGCGCACTCACAAGTCAGATGCAGAATTTTTTCTCATTTGGAGCGTTGTATACGCAGTGAGGGCAAGGTCACGCAGATCAAGCTGCGGTTTTCCCGCGCCGTGCGTCTGACGCTCGTCGGCGTGACCCAGCAGGACCCCGATCCGGTCGAGCCCGCAAGCGCGTTGCCCGCCGCATTCGTGGAGACGGTGGACGTGGACGTCCCGGCGCTCACGCCCGGCGAATACGATACCCGGTGGACCGCCGTGGCGCAGGATGGCCACGTCATGACCGGCGCATTCTCCTTCACAGTCACGGACTGACGCGGCCTTCGCCGGGGCGGACTGGCTCGCCGTTACGCTGCGCGACTGAAAATCTGGATGAGCGCGCACGCGGTCACAATTCAGCGTCCGCCATCCTGGTTTCGATCCAGCATTTTCGACGGAGACGCGGCAAAGCCTGCGCCTCTGGATGCCGCTCAATCATGCCCGGCCGGAGCCAGCGCGCAATTCGCGCGGAGGATATCCGCCGCCGCCTGCTTGGCATAATCCGCCGCCTCCGGCTGCCGGGTCATCATCGCCATGACGATCGCACCGTCGATCAAGATGCTCAGCTTCTCGACCAGCAGCTCGGGGTCGGAGGCGCCTGTCTGCCTGGCGAGGTCCAGAAGGAGCCGGTTTGTCTCCTCGCGGTGGGTAATCGCCAGCTCGCTCAGGGGCATAGCGATCTTGTCGTGCTCGGCGACCGCATTGATGAACGCGCAGCCATAGAAATTCGGCTGCCGGAACCACTCCCCCAGCAGATCAAACGCGGCAAGCAGACGCTCCTGCGGGGCACCGCGCGTTTTTGCGAGCCCGCGCGCGAACCAGTTGCGCCAGGTCTCTCCTTCGCGTTTGAGCACGACGTGGAGCAGCCGCTCTTTGGATCCAAAGCGTTCGTAAAGGGTTTTGCGGCTCACGCGGGCCTCGGCCAATAGCCTGGAAATGCCAGTCGCGTGAACGCCCTCGCGGCAGAATAGCCGCTGACCGGCGGCGATCAGCCGTTCCTCAGGCGATGCGCCGGCTTTCGGTTTGGGAAGGATCGGGTCTGCATACATGTTCGGCCTTCCTTCCTCCCTGAAGATGTCGTCTGGCAGGACCCTTGTGTCATATGCGAATTGCTTGGCGGGGGCTACGCTTATTCTGTCGCATGGCGCGTCATCGGGACAGCGCATTTTTCAAGCGTTCCCAAAGAGCGCTTACGACGCGGCTGGTCAAAAAATCAGCGGTTGCTCGTCCTCGCTGATCGCCCATTGAGCACGCGCCAAAGGATGCTTCCCCCACCCGGCTGCCTCAACAGTCCATCTATCCTATTGATCTGGCCGAAGGAATTGCTCTCGCGACCTGACTGGCACAGCGTTTGCTGAAAGGAGACTGATTGGTTTCCTTTCGGGGTCGCCGGACCTTCGGGTCAAGACGGCTGACCACGGCGGCCTCGCATCGAAACCCTGGAGAGGGGTTGGTCCGCCGCCAGAGAAGAAGGGAAGAGCAGCCATGAGCGAACACGACAAGTCCGGCGTCCACATCACCGAGGTTCCGCATGACATGCACGGCTCATACCACGCGCATGATGAGCGATCCGAGGCCAGCGGAGGCGGCCTAGACCGGCGCGCCTTTCTTAGCGCGTGCGGTTGCGCAACGCTCACCTTGTCGAGCGCCGGCGTCGCCATGCTCGGCCGCGCCGCGCGCGCGGAGGCGGCTGTGAGCGATACGCAGCTGAAAATCGGTCATCTGCCCGCGGGCTGCGTCTCGCATCTGCTGCTGGCCAAGGCGCGCAACATGTTCGCTGATGCCGGGCTGAACGTGGCAGTCACCCAGTTCAACGGCCCCGCCGACAATCTGCAGGCGCTGGTGTCTGGCGGCATCCATGCAATGCACAACCCCTGGACGACGACAATGGCCGCCTTTGGCAAGGGCACCGACAACCTTCGCATCGTCGGCGGCTCCGGCCTTGCCGGCATCGAACTGGTCGCGCGGGAAGGCTCGGTCGGCAACGTCAAGGAATTCATCGATGCCGCCGGCAGCGGCCTGAAGGTCGGCACGCTGCGTCTCGATACGCTGGAGCTGGTCGCCTACGGCACGATGGCGCAGTACGGCAAGTCCTACGACGACTACGAGATGACGTTCTTCCCCAGCATGGTCGGCATGGGCGAAGCGCTGGTCTCGGGCGCCGTGGACGTCTGCACGCTCGCGCAGCCCTATGCGGAAAGCGTCGTCAAGCAGGCGAACGGCATCTATCTGGCCGACAACAATGACGTCTGGGGCCCTGAAGCGCCGGACTGCGTGGTAACCACGACAACCGAAGTGCTGGAGAGAGAGGCCGAGCTGCTCACCGCCTACATGAAGGTGCTCGCCCAAGCGGCCAAGGTCTTCTACGACGACTTCCAGGGCGCGCTCGACGACCTGACGCCAATCTACGGCGCGCCGCGCGAAATCCTCGAAATCGCGCTCAAGCGGCAGTCGCCCGATCCGATCATCAATCCGGCAGGCGCGTCCGGCATCCGGGCCGGCGTCAAGTATCTGATCGAACTGGGGTATTTCGAGACGAATATCGCCGATCAGGTTCTCGATCTCAACTATCAGCCCACGGGCGTGACCTAGACAGCAGCGCGTCCCCACGCCCCGCCCAGACGCTGGGCGCGTGGGGGCGACCGCGACTTCAGGCCTCAACAAAGGAGCGTGCATCAATGTTCTTCCGTCAGTCGTCAAAGCCCGCTGAACAGACCAGCGTCGAGCAAACCGTGTCCTGCGATGTCGTGATCGTCGGCGCGCGCGCCGCGGGCAGTTCTCTCGCCATTCATCTGGCGCGGCAGGGACGCAACGTGATCGCGGTCGACAAGGCCGTGTTCCCTTCGCCGACCATGTCGACGCATGTCATCTACCCCAACACCATTGCGCGCCTGGAAGACCTTGGCGTGCTCGACGAGGTCATGGGCCACCAGCCGCCGCCGCTCTACACCTCCTGGCATCACGAGGGGCGGATGTTCGTCGCGCCGCACGCGCCGGTGCGCGGGCGCGACTGGGCGCTGTGCGTGCGCCGCATCACGCTGGACGACATCCTGGTGCGCAAGGCGCGCGCCGAGGGTGCGCAGGTCTTAGAGGGCGTCCGGGCGGCAGAGTTTCTGGGCAGCGGCACGGAGGGCGACCCGCTGCGCGGCCTCGTGGCGGTGGATAGCGAAGGACGCCGCACGCGGATCGAGGCGGACATCGTCATCGGCGCTGACGGCGTGAATTCGGCCGTATCGCGGCATCTCAACCTCGCGCGGGAAAAAGTGATGCCGACGCAGACCATGCTCTATTACGCCTACTGGAAGGGCGCGGACACCCGCAACACGCAGGATTTCTTCTTCGAATGCCCGTGGATCTGTGCGCACTTCCCGGCAGACGATGGCCATCACGTCGTCACCATGAACGGGCCGGTGGATGAGCGGAAGTCCATCAAGGACCTGGAGGGCTTCTACATGGAGAGGATCCGTAGCATTCCCGCGCTGTGGTCCCGCCTGGAAAAAGCCGAGAAAGTGAGCCGCGTTACCGGAACCACCCGCCTCGACGGCTTCTACCGCAAGCACACCGGCGCGGGCTGGGCGCTGCTCGGCGATGCGGCGCACTTCAAGCACCCGGCCTCCGCGCAGGGCATTTGCGATGCGCTCCATGCCGCCGAGGTGCTGGCCGCGGGCATCGGCGACGGCACATGGCGGACCTCCTACCCTGCCTGGCGCGAATCCGAGAGCAAGGAAATGTATGCCTTTTGCAAGCATCTGCGGGAAGCCCCCGGCGACGACGGCATGAGGCTTGTGATGGACGCCTTCATCCATGACGCCGATCTCGCCCGGAAAATGGTGGATGTCTGGGCGCGCAGCAGCCGGCCGTGGGAGGACGTGATCCGCCATGTGCCGGGGATGGAGAAGATCACGGGCGAATCCGTCGACTCCGTGCTGGCGCAATTCGCTGAACCGGCGGCCCGGACGCCGGCGCAGCGCGAACTCGCGGTGGCCTGACCTTCCGAACATAGGCGCTGAAAATGACAAGCGGCGAGGAAACCGCCGAAATGACTTCTGCCGATGCCGAGGCGATCGACAGGATCCGGGCGTGTCAGCCGGTTCTGGTCGGTGTGGAGACTGCGGTCACGGCGATGGGACTGAGCGAGGGCGAGCTGGGCCATGCCGGCCCGCCCTTCGCGCAAACCGGCGAAATCCCGGCCACGGTTCTGAATGCCGCGGCCGGGGCGGCCGTCCATGAAGGTTGGGCCGCCAGCGTCGAAGACGGGCGGGACGCGATTCTGAGCGGCCGCATCCGGCTTCGGCCTAACCACGAACTGGGCACCGTTTCGCCAATGGCGGGCATCGTTCGGCCCTCCCAGCCGGTGATGCGCGTCGAAAACCGCAACGGCGGCGGAACGACCTGGGCGACCTTCGCGGAAAAGGGCCGGCGCGTTCTCCGCTTCGGCGTGTATGACGCTGATGCCGCAGAGGGCTTGCGGCTCGTCGAAACGGTGGTGGCTCCGGCAATCGCGTCGTCGCTGCCCAAAGACGGTTTGCCGGTCCTGCCCCTGGTCGCGGAGGGGGTTCGGATGGGCGATGACGTGCATCAGCGCAATGTCGGCGGGATGGCCGCGTTCCTCGCCGCCTTGGCCGACCTGCCGCCCGACGTCCGCCGATGGCTTGCGGGCGCGCCGCAGCACTTCCTCAACTACGTGATGGCATCCGCCAAGCTGTGCCTGGATCAGGCGCGGGGGGTGCCGGGTGCGGCTGTCGTCACGGCGCTGTCGCGCAACGGCGTGGACTGCGGCATCCAGGTGGCAGCCACCGGTGATCGCTGGTTCCGCGCGCCCGCTGTCATACCCCGCGGCGGCTTTTTCGAAGGTTACAGCCTCGACGATGCGCAGCCCGATCTGGGCGACAGCGCCATCGTGGAAGCCTTCGGGCTCGGCGGCTGCATGGCGCACACGGCCCCGGAAATCGCGCGCGACTTGGATGCGCCGTGGACAGAATCCGTTTCCGAAGGCAGCCGGATGCGCGCGCTGTTTTTTGACCGGCACCCGGTGTTTAATCCGGCCCTCGCCGCGCCCGATGGCCTCGGCCTCGGCTTGTCGGTCCATCGCGCCCGCGCGGCTGGCGGCGTGCGCATCCATACCGGCATCGCCCACCGTGACGGCTGTCAGGGCTGGATCGGCGTCGGCGTCGCCCATGCCCCGCAAGCGTGCTTCGAGCAGGCCGCCGCGGCCCTCAGCGAGCACGCAACAGTCCCCCAACACGAAGGAGTTCATCCGAAATGAGCGTCGCGCCATCGCGCATCGAGCCGGCCGACACCGCCGAAGCGGGGGAATCGGACATCGTCCCGGCCCCTGAGCCGACCCAGACCAGGCCTTTCGTTCCCTTGCTCCAGCGCGATCTCGGGCGGTGGAACGAGGTGATCTGGTTTGCCATTGCCTGGGCGCTGCTCGTGGCTGTCTGGGAGATCGGCGCGGCCGCCGAATTGTTCAGTTCGCGCATCCTGCCGCCGCCGAGCGAGACGATCCCGTTTCTGCTTGAGGGCGGCGCCACGATCGGGTTCGGCACGCAGCAGACAGGGCTGTTCGAAGCAATCGGCGTCACGCTCTCGCGCATTGCCATCGGGTTGGTTCTCGGTCTCGCCGCGTCCATCGCCGTCGGTTTCCTGATCGTCCAGTTCACGCCGCTGCGGCGGGTGCTCCTGCCGATCGTTCAGACCCTGGCGCCCATTTCGCCGGTCGCCTGGATACCGTTCGCCATCGCCATCGTCGGGATCGGCTCCCCGGCCGCGCTGTTCGTGGTGTTCATGGCGATCTTCGGGTCAATGTGCTGCGCCGCGGTCGCGGCGTTCGACTCGGTGCCGGAAGAGTACCGCAAGGTCGCGCGCAGCCTAGGCGCGGACACGGGCCGCATGTGGCGGACCGTGCTGCTCCCGGCCGCCGCACCCAGCCTGATGACGATGGTGCGCATGAGCTTTTTCGCCGCCTGGATGGCGGTGCTCGCCGGGGAGATGGCCGGCATCAACTCCGGGCTGGGCTATCTCATCATCATGGGTCAGCAGATGTACAACATGCAGCTCGTGATGGTCGGCATCATCGCCATCGGCGTGGTCGGCTTCGCGCTCGACCGTGTCCTGCTGCTGGCGCAGCGCAAAATCGTCTGGTGGGAGGACCGAGCATGAGCCCGATCAAACTGGCAAGCGAAGCGGGCAGCCCGGCACGCGACGGCGTAGCCCCGGTCATCGAACAGCGGCGGGTCAGCACGCCGGATGCCGCCGTCGAATTCGGCGGCGTGGCGAAGCGTTTCGGCGACAAGACCGCCATTGAGGCTGTCGACCTGCGCGTTCCGGAGGGTGCCATCACGGTCCTCATCGGCCCGAGCGGCTGCGGCAAGAGCACGCTGCTTAACCTGGCCGCGGGTCTGGATTTCCCAAGCGAGGGCTTCGTCACCGTTCACGGACGCGAGGTTTCGGGGCCGTCAAGGGACATCGCCCTGATCTTCCAGGATCACAACCTGTTCCCCTGGATGACGACGGCGGACAATGTGGCTTACGGCCTGCGCTCGCGCGGCATGAGCCGAAAGGATGCGCGGAACCGGGCACACGAGCTGCTCGCCAAGGTGGGCCTTGCGGATGTAGCCGAGAAGCCGCCGAAGAGCCTGTCCGGCGGTATGCGCCAGCGCGTGGCGCTGGTCCGCGCCTTCGCCATCGAGCCGCGCCTTTTGCTGATGGATGAGCCGTTCGGGGCGCTGGACCACCAGACCCGGCGCATCATGCAGGCCTATCTGCTGAGTACATGGAAAGACAGCGGGGCCACGGTCATTCTCGTCACCCACGATCTCGAAGAGGCGCTGATGCTCGCCGACCGGCTGGTGCTGTTCACCGGCACGCCGGGCCGTATCGCGGATTTGATCGACATCACGCTGCCCCGGCCGCGCCACAAGGATGATCCGGCGCTGCGCGAGGTCGGCGCGCATATGGAGCAGCATCTGGCGCAAGCCACCCAGCAGAGCGAGTTCACGGCCGCCGAGTTGAGCAACTTGCGAAACCTCGGACTGTAGGCCCGCCGCATCGATAGAAACAGAAGAGGACGTTTCGAATGCCAAAGGTCACTTACGTCGAGCACGACGGAACCCGTCACGAGGTCGACGTCGCCGAAGGCTCAAGCGCCATGCTGGGCGCGGTGGACAACGGCGTGCCCGGCATCCTGGGAGATTGCGGCGGATCGTGCAGTTGCGCGACATGCCATGTCTATGTTGACGAAGCGTGGCAGGAGGCCGTCGGCGACCGCTCTGCCGAGGAAGACGAGCTTCTCACGGCGCGAGACGATATGGCGGCGAACAGCCGGCTGTCCTGTCAAATCCCGGTGACGGCAGCGCTCGATGGGCTTGTCCTGCACATGCCCGAAGACCAGTACTGATTCATCCCAAGAGCCCCATGCAGCAGATCATCACCGTCTCTCCGGGATCCGCGTTGCCAGACAGCGCCGTGCCGCGTGTGGCCGTTATTGGCGGCGGCTTTGCCGGGGCCTGCGTCGCCATTCACCTGCTGCGGCACGTCGATCAGCCCATCGAGATTGCGATTGTCGAGCCGCGTCCTGTGCTCGGGCACGGCCTCGCCTACGGGACGGACGATCCGGCGTTCCGGATCAACGTGCCCAGCGACAAGATGTCGGTTTTCGCCGAGGATCTTCTCCACTTTACCCGCTGGCTTGAGCGAACCGGCGAACGGGCGGCCGATCCTGACGGCGAAGCTCCTCCCGGCTGGCACTTCAGCCGCCGCCAGGTCTTCGGAACCTACATGGCCGAGACGCTGGACCAGGCCATCGCAGCAGCGCCGAAGGGCAGCCGGGTCTTCCATGTCCGCGATCGCGCAATCAGCATCGCCCCGGCACAGCCGCGGGCGGCGGTGCGGCTGGAGCATGGCGGCTTGCTGGAGGCAGACCGCGGCGTGCTTGTCGTCAGTCACGAACGCCCGATTTTCCCGTTTGCGCTTGACGCGGACACGCAACGTCATCCAGGGCTGATCGATGATCCGTGGGACCACGAGGCCCTCACGGCGATCAAGCAGGACAGCAAGGTCGTGGTTCTCGGTACCGGACTGACGATGGCCGATGCGGCAAGCGGCCTGCTGGCGCGCGGGCATCGCGGGGGCATCGTCGCCGTCTCTCGGCGAGGCCAACTGCCGCAACCGCACGGTCTGTTTGACCCCGCCGTTGATGTATTGGAGGAAGGCGGGCGCCCGCGTTCGGCCCTCGCGGCCTTGCGCATGGCCCGCGCTCTGGCCCGCCGCGAGGTCGCAGAGGGCCGTGACTGGCGTCTGGCTATCGACGGCTTCCGTCAGGCTGCGGAGAGCATATGGCGCAGCTGGCCGGTTGAAGAGCAGCAGCGCGCTCTGGCGCGGCTCCGCGCGTTCTGGGACACGCACCGCTACAGGATCGCGCCGCAGGTTCACGAACGGCTCAGCCAGGGCCGGTCGGCGGGCCAACTCGATGTCCGCAGGGCGCGGATCAGGGGGATCGCGGCGCACGGCGAGCGCCTCAAAGTCATGCTGCAAGCCGGCGGCAGTGCCGACAAGAGCTTCAGCGGCGATGTCGTCATCAACTGCATGGGGCCGTCGCCCGACATCACCCGAAGCAAA
>CAZINX010000027.1:0-21193 GCA_964540795.1 uncultured Hyphomicrobiaceae bacterium | reverse complement strand
GGCGTTTTGGGCGGGCAGGCGGCGTGAGCGAGCGGGGAACATCATACGAGGGCCAGCGCCCGCCATCCGGTCGCGGCTCGGGCGAGCGCCGCGTCGCGCTTGTTATCGGCAAAAGCGCTTCCACGAGCACCGCGCCGCTCACCAACCCGGTGAATCACGCTACCGCCATGGCCGCAGCGCTACAGCGGCCCAACTTCGAGGTGCTCCACACGTAAAAGCTCGGTTTATATGTTTGCGAGGAAACGCCGCCGCCCCGCTTGCGGCGTTTCCCGCGCACGGCCTTACGCGAGGCGGTGTGAAGCGCGGCGCATTTGGCGATGTGCCCGAACAGGCTAGAGTGGCGCTCCAGCGCCCGGCTTGCACTGCAGATGCTAGGCCGGGAGGACCAGCACTTCGTCGCCTTGTACGCGGTAGATCACGCCATAGGGGAAGCTCTGGAGCCGAAAGCGCCGCGTGTTCTCACTGAGCGCCTACCAGGCGTCCGCAAGCGCCATGATCCGCCCTAGCACCGCCTCGAAAAACCTCTCTCCGAATCAGAGGCGACATGATTCACTGGCGCTGACTGCGATGGCGACGGGGGAGGTGAAAGATGCGCGGACAGCCTGGATTCTGAGACATTGACGAGCGCTATGCACGCTTGAGCGAGGCTGGCGATCCGCTGGAAAAGCTGGACGCGCTGGTGCCATGGGAGGTTTTTCGCAAGCCATTGGCCAGGGCGCTGAAGCGCTCGGATGGCGCGAAGGGCGGGCGGCCGCGGCTGTGACGTCGCGGCCTGCCCGACTGCTTGTGCTTGACTAATATCGGATGTCCCTTCTCACCGCGTGGCCGAAGTAGCACCTGCCGGAATCGGGTCTCGGCTCAACCGTGAGGGTATCGTCACAAGGCGGCGTCTGCTGCTTCGCCCGATCCGGTAGTGAGAAGAGCGGTGAAAGGCTCAAAATGACCTGGCAGCCAAGGGGGAAACAAGCAACCAATATCTGAGGGTGCCTCGAAGAGGGAATCGTAGCTGAATGCACCGATCGGATATCGCCTTGACGCGGATTGGCGTTCTCGCGCTATTTCCGCAGTAATGTGAGCGTGCACAGCTAACCGGGGTAGCCCCTATCAACTTTTCGGACCTACCGTCACATCGCTGCAATGCTCAAGTGCTGTTCTCGACCCCCAGAACACTGGTCGTTCGCCCGAATGGTATGTGCAATGGAGCGGATCAGGTACCCGCACATAGAAATCGCACTGGCTGGAGAGTCGCCCAATCCGTTGGCGATTGCCGGCCGGACGCTCAGGGCACTACGAGAGAGCGGCGTACCGCAAGAGGCGCAGTTTGAGTATCTGATGCAGGCGTTTTCCGGTGATTATGGCCACCTACTGAGGACGACGCTCCAGACCGTGCGCTGCAAATAACAGCTGAAGTCCCTGATAATAATCTGAGCCCGCGCGAGAAGCTGCGGCTCGCCGGCACATATCATCGCTTAAGTTGCGCATGACCCACGCAAAATTTTCGCGAGCCGCGGACCGCATGGAGCAAATGGTGTCATTTAGCGAGCCAGATCGCAGTCAGGTCGATAGTGGGAACGCCCTGTCGACATGTTCCAGGGCACTTGCCTCTTGTATTTCGGGGAGATAACGAACGACCGTAACGATCCGGGCAAGCCAAGTGACTGATGCCGAGAACTGGGAGGGTCCACCGCGATCCATAGCCACAGTGATCCAACGGCCTTCGGCTGTCTGGAAAACATGGCAAAGCCGGGCGGCCTCATTGTCAGCTTGTATTAAACAAGGTCCCCAATCGCGATTGGCGGGCGGGTAGGGATTAGCGGGGGCGGCAATCAGAATGTCGCCAGCTTCAAAGCTGCCAACGGGATTCTCGACGCGAACGCCAAACACATTCCCAATGGAACCCGACAGGGTTATAGCCTCATGTCGGTGATCCGGCAGGTTTCTTATCTCAGCGTCGACATCGATCATCGCCATCACCGAAAGCTCGGTTTCTTCGGCGGACTGAAACAAGGAGGTCGGTTGGATCTCGAGGGCCTCACAAATTTTTAGAAGCCAGTCGACCGACAGCGTCATCCCCCCGCTTTCAAGGCGATGGATGGTTTGAGGTGTTGTGCCCGTAGCCTCGGCCACTTGCCGGAGGGTATGTCCCCTGGCACGCCGGAACCGGCGCAGCCCGGCACCGACTTCTGGGCCATTGAGGCGGCTCGGCAAGCGCGGCGCCAAGTACGAAGCCAACGAGATACCATCATCAATCTTTTCGGCGTCCGGCGCGACAATCTCCTGCATGTGTTCCCCGCTGACTGTTAGGCCCACGCTCATCACTCATATCGAGTTTTAGCAAAATTGCGCCGGAACCGGACGACCCGGTTGTCATTGAAGTTAGGATTTCCTTAGCGCCGCGAGCTTGCAAATCTCCGGATTGTCGGCCCTCCCGTCGATCCTTCGCTCATGCCTAACAACTGTGCGTCGAACCCGACACACGCCAGAGAGGTCCCAGCAACTCAAATTCACCGCTGGCGCAAAAAATGAAAATACCGCGGTCAAATCAAGGCATTTTTTAGGCAAAAAGTGATTGCATTGGTTAATGCGGCACGCTAGTTTACAAAATACGTAAGTCAGTAGAAACAGCGTATGCAACCGGGAGGTTGACGATGTCAAGCCACAAACGGGATGTTTCCATCCCGAAAAGTCACTGTATAAATGAGATATCTGTGGCAGTGAAGAATGGCGCTATACATACATTAGCAACTCAAATGACGGAATCAAATCGTGAAAAACTGACTTATATCTCTGAATTATCCACAGAAATGGGGCGACTTGCACGTCAACTCGACGAAGAGTTACTAGCCTATTTTTTCGAGATGGCCGCGCATGAGGCACGCGAGGCGCAAACACGTTTGGGCTGAAGGTCAACCTGAAGCAGACACAAAAGTACATCGGAGTAATTAATATGACTGAAAAAGCCCGCAAGATGAGCTTGGGCCGCTACAGGCGGCGTAGAAAGCTGATACTGGAAAACATGCAACACGCGGTTGACCGTGATAAAATGAATCGGATTCTCGACTACAGTCAGGCATTTCACACAATGGACCTCGACTTTGATGTCGAGCGGCTTTATCTGATCTCCTCTGCGACCATGCATTTGAGTAACTTGGCGCTCGATATTGACGAAAATGATCTGGCCTTTATGCTCGAAGCGATCAATCGAACGGCAGAAGAAGCGCTTGCTGAAGCGCTCGGTCTGTAGCCTTCGCGTCCTGCGCTCGCCAGAAAAAAAAAAGACCCTGGCAGTCCAATGTGGCTGCCAGGGTTTGATTTGTTTCTATCAAATGAGCGGACGGTTGGTCCTATCGTTCAAAATCCTGATATTGCGTACGGCAAGGCAGTCATGGACGACCCATCGGGCGCATGTGACCGTCACAACAACGACATACCGTATTTTTTGGAACTCGGTAGTCGGAATATTAGAATCCTGATCTCGTCCAAAGCGAATAAATGTTCCTGAGCCTGAAACATAATGATCGTTTCTGTGGCCAGCTTCTATGGTTAATGGCGTATCAAAACGGCCATAATCATAACGATTCATATGTTGCATCACTTGTTGGGTTGCGTAGCTCTCAATCACCGAAGAGCGAACTTCAGGTTCTGCGTTAGAGGCGATCCAAAAGAACAGAGCCCCGCTCACTAAAACAGTTATAAAAAAAACGAACCGAGAACAAATGAACTGAGTGACCATGATCGTTCCCCTTTGTGATTGCAGAGTTACAGATGTGAACTTCTCTTAGTGACGTGCTCCGACCACTAAGGTAATGATATCTTCGTAACGACCGTGCCGGATATATTCGAACGCGCCTGTCGTAATTTCGAGATTATGAGCACGGGTACCTTCGGCCACCCGTTCATAATCCTTCGCAAAATCCGGGTCGCTGCCAGCCTCAAAACCATCAAGAGTGAGGCGATACGGAACGCTTTCATCTAAGCGGCCGGTACCCCCGAGCCTTCGCAGCGTCCAGTCATTTTGGGAGCTAACGCCAAAGCTGTAAGGCGCGTTCGAGGTGACCAATAACGCAAGCCCCTGTCTTTTCCCGGGTCGAAGTTCGCCCAAAGACACAGTCGTGCCGGGCGCACTCTCCGCAATGGCCAGGCGCACAGAGGACTCGATCTCGAAACGCAGCTTGAGATCTTGATGGTCGAATGCTGTGCCCTGGCCCTGACCGCTTGGCCAAAGGGAGATTTCGAGTTCAGCGGCATATTGGCCAGGGCGCAGCAACGGCCCGCTATTCTCAAGATCGAAGGTCATGGGCCAGGACTCGGCCACGTCTGGCGATAATGTCAGTCTGACATTGTCGCGTTCACTCCCGCCCTCTCCGGGGTGTTCTTCGAGGAGCGATCTTCCGCTTTGATCGCGGATCACCAAGGCTGCCGTTTTCGGCCAGTTGTGAGAAAAACTGCGTACAGAAAAGGTGAGGCGCGCCGAACACCCCCGGCTCTCGGGATTACGCAACTTCAGAATGTTGTATAGACGCGGCGTATCACTGATCGGATCAAACCGTCCTTTCGTCGTGACGCCGGCCTCTCCTTCGAATACAGGCGCACAAGGTTCGGCCCACCCCGAAGCGGAAAACAGGCTCAGCGTGGTCATTGCCGCAAGGCCAGTGGCCATTAATTCAGCGATTCTCGGTCGCTTCGAGCGTGCCAACATCGATGATCCGTTGATTAGAGGGCGTCAATTGAAAGGTAAATTTTAGATCGGTCCGGTCCGGCAAGGTCAGAGTCCAGCTTCCAGGAGCAAGGCCTTGTATGAAGAACTGTCCGGTCCGGTCCGTGAAAAACTGGTGTGGCGGTGAGTCAGAACTGTCTTGTGGAGTGGCGCGGCCAACCAGCAGAGCGATGGGCTCGCCATCGATGTCGACGAGCCGACCGCTTACTGCCAACCGACCAGCAGTCCCGGCCGTGATGGCATAACCCGCCTTATAAGGCGGCGCCAAAGTGAACGCCCCACTACCGGGATCATAATCTGAGGGGACATCGTTTGCGACCACAGGCATGGTGGTGGCAACGTAGGCCGGTAGGTTCGAGACAAGAGCCGGCCCCCAGACGTTCGCTTCAGCAGTGGCGCCTTCCGCCGAGGGTGCCACCTGCAAGACCCCATCCCGGACTTCGGCAGGGAGATCGACGATGGCAAAGCTTCCATTCACAGGACGGCCCCAGGCAAAATTGCCGTCGGCAAAGGCAAGCCCCGTCGCGAGTGTTGCCGAACTGCGAAAGTCTATTCGCTCTTGCAGGCCGTAAACGCGCCTCGTGTGGCCCGCGGATGCAACGAAGCGGTTCCCGGCATAACGCAAGTCCCCAGCCAAAGCGTTCTCGCTGCGACCGCGCGGGTGTTCCGTCTTGGCGTCATTGGACCACTCGATTTCCGCAGCCCAGCTACCGGATGTTGTGTGACCTTTCTGATCGATTTCAGTTGTCGCGGTTCGTTCAACGACATCGTAATCCGCTGAAAGGCGTGCATCAGGACTAAAGCGGTAATTTATACCGAAACGGGCAGACCATTGGTCCTGCCTATTACTCTCATCCTGCTGGTCCGTCGCCTGGCGATAACCAGTGCTTAGTGTCCAGCTTAATTCGCGTCCGACAGTCTTACTCAAGGAGAGACTGGCATTCAGCTGAGAATGGTCCGTGGATTGATCAGCATAATTAACGCTGGCAAAGCCCCGTACCCCGTCCGGTAACGCAAAGGCCAGAGCGCCGCCGAGACGCAGCGTGTGGCTTTCCCGGGCTTGGCTCGATAGCCCGCCAAACGCGTCGCTTTCATAATCCGCAGACAGGCGAACAGCTGTGAGCGCGTCTCCCCAATCGCCCAGGTCATCGGTTTGCCAGTCAAACCCAAACGCGTATCCGAGCTCATGGCTGTTGTAGCTGGCTGCCGCACGCAGAAACATGGACCCGAGGGCATTCTCCGACGCGAGGCCGATATCAAGGGCTGCACCGCCGTCAGCGGCAAAAGCAAACGCTTCTCCAGTAAGGTTTTCGAGAATGCCCCGACGATACTCGGCGTAAAAGGCTGGCCGATCGAAGACGTACTCCCGCCCGTCAATACCGTATTCCGGCGTGAAACCTGCCGCTACGTGCCATTCGCTTAATCCAGGTTTGAGAAGGTTAAAGTCGTAAAAAACTGTGAAATCATAGGTGCGGATCCGACCCGACACCTCCGTCACTTCGACTGTGATCTGATTACCCCCAGTTACGAGGGGCAAATCGGAGAGCTCGTATTCACCTGGCGGGAGCTGGAACGTGCGCACTGTGCGACCGTTCACGCGCACTTCAACCTCGCTGGGCTGATACACGATGAAGCTGCGGCTTGCATCTGGCCTTGTTGACTTGTGGGGCTGTAGCAATGAATAGGAACGCTGCAGAGACATCCCCAATATGTTGCGGCCTGCAAATCCATGCGTGCCCTGCACGTGCAAATCGCCGGCTTGGAAGCGCAGAGCATTGCCCGGCATGTCGTAGACAAGGCGCGTAGAACGACGCTCGAACGCAAAGTCGTTTGCCAACGAGAATTCGCCCTCCAAAACGATGTTTTTCCAGCGGATAGCACCGTCTAAAGCGAAGTTTGGCGTGGACCACCCTTCGGCGGTGAAATCGGAATGCGCGATATGGTCGATCCCAAAGAACAAGTTGGCGTAGGCAGAAACCTCAGCCGGTTCTGCGCTCGGCTCTCGCGGCGTGTGCTGCGCCTGATTAAGGCTGATGGCACCAGGTCGTCTTGCGGCAAGAGGCACATCCAGAGTCACGGTCAGCTCTGTCGTACTAAACTGTGCCGGTAAACCGGTAGCGCATAAGGTAGGCAGCGTGATCCTCGGACCGCCTCCAGCCGCCTGCTTTATCCGGACTAGCCATGCATCGTTCAGCACAGGCTGGAGGAGTGCGATGAGTTCAGATCGTGCAAGCGCCGGCGCACCTTCGGCAGAAAGATGTAGAGTTACCTTCCCCAGCTGCCGGGCGCTGTCCTTGACGGGCACCGGCATGGCGAAAGCACTCGTTATGCCCGGTATCGGCGCTGTAGCAGGACAGCCCGCCTTGCTATTATCTGCATCCTGATGGCTGGAGCTTTCGTACATGCTGTGCCTTTTCATTTCCTGCTTTTGGGCAGCAAGCCCCGGACCGCCGATCAAGGGAAGCAATGTGATTAAGATTATGGCAGCGACACTTACAGCCCGCTCCATGGCAAAACGGGTCCAATCTCCCCATGATCCATAATTCAGCGCGGGAGATAGCTGGCCGCAACGGTCCCGCTGACCGGCGGATTGTCGACTGGGATCGCGAATTGGCGACGCTTGCCTGGCTGAACAAGTCCAAGGCCCAGTGCCGCAAACAACTCATCTTGGCCGAAGCTTCGGCTCCAACCACCGGCCCTCAGTTGCAGTTCGCCGGCCGATAAGCTTGCGTGGCGGTTGCCTGTGTTCAGGACAGTCACGAGAGCGACTATTTGCGCTGGGGGCAGCCTGCGTCTCAAACCGGTAGGCAGTTGATCGGCGCGGACGAAGTCGACGCTCTCGATGGAGATTTCAGGGATCGCGTCGCTTGGGGCGACATTCGCAATCACGCGAAAGTTCGTGACCAGACGGATGCCATTGGTATTAGCCGGCATTTTCACCGGAACCTGATTAACATGAATAAAATAGGTTCGGCTTTGCTGCAGCGGCTCGCTGCCGCTCCAAACGACATTCACCGTTTGTGTCGCCCCAGGCGGGATCAAGGCGCTGGGCGGAAAGACAGTAATGTCACTGCCCGTGGGCAGTGTGTCGGGATCACCGGTCTCGTTAAGCGAGATACGCCGAACACCGAGTTCAACAGGCAAGGGATAGTCGTGCGGATTGAATATTTTCAATACGGCCGAACTGGCATGTCCGCTATCTCTCAACTCAACATTGTTGGGCGTGACGCTCATCGCCCAGGCGTCATGATCGGCCATCACTGTGGAGAGTAAAACACAACTCGCGATTATACGCCCGATACCCGTGACCATAAGTTCCCCCACCCGGAAAGCGTGCGGATACCGCACGACTTCCGTCCATATCTGTTAGAGATTGAAGAAAGCACCTGCGCCCAGCGCGCGACTCTCTCAGTGCTGGAGACCGAGAGTAACCTCGATGTCGTCCATATACTGGCCAGTCAAAACCGGCGTGTCCTGTTCATCGATCGCAATGTCGATGATCAGGTCTGCCAAATTGGCTCCGCCAGCTTCGACGCTTACAGTCTCGCCGGGAGCCGCCCCTGCCGTTGCAAGAGCCGGAAGCTCGACATCGCCCCACTGTGCGGTCAGCCGGTAGTCCACCTTGTCGAGAAGACCACCTGATCCTGACACTGGCTGCGCCTGCCCCTGTCCATTGCGGATCAGCCCGCCATTTGTTGTCGTCACGGATACTTTTGCTGGATAGTTACACATAGCGGCTGGAAACTCGAGGCGGATAGAGGAAGCATTCAGGGTGGCATCAGACTCATCAATCATCTGCTGGATCTCCACCAATTGCCCCCCATTAAACGATGCATTCGTCGCCAGAGACTGTCTCGGTTCGGGAAGAATACAGACCTTCTCGGCAAATCCTTCAATCCTGAGCTGCATCGACGCGGTCGGGTCGGCGTACACCTCCGCAGGGAACAGTCCCGCACAGGCAAGCGCAGCGACAAGCAATTTCAGTTTCATTTCTCCCATCTCCCTAAGTAGTGCCCCATGATTGCTGTAGTGCAGACAACGAATAAAAGCGTGGTCTCAAAAGTGCGGGCTCAATTGAATGATCAATGTGTCGATATACCGCCCCTCAGCCAGAGGCCTGGCCATATCATTGAGCGAATCATCGATCAGTAATTGAAGCCCAGCTGTCCCAGTTATTGCGAAATCTTCAAGAGTACCTGATTGAGCTGTGGCTGCATTCCCATCCGCCGTGATCGAAATACCCCTGCCGTTCCATGTGAGGACCGCCGAATAGTGGACTTCAGTTGCAAACCCTTCAGCCAGCGTTGTCACCGGCGTCTCGGGCTCAAGCGCGCCGTTCGCAGACCGGATTTCCACTTGGTGAGGGGCGTTACAGGTGACGTCAAAAGAGAGCTCTATAGACGCAGGCTGCAACAGCGCAGAACCAGGATCGATCAACTGGCCGATCAGGATGCGCCCCTGTCCCAGATCAGCCTCGTTGACAGTCATGTTCGAAGCGCTGCTGCTGGTAGGCGGAGAAGTAATCGCGCACATCGGAGGAGCGTCACCCCCCAAACTCAAGCTTTGCCCCTGATCGGGATTGGCTTGCGCACCAGGCACGTTCAGTAACAGGATCACAGAGACGCAAAACACACTGATAATATCAACCGCTCTTCTGAGTTTTAGCGATTGATCAATGCTTCGCTTGTCAGACAGATTCACGTGCTTTGACATGTTATTAACCTGGTTTATTTAGACTAACAACGCAATATTTGCCGCGTTTTCTCATGGTTACTCAAGGGATTAATGAAACATCAGCAGGGAAACGTGTCTGCATAAGTCATCCACTCTATCTCTGCCCTAATTTTGATCATTGGATCGACATGACCGGATCCATAGTGCGGATCAGACCACCTGCGGTGCGACGCCCCATCGCTACTCTTCACATTTACCCGCTGGTCTCACGGCACACCTTCGTGGGGGCAACACAGAAGACTGGCAGTTCTGTGTGCTGCGACCATCGCTTCAGCTATGCACATATTTTCGCCATGATTAACATCAGACGTGTTTTCTGACAAGCTGGACTGAGAAAAACCACAACCCCGAATATGGTTCACAGAACCAGCACCCAAGTTGGAAAATCCTACAATATCTTTTTGCAAAAGCATGATAAGCTGAGTGCATACGAAAAATAATTCGCGATGTTCTCTCCTATTACTATGATACATGTCTCACAAAAAATCCATTTGTCTCATAAATGCGTTCGCGAAAACGCATCTTTATCTCGATTTATTGAGCCATCAGACGGTTTTATACGTTCCGAGGCAGGGAATAAGCCTATTGACATTCCGCCATCCTGCCTGTGCGAATCACGCTAGACGTGGCTATATAGCCGTGTCAAGTGCATTTCTGAATATGACTATAACGCTTGACGTGTTTTGCGCTTGTTGGCCTCGAGAACCAATAAGACCGGTTCGCTGCAGAAGACGTCGCAAGGTCTTGAGTCGAATGGGAATCGAGGGTTACCGGCTTCCACCGCATTTAAGTAGCAAGAGGCCTCTACGTAATTGCTCTGAGGGACCACCAATCAGGGGCGTGGCAGCGGTCGGGAGACAGGTCGGTGGATCCCATGCAACCACACCGCACCTTTTTGGAAGATCGGTGAGGTTTTTTGTCGTTAACTACCTGTGGAACTCGTCGCTTAGTGCGTGGCGAGAACTGGCTGACGGCTCCGGTCGGGCCGCCTGGTAGCGCTTCAACACCCACAACAACTGAGGTTCGACGTCCACGACAATCAGCGTGGAGTTTGGTCAGCTCGACGAATGGAGCATTCCCGCCTACCAGCGTGAGCGCATAAGCCAGATCGGTGTCTGCAGTAGATGTGATCTGGTCCTCGCGTCCTGCCAAAACATCGAGCGCCCACCGGACCACTGCAGTGGGTGATCGCGGGCCAAATTGGATCACTGCAGTGGGCAATCGCTGGCCACACTGGATCACCGCAGTGGGTTCACCGTGGCCCATTGGCCAACTGCAGAACGCGTTCCCCACATAACCCGACTCCGCTCGACCATTCTCCAGACCTTTTTGAACCGTCTCGGCGAGCGGTGTCGGGATCGATCAAACGGGCCGTGTCCATGGCCGATTATCCCAAGGATCGAGAGACCTTCCGCGCTACCTTCTTCTGACCTTTTAACCCCTACCTCTTAAGGCACACCGCCCGCTCCGCGCGGCAACCCAAATGTCTCGCCGAAGGCGAAGCGGCCTTCGCGGCTGGGCCAGGGCGGACGCGGAGCACCAGAAGGCCGCCTGAGGCGTCTGCGCGGAACCTCGGGTCGGTCTGGCGACCTGCTGGCCCCCGGCAAGCCGCCGTGCTACCCTCTGCGTGGAAATGATGGAGACTGCACCTTGAATGAACGCCTCAAGGAGTTGAGCGCCGCGGCGCGAAAGCTCACCGCATCCGAGCGCGCCGCCCTGATCGACGACCTGCTGTCGAGCCTTGACGCGCCCGACCCGCGGATCGACGCGCTCTGGGCTGAGGAGGCCGAACGCCGGCTCGCCGCTGTGGAGAGCGGGGAGATGCCGACGCGCGACGCCGCGGATGTGCTGGCGGACTTGCGCGCCCGCCGCAAATGAAGCTGCGCTTCTCCCGCGCCGCCGAAACCGATCTCGCCGAAGCCGCCGCCTATTACGATGAGCAGTTCGATGGTCTCGGCGCGCGCCTGCTCGACGAGGTCGAGTCGGCGCTGGGACGGATCACGGCGTTTCCCGACGCCTGGCAGGCGCTCAGCCAGAACACGCGGCGCTGCCGGCTCCAGCGCTTCCCCTATGGCGTGATCTACCGCGTGCAAGGCGATGAGGCGCTGGTGCTGGCGGTCGCGCATCTGCACCGGGAGCCAGGACATTGGCGAGAGCGGAGCGAGGAATGATCAGCGAGCTTGACGGTGAGGTCGCCCACGCGCGCCAGCTGACCTAAGCGGCGCACGCCCGCAGATATTGTTACGCGAACACATCCGGCTTCTGCCGCCACTCCTCCCAGGTGATGGTCGGGTCGTCGGGGAAGCGCTTCAACACATACCTCACGCCCGCCGCCTTGTCTTGCCGGCACCGCGCCCAGCCATCGCCGCCGAACACGCGCACCGCCGCCCAGATGATCTTCCGCGTCGGCGCGTCCACGCCCATGTCGACCATGGCGCGGTCGAACACGCGGTCGGCCACCTCGCGCGTGCAGGGCTGATCGACATAGAGCCAGTCGTGATAGATCGCCGCGTTGCCATAAAGCCCGGTATGCGCCAGCACCGGCCACAGGATGCGCGGCACCGAGGCGAGGTCGGTGACGAAGCCCCTCGGCACGTCGACCCGGATCACGCCGGGGCCGTCGCCCTCATCGGGGATCCAGCCGATCGGATGGCCGAGGATCCACAGGTCCTGCGCGGCGAACGGGATCAGGATCGGCGGGCCGCCGGTGAAGTCGCGGGTGGCGGCCTTGTCGGCCTCGCCGCGGCTGGCGAGATAGTCCTGCACCCATTTGCGCTTGGCCGGGTCGGGGTGGCTGGCGGGCAGGCCGAAATCATCGGGCAGGAAGCGCTTGAGCACGCGGGCCATCAGGCCGAGCCGCTTTTCCGGGTCGAGATGGGGCGCGACATCGGCGAGTTCGCCGGTCTCGTTCTTTTCACTCAAGCTGAGGACGAGCAGCGCGCGGTCCTGGCGGGCGCGCCAGATGTCGACGACCAGCTGCGCGCAGGCGATGAGGAAGCCGCCGACCGCCACCGCTTCGCCGATGCCGAAGGCGCGGGTAGCTTCAGGCGAGGGGCGCTCTTCCACGGCGGCGAGCACATCATCGCCGAGATCGGCGGCGACGGCGCGGGCGAGGTCGGTTTCGTTCATGGGCGTGTCCTCGATAGGCGCATTGCGGCTGGTTCAAAAAAATTTGCGACTCGCCTTCGGCGAGACATCTGGGCTGCGGCGTGGGGCAAGCGTGGTGCAACTCAAGAGGTAAGGATGTAAGGATTCAAGGGGTAAGCGTCCTCGCCAAACGGAACCCGAGGCTGCTGAACCGGTCGAGCCGGATGTCCCGGCCGCGGTACGCGGAGCGGAGGTCCTGAGGATAGTTGACCCAGGAACCGCCGCGCAGAACGCGCTTATCGCAATCTCCCGTTGTCCAGGCTCCCCCACTGCCCTTCAAGCTCTCCGGCTTGTCCGCATAGCTGGCGTTCCAGCAGTCCTCGACCCACTCCCAGACATTCCCGTGGACGTCATAAAGACCCCACGGATTCGCTGGCTTCCGGCCCACCGGATGCGTCTTGCTGCCGGAATTCTCAGCATACCAGGCGTGCTCGCGGAGCCGGCTGTCGTCATCTCCGAACCAGTAGCGGCTTTGGGTGCCCGCCCGCGCGGCATATTCCCATTCCGCTTCCGACAGAAGCCGGTAAGCCTTGCCCGTTTTCTCCGATAGCCACTTGGCGTAGGCCTGCGCGTCGTCCCACGACACGTTGATGACCGGCCGCTTGCCCCGACCCCAGCCGCGGTCACCCGGCGTATATTTTTCGCGCGTCGTCTCTGTCTTCTTGAAGATCAGGCCTGTGGAGGTTTGCTTCGTTTCAACAATTCCACCGGCCCTGTCGAAGGCGTCCCATTCATCGAACGTCACCGGGTATTTGCCCACCGCAAACGGCCGCGGGACCGTCACCTCGTGCTGCGGGCCTTCATCGTCAGAGCGCCCCTCTTCGCTCTCCGGCGAACCCATCAGGAAACGTCCCGCCGGCACCACAACCATCTCTGGCGCGAAATCCGCATCACGAAAGCTCTCGCCGGTGCCGGGCGCGATCCACACCTCGCGGTCATCCGCGCCCCTGCCGACCATGATCCTGACCGGCTGGCGCGCCCGCTCATACGCTTCGCGTTCACGCGCCTCTCGGTCAAGTCGCTCTTTTTCCCGCGCCTCGGCTTCAGCCTTGGCCCGAGCCTCTTCTTCCTGCCGCTTCCGCTCGCGCTCCTCAGCCGCCCGGCGCTCCGCTTCGCGCCGCGCCTCCTCCTTGCGCGCTTTCAACAGCGCCTGCACCTCCGCAAGCCGCTGGCGCGCGCGTACCGCCCAGAGCGGCTCGGATCGCTCATATTGCGCGATATACGCCTCAATCACCGCGACATCCTCGGTCTCGGCGATCCCGAACCGCGCCCAGTCCCGCTCGGCGAAGCCGACGCTCGGCACCGGGCCGGGCGCTGGCGTCTCCGGCGCGGGCTTCGCCACCGAGGGCGCGAAGGTGAACGGCCCCAGCAGCGAGGTGTGCAGCCACGGGATCTGCGGCCCGCGCTCCTTCGCCTCGGTCAAAGCGCGCACGCGCACGCGCACGTCGCGCATCAAAAGCTCGACATCGCGCTGTGGCGCAGCCTCGATCTGCTCAAGGATCGCCTGCGTGAAATAGCTGTTCTGCCCCTCGCCGTCATAGGCGATGTTGCCCGGCTGGGTGGCAAACGCGATCAGCGTGCCTTCGCGCGTCTTCTGCTCCGCCAGCCCAGGACCGATCCCGGCATCGCGCCCGCTGCCAAAGCCCATCGCGTTGGCCAGATTTTGCGCCAGCGGGTTGTCCCGGCAGGCATCGAGGAACACCAGGCTGGTGCGATCGGGCTGCTCCATCCGCTTGAGCACCTCGGTGACGTCGATCAGTTCCTCGTGGACGTCCTGCTCATGCGTGCAGGCGGCATCGACCGGCACCAGATAATTCTGCCCGGCGACCTGCAGGCCGTGGCCGGCATAGAAGAACAGCGCGGTATCGGCATCGCGCAGGCGCCGCCCGAAGTCGCGGATGCGCTCGAACAGTGCGCCGTAGCTGAGGTTCAGCCCGTCGCGCGGGCCGCCGATGACGGTGAAGTGGTGCCGCTCCAGCGCAGCGGCGATGGCGGCTGCGTCGTTCGCGGGGTTGGCCAGCGGGCGCGTGTTGTCGTATTCGCCATTGCCGATGACGAGCGCGACGCGGCGCTCGCCCGGGCCACTGCCCGCGTCATCGCCGCCCGCCGGTTTCGTGCCTTCGTAGGATGTGCCCCGCATGCCTGCCCGCGAAATTGATCAAGTATGAACTGAGCGGACGCCAACGAACGCGCCCGGATGTTCGCGCATTATGTTCCGTTAAGGCCGCGCCGTCGAGGCTTGCGATAGTCTATCGAAGCGCGAATTTCCGGATATCACTGGTCGTTTGTTATCGAGCCGATCCCGAACGGCTGGGCATGCTGGGGCGATGCGGTCGGCGCATGTTTTGCGCAAAAGCTGGAATGTATTGAGAAAAACCGTGAAATTCATTTTCACCGATTGTAATTTCGATTTTCAAGTTGAAGGTTTTTTCGACATCGGACGCGCGCGTGTGCGCACGCGTCTTGGGGTTTTACTTTCTCATCTGACAAAAAGGATGCAATGGCTGGACGCAAAAACCGCGGCATGCGCCGCCTGATTTACGACCGAGCAACAGAGACGGGGTGCTCGCCCTTCGAGGCGATCGATCAGATCATCGACGAGATGAAAAGCTTCCGGCTCCCCGGCGAAGCGCCCGAGCCGGAGCCTTTGATCCGTAATGCAAAGAGGTGGAGCGAAGACTGGCGACTGCCGCGGGCCGAGCGGCCGCGATGCGGTGCGCAGACGCGCAAGGGCGCGCCGTGCCGGCGCTACGCGCTCAAGAACGGGCGGTGCCCAAATCACGGCGGGTTGTCGACCGGCCCTAAGTCTAATGATGGCAGAGGCAGGATTGCGGCGGCTCAACGCGCCCGCTGGCACGCCTACCGGGCTGCGAAATTGGGTAAGGTTTAGATAAGATTTTCAAGCGTTGTCGTGCTGCGTCTTTGGCAAGTCGGGCAAATGCGCCTTTGTCAATTTGCCTGATGATTTCGGATAAAATCGGGAGACGGGAGCATGGGCGGACCGGGAAGCGGGCGGCTGTTCCATTTTGACCGGCAGACATCGCTTGAAGAATGCCTCTGGATCGATGTCTGCGACTGGAAGCGCCGGGGGCTGCTGGCGCCGGGCAGGGTCTTTTCCTGGTCGTGGTCCTGCCGCGGCGAGCGCACCGGTCAGATCCACGTGCGGGCGGGACACGATCATGTCTGGCTGCGCTATCGGGTGCGCCGCCCCGGCGAGGACTGGCGCGATATCTCGTCGACCATCTCGCTCACCGATACGCCGTGTAACTTCGGCGGCCAGCGCGTGTGGTTCTGCTGCCCATCGTGCGGCCGCCGCGCGCAGAAGCTCTACATGCACCCGGCCCAGTTCCGCTGCCGGACATGCTGCGGCCTGCCCTATGCCAGCCAGCAGGAAACCCCGCTCGATCGCGGTCTGCGGAAATCGCGCATGTTGCGCGCCAAACTCGGTGACGATGGCGGGCTCGGCGATCCGATCCTGTGGAAGCCCAAGGGTATGCACTGGCGCACCTTCGAGAGGCTCCGTAATCAGATCGATACGCATGAAGCGGTCGCCGAAGCTTACTTCATGGAGGCGGCCCAACGTCTGTTCGGACGACGATAAAGATGCCCGTGCACCGTCATTCCGACACGCCAGGCGCAGTCCCTGCCGGTCTCAACGGCCCGGTCTTCGTGCTGGGCGCGGCATCTGAGACAGGGGTGCGTCCCGCGCTGTTCATCGATGCTAAGCGCCTGCCTCGCTACACGCGGGCAAAGCGCCTCAAGGATGGGTCGGTCGCCTATTACTGGGCCATTCCGACATGGGCTAAACGCCAGGGCTGCCCGCTTCCGCCGCGCGCGCTGGGCCAGGATCGGCACGCCGCGTTCATCGCCGCAGAACACCTGAACCTCACCTTCGATCGCTGGCGCAAGCGCAGAAAGCTGCAGGAGAGTATGCCCATTCCGACAAGGTCAGCGCGGCCATCGGACAATCGCGCGAGGCCCTCGTGGCAGCCACTGGCGGCCCTGGCCCAACTCACTCGGGCGCCTGATGCGTGATCGTGGATCGCGGCCGTGGCAGGTGTTTGTAAAGCGTCGAGGGCGCCACGCCGAGGCGCTGGGCAATCTGGGCAACGGTGAGCTTGCCATCCTGCAGAAGCGTCTGCGCGATATGCAGATCACTCTCGCTCAGGGCCTTGGGACGTCCGCCGACCCGGCCCCGCGCCCGCGCTGCGGCAAGACCGGCTGTGGTGCGTTCGCGGATGATCGAGCGCTCGAACTCGGCAAGCGCGCCGAAAACGTGAAAGACCAAGCGGCCGCCCGGTGAGGTGGTGTCGATCGCCTCGGTCAGCGAGCGCAGGCCGATCTCCTGTTCCGACAACATCTCGACGGTCTCGATCAGTTGTTTCAGCGAGCGGGCCAGCCGGTCCAGCTTCCACACCACCAGCGTGTCGCCACGCCGGACATAATCAAGCGCCGCCTGAAGCTGCGGGCGGTCGCGCTGGGCACCAGACAGCTTCTCCTCGAAGATCTTCTCGCACCCGGCTTCGCGCAAGGCATCGAGCTGCGCCTGATAGCATTGGTCGCGCGTCGAGACGCGGGCATATCCGACAAGCATGGCGATCCCTCCGAAAACACATAAGCACCATAGCTTTCCGGAGCATTTTTTTCAAGAGACAGTTTATGGATAAGAATTGCATGATCAGCAGGCTGCCGGAGGTTGCATGTGCGACAATCCGAAAAACGAGCGTTTTATGGAAGTGAGGGCCATTGCAGAATTGGCCCTGATGATTGAGACATTGGCAAACTGCGCGGCCTTGATAGGGCCGCAATTGGCGTTGTGAAACATCGGGCGCGCGCAGTTGCCTTCCGGCGCAGATCTGCGACACAAGCCAGTTCGGGCTAATTGCGAAGACGAATGGCCATCATGACCTGAACAAAAACTTTCTCGTTATCAACACAAGCAGCAATGCTAGCCCCGCATATATCGAGATCCCTAACCACCAAGAGCCCGTTGAGTAAGTCGGCGGCGCAATGGCACTTTCGACGAAAGGAGCCAGCGTCCCGGCGATGAAGACGGGTATGCTGTAGCGGGCGAACAGCTTCAGTGGTTTTCGTTCCGACAGCGTAAGCTGGCGTTCCACATGCTGCTCAGCTTCGCCAATGCGCCGGTACAAGTCGTCTAACTGTTCTGGCGCACCCCACTGTTTCAGAAGTGCATCCCGCAATTCCGCATAATCAGGCGACGCCGGCGGTTTTTCGGATTCTAATTGGCAGGCATAAAGATCTTTCTTGATTTGGTTGAGCTGTTCAAGAGCCTCTTCGCCGGCCTTTTCCTCTCTGCCTTGGTTACGGTCGCGGTCGAAAGCCTCTACCGTGGCGGCGAGACGATCATTCGCCTTCACCGCCTCTTCCAGAATTGCACAGGCTCGATCGAAAGCACGTCGACAATCATCGGCGAAAAGTGGCTGCGCTTGCCAGTCGTCGAATGCAAACAGTCCCCGCTGATGGATAATTGCAAAGCCGCCGCTCAGCGGCATTTTCTGAAATTCGTCCAGTTCCGGTAGCGACCACAGCCTTAGCGGATGTCCGACTTCCTCCGTGGGACGAGCAATGATCCCCGCAAACGCGCGTTTGACCGTTCCAGATATGGCGAAGGCGGACCGCGTGGCACGGTCCGTAGCCTCGCCGTCCCATTTCAGGATCAGGAGCCTCTTTCCGGACATGCTGGGTCCGTGGTGTTCGGGCTCGGCCTTGTAGAGATCAATCGGCTCGCTAATGCCGGTCCTGACAATCCGCACGCGCAACCCGTTCACCGGCGAATAGCAGCGCCAGGTGGCATCAAGCACCTCTTCCCAGGAGAGCTTGGTCCCCGGCACCTTCTGTCCATCAACCGTGACCGCGCGAGGCGCTGCAATAAGATCATACCGTCCGGCCCCGTCCCACCAGGGCTGGTCGCAGGCTTGGTCTGGTGAGGCGTCGTATTTGGCTATCCCGCGCCGCGGGTGCGATCTCGGCCGATCCGCCCCCCAACGTTCCCACTCCAGTCGCTCCAGCTCATCCCACAGGCTCTCAAGGCTCAAGCTGAATCGGGGATCGGCCGAGATGGTCATATCGTTACCGGTCATTTCCGCCTCCGGCCGATACAGGCCCATAACCGGGAAGCCCTGCTCCAACTCCGAATGAGCGGCGTCATCGCGAATGAAGATCTTGCGCAAGCCGGACGGGTAAATCTCGGTGGCGAAATAGGCATCCACGAGAATGCGCCGGTCCGGTGTACCCGCAACCGGGACAGCCAATTGCAAGAGCGTCGCCTGCGGGAGTGAGGTCTCGTATTCCCGGCGTTCAACGTCGATGAACGCGCGCGCCCGCTGATAGAGGGGCTCTTCGTCGAGGACCGGCACGTTGTTCGGGTCAACGTCTCTGACCATCAGTCTCGCGGTCAGCCTCAACGCAGCGAGCACGGCCTGACGCGCCTGTTCATTGGTTACGGCTGGCCCCTCTTCATCAGCGGCGCCGAAGTAGCTGTGCGCCAGCGCCGCGAGCAGCGTGGGCCATGAGTGCTCCGGCGAAGGCGGCTGCATGCCCCGTTTCCAGATCCGGGCTGCGTGCAACCACTCCTTCGGCACTTGCTCGGCTGGCACACCGGCGCGGACCGCCAGCAAGGAGATGATGCCCAACCCTGCGGTATCCGGTGCGGCGTCCTTCACCACGAACGACGCCGATGCCAGCAGATCACTGACAGAACCGGCATCCGGAAGCCATGCCCTTATCCGCGCATGAGCAGGGCCCTCGGCATCGAGGATGAGGTCACTGGTGGTCAGGTAACGACCCGCGTGCTCTGGCGGTAAGCCCTTCGGGTTCAGCACGAGTGCGTCATCATTTGCGCTCGCATATTCGCCCACTCCCAGCAGCGCTTCCCCGGCCTTGTCCGGCGTTCGGGCATTCGGGTCGAAGCGGATCACCGGCTCAGACGACTGCGTTGCAGCCATATTTCCAAGCAACGTGTCCAGTTCAGTAATGAATTCCTTCCACTCCAAAGTCGCCCCCTTCCAGTGCCGTTCCAGACTTGTCTCGTGCTTATTCCTTCCGCCGGTACGCCGCAAGCGAAGAGCGCGCCGGCGACCATTCGGCTTCTATTCGCGGATCAAACTCAGCTCCGAATGAAGGACTGCGGGCGCGCGGGGCACAACAAGGTCCCTTTCGTCAGCGCCTTGGTGACCGAAGGCGGCCGGCCTCGGCGATTGGTTCTGCAGACCGTCACCAGCCATAACACCGCGGATATCAAACGCTTCGCCCGGGCGCGACTGGCCGGGGGCGTGCATGTCGTCTCTGACGGGCTGGGGTGTTTTCGTGCTGTTCAGGAGCTGGGCTGCACGTACACGGCCATCGTCACAAGCCGCATCGACGGGGCCGAGCGGCTCGCCGTCTGCCGGTCGATGAATACCATCCTCGGCAACGTCAAGACCGCGATCGCTGGAAACTTTCATGCGCTTCGCCGCCACTATGTCGCTCGCTACCTGGCGGAATTCCAGGACCGCTTCAACCGCCGGCACGCCCTCAAGGACATGTTCGCCGATCTCGTCCATAACGCCGTCCGAACCACGCCCCGCCCCTACGCACAGATCCGCCTCGCGGACGGAAATAGGTAATCAGGCAAGAGAAGGAGCCTCCGGCAAATCCGGGGAAGTCGAACGGGTTTTCGACCGCGATTGGAACCAGTTCGCGGTCCAAGAGATGGATGCACTTGAGATGAGCAATCCAGAGGTTCAGCGCATACTTGAAGCCGTTCAGAATTGTATGAGCAGTCAGATCGACAATCAATCTGATCCTGAGAACACTTAAAGCATACTCCCGCGATCGAGCGCATTCATGTCTCTGCGCCGCCCTGATCTTCGCTGCAAACCCGCGTCACGAGCGCTCTGGCGTCCTCCAGATCTTGTAGAAACGCGGGGGGACATGCTTCTCCCAACGTGTCGACGATATCGGTATACACCGCCTCCGCGGCCCGCGCATCGCGGCAAGCTGCCTCCTGCTGGCCTCGGGCCTCGTGCAGGTGTGCGCGGTTGTAATAGGTCGTCGCAAAGCCGTGCTGCAGCGCCGGCGTCCAGCGGCCCTCGGGCGCCAGCCGGGCGCGCAGCTCTTCACGCAATTCAAGCGCCTGATCATAGCCGGCAACGGCCTCGCCGCCGCGCCCGAGGCCGCGAAGCGCGACGGCGCGGTTCATGTGGGTCTTGGCGAGTTCTTCCTGCAGCGCCGGGGTGAAGCGGCCCTCAGGCGCCAGCCTGGCGCGCAGCTCCTCACGCAGGTCAAGCGCCTGATCATAGCCGGCAACCGCCTCTTCGCCGCGCCCGAGGCCTTGAAGCGCGTTGGCGCGATTCATGTGGGTGCCAGCGAGGGTTTCCTGCAGGCCCGGCGTCCAGCGGCCCTCAGGCTCAAGCCGGGCGCGCAGCTCCTCACGCAGGTCAAGCGCCTGATCATAGCCTTGCACCGCCTCTTCCCCGCGCCCGAGGCCGCGAAGCGCGACGGCGCGGTTCATGTGGGTCATGGCAAGGCTTTCCTGCAGCGCCGGGGTGAAGCGGCCTTCCGGCTGCAGCCGGGCGCGCAGCTCCTCACGCA
>CAZINX010000026.1:0-23485 GCA_964540795.1 uncultured Hyphomicrobiaceae bacterium | reverse complement strand
TCATCCCGTGCGCGCTGCGGAACATCCTCCTGCTGCGCAGACACGGGATCAGAACTGGCATGAGCTGAGGGCGATCCCGGATCAGCGCGGCACCGCTTCGCGCTGCAGCGCATCCGGGACGACGGTCTATAACCTGCTCGGGAACCGCTTCAATACAAATACCGCTTGCGGATGCCCTTGCCGGTGATGAGCTGCGACAGCAGCACCGAGGATGACGTCACCAGAAAGCTCATGATGAGCAGGCCGATAACGTTCGCCGTGCCTCCGGCCATGCCGTCAAACACGAAATCGCGCGTGCCGATGAAAGACGTGTAGAGGTCGATCGCGAAGCACACCACCCACGCGGACTTCAACAGCATCGAGATCGCGTTGTTCGCCTCCGCCCCGCTCCAGATCAGCCGCGTGGCGACCATGAAGCCGACGATGGTGATCGCGGCGATGGCGGCAAAGACGAATCGCATCGGGTCGCTTTCGCCCAGCACGAGGTCGTAAAACTCGGCGATGCCGTAAAAGCTGGTGTAGCCGTCCCAGAAAGCGCCGAGGGCGACGACGAAGATGAGCGCGCGCATGACCTACTCCGTCCTCACCTCGCCAGCATCTGGATCGCCGCCAGCGCCGCGCCCAACAGGAACATGCCCGCCACCAGAATCTGAACCGCGTGATCGCCGAGGAAGCGCCGCCCACGCCGCTCCGGCCCGGAACGGCCGCCCGTCGGACGCCCGCGCAAATGCGCCATGAACGCCCGCCGCTCGCGCCCGGCGAAAACAACCGCCTCGGCAATGACCCGCTCACGCGGCAGGCCGGTATCCGCCTCGATCTCGTCGAGCGCAGCCTGCACCGGCTCGGCTTGCAGCGCGCGGAACAGCGCCGCGCCGCGCCGGTTGTCGTCGTCCTCCTGCGGCGTCCACGCCATTGATGGCCCCTTCGCATCCTCGATGTGAGATTAACCATATTTTAATCAAATGCCCCGGACGCGCAGCAGGGATGGTTAACGCACCCGGCCGCTTGACCTTCCAGTTGCTGGAAGCGCCACCTTCCGGTCAAAGCGATAAGCATCCGGGAGCGAGCGATGAAACTTCTGACTGCGGCGATGGTTCTTCTTGTTGCGGCGCTGATGCCGCCGACGCCCGCGAAGGCGAGCGAGGACGGCGCGCGGGCGCAGAGCCTGCCGGTCGTGGAGATGGTCAGGCATCCGCAATGCGGCTGCTGCGCGAAATGGGCGGATCATCTGCGCGCGGAGGGCTTCGAGGTGGAGGTCACCGAAACGCGCAAGATGTGGGGGGTCAAGCGGATGGCCGGCATCCCCAACAACCTGGACTCCTGCCACACGGCGACCGTCGACGGGTACATCATCGAAGGGCACGTCCCGGCCGGCGACATCAAGCGGCTGCTCGCCGAGCGCCCGGACGTGAAGGGCCTGTCCGTGCCGGGAATGCCGATCGGCTCGCCGGGCATGGAGGTCGGCGACCGCACCGAACCCTATGACGTGCTCTCCTTCGATGCGGACGGGCAGACGGACGTTTTCCAGTCGTATCGCTGAAGCGCGATCCGAAAAGTGGGAACCGGTTTTCGGACAAGTCGCGCGTCAGACAAGGCGCGATCCGAAAAGCATGTCCCGGACCTTATCCGGGATGAGACCCGGTTTTCGAACAAGCCGCGCGTCAGCAAAATGACGCGACGCGAAGGAGTCGGAAATGCAGGAAACGCAGCGCACCGACGCGCACGGCGCGTGCTGCCACGAACATAACGGCGAAACGGCCGAGCAGGTCATCGACCCTGTCTGCGGAATGAAGGTCACGCCCGGCCCGGACGCGATCAGCTATGACTACGAAGGCGAGACGTATTACTTCTGCCGCGAGGGCTGCCGCGACAAGTTCGCCGCCGATCCCGAGAAATACCTGAGCGATCAGGGCGAACCCGAGCCAGCGCCGCCCGGCACGCTCTACACCTGCCCGATGGACCCGGAGATCGTGCAGGAAGGCCCGGGCACCTGCCCGATCTGCGGAATGGCCCTGGAGCCGATGAGCCCGGCCGCCGCCCCGTCCGGGCCTGATCCCGAGCTGGTGGATTTCACCCGCCGGCTGATCGTCGGCGCAGCGCTCACCGTGCCCGTGCTCATCCTGGCGATGGGGCCGATGCTCGGCCTGCCTGTCAACGAATGGATTGGCAAGGACATCGCGCGCTGGGCCGAGCTGGCGCTGGCGACGCCGGTGGTGCTTTATTCGGGCTGGCCCTTCTTCGTGCGCTGTGTGGCCTCTTTCCAGAACATGCGCCCGAACATGTGGACGCTTATCGGGCTGGGCGTCGGCGCGGCCTATGGCTACAGCGTTGTCGCGGTGATAGCGCCCGGCATCTTCCCCGACGCCTTCCGCTCAGCCGGTGGTACTGTCGGCGTCTATTTCGAGGCCGCGGCGATGATCGTCGTGCTGGTGCTCGCCGGGCAGGTCATGGAGCTGCGCGCGCGTGAAAAGACCGGCTCGGCTGTGCGCGCGCTGCTCGATCTCGCGCCCAAGACGGCGCGGCGCGTGGCCGAGGACGGCGCGGACGAGGACGTGCCGCTTGAGCAGGTGCAGGTCGGCGACCGGCTCCGGGTGCGCCCCGGCGAGTCGATCCCCGTGGACGGCGTGGTCGAGGACGGCCGCTCCAGCGTGGACGAGTCCATGCTGACCGGCGAGCCGGTCGCGGTCGAGAAGACCGAAGGCGATGACGTCACCGGCGGCACGCTCAACGCCTCCGGCAGCTTCATCATGCGCGCCGAGCGCGTCGGCAGCGACACGATGCTGTCGAACATCGTCGAGATGGTTGCGCAGGCCCAGCGCAGCCGCGCGCCGATCCAGCGGCTGGTGGACCAGGTCGCGGCCTATTTCGTGCCCGCCGTGGTGGCCGTAGCGATCATCGCCTTCATCGCCTGGTCGATCTTCGGCCCGCCGCCCGCCATGGCCTATGCGCTGGTCGCGGCTGTTTCGGTGCTCATCATCGCCTGCCCCTGCGCGCTTGGGCTGGCCACGCCGATGTCGATCATGGTGGCGACCGGGCGCGGCGCGCAGTCCGGCGTGCTCGTGCGCGAGGCGCAGGCGCTGGAGCGGCTGGCGTCGGTGGATACCCTGATCGTCGACAAGACTGGCACGCTCACCGAGGGCGCGCCGAAGCTGAGCGATGTGGTCACGCTGGGCGATATGGACGAGAACGAGTTGCTGCGCCTCGCCGCCAGCCTGGAGCGCGCGAGCGAGCACCCGCTAGCCGAAGCGTTCCTGCAAGCCGCGAAAGAGCGCGACCTGCAACTCGCCGACACGGAGGACTTCGAGGCGCGGACTGGACAGGGCATCGTCGGCAAAGTTGAGGGCCGCGCGGTCGCTGTCGGCACGCCGCACCTGATGGACGCCGAAGACGTGGATGCGGCCAAGGGCGAGGACCAGGCGAACGACATGCGGGCGGAGGGCAAGACGGTGGTCTTCGTCGCCATCGACGGCGAATTGGCCGGACTGCTGGCCGTGGCCGACCCGATCAAGGAGCGCGCCGCCGAAGCCGTGCGCGCGCTGCACGAGGCGGGCTTGCGCATCGTCATGGCCACGGGCGACAATAAGGAAACGGCACAGGCCGTCGCCAAGGCGCTGGGCATCGACGAGGTGCACGCCGAACTCATGCCGCAGGACAAGACCGAACTGGTCCGTAAATTGGCCGAAGGTGAAGCGGTCGTGGCGATGGCCGGCGACGGCATCAACGACGCGCCCGCGCTCGCGGCCGCCGATGTCGGCATCGCGATGGGCACGGGCGCGGATGTTAGCATCGAGAGCGCCGGGCTGACGCTGTTGCGCGGTGACCTGAACGCGATCGTCCGGGCCGTGCATCTGGCGCGCGCGACCATGCGCAACATCCGCCAGAACCTTGTCTTTGCCTTCGGCTACAACGCGCTGGGCGTGCCGGTCGCGGCGGGGGTGCTCTATCCGGTGTTCGGCATCTTGCTGTCGCCAATGATCGCCGCGGCGGCCATGAGCCTTTCGTCGGTGTCGGTCATCACCAATGCGCTGCGGCTTCGCGGCGTGCGGTTGACCGGAGCAAGCCGAGGCGGCTAGAGCTTCTCCCAGCGCAAGGCGCGGGAGAGGGGCATGGCACGCATCAATCGCAGGCAATTCGGGCTGGGCCTGGCGGCGGCCGGTCTGGCGACCAGTGGACTGACCGGCTGCGGTGTCAGCGATGCTTACGGAGCCGCGGCGCAGCGGACATGGCGGCACACCGACACCGGCGATCTAACACCGGAACAGAAGCGCCGGGAACTGGTGCGCTACGCGACGCTCGCGGCCAACAGCCACAACACCCAGCCCTGGACATTCGCCGTCGCGGATGACCGCATTGAGATCCGCCCGGACTTCTCGCGCGCCACCCCCGCCGTCGACCCGGACAGTCATCATCTGTTCGCCAGCCTTGGCTGTGCCGCGCAGAACATGGTCGAGGCCGCGCCGACCTTGGGCCTGCGCGCAACGCCTGAGGCAATGTTGCACAACGGCGAATCGACCGTATCCGTGGCGCTCGACAGCGGACCGGCGCGAACGACGCCTGAGTATCGGGCCATCACTGCGCGCCAGTGCACGCGCTCGCAATACGACGGCAGCGCGATCTCCACGTCCGAGCTTCGTCAACTACATGCGGCTGCCGAGATGCCCGGCGTCGATGCGATCCTGCTCAACGCGGCTGAGGCGATTGCCGAAGTCGCCGAGTTCGTTGCGGCTGGCAGCGACGCGCAGGTGCGCGATCCCGCATTCGTGGCGGAACTGAAAGCGTGGATCCGGTTCAGTTCGGCCCAAGCGCTGGAAACGCGCGACGGGCTATTTGCGGCATGTTCCGGCAACCCAACCATGCCATCGTGGCTCGGTCCCACGGTGTTCGATTTCGTCTTCACCGAAGAAGCCGAGCGCGAGAAATACATCAAGCAGGTTAGATCGTCTTCCGCGGTGGTGATCTTCACGGCAAAACAGAACGACGTGGCGCACTGGGTCGAGGTGGGCCGCGCATACCAGCGGTTCGCCCTTGTCGCCACGGCGCTCGGCCTTAAGCACGCTTTCGTCAATCAGCCGGTGGAGGCGCCAAAAGTGCGAGAACAATTCGCCACGCATCTGGGGATCGGCGGCCGCCGGCCCGATCTGGTCGTGCGCGTTGGCCGCGCCCCGGCTATGCCGCGTTCGCTGCGCCGCCCGTTGGATGATGTGCTGGCCTGAGTTCACTCAGGTGGCGAAGCGGAAATGCATCACGTCGCCGTCATGGACGACGTACTCCTTGCCCTCCAGCCGCATCTTGCCGGCTTCCTTGGCGCGCGCTTCACCGCCACAGGCGACGAAATCCTCGTATGAGATCGTCTCGGCGCGGATAAAACCCTTCTCGAAGTCGGTGTGAATCACGCCCGCCGCCTTGGGCGCGGTCGTGCCGCGCGGCACGGTCCAGGCGCGCGCTTCCTTCGGCCCGACGGTGAAATAGGTGATGAGGCCGAGCAGATCGTAACCCGCGCGGATCAGGCGGTTCAGGCCCGGCTCTTCCAGGCCAAGCTCCGCGAGATATTCAGCCTGCTCCTCGTCGTCGAGTTGGGCAAGTTCGGCCTCGATCTTCGCGGAGATGACGACGACGCCCGCCCCTTCCTTCGCCGCGTGCGCTTCGACATCGCGGGACAGCGCGTTGCCGGTCGCCGCCGAGGCTTCATCGACATTACACACGTAAAGCACGGGCTTGGCCGTCAGGAGTTGCAGCATCACAAAGCCGGGCCGCTCCTCCTCAGTGATCTCCGCCACGCGCGCCGGGCGGCCCTCGGCGAGCACGGCGGCGACCTTGTCGATCAGCGCGAGCGTCGCCTTCGCCTCCTTGCCCTCCGGCCCCTGAGCTTTGGCCTTTTTTTCCAGCGCGGGTTTGCGGCGCTCCAGGCTTTCCAGATCGGCGAGCATCAGCTCGGTCTCGACCGTTTCCGCGTCCGCGATCGGGTCGACGCGCCCCTCGACATGGGTGACGTCGTCATCCTCAAAACAGCGCAGCACATAGGCAATCGCGTCCATCTCGCGGATATTTGCCAGAAACTGGTTGCCCAGCCCCTCGCCTTTCGACGCGCCGCGGACCAGCCCGGCGATGTCCACGAAATTCAGCCGGGTCGGAATGATTTGCGCGGACTTGCCAAGCCGGGCGAGTTCATCGAGGCGCGGATCGGGCACGGGCACCTCGCCGACATTCGGCTCGATCGTGCAAAACGGATAGTTGGCCGCCTCGGCCGCCGCGGTGCGGGTCAACGCATTGAAAAGCGTCGATTTCCCGACATTGGGCAGCCCGACGATGCCGCATTTGAAACCCATCTTCGTGCGTCCTGTCGCGTGTTTCGGGATATTGAGGGTCAGCCCGACAGCCAGCGGCGCAGCTTCTCGCCAAGCTGGGTGGGGGCGGATGGCTGCTCCGGCTTCGGCGCGCCGGACGCTGGTCCCGGCTTCTCGCGCTTCGGCGCGGCGTCCTTAGCTGGCGCGGGCAAATCGCGCATGGCCTGCGCCACATCGCTGGCGAACTTCGTCTCGTTGCCGCTCACCAGCGCGGGCGCGGCATCCGCCATCGCCTCCAGCAGCGGGTCGAGCCAGTCGGAATCGGCCTTGGCGAAGTCGCCGAGCACATGCGCCGTCACCTTCGATTTGTCGCCGGGATGGCCGATGCCGATGCGCACCCGCCAGAACTCCGCGCCGCAATGCGCGGTCAGCGATTTCAGACCGTTGTGGCCTGCATGGCCGCCGCCCTGCTTGACCTTCACCTTGCCGGGCGCAAGGTCGAGTTCGTCGTGAAAGACGATCATGTCCGCGGGCGGCAGCTTGAAGAACCGCGCCGCCTCGCCGGCCGCGCGGCCCGACTCGTTCATGTAGGTCTGGGGTTTGAGGAGCAGGACCTTGTCGCCGCCGATGCGCCCTTCCGCAGCCTCGCCCTGAAAGCGTCGCCGCCAGGGACCGATGCCGTGGCGCTCGGCGATCGCCTCGACCGCCATGAAGCCGACATTGTGACGGTTGCGGGCGTAGCGCGCCCCCGGATTGCCCAGCCCGATCAGCAGCTTCATGCCGTCTCCCCAGCCGCCCTGCCGGGACGCGGTTTTGCGCGGCGCGACTATTCTTCCGGCGCTTCCGCCTCTTCCTCGCCTTCGCTCCCGGCCGACGCAGCGGCGGTGCCGGCGATGCTGAGAATGGTGAAGTCGCGGTCGGTAATGGTCGGCGTCGCGTTCTCCGGCAAGCTCACTTGAGAGATGTGAAGCGAGTCGCCGATATCCAGCCCGGCCACGTCCACCTCGATATACTCGGGAATCGAGTCGGCCGGGCAGGTCAGCCCGATTTCATGGCGCGTCATGTTCAGCGCGCCGCCGCGCTTGAGGCCGGGCGAGAGTTCTTCGTTGACGACATGCACCGGCACGTCGACCTCGACGACAGCGTCCTTCTCAAGGCGCAGAAAATCGACATGCTCAAGGAAGTCGCGGACCGGGTCGAACTGCACATCGCGGGGAATCACGCGGGTTTTCTTTCCGTTGATGTTCAGCATGTAGACCGAACTGAGGAAATGCCCCGTTTCGACCTGCTTCCAGACATCCTTGTAATTCAGCGTGACCTTCTGGGGGCCGCCGCGGCCGCCATAAACGATCGCGGGCACGCCGCCGCTCTTGCGGATTGCGCGCGCAGCGGCGCTTCCGGTTTTCTCGCGCGGCTGAGCCGCGAGTTCCAGCATATCGGCCATCCTCGTCTCCAAAGTCTTTCACTGGCGCTGCGGGCTTCGCATGGACCGCCCGCGCTCTGCGCCGAGTCAGGCGCGCCAGCTGCTCAACCTGTGCTTACATGAAAGCGACAACAAGGACGCGGCCGCGCCGACGCGCTCCCCGTAACCGCCCTTTGTTGCGAATTGGCTAGGGTTATATCGCCCGCGCCCAAGCAAGACAACGGGCAATTTTGACCGGCGATGCCGGCTTTCGGATCAGCTTGAGGAGGATGGCCGGCGAATCGGGCGCATCAGAAAGGCCGGCACCTGGTCGCTCATGCCGAATGCCGTGCTGTCGCCGGCCTCGGCGTCAGCCAGCTCGCGCTTGCGCGACGGCTTGCGGCGCGACGATTCGGGTTTCTCTTCGCCGTTGGTCTGGGCCGGCGCGCCGTATTCCGGCGTCGCCAGCGCCGGTTCCGGCTGCTCCTGCTGCTGGCGGCGGCGTCCGCCGCGACGTCCGCGACGGCGGCCAGAACCGGACCGTTCGCCCTCGCCTGCAGGTCTGGCATTTTCCTCGACTTCGGTCTCGGCTTGCGGGTTTCGGGCCGTTGCGGCCCCGGCTTTGGGCTTCTCGTCCGCGCTGGCGGATTTGCGCTCGCCGCGTTTCCGGCCGCCGCGCTTGCGGCGTCTGCCGTCTTCACCTTCCGCGTCCGCGCCGGGCTTCTCGCCGATCCACGCGATCTCGCCGCCCAGCAGCTTTTCGATGTCCTTGACCGCGGGGATTTCCTTCTGCGTCACCAGCGTGGCGGAGAAGCCTTCGCGGCCGGCGCGGCCCGTACGGCCGATCCGATGGATGTAATCCTCCGAATGGGTCGGAACGTCGTAGTTGAAGACGTGGCTGACCTCGGGGATGTCCAGCCCGCGCGCGGCCACGTCGCTGGCGACCAGCAGCGCGATGTCGCCGTTGCGGAAGGCTTCCAGGGTCTGCATCCGGGCACGCTGATCCATATCGCCGTGCAACTCGCCCGCGTTGAAGCCGTGCTTCTTCAGCGAGCGGAAGACGACGCCGACATCGCGCTTGCGGTTGCAGAAAATGATGGCGTTCTTGACGTTCTTCTCGCGGATCAGATCGCGCAGCGCCGCGCGCTTCGCCTTGGCTTCCGGTTCGGTGAATTTGAGTCGCTGCTCGATGGTCGTGGCGGCCATCGTCTGGCGATCGACGCTCACGCGCTCGGGCGCGTTCAGGAACTTGTGGGTCAGCTTCTCGATCTCCGGCGGCATCGTGGCGGAGAAGAACAGCGTCTGGCGCGCTGGCGACAGCAGCCCGCAAATCCGCTCGATATCCGGGATGAAGCCCATGTCGAGCATCCGGTCGGCCTCGTCGATGACGAAGACCTCGACGGCTGTGAGCAACAGCTTGCCGCGCCCGAAATGATCGAGCAGCCGGCCTGGCGTGGCGATCAGCACGTCCGCGCCGCGGTCCAGCTTGCGATACTGCTCGTCGAAGGAGACGCCGCCGATCAGAAGCGCCACGGTCAGCTTGTGCTTGCCGCCAAGCTCCTCGAAGCTCTGGGCGACCTGCGCTGCCAGTTCGCGCGTGGGCTCCAGAATGAGCGAGCGCGGCATCCGCGCGCGCGCCCGGCCGCGTTCCAGCCGGGTCAGCATGGGCAGCACGAATGAGGCGGTCTTGCCGGTGCCCGTCTGGGCGATGCCGACGACATCGCGGCCTTCGACTGCGACCGGGATGGCCTGCGCCTGAATCGGCGTAGGCTCCTGATAGCCCGCCTCGTGGACGGCCGCGAGAACCTTGTCGCTCAGGCCGAGATCGGTAAATTTCATATTCTGTACTGAGGGCGGCCGGTCTCCAGCCTGCTCCTTGGACTTGTCGTTGTCGCGATCATCTTGCATGAATTGATTGGAGCGGACGATAACGCGCTTCGATGCGAAGTCAAAGCCTAGCGTCTCGCGCCCGCGCCCATTGCACGCGCACTGGGGCTGTATCGTCACGCCTTTGTGTTTGCGTTACCCGACACATGGCGCAGTTGCCCGGAAATGCAAGGCTTTTCCTGCCCCTTTCAACGATTTCGCGCAGCGCTCAAGACGTTCGGGCCGCGGCTCATGGACGCACCACGATCTTGCCCACCGCCTCTCGCGCTTCGATTATCTTGAGCGCGCGAATCGTCTTGTTCAGCGGCACAACCTCCTGCACATGCGGTTTCAGCGTCCCGTCAGCGCACCAGTCGAGGACCTGGCGCATGTTCTCCCGCTGCTGCCCGGGGAACAGTTCGGCGAACCGCCCGAACATCACGCCGACGATAGAACAGCCCTTGAGCAGCGGCAGATTCAGCGGGATCTGCGGAATACCGCCCGAGGCGAAGCCGATAACCAGCAGCCGCCCGTCCCAAGCCAGCGCGCGCAGCGCCCGCTCGGTCTGATTGCCGCCGACGCAGTCATAAACAATGTCCACGCCGCCCCCTCCGGTTGCCGCCTTGAGCTGATCGCGCAAATCGCCCGCGCTGTAGTCAATGAGGTCGTGCGCGCCATGCGCCTCGCACACCGCCAGCTTCTCCGGCGACGACGCCACCGCGAACACCCGCGCCCCGAGCGCCCTGGCGATCTCGACTGCCGCCAGCCCCGCCCCGCCGGACGCGCCCAGCACGGCCACCGTCTCGCCCGGCGCAATGCGCCCGCGATCTTTCAGGCCGTGCATCGCCGTGCCGTAGGTGATGGTGATGCAAGCCGCCGCCTCGTCGCTGACCTCTGGAGGCACCGGAACGACCGCGTCGGCCTTTGCAACGGTCTTCTCCCGGCAGCCGTTCCAGCGCACATGCGCCATTACGCGCTGGCCGATCTCCAGCGCCGTCACCCCCGGCCCGAGCCGCTCGACCTCGCCCGCCACCTCGCCGCCCGGCGAAAAAGGCAGTTGCGGCTTGTGCTGGTACTTGCCGCGGATGATGAGCGTGTCGAAGAAATTGAGCGCGGCCGCGCGCACGCCGATCAGCACCTCGCCCGCGCCCGGCTCAGGCTCCGGGATGTCCTCCAGCGTCAGATCATCCGGCGCGCCGAGGGCATGACAAACAATTGCTTTCATGGCAGTCTCCGCCGCTTGCATACTTGCGTTGCGCCGCTGCCGGCTGATCTCGCGTCGTCGAGAGCGCCCGGCGCGCATCAACCTCGCCACAACGGACCATGACGACAAGAGGCTATTTCGCCATCGGCGTGGAGCGCATCTCCAAGTCGATGAACCTGGGCAATCTTATGCGCTCGGCCTACGGCTTCGGCGCGAGCTTCGTGTTCACCATCGACGCCGACCCGCGCGCCTTCGAGACCAAGGCCGACACCTCGAAGGCCGCGGATCGTCTGCCGGCCTATCACTGGGCGGGCGTGGCGGACATGCAGTTGCCCCGGCACTGCCGGCTGGTCGGCGTCGAGCTGCTCGACGAAGCGGTCGACCTGCCCAGCTTCCGTCACCCAACGCGCGCCGCCTATGTCCTCGGCCCTGAGCGCGGCTCCCTCAGTGACGCGGTTCTGGCGCGCTGCGATCACGTCGTCAAAATCCCGACCGCCTTTTGCGTAAATGTCGCCATGGCCGGGGCGATCGTGATGTATGACCGCGTGCGCAGCCTCGGGCGATTTGCGCCCCGGCCGCTGAGCGAGGGCGGCGCGTCGCCACTGCCGGAGCACCAGCACGGCCGGGCGCGCAGCCGCACGGCCGGACGCTAGATTTTTGCCCACCAGTGCTGGCCAAAGCGCCGGCGAAGCTATATACGGAGCGTGATTCTTGTCCAACGCAATGCAAGAGAGACTAGGCCTCATGAGGATCGTTCTTTTCTCATCGCTGCTGATCGCACTGATGACCGCTTCGGCGGCGGCGCAAAACACGACGCAAGTCGCTGAAAACCGGGATTGGGCGGTTTACGTGCATGAAGGCGAGGACGGCGACAAGATCTGCTTTGCCGCGAGCGAGCCAACCGACAGTTCTCCCAATGATCCGAACCGCAGCGGCGTGTATTTCTACGTGACCAACTGGGTCGGCGACGGCATCAAGAACGAGCTTAGCATCAAGAATGGCTACGAGTTCAAGGAAGGCAGCCAGCCGACGGTGGATGTCGGCGGAGACGAGTTCGCGATGTTCACGCGCGGCGACAACGCCTTCCTGCGCGACCCGGAGGACGAGAAGCGGCTGCTCCAGCTCATGAAGGCAGGCGCCAAGATGACGGTCTCGGGCGAAACGGCGGACGGCGAGCAGACCTCGGATACCTATTCGCTCTTTGGTTTGACCGCCTCGATCAATACATTGGACGAGGAATGCCCGTAACGCCCGCAACCGAAACTGGAGACTGAGGTGTCCCTCGACATAATCGCGCCGTCCGGCCTCGTTTCCGCAGACGCCGCGCGCGAGGCCGCCAGAGCCAGGGAAAAGCCCAGCATGATCGGCTTGAGCCGGCCGGAAATGGCGGCGTTTCTCGGCGACATCGGCGTGCCAGAGCGTCAGCGGCGTATGCGCGTCAGCCAGCTTTGGCGGTGGGTCTACACGCAGGGCGTGCGCGATTTCGACGCGATGACGAATGTGTCGAAGGCTCTGCGCCGGGACCTGGCCGCGGCCGCCACGCTGGAGCGCCCCGAGATCGTGTCCGAGCAAATCTCAAGCGATGGCACGCGCAAATGGCTCTCGCGGCTTGCGCCGTCCCGGCCCGGCCTGCCCGGCCCCGAAGTGGAGACCGTCTACATCCCCGACGCCGACCGGGCGACGCTGTGCATCTCCAGCCAGGTCGGCTGCACGCTCAACTGCAGCTTCTGCCACACCGGCACGCAGCCGCTGGTGCGCAACCTGACCCCCGGCGAAATTGCCGGCCAGATCATGCTGGCGCGCGACCGGCTGGGCGACTGGCCCGGACTCGATGCGGAAAACCCCACCGCGCTGCCCGAAGCGGAGCGGATGATCAGCAACATCGTGCTGATGGGCATGGGCGAGCCGCTCTACAACTTCGACAATGTCAAGACGGCGATGGAAATCGCCAATGACGGCGACGGGCTGGCGATCTCGAAGCGCCGCATCACGCTGTCGACCTCCGGCGTCGTGCCGATGATCCCGCGAACCGGCCACGAGATGGGCGTCATGCTGGCGATCTCGCTGCACGCCGTGAACGACGAGTTGCGCAACGAGCTTGTCCCGCTCAACAAGAAATACCCGATCGCCGAACTGCTCGAAGCCTGCCGCAACTATCCCGGCCTGGCGAACAACCGGCGCATCACCTTTGAATACGTCATGCTCAAGGGCGTGAACGACTCGCTCGCCGAGGCGAAGGACTTGGTGCGGCTGCTGGCGCGCATCCCCGCCAAGATCAACCTGATCCCGTTCAACCCGTGGCCGGGCGCGCCCTACGATTGCTCCGACTGGGAGCAGATCGAAGAATTCGCCGCCGTGATCCAGCGCGCGGGCTATGCCTCGCCCGTGCGCACGCCGCGCGGACGCGACATCATGGCGGCCTGCGGCCAGCTCAAGTCCGAAAGCAAGAAGGTCCGCGCGAGCGAACTGCGCAAGCGCCAGACGGCGTGAGCCCGCGCGAAAGAGCCTTGAAAACCGCGAAGCGGCGCATGACCATGTCATGGCAGCGCCGTCGCGTCGCGCGGATCATAACCGATAACAGGAGGCGCCCATGTCAGAGCAGGACCAACGCGGTTTCGAAACCCAGGCGATCCACGCCGGAAGCCAGCCCGACCCGACAACCGGCGCGCGCGTCACGCCGATCTACCAGACCACGTCTTACGTGTTCGACAGCACGGAGCACGCCGCCGCGCTGTTCGGCCTCCAGCAGTTCGGCAACATCTACACGCGCATCATGAACCCGACGCAGGATGCGCTGGAGCAGCGCGTCGCCGCGCTTGAGGGCGGTACGGCGGCGCTGGCGGTCGCCTCGGGTCACGCCGCGCAGCTCGTCACCATGCACACGCTGCTGGAGCCGGGCGACGAGTTCATCGCCGCGCGCCAACTCTACGGCGGCTCGATCAACCAGTTCGGCCATGCCTTCAAGAAGTTCGGCTGGAACGTCGTCTGGGCCGACGCCGACGACCCCGCCAGCTTCGAGCGCGCGCTGACCGATAAGACTAAGGCGATCTTCATCGAGTCGATCGCCAACCCCGGCGGGGTGGTGGTGGACATCCCCGCCATCGCCGCGATCGCGCGCCGCGCCGGCGTGCCGCTGATCGTCGATAACACGATGGCGACCCCCTATCTCTGCCGGCCGAAGGAGCACGGCGCGGATATCGTCGTCCATTCGCTGACGAAATTCCTCGGCGGGCACGGCAACTCGATCGGCGGGATCATCGTGGATTGCGGCACCTTCGACTGGAAGGCGTCCGGGCGGTACCCGTCGCTCACCGAGCCGAATCCCAGCTACAATGGCATGGTGATGGCCGATGCCTTCGGCGACATGGCCTTCGCGATTGCCTGCCGCACGCTCGGCCTGCGCGACCTCGGCCCGGCGATTTCGCCGATGAACGCCTTCCTCATCCTCACCGGCATCGAAACGGTATGCCTGCGGATGCAGCGGCACTGCGAGAATGCGCTGGCGGTCGCCCGCTGGCTTGAGCAGCGCCCCGAGGTGGCCTGGGTGTCCTATGCCGGGCTTGAGGGCAACCGCTACCACGGCCTGATGCAGCGCATCTGCCCGAAAGGCGCGGGCGCGGTGTTCACCTTCGGCCTCAAAGGCGGCTACGACGCGGGCGTGGCGCTGGTCTCCGGGGTGGAAATCTTCTCGCATCTGGCGAATATCGGCGACACGCGCAGCCTCATCATCCATCCGGCTTCGACCACCCACAGCCAGCTCACGCCAGAGCAGCGCGCGCAGGCGGGCGCGGGCGACGATGTCGTGCGGCTGTCGATCGGGCTGGAATCGGTCGACGACATCATCGCCGATCTGGACCAGGCCATGCCGCGCGGCTGACGACGCGCCCGCTCGCCGCCGCTCATGAAAGGAAAGCGCGCGCCTCGCCTCGGCGGGGCGCAAGCCTCTTGACTCGTCCGCGAATAACCGGCTCCTAACGGGGCAGCACAGAGTCCAACACAGGTTCGAGCGGCAGGCTCATGAAGATCAACGGCAACGAAATCCGCCCCGGCAACGTCATCGAGCACAAGGGCGGCCTTTGGGCGGCGGTGAAGATTCAGCACGTCAAGCCCGGCAAGGGCCCGGCCTACGCGCAGGTCGAGCTGAAAAATCTCATCGACGGCACCAAGCTGAACGAGCGTTTCCGCTCTTCAGAGACGGTCGAGCGCGTGCGCCTCGAACAGCGGGACTTCCAGTACCTTTATGAAGAGGGCGACATGCTCGTCTTCATGGACATGGAAACCTTCGAGCAGATCGAACTCGCGCAGGAGTTCGTCGGCGAGCGCAAGGCGTTCTTGCAAGAAGGGATGCAGGTAACCGTGGAAATGCACGAGGGCAAACCGATCGGCATCACGCTGCCGGAACACGTGACGGTCGAGATCGCAGAAGCCGAGCCCGTGGTGAAAGGCCAGACCGCGTCGTCCTCCTACAAGCCGGCAGTGCTGGAAAACGGCGTGCGGGTTATGGTGCCGCCTTTTATCAGTGCGGGCGAAAAGATCGTCGTGGACACCAGCGATCTGAGCTATGTGCGCCGCGCCGACTGATGCCCGCGCGCCATCCGGGCGGCTGTCGTGAAGCAGCATCTGAGCGTCATTACGCTGGGCGTGGCCGATCTTGAGCGCGCACGCGCATTCTACGAGGCGCTTGGCTGGCAGCGCATCGACGATGGCGGGGGCGCGAACGCCCCCAAAATCTTCAAGGCAGGTCAGGGTCTGCTTCTTGCGCTCTACCCCTCGACGCTGCTGGCCGCCGACGCCGCGTTGACGCCCGAGAGCGAAGGTTTTCGCGGCATCACGCTGGCGCAGTGCCTCGCCAGCCCCGGAGAGGTCGACGCGGCGATAGCCGACGCAGCCGCCGCTGGCGCGACGATCCTGAAACCCGCTGCGCCGACCTTCTGGGGCGGCTACGGCGGCTACTTCGCCGACCCGGACGGCCATGTGTGGGAAATCGCCCACAACCCCTGGTGGTTCGACGCCGAAGGCAACGTCATCGCGGACCGAACCAAAACCGACGGTTGAAACATGCCGGTATCTGCGCTTATGAACGTGATGATCAGCGCCGCCCGAAAGGCCGGGCGCGGTCTCGCGCGCGACTTCGGCGAGGTGGAGCACCTGCAGGTCTCGAAGAAGGGACCGGCGAATTTCGTCACCGCCGCCGACATGCGCGCGGAGAAAGTTCTGTTCGAGGAGCTGTCGCGCGCCCGCGAAGGCTACTGCTTCCTGATGGAAGAACGCGGCCGGGTCGAAGGGCCGGACAAGACGCACACATGGATTGTCGATCCGCTCGACGGGACAACAAACTTCATGCACGGCATCCCGCTGTTCGCGATTTCAATCGCGCTGGAGCGGGAGGGTCAGCTTGTCGCGGGCCTGATCTACAATCCGGTCACGGGCGACACCTATACCGCCGAGCGCGGCAAGGGCGCGTTCCTCAACGACCGGCGCATCCGTGTAGCGGCGCGCGGGCATCTGCGCGAAAGCGTGATTGTCACGGGCATCCCCCATCACGGCAAGGAGGGGCACGACCGCTACCTGAGCGAACTGGCCGCGGTGATGCCCCAGGTCGCGGGCATCCGGCGCACCGGCTCGGCGGCGACCGACCTCGCCTGGGTCGCCTCCGGCCGCTTCGACGGCTACTGGGAGCGGGGCATCTCGGCCTGGGACATGGCCGCGGGCATCGTGCTGGTGCGCGAAGCAGGCGGCTTCGTCTCGGATGCCGACGGCCGACAGGACATGCTGACGACGGGCGGCATCGTGGCGGGCAACGAGGCAATCCAGCGCGATCTGGTGAAGCTCGTCAGCCGCCGGCCCGCGCGCGCATAAGGGCTTGCCGTCAAGTTAACATTTTGCTGTGCGGTGAAATCCGTTAAGAAGGCTCCGGGGCCTCGGTGCGGATCGCGCGGGCATTACGGTTTGAATTAGCAGAGCACGGATCATGGCGAAAACGGGGTTTGAGACCACTCTCTCGCGTCCGCAGGTATTTGTGTGGCGCATGTTCCTGTTCATCGTCCTGTCGGGCTTCGTCGTCGCCCTGCTTTATGAGGACATCATCGACGCCTTCATGGCGAACCCCGCGCTGAACGGCCTGATCCTCGGCGTTCTCCTGCTGGGCATCCTCTATGCGCTGCAGCAGGTTCTGCGGCTGTACCCGGAGATCCGCTGGGTCAACAGCTTCCGAATATCCGACCCCGGCCTGGCGACGGAGCGCCCGCCCGTCATGCTCGCGCCGATGGCGACGATGTTCCGCCGCCGCCAGGGACAGGCGCAGGTGTCGCCGGTGGTCATGCGCTCTATCCTCGATTCAATCGGCTCGCGGCTGGACGAATCACGGGAGACGACGCGTTATCTGGTCGGGCTATTGATCTTCCTCGGCCTGCTCGGCACCTTCTGGGGTCTGCTGCAAACCATTCAGTCGGTGGGCGCGACGATCGCCTCGCTGAATACGACGACAGCGGAGACCGCGCTCATCTTCGAGGAACTGAAATCCGGCCTGCAGGCGCCGCTGAGCGGAATGGGGACCGCGTTTTCGTCCTCGCTGTTCGGTCTGGCCGGATCGCTGATCCTCGGCTTTCTCGATCTGCAGGCCTCGCAGGCGCAGAACCGCTTCTACAACGAGCTGGAGGAATGGCTGTCGGGCATAACCGAGATGGCGCCGGAGGGCAGCGCGGCTGGCGCGATGCAGGGCACGCCGGCGCAACTCCGCTTCGCCATGCTCGATATGCAGCGCAGCATCACCGACCTCGGTGAGAAGATCGAGAACAGCGGCGTGGGCGGCGGCAATTCGGAAGCGACCGAGGCCATCCGGGAACTGTCGGGCGGCATCGACCGGATGGTGAAGCAGATGCGCGCGGAACAGAAGATCGTGCGCGAATGGGTCGACGAACAGGCGCAGCAGCAATCCGAACTCGCCGCGGTGCTGCGCGAACAGAACCAGCTTGCGGGCGCTTTGCGCGACATCGCCGCGCGCGCCCCCCGCCGGGAGCGCTAGGCCCGGCGGGACGAGTTTTGAGGAGACCGCATCATGCCACGCGGGCGCACCGGCCGGCGCATCGGCGGCGATTACTGGCCCGGCTTTGTGGACGCAATGGCCACGCTGCTGCTGGTCATGACGTTCCTGCTATCGGTGTTCATGCTGGCGCAGTATTTCGTCACGCAGGAGGCCAGCAGCAAGGACACCGCCTTGCAGCGCCTCAACGCGCAGATCGCCGAACTGACCCAGATACTGGCGCTTGAGCGCTCGGAGAACCGCTCGCTGGAGGAAGAACTGGCAGCTCTGAGCGCTTCGCTGGATCAGGCGCAGGCCGAACGCGACCGGCTGCAGGACCGGCTCAGCCAGGCGGGCGCGCGTGGCGAGACGGCCGAGGAGCGAGCCTCCGCGCTGCGCGAGGAGCTTGAGGCTGAGCAACAGGTCTCGGCGCGCGCGCTGGCGCGGGTGGAGCTTCTGAACCAGCAGCTTGCGGCTTTGCGACGGCAAATCTCCGAACTGAGCGCCGCGCTGGAAGAATCCGAGGCGCGCGAGGAAGAGGCGAAGACGCAGATCGCGAATCTGGGCCGGCGGCTGAACGCAGCGCTGGCCCGGCGCGTGCAGGAGCTTTCGCGCTATCGTTCGGACTTCTTCGGGCGGCTGCGGGAGGTGCTCGACGACCGCACGGATATCGAGATCGTCGGCGACCGCTTCGTATTTCAGGCGGGCGTGTTTTTCGACACCGGCTCGGCGGATATCAACCCCGCCGGCGAGCAGGAACTCATCAAGCTGGCGGCGATCCTGAACCAGCTCGAAGGCGAGATTCCCGGGGAGATCGACTGGGTTTTGCGCGTCGATGGCCACACCGACAAGCGCCCGATCGTCACCCCGGAGTTTCCGTCGAACTGGGAGCTTTCGGCCCAGCGGGCAATCAACGTCGTGAAGTTCCTGATCGACAAGAACGTGCCGTCGAGCCGTCTGGTCGCGGCTGGCTTCGGCGAGTTTCAGCCGCTGGCCGAGGGCGAGAGCGAGGAGGCGCTGCGGCGCAACCGCCGGATCGAGTTGAAGCTGACCCGGAAATAACCGATTTACGGCAAAAGGATGATCTTGGGCGCGGCGACCCGGCCTGCCTGCAGGTCGGCGAAGGCCCGCGCGCCCTCGCTCAAGGGGCGCAGCGCCGGCCAGTCCAGCGCGCCGAGCCGCCCGTCGAACATCGCCGCGGCGGTTTCGCGGAAGTCGGCCGCGGCGTAGGTGTAGGCACCGATAAACGTGATCTCCTGCAGCGTCATCCGGCGGATGTCGAGGCCGCCCGCCGCCGAACCAAGCCCGATATGGACGATCACGCCGCCGGGGCGCACGGCCGCGCTCGCCGCCGCGCGCGTCGCCTCGATGCCCACGCCGTCGACGACCAGATCGACGTCGCCCCCCGCCGCTTCCGGCGCGACGACGCGGAAATCCCCCGCCGCAGCCGCCACCTCGCGCCGCGCGGGGTTCGCCTCGACCACCGTGATCTCGCACGCGCCCTTCGCGGCCAGCACCAGCGCCGCGCCCAGGCCGATCGCGCCCGCGCCGATCACCTGACACCGCGCCGCGGCGAGCGGTCGGTCGAGCGCATTTGCAGCAAGCCGCACCGCGTGCCAACCACAGGCAAGAGGCTCGGCGAGCGCGGCCTTCTCGGTCGGGAAACCATCTGGGATCACGACAAGGTTTTGCGCGGGCATTGCGAGCCGTTCCGCGAAAGCGCCTTCGCGCGGCGGCATCGAGATGATCTGGCGCTCGGGGCACAGATTATCGCGCCCGGCGCGGCAGGCTTCGCACGCGCCGCATGTGACCAGCGGATTGATCGTCACGCGCGCGCCCTCACCCGGCCCGGCAATAACGCGGCCGGCGGCCTCGTGCCCGAGGATGAGCGGCGCCGGCCGACGCTCATCATGGCCCGCATAGGCGTGCATGTCCGAGCCACAGATGCCGACATGCGCAATCTCGATCAGCGCTTCGCCGCCCGGCTCCGGGTCTGGTACGTCGCGGTAGTCCAGCGTGTCGGGGCCGGTATAAACGAGCGCCTTCATTTCGCGGTGAAGCCTCCATCGACGAACAGCACTTGCCCGGTCACGTAATCGCTCGCGGGCGAACACAGAAACAGCGCCGGGCCGACCAGGTCGGCGGGCGTGCCGTTGCGCCCAATACAGGTGGCCTGAGCGTTGCGCGCGGCGCGGTCGGGGTCGCCGAACACGGCTGCTGTCAATTCGGTCGGGAAGAAGCCGGGGGCGAGCGCGTTCGCGGTGATGCCGTGGGCTGACCAGGCTTCGGCCATTGCGCGGGTGAGCTGGCCCACGCCGCCTTTCGATGCGCCATAGGCGATGCCGCCGGGAAAGGCGCGTACGGTTTGCAGCGAGGCGAAGTTGATGATCCGGCCCCAGCCTTTCGCCTTCATCGCCGGTACCAGCGCCTGCGCGAGGAAGAACGGGCTGGACAGGTTCAGGTCGATTGTTTTTTGCCAGCCTTCGCGCGTCACATCATTGGCCGGCTCGCGCGTGTTGATGCCCGCCGCGTTTAGGAGGATGTCAGGCGGCCCGTAAGGCTCAGCAATCCGCCGCGCGATATCGGGAATGGCATCAAGATCGGCCAGATCGGCGCTGATGGCCGTCACCGCCCCGCCCGTGGCGGCCGAAGCGGCGATCTCATCCGCGCGCCGCGCGACGCCGACCACCTTCGCGCCGCCCTCGGCCAGCGCCTGCGCAATGGTCGCGCCCAGCCCGGAGCTTGCTCCGGTAACGCAGGCCACGCGCCCCGCGACAGAGAAGTCCGGGTTCAGGCTCACGAGGCATCCTCGGCGCTCAGGTCGAAATTCGTGCCGGGGAACCACTTGGCGAGCCGGATATCCGCCGTGCGGGCGTGCCCCTCCATGCCTTCCAGCCGGGAGATGCGCGCGGTTGCCTCGGCGACTGGCCGCGCGCCGTCGCGCGTCGCGCGCTGCCACGTCACCAGCTTCATGTATTTGTGCACCGACAGCCCGCCCGTGTACCGCGCCGCGCCGGAGGTCGGCAGGACGTGGTTCGGCCCGGAAGCCTTGTCGCCAAAGGCCACCGTCGTCTCCTCGCCGAGGAACAGCGACCCGTAGCAGGTGAGCCGCCCTAGCCACCAGTCCAGATCGCGCGCCATCACGGTGAGGTGCTCGGGCGCGGTCTCGTCGGAGACCCGCGCCATCTCCTCGCGGTCGGCGCACACGATCACCTCGGCATAATCGCGCCAGGCGGCCTCGGCGTTGCCGGCGTTGAGTTCTGGCAGATCGGCGATCAGCTCGGGCACCCGCGCCATCACCGCCTCGGCCAGCGCGCGGTTGTCCGTCACCAGCCAGACCGGCGAGTTGTAGCCGTGCTCGGCCTGCCCCACGAGGTCGGCGGCGACGATCTCCGCATCCGCCATTTCGTCCGCGATGATGAGGCTGTCGGTCGGCCCTGCGATCATGTCGATGCCCACGCGCCCGAACAGGATTCGCTTGGCCTCAGCGACGAACTGATTGCCCGGCCCGACGAGAATATCCGCCTTCGGCACGCCGAACAGGCCAAACGCCATCGCCGCGACGCCCTGAACCCCGCCAAGCGCAAGGATGGTATCCGCGCCGCAGAGATCGGCTGTATAGACGATCGCCGGATGGATGCCCTGCCCGGGGCGCGGCGGCGAGCAGGCGATCACGTTCGGGCAGCCGGCCACGCGCGCAGTGGTCAGCGTCATCATCGCTGAAGCGATATGGGCATAGCGCCCGCCGGGTACGTAGCATCCCGCCGTCGTGCAGGGGATCGCCTTCTGGCCTGCGATCAGGCCGGGGCGAAGCTCCACCTCGACATCGCCGATCGTGGCCTTCTGGGCCTCGGCGAAACGCTTGATGTTCTCATGCGCGAAGCGAATATCGTCTTTCATCTTCGCGGGCACCCGCGCCGCCGCCGCGTCGATCTCGTCGCGCGTCAGTACGATATTGCCGTCATACTTGTCGAACTTGTCGGCATAGGCGCGCGCCGCCGCCTCCCCGCCGGCTTCGATCTCGGCCAGGATGCCCTGGACGGTCTCGCGCACATCGCCGGCGTCGCTGACCGAAGTTTTTGATGCTTTTTTCAGATATTCGACCGTCATGACGCCTCACCTGAAGGTTGCGGGGAATCGTGTGCTGCTGGCAGCGGCGCACGCGCGAATGGCGGCGCGGCCCGCAATATCATGAGCATGAAAAGGGATGCATGTGCAATATGGCTCATCCGGCGCAACATGGCTCATCCGGCGATTGTCCTGCGCCGACCCCGCGCCGGACACTATCGGCATGGGCGCGGTCCTCGCGGCCCGCGCTGCTCACATCGCCATGCGCGACTAGGGCTTGCCCCGGCCAATGCAACTCACGTAGAGTTCATCCCCGTGCCGAGTGAGTTCGCCAGTTGCGTAAACGACCGTCTGTGTTGGCGCATCTGGACGGAGTGATTTCCAAAACGAAAATTGTTTAATGGCGCCGCAAGGTGCCAAAAGGCGTATTCACTCGGGTCCGGGATCGGCGTCGGGTTCGTCTCCACGGGGCGAAGCCGGCCATTCCCGCGCGCTTTTTGCCGTTTTGAGCGCAGCCAAGAGAATGAAAGCCAATGGCAATGAACGAAGCGAAGCCGGATAATCTGATCGAGGGATCGACCGGGCCGTGGGAGATGGTCATCGGCATGGAGGTTCATGCCCAGGTCGTGTCGAAGGCCAAGCTGTTCTCCGGCGCCTCGACCGATTTCGGCGGCACGCCCAACGACCATGTCAGCCTTGTCGACGCCGCGATGCCGGGGATGCTGCCGGTCATCAACGAGGAGTGCATCCGCCAGGCGATCCGCACGGGCCTTGGTCTGCGCGCGAAGATCAACCTGTATTCCGTGTTCGACCGGAAGAACTACTTCTACCCGGACCTGCCGCAGGGCTATCAGATCTCGCAGTATAAGCACCCGATCGTCGGCGAGGGGCGCGTCATCCTCGACATGCCGGAAGGCTATACGGTCGAGGTCGGCATCGAGCGTGTGCATCTGGAGCAGGACGCCGGCAAGAGCCTGCATGACCAGCACCCCGACTATTCCTATGTCGATCTGAACCGCTCCGGCATCGCGCTGATGGAGATCGTGTCGAAGCCGGACATGCGCTCGGCGAGCGAGGCCAAGGCCTATGTCAACAAGCTGCGCACCATCCTGCGCTATCTCGGCACCTGCGACGGCAACATGGAGCAGGGGTCCTTGCGCGCGGACATCAACGTGTCGGTGCGCCGGCCGGGCGAGGAGCTTGGCACCCGCTGCGAGATCAAGAACGTCAACTCGATCCGCTTCATCGGCCAGGCGATCGAGCACGAGGCGCGCCGCCAGATCGAAATCCTCGAAGACGGCGGGAGCATCGACCAGGAGACCCGCCTGTTCGACCCGCGCGCAGGCGAGACGCGGCCCATGCGCTCCAAGGAGGAGGCGCATGATTACCGCTATTTCCCCGATCCCGACCTCCTGCCGCTGGAAATCGAGCAGGCCTGGGTCGACGGGATCGCGGCCAACCTGCCGGAACTTCCCGACGCCAAGAAGGCGCGTTTCATGGGCGACTACGGGCTCAGCGATTACGACGCCAGCGTGCTGACCACGGACCTCGACGCGGCGCAGTTTTTCGAGGACGTAGTCGCGGCCGCGGGCCCGGAAAAGGAGAGTGGCAAGCTTGCCGCCAACTGGGTGATCAACGAG
>CAZINX010000025.1:13709-23730 GCA_964540795.1 uncultured Hyphomicrobiaceae bacterium | reverse complement strand
ATCTTCGCCATTCTCGGCCTGCCGCTTACCCAGGCGGAAGTGCTGGGCGTGCTCGCCACCGTGGATCAAGTCCCGTGGCCGGTGGCGATCTTCCTGCTGTTGGCGTCGTGGATGACAGTGTTCCTCGGCGCACCGCTCTGGCAAAAGTACCTGTCATATGAGGATCGGTGGCGGCGGTGGGACGCGGGCGAGCCGGAAGATGAACGTTCCGGGGCCGAGTCGTCCAAAGGCGCGCGCACGAAGCGGTGACGCTAGCGCGCAAAGCGCACAGCGACCCGCTCAATCCCCGCGCCGGCCAGTTCCTCCAGTATCGCGCTCCCGCCAATCGGCGACCGCTACCGCTCCATCGATGGATTCTTATAAACGCGGCCCCGCGAAAAGCTTCTTCTGCAGGAATATCCGCGTCTCGCCGGGTGGATAATCGTTCAGCGTGCCGAACGCGACATAACCCAGCCGACGGTAAAATTCCGGGGCCTGGTAGGAAAACGTGTTAAGCCAGACGCTATGACAGCCACGCGCAGCCGCCTGGACCTCTGCGGCTTCCATAAGAGCACGCCCGTACCCCTGACCACGCAGGTGTTCTGCGACGGAAAGGGCACTGACATACATCCAACCCAGCTGCGTTTCGGCGAGCAGCCCGCCAACGATAGCATCCTCTTCACGGAGGGAGAGGTTGAGAGGTTTTGGATCCCATACACGACCGAGCGCACGCGAATGCGTGTCCAGCGGCGCAATCACCCTGCTCTTCTGTGTGTCAGTCAGCGTGTGTGTTTGCTCGATACGGATCATCGGCATATCCATGTGCCGCCAAGACGGCTCTACACTTGGCCATCCGCGCCGGCCAGCTCCTCCAGGATCGCGCATTCGGGATCGTCATCGCCCGGACACGCCGCCGCCAGCGCCGCCAGCTCGCCGCGCATGTGCTGAAACTCCGCGATCTTGCGGTCGATCTCGGCGATCTTCGCCTGCGCCAGCGCCTTCACGTCGCGGCTGTGGCGGTTCGGGTCGCGGTAGAGCGCCACGAGCGTGCGGCACTCCTTGATGCTGAAACCGACCGCCCGCGCATGTCGGATGAAGCGCAATAGCTCCGCGTCGGCCACGGAATAGTCGCGGTAGCCGTTCGCGCCGCGCTGCGCCGGGCCAATCAGGCCGATGTCCTCGTAATAGCGGATGGTCTTCGCGGGCACGCCGCTCTGGCGCGCCGCCTCCCCGATGTTCATGGCTGTCTCCGGTAAATCTGCGGCGGCGTTTAAGAGCCCGCGCCCAGCCGCGTGCGCCGGCTGCCATTCGTCAACCAGCGCATCATATCCCGGCTGACATCATGGAACGCCGACGTGATCGCCGCAACACCTTCGCCCACGGCGTCGGACTTCGCCCGCACGCGCGATTCGAACCGGCGGCTGGCCACCACCTCGCCGGCGCGCTCGTCCACGATCTTCACCGAAAGCGCCACATGGCCCTCCGGCGGCTTGCCGTTCACCGACATCTCGAAGGCGCGGATGGCGATCTGGAGCGAATAGTTGCCGGTCACGCGGTCATCTTCGGTGACGACGGCCCGGAAATGCCCGCTGACCTCCAGCGCTTCGGTCAGGCGCGCGCGCACCAGCCGCGGCAAGCGGTCGCTCCAGGCGGATGCCGGATAATAGCTGATGCGCTCGCTGGTGGGCCGGACCAGAATACGCTCGGTGTCGAGCGCGCGCACAGCCGACGGCGTGCGGACGACAAGCTGAACGGGAATCGGCTGGCCGCGCACGGAGGCCACCGCCGGCGCCACGAGATCGTAGGTCTGCGGCGGCGTGCCATTCATGGCGAGCGCGCAGCCGCTCACTGCCAGCGCCAGCAATAGCCCAACGATGTTACGCGCAGCACGCATTGTTAGCGCCAGATTTCCGCCCCACCCCGACTCTCGCACCCTAGCAGGGGTACTATCTGACGCTGCTATGTCAATCAGCTATTGCGTTGGCTCGTATTCGGGAACCTGCGAGCCGCCGAGCAGCATTTGCTGCGGATTTTCTTCAAGTTTGCGCACGACGCGGTCGAGGCTGTCGGCTAAACGCCTGCCATCCCTCATGAAAAGCTCGAACTGACGGATGCCGCGCTCTGCCGAAATCGTTAATTCATCCGCGCGATCGCCAAGCGAGCGGTCGAGCTTCTCGGCCAGCTGACGAAAGGATTGCGCCGCTTGTTGCGCCTCGGCCACAACGGAGTCCTCGTCATCGGCGACATATTTCGAGAACTTGTCGATGGTCGTCTCGAGCTTCGTCGCCATGCGCGAGACGCGATCCGACACATCGCGCGTGTTCGACACGATCACGCCGATATCGTCTCGATGCTCGCTCAGCGTTGCGGTGAAAGTCTCGACGTTCTGGACCGTCTGACTGATGGCCTTCTCGTTAACGGCAATGAGGTCGTTCACACGGCGGATCAGCGCGCGCGCCTCGCCCAGCGCCTCCGGCGCGGCGCTCAACAGCGACTTGGAGGAGGCGACGTCGGCGTAGATCGTCGGGTATAGCTCATCCGCTTTCGCCAGCAGCGGCGGCGAACCGGGTGTCCCCGGCGTGATTTCCAGCGCGACGACGCCGGCCAGACCCTGCTGCACCACCTTGGCGCGGGAGGTTTCACGCACCGGCGTATCCGGCTTCACCGATATGAGTCCGCGCACCTTGGCCGTGTCCTCGGGCATGATTTCGAGGCTATCGACCTCGCCGACCCGGATGCCGTTGAACAGCACCGCGCTGCCTCCGCCCAGTCCCTGCACGGAGCCGTCGAAAATCACGTGGTACCGCTGCGCGCCGGCGCCGCCCGCCGAGTTGTTCACCCAGTAGACGAAGGCAAAGCCGAGGCCCAGCAGCGAAACGACGAAAAGGCCGATCAGAAGATGGCTCGCGCGTGTTTCCATCAGTCATCACCTTCCTGGCTGCGGTGCACGCGGGCGCGCTCGCCGCAAAAATATTCCGCCACCCACGGATGGCCCGGCTCGTCCACCAGGTCGGCCGGTCTGCCTTCGCGCACGATTACCCGGTCCGCGAGCACGGCGACACGGTCGCAGGCGGTGAAGATGCTGTCGAGGTCGTGGGTAATCATGAAGACGGTCAGCCCCAGCGTCTGTTGCAGGCTGAGAATGAGCTGATCGAAGGCTTCCGCGCCAATCGGGTCAAGGCCGGAGGTCGGCTCATCCAGAAACACGATTTGCGGGTCCAGCGCCAGCGCCCGCGCCAACCCGGCGCGTTTGCGCATCCCGCCCGAAAGCTGCGAGGGGTACTTGTTCGCGGCATCCGCCGGCAGCCCGACCAGCGCCAGCTTCAGCATCGCCAGCTCGCGGCGCACGTCGCGCGGCAGATGAAGCTGCTCGCGCATCGGAACCTCGATATTCTCGCGCACCGTGAGCGAGGAGAACAGCGCGCCGTCCTGAAACAGCACCCCCCAGGAATTCGAACGCGCCAACCGCTGCTTGGCCTTGCGCCCCATGGCGCTCGCCTCGAAAATATCGATCTCGCCCGCGTCCGGTTTGAGAAGCCCGGTGATGCAGCGCAGCAGGACCGACTTGCCCGTGCCGGAGCCGCCGACGATCCCGAGGATTTCGCCGCGATGCACGTCCAGATCGAGGCCATCGAAAATCTGCTGGCCGCCAAGGCGCTTTCGCAACCCGCGCACGCGGATGACAACCTCACGCGCAACCGGCGCGGCGCGCCGCGCGACCTGTTCGGCGTCTTGCGTAAGTTCGGTTTGGCTCATCGGCGTCAATACCCTGCGGCTGACAAGAAGATCGCGAACACCGCATCCATCACGATAACGAGGAAAATGGCCTTAACGACGGCGCGCGTGACCTGAAGGCCGAGCGACTCGGCGCTGCCCCGCACACGCAGCCCTTCCAGGCAGCCGACCAGCGCGATGATAAGCGCGGCAAAGGGCGCCTTGACCAGCCCAACCAGAAAATGGCGCAGGTTGATCGCGTCATGCAGCCGCTGCGTGAACACCTCAAAATCATAGCCCAGATACGCCCAGGCCATGACCGCGCCGCCCGCCAGGCACATCAGATCGCCCCAGAACACCAGCAGCGGCATGGCGACCAGCAGCGCGAGCAGGCGGGGCATCACCAGCGTCTCCATCGGGTCGATGCCCATGGTGCGCATGGCGTCGATCTCCTCGCGCATCTTCATGGTGCCGATCTCGGCGGTGAAAGCCGAGGCGGACCGGCCCGCGACAATGATCGACACCAGCAGGATGCCGACCTCGCGCAGGCTAAGCACGCCCAGCATGTTGACCGAGAACGACTCCGCGCCGAAAAAGCGCAGCTGAACGATGCTCTGCTGCATGATGACCGCGCCGATCAGGAAGCAGATCAGCGAGATGATCGGGATCGCGCGCAGGCCGGCGTGCTCCAGGTGATGAATGAACGAGACGGCGCGAAACCGCCACGGCTTGAGCAGGAGCCGGCCGAAAACGGTCGTCGCTGCGCCGAGAAACGCCATCAGCCCGGCCGCGTCGCGTAAGAAGCCACTCGCCCCGCGCACGACATCGCCCAAGACCTCGAACAGACCGGGGCGCGGAACCGGCGGCGCCTCCTCCGTCGTCCGACGCGCATGAATTTCGCGCAGCAGCTTGCTGTGCGGGTCGCGTATGCGCCGGAGCGTGACCTCGTGGCCTTGGGCCGTCAGATCGTTGATGAGCTTCAGCAGCCGCCATGCGCCGGCGGTATCGAGCGCGCCCAGATCGCCCAGGTCGAGATCGAGCGGGCGGCCCTTCGCGCTGGGCGGTGCGGGCATTGCGGCGGCGAGGTCGCGATCAATGCGCGCGAGCGTGCGGACCGTCCAGTCGCCTGACAGCGCCAGCCGCGCGCCGCCCTCATCCGTGTAGGCGGCAAATGTGGTGCGCTTCGCGCTCGGCTGCCGTGCATCAGTGGAGGTAACCGCAGTCATGCCCGCGTCGGGCTCCGTCTTGCGCGCAAGCGCCGGATGCGCGCGCGGCTCGCTTGCCATTTTCGCGCGCAAACCTACCGCCGGGCATCGCGCTTGGCAATCGCCGGTTTACCTTGACAGGCTGGGCGCGCGGGCGAACAAGCAGGCGCATGGAGAGCATTTCGCTGGATGACGGTCGAGCGGTAACGGTCCGCGCGGAAAGCTGGCCGATCGCCGGGGCGTTCATGATCTCGCGCGGGGCGAAGACCGCGGCGGATGTCGTTGTCGTCGAGATCCGCGGGGCGGCGCGCGGGCGCGGCGAGTGCGTACCCTATGCACGCTACGGCGAGAGCGTGGCGGGCGTCACGGCGCAGATCACGGAGGCAGCGCGGGCGCTCGGGGCGCAGCTAAACCGCGAAACGCTGAGCAAGGCACTTCCGCCGGGCGCAGCGCGGAATGCGCTCGATTGCGCGCTGTGGGATTATGAGGCGAAGGCGGCGGCGGTGCCGGCGCACGCGCTGGCCGGGTTGAACGCGCCGCAACCCGTCTCGACCGCCTACACGATCAGTCTGGGAGCGCCGGAGGAAATGGCCGCAAAGGCTGCCGCCTGCGGCTATCCCCTGCTCAAGCTCAAGCTGGGCGGCGATGGCGACGAAGCGCGGCTGCGCGCCGTACGGGCGGCTGCGCCTGATGCGCGGCTGATCGTCGATGCCAACGAGGCTTGGGGGACGGAGCAACTCCTGAGGCTGCTGAACGCCTGCGCAGAGGCGGGCATTGCACTGGTCGAACAGCCGCTCCCTGCAGGAGGTGATGCGGCACTCGCCAAGATCGCCAGGTCCGTCCCGGTCTGCGCCGACGAGTCCGCCCATGCGCGCGAAGGCATCGCCGCCCTGCGAGACCGCTACGACGCCGTCAACATAAAGCTCGACAAGACCGGCGGTCTGACGGAGGCGCTCGCCATGCGCGCCGAAGCGCGGCGGCTCGGCTTTCGCATCATGGTCGGCTGCATGGTCGGGACTTCGCTGGCAATGGCCCCTGCACTTCTGGTTGCACAGGATGCCGACTGGGCTGATCTCGACGGGCCGCTGTTGCTCGCTCGGGACCGCGACACCGGCCTCGCCATCGAGGGCGGGCTGATCCATCCGCCCGCGCCCGCGCTGTGGGGATAAGCGCCCGCCAACCGAGACAGCCTTGAGTTGTCCCCATTTTCCTGAAAGATTGTGTGCCCGAACCGCAAAGACGTGTCGCAAGACGGAACACCTTGACCATGATCGACCATCAGCGCCAAATCCAGTGGCGCGCCAATTCGCGGCTGACACTCGTGGCGCTCGTGCTGCTCGGCGTGTTCTTTATCGTGCTGCCGGTGATCGGACCCCTGCTCTACGACAGCTATGTGCTGCGCTTCCCGCTTGGGTATCTGCTGGCTTCGATCGGCAGCGTGGTCGGCCTCGTCGCGCTGATCTACTGGATCGCCGGCCGGCAGGACCGTCTGGACGCCCGCTACAACGTCACCGGCGAGTACTGATCGATGGCGCTCAACTACCACTACCCGGTCGTAAACCCCCGCCTCGGCGCGAGCTTCGCGATCTTCGCCAGCGCCTATGTCTCGCTCGTGCTGACGCTGCTTATCCTTGAGCAGCTCGGTCTGGCGTCGTTCTGGGTTAACCAGGTGATGATCCTCGGCCCGGCGCTGTTCTATCTGATGATCGGGCTGATGGTGCGGACCACCAACCTGGAGGACTTCTTCGTCTCCGGCGAGCGGGTGCCGGCGCTCTACAATGGGCTTTCGGTGAGCGCGAACGTGATGGGCGCAAGCGCGCTGGCCACGGCGCTCGGGGCGCTCGTGTTCCTCGGCTATGACGGGTTGCCGCTCGTGCTGGGCTGGTGCGCCGGGCTTGCGCTGCTGACGATCCTGTTCGCGCCATATCTGCGCAAGGCTGGCAGCTTCACCATGCCTGGCTTCCTCGGGATGCGTTTTTCATCGCGGCCCCTGCGCGTCATCGCGGCCGTCTTGCTTCTGGTGCCGACGGCGATGCTGCTGGCGGCGGAACTGAAAATCGGCGCGATGATCGCCGCACTGTTCCTGCCGCTGCCGGAGCAGATGCTGGTGGCCATCGCCGCCGCATTAGGGTTGTTTACGGTGCTGTTCGGCGGGATGCGCTCGCTGACCTGGGTGCAGTGCGCGCAGATCATCGTCGTGCTGCTCGGCATTTCCGCACCGCTGGTGATCGTCTCGCTGCAGGTGACGAACCTTCCGGTCCCGCAGCTTAGCTATGGCGCGATCCTGGAGCCGACTGCCGCGGCCGAACAGGCCAAGGGCATCGCGGACGTCAGCCCGCAGCCGCTTTCGCAGGCGCTGCCAGGCGTCGCGCCCGAGCCGATCGCGAAGCCCTTCCTTCAGGCCTTCGGCGCGATGAGCGCGCTGGATTTCGTATTGCTCGGACTGTGCGTGATGCTGGGGACGGCGATGCTTCCGGCCGTTCACGCCCGGCTCAGCATGACGCCGACCATTGCCGCCGTGCGCGGGTCGATGGGCTGGGCGGGGCTGATCGCCGGGTTCATGGTCCTCAGCCTCCTGGCTTACGCCGCTTTTCTGCACTCCGCGCTGGTTCAGCAGGTGATCGGCACGCCGATGGCGGAGTTGCCGGCCTGGGCGCGCTACGCGGCGGATCTCGGGCTGATCCGTGTGGAGTCTGACGGTTTCGACCCGACTCTGGGCGCGGCGCAAGCGTTTGTCAGCCGCGATCTGGGCGCGCTGGTCTTGCCGGTCGCGGGCGGGTTACCCCAAGTATTCGTGGGCGTGGCGGCTGCCGCGCTGCTGGCGGCGATGCTGGCCGGGGCGGCGGCGCATATTGCGATCATCGGCAACATCCTGAGCAATGACCTGTTCCACCCGTGGCTGCGGCGGCCCTCCACGGCGGCGCAGCGTCTCGCGGTCGCGCGTCTCGGCATGATCCTCGCGGCGATCGCTGCTGCATGGCTGGCGCGCTCGCTGTTCGTCGATCCGCTGCGGTGGATGCTGCTGGCGTTTTCGCTGCTGGCCGGCGGGTTTTTCGCGGTGGTCGTGCTCTCGATCTGGTGGCAACGGATCAACGCGGCCGGCGCGATGACCGGGCTTCTGGCGGGCTTCGGCCTCACAGCCGTCTACATGATCCTGACAGGAAGCGGCGCGGCCTTCCTCGACCCGCTGACCGCAGGACTGATCGGGGTTCCGGCAGCCTTCATCGCGGCCATCGCGGTCAGCCTCATCACGCCAAAACCGGACGAGTTGACCGCCGAGATCGCCGGCGAAATCCGCGTATCCGGCGGGGAAACGCTGCACGCGCGGCTGACCAGGCTATCGGCCAGGGGCAAGGCGCCGCGCCCCTGAGCCAAAGCGGCGTTGACAGCTGCGCCGCTATGCGTTCCATTTTTTCGAATGACCGCGCGCGTGCCGCGCATTCGCGCGTATCGCAACCCTTGTCAGGTGCATCGCCTTGGACTTCCCGGCCCCTGCAGAGCGTCTTGATCTGTACCCGCCCATCGACCAGGCGAACGCCTGTGGCTTTTTGCCCGAACAGGACGGCCACGAAGTCTATTACGAGGAGTGCGGCAACCCGCGCGGCATTCCGGCCGTGCTGCTGCATGGCGGGCCAGGCGGCGCGATCTCGGACGTCATGCGCCGGTTCCACGACCCGGATCGCTACCGCATCATCCTTTTTGATCAGCGCGGCTGCGGCAAATCTCGCCCGCGCGCCAGTCTTGAGCACAACACAACCTGGCATCTGGTCGAGGACATGGAGCGCTTGCGCAAACATCTGGGCGTTGAGCGCTGGCAGGTGTTCGGCGGCTCCTGGGGCTCGACTCTGGCGCTAGCCTATGCGCAGCGGCACCCGGAGCGCGTGTTGGCGCTGATCGTGCGCGGCATCTTCACGCTGCGCCGCTCGGAGTTGCTGTGGTTTTACCAAAGCGGCGCGTCATGGCTTTTCCCCGACGCCTTCGAGAAGTTCCTCGCGCCGATCCCGCCGGAGGAGCGCGGCGACACGATCGGGGCCTATTACCGGCGCCTTACCGGCCCCGACGAGCGGGTCCAGCTTGAGGCCGCGCGCGCCTGGAGCGTGTGGGAAGGCTCGACGCTGGCGCTCCAGATCGACCCCTCCACGGTCGAAAAATTCAGCAACAGCACCTACGCGCTCGCCTTCGCGCGGATCGAGTGCCATTACTTCCATCACGGCGGCTTCTTCGACTATGACGGCCAGATCCTGAACGAGATGGACAAGATCAAGCATCTGCCCGGCGCGATCGTGCAGGGCCGCTACGATCTCGTGACGCCGCCGGCGACGGCATGGCAGCTGGCGAAGCTCTGGCCGAACGCGCCGCTGGAGATCGTGCCGGATGCCGGTCATGCCATGACGGAGCCGGGCATCATCGACAGGCTTGTGCGCGCGACGCGCGAATTTGCGCAGGACAATTAGCGTTCGGGAGGGGCAATGGGGGTCGTTTGGACGCTTGGACCGATTGTGGCCGCCGTCGTGGCGGTGGCGCTTGTGGCGCTCGCCATACTGATGATCGCGACGGTCACTTCGGACAATTTCCGGCTGTGGCCGACGCCGGGCAAGAACTCCTGGCAGAACTACACGTTCTGGCCGCTGTTCCGCACCAGCATGGGGGGGCTGCCGGTGGCCGCGTTTCTGCTCGCGGACCTGAGCGGGCCGCTTTGGTGGCTCCAGCTTGTCATCGGCATTCCGCTGATCGTGGTCGGCTTTGGCGTCACATTCTACGCCTATTTCGATCTCGGCATCGAGAACACCTACGGCGCGGATGAGAGCCTCGTGACGGACGGTCTCTATCACTACAGCCGCAATCCGCAATATGTCGCGTCGATCATCGGCTACATCGGCATCGGCGCGGCGGCGGGGTCGTGGACCGTCTGGGCGCTGGTGGCGCTGGCCGTGCTGGTCTATTCGCTGATGCCGCTGGCGGAGGAGCCGTGGCTGCGAAAGAAGTTCGGGGACGCCTACGACGCCTACATGAAGACGACGCCGCGCTTTTTGAGCTGGCGCAAACTGCCCTTCATACACCTGCCGCAAGAATCCGGTAATTAGAGCGCGGCGAAATCGCGGAGGAAAACATGCGTGCAGTCC
>CAZINX010000025.1:0-13609 GCA_964540795.1 uncultured Hyphomicrobiaceae bacterium | reverse complement strand
CTGCTGGACTACATCGAGCGACTGGCGCGCGACGTGCAGCAAAAGGACGGCTGGCCCGGTCTGCTGGTCGGCGACTTGTCCCAGCCGCGCGGCGGCCCGATGCTCACAGGTCACGCCAGCCACCAGATCGGGCTGGATGCCGACATCTGGCTCAAGCCGATGCCGGATCGCCGTCTGAGCCGCGCCGAGCGCGAGCGCATGTCCGCCGTGTCGGTGCTCGCGGATGACGGTTTGTCGGTCGACCCGGATGTCTGGACGCCGGGGCATGTCAAGCTGCTCAAGCGCGCGGCGTCCTACCCCGAGGTAAGCCGTCTCTTCGTCCATCCGGCGATCAAGAAGGCCGTCTGTGAAGCGGCCGGCAACGATCGCGGCTGGCTGCGCAAGGTCCGGCCGTGGTGGGGCCACCATTATCATTTCCACGTCCGCATCAAGTGCCCGCCCGGCTATGACGGCTGCGAGAACCAGTCGCCGCCGCCGCCGGGAGATGGCTGTGGCGAGCCGCTCGATTACTGGTACCGCCTGCTGACCGCGCCGCCGAAGCCGGACACGCCTAAACAGAAGAAAGCGCCGATGACGCTGGCGGATCTGCCCGCAGCGTGCCGGCGCATCGTTGGACGCGAAGGGCCGCGGCTCGGCGCGCCCGATGGCGACGTTCCAGTGCCGGCGCCAAAGGCGCGGGCCGTCAGCATGAGCGGAGGTTAGGATGGCGTGGCGCTGGATGGGGAGTGCGCTTCTCGTGATCGTCCTCGCGGGCAGTGAGGCCACCGCAGAGCCGCGCGATGTCCGCGTCGAAACGCGGCCGCTTTTTCTCGACTACACCGACCCCGAGCGCAAGCGCTTCGGAAAGCTCACCTGGCTTGGCGGAGCGGTGCTTCGCTCTTCCGCCGCGCCGTTTGGCGGATATTCGGGCCTTGCCGTCAGCGCCGATGGTTCCGAACTCCTCGCGATCTCGGACCGCACGTCCTGGCTGAGAATGCGGCTCGAAGAGCGCGGCGGCGAGATCGTCGATGTGCGCGATGCTGTGATCGGCAAACTCGTGCTGCGCGACGAATGGGACAACCCGGAAGTTGGACGCGGGCTGGATGATGCCGAGGCGTTGGCCCCGCTCGCGCCGGGCGACATGGACGGCGACTATTACATTGCTTTCGAGGGCGAGCACCGCATTCACCGCTATCGCTTCGACGGAACCGATTTTTCCGCGCCGATTGGCGCGCTGGAACTGCCGCCTGCGGCGCTGCGGCTGCCGGGCAACAAGGCGCTGGAGTCGCTTGCGGTGTTGCGTGCCGGGCCGTATGCGGGCGCGGCGATCGGTTTTTCGGAGCAGCGCGCGCATATCAGCGGGGACAGCCTCGGCTGGCTGTTTCACGACGGCAAGGCCGAGCAAGTCCGCCTCAAGCGCAGCAACATGTTCGACATCACGGACGCGGCGGCGCTGCCGGACGGTGGGCTGGTCGTGCTGGAGCGGTATTTCGCCGGAATCGTGCAGGGTGTGTTCATGCGCATCCGCCGGATCGACACGGCGGATATAAAGCCCGGCGCGCGGCTGGAAGGCGAGGTGCTTTACGAAACGGAGAGCGGCCGGATGGTCGACAACATGGAGGCGATTGCGGTGCACACCGGCGAGGATGGCCGCACGATCCTCACAGTGATGTCAGACGACAATTACAACCCGATACAGCGCACGCTGCTGATGCGCTTTGCGATGGAGTGAGGCGCTTACGACGCCGCCTCAGCCCCGCCAGCGGCTTCGCGCTCCGCGAGAACCTTGCGAAGTTCGCGCTTGAGCTTCAGCGCCTTGGGGGATAGCTCGGCATCCGTCGCTTTCAACAGAAACGCATCGAGGCCGCCGCGATGATCCACGGTACGCAGCGCATGGGCGCTGATCCGCAACTGAACGCTGCGCTGAAGCGCGTCGCTCATCAACGTCACATCGCACAGGTTCGGGAGAAAGCGCCGGCGCGTCTTGTTGTTCGCGTGGCTGACGTTATTACCCGTCTGCGCATTCTTGCCTGTAAGCTCGCAACGGCGGCTCATCGCACTCTCCCGAGACTTTGGTGAGATGAAACAAAAAGCGCGCGCCCATTGCGCGCGAGGCCCTGTGTTTAGCGTCTGCCGGCCGACCCGTCAAGAGAGGCGGAGACCCGAAGGCCTCCGCCCCGGCATGACTCTTAACCCTGCGGCTGCGGCTCCATGCCGCCAGTGTCCGGCTCCTCGCCGCCCCTGGCCTTGCGCCCCGCGCTCGGCACGGCGGAGGAGCGCTTGCGCGGCTCGCTCGGCGGCTGCGCGGCCGGGAACTCGCGGATCGGCGGCTTGCCTTCCAGCAGGTCCTGGATCTCCTGGCCGCTGAGCGTCTCGTATTCCAGCAGCCCCTTGGCGATGATGTGCAGCTTGTCGACGTTTTCCTCAATCAGCCGCTTGGCGAGGTCATAGCCCTCGTCGACAATGCGGTAGATCTCCTCGTCAACGACCTTCTGCGTCTCGTCGGACAGGTTCTGAGTGCGCGCGACCGAATGGCCGAGGAAGACTTCATCCTCGTTCTCACCATAAGCCAGCGGGCCGAGCTTGTCGGACATGCCATACTGCGTGACCATCGCGCGCGCCATCTGGGTGGCCATCTTGAAGTCCATGGACGCGCCCGACGTGACCTTGTCGTAACCGAATACGACTTCCTCAGCGACGCGGCCGCCCATCGCCACCGCGATGTCCGCCTTCATCTTCTGGCGGGTTACGGACAGCGCGTCCCGCTCCGGCAGGCGCATGACCATACCCAGCGCGCGGCCGCGCGGGATGATGGTTGCCTTGTGAACAGGGTCGGAGCCTTCGACCATCAGGCCGATCAGCGCGTGGCCGCCTTCGTGATAAGCCGTGAGCCGCTTTTCCTCCTCGGTCATCACCATCGAGCGGCGCTCGGCCCCCATCAGCACCTTATCCTTCGCGTCCTCGAACTCCTGCTGGGTCACGAGACGCTTCGAGCGCCGCGCGGCCAGCAGCGCGGCCTCGTTGACCAGGTTGGCCAGATCGGCGCCAGCGAAGCCCGGCGTGCCGCGCGCGATGACGCGAACGTCCACATCGGGGGCCAGCGGCACCTTGCGCGTATGCACCTTGAGGATCTTCTCGCGGCCCAGCACGTCCGGGTTCGGCACGACGACCTGGCGGTCGAAGCGGCCCGGACGCAGCAGCGCGGGGTCGAGCACATCCGGCCGGTTGGTCGCCGCGATCAGGATGACGCCTTCATTCGCCTCGAAGCCGTCCATCTCGACCAGAAGCTGGTTCAGCGTCTGCTCGCGCTCATCATTGCCGCCGCCGAGGCCCGCGCCGCGATGGCGGCCGACGGCGTCGATCTCGTCGATGAAGATGATGCACGGCGCATTCTTCTTCGCCTGCTCGAACATGTCGCGCACGCGGCTCGCGCCGACGCCGACGAACATCTCAACGAAGTCCGAACCCGAGATGGTGAAGAAGGGCACGTTCGCCTCGCCCGCAATGGCACGCGCCAGTAGCGTCTTACCGGTGCCCGGCGGGCCGACCAACAGCGCGCCGTGCGGAATGCGTCCGCCGAGGCGCTGGAATTTCTGCGGATCGCGGAGGAACTCGACGATTTCTTCGAGGTCTTCCTTGGCCTCATCGACGCCAGCCACATCCTCGAAAGTGACGCGGTCTGTCCGCTCGGTCAGCAACTTCGCCTTGGATTTGCCAAAACCCATCGCTCGGCCGCCGCCGCCCTGCATCTGCCGCATGAAGAAGATCCAGACGGCGATCAGCAGCAGCATCGGGAACCAGGAAATCAGAATGCTCAGCAGCGTGGGCGAGCTGTCGTCCTGCGGCTCGACAGAGATGCCGACGCCCTTGTTCTCCAGACGCTCGACGAGCTTCGGATCGTTCGGCGCGAAGGTCTCGAAGGAGCGGCCGTCGTTATACTGGCCGACGATCTTGTCGCCCGAGAGCGTCACCGCGCGGATATTGCTGTCCTCAACGGCGCTCAGGAACTGGGAATAGCTGATGCTGTTCTCGGCGGTCTGCCGGCTCGGACTCTGAAACAGGTTGAACAGAGCGATGAGAAGCAGACCGATGATGATCCAGATGGCGAAGTTACGGAAATTGGAATTCATCTAACGTCCTTGCCTTTCGCTGCCTCGCGTGCGCGGCGGACGTGCCCGGCGGCGGGCCAGGCGTTACGCAGTGCAAACGAGTACCTCACGCGATTTTCAGCCATGTGCGGCATTACGTCGAACATATGGTCGGTGGTTCTCTTTGCCAAGCATTGCGCGATCTGGTCGCGGCTGAAAAGCTTTCAGGTTCATGCGTGTCCCGTGCCGCTTCTGCGCCAGATGAATTCGGCGGTGCAGGCCGTGGCCCCGGGGCGCTGCTCGGCGCGGGCGAAGCCGGGGATCGGGACGCCGAGAAGCTGACCATCTGCATAAAGCGCGGGCAGCGACGCCAGCGCGGACGCCGGATGCTGCTTGCGGACGGCTTGGGACAGAGTCGCGAGGTTGCGCTCTCCGAGCGCGTCGATGCAAAGCGGACGTGGGATCGCGCCGCATGTGATGCGGAAGCGCCGGTCCCAGATCGCCGTTTCGCCAGAGCCGAGCGTGAGCGGCGCGGCGCGCAAACGGCCGGGCTCGCGGCAGATCAGGAGCTTTTCGCCCTCGGCCGCAATCACGCAGCCGCCCAGCGTCTTCGGAGCTTCCAGTCCGGCGCGCAGTTGAGCCGCCAGCACCTCCAGCTTGCGCAAGCGGGGCGCGCGCCGTTGGCCGCCGGTCGTGCGAAGCAGGCGTTTCAGCGCATGGATGACGACCTCTTCGGGCAACTCGCGCAGCGCATCAGCGGCGAGCCGGACATAGCCAGCCGGGTTCACCGCGGCATGAGCAGCGATGAAGTCAGCCGCTCCAGCGTCGAGGGCATTGCGCGCGCGGCGCAGGCGATCAGCGCTCTCGACGATCCGCGCGCGCGAAATCCCCAGCCCGGCCAGCGCATCGAGCGCCCGGCGCACGCGCACCCGCTCGAACCGTTCCTCGGCATTGCTCGGGTCTTCGAGCCATGTCGCGCCGCGCGCGTCCAACTCCGCGCGAAGCTGCGCTCGCGATAGGCCGAGGAGCGGGCGGAGCAACGGCACGCCTTCCCATGCGGTCTCGTCGGCCATCGCCGCGAGGCCGTCCACCCCGCTGCCGCGCGCCAGCCGCATCAGAAAGGTCTCGGCAACATCGTCCGCCGTGTGCGCCGTGACGATCGCGCCGATGCCGTGCGCGCGGGCAAAATCCGCCATCAGCGTATAGCGCGCATCCCGCGCCGCGGCCTGCGATGCGCCGGGCTGCGCATCTGCCCATGCCAGGATGTGATGCCGCAAGCCAAGCGCGCTCGCCTGCTCGGCTGCCCATTCGGCCTCCCGCCGCGACTCAGGGCGCAGGCTGTGATCGACCGTGAGCACGACCAGTTCAGGGGCATCGGCCTCGCGCCTTGCCCATTCGCTGGCGAGCAGCATCAGCGCCATGCTATCGCCGCCGCCCGAAACGGCCGGCGCAATACGCGCGTGCCGAGAAAGCGGCGCGAACAGATTATCGATGTCTTGAGGCGTCAGCACGCCGGACACCTTAGCGTTATGGCCGGCGCGGCAGGGAACGGCACAAAGGGCCTAGCCGCAACCGGAACGCTCGCGCTCCTCGGCCACTTGCTCGCGAAAGCTATCGGGCATCCCGTCCAGACGGCCATCCAGACGGCTAAGCGCATCGCAGGCCGATTCCGGCCGGTCGAGCCGACGCAGCACCACCGCAAGCTTCAGCAGCGTCTCTTCGGATTTTTCGCCCGTCGGCGCGGTATTGTAAACCCTCACGAAGTTATTGGCGGCAACGACATAGTCGCCCTCGGCGAAGGCCGCATCGGCCAGCCAATAGCGCGCATCATTGGCGAGCGGGTCATCAGGGTAGGTATCGAGGAACTCCTCGAATGAATCGCGCGCGGCGACATAGTCCTGCATCTGCAGCGCGTCATAAGCCTGCGCGAAGAGCGCCTGCGCGTCCGGGCTGCCCGCCTCGTCCGCTGGCGCGGACATGGCCTCTTCGTCCCACGTTCCGACGTCCTCCTCCGGCACAGTCGGCGTCTCGACGGTCGTGGTGCCGAAGCCCATTTCCCGGTCCCGTTCGACCTCCTGCTCGGCTGCTTCGGCGCTGTCGCCGTCCGTGGGCGGGAGCTGGGCCGCGCCATTCATGCCGCTGTCATCGTCTCGGCCGAGCGCCGCCTCCAGCCTGTTGAGCCGCTGCACGGCCTCCGAAAGCTGCGCCGCGAGCGCCTGAACCTGGATTTCGAGTTGCCGAAGCTCCGGGCCTGGCCCAGCGGAGGGCTGCTGCCCGGAATTTGCCGGCGGCTCCTCCGGGGCGGCGAAAGGATCGCCGGATTGGGCAAACGGATCGTCCGATACATCGCTGTCGGGCACGGGGCTTTCCGGCGCGGGCGCGCCGCCGTCGCCGGGCGCGAAGCTCTGCAATGCGCCGATCATTGCGCGCATGTCGATGAGGCTGTCCTCGATCCGGCGCAAACGATTCTCGATGTTCGCCGGGGCGGCCTGCGCTTCGCTCGCGGTTTCCTCGCCGTCCTGGGCGCGCGCCGGCGCTGCGAGAAGCGCGCCGAGCAGCAGCGCAAGGCAGGCGGTCTGAAAGGGTCTCAAGAAGACTGCTGGCATGATGTTGTCCCGAACACGCGACCGGCCGCGGGCCGATGCTTTTTCTGGCGCGCAATCACGACAGGACTGCGGCAAATCGCGTGTTGGTTGCGCCATGCCGGCGGTCTTGTCAACCCGCTCACCGCAGCGCCACAGCTACGCCCGCGTCAATCAGCAGGTTGCGCAGCATGTACCGCTCCCCGAGTTCGCCGCTGCGGCTGCGGACGCGGGTAAGCGTGAAGCGGTCACGCTCGCCATAGGCGCTTGCGCCGATGGGCGGGCGGAAGCCGAGGCCCTTGCCGGTCTTGAGCGCGTAGTGCTGGGCAAGGCCGATCAGCACTTCGCCAACGATCGTGCCGCCGGTGGGGCCGAGGGTGTGGCCGCCGCGCGCGCGTTGCTGGCCATCGGAAACGGATTCGCGGGCGGCGGCGTACCGCGCGCCTTCGACCGCGACCGCATAGGCCCGCGTGTCCGGTCCGATGCCGGTCGGGCCGCCCATCGCCGCAGCCTCCTGGAGCACGTAATACCACAGCGGGGTTTCGCCGCGCAGCAACTCACGGTTGGGCCGGTCCGGCGGCAGGATATATCCGCGCCACGGCTCATCCTCGCCAGCCTTGCGGCGCGGCTCCCAAAGATATAGCACCCCGCGCTTGCGCAGATCAGGCAGCACTTCCTCCGCAACCTTTTGGCCTGACGGCAGCCCGGCGCGCGCGCCAGCCCGCAGGATCGCCTCGGCGGCGGCGCGCGCCGAAGCGACATAGGGGTCGATCAGGCCCGCGCGGTTGAAGCCCTCCGGCGGCTCCGGCAGGATGTCCACGAAATAACGCCAGTCCGCCAGGTCGCCGCCGCGCAGCCGCTCGCCGCGGGGCGGTCGATTGGCGGCCAGCCGCGCCGGATCGAAACGCCGCGCGCGCTCGCCTTCGCGCAGGGCGTAGCTGCCGCGCAACTGGCTCGCGGTGAATTGCCAGGCAGCAAGCGCAAACTCATAAGGGATGAAGGGCTCCTTGATCTCGTCGCCGTCCCGGAAGCCCGACGCGAAGAACAGATCGCGGCCATTCGCGATGATGTCCTGCGTGCGGTCTTCACCGATCAGGCGCGGCAGCAGGTCCTCGACGATCACTCGGTGATAGTAGTGAACGACCGTTTCGCGCGCGTCGTTAAAGAGAAGCAGGCGCTTCGCCCTCGGCAGTGCCCTGGCCAGCTCGGCATTCGAACAATCCTCGCTGTCGCAGAAGCGGCTCTTCTCACTGGCCAGATGCCGCTCGATCAGCAGGTCGACCGTTCGGTTGTGCAGCTCGATCAGGGCGGCCTGAAACTGGATGACGAACATGTGCCCGGCGGGAGGCATGTGGCGCGAAAGCGCATAGCGCTTGCCGGATTCGCCCAGACGCGGGCCGGTGCGGATATAGGGCAGGTAGAACCGCTCGGGATTGGCCTCGGGGCCGTCGCCGTAGATGATGTCGAGGTCCAGTTCGGCGGAGACGCGCCGCGCGCCATCGCCGTTCAGCCATGCGCGCAGCATCCGATCGACCTGCAGGTCCGCGCCGACAAGCTGGGCGAAGAAAGTGTAGCCGGCAGGCATCTCGCTCTGCCCGCCGCGTCCGGCGGGTTGGGCCATGGTCCCGGCGAGACGGCTCAGCGCTGCGGGGTCTGCTCCGCGAGGGCGATCCTCGCGGCGCCACCGCCGGTCGGGCCGTTGGTCTGGCGCGGCAGGCATTGCGCCGCGAGGCGGCGAGGCATAGCGATAGCTGTCATCGGAAGGCTCGGCATAGCGGCGCGGCGTCTCCGATTCTGCAGGTTCGCGACGCCGTGCGGTGTAGGGTTCCTGATCGTCCGTCTGTAAACGAGGGGCGGGCGGCAACTGCGTTTGCTGCCGGGCGCTATTCGGAATTGCCAGCCTTTGACCAACCCGAAGCGTGCGCGGATCGTCTATGCCGTTCGCGCGCATCAGCGCCTCGACCGACGCGCCATACTGCTTTGAAATGCGGAACAGGGTCTCGCCGGTCTGAACCGTATGGCTTCGGCTGGCGGTTTCCCCGTCCTGCGGCTCCCGCCATTCGCCCTCGCGGGGGGCGGGCGCATACCGCTCGCCGCCCGGGGCTCGGCGCCAGTCCACGTCTCGCGCGTTCTCCCAATGATCGTAGCGGTCCGCGAAGGTGGACATCTGCGCGGCGGCTTCCGGCAACCCTGCCGCGAGGACGCTGATCGCCATCACGCCCCCGGCGATCCGCCGCAAACGCCCGCTGCCCGCGAGGCGCGCCATGCCGCGGACCGCGCAACCCAACTCGATCCTCATTGCCTCTTGTGCCCTCGATCACGCAGGTTACTGAAAGCTTGATCGTGGGCGGCATTGGTGAAGCGAAAATTAAGATCGAATTGTGCTGGCTGCTTTCACGTTCTGTTAGTTAACAATGTCTCAATGAGACGGGGACGCAATCCGGCCGCCATCGTGTTTGGCTTGAGTTCGCGCGCCTGCGTGGTAAGACCGATGCCCGGAGAGGGGCTTTCGGGTTGATCTGAAGAAAGGGTAGTCCGCATGAGCTGGCTGAAGCGGGCATTTCCCGCGTTTTTTGCGTTCGCTGTTGTCACGCTTGTCGTTTACCCGGCCCAGGCTGACGAGGCCTTTTCCGAGTGGCTCAAGGGTTTTCGCGCCGAGGCTGCCGCGGAAGGCATTTCGCGGAAGACGCTGGATGCGGCCCTGACCGGCCTTACGCCCGACCCCGACATCCTCGCAGCCCAGAACAATCAGGCCGAATTCGTCAAGCCGATCTGGGACTATCTCGACAGCGCCGTATCGCCGGCCCGCATCCGCAAGGGCAGGGAGCAGCTTCGGCGCTACGCCGAGCAGTTCGCGGCGGTCGAGGAGAAATACGGCGTTGACCGCCATTACCTCGCGGCGATATGGGGCATGGAGACGAGCTACGGTTCCTTCATGGGCAACAAGAGCGTGATCCGCTCACTGGCGACGCTGGCCTACACCGGCGACCGGACCCGGTTCGGGCGCAGCCAGCTTCTCGCGGCGTTGCAGATCCTCGATAACGGCGATATCGACGTTGCCAATATGGAAGGCTCCTGGGCCGGCGCGATGGGCCACACGCAGTTCATCCCGACGACCTATCTGGAGTATGCCGTCGATTTCACGGGCGACGGCACGCGCGACATCTGGCGGGCGATTTCTGACGCGCTGGCCTCCACGGCGAATTTCCTGAAGGAGAAGGGCTGGCACTCAGGCGAAACCTGGGGCTATGAGGTCGTGCTGCCGAGTGGCTTCGATTACGGCCTCGCCGACGGGCGGACGCAGCGCACGCTGGACGAATGGGCAAGGCTCGGCATCGAGCGGCCGGGCGGACGGCCGTTTCCGCGCCCGTCCGATCCCGCGCGGCTTATCGTGCCCGCGGGGGCCAATGGCCCGGCGTTCCTGATGATTAATAATTTTTACGTCATAAAGCGCTACAACAATGCGACGGCTTATGCACTGGGCGTCGGACATCTCGCGGACCGGCTGATGGGCTTCGGGCCGATACAGCAGTCGTGGCCAACCGATGAGCAGCCGCTGGCGCGCAGCGAGCGCAAGGAATTGCAACAGTTGCTGGCGGACATGGGTTTCCTGCGCGGCAAGATCGACGGGATCATTGGCCCGCAAACGCAGGCCGCCGTGCGCGATTTCCAGCGCTCCGTCGATGTGACGCCCGACGGGTTCGCGACAAAGCGGCTGCTTGAGAAGATGCGCGCGGCGCAGTCCGGCTGATCCGCGGCGTCCGCGTTTCGCCGCATTTTTTCGTTTGGTGTTTCAGTATGGTACGTGCGCGAGCTCTGACAGGTTGGATCGAGTTGAGGGCGGCTTTCGCCCTGTTGGTGGTCGCGGCTGTCGCGGTGAGCGGCCCGGCCCGCGCGCAGGAGGACAACGCGCCGTTCGTTCCCGCCTGGACGCAGAGCTACATCAATCCCTTCCCCGAGACCGACAAATACAAGCTTTACGTGATCGGCGACTTCCTCGCGGCGGGACTGGCCAGCGCTCTGCCGGAGGCGCTCGACGAGTCCGCGAGCGTCGACGTCGCGCAGGAGACCCGCAATGCGAGCGGGCTGGCGCGGCCCGACCGCTATAACTGGTCGCGGCGGATCGAGGATCTGCTCGGAGATCAGACGGTGCATATCGCTGTTGTGATGCTCGGCAGCAATGACCGCCGGCGCATCCGCACGGCAAGCGGCTTCGAGGATTTCGGCACGGAAGCGTGGGCGGAGGCCTACAGGCTCCGCGTCGACTCCATCATTGAAGACCTCACCGAGGGGAAGGTGGCGGTCTACTGGATGGGTCTTCCCATCGTGGCGGATGAAGAGGCCCGCGCCGAATACGAACAGATCAACAGCGTGATCCGCGAGCGCGTCTATCTGGGCGGCGCGAAATACATCGATACCTGGAACGGGTTTTCCGACCAGTTCGGCAATTTCAGCGCGTATGGGCCGAGCGTCGAAGGCGTCACAAAGCGTCTGCGCGACAACAACGGCATCGGCTTTACCTCGGAGGGCAACCGCAAGTTGGCCGAATTCGCGGCTTCCGTCATCAAACGCGACCTGGCCGCGGCGCGGCGCGAGCGCAGCATTCCGCTGGCAGGCGACGAACAGCAACAGGAGCAGATCGCTGGGCTCTCGCAGGGCGGGACGGCGGGCCAGCGCGACGTAAACGAGGCGTCGGCAGAAGATAACCCTGCCGCGCCCCTCGCGCCGGGCGGTCCTACGGGGGGCGAAAACGCCCCGGAACGGGGTCGCGGCAGCCGAGCCGTTTCCTTTTCGGATTATGCTCCGCCCGGCGAGCAATTGGCAATCGAGATCGGCGACAACCTGACTGCGCTGGCGACGATCTCGCCGGCCAATATCCTGAGCGCGCGGGGCGCTCGGCAACAACTTCCACTGTCGGAACGGCTTTATTACCGCGTGCTGGTTCAGGGCGAAAAGCTCAAGGCGCCCGATGGCCGTGTCGACAACTATGCCTGGGACGGCGGGTAACAAGCCCGTGAATGGCACGAGTCTTGGATGAAGCATTGCCGCTTCATCTATCGCAGCAAAACTTGTTAGGGGGCCGGACCCCAAGAGCTGTTTGGCGGTCTGGCCTGGCGGGGGAGTAATGCGTATGGCGACGCGAGCCGGCGTTTCTTCGGCGTTGTCAATGCGATTCTCGGAAGATTGTGGCGGAGCGCGCCACTTCAAGCGCGGCGCGAGCATTCTGGCAGCGGGCGTGGTGTCGATTTTCCTGTTGGGCTGCTTGCCCGAGAGTGACGGCGAGCGCCACAGGACAAACGCTGCGCAGGTCAGCAACGAAGCGGCGAAGACGGATCGGTTCGACCCTGGCGGCGCGCCAGCCAGCCAAGACCTGCGCGTCGAGACGACCGCGTCCGTGATCCCGACCAGCGCGCCCGAGCCATCCGCCGGCCTTCCCAACCAAGCGCCGCCTGTTTCAGCGGATGCGGCCCTGAAGAACCTCTTCGAGGCGTTGGCGGCTCTGGACCGCGGTGATCGGCAGGAGCCGGTCACAATCCTGCATCTCGGGGACCAGCATATTGCCGCGGATCGCATCACCGCGGAGTTGCGCGCGCAATTTCAGGGGCGTTTCGGCGATGCGGGGCGCGGGTTGATGGCGCCGGGCGTGTTCCGGGTTGCGGGCGCACAGATCGAGCGCAAGGGGGATTGGCGGGTCGCATCGAGTGCGGCGGGCGATGCCGGGCCGTTCGGGCTCACGGGGGTGCGGCTGAATGGGCGAAACGGCGCGACCTTGCAAATCGCGATGCCTAGGCCGTTCGACTATGCGGAAATCACCTTCGCAACCGGGCCAGAGACGGGCGAAGCTTATGTCGCCGTCGATGGCAAGGGTGACCTCATCAGCACGCGCACGGAAACAGAGACCTGGCAGCGGATCAAGATCAACGCGGGCGGCCGCACGCTGAGTGTGCGCGCAGAAGGCGCGGACCCGGTACGCTTGCTATCCTGGCGGGTGGCGAGGGAGGCTCGGGGCGTGCGCTATGTCAATCTTGGCGTGCCTGGCGCGCGGATCGAGACGCCCGAGACATGGAAAGAGGGGTTTGTCAGTTCGGCCCTTGAGCACCTTTCGCCCGACCTGATTATCCTCGGTTACGGCACGAATGCGGCTTTTGACGACAGCGTCGACCCGCAAAGGTATGAGCAGGCGGTGGAATCGCTGATCGCTCGGTTGCGGGCGGCGGTGCCGCGCGTTTCGGTGCTCATTGTCGGGCCGCCCGATGCGGCGCGGTTGCCAGCCCACGCATCGCGCGAGAACACCGATGCCTGTCGGCCGCTTACGCCGGAGGAACGGGCCAACTATCGCAAGCTTCTGCGGGCCGAAAGCCCAAGGCTGGCGCGCTGGCATCCGCCGCCGAAGCTGCGCGCCGTGCGTCGCGCGTTGCGGTCTGCAGCAAGCCGGGAAGGCGCATTTTTCTGGGACTGGTCGGAAGCGATGGGCGGGGCGTGCAGCATCCATTCCTGGGTTCACGAGACGCCGCCGCTCGCCGCGCCCGACCATCGCAACTTCACGGGCGAGGGCGCGCGGAAAAGCGCGCGCGCGTTGTTCCGCGCCGTCATGCAGGCGTACGAGCAATACCGCGCGCGCATCGCCCAGGCTGAAAATCGATGATGCGTTGACGCGCGGGGCGCTCGGGCGCAGCCAGCCTCTTGGGCGGAAACTTGGGATTTCATGTGCGTGGGTGCCGCGCGACACCAGCGTGGCCCGCGAACGCGACGGCATCGTTGGGCGGACCTGGGCATAGCAGGAGGGAGGCATTCGCCTCGCCACCCAGCAATACTGCACCATCGCGCTCACGCAGCATGAGCGCGACCATCTATCCACCACAGTTTGAGAAAACAAGATTCGTGACAGAGGGGATTATGTTCGAGCAGCTTTAATATGCCTGGCGGCGACCTACTCTCCCGCTTTCGCAGTACCATCGG
>CAZINX010000024.1:0-28107 GCA_964540795.1 uncultured Hyphomicrobiaceae bacterium | reverse complement strand
CGCATTACCATTATGCGGTGGTGGGCGCGGGCGATGATCTGACCGAGTTTCTCGCACGCGTCGAGTTCCCCGAGCATGGCGTGATCGTGCGGCCCAACGCGGGCGCGCCTGAGCGCGATCCGAAAAGTGGGAACCGGTTTTCGGAAAAAATCGCGCGTGGAATAAACAATCTAGAGCCGTACCCCGGTTCAATCAGAACGGATTCGGCTCTAGAGGCGGCGACAATCCGCAAGGGGCTTCAGTCGCGCGAGGCGCTCAGCGAGGGGGTGCGCGCGGCCTGCGCGGCGTCGGCGGACGGGCAGGCTTTCATCCAGACCGACATGCGCGCGCATGTCAACCCGCGCCGAATGGCCACGCTGACCCGGCTGGCCGAGCGGTTCGCGGCGCGGCTGGCGCGGCTGTGCCCGGACTGCGGCGCACCGGGCTACGGCATGGTGGATGTGGAGAGCGGGCTGCCCTGTGCAGGCTGCGGTGCGCCGAGCAGCTTAGTGCGGTTCGAGGTGTTTGGCTGCGGGGCTTGCGACCGGCGCGAGCGCCGCCCCCGCGCGGACGGGCTGGAGAGCGCCGATCCGCGCCACTGCCACCTGTGCAATCCGTGAAGCCTACTTGTCTGCGGAACCGTCCTTCCCGATCCCGTAGCGGGCGACGAGCTTCCAGACGTGCTCCGGCACCATGTATTTCAGCCGCCGCGGCGCGGCATGGCGCAGATGCAGCACCGTCTCCGCCGCCTTCATTTCCACGCGCGCCCGCGCAAACTCGACGCCCCTTGGGCCGATGCGCGGCTGCAACCACGAAACAATCGGGCGCACCCAGTCCGGCATCCGCCGCACGGGCAGGCCGCCCGCCGCGCGCTCGGTATTGGCGATGAACCCGGCCACCGCAGCCTTCCGCTTGCCCTTGTCGCCAGGCGCTTCCGTCTGCAACTCGTCGCCCAGCAAGTCCATGAGCGCCTGCCCGCGCTCGTTGCGCACCAGCAGCCATTGCTGCCCCTCGCCGCCCATATAGCCGACCGTCACATCCGACAGCACATTGGTATAATCCACACAGGTGCGGCAGGTGAGCGGGAAGAAGTCGCGCGGCAGATCGCTGATCGGCAGGTTCAGGAATGGGATCGTGCGCGTACGCCCGTCATCGTGGCGGATTTCCACGCGGTAATCGGGCCGGAATTCGAGATAGTTGATCGTCTCCGGCGCGTCGTCCAGCCGGGCGAGGAAGGCGTGGAAGTTTTCGGTCGTCGTGTTGTCGGAACAAGGCGTGCCGACAACGTATAGCCGCTCCAGCCCGAGTTCTTCCTCAAGCGCGCGCAGGGCGTAGACCTGGCACGGGATGCCGATGACCGCGAGGCGGCGGTAACCGGCCGCGCGCGCCGGCTCCAGCAGCGCCAGCAGCGGCGCGTAGCCCATGCGCATCCCCCGGCAGTGCGCCATCGCCTCCGGCTTGGTCACGATCACCGGCACGGGCCGCCAGCGGTCGTCGGGGTCGGGCGCGACGGTGAGCACCGCATCGACATGCCCGCCGGCCAGCAGCCGCTCGCCAATGCGCGTGGCGATGCCGGTCCACTGCGCGCCTTCAGGCGGTGACTTGAGCCGCGCGCGCAGCATGGAACGGTAGGGGCCGAAGTGGAGTTCGTCCGCGCGCTCCGGGTCGCGGGCGCGGCCATGCACTTTCTGCTCAAGCCCCGGATAATCGGGCCGGATGAACTGGCAGGCGCTGGCGCAACGCTTCGGTTCGGCCGTGCGCGACACGCCGCAATCGGTGCAGAACGAGCGCGGCGCGGACGGCGCGACAACCGGCGCGAAAATCCCCGGCTCATCCAGCACGCCCCCGGTGCGGCGCGTCAGGTGCGTGGTTTCGTGGCCCATGATCCCTCCCGCGGCTCACGCGCGCAGTGTAAACATTTCTGGACAGTCGATCCATCCCGATCTTGACACGCGGCGGGCACTGGCGTTGGAAAAGGGCAGGAGAGGTATCATGGACAAGCAGTTTTCGCCGAGCGCGGCGCGCAATACCGAGCCGATCCTTCAGGCGTTGCGCCCGCGCCTGCCGGCATCGGGCCGTGCGCTGGAGTTGGCCAGCGGGACGGGCCAGCATATCGCCGCCTTCGCTCGCACATTTCCCGCGTTGGACTGGACGCCGAGCGACCCGGACCCGGCGGCGCGGGCGAGCATCGCCGCGCATGTGGTCGAGGCCGGGCTGGCGAACCTGCATCCGCCGCGTGATCTGGATGTGACCGATCCGGCCTGGACCGAGGCTGGCGAGGTCGGGCTGGACGTCGTGGTCGCGATCAACCTGCTGCACATCTCGCCGTGGGAAGCCACTTTGGGTCTGCTGTCCGGGGCAGGGCGGCTGCTCGCGCCGCAAGGCCAGCTGTTCATCTACGGGCCGTTTTCGCGCGGCGGCGATTACCTGTCGCAGAGCAACGTACAGTTCGACGCCGCGCTGCGCCAGCGCGACCCAGGCTGGGGCCTGCGCGACGTGGATGACGTGGCCGCCGCCGCGCGGGCCGAAGGTCTCGCCCTCGCGGAAGTCATCGCGATGCCGGCCAACAACCTCCTGCTCATGTTTTCCAAGTCCGCTGGCTGATGCCCGCCGCTGGTCCCGGGCGCATGGATGCTATACAAATGCGCGCGGCGCGTCAGCGCCGGGCCTCCCACCAGCGACAAGGAGCTTTCATGCAGTACCGCAATCTCGGCCGCAGCGGCCTGAAGGTCTCGGAAATCTGCCTGGGGACCATGACCTTCGGCCACACCACCGACGAGCGCGAGGCGGCTGCGATCATGGATGCGGCCTTCGATGCCGGGGTGAATTTCATTGACACATCAAATACCTACGCCAAGGGGCAATCGGAAGAAATCCTCGGCAACCTGCTCAAGGACCGGCGGCAAGAGGCGGTGATCGGCACCAAGGTCTTCAATCCGACCGGCCCCGCGCCAAACGACTCCGGCCTGTCGCGGCTCAACATTCTGCGCGCGGTCGAGGAGAGCCTGCGCCGGCTTCAGACCGACTATATCGACGTCTATTACCTGCATCACACCGACGATGAGACGCCGCTCGACGAGACGCTCCGCGCGCTGGATGACCTCGTGCGCGATGGCAAGGTCCGCTACATCGCCTGCAGCAATTTCGAGGCATGGCGGCTGATGGAGTCGATCTGGATCAGCGACACCAAGGGCCTGGAACGCTTCGTGGCTTACCAGCCGCAATACAACCTCGTCGTGCGCGATATCGAGGAGGAAATCCTGCCGGTCTGCCGGCTCAAGGGCGTGGGCGTCGTGGCGTGGGGGCCGCTGGCCGGCGGCTTTCTGACGGGCAAGTACAAGCCGGGCGAACGCACCGCGGCGGGCACGCGCTCGGAAGAAAACTGGGTGTTCATGGACCGCATGTTCGCGCCGAACGCGGACGACACGCTCAAGACGCTGCTGCGCCTGTCGAAGCGGATCGGATGCGCGCCGGGGGCGCTGGCGCTGCGCTGGGTGCTGGAGCAGACCGGCGTGGCTTCAGCGATCGTCGGCGCGCGAACGGCCGATCAGTTCCGCAAGAACCTGGAGGCTATCGAGCTTGAAGCGCACCCGGATGTCTTGCGCGACCTGAGCAAGGTCTCCGCCCCGCCGCCGCGCTATCCGCATGTCTCTGAGGCGACCATGACAGACCGCCGCCGGAACGGCCTGCGCCCGCCCTGGGCGCCGGAGTAGCGCTGCCCGAGACGGGCGGGGTCTATAGCTTGCCGGCGGCGAGGCGCGCGCGGATCGCCTCTTCCTGCTCGAAGGTTTCCAGATGTTCGTTGATGCTCTTGAGCCGCTCGCCCACCTCGGGCAGCAGCACATTCTCCAGCGCGCGGGCGCGCTTCTCGGTGCGGCGGTATTCCTCGGCCAGCCGGTGCAGGTTCGAGGAGGTCGCCGCCAATTCCGCGAGCGGCGCCAGTAGCGCGGCGAAGGCTTTCATGCACTCGTCCGCCTCGCGTGACGGGTCGATCGGCGGGAAGGCGTGTTCCCCTGGCTCCGGCTCGAAGTCATACGCGACCATGGGGGCGCCGAGAAACGCGCTTTCGCTGCGCTCCGGCGTCGCCGGCTCCAGCGCGCGGGGCGGATAGACTTGCAGATTGTCGATGCCGTGTCGCTCCACCGCGTCGGCGAGCGCGTAGCGGGCTTCGCGCAGGCTTTCCAGAAACCGCTTCTTCCGCTCCTCGTAGATGCGAAGCTGATCGAGAATTTCAGACGCCAGCAGCATCCGCTTTTCGTCGAGGAACTCATAACCCTGGCGCATCATGTCACGCTCATCGGCCAGCGCGAGCGCGGCGCTCTTGGTCGGGACGTCATTGACCATCAGCGGTCTCCGCTTCGTCGTCCTCCTCGGCTTCCGCGCCTTCTTCTTGCGTCTCCGCGCTCAGATATTTCTCGATCTGTTCGTCGCTCAGGCGGTTCATCTCGCTGACGGGCAGGTCGCTCAGCAGACGCCAGCCGATCGCCATCGTGTCTTCCAGCGTGCGCGGCTCGTCCTGGCTGACAAGCTCATTCTCGAACGCGTTGGCGAATTCCAGATATTTCCGGTCGGTGCCCGTCAGCCCTTCCTGACCCACGACGCTCGCGAGCACGCGCACGCGCGCGGCTTTCGCGTAGACGGCGAAAAGCTGGTTGGCGAGCGAGGGGTGGTCCGGGTGCGTGTAGCCCTCGCCGGTGCCCTGGTCGAACAAGCGCGACAGGCTCGGCTGCACGTTGATCGGCGGATAGACGCCCTTGTGGTCCAGTTCGCGGTCCAGCACGATCTGACCTTCGGTGATGTAGCCGGTCAGGTCCGGGATCGGGTGGCTGATGTCGTCGGCGGGCATCGTCAGGATCGGAAGCTGCGTGAGCGTGCCCTTGCCGCCGCGCACCCAGCCCGCGCGCTCATAGAGGCTGGCAAGGTCCGAATACATGTAGCCCGGATAGCCCTTGCGGCTGGGGATTTCGCCGTGGCTGGCCGAGACCTCGCGCAGCGCCTCGCAGTAGTTGGTCATGTCCGTCATGATGACGAGGACGTGGCGGCCTTCCTCATAGGCCAGATATTCCGCCGCCGTCAGCGCGAAGCGCGGCGCCAGCAGGCGCTGCGGGCTGGGCTCGCTCGCCAGGTTCAGGAACAGCGCGGTGTGCCCCAGCGCGCCGGAATCCTCCATCGCCCGGCGGAAGGCCTCGGCGGTGTCGTGCGAGATGCCGATGCCCACGAAGACGATCGCGAATTCCTCGGCCTGTTCCCCGCGCAGGCGCGCGTTCTGCGCGATCTCGATCGCCAGCCGGTCATGCGGCAGCCCGCCGGAGGAAAAGATCGGCAGCTTCTGCCCGCGGATCAGGCTGTTGAGCAGGTCGATGGCCGAGACGCCCGTTTCGATGAAGTCCTGCGGCAGCGCGCGCTTGGCCGGGTTGAGCGGCTCGCCGCTGATGCGCCGGAAGCTCGACGCCGCCACCGGCATCCCGCCGTCGATCGGCTCGCCGCGCCCGTTGAAGATGCGCCCCAACAGGCCCGGCCCGACGCCGAACTGAAGCGGTTGGCCGCGAAAGCGCACGCTGACATCGCGCAGCGCCATGCCGGTCGTGGTCTCCAGCACCTCGATGACCATCTCGTCATCATCGATTGCGGTGACCTGACCGACGCGCGGCGCGCCATCCCCCAGCAGCACCTCGACCGCCTCGTGCAGCCTCGCCTCGACATTGCGCTCCAGGAACAGAAGCGGGCCTTCGACCGCCTTGGCCCGGCCGTGCACCAGCAAGTCCGCCCAGATGCTCATTCCTGCGTCTCCCGCGCTTTCAGCCCGCCGAGTTGATTGTCCAGCTCGCTGCGCAGGTCGTCGAAGCGCTCGATTTCTTCCTCGCCGATTTCCTCTCCCATGCGCTGCAGCCGCCGGTAGACCGAAAGGCCTGCGATGTCGTCCGGGGCCGCGCCCCGCTCCAGCGCCTCGAAGGCGAGGTCGATGAAGCGGATGACCAGGCGCAGCATCTCGATCTGTCGCTCGGGCGAGCAGTAGCGGTCCGTCTTGGAGAAGGCCGATTGGCTCAGCAAGGCTTCGTTGACCAACTGCGCGCAGGTGAGTGTGAGCTGCTGGTCGGCGGGCAGGGCGTCCTTGCCGACGATACGGGCCATACGCTGTAGATGCGCCTCGCGCTCCAGGAGCGTGAGCAGGCGCTCGCGCTGGCGATACCAGTCGGAGTTGCCCTTTTCGGTCCACCAGCCAGTGAATTTCTCAGCATCTTCGGAATAGGACTGGAGCGGGTGAATGGCCGGATAGAACCGAGCCTCCGCCCGCTCCTTGTCCAGCCCCCAGAAGCAGCGGATGTAGCGCTTGGTGTGGCTCGTTACGGGCTCGGAGAAATCGCCCGCGGGTGGGCTGACCGCGCCGATGATGGTTAGCGAGCCTTCTTCGCCCGCCAGCGTGGTGACGCGCGCCGCGCGCTCATAGAAGTCCGCCAGCCGCGAGCTGAGATAGGCGGGATAACCGGCCTCCGCCGGCAGTTCGCCCAGCCGCCCGGAGACCTCGCGCAGCGCCTCGGCCCAGCGGCTGGTAGAGTCAGCCATCAGCGCGACATGCTTGCCCTGGTCGCGGAAATATTCCCCAACCGTGACGCCGGCATAGATGCTGGCCTCGCGCGCGGCCACTGGCATGTTCGAGGTGTTGGCGATGATGACCGTGCGCTCCATCAGCGGGCGGCCGGTGGTCGGGTCGGTCAGCTCGGGGAATTCGTTGAGCACTTCAGCCATCTCGTTGCCGCGCTCTCCACAGCCGACATAGATGATGACGTCGGCGTGCGCGTGCTTGGCGAGCGTTTCCTGCAGCACGGTCTTGCCGGTTCCGAAGCCGCCGGGGATGGCTGCACGGCTGCCGCGCGCGATCGGGAAGAGCGTGTCGAGAATGCGCTGGCCGGTAATGAGCGGGCGGTCGCCGGGCAGGCGATCGCGCACGGGGCGCGGGCGGCGCACGGGCCAGCGGTTGTAAAGATGTACCTCGCGGCGTTCGTCGTCGGCGTTGCGCACGACCATAAGGGTTTGTTCAGGGGCGATTTCGCCCTCCTCCGCGATCTCCTCCACCGTGCCGGAAATGCCAGGCGGCACGAGACAGGGTTCCTCCAGCCCGTGCATCTTCACCTGCGCGAAGATCTGCCCGCCCTTGACCTCATCGCCTTCGCTCACCTGAGGCTGGAAGCGGGTCTCCGTGTCGTCGCCCTCGACGAAGCGGTCCTCGGAGAGCGGGCGCAGCAGACCGTCATAAATGTTGCCGAGCAACCCCGGCCCAAGCGGCACCGAAAGCGGCTGGCCCGTCCCGTAGACCGGATCGCCGGGTTTCAGGCCGGTGGTATCCTCATAGACCTGCGCCACGAACTCGCGCCCGCGCAGGCGGATGACCTCGCCGGGCAGCCGCGCCTCGCCGACCTCGACGGCTTCGCCAAGCTGGAACGCGCCGTCGGTGAGCGCATGAAGCACCGGCCCGCCGATCCAGCGGATGCGCGCTTCAGCCATGCGCCGCCTCCTGGTCGTTGTTGTCGGCGGCCTGCGCGTCCGCCAGCCGCTCGATCTCGGCGATCAGCGCGGCCTGAACCCGGCGCTTCTGGGCCAGCAGGGCTTGCGGCGTGGCGTCGAGCATCGCGCCATCCGCTTCGATGCGAAGGCCCGCGTCGATGTCCTCGGAGGCTTCAGCTTCGGCGTCCTCGACGCCTTTTTCGCCCAGCCAGTCCTTGAGCATGTCGCGGAAGTTATCCTCGGTATCGGCCGGATAGACGACGCGCCAGCCCTTGCGCTGTAGCCGGAACGCCGCGCTGTCGAGCGCGCCCTTTGCCCATGTCTCGCGGTCCTCGGCGCTTTGCCAGCGCGCCTTGAGCGCGTCCGTCAGTTTCGGCCATGCTTGCTTGACGATGTCCGCAAGCGCCGACTGGTGCCGCTGGCGCAGTTCGGTGTCACGCTGGGCCTTGGCCTGGTCCATGCGCTTGGCGCGGTCGCGCCGCAGCTCTTCCGCCGCCTTATGAAAGCGCTGGCGCACGCTGCGATAGGCGCGCTTCGTGATGCCCCGGGCCTCCCTGCGCGCCTCGTTGAGGATGCGCTTGCGCTCATCGTGCTTGCGCGCATTGATCGCGTCGATGAGCGCCTGGGCCTGCGTCTCGGCCAGATGTTCGTCGGCCCCGTTCATCATTCGATGCCCAGCGTTGCGCGGATCTTGGCTGGCAGGTCCTCGGGGCGCTCCCGCTCGCGGATGTCGGGGATGACGGCCACGGTCGGGCGCTTGGCAGTCAGCGCCTTTTCCAGCGTCGCCTGCGGCAGGCGCCGTGCGTATTCCGCCGTCAGCACGATCACCTCGGCTTCCTCGCGCGCGCTGGCGAAGGTGTCCGCCGCATCCTCCGGCGCCGGCGAGGACGTGTCCACGCCCGCCAGCCGGAAGCCGGTGCAGGTGACCTCATCCCCGATGACGACGATGCCCGCCATGTCAGCCCGCCTGATTAAGGATGAGAATGGCCACGATCAGCCCGTAGATCGCGATGCCCTCGGCAAGGCCGACGAGGATCAGCACGCGGCCCAGCAGTTCCGGCTTCTCCGCGAGCGCGCCAACGGCGGCCGCGCCCACCACGGCGACCGCGTAGCCCGCCCCGAGCGCCGAGAGACCGGCCGCCGCCGCCGCGCCGATGAACGCCCATTTCAAAATGACCGGATCGACGTTCTGCGCCGCAGCCTCCTGCGCGTCCGCCACGCCCGAATATGCCAGCAGCGCCAGCAGGCTCACCCCGCCGATGGCGATGGCCGCGAGCGCGACTCCCTGCGCGATTTTCATGCCTTTGGAAATCATCTCGTTCCCCCGTCGGTGTTTGCGTTCGTATGAGGCGGCGTCAGCGGCGTGAACATGCGGCCCTCGCCCTTGAGGAAGCGCACGAAAAACTCAAACAGAAGCAGGCGGGTCGTTTGTATGCTCACGATCAAGCCTTCCAGAAGAATGATGATGACATTGCCGATGAACAGGACGATCCAGTAGCCGATGCCGCCGGCGGCCCCTGCGACCTGCGCCACGGCCAGAGACAGGCCCGCATGAGCGAGCGCGAAGGCTCCGACGCGCGCGAAAGACACGGTATTGACGATAAGTTGCAGGCCAGATTCGAGCAGGCTGCCCATCCCGCGCAAGGTTGCCGAGATCGGCGCGGACGGCTCCAGAATGGCCTCGCCCAGCACGAACCAGATGACGCCGAAAAGCGCGCCCCACAGCGCCGGCGGCCAGAAGATCGCGAGCAGCAGCGCGCCATAGGCGACCAGCAGCCCGCACTCGCGCAGCCACCACATGCGCGCCGCCCCGCGCCAATGCGCCTGCGCGGCGTTCAGCAGCAGGCCTGTGACAAGCACGACGACGCCGATCACCACCGCGCCGATGAGGATTTCGATGGGCGCTTCGAGCGGATGCAGCCAGAGCGGCTCGATGATGTCCTTGCGCGTGAAGATATCGCCGTAGAGCACGCCGAACACCATCGCCATGATGCCGCCCGGCACGAGCAGCGTGAAGACCGGCATCTTGCGCCGCAGGATCAGCCCGGCGATGAGCAGCACCGCGCCGTGGCCGACATCGCCGAACATGTATCCGAACATGACCGGGGCGAAGATCGCCAGCAGGATGCTGGGGTCGGCTTCGTCGCGGCCCGGCGCGCCGAGAAGCTGAGTGATTGTCTCGAAGGCGCGCGCCCAAGGCGGATTGCGCAGAAGCGTCGGCGCTTCGGCCTTGCCCGGCGGCTCCGGGAAGTCGACCAGGCAGCGCAGCCCGCTTTCGTTCAGCGGCTCGCAGAAGCTGGCGCGATCCTCGGCCGTGGTCCAGCCGGTGACCCAGGCGAGGTCGGCCGAAGCCGAGACCTCCTCGGCGTGCGAGACCATCCAGGAAATCAGCTCGATGCGGCCGATGACGCTGGCGAGGTCGTATTGCGTGCTGAGCGCGTCGAGCTTTTCCTGCGTCTCGTCGATCTGCTTGTCGAGTTCCGCCAGCCGCTCCTTGATCGCTTCGGCGGCCTCGGACGCGCTTGAGGGCAGGTCATCCGGGATCGGCACCGGCCGGGCCTTCTGCGCGCGCAACTGGTCGTCCAGCGAGCGCATGTCCGCGTCGCGCCCCATCGCGAGCAGGTATTCGCCGCTTTCCGTCTCGATGCGCTTGTGCAGGACGCGCTCGGGCACGCTGAGCGCCTGCATGTTCGCCGGCAGCAGATAGACCCGCGCGGCAAGCTCCGGGCCGGTTGTCCCGAGCCGGGAAAGGTCGGGCAGCGGCTCCTCGGCCCCCGCGAGCAGGCCGTGGAGGCGTTCAAGCTCCCGCTTCTTATTGTTCAGCTTTTCGAGGTCCGCAATCGCCGGGTCGGCCTCCCCGGCCCAAGCTTTCAGCGTTTTCACGCCCTTCGCGACCACCTTGTCCGGCTCGGGCATACTGGCCGGCGCCATCTGCTCAGGCTCGGGCCAATAGGTGCGGTAATCCTTGGCGAGATCGTTGTAGTCGCTCAGTTCGTCATGGACGCCTTCGGGGAACAGCGCCTCGGCGCTGCGGCTGTAGGTCTCCAGCTGCACCGCGCCGGTGCGCGCCAGCATGTCAAGTACGGAGGGAAGCTCCTCGCGCGTCGTGACCAGCTCGAACCATTGGGCCGGGACAGGACGCAGCGTCATGCGGCGCTCCTTTCGCGCCCGTCCTGGAACAGCTGGCGGCGGATCAGCCCGCCGCGGAGCCGTTCGAAATCGCGCCAGGCGAAAGCGAGATAGGCGAAGATCGCCGCGGGCGTCTGGGCGTGACGGCGGAACAGCCGGACCAGTTCGGCGTCGATCGCCTTGTCGGCGATGCGATAAGCCGGCGGCGGGACGGGCACGTCGGTCGCCTCGAAGCCGGGGAACAGGGCCACGCCGATGGCCTCCAGCGCGTCGATCTGGGCGCGCGCCGGTTCTGGCCACGCAGCGCGCCAGCGCGCCAGCCAGTCCGCGCCGGCGTTTTCCTCCGGCGCGCCGGGGGTTTCGGGCAGGGCCTCGGCCAGATGCTCGTCCCGCTCGGCCCAGTCAGGGGCGGCCCGGCCCCGGCGGACATGCTCGATGCCCGGCAGTTCGGGCAGTTCGGCCCACAGGCGCGCCGCCTCCTGCCACTCTGCCGGCAGCCAGCCGCTCACCTCATCCACCGCGTCGCGCCAGACCGCGCGCAGCACGCGCTCCTGCTGGTGGTGGTCCATGTCCTGCGACAGCGGCGCAACCCACTGCGCCAGGCTGGTCGCACGGGCTGTCTCCAGATACTGGCTGACCGTTCGCGCCGCGCCCAGACGCTGCCAGTCCGAATCCTCCAGCCGGTCGCCATAACGGGCCTGCACCCGCGCCTGGGCGTAGGCAAAGCTATGCAGCGCCGTCATTGGCCCCCTCCGCTCAGGCGGGCCGCCAAACGGGCGACAGCGGTGTCGATCAGGTCCTCGTCCGGGTGTTCAATGAGGTTGTTGTTGCCGCCTTCCTCCATAAGGATGGCATCCACGGCGGCTTGCGTATCGGCGGAGTAGTCGCGGTGGGCCCGCGTGATGCGCGCGTCGGCGCGGTCTTCGATTTCCTGCGCTTTCGTGCGCGCTTCCTGCACGATGCGCTTGGCCTCCTCGCGTGCCTCCTCGATCTCCTCCTGGGCGCGGCGCTCGGCTGCGAGCACGCTGTCCATCGCCTCGGAGACGCGGTCCTTTTCCCTGTTTTCGGAGGCTTCGGCCATGCCCTGTCGCTGAAGATGGCGGTTTGCGGGGACGGTCCGCCCCGACCGGCGGGGCGGACCTGTGAGCGTTACAATCAGAACGACATGATGCGGGTGTCATCGGCAAGCAGACGCGCGGCCATTTCCGGCGGCTTCGCCGATCCCACGCCGTCGATCAGCGCGTCCTGGCCCACGCCCTTGTTCGGCAGGTAGATCGCGCAGACCTCCACCGTGCCGCCTTCGGCCATGATCTTCTTCATCAGCCCCTGCGGGCTCATGCCGCGCGGCTCCTGCGGGGCGGTCGCGCTTTCCGGCGCGTCCTTCAGCGCGAGATCGCCGCCGGGGCCGCACAGCAGGATGTAGACCGATGCCCCTTGTTGCAGCGCCTGCATACTGAGCACCATGCTCATCAACTGGGTCTGCGGCTCGGGCGTGCCGACGATGGTGACGAGGTTCTTGTCCTGCGCCGTCGCCTGGCCGGCGAAGACTGTGGCGAATGCCAAGACGAGTGTTGCGAGCAGTTTTTTCATGTGTCTGGTCCCTTCCGTGTGTTGCGTTCAGATGATGCCGCCGAGGATGGCGACGCCGCTCAGAGCCATGACGCCGCCGATTCCGCGCGCGACGTTTCGCCCCGCCTGCCGGCCCGCCGCCCCGAGCGCGAAGCCCGCCAGGATGCCGCCGGCATGAAGCAGCGCCGTCGCCAGAATAAAGCCGATGCCGTAACTCAAACCTGATGCTGTTGCGGGCATTTCCGCGCCGTGCGCGTGGCCGTGAAAGACAGCGAACACGGCGGTGAGCGCGGCGGCGAGCAGGCCGGGCGTGTTCTTGCCCAGCGCCACCATCGCGCCGATCACGACGACCGACAGCGCAATTCCGGCCTCGACGAATGGCAGGGCAAAACCATAGAGCGCCAAGACGCCGCCTGCGGCCATCGCGGCGATGAAGGCCAGCGGCAGGCCCCACAGCGCCGCGCCGCCGATCAGATAGGCCAGCAGCCCGACCGCGACCATCGCCAGCACGTGATCCAGCCCGCCGATCGGGTGCATCAGCCCGTAGGCGAAGCCGGAGACTTCGCCGTGCCCTGTATGCGCGGCAGCCGGAACCGCGATCAGACACAGGGCGAGCGTCAAGAAAAGGCTACGAAGGGGCATCGCTTATCCTTTCACTATTCAAGAATTTCCATTAATTTGCCAATGGCGGGCGCGAGACCAGCTCTTGTCTTCCTCCAGCGTGGTTGCCGGCAGCAGCCGGTCATCGCCTCGCAACAGCCGGTCCGATAGCCCGCCCGCCCGGACCATCCCGCGCCAAACCGAGGAAAGGGAATATCGTGACCCCGCGAGTCCCGACACGCGACTGTCCGCCGCTTGCCAGTCAGCTTAAACATACGCCGCTGTGGGGCGCGCTGGCGGAGGATGAGCGCCAGCAACTTCTGGTCGGGGCGAGCCTCGTCGCGGCCACGAAAGGCGAGGTGCTGATCGCCGAGCACACCCACGCCGATGCGATCTTCGTTGTCATCGAGGGCGCGATGCGGCAGACGCGGATCAATGCGCGCGGGCACCGGATCATCGCCGGCTTCCTGTTCCGCGGCGACATGGTCGGGGCCTGTATCGCCGATTGCTATCCGTTCTCGGTCGAAGCGCTCAAGGATGCGGTGCTCTGCCGCTTCGACCGCCGGGTGATCCAGAGGATGAACCGGGACAATCAGGGACTCGAATGGCGCATGATCACCGCGGCATCGAACGAGTTCCTGCAGTGCCAGATTCATCTTGACATCGTCATGGGCGGATCGGTCGAGGCCAAGCTTGCCAGGTTCCTGCTGCATATCGGCGGACGCATCGGCACCCAAGTAAAAGACGGCACGCATATTGAATTGCCTATGAGCCGTGAGGACATCGCGCATTATCTCGGTCACAGCCTCGAAACCATTAGCCGCGCATTCACCAAGCTGCGCGAGCACGGCGCGATTACCACTCCGCATCGAACGCAACTGGTCATTGCAGATGACTCCCGCCTTGCCGAAATTGCCGAAACCGACGGCTAACCTCACCTCGCGCTAAGGCTTGTCAACCAGCGAACCGGTCGCTGGGTCGATCGCCAGATAGGGCAGGCCAGCCTTCTTCCACGCGCCGAAGCCGCCTTCCATATGCGCCACGCGCGACAGGCCGGCGGCGGCCGCCTTCTCCGCGACCTTGTGCGAGCGGATGCCCGACCCGCAGTGGAAGACGATGCGCTTGCTCTCCTGCGTCGGCAGCTTCTCCGGGTCGAAGCGCGACATCGGATACAGCATCGCGCCGGAAATGTGCTCGAACGCGAACTCGTTGGGCGTGCGCACATCGATCACGACGATCTCGTTGCGGTCGAACAACTCCTTGACTTCGGCGGGGGTGTAGACATCCAGCGTCACACCGTTCAGGTCTTCCATCGTGGCCATCTCTCGCCTCTCCTGATCCTTGCGCCTGTCGCATTAACGCACGCGGATTTGCGCGCGTTCCTCGCCGTCGGGGTCCGTGACATGGACCGCGCAGGCGATGCATGGGTCGAAGCTGTGAACCGTCCGCTGAATTTCGAGCGGTTGTTCGGGGTCGTGCAGCGTGTGCGCGTCCATCAGCGCCGCCTCGTAGGGGCCGATGCCGCCTGCGGCGTCGCGCGGGCCAGCGTTCCAGGTGCTCGGAACAACAGCCTGATAGTTGTCGATCACCCCGTCCTTGATGACGATCCAGTGCCCGAGCGCGCCGCGCGGGGCCTCCATGAAGCCGACGCCGCGCGCGACCGGCGGCCAGGTCGAGGGGTCCCATTTCGCGGTGTTGTGAACCTGCTTGTCGCCGCCCTTGATGTTGGCGATCAGGTTGTCGAGCCAGATTTCCATCTGGTCGGCGAACACCTTCGACTCGATGGTGCGCGCCGCCGTGCGGCCCATTGTCGAAAAGATCGCCTCCAGCGGCAGATCGAGCTGGCGCAGCGCGCTGTCGGCAAGGTCCTTGGTCGGCTCGTGCCCCGTGCCGTAGAGCATCACGAGCCGGGCCAGCGGGCCGACCTCCATCGGCTTGCCGCGCCAGCGCGGCGATTTCATCCAGGAATAGCTTTCCTCGACGTTGAGCTGCTTGTAGGGCGGCTGCGGGCCGGTGTAGCTCAGCGTCGTCTCGCCCTCATAGGGGTGCAGGCCGAGATCCTTGCCGCCTTCGTAGTCATACCAGGCCCGCGCGACGAACTCCTGCACCTGCGCCGGGTCGTTGAGATCGACCGGCTCGATCGTGCTCAGGTCGCGGTTCATCACCGCGCCGGCCGGGATGAACCAGCTTTCCGGGTCGTCCATGCCCTGCTCGGGGAAATCGCCGACGGTCAGGAAGTTTCCGACGCCCTCGCCGCGGCGGAACCAGTCCTTGTAGAAGCTGGCGATCGCGATCGTGTCGGGCAGGTAGACCTGTTCGATGAATGTCTGCATCGAGCGGATGATGCGCCGCACCTCCTCCAGCGTGACGATGTTGACGCCAGTGGAGGCGGTCCCGTCCGTGCCGGGGCCGGCGCTGACAGGGCTGGGCGCGCCGCCGACGAGGAAGTTTGGGTGCGGGTTCTTGCCGCCGAAGATCGCGTGCAGGCGCACGACGTCGCGCTGCCAGTCCAGCGCCTCAAGATAGTGCGCCAGCGCCATCAGGTTGGCTTCGGGCGGCAGCTTGTATTCCGGGTGGCCCCAGAAGCCGTTGGCGAAGATGCCGAGTTGACCGCTCTCGACGAACTCCTGCACCTTTTTCTGCACCTGACGGAAATAGCCGGGGCTCGAATTCGGGTGGCCGGAGATCGACTGCTGCAATTCGGAGGTTGCCTTCGGGTCCGCCTTGAGCGCGGAGACGACGTCCACCCAGTCCAGCGCGTGCAGGTGATAGAAGTGCATGACGTGGTCATGCACGTGCTGCGCGGCGATCATCAGGTTGCGGATAAGCTGGGCGTTCGGCGGGATCGTGTAGTCCAGAGCGTCCTCCACCGCGCGCACCGAGGCGATGCCATGAACCAGCGTGCACACCCCGCAGATGCGCTGGGCGAAGGCCCAGGCCTCGCGCGGATCGCGGCCCTTCAGGATGATCTCGATGCCGCGCACCATCGTGCCCGAGCTGTAGGCCTGGGTGATCGCGCCCGCGCTGTCGGTTTCCGCCTCGATGCGCAGATGTCCCTCGATACGGGTGATCGGATCGACGACGACGCGCTCTGCCATAAGTCAAACCTCCTCAGGACACCATGTTGTCCGCGACAAGCTCCATCAGGCTTTGCGGCGACTTGTCCCAGTTCGTCGCCTTCGCGCCGCGCTCAAAGGTCATGCGGCACTGGCCGCAGCTTGTGATGAAGTTCTCAGCGCCGGTGGCCTCGACCTGCCGCCGTTTCAACTCGAACACGCGCTCGCGCAGCGGGGCCGCGCGCTCGTTCGCCAGCACGCCGCCGCCGCCCCCGCAGCAATAGGAATACGAGCCGTGATCCTCCATCTCGCGCAAATCATAGCCCAGCGCGGCGAGGATGCGGCGCGGGGCTTCCTCAAGCCCGCCGCGGCGGATGATCTGGCAGGGGTCGTGGAAGGTCGCTGTCTCGCCGACTTTCTGGACCTTGATGCGGCCCTTGGCGATCAGCTCATCCAGAAACTCGACCATGTGCAGGACGCGCACCGGCGGGGGGGCGCCATACCAGTCCGCCGCCTCCCAGCGCGCCGCGCTGTAGGCATGACCGCACTCGGGCAGCAACAGCGTGCGCGCGCCGATCCCGACCGCCTTGTCGATGATGCGCATGGTCAACTCGCGCTGGAGGCGCATGTTGCCCGACAGGAAGCCGAAATTGGTCGCCTCGAACGCATCGGATGAAAAGGTCCAGTCCGCGCCGATGGCGTCGAGTATCTTGACCGTGTCGGCCAGCGACTTCTGGTGCGCTTCCAGTTCGCCCGGCGCGGTGGTCACGAGGATGTCGGCCTTGTCCTTGTCGACCGGGATCGAGATGTCGAACTTCTCCTCGATCTCCCTGATCGTGTTGATGAAGTCCTCCTTCGTGCCGAAAGGGCTGTGGCGGTTCTCGGCGTTGCGGGTGATGTGCGCCAGCCGGTTCGGCAGCAGGCCGGCCTCATACATGCCGTGGCGCGCTTCCTTCACCAGCTCGGCGATATCAATGCCCATCGGGCAGATCAGCGTACAGCGCCCGCACAGCGTGCAGCTGTCGTAGATCAGCTCTTCCCACTCTTCGAGCTGATGGATGTCCACATCCTTGACCATGCCGAACATCCGGTAGATCGGCGCGAAAGCGCTCATCTCCCGCTCATAGGCCTGCTGGAACGGCTTGAGCTTGTGGATCGGCGTGTATTTCGGGTCGCCGGTGGTGACGTAGAAATGGCACGCCTCGGCGCACAGCCCGCAGCGCACGCAGGCCGACATATGGCTGGCGACCGACATGCCGAAGTCGCTCACGAATGCGCGCATCGCGTTTTCCACGCGCTCCTCGTCGGGCATGTCGCCCTGCTTGTCGAAGCGTGTCGGTTCTGGCGTCGCGTCCTTCTTGTAATGATCGGCCGTCATCAGACTTTCGCTCCCCGCCATGCCATGCGCGCGCCGGTGGCGCCGCGCGAGATGAAGAAGAAGAAGGTGTGCATGAGCTTGCCGAACGGCAGCCAGATCAGCAGCACCGCGAAGCTCAGGATGTGGATGGCCAGGATGGTCTCGTATGGCCCGCCGACACCCCCTGCGGCCATCAGCCCGGTGAGCACCGGCGCGGTCGTCACGGCCCAGCTGAAATAGTCATCGAGATTTGAGATCAGCCGCTGCACCGGGTTGGCGAGCCGGCGGATCAGCGCGGCGACCAGCGAGGCAAGCGTGATCGCGCCGACGACATAGATCAGCGGCGAGGGCAGGGCGGGCCAGGAGACGCCGAGCAGGCTGTCAATATACAGGATGTGCGGGCCGTAGCCGAACACCACGATCGCGAGGCCGAGATGAAAGACATAGCCGTTCACGACCGAGAACAGGCTCTGGCGCGTGAAATTCTTGTGCGGGATGAACCGAGAGAGAATGCCGCGCGCCGCGCCGACCGGGCGGCTGGAAGCGCCTTCACGCTTTTCCGACGGCGTCAGCTTTTTCGGCAGCAGGAACAGCGCCACAAGCCGCCAGACTGTGCCGAACACGAAGATCGCGATGGCGATCTGCAGCGCCGGACCGCGCGCGAATTCCAACAAGCCCGTCATGTTCAGCCCTCCTCCTTGCCGGCGTGTTCCTCGGCAATCGCCTTGCTGCGCTTGCGCGCGGCCCACGCCGAACCCGCGCCGACGGCCACGCCCGCAGCCGCGGCGATGCCCGCGGCCGTTCCTACCGGCGCGATGCCCGCCGACAGCGGCTTGTAGAAGCCGCCCTGATCCCAGAAATTCGGGGAGGCGCAGGCGAAGCAGCCATGCCCCGACTGGATGGGGAAGGAGATGCCGCCGTTCCACTTCGTCGTGGCGCAGGCGTTATAGGCGATCGGCCCCTTGCAGCCGAGTTCGTACAGGCACCAGCCCTTTCGCGCGCCCTCATCATCGAAGCTCTTGGCGAACAGGCCCTTGTCATAGAACGGCCGGCGATAGCAGCGGTCGTGGATCGTCTCGCCAAAGAAGGCGAGCGGGCGGTTCATGTGATCGAGCGCGGGCAGCTCGCCGAAGGAGAGAATGTGCGAGAGCGTGCCGGTCATTGCCTCGGGCACGGGCGGGCAGCCGGGAATGTTGATGAGCGGCTTGTCGCCGATGAGCTTGGAGACCGGGACCGCGCCGGTCGGGTTCGGCCTGGCGTAGGGCAGGCCGCCGAACGCCGCGCAGGTGCCGACGGCGACGACGGCGAAGGCGTGCTCGACTGTTTCTTCGAGCATGTCGACATTGGTGTGGCCGGCGATGGTCGAGTAGACGCCGCCGTCCTTCACCGGAATCGAGCCATCCACGATGACGATATACTTGCCCTTGTTCTCCTCCATCGACTGCCGGCGCGCATCCTCCGCGGCGTCGCCCGAGACGGCCTGCAGCGTGTGGTGATAGTCCAGCGAGATGAAGTCAAAGATCAGGTCTTCGAGCGTCAAGCCCTGCGCGCGGGTCAGCGATTCGGTGCAGCCGGTGCACTCCTGGAAGGACAGCCAGATGACCGCCTGACGCCGCGCCCGTTCAAGCCCTTGCGCCAGCAGCTTGCTGGCCGTGGGCGGCAGCGCCATGATCGAGGCCAGATAGGCGGAGTATTTGAGGAACGCGCGCCGCGAGACACCCTTTCGTGCCAATTGCTCGCCAAGCGTCTCGGCTTGCTTCATCAGTCCGTCTCCTCCGGTTCGGGATTCAGAAGTTCGTCCAGCCGCGCGCGGCCTTGCGGCAGGTCGTCCGGGTGGGTGCGCAGGATGTCCGGGAGCAGGGTGATCGCGATGTGCTCGTTCGCCACCTGGCCGTCGACCGCTTCGTGGCGGATCCACCAGATGCCGCGAATGGCGGTTTCCTCGACCGTCGACGTGCCGGCGACCTCCAGCGTGGCGCGCACCTCGCCCGTGCCGAGCTTCTCGCGCAGCGCCTCGCGGTCGGCGTCCGTCATGGGCAGGCTGCGCAGGTCGATCGCGCCTTCGTTGCCGTTTTCGATGAGGTCGTCCAGCAGCGCCGCAATCTCCGGGAGCACGGCGTCGGCAAGGCCCGTGGTAAAGCCCTTGGGGTCCGGCGGCGGCGCTTCGAAGATCTTGTGGCTCATGCCGCGGCGACCTCCGCTTGCCAGCGCGCGGCGAGTGCGCGGATGCGCGCGGCCATTTCGTCGAGCGCAGCGGCCACCGCGGGGGTCGGCTCGATGCCAAGCGTGGTCCGTTCGGGCTGCACGCCGACAAGCGCGCGCCGCGCCGGGCAGTCTCCGCGCATGGCCGCCGCGCTGATCAGGTCGGACAGCGCGACATCGTGGGCGCTGAACTTCTTGGTCCCGAGCTGGCGGTCCATCGCCGAGCCCTCGAACACGCGGACAGTCCCTGCTGCGGCTCTGAAATGGGCGGCGTCCACCGCGATCAGCGCGGCGCAGGTTTCGATCTCGGGCAGAAGCGCCATGCCGATGGTCCCGCCGTCGCAAAGCCGCGCGCCCTTCACGCCGTTCTCGGCGAGCCGGTCGATGACCAGCGGGCCGGCTGCGTCATCGCTCATCAGCCGATTGCCGAGCCCGAGGATCAGGATGTCGCCCGCCTTGCCCATCGCGTGACCGGATCGCCGCCTGCCTGAACATTAATCATTCAAATATCACGATCCGGTCATGGGCTTCTTTGATGATGGTCAAGGCAGCTTGACAGATTGTGCAGTAGCTTCAGGTTTCATTTTGAATCTGAGGCAAAGGGCCGGAGCATGTGTCTGGCGATCCCGATGCGGGTGGTGGAGGTCGACGGGCTGAACGCGCGGTGCGAGGCGAAGGGCGTTGAGCGCACGGTGAGCCTGTTCATGATGCAGCACGATCCGGTCGCGCCCGGCGACATGGTCATGGTGCATGTCGGCTACGCCTTGCAGAAGATGACCGAAGCCGAGGCGCGATCCACTTGGCAGCTTTACGACCAAATCCTCGAATCCGAGGACAGCGCGCGTGCATGAACTGGCCGTGTGTCAGGGCCTGATCGGCGAGGTCGAGCGGGTCGCGGCGCTGAACGGCGCGTCGGAAGTGACCAGCGTGACGGTCTTGATCGGCCCGCTGTCCGGCGTCGAGATCGACCTGTTGCAAAGCGCATTCCCGATCGCGCGGGCCGGTTCGGTGGCCGCCGGGGCGGAACTGGTCGTCGAGACAGGCGCTATCCGGGTCCAATGCATGTCCTGCGGCACGCAAGGGGCGGCCGCGCCGAACAAGCTGGTCTGTAGCGCCTGCGGCGACTGGCGCGTGCGGGTCGTCGCGGGCGATGAATTGCTGCTGAAAAGCGTCGAACTGAGCCGGGCAGCCGTCCCGGCGAACTAGGGAGGGTCGAATGTGCGGAACCTGCGGTTGCTCCACCACGCCTGACAGTCTCGACAATCTGCCGAAGGACGAGGCGACCGAAACGGTTTCGGTGCTCTCAAACCTGCTGTCGAAGAACAACCACGCCGCCGCGCATAACCGCGAGCATCTGGACCGCGCGGGCGTGTTGTGCGTTAACCTCATGTCCTCGCCCGGCGCGGGCAAGACGGCGCTGCTGGAGGCGACGATCGATGCGCTCGGCGGGCGCTACCGCATCGGGGTGATCGAGGGCGATCTGGAGACCGAGAACGATGCCGAGCGCATCCGCGCCAAGGGCGTGCCGGCGGTGCAGATCACGACCGGGACCGCCTGCCACCTCGACGCGCACATGGTCCACCGCGCGCTGCACGACATGAACCTCGCCGATCTCGACATCCTGTTCATCGAAAATGTCGGCAACCTCGTCTGCCCGGCCAGCTTCGATCTGGGCCATCATCTGAATGTTACGCTGCTGTCCACGACCGAGGGCGACGACAAGCCGGCGAAATACCCGGTCATGTTCCGCTCCACGGATCTGATGCTGCTGACCAAGGGCGATCTGCTCGCCGTGCTTGACGACTTTCAGCCCGAGCGCGCGGAGGCCGCCCTGCGCAATCTGGCGAATGCCGCGCCGTGCCTGACGATCTCAAGCCGCGATGCGGACAGCCTCGCGCCATGGCTCGACTGGCTGGATGCGCGCGTCGCCGATCTGAAGGCGGGAACGCCCCTGAACCCCGTCATGCAGCCGGACGGCGCGCTGATGCATGCCGCCGAATAACGGAGGCAATCATGCCCACGCCGAAGGAATGGCTTGAGCGCATCCGTGAAGTCAGCGCGGGGCAGAATGTCCGCGTGCTCAATGTCTGCGGCGGTCACGAACGCACCATCTCGAAGGCTGGCGTGCGCGCCGTCATGCCCGAGGGCGTCGAACTGATCCCCGGGCCAGGCTGTCCAGTCTGCGTCTGCCCGGAGGAGGACATCTTCGCGGCGATCGAACTGGCGCAGCGCCCGGACGTGACACTCGTGGCGTTCGGCGACATGCTGCATGTCCCCGCGAACGTGCCGAAGCGGATGCCGCGCAGCCTGCAGGCGGTGAAGGACGCCGGCGCGGATGTCCGCCCCATCGCCTCGCCGCAGGAGGCGCTGCGCATCGCCCGCGACGCGCCGGAGCGCGAGGTCGTGTTCTTCGCCGCCGGTTTCGAGACGACGATGGCCCCGGTCGCCAGCCTGATGGCCGAGGGCGTGCCCGACAACCTGTCAATCCTGCTCGCCGGTCGGCGCACCTGGCCGGCGGTCGCGATGCTGCTGGAGAGCGAAGCGCCCGGCTTTGACGCGCTGGTCGCGCCGGGGCACGTCGCCACCATCATGGGCGCGGAGGAGTGGCGCTTCGTGGTCGACGACCACGGCGTGCCTGCCGCCGTCGCCGGCTTCCATACCGAGAGCCTGCTGTCCGGCATTTATTCGGCCGTGCGCCAGTATGTCGAAGGCCGGCCCTTCCTTGATAACTGCTATGGCGAGGTGGTGCGCCCGGAGGGGAACGCCTGCGCGCAGGACATCCTGAACCGGGTCATGGACGTTGTGCCGGCCAACTGGCGCGGCATTGGCGAAATCCCGGCCTCGGGCTATGCGCTCAAACCTGACTACGCCGCGCATGATGCCCGACTGCGCTTCACCATCGACCCGGCGGAAGACCGCAAGCGCGCCGGGCAGATGCCCCCGGGCTGCGACTGCGCCCGCGTCGTGCTCGGCAAGATCTACCCCGACGAATGCGCGCTTTACGGCAAGGCCTGCACGCCGCGCAATCCGGTCGGTCCGTGCATGGTGTCGGACGAGGGCGCGTGCCGTATCTGGTGGTCCTCCGGCGTGCGCACACAGCGCGAGCGCGAGCCTGCATGAGCGCGCCGCCCGCCCCGGTCGAAGCGCGCTGCGCGCGGCGTCTGAGCGTCGGCGGGCGCGTTCAGGGGGTGGGGTTTCGCCCGTTCGTTTACCGGCTGGCGGGCGCGCTCCGGGTCGCGGGCTGGGTGCAAAACGCTTCCGGTCATGTGCTGATCCATGTCGAGGGGCCGCAAGCGGCTCTTGATGATTTCGCGGCGCGGCTGATTGCCGATGCGCCGCCGCTCGCCTGCCCAGAGATTGTAGCCTGCGAGGAGGCCGCGCCGTCGGGTCTCGCGGACTTTGCCATCGCCGCGAGCGCGGCGGATGACGCCCCGTCTATCAGCCTGCCGCCCGACCTGTTCGTCTGCGACGACTGCCTGCGCGAACTGGCCGATCCACAGGCGCGCCGCCACCGCTACCCCTTCATCAACTGCACGCAGTGCGGCCCGCGCTACACGATCATCACCGGGCTGCCCTATGACCGCGCGGCGACGACGATGGCGGGCTTCCCGCTCTGCCCGGAATGCCGCGCGGAATTTGCGGACCCCGGCGACCGGCGCTTTCACGCGCAGCCGCTGGCCTGTCCGGCCTGCGGGCCTTCGCTGGCCTATGTCGAGGGCGAGACGCGGATCGATGCGACTGAAGCGGCGCTGGCGGCCTGCGTCGCGCGGCTGAAGGCGGGCGGGATCGTCGCGGTCAAGGGCGTCGGCGGCTACCACCTGATGTGCGATGCGCGGAACACGGACGCCGTCGCTGGCTTGCGGGCGCGCAAGAACCGGCCGCACAAGCCGCTCGCGGTGATGTTCCCGATGATCGGCGCGGACGGGCTGGACGCGGTGCGCGCTTACCTTGCGCCGGACGCGACGGCGGCCACGGCGCTGCGTGATCCGGTCCGGCCCATCGTGCTGACGGCGAAGCGCGCCGATGCCGATCTCGCGCCCGGCATCGCGCCGGGTCTGGACGAGATCGGCGCGTTCCTGCCCTACAGCCCGCTGCATCATCTCCTGTTGTCCGACTTCAGCGGCCCGCTGGTCGCCACCTCCGGCAATATCTCCGGCGAGCCGGTCATCACCGACGCAGAGCAGGCCGAGGCGCGGCTGGGCGGCGTGGCCGATGCCTTCCTACACCATGACCGGCCGATCGCGCGTCCGGCGGATGACAGCGTGGTCCGTCCGATCGCCGGGCGCGCGCGCGCCATCCGTCCTGGCCGTGGCCTTGCGCCGCTGGAGGTTGAGCTGCCGTTCTCGCTCGATGCGCCGGTGCTGGCGACGGGTGGGCACATGAAGGCGACGCTGGCGCTTGGCTGGGGAAACCGCGCGGTGCTGTCGCCACATATCGGCGATCTCGACAGCCCGCGCGCGCTGGCGGTCTACGAGACGGTCGCCGCCGACCTGCCGCGGCTTTACGGCGTGCGGCCGGAGCGGATCGTCTGTGACGCGCATCCTGGCTATGCCTCGAGGCGCTGGGCGCGCGAGACTGGGCTGGCGGTTAGCGACGTCTTTCACCACTTCGCCCATGCCTCGGCGCTTGCGGCCGAGCGGCCTGATGTGCGGCGCTGGCTGGTGCTGGCCTGGGACGGCGTCGGTTGCGGCGCGGACGGCACGCTGTGGGGCGGCGAGGCGCTTGTCGGCGGGCCGGGGCGCTGGCGGCGGGCCGGGTCATGGCGGCCGTTCCACCCCGTGGGCGGCGATAAGGCCGGGCGCGAGCCGTGGCGCAGCGCGGCGGCGCTGTGCTGGGCGGCGGGGCGGGCCTTCCCACGCGACATCGAGGGCATCGGGTTGGCGCAAGCCGCGTGGCGTAAAGGGATCAACGCGCCCGCGACATCCGCGGTGGGCAGGCTGTTCGATGCCGCGTCCTGTTTGGCGCTTGGTCGCGATTTTGCGAGTTTCGAGGGGCAAGGGCCGATGGAACTGGAAGCGGCGGCTGCGGGCGAGGGGCCAGTCGTCGCTGCTCCGCTGTTTTGGGACGCGGAGGGTGTGCTGCGGCTCGACTGGACGCCGTTGCTCGACCTCCTGCTGCGCGATGATCTGAAGCCAGCGGAAAAGGCGGCGGGCTTTCACGCCTCGGTTGCCGACGCCGCCGTCGCGCAGGTCCGCGCGCTTGCCGATGCCGCCGGGGCCCAGGCCGTCGGTCTGACCGGCGGGGTGTTTCAGAACCGCAAGCTGGCCGAGATGCTCGCGGCGCGGCTCGCGCAAGCCGGCTTTACGGTCGTCATGCCCGAGCGCATCCCCGCCAACGACGGCGGCCTCGCCATCGGCCAGCTTGTCGAATACGCTGCGCGCGAGGCAAACGAGGCGGATGATGAGTGAAGACAGGATTTCGCTGGCGCACGGCAATGGCGGCCGGCTGATGCGCCAGCTTATCGAAACGCATTTCTTCGCCGCGTTCGACGAGCCGGCGCTGACGCAGGGGTTGGACGCCGCGCCCGTGCCCGCAACCGCCAGCGAGCTCATGATGACGGTGGACGGCTTCACCGTGCAGCCGCTGGAGTTTCCCGGCGGGGATCTCGGCACGCTGGCGGCAAACGGCACGATTAACGATCTGGCGGTGTGCGGCGCGCGCCCGCGCTGGCTGACCATGAGCGCCATCCTGGAGGAGGGGCTGCCGGTCGATCAGCTTGCCCGGCTGGTGCGCAGCTTTGCTGGTGCGGTGCGCGAGGCCGGTGCGACCGTGCTCGCGGGCGACACCAAGGTGGTGCCGCATGGCCAGGGCGGCGGCGCTTACCTGACCGTCACCGGGCTGGGGGAGACCGCGCGCGCGGGCCTTGGCTTCAGCGGCATCCGGCCGGGCGACAAGGTGCTGGTCAGCGGGCCGGTCGGCGATCACGGCACGGCGGTGATGCTCGCGCGCGAGGATTTCGACCTGCGCGGCGATGTGCGCTCGGACTGCGCCTCGGTGCTCGGCTTGTGCGAAGCGGCGTGGGCGCTGGAAGGCCTGCGCTTCATGCGCGATCCCACGCGCGGCGGGCTGGCAACCGTGGCCAACGAGATCGCGCAGGCGACCGGCAACGGCATCCGGCTTGTCGAGCCGCAAATCCCGCTGCATCCGGCGGCCACGAGCGTCTGTGAGATGCTTGGCTTTGATCCGTATTACCTCGCCTGCGAAGGCCGGGTCGTCGCGATCGTCGCGCCGGAGGAGGCTGGCCGGCTGCTCGAAGCGTGGCGGGCGCTGCCCGAAGGCGGGCAGGCCGCTGAGATCGGGCGGGTCGAAGAGGGCGCGCCGCGCGTCGTGCTGGAAACCGAGATTGGCGGCGAGCGCCTGCTCGACGAGCTTGAGGACGATCCGCTGCCGCGCATCTGCTGAGCCGCGATCTCACTTCGGCGGGATCAGCTCGGGCTGCGGCTTCACCTGCCGCTCGCGGTAGAGCAGATAGAGCCCCGCGCCGATGATGATCGCCCCGCCCAGCAGCGTCCACGCGCTGGGCACGTCGCCGAATACGACGTACTGCAGCCCCGTGACAGAGAACAGCCCGAAATAGACAAACGGCGCGAGTACCGGCGAGGGCGTGTGCCGGTGCGCCAGGATGAGCAGCCAGTGCCCCAGCCCGCCCCAAAAGCCGAGCGACAGCAGCAGCACCCAGGTGAGCGCATCGGCGGGCCACTGCCAGTTGTAGAGCGCGAACGGCGCCATGCCCAGCACGCCTGCGAGCGGCGAATAGACCAGCGTGGTGCGCCATGTGTCGTGGTGAGCGAGGTAGCGCGTGGCGATATTGTAAAGCGCGTAGGTCGTCACCGCGCCGAAGGAGAACAGGACCGCCCAGTGCACGCCGCCGAAGCCCGGGCGCACCACGAACAGCACGCCGATAAAGCCGGTGCAGATCGCCAGGAACCGCCGCCAGCCGACCCATTCGCCGAGCAGCGGCCCGGCCAGCGCGGCGATCAGCAGCGGCCCGAGGAAGAAGATCGTCACGGTCTGATCGAGCTGGAGATAGAGCAGGGCGGCGAAGTTGAACGCGGTCGTGAGGAACAGGAAGGTGCTGCGCAGCCATTGCAGGCCCGGCCGGTTTGAGCGCAGCGCCGCAATGAACACCGCCGGGCCGACGGCGGCCAGCGCAAAGGGCAGGTGCATGATGAAGCGCATCCAGATCACCTGCGTGACCGGCAGGCCGCTGACGGTTGCGAGGTATTTCGCGGTCGTGTCGAGCGCGCCGAACAGCGTGACGGTGCAGCACATCAGCCCGATGTCGCGCAGGCGCTGGGCGCTGGCGGCCTCGGTGGCGGGGGCCTGGAGCATTCGGCGTTCCTGTAGCGCGATCCGAAAAAGCCTGTCCCGGACTTGATCCGGGATGGGAACCGGTTTTCGGTCAAATCGCGCGTTGAATCAAAGTGGTCCGGTGGCGCACGGGGCCGGCGGCGCGGCAGGTGCGCGCGGGCCGGCGGAGCGATGAAGCTTAGACGGTGAGGGCGGGGGCGGGCGGCGTCAACCCCGGCGCGGCGCATGGGAGGGATGCGCCTGTACGTTCAACGATATTGGCCAAGGGATCGTATAATAGACCTGTGGATAGCAACGCTGTCAAATTCTTTCCATCTTTTCTCGTTCTAAGTTGTTTTTGAGAATAATGCAAAAAACGTATATCGCGAATATTCGCCAGGACGGAGGGAAATTGATGAGATTTATCACTCTTGATTTTGAATCTGCGAATCCAAAGATGACAAGTATATGTCAAGCGGGATTAGTGGTTTTTGAGGATTGCAAAGAAATTCATTCCGAATCGATACTTATTGACCCCCAATATTATTTCGATCCACGCAATGTTTCAGTCCATGGCCTTACTGAAGAAGATGTAAAGGGATGCCCAAATTTCGCTGGAGTTTTTGATAAAATTGAATCTTTGATGAGTGGAGAGACAGTCGTCTGCCACACCGCGTTCGATCGAGCTGCGTTCCTACAGTCTTGTGCATTTCACGGTACCCGAGATGTTGGTTGCCGGTGGCTTGATTCCGCTCGTATCGCAAGACGAGCTTGGCCGAAATTTGCCCGGCGTGGATACGGTTTGGCTAATCTTGCTAGAGAGTTCGGTATTACCTTTCGGCATCACGACGCGACTGAAGACGCCCGAGCGACAGGCTATATCTTGTTGAGAGCGATTGAAGATACGGGAATCCAACTTGAAGAGTGGTTTTCTCAATTAGAACAGTCTAGCGCTAACCGGTCTTCATACTCCGAAAGGATTAAACTTGAAGGCGGCTTAGAGGGGCCATTAGCCGGTGAGGTGTGCGTGTTTACTGGTGAGTTGCAAATTTCTAGAAGAGAGGCTGCTGAGCTAGCTAATAAGGCGGGAAGCGCAGTTCACCCAAATGTGACAAAAAAGACTACATTGCTTGTGGTGGGCGATCAGGATTTGGATAGGCTCGCTGGGAAGACAAAGAGTAGCAAGCACCTCAAGGCGGAGGAACTTGTCGAAAAAGGCTTCCCATTGCGGATCTTGGGCGAAAGGGATTTCATGGCAGTGGTCACCAAATGAGCTGGGGTTTCCGGGCTTCAAAAATTTACAGGATCCGCTTAACTCTCGGAATACCCGTGCCCTATCCACTGCGGCAACTATTCACTTCCTGAACGATGGTGCCCAGGGGCGGAATCGAACCACCGACACTGCGATTTTCAGTCGCATGC
>CAZINX010000023.1:0-29561 GCA_964540795.1 uncultured Hyphomicrobiaceae bacterium | reverse complement strand
GGTCGCTCGCGGTCATGTGTCAGGCCTGTTTGCGCGGCGCATGGCCGCTGGCCCTGATGGGAACCGTGAATCGGGGCCTGCATCAAGCCCGCGGGGTCGCTATGCCCCTTTGACCCGGCAAGGGTGCTATCGATCCGTCAGTCGACCGACATTGCCATCACGCGTCTTTACCCTCGCAAGTTTGCGTTTGTCCGACGGCCTGCCAGGCGACCGCTCAGGCCGCTGTCGGGGCGGCGCGGAAATCCTGCTGGCGCACCATCAGCGCCCGGCCGATGCGCGCCATCTTGTTCGCCAGCGCCACCGCTGCAAGCTTGCGCGGCTTGGTGGCCAGCAGCTTGACCAGCAGGCGGCGCAGATAGCCGTTGCCGCGCTTGCTGATCGGCCCGAGTTTCACCTTGCCCCCGGCGCCGCTCTGGCGCGGCACCAGACCCAGTGGAGCGAATTTGACATTTGAGTCCCGTATGCGGCCGTGCTCTCGATCAAATGTCAAATTCAAAAGCTCCGCTGGATTTGTGTAAGTTGCTATTGGTATTTCCATTCAGACATTTGCTCGGGCAGGCGCTGCGACGGGAGGCGAATGTCGAAATCGAACCGCTGCCACCGCTTTACGGCGGACGCGACAGCGGCGATAATGCCGGTCTCGCAAAGGGGTTGGCGCGTTGCTGGTATTGCGTGTGTGTCGGCTTTTGGCAGTGTCTCTGGGGCTGGGCTTGATCCTGGCTGTGCCGGCTGTAACGCCCGCCTCTGCATATGGCGTCTGCCAGCCGTATCGTTACTGCCCGCCCTGGCGGGATTGCGGGCGCATCGACTGCCACAAGCGGCGCGACTGCCGCTACGGCCGCACCTGTTACTACGGCCCCGCCGACCCGCCGCCGCGGCATCCGTGGCGGGCAGAAGACCCCTGGGCGCCGGAAAAGCACGCGTGGCGGCAGTTTTTGCATCAGGAAACGCCGCCGCCGCCCGCACGCAAACCTGACCCTTCGAGTGAGTCGACGAAGACGGCCAACGCTGAGCGCGAAGAGCGGGATACGGACGGCGAAGCCGGGCGATCCGATAATGGCGCCAGCGAACGCGCGGAAACGCGCCCTCGCCTTGAAGCGGAGATCCCCGAACGCTATCAGCGGGCCGAAAACACCGTCGGTCATACGTTGACGGCGATCGAGGCCGGCGCAACGCTCTACCGCGACAACTGTGCGTCATGCCACGGCGCGGCCGGCGAAGGGGACGGCCCGCGCGCGCAGGCGCTCAGCCCGCCCATGCCGTCGCTGCCCTACACGCTGGAGCAGGATTACAGCACGGACGCTTATCTGCTCTGGACCATTATGGAAGGCGGCGAGCCGCTGGGCACCGAAAAGCCGGGTTTCGACGACGAACTCACCCGCGAGCAGGCCTGGCAGATCATCGCCTATATGCGCGCCGGCTTCCCCGCGCGCAGCCCGGCGCAACCCTTCCGCCAGACCATGCAGACGCAATCAGGCAACACCCCGCCGCGCGCTCCCTGACGGGCCGCCAGATCGTGGCGAAAAAGTGGCCCGATCAATCCTTCCTTAATTCCAGCAGGCGATCAATAGCGCGAACGGCCTCAATCGTTCCCCGCGTAGCCAAGGGGCCGGCGCGGCCTTGTTCCGCCGCGTTTTCCGCTCTGCCGGCCATAATCGGCGGCTTTCCCGCGCCGCGCGAATGCCGGGTCATGAACCCTGAACACGCACGGGCATCCGCGTGGATGCGCCGCAAGAAAACGATTGAGGATTTGAGACGATGAGCCGCTTTTCAGATCTGCCGACCCGCCCCACCGATCATGCGGCCCGCGCCACGCTCCGCATCGTGGAACTGATCGACAATTACCTCCGCCACCTTCGCAGCGCGCCGTCTGAAGAAGCTGGCGACTATGCTATAACACTGGTCGCGCGTTCGCCTGCGAGCCCGGCGGCGAGGGCGCTGGCGGCCAAGGCGGACGAACTCGGCGCGGAGCAGGTGAGCGCCAATATCATCTTCGCGAAGCCCGCGCCAAGCGACACCCTTGACGAGGTGCTGCGCGCGATCCGGCCGGTGCTGCGCGGCGAGGCCGTGCCCGCGCGCGTGCGCTGGGCGCGCAACCCCGCGCTTCTGGACGCGCATGAACAACTCACGCTCGGCTCGTCGATCTGCTGGTCGGGCGATGCCATGCGCCGCGCGCCGAAGCGTCCTCAGGCGTTGGAGATCGCGGAAGAGCGCGCGCCGGACGCCGTGCGCAGGGCCTGCCTCGGGTTCTCCGCGTTGTGGGCGGCTTCGACGCCGCTTACCACGAGTTACCGGGGGGAGAAACGCCGCGTCTACGACTCGCTGTCCGACATGGCGATGGCGGTGCATCGGCGCGAAAGCGGCGAGGTGGAGATCCCGAGCATAGGCCATCGCACGACGCGGCACTGAAGCCGGCCTTAGCAGCCGCGCCACGGATCGACGAACTGCGGCGCGGTCCTCTGCGGCGGGCGCTCAGGACGGGCGTTTGCCGCGCCGGTTCCGCCCGGGCGGTCCGACGGGCTGACATGCGCTTCGGCTTGAGGGATTCGCTGTGCGTCCTGCATGGCGGCCTCCTCAGACGGCTTCGCGGCGGGAATCTGTCCCGGCCGCTTGCGCGCGGCGCGCGCGCAGTCCGATGAAGATGATGGCGGGGCCGGCGATCCCAGCTTCGCTGATCCGCTCGCACATATCGCCGAGTGTCGCGCTCACCCGTTTTTCCTCGGGCCGTGACGCGTTCTCGATGACGGTCACAGGCGTTTCCGGCGATGCGCCATGCAGCATCAGCCGCCCCTGCACGAAGCGCGCCGCCCGCAACCCCATATAGATCGCGATCGCATTGCCCGGCCGCGCCAGCGCGCGCCAGTCATGCTCGGCATAGCCCTGCGCCTCATGCGCGGTCAGAAAGGTGATGGTCTGGTTGCGCCCGCGTCGGGTGAGCGAGCGCCCGGAAGATGCGGCAGCCGCGGATGCCGATGTGATGCCCGGCACGACCTCCCACGCGATGCCCGCTGCGTCCAGCGCGTCGAGTTCCTCATCGGCGCGGCCGAATACCATCGGGTCGCCGGATTTGAGCCGCACGACAACTGCGCCGGACTGCGCGTGGGCGATCATCGCGGCGTTGATGTCGTCCTGATTCCAGGCCGGGCCGCCCGGCGTCTTGCCGACTTCGATCAGTTCGGCCTCGCGCCGGGCCAGTTCCAGAATGCGCGGATCGACAAGCCGGTCGTAGAGCACGATGTCGGCTTCATGCAGGATGCGCCGCGCCTTGAGCGTGAGCAACTCAGGATCGCCCGGCCCCGCGCCCACGAGGATCACGCGGCCGCTCTCATGCTGCGGCTCGCCATCTTCATATTCCGCAATCAGCCGCTCCAGCGCCCCGCGCGCGGCATCTTCGCCGCCTTCGGCCAGCGCCGTCGGCCCGTCGGTCTCGAAGAACCGCGACCAGAACGCCCGGCGCACCCGTCCGCCCGGCAGTTTCGCCGCCGCTTCCCGGTAATCGCGCGCAATTGCGGCCAGCTGCCCCAGTTCGACCGGGAGCCGCTCCTCGACATCCGCCTTGATCTGCCGCGCGAGCACCGGCGCGGCGCCTTCGGTCCCGATCGCCACCGTCACCGGGTCACGATCAACCATCGCGGGCGTGATGAACTGCGACAGGGTCAGGTTGTCAACGACGTTGACCAGCACGCCCATACGCTCGCCCATGGCGCGGACTTGCGCGTCGGCCTCCGGGTCCTCATGCGCCGAATAGACGAGCCGCGCGCCGAAAAGCGCCGCCGCGGGCAACGGCTTGGCGAACCAGCGCAGGCGACCCTCGTCATGCCACCTCCGCACATCGTCGCAAGCGTCTTCCCAATAGACCTCGATCAGCGCCTCGGTCTTGAGCAGCAGGCGCAGCTTGGCGGCCGCTGTCTCGCCCGCGCCGGAAATGACGACGCGCTGGCACTTGAGATCGACGAAAACGGGAAAGTGGCGCATTCCATTATCCTAATAGTCCGCCAGGGTCAGTTTCAGCCCGTCCAGCGAATCGTCCCAGATGATCTGGCACGACAGGCGCGAGTTCGGCTGGACCGTTGGCAGTTCATCGAGCTTGAATTCTTCCTCTTCGCGCGGCGGATACAGCCGATCCATCCACGCGTCATCCACCAGCACATGGCAGGAGGCGCAATCGCACCCGCCGCCGCAAGTTCCTTCTACACCGACCCCGTAGTCCCGCAGGATTTCCATGACGCGCCAGCCTTCTACGGCCTCCAGCGCATGGGTCTCGCCCTTGCGGTCGGTAACGATGATTTGCGCCATCCGTGTCTCCTTTCGTCATCGCCAAGGCACGCGCATGATTTCGCGTGCTCATGTGCAGCTTAACCGAAATGGCCGACATCATGGATAGCACATGACAGCCAAAGTGTCAGGTTTCTTTGACACTCTATGGCCCCGTCACAGTGGTTAGCATGAGCCGCAAACCGGGCTGCTGCAATTGCTTGCGCGCGTCTCGGGAATTTGTTTCATCGAGGCGCAGGCGCATGGACTGTTGGGCCGCCCATGCAGGGCTTATATGTCTCCCAGTCGTGCAGGGCACGCGCGCATCAACATGCCCGGAGAAAGAATGAACCTGACTCACGACCAGCGCCGGACGTTTGCGATCATCTCGCACCCGGACGCCGGCAAGACGACATTGACGGAAAAGCTGCTGCTGCAGGGCGGCGCCATTCATATGGCGGGCGCGGTGAAGGCGCGCGGCGAGGCGCGGCGCGCGCGTTCGGACTGGATGAAGATCGAGCAGGAGCGCGGCATCTCCGTCACAAGCTCGGTGATGACGTTCACCTATAACAACCTGCTGTTCAACCTGCTGGACACGCCAGGCCACGAAGACTTTTCCGAGGACACCTACCGCACGCTCACGGCGGTGGACAGCGCGATCATGGTGATCGACGCGGCGCGCGGCATCGAGAGCCAGACGCGCAAGCTGTTCGAGGTCTGCCGGCTGCGCGACATCCCGATCATCACCTACATCAACAAGGTGGACCGCGAGGGCCGCGAGACCTTCGACCTGCTCGACGAAATTCAGGAGGAGCTGCAACTCGATATCGCGCCGCGCGTTTGGCCGCTCGGCATGGGCGGGCAGTTTCACGGCTGTTACGACTTGGCGCGCAACGAATTCCATGCCTCGTCGCAGGGCCGCGGCGGGCCGATGGATACCGTTCTGACGTGTTCCGGCCTAGATGATCCGCAGCTAGAAGAGCGCGTGGATGCGGGCGTGCTGGCGCAGTCGCGGGAAGAGGCGGAACTTGCCGAGGCGGCCTATCCGCCCTTCGACCCTGAGGCCTTTCGCGAGGGGCACCAGACGCCGGTGATCTTCGGCAGCGCGCTGCGCGACTACTCGATCACCAGCCTGCTCGACCTGATCGCCGAGAATGCGCCGCCGCCGCGTCCCAGCCCGGCCACGCCGCGCGATGTGACGCCGGATGAGGACAAGGTCACGGGCTTCGTCTTCAAGATCCAGGCGAACATGGACAAGAACCACCGCGACCGGATCGCGTTCATGCGCATCTGCTCCGGCCGGTTCAAGCGCGGCATGAAGTTGCGCCAGGTTCGCACCGGCAAGGACATCACGGTCCACAGCCCCATCATCTTCATGGCGCAGGACCGGGGCATCGCCGACGAGGCCGGGCCGGGCGATGTGATCGGCATCCCGAACCACGGCACGATCCGCGTCGGCGACACCTTCACCGAGGGCGAGAGCCTGCGCTTCACCGGCCTGCCCGCCTTCGCGCCGGAAATCCTGCGCCGCGTGCGCCTGACCGACTCTGGCCGCGTCAAGCAGATGCGCCAGGCGCTTCAGGATTTGTCCGAAGAAGGGCTGATCCAGGTGCTCAAGCCGGATATCGGCTCGCAGTGGGTCGTTGGGGTCATTGGCCAGCTACAACTCGACGTGGTCAGCGACCGCGCCAGGAGCGAATACAAGGTCGCTCTGGAGTTCGAGCCGACGCCTTACCAGATGGCGCGCTGGCTCAGCTCCGACGACGAAAAGGCGCTTAACACCTTCGTGAGCAAGCACAAATCCGCGATCATGCTCGATCGCGACGGCGACCCCGTGTTCATGGCCTCCAGTCCTTGGGAACTGAACTACAAGATCGAGAGCAACGAGGCGATCCGCTTTTGCAAGACCAAGGAGATGGAATAAGCGGAGATTTCGATCAGCCTGAACGACGTCGCGCCTGTGCCCCGCCAATTCACCTTGAACCCGGATATCCATGCGCTCCGACAGGTTTCTGTGTCGGAAACTGCATGAGAACCAACAGCTTGCTCGTGCATCGGTGACGCATTCATTCGCTCCCCGGCCGGCTGCTCGGTGACGCGCATGAATGCATCGATGGATCAGGCCGCAGCCGTCTCGCTGCGCCCGCGCAAGCTCGACCAGAAGCCAAATAAGAGCGCGATGATGACGACATTGATGCCCGCCTGGATCGCAACCTGCGGCACCGTCACCCCGCCAATGTTGAAGTAGATGTAGACCGCATACGCAATACCCAGAACCTGCTCCGCGATCGCCACCCACAGCAGGCCGAGATAACGCAGCGGATCGGCTGCCATGACGGCATACATCACGGCGAGCAGCAGCATGACCATACCGTATTGCGTGCTCATCGCCAGCATATCTGTCGTCCAGCCGCCCTCCGGGCTCCAGCCGGTGATCCGCGCGCCCGTGTCCGGGGCGAAGGTCGCCAGCACGCCGAAAGCCAGATGCCAGAGCACCCACAAACCCAGAATTACCTGCAACGCCGTCTTGCCGAACATGGCCGTCCCTCCCTGTTATTCGCGGCGGTCAATAGCTGCCACTTAGACAGCCTCAACAGGACTGTCAAGCAGACATGACACTTCGCTGGCTGGGGACAGGCGCGGCACGGGGATGGGCGGACGCGCGCAAATCTATAGACTGTGCGCGATAGACCTGCCACGGATCGGGTGATGGCTTTCCGCTTTCTGCACACCGCTGATATTCACCTTGACTCGCCACTCAAGACACTGGCGCTGCGCGACGCCGAATTGAGCGCGCAGATCCGCAATGCGACGCGGCAGGCATTCGTCGGGATCGTCGATGCCTGCCTGGAACAGCGGCTCGACGCGCTTGTCATCGCGGGTGATCTCTACGACCGCGATATCCACGACATGAGCACGGCGCTGTTCTTCGGGCGGCAGATGCGACGGTTGGCCGAGGCGGGTGTGCGCGTTTTCCTCATTCGCGGCAATCATGACGCGGAGTCGGTCCTGACCCGCGAACTGAGCCTGCCGGATAATGTGCATGTCTTCGGCGCGGAGGGCGGGACCGAGCGGCTGCCGGATGCGGGCGTGGCGGTCCACGGCGTGAGTTTCGCCGCCGCGCATGTACCGGAGAACTTGTTGAACCGCTATCCCGCGCCTGTGCCGGGCATGGTCAATATCGGCCTGCTGCACACCAGCCTGACCGGCGCGGAGGGCCACGACGTCTATGCGCCCTGCTCGCTGGCTGACCTGCGCGGCCACGCTTTTGACTACTGGGCGCTCGGCCATGTGCACAAGCGCGCGGTTCATGCGGAAGCGCCCTGGGTGGTCATGCCCGGCATCCCGCAGGGCCGCGACATCGGTGAGGATGGGCCGAAATCCGCGACGCTGGTGACCGTGGGCGATGACGGCGCGATCACGGCGGAGGCTGTGCCGACGGCGGTGGCGCAGTTCGAGCGGGTCGTGGCGGACCTGTCAGGCGCGCAGAGCATGGCCGACGCCGCCAAGGCGATGGAGCGCGCGCTCGCCGAGGCCCGCGAAACGGTCGCCGCGCCGTGGCTCGTTGCCCGGCTTGCCCTGACGGGCGAGCCCCCGCTGGCCGCCAGGCTGCGCCGCGACGACGACCTGACGCTGAACGAAGCGCGGCAGGCGGCGGAAAGCATCGGCGGCACGCTGATCGACCGGGTGAAATTCGCCTTCGGCGGCGCGCGGCAGGCCGAAAGCGGGCCGCTGGCCGAGCTGGAGGCGCTGATGACGCCGCAGAGCCTGCCCCCCGAGGTGGCAGAGCAGACGCTGGCGGCGTTCGACGCCGTGCGCCGCGCGCTGCCCGCCGAAGCGCGCAAGAGCCTCCCGGATGACGACGATGCCCGCCGCGCGCTGGCAGATGCGCTGATGACCGAGGGCGCGGGCGATGTGCTGGCCCGGCTGCGCGGCGCGGAGGAGGGCTGATGCGCTTCCGGCGGCTCGACCTCACCCGCTTCGGCGCCTTCACCGGCCGCTCGCTCGACTTCGGCTTGGCGGGCGAGGCGCCCGATCTGCACATCATTTACGGGCCGAACGAGGCGGGCAAATCCACACTGCGCGCGGCGATCAACGACCTGCTGTTCGGCATCCCGGAACGGTCGGACTACGCCTTTCTCCATGACTACAAGGCTATGGAAGTCGGCGGCACGCTGGAGACAGGGGGGCAGAGCGTTGCCTGGCGGCGGCTGAAGCGGCGCAAGGACGATCTTGTGACGCACGACGGCCGGCCCGCGAACCGCGCGCTACTCGACGCCGCGCTCGGCGGCATGGATCGCGAGACCTTCGAGCTGATGTTCTCGCTCGACAGCGAAACGCTCAAGCAAGGCGGCGAGGAACTTTATCGCAGCCGCGGACGGTTGGGCGAGGCGCTGTTCGCCGCGACCTCCGGCCAGTCGTCGATCAGCGCGAAGCTGGACGAGGTGCGCGGCGAGGCCGAAGGCTTTTTCAAGCCGCGCGGCAAGAAGCAGCGGCTGAACGACCTCAAGCGCGAACTCGAAGAGGTGGAGGCGCAGATCAAGAAGGTCGCTGTCAGCGCGCTGCAATACCGCAAGCTGGTCGAGGCGCATGAGGAGGCGCGCGCCGCGCACGCTGAGGCGAAGCGCGAGGCGGAAACCGTCCGAAAGCGGCTCAAGCAGGTCGAGCGCTGGCAGGGCGCGATGCGCGATTGGGCGAAGCTGCGGATGGCGAGGGAACGTCTCGCCCCGCTGTGCGACACCCCCGAAATCCCGGACGAGACCGCCGCGCGCATTCACGAACTGGACGAGCAGGCCGCCCGGCTGCGCCGCGACATCGAGCAGGCTGAGAAGGGCCTTGCGCGGCTGAGCGAGGAGCGCGAAGCGCTCGCGCCGGACGAGACGCTTCTGGCCGAGGCGGAACGCATCGAGCGGCTGACCCGGCTGGAGGACCGCTACAAGGAGGCGCGCGACAGTCTGCCGGCTGCCGAAGCCGACCTCGCCGCAGAACGCGGGCGCATCGGCGCGACACTGGAAAAGCTTGGCGTCGATCCGGGGGGCGATCCGCGCGGATTGCTCCTGCCCGCGCCGCTGGCCAGCCAGCTCGGCGAGATGATCCGCGCGCATGACGGCATTACGACTGCGCTGGAGACGGCGAAGGCGGAGGCAGACAAGGCGCGCGACACGGTCGCCGAATTTGCGGAGGGGCTTAAGGCGCTCGGCGATCCCGTCGATCAGGCCGCGCTCCATCAGCTTCGCGTGGCGGCGCGCGCGGCGCGGGCGGCGCAAGACACCTCCGATCAGCAGGACGCGGCGGCGCGCGCCGAAGCTAGGCGCGAGGAGGCTTTCGCGGCGCTGGCGCCCTGGCGCGGGTCGGCCGATGACCTGCGGGCGCTGGGCCCGCCGGAACAAGAGCATTTGGCCGCCTGGACCGAGAGGCGCGCGGCGCTGAAGGACAAGCGCGATCAGGCCGAGCGGCAGCGGGAGGAGCAGGCCGCGCGCGCCGCCGATTTTCACGCGAAGATGAAGGCGCTGACAGAGGCGACCGGCGTTCCCGGCGACGAAGAGCTTTCGCGCAAGCGGGCCGCGCGCGATGAAGCATGGCGCGCGCACCGCGATGCGATCGACGGCGGCGCGATTGCGCGGATAGCGCAGACGGCGGACGCCTTCGAGGCTGCGATGGCGTCGGACGATGATGCGCGGGCTATCCGCGAGCGCCATGGGGACGAGGCCGCGCGGCTGCGCCAGCTCACGATCGACGCTGCCGAGGCCCAAGCGGCGGCCGAGCGCGCCTTGCGAGAGCGGGACAAAGCGGACAATGCGCTCGCCGTGCTGCAAGAGCGCGTCGATGAAACTGCGTCCGCGCTCGGTCTGCCAGCCGGCTGGGAGCCGGAGCGGATCGACGGCTGGCTGGACGCCCGCAAGCAGGCGTTGACCGCGCACGACGACTGGGCATCGCTGCAATCCAGGCTAGAGGCCCAGCGCGATCACCGCGCCGCCCTGCACCAGCAACTGACCGAAGCGCTGACGGCCCTGAGCGCCGCGCCAGCGGAAGGGATAGGGCTGGACGCGCTCATCGACTTGGCCGAGTCAGTTGCGCAAAAGGCCGACGCGCGCAAGGTCAAGCGCGAGCAGAAACGCGAGGAATACGCGCGCGCAAAATCGCAGCACGAGGCGCGGCAGCGCCGGCTCGATGAAGCCCGGGAGGCGCGGGGTGACTGGACCGCGCGCTGGGAGGCGTTGATGGATCAGTGCTGGCTCGGCGCGGAAGGCATGGAGCGCCGGCCCGGCGAGGTGCGCGATATCCTGAGATTGCTGGAGGACCTGCGCAGCGCCGTGGAACGCGGCGAGACGCTGGAGCGCAACATTGACAGGTGGCGGAGGACGGAAACGGACTTTCTCTCGCTGTGCCGGGCGATGTGCACAGCCACCGATACGCCGCTCGACGAAACCGACCCGTCAAAGGCGCTGGCGGCGCTGCGCGAGGGCCTCGACACCGCGCGGGAGCAGCGGGCCAAACGCGAGCAGACCGAGCGGGAGGTTGCTCACCTGGACGAAAGCTTGACCCGCGCGCGGCAAGAGCTTGAGACAGTAGAGACCGAGCTGGCCGGGCTGTGCGAACGCTTCGGCGCGGCCGACCCCAAGGCGCTGCGCGCTGCCACCGGGCAGGCCAAGGAAAAAGCGGCCATCAAGCGGGATATCGCCGAGCGCGAAGAGAACCTGCGCGCAGCCTTCTACGGCCGGCCCGTCGCCGAAATCGAGCGCGACCTCAGCGGCTGCGACACGGACGAACTCGCCGCCGAGGCGCAGGCTTTGAGCGACGAGATTGCCGCGCGCGATGAGCGCCTGCAACAACTCTATCACGCCATGAAAAAGGCCGAGGAGCAGGTCGAAGCCGTCGGCGCGGACGAGAAGGCCGCCGAACTGACAGAGACGCGGCGCGCGCTGCTCCTTGAGATTGAGGAGGAGACCCAGCGTTATCTGCGTCTGATGTCCGGCGTGGCCGCCGCCGAGGCCGCATTGCGCCTTTACCGCGACCAGCATCGCAGCGAGATGATGCTGAACGCGGCGCAGCGCTTTCGGCGCATCACCGGCGGGCGGTTCACCGACCTGCAGGCGCGCCCCGACAAGGATGGCGAGACGCTGGTGGCGATCAAGGCCGATGGCGGCTCGCTGCTGGTGGACGGCATGTCAGACGGCACGCGCGACCAGCTCTACCTGGCGCTGCGCATGGCCGGTTATCAGGAGTTCGCGGCCACGCGCGAGCCGCTGCCGTTCATCGCCGACGACATCATGCAGAGCTTCGACGACGACCGTGCGCGGACGAGCTTCGAGATGCTGGCTGACGTGGCGCGGATGGGCCAGGTGATCTACCTGACCCATCATGCGCATTTGCGCGATCTCGCCCGTGACGCCGTGGCGGGCGTGGCTATCCACGAACTGCCCGCGCCGGGCGCGGCCCCGCCTGCGGCAGCTATGTCAGAGCCAGCCGAATAATCAGGCCGACAACGCTCACCGTGGCAACGCCCGCCAGCCACAGGCCAACGAACCACAATGCCTTGCGCACGCCTTCGCGCATCAGTGATACCCCTCCTCGGGCCGCACCTTGCCGCGAAACACCCAGTAGGCGTAGGCCGTGTAGGCGATAATCATCGGCAGCAGAACGAGCGCGCCCACCAGCAGGAATGCCAGGCTTTCATCCGGCGCTGCGGCCTGCCAGATCGTCAGGCTCGGCGGAACCATGAAGGGATAGAAGCTGATCCCGATGCCGATGTAGCACAGCAGGAATATGCCCAGCGAGGCGAGGAACGGCTGCATGTCGTAGCCCCGGTTCAGGCCCGAGAACAGCAGATAGGCGCAGCCGAGCACCAGCGCCGGCACGATGACGCTGAAGATCGCCGTCGGCCAGGCGAACCAGCGCTCCAGATAGACCGGGTCGAGATAGGGAGTCGCCAGGCTGACCACGCCGATCAGCACGAGCAGTGCCACGCCGGCGCGCACGGCGTAATCGCGCGCCTGCTGCTGGATTTCACCCTCGGTCTTGAGCACCAGCCAGGTCGCGCCGAGCAGAGAATACCCGACGACGAGCGCCACGCCGGTGAGCACGGAGAATGGCGTCAGCCAGTCCCACCAGCCGCCGGCGTAAGCGCGCTCCTCGACCGGGATGCCTTGCACCAGAGCGCCGAGCGCGACCCCTTGCGCGAACGCCGCGACAAGCGAGCCGAATGCGAAGGACCAGTCCCAGAGGAAGCGCCCGCGTTCGGTCCGCCAGCGGTATTCGAACGCAACCCCGCGGAACACCAGCGCCAGCAGCATCGCGATGATGGGCGCGTAGAGCGCCGGCATCACCACGGCATAAGCCAGCGGGAATACGGCGAACAGCCCGCCGCCGCCAAGCACCAGCCAGGTTTCGTTGCCGTCCCATACCGGCGCGACGGAGTTCATGGCGGTGTCGCGCTGATGCCCTGGCTGATAGCCGAGAAACAGGATGCCGACGCCGAGATCGAAGCCGTCGAGCAGAACATAGGCCAGCACCGCAATGGCGATCAGCGCGGCCCAGATGAACGGAAAGTCGATTTCCATGACATTTCCCTCTTTGGTCTCTGCGCCGGATTATTCCGCCGGCCGGGGCTGCTTTTCCATGTCGGCCGGCCCTGGCGTGATGCCGCGTGAGCGGATCGGACCAAGCTCGTTGATGTCCGGGCCGGCTTCAGGGGTCCTGCCCATGAGGCGGATCAGGTAGAATGTGCCCGCGCCGAAGATGATGAAGTAGACCACGATGAAGGCCAGCAACGAGGTCGCCACCGCCGGCGTCTCGATCGGCGATGCGCTCGCGGCTGTCGTCAACTGGCCGTAGATCGTCCAGGGCTGGCGGCCGACCTCGGTCACCACCCAGCCGGCCACCACGGCAACGAAGCCCATCGGCCCCATGACGACAGCCAGACGCTGCAGCCACCGGGAGTCGTAGAGGTTGCCGCGCAGCCGCTCATAGCCGCTCCAAAGGCCGACCAGGATCATCAGCATTCCGATCCCGACCATGATGCGGAACGACCAGAAGACGATGTCGACCGGCGGCCACTCCTCGCGCGGGAAGGCATCCAGGCCCTTCACTTCGGCGTTCATGTCGCCCGTGAGGACCCATGAGCCGAGCTTCGGGATTTCGATTGCATTGTGGACCGTCCGGTCATCGGCGTCCGGGTCGCCGAACAGGATCAGCGGCTGCCCGGCCTTGGTCTCGAAGTGCCCCTCCATCGCGGCGATCTTGGCCGGCTGATATTCCAGCGTGTTCTCGCCATGCGCATGGCCCGCAACGAGTTGAAGCGGCGCGACGATCAGGGCCATCCACATGGCCATAGAGAACATTATGCGCGCGCCGCGATTGTGCCGGTCCCGCAGCAGATGGTATGCGCCGATCGCCCCGACGACGAATGCCGTCGTCAGGTAGGCCGCAAGCACCATATGCACCAGGCGGTACGGGAAGGACGGGTTGAAGACGATTTCCCACCAATCCACCGGCACATACTGGCCGACGTCGTTGATCGCGTAGCCCACCGGAGTCTGCATCCAGGAATTCACTGACAGGATCCAGAAGGCCGACAGAAGCGTGCCGAACGCCACCACGAGCGTCGAGACGAAGTGCAGCTTCGGCCCCACGCGGTTGAGCCCGAACAGCATGATCCCGAGGAAACCGGCCTCCAGGAAAAAGGCCGTCAGCACCTCGTAACCCATTAGCGGTCCGATCACGGGGCCGGCCCTGTCGGAGAACACTGACCAGTTCGTGCCGAACTGATAGGACATGACGATGCCGGACACGACGCCCATGGCGAACGCCACGGCGAAAACGATTTTCCAATAGTTAAAGAGCTTCAGGTAGGCGTCATCTTTCTTCCACAACCACAGGCCCTCAAGAACAGCCAGATAGCTGGCCAGCCCGATGGTGAAGGACGGAAAGATGATGTGGAAGGCCACCGTGAAGGCGAACTGGAACCGCGCCAACTCAAGCGCTTCGAAGCCGAACATGTGTCTTGCTCCTCAATCAACGTATTCGCCTTATTGCATGACGCTGCGGGCTGGCCGGGTCAACTGCGGCAGGTCGGGCGAATTGTCGCTTTGATCATTGTCAATTTGGGGCTTCGTTCACGCGCAACCTGCCAGATACTTGTTACTTGTGCTTGAACTGTGGACTGCGTTTTTCCGCAAATGCCGCCATGCCTTCCTTCTGGTCCGCCGTGGCGAACAGGCTGTGGAACAGGCGGCGCTCGGTGCGCGCGCCCGCGGTCAGGCTCATTTCGAATGCATTGTTGATGCTTTCCTTCGCCATCATCACCGCGGGCATGGACATGTCGGCAATCCTCTCGGCCGTGCGGACCGCTTCCTCGACCAGATCGCCGCTTGCCACGACACGGCTGACCAGCCCGGCGCGCTCGGCCTCCTCGGCGTTCATGTTGCGGCCGGTCAGACACATCTCCATCGCCTTCGCCTTGCCGACCGCGTGCGTGAGCCGCTGGGTGCCGCCCGCGCCGGGGATGATGCCCAGCGCGATCTCCGGCTGGCCGAACTTGGCCGTGGGCGATGCGAGGATGAAGTCGCACATCATCGCCAGTTCGCAGCCGCCGCCGAGCGCATAGCCGGACACCGCGGCGATCACGGGCTTGCGCGTGCGCGCAACCCGATCCCATGTGCTCAGAAAGTCGTCGCGATAGGTCGCCGGGAAGACCTTCTCCTGCATTTCCTTGATGTCCGCGCCCGCGGCGAAGGCGCGCTCGGAACCGGTAATGACGATGCAGCCGACATTCGCCTCCGACTCGAAGGAATCGAGCGCGCGGCCGAGTTCGAGCATCATCGTTTCGTTCAGCGCGTTGAGCGCTTCAGGCCGGTTCAGCGTGATGAGACCGACGCGTCCGCGCTTTTCGACGATGATTGTCTCGTAAGTCATTGGAGAACTCCCCCTTGTGATCCCCTGCCTCGCATTATCGCTGGCAGCGCGGACAATAGAAGGTTGAACGGCCGTTTTGAACCTCGCGGCGCACCGATCCACTGCAATCCCGGCGCGGGCAGGGTTCGCCCTCGCGGTCGTACACGGCGAAGGAATGCTGGAAATACCCCAGCGCGCCATCCGCGCGGCGATGATCGCGCAGGCTGGAACCGCCAGCAGCGATCGCTTCGCGCAGCACCTCGGGGATCGCCGCGGCCAGCCGCTTCGCGCCCGCCGAGGGCCGCCCGGCGGCCGTGGCCAGCGTCCCGGCCGGCGCGAAAGGCGAAAGGCGCGCCCGGAACAACGCCTCGCAGACATAAATGTTGCCGAGACCCGCGACATTCCGCTGGTCCAGCAGGAAACTCTTCAACGGCTGGATGCGCCCGCGTGCGCGTGCCGTCAGACAGGCGGGCGACATCTCGTCGCCGAGCGGCTCCGGCCCCAGGTCGCGCAGCAGGGGATGCGTATCCATTTCTTCGGCCGTCATCAGCGTCATGTAGCCGAAGCGCCGCGCATCGTTGTAGATGACCCGCGCGCCCGAGTCGAAATCGAAGACGACGTGGTCGTGGGCCGGAAGATGACCCGCTGCCTGAACGAACGCGCCCGGTTGCACCGGGGCGGCGCTCAGCGGCGCGCTCTTCGCCGGCGCGGTGATCGAGAACCGTCCGCTCATGCCCAGATGCATGAGCAGCACGATGTTGTCGGTGTGCGCCAGCAGATACTTCGCGCGCCGCGCCAGCTTCCCCACCCGCTGCCCGACGAGATGCTGCACGAAGCCGTCAGGGAACGGAAACCGCAAGTCCGCCCGGCGCAGCTCCACCGCGGAAAAGCGCGCGCCCTCCATCACCGGCGCAAGGCCGCGGCGAACGGTTTCGACTTCGGGCAGTTCAGGCATTGAGGACCAGGGCTCCGCTGCGCGATTTCGTCTCTGGGCGCGGGCGCGCAAACGATAGCAACAGCCCGCCCCCTGCGCTATGGTCGCGCGCATGACGAACGATAATACGATCAAATCAGACACATCGGATACGGCGAGCTTCGGGTTCAGGCAGGTTCGCGCCGCCGAGCGGCAGGCGCTGGTCAACAGTGTGTTCGCGCGGGTCGCCGACCGCTACGACCTGATGAACGATCTCATGTCGGGCGGGCTCCACCGGCTGTGGAAAGACGACATGATCGCCTGGCTCGCCCCGCCCAAGGACCGCGCCTTCCGGCTGATCGACGTCGCGGGCGGCACGGGCGACATCGCGCGGCGCTTCCTGAACGCGACCAGCCCGCAGGCGACGGCGGTGATCTGCGATATCTCCGCACAGATGCTCGATGCCGGACGCCGGCGCTTCGCTGGCACGGCGCTGGCGCGGCGGCTCGATTTCGTTCAGGGCAATGCGGAGGCGCTGCCGTTTCCCGACCGCAGCTTCGACGCCTACACCATCGCGTTCGGCATCCGCAACGTGACCGGCCGCGACCGCGCGCTGGCCGAGGCATACCGCGTGCTACGCCCCGGCGGGCGCTTTTTATGCCTGGAATTCTCGCAGGTGCAGGCCCCGATTCTGGACGACATTTACGAACTTTATTCGTTTCATGTCATACCACGGCTCGGCAAGGCAGTCGCCGGCGAGCGCGAGGCGTATCAATATCTCGTTGAAAGCATCGCGCGGTTCCCGGATCAGGACACCTTCGCGGATGAGGTGAAGGCGGCAGGCTTTGCGCGCGTCCAGTACCGCAACCTCACCGGCGGGATCGCCGCGATCCACTCGGGCTGGCGGCTCTGAAACAACGAATACCGCGTAACGGCGGGGGCAACGTTCAGGCGTGAAGGCGCTGCTACACATCTACCGTCTGGCGCGCGCGGGCTTCGTCCTGCTGCCGCATGTCATGCGCGCCCTGCCCGATAACAAAGCGGTTCCCGGCCCGCTGGGGCTGTTGCGGCGCACGCGGATCGGGCGTCCGCGGCCGTCGAAGCCCGGCGATCTCTCGAAGGCCGTCGCCGCGCTGGGCCCAAGCTACATCAAGCTCGGGCAGTTTCTGGCCACGCGCCCGGACATCGTCGGGCTGGAACTGGCCAGCGAGCTGTCCGCGCTACGCGACAAGCTGCCGCCGTTTCCGACCGCGGATGCCAGGCGCGCCATTTCCAATGCGTTCGGCGTGGATGTCGAGGCCCTGTTCGACAGCTTCGGCCCGCCCGTCGCCGCGGCCTCCATTGCCCAGGTGCATAAGGCGACGATCAAGCAGCCCGGCGGTCCGCCGCGCGAGGTCGCCGTCAAGGTGCTGCGCCCCGGCGTCGAACGCCGCTTCCGGCGCGACCTGGAGACGTTTTATTTCGCCGCGCGCATGATCGAGCGATGGCACGCCCCGTCGCGCCGCCTGCGCCCGGTCGCGGTTGTCGATACGCTGGCCGAATGGGTCGAGCTGGAGATGGACCTGCGCATGGAGGCCGCCGGCCTGTCGGAGATGCACGACAACATCGCGCGGCATGGCGACACCGACTTCCGCGTGCCAGCAATCGACTGGACCCGCACCTCGCGCCAGGTGCTCACGATCGAGTGGGTCGATGCGATCCCGCTGGGAGACATTCCCGCGATCGAGCGCGCCGGCCTCGACCGACATCAGCTTGGCGCCAACATCATCCGCGCCTTCCTCAAGCACGCGATGCGCGACGGCTTCTTCCACGCCGACATGCATCAGGGCAACCTGTTCGTCGATCTCAGCGGGCGGATCATCGCCATCGACTTCGGCATCATGGGGCGGCTCGGCCCGCAGGAAAAACGCTTCCTCGCGGAAATCCTCTACGGCTTTCTCACGCGCAGCTACATGCGCTGCGCCCGCGTGCATTTCGAGGCCGGCTATGTACCGGCGCATCAGGACGTGGCGACCTTCGCGCAGGCGCTGCGCGCCATTGGCGAGCCGCTTAAGGACCGCACGGCCGAGGAAATCTCCATGGGCCGGGTCCTCGGCCAGCTTTTCGAAGTCACCGAGATGTTCGATATGCGCACGCGGCCCGAACTGCTGCTGCTGCAGAAGACGATGGTTGTGGTCGAGGGCGTCGCGCGCTCGCTCGATCCTCGGCTGAACATGTGGGAAGCGGCCGAGCCGGTGGTGCGGGACTGGATGACCACGGAAATGGGCGCGAGCGCCCGCCTGCGCGATGCTGCCGAAGGCGCGGTCAGCCTGGCAGAATTCCTGGCCGCCGTGCCGCGCCTGTCGGACCAGGCCAACCGGGTCGGCAAGAGCCTTGCGGAAATGAGCGAGGGCGGCTTGCGGCTGGACGACGAGACAGTCGGGCGGCTCGGCGCGGCGACCGACAGGCGCGGGCGCTGGGGGCGGCTCGGCATCTGGGCCGGCGCGCTGGCCCTTGCGGCGATCGCGGTGCAGATGTGGGCCGGCTAACCCAGCAGTCCGGGAAGGAAGCGGCTACCGACCTCCGCAAGGACGCCGCCCGCGATCGCCAGCGCCGCCCATAGCGCTGCCTTGCGCAGGGTGCGCGCCCAGTTGATCCGCACGCGTACCTCAATCACCTGCTCCGGCAGCGCAACGTCTCCGATCATCCCGTTGTCGTCGACGCTGCGCGCCGCCGCCACGAGCTGGAGCTTGCGGCTGCCGCGCTGCGTCGGCAGCACAATCCACTCCCAGCGGCCGAACGGCTCGCTCTCCAGAAAGCTGGGCCGGTCGAACACCCACTGCGTCTCGGGCATCAGCGGCTCGATCAGGAAGCCGCCATCCGGCGCACGTAGATAAAGGCTCATGGCGCGCGTGACAGCCACGCTGTGCACATGCGCCGCGCCGCGCCCCTGGACGCCGCTCACCAGCTCCTCCGTAGCCTCGCGGGCGATGCGCACCTCGATGTGCTCGCGCTGGCCCTCACGCATTTGGCGCGGGATGCGCTCGACAAGCTTGCCGAGCACCGACGGGGCCTGCGCCTCCGATCCGGCCTTTGCGGCGCGCCGGCGTTTTGGCTGCTGACCAACCGCGCCGTTCGGCTCCGACCGCTGCCGGGTCTCCGCCGGCGCGGGCGCGCGCTTCGCCGTCTGCGGGCTGGCCTCGGAATGGGCAGGCTGCTGCGCCGGTTTTCGCGCCGGCGGGCGCGGTTTCTCGCGAGGCGGCGGCGCTTCCTCTTCATCGTCCATCACATCGCGGATGGTGGACAGCATGTCCTCCAGCGTCGGCTCGGGCCCTTTGACGCTGCGCGGCCTCGGCGGGGCGTCGCGCTTCGCGGGCACGGCGCGCTCGGGCGCTGGCTGGGGCATCGGCCGCGCGGTCTGCTGCGTCGTTGCTGGCTGCGGGCCGGGGGCGCGCGGCTGTCGCGCTTGGGTGGCCCGCGCGGCGACCGCTGAAGGTCCGCGCCCATTCTGCGCGTCGATCCACCCGAGCGCCTTGCCGAAGCTCAGGCCATGCTTGTTCAGCAGCCGCGCCACGGGCGCATCGCTCTGCCCGACGAGCGCGGCGAGCGCGATCGCGCCGTCCACCTCCGAGCGGCCGGATTCGCGCGCGCCCTTCTGCGACACCTGCAGCACATGGCGCAGCCCTTTTCCGGCCTGCGGAGTCTCATCGCTGCCCAAGAGGTCGCGCGGCGTATTTCTCTCGATCGCGCTGCCCAGTTCGACGCGGATCGAGGCGATGTCCGCGTCGCAGCCCTCCATCAGCGCGAGCGCTTCGGGGTCATCGAGCAGCGCGTACAGAAAGTGCTCCAGCCCAACCACCGCGCTGCCGCGCCGGGCAGCGACGGAATAGGCGCGCCGCACGGTGTGGGCGAAATAAGTCGAATGCGGCAACTCATTCACGGTTTTTGCCCGTTCGGTCATACGCAGACTGTCCTCTCCCGCAGCCGCCCTACCCCTGAGCCACCGGAACGCTTGTGTGTGGCATAATGCGCACGATTCCCCAAGACAGAAGCCGAAATATGTCGGCGCCTTGGGGATATGTCATTTTCCGCGCGCGGGCGCGGCGTGGTTGTCGTGCGGACCAAGGGCGGGTACTCAGATGAAGGAGGGCAAGGAGTAGAGGATGTCGCAAAGCGGTGAGGGAATTCTGCCGGCACTGCAGGCCAAGGTGCTGTCGGAGGCGCTGCCCTACATGCAGCGGTATGACCGCCAGACCGTGGTGGTGAAGTATGGCGGACACGCGATGGGCGATCCGGCGCTGGGCGAGACCTTCGCGCGCGACATCGTCATGCTCAAGCAGTCGGGCGTCCGGCCAATCGTGGTCCATGGCGGCGGACCACAGATTCAGTCGCTGCTAAAGCGGCTCAATATCGAGAGCCAGTTCGCCCACGGCCTGCGCATCACCGACCGCGAGACCGTCGATGTGGTGGAGATGGTCCTGGCCGGGTCGATCAACAAACAGATCGTGGCGATGATAAACCGCTTCGGCGGCAAGGCCTGCGGCATCTCCGGCAAGGACGCCAACCTGATGACCGCGCGCAAGCTGGAGCGCACCGTGCGCGACCCCGAATCCAACATCGAACGGCTGATCGACCTCGGCTTTGTAGGGGAGCCGGAGGCGGTGAACCCGCATATCGTCGATGTCATCACCGAAAGCGATCTGATTCCGGTGGTCGCGCCGCTCGGGGTGGCGCGCGACGGCCTGACCTACAATATCAATGCGGACACCTTTGCGGGCGCGCTTGCGGGGGCGATGAAGGCCAAGCGGCTGCTGCTGCTAACAGACGTGCCGGGCGTGCTGGATGCCAAGGGCGAGCTGGTCCCGTCGCTGACGACCGGCCAGGCGCGCGACATGATCGCGGACGGCACCATCACCGGCGGCATGATCCCGAAGATCGAAACCTGCATGGCCGCGGTCGAAGCGGGGGTGGAAGGCGTCGTGATTATCAACGGCAAGGTGCCCCACGCCGTGCTGCTGGAGTTGTTCACCGCGCATGGCGCGGGCACTCTGCTGAAGGCCGAAACAGCCGGCGCGCTGCCGGATATGAAAGGACGCGCATGACATCGAACGCGGACGGTTTGGCGGCCTTTGGCAAGGTCGATACCTGGGTTTTCGACCTCGACAACACGCTGTACCCGGCCGAGAGCAATCTGTTTTTGCAGGTTGACCGGCGCATGGGCGAGTTTATCGCCAGCTATCTGGAGGTGGTGCCGGAAGAGGCGCGGCGCATCCAGAAGCATTACTATCACACCTTCGGCACGACGCTGGCTGGCTTGATAAAGCAGCACGGCGTCCAGCCGACCGACTTCCTTGATTATGTCCACGATATTGATCTCAGCCCGATCCAGCCCGCGCCGGACCTGGCCGAAGCGGCTCAGGCGCTGCCCGGCAAGCGGTACATCTTCACCAACGGCTCGCGCCGCCATGCCGAGCGGGTCGCGGAAAGGCTGGGCGTGCTCCATGTCTTCGACGACATCTTCGACATCGCCTCGTCGGATTACATCCCGAAGCCGACGCGCCACGCCTTCGACCGCTTCTGTACCGCGCATGGCATTGCGCCGGACCGCTCGGCAATGTTCGAGGACCTGCCGCATAACCTGGAGACGGCTCATGCGCTGGGCATGGTCACGGTGCTGGTTCATTCCTCTTACCAGGATCACCCGGCGCAGCGGACAATCAGCCCGGACCGCCCGTTGCCGCCGCATGTCCATCATCTGACTGACAATCTCGCCGGCTTCCTGACCGCGCTCGGGCCGGTCGTGACCCCGCGCACGGACGTTGACAAGGCGGACGCGGGCGGCGAAACAGGCGGCGAACAGGATCTGGACCGAGGGACAAGCGCATGACGGAGATTCGCGGGGTCATCGAGCAGGCATTCGAGCGGCGCGACGAGATCAGCAACGACACGCGGGGCCAGGTGCGCGAGGCAGTGGATGCCGCGCTGAAGATGCTCGACGCAGGCGAAGCGCGCGTGGCCGAGCCGACCGCCGAGGGCTGGCAGGTCAACGAATGGCTGAAAAAGGCCGTGCTGCTCTCCTTCCGGCTTAACGACATGACGACAATCTCCGGCGGCCCCGGCGGCGCGAGCTGGTGGGACAAGGTGCCCTCGAAATTCGCCGGCTGGGACGATGCGCGCTTCCGCGAGGCTGGTTTTCGCGCCGTGCCGAACTGCGCTGTGCGCCATTCCGCCTATATCGCGCCGAATGTCGTGCTGATGCCCTGCTTCGTGAACCTGGGCGCCTATGTCGATGAAGGCACGATGGTCGATACCTGGGCGACGGTCGGCAGCTGCGCGCAGATCGGAAAGAACGTCCATCTCTCCGGCGGCGCAGGCATCGGCGGGGTGCTGGAGCCGCTGCAAGCCAACCCGGTCATCATCGAGGACGGCTGCTTCATCGGCGCGCGCGCGGAGGTCGCCGAGGGCGTGATCGTGCGCGAAGGCTCGGTGCTGTCGATGGGCGTCTATCTCGGCGCATCCACGAAGATCATCGACCGCACCACCGGCGAGGTGCATATGGGCGAGGTGCCGCCGTTCTCCGTCGTGGTGCCCGGCACGATGCCCGGCAAGCCGCTACCCGACGGCTCGCCCGGCCCGTCGCTTTATTGCGCCGTGATCGTCAAGCGCGTGGACGAGCGCACGCGGGCGAAGACCACGATCAACGAGCTGCTGCGCACTTGATCAGTGGCGGTGCACACAGAGAATTGTTACATTCGGAACATGAAGTTCGAGCGCATCACAGTTGACCCGGCCATTTGCACCGGCAAGCCATGCATCCGCGGCTTGCGTTTCCCTGTCGCGCGGATTCTCGGGCTGCTTGCGGCTGGCGAGACGCGCGAGAAGATCCTTGCCGACTACCCGTATCTCGAAGCGGCGGACATTGACGCGGCGCTGCGCTACGCGGCGTTTCTCGCGGACGAGGACACGATCGAGCTTGCCGAGTGAGATTTCTGCTCGACATGCCACTTCCGCCCAAGCTTGCACGGTGGCTGGTCGAGCAAGGCCATGACGCTGTTCATGCGAGCGAGATCGGAATGTCGCATGCGGCGGACGCGCAAATTCTGGATCGCGCCGTTGCGGAGGACCGCATCGTTGTAACAGCCGATCTCGATTATCCGCGGCTGCTCTCGCTTCATCAAAGCCCCGAGCCCAGCCTGATCCTGTTTCGCGGCGGTGCGTGGACCGAAGCGGATATTCGCGAGCGTCTCGTCCATCTTTTCACCCTGTTGGACGAAGCTGCGTTCCACAACGCGCTCTATGTGATCTCCAGGACCAGCATCAGGCGCAGAACCCTACCCATTGACCCCACCACCTGATACAAGCTGCTCAGGTATTCGCAATTCTCCGAAACTTGCGCGGAGCGGGCGCGATGAAAAACACAGTCACGCTTGGCGTCCGCAAGCTGTTCTTCCTCATCGTCGCGCTCTATGCCGGCTACTGTGCGCTGTGCTGGCTGATCCCGTCCGCGCGTCTGGGCAACGTCACCCCCGCTGGCCTCACCTTCATGATCTTCATCACGAATTTCATCGGCTGCCTGACGATGACGGTCCTCAGCCTGCTGGAGATCGGGCTGCTGACGATCGGCTTCATCTTCGGCCTTGGCATGGTTTTCCACTCGCGCGAAAAGGATTATAGCAAGGGCGGCGAGCTGGCCGATCTGGGCGAACTGAAATACACCGAAGCGTTCTTCGAGCTTCTGGTCGGCGCATTCATCGTTTACCTTTTCTATATGGAGTTCGTCGAGCCGCCCGAGGCGCTCATGGCGCCGGTCTGGGAGCGGCTGTGGGAGAGCGTGCGCGGGTGCGTGCCGTCGTGATGCCGGGGGGTGAGGGGGCATGGAAGAGCGGCAAAGTTCGTTTGACAGGCTGAACGCCGAACAGGTGATTCAGACAATCAGGACGCTGGGCGACCGGATCTACGAGCGCTTTCCGGCACGCAATCTCGGCCAAGTTTGCCGCGAGTTGGAATATCTTGCCATCATCTGCGCGCGCGATGCCGCGCTGATTGGCCGGCCCAACTGGAGTTTGCGTCTGATCTCGGCGGCCGGTTTCATCGCCGTTGTCACCGGGCTGGTGCTCGTGAGCAGCTGGATTTTCGGAAGCGCGGAGCCGCCGCCCCTCACAGGCGACGCGCCGGGGGAATATGCGCCCTTCACGGTGGTGCAAGGGCTGGAGGCGACGTTCAACATCGTCGTGCTCGTAGCGGTCGGGCTGCTGTTCCTCGGCCGGCTGGAGGAGCGGGCGAAGCGTCACCGCGCCTACAAATCGCTGCACCAGCTGCGCTCGATCACGCATGTCATTGACATGCATCAGCTTACCAAGGACCCTAGCAGTGTGCTGCATGGCGTGCCGCGGACGAAATCATCGCCACAACGTGAGTTGAGCCCTGGCGAACTGGCGCGGTATCTCGACTATTGCACCGAGATGCTGTCGCTGACCGGGAAAATCGCCGCGCTTTATGCGCAGAACTCGCGGGATGCGCAGATCGTCGCCGCGGCGAATGGCATCGAGGATCTGACAACCGGGTTGAGCCGTAAGATCTGGCAAAAGCTGATTATCCTGCAGCACTATGCGGCGGATGCGACGAAGGCGGCCGGGTCGCCGCTGCTCCCTGCGGAGAGCGCGTGACCGGTCGCGCCCACGTCCCGGCATCCCCATATCGAGCCTGAAAAACAACGCTGCGAACCGGAGCCGGCATGAGTATCGACGAGATCATCGACAACTTCGAGTTCATGGATGACTGGGAGGACCGCTACCGCTACGTCATCGAACTCGGCAAGGAGCTGGAGCCGCTCCAGCCAGAGGACTACGCGGAAGATCACAAGGTGCGCGGCTGCGTCAGCCAGGTCTGGCTGGTGACGGAGCGCGAAGGCGACCCGGAGCGCCCGGTCCTCAAATTCCGCGGGGACAGCGACGCGCATATCGTGCGCGGCCTGATCGCCATCCTGATCGCGCTTTATTCCGGCAAGCGCGCCGACGAGATTACCCAACTGGACGCTGAAAAAGTCTTGGATCAGATTGGCCTGCGCGACCACCTTACGCCGCAGCGTTCCAACGGACTTGCCTCGATGGTCCAGCGGGTCAAGGAGGATGCCGCGGCGGCGCTGGGCACCGCCACAGCTTGAGCGCCCTACATTTGCGGCTTGTAGTCCGGCGCGCCCCAGTGCGTGAGTCGACGCGACGTGTCATTTGCCGTCTCGGCCGCGGAGCGGATCAGCCCGTAATGCCGCGCCAGTTCGTTGAGCGCGATCTGCAGCACCAGCTTGGCTGAACGGCGCGGCCAGCCGCGCGCTTTTTCCGTTTCCTCCAGCCCTTTCAGGTGGCAGCACACATCCACCAGGATGCCGGCAAGGTCCGGCCCGACCTCGGCCAGCGCGCGGCGCACGCGCTGCTGCGCCGCCACCGTCTGCTCTCGCAGGTTGGTCGAGGCGCCAGGCCCGGCGCGGCGCGCGGCGCGATCGCCCGGAATGCCGTCCCAGCTCGCGGTGACGCGCGGCGTCATGCCCGCGTAAAAGAAATCGCGGCGCAGGCGCTCGCCTGCCTCGAACTGCGCGGCGTCGATCAGCGGCTGGCCGCTCTTGTCCCTGCGCCGGCGCAGCCAGCCCAGCGGGCTTTCGGTTTCATCGACCAGCGCAGGCTTGCGGACCCCCTCGATCTCCGCGGTTGCGATCGCCCGCATCTGATGCTGCTGCCGAAACGCATCGCCCCGCGCAAGTTTCCGTCGCAAAAAGGCGCGTCCGGCTTCTGAGAGCACAAACCCGCCATCATTCGGCGCAATCAATTGTCGTCGTTGAAGCGTCGACACCAATTCACAAGAAATACGGCGCAACTTTTTGCTGCCCAAAGATGAACCCTGCGTCAAGATGAAGGCACCGTCACCGTTATTTTCCGCTTCATTTGTGCGATGCGGAACCAGGCGCGCATCCCGCCGGCTCAGTCTCCGCAACACATCGAGCGCCTGCGGTTCAAGCTCGTCCAATTCGCTCACCAAGACTTTCCTCCAGAAGTTACGCCGCGAACCAGGGCGGCGCGCAGCACACTTTCGACAATGCAAAGCGCCCGGTCGAAGGCCGGGTCCTCACGCTTGTCTTCGACGACCGCGCAGCCATGCGCCACAGTGGTGCGATCGCGGCCGAACAGTGCGCCGACCCGCGTCAGGTTCAGTCCAAGGCCGACATGCGCAAGGTACATCGCCACCTGACGCGCGAAGGCCACGCGCGCCCGGCCGCGCCGCGCCGCCGACAACTCCTCGCGCGGGACGGCGAACATGGCGCTGACGATCTGTTCCAGAACGGCACAGATTGCTGCAAATTGAATATGTTGTGCTTGATAGGCGCTTGATATAGCTATGTAGTGTCCAGGGTGAGGCTCATCTTTTATGCGCCGATCCTCCAACTCCAAAGTCATGCGCCATTCGGACCTTTCTGCTCGGGATAAGAAAGAGCGTCAAAAACACTCATGCGCTGATAATTTACCTAAAAAGTAAAAACAACGAACAAGTGTTCGGTAAAAAATCTCGTATAGGGTGCTCCAAAACAAGAGGATCCCGACATGGAAACAAGGATACGCGAGTTCCGTAAGCTGCGCGGGCTTACGCTCAAAGAGCTGGCCGAAAAAATCTCGACCACGCCGCAGACCGTGCAGCGGCTGGAGACGGCGAACATGACCGTCTCGACCGACTGGCTGGAGAAGATCGCCAACGCGCTCAATATCGAGCCGGCGGATCTGATCGCCCGGTCAGGCGGGCGGGAGATCCCCGTTATCGGCCGGGTAATGCAGAACGGCCGGGTTCTGACCAGCGAGGGCAAGCAGGTGAACGTTTTGCACCTGCATGTCCCCGCGGACGATCCGGTCGCGGCGCAGCTCGATGACCGGGTGGGCCTGTACGATGCCGGCACAATCCTTGTCGCCAACCGTCTCAAGCAGGCCGATTACACCAATGCCCACGGCGCGGATTGTCTGGTCGAGTTGAAAGATGGGCAGGTCCGGTTCACCCGCGTGATTCGCAGCAACGGCGGCTGGACGCTGGTGCCGCACGATCCCGGCGGGGAGGTCGTCTACGACGCCGACCTGTTGTGGATCGCGCCTGTGGTGATGAGCCTGAAATACTTTTAACCCTCCGCGTGGCCGCCGCACGAGAAGTTATCCCCGCCCTCCCGTCGCGTGACAGGCTTGCGGCTCCTCAAAGGAGTTGCAAGATGACGCACGCTGACGATCCCCGCCCCGACGCCAGACGGCGCGCGCCCCGCATTCAAAGCTGGCATTCCCGGACGCCTGAAGATCGCGCCCCGGCGGTCTTCGCGGCCGATGCGCGCACGCGCCGGCTGGCCCGGCTGGTCCCGCTTTGGCCGCGCGAGATTGAATCGACCGGGCTTGCCGATGCCGAGCGCGTTGTCGCGGCGCTGGACCGGGCGCTGCGCGGCGAGCGCAAGCGCGGCCGTTCCGGGCACTGGAGCTATGACATGAACCGGCACATGGCCCTGGCCCGCGCACTGCGGGAAGAGCGGGCGCGGCTCGCCGCGCTGCGGCGGAGCGCGGAAAGCGCACGTAAAGACATGCGCCGCGCGGCTGGACGGATCGAGACCAAGGCGCTCGCGTCAAGCGCGATCTGAGGCCAAACCCGCCATCGCTTGCAGCGCGGCACTTGCCCGACCCGGCGCGAAAGCAATACATACGGGGCATGAGTGAGTACGTTCAGGCCGCAACGGCGGCCGCGCCCTGATGAATGACGCCGAACGCAGCCTTGTCGCGGGGTATCTGTCGCGCGTGTTGGCGCGGCCGGACCTGCCGCTGCGCGCGCTGCGCCATCTGACCCACTGGCTTAACGAGCGCGCGGATGTTCTCTCGCTGCCGATCCCGAAGCCGCTTGCCAAGGTGATCGGGCATCTCTACGGCGGCGGCTTCAATGTTGCCGAGTTCGAGCGCGCCTATCGCACGCATGAGACGCAGGTTCTGCAGGACCTGCGAGCCGCCGCGCAGGCCACGCCGCCGCCAGAGCCGCTCACGCGAAATATCAATATGCTCGTGCGCGAACTGGGGCTGCCGTCCGCCTCCGCCGACATCGTCGCGCTGATCGCCTATTATAGCCGCTTCGATCAGGTCGAATATCTTTGCGACTGCGTCGGCGAGGTCATCACCCCGTTCAGCCGGACCATCGCGGCGCTGACCGGCCATCCCGGCCGCGTGGTCGAGCCGCTGATCGGCGCGAACGGCGAATTGATCGTGTCGGGCCTACTCAAGCTGGACGATGACGGGGACGAGATCTCCGGCTTCAACGGCCGCTTCCAGATTCCGCCGCGCGTCAACACCTGCCTCGACCGCGACTTCACCGGCTTCGCGGAGATGCGCAAGGCTTTCCTTGGCGCGCCGCTGAAATCCGCGATCAGGGCGGACGACTACGATCACGTCGAGGCCGACCGCGATCTGATCGCCGGGGTGCTGCGCGGGGCGGCGCGCGAGGGCGCGGCGGGCGTCAACATCCTGCTCTATGGCCAGCCCGGCTCGGGCAAGACCGAGCTGTGCAAGGTCACGGCCGAGGCCGCCGGCCTGACGCTCTACGGCGCTGGCGAGGACGCGGGCACGCAAGCCGAGCAGGACCGCGCCGCGCGGCTGGCCGACCTCGTCTTCTCGCTGCGGCTGCTGGCCGGGTCGAAAAACGCGGCGGTGCTGTTCGACGAGATGGAGGATGTCGCCTCGCAGCTCATCGGGCGCGGCGGCTCGAAGCTCTACCTCAATCGCGTGCTGGAGCGCAGCCCTGTGCCGGTGCTGTGGACCTCCAACAACATCCACGAGATCGACCCGGCGGTGCTGCGCCGCATGACGCTGGCGATCGAGCTTCGCCTGCCGCCCGCGCGCCAGCGCGAACGCATCCTGCGCCGGCTGTCGGACCGCCACGGGGTGCGCCTGTCGGAGCAGGAGCTGGAGGGCCTGGCGCGCAAGATCGACGCCACCCCGGCGATCATGGAAAACGCGCTGAAGGCGGCGCGCTATGCCGGACAGGGCGCGGGCGCTGTGGAGCGGGCGGCCAGCGGTGTGGTGCGCGCGGTCTCCGGCGCGGGCGCGCGCGGCGTCTCAAGCGATATCGATTTTGACCCCAAGCTCGCCAGCGCGGACTGCGATCTTGTCGCCTTCACCGAGCAGGTTGCCGCCGGGCAGCGCCGCAACTTCTCGATCGTGCTGTCCGGCCCGCCGGGCACGGGCAAGTCGGCCTATGCGCGTTATCTCGCCTCCCGTCTCGGCATGGACATCATCCAGAAGCGCGGCTCCGACCTGCTCGGCGCGTTCGTCGGCGAGTCGGAAAAGCGCATCGCCGAGGCCTTCGAGGAGGCGCGCGACGCCGGCGCGATGCTGGTGTTCGACGAGGCGGAATCCTTCCTGCTCGACCGGCGCGACGCCGTGCGCTCCTGGGAGGTCACGCAGGTCAACGAGATGCTCACCTGGATGGAGCAGCACCCGCTGCCGGTGTGCTTCACGACCAACCTGTT
>CAZINX010000022.1:0-30072 GCA_964540795.1 uncultured Hyphomicrobiaceae bacterium | reverse complement strand
AGACCTGCGTGCAGGTGTTCTTCTTCCGCGGCGGGCAGAACTGGGGCAACCGCGCGAATTTCCCGCGCGCCGACCAGCAGCAGAGCATCGAGGAGGTGCTGAGCGCCTTCATCGCGCAATTTTATGACGCGCAGCCCGCGCCCCCGACCGTGCTGGTCAGCCACGATCTTCCCGAGGGCGAACTGCTCTCCGAGGCGCTGAGCCTTAAGGCCGAGCGCAAGGTCCGCGTCCATACACCGAAGCGCGGGCCGAAACGCGCCGCCGTCGAGCATGCGCAGCGCAACGCGCGCGAGGCGCTGGGCCGGCGGCTGGCCGAATCGGCGAGCCAGGCGCGGCTGCTGGAGGGGCTGGCCGACGCCTTCGGCCTGCAGGACCCGCCCCGCCGTATCGAAGTCTACGACAACAGCCACATCCAGGGCGGCCAGGCGGTCGGCGGCATGATCGTTGCGGGGCGCGAGGGCTTCGTGAAGTCGCACTACCGCAAGTTCAACATCAAGGCCGCCGATCTGACGCCAGGCGACGATTTCGGCATGATGCGCGAGGTGCTGCGCCGGCGCTTCACCCGGCTGATGAAGGAGGCCGCGCGCGGTCCGGATATACCCGCCGCTGGATCGCTTCGCGACGCTCGCGATGACGAGGAAGCGATGTCATTGCGAGGGCCGAGGGCCCGAAGCAATCCAGCCCCGGACGACGCCGACCCCGACGCCTTCCCCGCTTGGCCGGACCTCGTGCTGATCGACGGCGGCGCGGGCCAGCTCTCCGCCGCCAGCGAGGTGTTCGCCGAACTGGGCATCAACGATGTGCCGCTCGTCGGCGTCGCCAAGGGACCGGAGCGCAACGCCGGGCGCGAGCGCTTCTTCATGCCGGGCCGCAGCCCCTTCAGCCTGGAGCCGCGCGATCCGGTGCTCTACTTCATTCAGCGGCTGCGCGATGAGGCCCACCGCTTCGCCATCGGCGCGCACCGCACCCGGCGCAAGAACGCGAACGCGGCCAATCCGCTCGACGAGGTGCCCGGCATCGGCCCGACGCGCAAGCGCGCGCTGCTGAACCATTTCGGCTCGGCCAAGGCGGTCAGCCGCGCCGGGCTGGATGATCTCGCCGCGGTTCCCGGCATCAGCCGGTCCATGGCCGAAGCGATCTATAACCACTTCCACGAAAAGTAAAAATTCGGCCCAGCAAGGTGCCGCGTGTCGTCCCGTCCGCGACGCGGCGTGAAAATGACGCGGCGCAGACCCGGGACCCAGGCCTTGCGAAAAGCGCCGCGAACGATCCCGTGTCTGCGAAGCGTCGCGCCGCGCCGCATCGCGCAGGGGATGACGATCAGTGCGCCTCAACGTTTTTTGCCCCGCCAGCCTTGCGCGCGCACGGGCAAATCACCGATAGTTGCCGCGCGGCGTCCGCAGGCCAGTGGCGGGCCGGCGCGCCGCCAGATGCGAGGGGGCCAATGACGTCCGAACTTGCCTTTCGGGCGCAGCTCGTGATCAGCGAGCAACGCGAGGTCTACGACACCTGGCGCCGGGCGGCGAACGGCCGGCCCATGCCCGCGCGCGCGGATCTTGACCCGACGATGATGCGCCACCTGCTCCCCGGCATCAGCATTCTGGATGTTGGCGCGCGCTTCGACGCGGTGCGCTATCGGCTGGCGGGCACGCGGCTTCACGACATTTATGGCCGCGAGGTGACGGGGCAGAACGTGTTCGACCTGCGCCTCGGCCCGAAGCGGCGCTACTGGCAGGCGGCTTATCGCCGCGTGGTCGAGGAGCGCACGCCGATGCAGGGCGCGGTCAAGGGGCCGGTCGCCGGGCGCGACCATATCGTGCTGTTCTGGCTGCGCCTGCCGCTGTCCGAGGATGGCGATCGGGTGAGCAAGATCCTCTGCCACGATGTCGGGATCATGCCCGCGGCGCTGGAGCCGGAAGCGCAGAGCGACGATGTTGCGGAAGGCTGAGGCCGCTTCACCTCAGATTTCGCGCACGCGCTCCAGAAACCGCCCGCCCCGGCGCGAAAGCCGGTAGCCTGTCGGCAGACTTTCCGTCAACCCAAGTTCCTTGAGACGGCGCACCCGGCGCTTGAAGAGCGCCTTCTCGACACCCGCCGCATCGGCCAGCGCCGACGCCGCGACGTCGGGGTTGTCCGCGATCAGCCGTAGATAGCTGTGAGTCCATGGGATTGAGCGTGCATCGAGGCGCTCAAGCCTGCTGGCGATCGCCGCGATATCCCTTTCGGACAGTTCGTCATCCTCTCGCAGGGCGTCGCGGGAATCCGGCCCCGCTAAATGGAAGGCAATCCGGTACAGCTCTCCGTCCTGCCGCTTGGCAAGTTCTGCCAGCAGCGCATCCCGACCCGCGAACCCCGCCAGTCGCGCTTCCAGTTCAGTAATGGTTTCGGCCGCGACCGGCTCCACCGCGTCCACCGCGAGTTCGCCGATGGCCGTGCGCAGACGCCCGCCAGGCTTGACTGTCGGCCGCCGCCAGCGCCGAAAAGCCAGCCGCACCTCGCCGCGCTGGATCTTCTTTAGGGTCGCTTCCTTGAAGAGCATCACAGCCGAATGGAAGGTGGCTCCATGTGGCGCCCCCTAGGGGAATCGAACCCCTGTTTCCAGGTTGAAAACCTGGCGTCCTAACCATTAGACGAAGGGGGCTTTCAAGCCCGGCCCGCGCTGCCCGCGAGCCGCCATAGCTTTACGTTCCGCAGCGCACCGCGTCAAGGCCGCGTTGCCGGCGCGGCGTCTTCGATCAGCACCTCGATGCGTTCGCGCCCGTTCCAGAAATCGCGCTGCAGCCGCCCTGCGATGTGCAGCGGCGCGTCAGGCTGCGACAATAGGTAATCGCCGAGCGGCGTTCCGACAACGCGGAAGGCAACCGCGCCAATCGACCCGCCGTCCCCGCCGCGCAGCGAGCAGCGCAGATGGCTCTCGCCGACCGGCTTGACGAAGCTGAGGCGCTGGCTCGGGAAGACAAAGCGCGGCGAGGGGTTGCCCGCGCCGAACGGCCCCGCGCGCTCGATGTGGTCGATCAGCTCCGCCGTCGCCGCGCGCGGCGAGAGCGCCCCGTCAATTTTCAGCCCGGCTTCGGCGCGCGCCCGCGTGGCCTCGCCGCCCAGCGCGCCGTCGAAGTAGGCGCGCAAGCCGTCTAGCCCGTCACGCGCGATGGTGATGCCCGCCGCCATCTCGTGCCCGCCGCCCTGCAGCGCCAAGCCCTTGGCGACGGCCGCGCGCACCGCCCGGCCCAGATCGACGCCCGGCAGCGACCGCCCGGAACCTGTGCCGGCGCCCGCCGCGTCGTCCCAGGCGAAGACGAAGCTGGGCCGCTGGAACCGTTCGACCAGCCGCGCGGCGACCAGCCCGATCAACCCCTTGTGCCAGTCCGCCGAGCCGAGCAGCAGCACGGCGGTGTCCGGCTGCGCGTCCAGCATGGCCTCGGCCGCGGCCGCGGCTTCCTCCACGGCGCGGGTTTCCATCTCGCGGCGCTCGGCGTTCAGCGCATCGAGCCGCGCGGCGATCTCGCCCGCCTCGCTCGGGTCGTCGCTGGCCAGCAGCCGCGCGCCTAACCCCGCATCGCCGATGCGCCCGCCGGCATTGATGCGCGGGCCGAGCAGGTAGCCGAGATGATACGGCTCCGGCGGCTTGTTCAGCCCGGCGGCGTCCGCCAGCGCGGTGAGACCCGGATTGCGTCGCCGGCGCATGACTTTCAAGCCCTGCGCGACCAGCGCGCGGTTCACGCCCGTGAGCGGCACGACATCGCAGACCGTCGCCAGCGCCACGAGATCGAGCAGCCCGCGCAGGTCCGGCCCCGCCTCGTGCCCTGCCGCGCGCAACTGCCGCGCCGTTTCCACCAGCAGCAGGAATGTGACGCCCGCGCCGGCCAGATGCCCTTGCCCGCTGAGATCGTCTTCCCGGTTCGGGTTGATGACAGCGTGAGCGGGCGGCAGCGCTTCATCGGCCTGATGGTGATCGACCACCACAACATCCGCGCCGAGCTTGACCGCCGCGCCGATTGGCTCATGGCTCAACGTGCCGCAATCCACGGTGACGATCAGCTTTGCCTCGCGCGCCAGCGCCTCCATCGCCGCGACGTTCGGCCCGTAGCCTTCGCTGAGCCGGTCGGGAATGTAGATGCGCGCCTCGATCCCGTGCGTGCGCAGGAACCGCGCCAGCAGCGCCGAGGCCGCCGCGCCGTCTACGTCATAATCGCCGAAGATCGCGATCGGCTCGCGCCGCCGGATCGCCTCGGCCAGCCGGGCCGCGCCTGTTTCCATGTCACGCAGCGAGGTGGGGTCGGGCAGCAGGTCGCGCAGCGTCGGGTTGAGCCAGGTGTCGATATCTTCGAGCGCCGCCCCGCGCGCTGCCAGCACCCGTCCGAGCAGTTCGGGCAGTCCGTGGCGCTGCGAGATCGCCGTGGCCAGCGCCGCCTTGTCGGGCGTCAGCCGGTCTATCCAGCGCAGCCCGCGCAACGAACTGGTGACGCCGAGAAAGGCAGTTTCTGCGTCCGCCGCAACTGGTGAGGTCGTGGAAATGGCCATCAAGGCACTCGCGCATGAACCATGCGCTAAGCCTAGCCGATTCTGCGCCCTCGGGGACCGGCTGTGGAAAACGCTAGACGACGGGCAGATGCTGGTGCTGGCTGGCGATCCAGCGCACCGATCCGCGCGCGCTGCGCATGGCGAGCGTGTGCGTGTGTATGCCTTTCGCGTCGGTCAGAACGCCGCGCAACAGCGCGCCGCCGCTGATCCCTGTCGCCGAAAAGACGATATCGCCGGCCGCCAGCTCGTCAGCGCTGTACTTGCGCTGCGGGTCCAGCCCGCTCGCGGCAATGAGTTGGCGCTGATCGTTGTTCAGCGGCGTCAGCCGCGCCTGCATCTGTCCGCCCATGCAGCGCAGCGCCGCCGCGGCTATCAGGCCCTCCGGCGCGCCGCCCACGCCCATGTAGATGTCGAGGCCGGTCAGATCGGCGCGGGCGGTTTCGATCACAGCCGAGATGTCGCCATCGCTGATGAGCCGCACGGCCGCGCCGGTCTCGCGCAGCGCGGCTATCAGCGTGCCGTGGCGCGGACGGTCCAGCACGCATACCGTCAGGTCCTTCGGCTGCACTCCTTTTGCCTCGGCCAGCGCCGCGAGATTGTCGGCGGGCGCGGCGTCCAGATCGACGATGCCGTCCTGGTAGCCCGGCCCGATGGCGATCTTCTCCATGTAGACATCCGGGACGCTCAACAGGCTGTCCGGCAGGCCCATGACCACGGCGGAGAGCGCGTTCGGCAGCGCCTTGGCGCACAGCGTCGCGCCTTCGAGCGGATTGACGGCCAGGTCGATGCGCGCTCCGCCCGCGCCCACGGAGCCGCCGACCATCAGCCGCTCTTCGTCCATCGCGCTATCGCCGACCACGATGCGGCCGTCCGCCTCCAGCCGGTCCAACTCCGCCAGCAGCATCCGCGACGCCGCGGCCATCGCCGCCTGCTCGTCGCCGCGCCCGCGATGCGCCGCCGCCGCTATGGCCGTCGCTTCGGTCATCTGCAGCGCCGACAGCAGCAGCCCGTCGGGAAGCATGGTCTCGGTATCCGTCACGCGCGGCCCCCTTCCGGCGCAAATCGCGCCCTTCGCACGACCCGGGCACGGCCCCCTAGCTCACGGTGATGGCCCGCGCGACCTCCCAGGTCTCTCCGTTTCCGTCGCGCCAAGTGAACGCGAATTCGCCGGACTCTTCAACCTGAACCGGAAAGGCGATGTAGGGATTTGCGGAAATGGCGGGGTAAAGTTTGGCGCGGAAGACTTCCTTGCCGTTAAAACTGGCGGTGAATTCCTCGATAATGTTGCGCGGGATCAATTCTCCCGTGCGATCGTCCTCGCGCTGGCCGCTTTCCATCGGATGGGCGATGATCGCCTGAATCTCGATAATATCGCCGGCGGCGGCCGTCTCCGGCATATTCACCTGCGGTTCTGCGATAAATGTCATTTTCATCCGTATTCGTTTGTGCGGATCAGCTCATTGGCCGCAGCAGCCGATGAGAACCTCGATGCGCCGGCGGCCGATGAAGAAGTCGCCGCCGCTTGTCTGGGCCAGCGCCACAATCTCCTGGGAGCGGCGCAGCCGCATCCGGCTCGACGCGCGGGCGATGCTGGAGGCCGGCGTGAAGTAGAACGAGGCGACCGGCGGCGAGTCGTTGTCTGTGGCGACGACGTGGATCGCCTGGATGAAATCCGCGTCGGTCATCTCGTAGTCCGCCGCCACCGTGAACGGGACCAGATTGCCGTTTTCGGACATCTCCGGCAGGTCGAGCGTGACTTTGTCCTCGACCGGCTCCTTGCCTTTCAGGATCGCGTCGAGATGCGCTTGCCACGCCGCCGGCCTGTCGTCCTCCTGCGCGCGCAGCGGCTGCCAGCCCAGCCCCAGCGCGGCGACGGCGGCGGAGGTCATTGCGGCGAACTGGCGGCGGCTGAGCAGGGTCGCTGCGTTTGACTTTGCCTTCATGACAGTCTCGAATCGGCGCGCAATGGCGCGGGCTTGCCTAAAACACGGGCGAAGACTTGCGAAAATACCCCGCCGTCTCGCCAGGTCCACCTTATAGCATAGCCCAGTGTCGCGGGATTGCGTCGAAATTTTGTGCTGCCGCGAAAAGAAAGGATATTGCGTTGCCTGCGGCATTTCTTCCTGTCAGTGCGTGCGAGGCTGAATTCGGCGTAATTTTCGCAAACATGTTTCGGTTGACGATGCGTGTTTGCCACGGGCTGTGGCGGCGGCGCCCGAGTGCTGCGAGCCCCCCTTGCTGCAATGCAAAAAAACCTTGAAATCGATTCATGATTGGCCAACGATCAGAAAGCTTGTGAAATGGGCAAGCATGTCGCTTGCCGCGTGTCGCCGGCTTCTGCGCGAGAGTGTCCAAGGAGGATCGAATGAGCGAACCCGCCATCGCCAATACCGCCCCGGGCGGGCAAGAATACAAGGACCTCTACGAGATCGGCGAGATTCCGCCGCTCGGGCATGTGCCGAAGTCGATGTACGCCTGGGTCATCCGCAAGGAGCGGCATGGGCCGCCCGAGCAGGCGATGCAGATGGAGGTGGTCCCGACCTGGGAGCTGGACAGCCATGAGGTGCTGGTGCTCGTGATGGCGGCGGGCGTCAATTACAACGGCGTCTGGGCCTGCCTCGGCCAGCCGGTCTCCACGCTCGATATCCACAAGAACCCGTATCAGGTCGCCGGCTCCGACGCGGCTGGCGTGGTCTGGGCCGTCGGCTCCAAGGTCAAGCGCTGGAAGGTCGGCGACGAGGTTGTGATCCACTGCAACCAGGACGACGGCGACGACGAGGAATGCAACGGCGGCGACCCGATGCTCTCGCCGAGCCAGCGCAACTGGGGCTATGAGACGCCGGACGGCTCTTTCGGCCAGTTCACGCGCGTGCAGGACCGCCAGCTCATGCCGCGCCCGAAGCATCTGACCTGGGAAGAATCCGCCTGCTACACGCTGACGCTCGCGACATCCTACCGGATGCTGTTCGGCCATCGCCCGCATGTGCTGCGTCCGGGCCATAACGTGCTTGTCTGGGGCGCGAGCGGCGGCATCGGCTCAATGGCGATCCAGCTTTGCGCGACCTCCGGCGCGAACGCCATCGGCGTGATCTCGGATGAAGACAAGCGCGACTTCGTGCTCTCGCTCGGCGCCAAGGGCGTTATCAATCGCAAGGATTTCAACTGTTGGGGCGAGATGCCGGGCGTCGGCACCGACGAATATCAGGCATGGGTTCAGGAGGTGCGCAAGTTCGGCAAGGCGATCTGGGACATTACGGGCAAGGGCGTGAATGTCGACTTCGTCTTCGAGCACCCCGGCGAGGCGACGTTCCCCGTGTCCGTCTTCGTGGTCAAGCGCGGCGGCATGGTCGTCATCTGCGCCGGCACCACGGGCTACAAGCTCACGCTCGACGCGCGTTATCTCTGGATGCACCAGAAGCGCGTGCAAGGCTCCCACTTCGCCAACCTGATGCAGGCCTCGCAGGCGAACAAGCTCGTGCTGGAGCGGCGCATTGACCCTTGCATGTCCGAGGTTTTTCCGTGGCATGACATACCAAAGGCGCATATGCGTATGTGGCGCAACGAGCATCGTCCGGGTAACATGGCCGTGCTTGTCAACGCGCCGCACGGCGGGTTGCGCACCTTTGAGGACGCGGTGGAGGTGTCGCGCGCGCGTTTCGGCTAGGCCGGGGGCCGGCCGCACGCGCGCGGATGATCCTTTGGGCGTGGAAGTTGTCGACACCATGCAAGGGTGGAGCGCGGCCTTGGCCGTTGCGATCCAGACAAGAGAGATATCCGAAGGTATGGGGCCAGCGAAATGAACGTATTTCCGAGCGATGTGGAAGTCGTGCTGGAGGAGCTGAGCGCCGTGCGCGCCCAGGCCGAGCACAAGCTGTCGGGCAACGATTATTACAAGGCGGTGGGCCGGCTGGAAGAACTGGCCGAAGAAGTGCGCGAGGCCAGGGCATCGGGCGAGGCCAGCGAAGATTTGCTGCGCGCCGTGGTGTTCGAGATGGACGGCATCCGGGCGCGTCATGCGTTGGAGCTGCCGCCGCGCCACGCCGAGGAAGCCGGCGCGCAGGCGCCAGCGACCGCTGAAACGAGCACCGCGCCCAATGGCGAAGAGGCAGGCGAGCGCCCCGGCGATGAGTTGACCGGCAACGAGTTTTACATGAAGGCCACGGCCACCGCGATGGCGGCCGGCGCCGTCGCGCGCGAGGCCGGCATGACCATTCAGCAGTTCGCGCATTCCGTCGCGGAGAAATCCGGCGAGACGGCGCAAAGCTGGGCGCAATCGTTGGAAGGCCGCGCGTCAGAAGTCGTGAGCAGCGCGGCGGAACAGGCGCGCGCGGCAGGCGAGAGCGTGCAGTCCTTCGCGCAGTCCGTGGCGGCCAAGGCCGGGCAAACCGCCCAGAGCTGGGCGCAAACGCTTGAGGAGCAGGCGCCCGGCGTTTCCCACGCCGCCTCCGAGAGTGCGCGCGAGGCGGGCGAAAGCGTTTCGCAGTTCGCGCATTCGGTTGCGGAGAAAGCGGGGCAGACGGCCCGGGGCTGGGCGCACACGGTCGAGGAGCGCGCGCCGGACATAGCGCAGCGGGCCACGGAGACCGCGCGCGAGGCGAGCGAAAGCGTGCAGCAGTTCGCCCAGTCGGTCGCCGAGCGCGCCAGCGAAACGGCCCAGAGTTGGGCGCACAAGATGGAGCAGGAAGCCTCGCAGGCCGCTGGCACCGCGGCCGAGAGCGCGCAGGAGGCCGGCGAGAGCGCTGAGGCGTTCGCCCAGTCGGTGGGAGAGCAGGCGGGCGAGACGGCGCACAGTTGGGCCGAATCGGTTGAGCAGCGCGGCGCGGAGGCCGGCGAAGCCGCCGCTGAGACGGTCGAAGAGGCGAGAGAGACCGCTCAGGGCTGGGCCGAGAGCGCCGGCGAGCAGGCCGCCGAAACCGCGCGGCAGGCGGGCGAGAGCGTGAGCGCCTTCGCTGGGTCGGTCGCTGAGAAATCCGGCGAAACCGCCGAAAGCTGGGCGCGGTCGCTGGAGGGGCAGGCTTCCGAGACCGCTGGCGCGGCGCAGAGCGCGGCTGAAGACGCCGCGGAGACCGCTCAGGGCTGGGCCGAGAGCGCCGGCGAGCAGGCCGCCGAAACCGCGCGGCAGGCGGGCGAGAGCGTGAGCGCCTTCGCTGGGTCGGTCGCTGAGAAATCCGGCGAAACCGCCGAAAGCTGGGCGCGGTCGCTGGAGGGGCAGGCTTCCGAGACCGCTGGCGCGGCGCAGAGCGCGGCTGAAGACGCCGCGGAGACCGCCCAGCGCTGGGCCGAAAGCGCTGAAGAGCACGCCGCGGAAACGGCGCGGCAGGCCGGCGCGCGGGTGACTGAGGTCGCCCAGTCGGTGGAAGAGCGAGTCACCGCGGCTGAGCCAGAGCACGCCGCCAGCGAGTCAGATTCGGACGCGCCGCGGCAGCCGGCTGCCTCGGAGGCGCATGTCGCGGCGGAGCCTGTCGCGCCGCCGGTCTCGGACCTGTCCGGCGTGCAGATCGATCAGCCCGCAGACCAGGCGGCCGAGCCTCAACGGGCGCCCGGCAGCCAAGCCGCGCAGGAGCAGCACGCCCAGCCGCAGCAGGAGCGCAGCGACGGCGCTGTGTCGCGCTTCTTCAAGGCGCTGCTGGGCCGTAAATCGTGATCGCGCCTTCGCGGCCGTGATCCGCGAGCGCGTTCATGCGTAGGCGTGTGAGCCTGTGCATCAGCCGAGGAGTTGCCCATGTCCGTTGCCCTTCAAGCCCCGACCGAAACGCCCGCGCTGCTTGATGACTTGCCCACGCTGCTTGACCCGGCCGCGGAGGCGGCGAGGCAGCTCGTGGAACTGGTCCGCGAAGGCGTATGGCAGCGGGTGGCGGGCGACGGGAAGCCGGATGCCGCGCTCATGGAGCGGGAGCAGCACGTCGCGCATGGCTTCGCCTGGCTGACGACCTATGAGCAGACGCTGGCTGAACTGGCCCGCCACGCCTCGAGCGCATCGGCGCAAGGTCGCTTCGGCGAGCTTGAGGCGCTGCTGGCGCAGATCGCCTTTGGCGAATACCTGCACCAGATGGTCGGCGGCATTGCGATGAGCCAGACCGAGGTGTTCCGTCCGACCGACCTCGGTTTCCGCGCCGCCGACATTGACGCCTGCCTCAACCCGCAGGCGCGCCGGCTGATGACGCTGGGAAACACGCCCCCCGCTCGCGAGCGGCTCGCCGAACTGATGATCGAGCGCGACGGCGCGGCCACCTTCGGCGATAGCGGCCTCGACGAGACCATGGAAGCCATGCGCGACGAGATGCGCCGCTTCACTGACGCCGAGGTCGTCCCCTACGCCCATGAGTGGCATCTGCAGAACGCCTACATCCCGATGGAGACCATCTCGCAGATGAGCGAACTGGGCGTTTTCGGGCTGACCATTCCGGAAGCCTATGGCGGGCTGGGACTGGGCAAGGAGGCGATGTGCGTCGTCTCCGAGGAGCTGTCGCGCGGTTATATCGGGGTCGGCTCGCTCGGCACGCGCTCGGAGATCGCGGCGGAGCTGATCCTGCTGGGCGGCACGGAGGACCAGAAGCAGCGCTGGCTGCCGGGCATTGCGTCGGGCGACATCCTCCCGGCGGCGGTCTTCACCGAGCCGAACACCGGCTCCGACCTTGCCTCGCTCAAGACACGCGCGGTGCGCGACGGCGATGTTTACCGCATCACCGGCCAGAAAACCTGGGCGACGCATCCGGTCCGCGCCGATGTCATGACCGTTCTGGCGCGCAGCGACCCCAACGAGCCGGGCTATCGCGGCCTGTCGATGTTCCTGGCGGAAAAGCCGCGCGGCAGCGACGACGACCCATTCCCGGCGGAAGGCATGACCGGCGGCGAGATCGAGGTGCTCGGCTATCGCGGCATGAAGGAATACGAGATTTCCTTCGATGGCTTCGCGGTGCCGGCGAAAAATCTGCTCGGCGAAACCGAGGGCCAGGGCTTCAAGCAACTCATGGCGACGTTCGAATCCGCGCGCATCCAGACGGCCGCGCGAGCCGTCGGCGTGGCGCAGAACGCGCTGGACCTGGCCTTCCGCTATTCCCGCGAGCGCGAGCAGTTCGGCAAGCCGCTGAGCGCGTTCCCCCGCGTGGCGAACAAGCTGGTGATGACGGCGGTGGAGACGCACGCCGCGCGCCTGCTGACCTACTATGCCGCGCGCGAGAAGGATCAGGGCCGGCGTTGCGATGTCGAAGCGGGTATGGCGAAGCTGCTGGCCGCGCGCGTGGCCTGGGCGGCAGCGGATAGCGGCGTGCAGATACACGGCGGCAACGGCTTCGCGCTCGAATACCCGATCAGCCGCGTGCTGTGCGACGCCCGCATCCTCAGCATCTTCGAGGGCGCGGCGGAGATCCAGGCGCAGGTTATCGCGCGGCGACTGCTTGACAGCTAGGCGCAGCGCCCCGAAAACGGTATAGGCCAAGCGCGATATGACCGTTCGGCTGCGCGCGCATCACCTGCTGTGTATGCTGACTTACGCCGGGGACGGCTATAGTCGGCCTTTTACGGCCAATTTCGACGCCATCGTCGCGCGAATCGCTGCCGGCGAGGATTTGCTGATCGTCGCGGGACCGGACGATATTTGCGCGCCGCTGCTCGATGCGCCCGACGCCCACTGCCTGCGCGACAGTGTGCGTGCACGCGATGCCTTGGCCGCGCGCGACATTGGCGCGATGCTGGGGGTCGGCGTTTGCGAGGACCAGCGCCTCACGCTCGGCTCGTTGGAATTGCAGCGGATGCAGGAGGCGTTTGCGAGCGGCGAAATCCGCGAGGCGTGCCAAGGCTGCGAATGGTACGGCCTGTGTACCGCCGTGGCCCGGCGCGGCTTCCGCGATGCGAAGCTCGACCCGGCGCTCTAACGCCCCTCCCGGTACCAGGTCAGCGCCAGCAGACCGAGCAACAGCGCCAGCGCCAGCGGCCCGGCATAAAGCGGCGTATATTTCACGCCGGTGACCATATAGGCCTGCCGATCGCGCAGCCCCGCCCAGTCGGCCCCGTGCATCTTGGTGCTCTGGCCCAGCAGGCTGATGCGCGGCAGCGCCGTAGCCGAAGCCTCCGCCGGCCCGCCAAGCCAGAACGCGCCGCCGCCGGTCTCATCCAGAACCGGATCGAGCGGCTCGCGGCTCGCCGTCACCTCGGTCAGCTCGCGCGAGTTCACCGCGCCGACATGCGCCACCGCCGCCAGATCGCCTGAGGTCACGCGGTAAAGCCCCGGCGTCTCGGCGGCCACATTCGCGCGCCAGCGCCCGGCTTCCACCTGTTCCAGCGTCACTGTCCGGGTTTCGCCGTCCGGCCGGTTGACCTCCACAGGCCCAATGCTGTCGGCCATCGACCGGCGCGTGATCGTCAGGCTCTGCCGCCCCGCCGTGACATCCAGAGATTCTTCCTCCAGGTCCGGCTCCTTCATCAGCCAGTGCGAAATCCGCCGGAAAATGTCGGCATAAGGTCCGCCGCCCTCATATCCGCGCGCCCAGAGCCACGCATGGTCGGACAGGAACATGCCGACCCGGCCCTCGCCCTGCCGCGCGAGCACCAGTAGCGGCGTTTCGTCCGGCCCGGTCATCAGCACGTCGCCGTCATTCGTCCGCACGTCGATGGTGCGGAACCAGCGGCCCCAGTCCGGCTCCTCTCCGCCATTCGCGCCGGGCAGATCGGCGGTAACCGGGTGCCGCGCCCCCTTCTCCGAAACGCGCGGCTTGAAAGCGCGTTCGATCACCCGTCCGGTCGGACTCGCCGGCACGATGCGGGACAGCGGGGTGCGATAGAGGCTGAGCGGCGAGGCGAAATCCGGCCCTGCGGCAATCAGCACCGCGCCGCCATCGCGCACGTAGCGCGAGACGTTGTCGAGATAGATCAGCGGCAGGACTCCACGACGCTGGTAGCGGTCGAAGATGATGAGGTCGAACTCATCCAGTTTTTCCGAAAACAGCTCTCGCGTCGGAAAGGCGATCAGCGAAAGCTGGTTGATCGGCGTGCCGTCCTGCTTCTCCGGCGGACGCAGGATCGTGAAATGCACCAGGTCCACAGAGGCGTCGGAGCGCAGCAGGTTGCGCCATGTGCGCTCGCCGGCATGTGGCTCGCCGCTGACAAGCAGCACGCGCAGGTTCTCGCGCACGCCCTCCGCCTTCATCACGATCCGGTTGTTCGCTTCTGTCAACTCGCCCTCGACCGGGTCCAGCGCGACCTCCATGTAGGTTGGCCCGGCGCGGGTGAAGCGGAACGGTAGGCGGATTCTCTCGCCCACGCCGACATTCAGCGTTTCCGGCCCTTCGCCCTCGCGGCGCACCGTGAGCGTCGCGGTCTGCGGCTGGTCGTCCGCGCCGGTCTGCACCACCTCGATTTCGGCGGTCTGCGTGCTGCCGACAAGCCCGAAGCGCGGGGCGGTGTGGATCTTGATGTGGCGGTCGAACTCGCCTTCCTCGCCCGTCAGCAGCGCGTGAACCGGCGCGCCGAAATTCACCTCGGCCGCCTCGCGCGGCACGTCGTGAATCTGGCCGTCAGTGACCATGAACACGCCCGCCAGCCGCTCGGCGGGGACATCTGCCATGCCCTGGTTGAGCGCGTCGAACAGCCGGGTCTCCTCGCGCTCGGCGTCGCCGCCCGCCCCCGCGCGGACAAGGCGGATGTCGAGGTTCGGGATGTCCTCCAGCCGCGACGACAGTTCCTGCCGGATCGCGCCCGTGGTCTCGGGCCGCCCGGCGATCTTCTGGCTTGAGCTCTCATCCACGACGACCACGGCGATATTGCGCAGCGGCTCGCGATCCTCCTGCTTGAGCACCGGGTTGGCGAGCGCCAGCAACAGGAACGCGCCGGCAAGCAGACGCAGCAGCGCGCCGCGCTGTCGGCGTATCAGGTGCCCGATCACGGCCAGCGCCACGAGCGCGCCCGCGCCGATCAGCACGCTTTCCGGCAGGAAGGGCGAGAATTCGATGGTCCAGTTCATGCGAAATCCTTGCGCCGGCCTTATTGGCCCAGGCGTTCGAGGAGCGCCGGCAGATGCACCTGGTCGGCCTTGTAGTTGCCGGTGAGCGCGTACATCACGATGTTGACGCCGGTGCGGTAGGCCATCTCTCGCTGCATCTCGCCGCCGGGCACGACCGGATACAGCGCACGGCCGCCATCGTCCCGCGCCCATGCGCCGGCGAAGTCGTTGGAGGTCACGATGATCGAGCTGACGCCGTCCGCGCGCACGGCCTGGCCCGGCTCGGCCGACCCGGAGCGCGCCTCGACCCAGAGCGGACCGCCATCCCAGCGGCCGGGGAATTCATCGAGCAGATAGAAGGATTTGGTCAGGACGTGTTCCTGCGGCACAGGTTCAAGCCGCGGCAGGTCGAGGCGTCCGATCAGCGCGGCGAGTCCGGTCTCGCCCGGCGCGCCGCCCAGGCCCATCTCGTCGAAGGTGCGGCGGTTCTGGTCGCGTGTGTCGAAGACGATCATCCCGCCCTGCTTCATGTAGGCGTCGACGCGGGCCAGCGTCTCGTCGTCGAGCGGTGCAGGCTCGCGCGGCACCGGCCAGTAGATCAGCGGGAAGAACACCAGTTCGTCCCGCGCCACGTCGAGGCCGACCGGCTCGGCCGGCTCGACCGCCGTCCGCGCTGTCAGCACTTCCGACAGGCCCGCCAGCCCCGCGCGGCTGACGCTGTCAATCTGCTCGTTGCCGGTAATGACATAGGCCAGCCGGGTCTCCAGCGACGCTTTCAGCGCGAGCGCCTCGGCGCGGCGGTCCTCGTCCTGAGCGCGCGCATCGCCCGCCAGCGCGAAAGGCGCGGCGACGGCCAAGAGCACTGCGGCCGAGCGGCCCGCCAGCCGTCCGCCTGAACGCAGGTTCATCAGCAGGATCGCCAGGCTCTCGATGATGAAGACAGCCACCGCCGCGGCGAACAGCCACGGCGCGAGATCCACGGTTTCCCCGGTCTGATACATGGTCATTTCCGCTCCCGATATCGGTTCCAGCGGTTTTAGCTCCGCGCCCTCGCGGACGATGTTGAGCGCGAAGGCGCCGCCCTGGGGCCCGTAAAGCCCAGGCGGGCGCTGTGGGCCGGGTTCCGCCGATACGGTTTCGGCGGCGGGCAGGGGCGCTGCCGTGGGCGGCGGCGGGCCAAGCACGCCGAACCCGTCGACGATGCGGCGCGGCATCAGATAGCCGGTCTCCCGCGCGCCGGCGTTGCCGCCGGCCTCCGCATCGCCAGCCGGGCTGACCGTGTCGGCCATCGCCACGGCGCGGCGCAGCATCTCCACGAATGCGCCCGACAGCGGCAGATTCGACCAGTCGGAATTCGCTGTGACGTGAAACATCACCAGCCGCCCGTCGCCGCGCTGTCGCGCCGTCACGAGCGGCGTGCCGTCCTGCAGCCGCACCCACACCTCTGCGTCGCCCAGCCCGCTCGGGTCGGCCAGAACCTGGCGGTTGACAGTCACGTCTTCCGGCGCAGCCATCCCGGCGAAGGGGCTTTCCGGCGGATAGGGCGCAAGCTTCTGCGGCTGGCTCCAGGAAAGCGCGCCGCCCAGGGTGCGCCCGCCGCGGCGCAGCGGAACGGGCATGAGCCGGTCGCCGGCGCGCTCCAGGCGCGGTCCCGCGAAGCGGATCAGCATCCCGCCGTCCTCGACCCAGTTGCTGATCTGCTGGGAAGACCGGCCGATGAGTTGCCCGACATCGGACAGGATCAGGACAGACGGTGAGCGGCCGAGTACGTCATCGACGGCCGCTGCGATATTGCGCTCGGATACCGAGATGACCTCGGCGTAGGGGTTCAGCGCCTTTTCGATGTAGTAGGACTGCGAAAGCAGCGGCTGCGCCTGTCCGCGCGCCTCGCCGGTGATGATGCCGACGCGCCGCCAGCGCGCCCGGTCGTCGATCAGATGCACCGCGCCAGCCGAGTTTTCGCCCGCGATGCGCAGTTGCGCCACATCGTTGCGCAGTTCCAGCGGCAGTTCGAAGGTGGCCTCGGTGGAGATGGCGCCGGCCTCGAAGCTGAAGGTCGCCTCGGCCAGCCGGTCGCCGCGCGCGGACAGCGCATGGACCTGACCGGACACGGCTTCGCCGCCGGGCCGCAGGACGCGGGCGCGCAACGAGCGGTCCTCGCCAGTGTAACCGTACATGCCAAGCGGCGTTTCTACGCTCGGGTCGCTGACCACCGTCAGACTATCGGCGACATCGCGCAGGCGCGCCGCGAGCGCCTCCGTGCCGGGATGGGCGATGCCATCGCTCAGCCAGAGCACGTCAAATGCCTGATCCGTGGGCAGGGTTTCGCCCAGGCGGTCCGCTACGAGCGCCCGGTCGGGCGCATACGGTTTCGGCTCCAGGCTCGCGGCGCGTTCGCGCACATCGGCGGGGGTGGCGGGCGTGGCGGACCAGCTTTGCGAGAGGCCCGCCGTCGGCGCGAGGATGACCGTCTGGCCGTTGCGCTGCGCCGCGTCGAGCGCGTTATCCATCGCGGACATGCGCGCGTCCCACCGGCTCGCCGCGCTCCAGCCGTTGTCGACGACGAGCAGCAAGGGCGCGCCGCCCGATGTTTGCGCGCCCGGCGGGTTCAGCACGGGGCCGGCAAGCGCAAGAATGGCGAGCGTCACCAGCAGAATCCGCAGCGCCGTCAGCCACCACGGGCTGCGCGCAGGCGTGCGCTCGCGCGACTGCAGCCCGGCCAGCAGGCGCGTGCCGGGGAACGTAATGCGCTTCGGGCTGGGCGGCGTGAAGCGCAACAACAGCCAGATCAGCGGGATGGCGGCCAGACCCAGCAGCAGCCACGGACTGAGGAATGTCAGTGCGCCCAGACCCATGCGTCAGCCTCCCGCGCTGTCAGTGATATCGGCCTCGCTCGGGCGGGCCGGCTTGGCGCGGTAGTGCTTGTCCAGCCCTGCCATGCGCGTGTGCAGGGCCAGCAACGTTTCCTCGGCTGGCCGGTCGGTATGATGGCACAGGAACGGCCATTGCAGCTTGCGCGCGAAGCTCTCGATCTCGGCACGGTGCGCCTGCAGTCGCGACTGGTATTGCTCACGCAGCTCGCCGGCGCGCTCGGCGGTGATGCGCTCGCCGGTCTCGCTGGCGATGAACTCCACGCGCCCGTCGTAGGGCAGCGTCTCCTCGGCCGGATCGAGCACCTGAACGAGATGGCCGCGCGCATTCTGGTCGGCGATGCGCTGGAGGCTGTTCTGGATGTCGGCCAAGGGATCGAGAAAGTCGCTCAACACCAGACAATTGGCATAGCGGCTGACGCGCGCCGAGGGCGGCAGGCTCGGGATGGGCTGCCCGCTTCGCAGCTGCTTGGTCAGCGCCACGGCCATGCGGTGGACGCCGCGCCGGTTCGTGCTGGGCGGGGTCAGGCCGAGCAGGCCGACGCGCTCGCCGCCCTGGATCAGCAGCTCGGCCATCGCGAAGCCGAGGATGATCGCGCGTTCCGCCTTGGTCTGCGCCGCGAGATGCGAGCGGAAGCCCATCGAGTCCGACAGGTCGAGCCAGAGCCAGACGGTGTGCGCGGCCTCCCATTCACGCTCGCGGACGAACAGGTGGTCGGAGGCGGCCGAGCGCCGCCAGTCGATGCTGGTCGCGGTGTCGGTCGACTCGTAATGGCGGAACTGCCAGAAGGTCTCGCCCGGCCCGGCGCGGCGGCGGCCGTGAATGCCGTGCGCAACGGTGTGCGCGGCCCGGTTCGCCTCGATCAGGAGGGCAGGCAGACGGGTCGCCAGCGCATGTGCCGTGTTCTCCAGGTCTTGCGGCGCGGGCGCAGGAAAATGCTGCGGCATCGCTGGTGGTGGCACCTTGCTTAATTCAACAATTCGGTGAGATCGCCGATCACGTCGTCGATCGTGACATTCTCCGCGCGGGCGGAGAAAGACAGCGCCATGCGGTGACGCAGGACCGGCCCGGCCAGTTCGGCGACATCATCAATGGACGGGGACAACCGCCCGTCGAGCAGCGCGCGCGCCCGGATCGTCAGCATCATAGCCTGAGTGGCGCGCGGACCGGGAGCCCAGACGACGAGATCGTTGATGCGCGGTAAAGCGTCCGGGGTGCCAGGGCGCGCGGCGCGCACGACGCGCAGGATCGCATCCACGACCTTCTCGCCCACGGGCATCTCGCGCACGAGTCGCTGCGTCGCCATCAATTCGTCGGGCGTGATGACCCGGCCGGGCTTGCGCCGGTCCGCCCCAGTGGTCGCAAGCAGCATCTGGCGCTCGGCCGCCTCGTCCGGGTAATCTACGTTGATCTCCAGCAGGAAGCGATCGAGCTGCGCCTCGGGCAGCGGATAGGTGCCTTCCTGCTCAAGCGGGTTCTGCGTGGCGAGGACGTGAAAGGGAGTGGGCAACTCGTGTCCCTCGCCCGCCACCGTCACATGGTGCTCCTGCATCGCCTGAAGCAGGGCAGATTGGGTCTTCGGACTGGCGCGGTTCACCTCGTCGGCCATCAGGAGCTGTGTGAAAACCGGCCCGGGAATGAAGCGAAAGCTGCGCGCGCCGGTTTCGCTCTCCTCAAGAACCTCGGATCCCACGATATCCGACGGCATCAGGTCAGGCGTGAACTGGATGCGCTTCGAATCCAGGCCGAGGACCGCGCCAAGGGCCTCAACGAGGCTGGTTTTCGCCAGTCCGGGAACGCCGATCAAAAGCGCGTGACCGCCCGACAAAAGGGTGATGAGCGACTGCTCGATCACGCGCTGCTGTCCAAAAATGACGGATTCCGTTTCTTCCCGGGCCTTGTGAATCTTGACAGCGGCCTCTTCGATTTGCTGGATGATGCGATCTTCGGACTGCCGTATATCCACCATTTTCGATCACAAAACCTTGTTGATGGCCGCGATAAGTTACTTGCTTCGTGTTGGAGCGTATCACAACGTCATCTCGATTTCCGACACATAAAGTGCGGTCTGGTGTTTCGCAAGTTCGCACGAGGGGGCAGCGATCATGGCGAATCGGGCTTCATTCAAACGGGCGGCGCGGGTCAAGCGGACCGGACGCATCCGGCCTCAGCTTCGCGCGGCGCGCAAGCCGGTCGTCGTCGCCCTGCAAGTTGACGCCTCGACGGCCCCGCCAATCCGCATCGACAGGCACGGCAACTGGCATTCGCGTTATGGTCCGATCACGCGCCGGCGCGTCCTGAAACTGTACGCGAAGGCGCTTCGCCGTGACGGCTATCGCAGTTATTCTCTGGCCGCGCCGTGCGACAAAGTGCGCGTGGAGGTCGAAGACGCGCCGTTCATCGGTGTCCAGCTTGCCTGCGAGGGCGAGGGGTCGCAGGGCAAGCTGAAGCTGCGCACGAATCTCGATGAGGAAGTGACGATCGGGCGCGACAACCCTGTGCGCTTTGAGCGGGATGCGGAAACCGGCGGCCTCATACCTTATGTTCTGCTCCGGGACGGGCTGGAAGCGCGATGTTCGCGCTCCGTGGCGTTTGAACTGGCCGCGCTGGCGAGCGAGGAAGTTTATGGCGGCGTGCCGCATCTTGGCTTGTGGAGCGCCGGGATGTTCTTCCCGATCTGCGCCGCCCGGGTCGCGCAGTCAGCATGATCGCTGCCGCTGGCCCGCCCGTCCAGCGAGAAGGTGACAGTTGGCCAGCGCGCATCCGAAATTCAGCGAAGACGATTTGCGCCAGCGCGTCCAGCGCCGGCTCGGCGGCGGCATTGCCTCGGCGCCCGCGCCGCAGGCTGGCGGCGACCACGAACTCAATCCGGAGTGGCCGGAGGCCGATGCGCACGGCCCGGTCCGGCGGCCCTGCGCTGTCCTGATCCCGCTGACGATCCATCCGGCCGGAGCTTCGGTGCTGCTGACGCGGCGGTCAGACCATCTGCCCCAGCACGCCGGACAGATCGCATTTCCCGGCGGCAAGATTGGCCCCCATGACCGCGCGCCGGTGAATGCCGCGCTGCGCGAGGCCTATGAGGAAATCGGCCTTCATCCGCAATTCGTTGACATCCTTGGCCGGCTGGAGGATTACCGCACCGCGACGGGTTTCGACATCGCGCCGTTTCTCGGTATTGTCCGCCAGGGGTTCTCGCTCGTACCTGACCATAACGAGGTCGCCGAGATTCTGGAGGCGCCGCTGGCGTTCCTGATGTCGCCGGCCAACCACCAGATCCGCGAGGTCATCTGGCGCGGGCGGCCGCGGCGCTTCTACGCGATGCCGTACAAGAAGCACTATATCTGGGGAGCGACCGCCGGCATTCTCCGGCGTATGTATGAAAGGCTCTACAGCGAATGATCCGCATTATTCTGATCAACCTGTTCCTGCTGCTGCTGCCGTTTATCATCTATTTCGCATATGTATTTCTGGTCAAAGGCGGGCGTGGCAAAAACGAGCCGATCAATTTTACGCCTCTGATCGTTCTGTTCGGCATCGGGTTGATCCTGATGATGGGGGCGATCGCCTACTTCATACAATTCGAGGCCGGCGAGCCGGGCCAGCGCTATATCCCGCCGCGCGTCGAGGATGGCGTTTTGAGGCCGGGCCGGCTGGAATAACGCGGGATGGGTCTTCGGGAACGATCATGAGCGAACCGGTAGAAACGCGCAACGACGTCTGGCCTGGGCTGCTCGCCGGCGCGGAGTGGCTGGAGCGCCGCGCGACCCGCACGGTGCTGGCGCTGCTCAATCGCGACGGGCATGAGGCCCGCGCGGTCGGCGGCACGGTGCGCAATGCGCTTATGGGCGTGCCCGTGACGGATGTGGACGTTGCGACGACCGCGACGCCGGAGGAAGTGATGCGGCGCGCCGAAGAGGCCGGCGTAAAGGCGGTCGACACCGGCTCCGAGCACGGCACGGTCACGCTTGTGCCCGACCATGAGCCGATCGAGGTCACGACCTTGCGCCAGGACGTCGAGACCTATGGCCGCCACGCCCGCGTGACCTTCACCCGGGATTGGGCGAGCGACGCGCGCCGGCGCGATTTTACGATGAATGCGCTTTATGCCGGGCCGGACGGCACGGTCTACGACCCGCTCGGCGGCTACGCGGACCTGCAGGCGCGGCGCGTGCGCTTCATCGGCGACCCGCACGAGCGCATCCGCGAGGATTATCTGCGCATCCTGCGCTTCTTCCGCTTCGAGGCCGAATACGGCGCGCGGGAGACGCCGCCTGAGACGATGGATGCCGAGGCGCTGGCCGCGATCGAGCAGGAGAGCGAGGGGCTGGAGCGGCTGTCCGGCGAGCGCGTGCACACCGAGCTAGTGCGATTGCTGGCGGCGCGGTCGGCGGGCCGGTCGCTCCGGGCAATGATGGACACCGGTGTGCTGGTGCGGCTGCTCGGCGGCGCGCCCCGGCTGACAGCATTTGCTCGCGTGCAGGCGATCCAGCGGGCGCGCGACTTCACGGCTGATCCGATGGTCCGGCTGGCGGCGCTCGCGGTGCGGGTCGAGGAGGAGGCCGAGCGGCTTGCGCGCAACCTGCGCCTGTCGAATGCCGAGCGGGACGAGCTGGTGGCGCTGCCGCGCGCGGCGCGGCGGCTGGACGCAGGCATGGCGTCGTTGGATGCGAAGGCGGCGCTTTATCGGCTCGGACCGAAGGTCTATCGCGGCGGCGTGCTGCTGGCCTGGAGCGATGCGCGCGCCGGAGTTGAGGATGCCGCGTGGAACGCGCTGTTCGCGCTGCCGGACGAGTGGGAGCCGCCCGCCTTTCCGCTCAAGGGCAGCGACCTGCTCGCGCTCGGGATGAAGCCGGGGCCGGAGGTCGGCGAGGCGTTGCGCGCGCTGGAGCAGCGCTGGATTGAAGGCGACTTCGCCGCCGACCGCGAGACCTTGCTGGACTGGGCGCGCGCGGAAGTCGCTAGCCGCGCTTGAGCATGTTGCGCAGCGCCAGCGCGGCCAGCACCAGCAACACCACCCCGATGACGTTCTGCACGAGCGCGGCGACCGAGGCGGCCAGCGGCACGACCGGCGCACTGCCCTCCAGCCCATACAGACAGCCATAGACGCGCTCGGCTGCCAGCGGGCTTTCCCACGGCACGAAGAACAGGCTGTTCTTGAAGGACAGGTAGAGCGCCTCGGCCGATGCGCTTCCCGCCCCCGCCACGCAGCCGCCGGAGGCGTAAAGATTGGCGATCATCTGGAACGCCCACTCCCCGACGCCGGCGAGCCAGTCCAGCACGCTCTGAAATGACGCCGCGTCCGGCCAGGCCGGAAAACTCGCCTCAGCCGTTTCCGGCGCAGGCGCGTCGCGCAGCCCGAGATAGACCAGCGCGAACAGCACCGTCGTCACCGCCCAGATGGTGAGCGGCCTCAGCACCGACCGCCCGAAATTTGCGATCCCGCCATACAGCCAGCCGAGCCAGAAGCGTCCCGCGCCGCGCCCCAGCGGCCTATGCCGCCAGAAGCGGGCCGCGCGCAGCTCATGGGCATGGAACGCGCCCTCGCGCTCATGATCCAGCCCGGCGCGCGCCAGATGCCGGAGTTGGCGGAACCGCGCGGCCTCCAGTCCGTCCCGCGACACCTTCATCAGCCGGAACAGCCACGGGCGCGGATCGCGCTCGCCCTCGCCCCAGCGGCGGAAGCGGCGCATTGGCGCGTCGATCCGCATGTTCTCCAGCCGCGGCGGTTGGGCGATCTCCGCATTCAAAAAATCGGGCGCGCCGGCGAAGCGGGTTTCGGCCAGCGTCAGCGCGCTCTTGGCATTTAGACCGGAGAAATCCGCGTTGCCGGCGAAGGCCGCGCCCTCGAAGCCGGCGGGGCCGCGAAAGCGCGCGCGCTGAAAGCTGGCGTCGGCAAAGCGCGCGGCGGCAAAGTCGGCCTCGCCCTTGACTCGCGTGGCGGCGAAGCTCGCGGGTGCAGCGAACCGGGCAGCGCCAAAGCCGGCCCGGCCGTCGAACTTCGCGCCCTCGAACGAAGCGTTCCCTGCGAAAACCGCGCCGCGGAACAGCGCGCCCTCCTCGAATTCCGCGCGCTCGAAGGAGGCCTCGCCCGCGAACCGGGCCTCGGCGAACCGCGCCTCATCCTCCAGTTCGGCATCTGCGAAGCTGGCGTCGCCAGCGAAGAGCGCCTGCGCGAAAGCCGCGATGCCCTTGGCGCAAACGCCCGCGAGATCGGCTGAGCCATGGAATCTGGCGGCGTCGAAGCGCATCCCCTGCTCGAAGCGGGCGCGCGTGAACTTGGCGTTGCCCGCAAAGGCCGTTTCGCGGAAATCGGCCCGGCCCGCGAAGTGGCATCGGCTGAACCGCGCCGCGATCACAAGCGGCCCGTCGCTCAGCATGGCGAACTGCGCGTTCTCGAAATCCGCATCCGCCGCGAAGGCCGCCTCGTCGAAATCCGCGATGCCAGCGAAGTGCGCGCCCTTGAAGCTGGCCGGGGCCTCGAAACGCGCCTTGGCGAAGGATGCGCCGGTCTCGAACCGCGCCTCGTCGAAGGTCGCGCCGCCGGAAAACGCGCAGTTGGCGAACACGACGGGGCCGGGAAAAGTATAGCCGGCGAAGTGGACCGCCTCGGGAAACACCTGATCGGAGAAATCCGCGCGCGCCTGCGACAGCCAATCCCGCGTCGCCGCGTTCTCGCCCTCGCCGAACGGGTTGGCCGCCCATTCCCCCGCCTCGACCAGCCGGGCCTTGCGCGCCAGCAGCTCCTCCGCCCAGGCGTTCCAGCTTTCCTTGCCCTCGCCCCAGCGCGCCAGTGTCTGCTCGACGCTCATGTCGCGCTCGCCATCACGAAAAATTGCCTCGGTCATCGGAAACCGGCCTTGGTCTTGCCAGGCAACATCATTAAACACTCAGGTAACGAAAAACAGCGCGGTCTCCGCCCGCGCCGGCGTCCGGCCCGCGCCATGATGCCCCGGCGCAACACAGCGAAGGAGTGGTCCATGCTCTTTGTCTGTATCTGCAAGGACAAACCAGATGCGAGCGAACTGCGCCAGCAGACGCGCGAGGCGCATCTGGAGCATTTGCGGGAGAATGCCGGGGCGGTGGTCTCGGCTGGGCCGCTGCTCAGCGCGGACGGCAGCGCGCCGGTTGGCAGCCTGTTGATCGTCGCGGCGGAATCGCTCGATGCCGCACGGGCAATGATGGACGCCGATCCTTATGTCCAGGCCGGGGTTTTCACGGAGGTCGCGGTCTATCCGTGGCGCTGGGTCGTCGGCACTGTCAATCTGCATGAATAAGGGGCGGCCATGCGTTTGCGCTTTCTGATCCCGATACTCGCGCTCATCGTGTTTCTGCTGGCCGTGCCGCCAGAGCGTCTGGTTGCAGCCTATACCGGCGATTTCGCCGACCGGCTGGTGGCCGCCGCGATCGAGCGCACGCGCAATGTCGTGATCTATGATCCGGCCTATCGGGACATCCCGAACCAGTGGGGCGATGTCGATCCGAATCGCGGCGTGTGCACGGACGTGGTGGTGCGCGCCTACCGTGATGTGGGAATCGATCTGCAGAGCCGGGTTCATCGCGCGCTCGGCGGCGACCCGAACATCAAGCATCGGCGGGTGCGGGAGTTGCGCAAGTTCTTCGCGCGCCACGGACAGCGCCTGCCGGTTTCGGACAACCCGGACAACTACAAGCCCGGCGATCTGGTGACGTCGGTGCGCCCCGACGGCGTGACGCATATCGTCATCGTCACCGGGCGGCGCTCATGGGACGGCGAGCGTCCTCTGGTCGTGCATAACGAAGGCTTCGGCCCGAAGCTGGACGACGCGCTGTTCAGGTACCGCATCACGGGCCATTACCGCTATGTCCCTCAGTCGTAGTCAGCAAGCGCGACGCTGCGCCGGCCTTCGCGCGTGATGCGCCCGGCAAGCTCCAGCTCCATCAGCACGACCGCGACCGCGCGGGCGGACAGGCCGGTCACGCGGATCAGTTCCTCGATCTCGACCGGCACCGGGCTGAGCGCCTCGACGACCTGCTGGCGGGCGTGATCGTCCAGGTCGAACGGCAAGGCCTCCGGCTCGGAAAAACCGGGCAGCGGGGGCTGTGCTCCGGCGAAGAGGTCGGCGGCGTCCAGCGTCTCCAGCACATCCTCGGCGTTGCGAACGAGCGCTGCGCCGTCCTTGAGCAGCGCATTCGGCCCTTCGGCGCGCGGGTCGAGCGGGTGGCCCGGCACGGCCATCACGTCGCGGCCCTGCTCGGCGGCGTGTCGGGCCGTGACCATCGAGCCGGAGCGGCGGACGGCCTCCACGACAATGACGCCGGAGGCCATGCCCGAAATGATCCGGTTGCGCCGCGGAAAGTCCACGCCGCGCGGCTTGAAGCCCGGCGCGCTCTCGGCGATCAGCAGGCCCTTTTGGGCGATCGCATCGTACAGCGCCTCATTCTCAGGCGGATAGCGGATGTCGATGCCGCCGGCGAGCACGGCGATGGTGCCGCCGTGGAGCGCGCTCTGATGTGCGCTGGCGTCGATGCCGCGCGCGAGGCCTGAGATCACTGCGATGCCCTCCGCACTCAGGCCCCGCGCGATGTCCTGCGTCAGCTTGCGCCCGGCGGCCGAGGCGTTGCGGGAGCCGACGATCGCCACGATGCGGCGCTGCGCAAGTTCGATCTCGCCGGACATGTAAATCAGCGGCGGCGGCGTCGGGATCAGGCCCAGCCGGGCGGGATAGTCCGGCTCGCCAAGAGCGACGAGGCGTGCGCGGCTGCGCTTGTGCGCCGTGGCCATTTCGCGCTCGGCGTCGCGCGGTGTGCAGATGCGCAACGGCTTGCGGCGTCCGCCGCGCTCGGCCAGTTCGGGCAGCGCTTCCAGCGCCTTGGACGCCGCGCCGTATCGCTCCAGCAGATCGAAGAAGGTGACGGGGCCGACATTCTCGCTGCGGATCAGCCGCAACCAGTCAAGCCGCTCCTGATCGCTCAGTTGCCCGCCCGCGCCCACGGCCCGCGCCCTCACAGCTTGATCCGGGATTCTTGGCCGCTTACGAGCCGGCGGATGTTGCCGATGTGCTTGATGATGATGAGCGCGGCGAGCAGCGTGAACAGCCCGGCGGCGAGCCAGCGGTCAAACGCGATGGCTGCCAGCGGCGTCACGACCGCGCCAGTCAACGCGGACAGGGACGAGTAGCGCGTGACCGCCGCAACCGTCAGCCAGACCACAGCGAACGCGATCCCGACCTGCCAGACTGTCGCGGTAATCACGCCGAGGAAAGTCGCCACGCCCTTGCCGCCGCGAAAGCCGAGCCAGATCGGGAACAGATGGCCGAGGAACGCGCCCAGACCGGCGAGGGCCGCCGTGTCCGGCCCCCAGCGCGCGGCGATGAGCACGGCAGCGACGCCCTTGCCCGCATCCGCGATGAGCGTGGCCGCGGCCAGCGCCTTGCGCCCGGTGCGTAGCACATTCGTCGCGCCGATATTGCCGGAGCCGATCTTGCGTATATCGCCCAGCCCCGCAGCGCGGGCGAACAGGTAGCCGAACGGGATCGACCCCAACGCATAACCAAAGGCCAGCGCGGCAAGGAAATAGGGCCAGGAGACGCTCCAGGCGGTGTAACTGAACATCGCTCGGCTCGGACAGGCTTACCTCAGGCGTGATCGGCGGCAGCGTAGCGATAGACGATGCGCCCGGCAACCAGCGTCATCATCACCCGGCCCTCGAACATCTGGTCCTCGAAGGGCGTGTTCTTGGATTTGGACCGCAGGGCGCGTTCCGCGACGACCCAGGGCGCGTTCAGATCGACGACGATAAGATCGGCCGGCGCGCCCACCGCGAGCCGTCCGCCGGGTAGGCCCAGCAGCTCGGCCGGGCGCGCGGAAAGCGCGTGCAGCAGGCGCTGAAGCGGCACTTCGCCATTGTGATAGAGCCGCAGCGCCGCCGCCAGCATCGTTTCCAGCCCGATCGCGCCGTCAGCCGCTTCCTCGAACGGGCGGCGCTTGGCGTCGAAGTCCTGCGGGTCGTGGCTGGAGACGATCACGTCGATCTCGCCGTCGCGCAGGCCGCGCACCATCGCTTGCCGGTCTTCTTCGGTGCGCAAGGGCGGGCGAAGCTTGAAGTAGGTGCGATAGGCGCCGACGTCGTTCTCGTTAAGCGCGAGGTGGTTGATGGACACGCCGCAGGACACCGGCAGCCGGTCCGCGCGCGCCCGGCGGAGAACGTCGAGAGAGCCTGCGCAGGAGATCGGCGCAGCGTGATAGCGCGCTCCGGTTAGCCCAACGAGGCGGACATCGCGCGCCAGCACGATTGTCTCGGCGACGTCGGGGATGCCGGGCAGGCCGAGACGGCACGACATCTCGCCCTCGTTCATCACGCCGCCATCCGCGAGCGTGCGCTCCTCGGGGAACTGCACGATGAGCGCGTCAAAGTCCCGCGCATAGGTCAGCAGCAGGCGCATGAGCTGAGCGCTGGCGACGCTGGCGCGCCCGTCGGTGAAGGCCACCGCGCCGGCGCTCTTGAGAAGTCCGATCTCAGCGATGATCTCCCCCGCCAGCCCCTTGGTCGCCGCGGCCATGGGGTGAATGTTGACGATGGCGATATCGCGCGCGCGCCGCTCGATGAAGTCCACCAGCGCGACGCCGTCGATGACCGGCTGGGTGTTCGGCATACAGATGATGGTGGTCACGCCGCCCGCCGCCGCCGCAAGGCTGGCGGTCTCCAGCGTATCCCGATGCTCCAGCCCCGGCTCGCCCGCGAAGACGCGCATGTCGATCAGACCGGGGGCGAGCAGCTTGCCGCCGCAGTCGATGGTCTCGACGCCCGGCGGCCCGCTATCGGCCAGGTGCGGGCCGAGATCGGCGATCAGCCCATTTTCGATAGCGACGCCGCCGCGCTCATCCCGCCCGCTCGCCGGGCACAACAGGCGCGCATTGACGAGCGCAAGCGGCTGGGACGGTTCGCGGCGGGCGGGGTGCGCGGGCGCGTTCATGGGCGGCCTTTACTGGTCAGACAGGTTTTCGGCAAGCGCCTGAAGCACGGCCATGCGCACGGCGACGCCCATCTCGACCTGCTCCTGGATAACGCTGCGCGCATCATCGGCAACGCCGGAGTCGATCTCGATGCCGCGGTTCATCGGGCCGGGATGCATGATGAGCGCGTCGGGTCTGGCATAGGCGAGCTTGGCGTGGTCGAGGCCGAAGAAGTGGAAATATTCGCGGCGCGAGGGCACATAGGACTGGTTCATCCGCTCGCGCTGCAGCCGCAGCATCATGACGATGTCGCAGTCCTTCAGCCCGTCCTCCATGCGCGTATAGATTTCCGCGCCCAGCCTGTCGGCGGCGGGCGGCATCAGCGTGGACGGCGCGACAAATCGAACGCGCGCCCCCAGCTTGTTGAACATGATCGCGTTGGAGCGCGCCACGCGCGAATGCAGAATGTCGCCGCAAATGGCGATGGTCAGCCCCTCGATGCGCCCCTTGTGATGGCGGATCGTCAGCGCGTCGAGCAGCGCCTGGGTCGGATGCTCGTGCGCGCCGTCTCCGGCGTTGATGACCGCGCATTCCACCTTTTGCGCCAGCAGCGCCGCCGCGCCCGCCGCCCGGTGGCGCACAACGAGCAGGTCAGTCTGCATGGCGTTCAGCGTGATCGCCGTGTCCACGAGCGTTTCGCCCTTCTGCACGGACGAGGTCGGCACCGACATGTTCATCACATCCGCGCCGAGCCGTTTTCCGGCCAGCTCGAACGAGCTTTGCGTGCGCGTGGAGGATTCGAAGAACAGATTGATTTGAGTGCGCCCGCGCAGTGTGTCACGCTTTCTGGCGCGGTCTCGACTGTTGTTGTATTCGCGCTCGGCGAAGTCGAGCAAATACAGGATGTCCGGCACGGACAGCCCCTCGATGCCAAGGAGCTGGCGGTGCGAAAAGCTGTGCGAGGAAGCGGACGGCGCGTGTTTCATTAAAGCCGGAGTTATACGCCTCTGCGCGCCGCACGGCAATGAGATGTGAGGCCGCGCGCACAAATGAATGAACAAATCGGTTCTGCGCGAACGGAGGAACGCCATGCCGGTCGAAGCCGCGACCGAAAGCAGGACAGCGACGGAAACGCACGAGGTCTTTAACCAAAGCCCGATCTTCGCCGATATCGACCTTTTCGCGGCCAATCCGGGTTTGCGCGCAGGCGTCGAGCGCGAAGGCGCGGGCTGGGCGGCTGACGAGCTGGCCGCGCTCGGGCAGCGGGCCGGGAGCGCGGAGGTGCTGGCGTGGGGGCGGCGGGCGAACGAAAATCCGCCGGAGTTGCGCATATTCGACGAGAAGGGACGGCGCGTCGACGAGGTCGATTATCACCCGCACTATCACGCGCTGATGCAGCTTGCCTCGGAACATGGCCTGCACGCGCGCTCATGGGAACATCTGGCCGAGGGGCGTAAGCGCCGCGCTGGCGAGGCGGTGGCGCGCGCGGCGGGCTTCTACCTGATGGCGCAGGCCGAGGCCGGGCACTGCTGCCCGATTACCATGACCCATGCCAGCGTTCCCACGTTGCTGCTGAACCCGGAGCTGGCGCGGGAGTGGCTGCCGAAGATCGTGGCGCGCGATTATCAGCCCGGGCTTTCGCCGCTTTTGGAAAAGCGCGCGGTCAAGTTCGGCATGGGCATGACCGAGAAACAGGGCGGCACGGATGTGCGCGCGAACACGACCCGCGCCGAGCCGGACGGGGACGGCGCGTTCCGCTTGACCGGGCACAAATGGTTCATGTCCGCGCCGATGTCGGATGCGTTCTTCGT
>CAZINX010000021.1:0-35661 GCA_964540795.1 uncultured Hyphomicrobiaceae bacterium | reverse complement strand
GTCGGGGGTTCAAGTCCCTCCTCCGCTACCAACCACTTTCAATTTATAACCTATCACGCACAGCGCACCTTTTGCAAAAATGTATTTGGATCTTAAAGAAAGCGCCCGCCAATGGGTATTAGCAAACCTTCCTTATGACAAAAACGACGCAGACTTGCACGCGTACTTGATTTCGTTGGACGTTCACGCTCTGTTGGTTATCTATCACAATTGGATGATGCGTCTTATACCGGCTATGCCGCGCAACGTGCATTGCTCGAAGACGCTTTTGTCAAAGATGAACTCTTTGCCAAACAACAGTGATTTGACACAAATTATACTAGATATCGAGACAGGTGCCGATTTAACGCGTTATCTTAGCCGCGATACAGTTCGGCATGTCGCGTCGGTTCCCCGGAAAGGTCAGAAATTTAACAAACGGCGGGACCTGGATTTACTCCTAATTGATTGGGGAATCCATCATTTACACATATCAACGCTTGTGAAACCAGACGGATTCGTAAAAAGTGCGGACTATCTTTTATTCGGTGTATTTAAAGAAGGCGATGCGTTCTTGATTGATGTTAGACCCCATCAAGAGAAAAATGCCAAAGATATCAATACCGTCTGGTATAAGAAGGAGCTTATCAAAATTCTAATGAATGAGCTTCCTCAAGCAGAGGTTGTTCATGAAATAAAGGGCATTTCAGGAATATCACCTAATCCCGACGAAGAGCGTATTAGGGAGTCTAGGCTGCGTGGTATGAATTTGATCCTTGAGATCGACGGGAAATTTGTGACCACATTAGGAATGATTTCGCTCTCTGGAACAGGCATGAAATCGACACGCGCGGCAGATCATCTACTAGAATCTATTGAAGCGTTCGAGAGTTGGTGGGGCATTGATAAAGAAGATGTGCGGAAATCATTCACCCAATTTGTTTTATCTATGCCTGCACACCCCTATCTTGAGTTTTATATATCGCCAGATCACGGCGCTGGTATATTAGAAGTACATACCGGATGGTTTTGCCCATTGGAAAGATTGCGCATTTAGGCTTTATTGCTACCGATACGCTTCAAGGTCTTAGCGCGAAGTCCAGTGCGGCGCGCGCGTGCAGCGGCGTCGTGTCGAACGCGGGCAGGTCCAGATCCTCCGGCGACAGTAGCAGCCCCACCTCCGTGCAGCCGAAAATCACCCCGTCGATCCCGTCCGCTTGGGCGATCACGTCCAGATAGGCCTGCTTCGACTCCGGTTTGATGATCCCCTGGCACAGCTCGTTGAAGATGATATCGTGCACGACCGTGCGCCCCGCCGCGTCCGGCACCGCCACGTCGATCCCGTACCGCTCGCGCAGGTATCCCTTGTAGAAATCCTGCTCCATCGTGTAGCGCGTCGCCAGCAGCAGCGGCTTGCGCGCGCCCGCCTTGCGGATCGCCGCCGCCGTCGCGTCGCCGATATGGATGAGCGGGATGCCGACTGCGGCCCGCACCTCGCCCGCCATCTTGTGCATGGTATTGGAGCAAATGACGAGGCCGTCCGCTCCGCCGCGCTCCAGCCGCCGCGCCGCCGCGACCATCGCCTCGGTCGCGCGCGCCCAGTCGCCCGCGGCCTGCAAGGCCTCGATCTCCGCGAAATCGAACGACCACAGTAGAAGCTGCGCCGAATGCAGCCCCCCGAGCCGCTCGCGCGCCATCTGGTTCAGCAGCCGGTAATAGATGGCGGTGCTTTCCCAGCTCATCCCGCCGATCAGCCCGATCGTCTTCATCTCTCCCTCCGTATTCGCGTACCGCTGCCGCGACGGCAGATCGCGTCATTACGTCGTTATTGATCGCTCCGCGTTTGTCTAATATCTGCAAAATTCCCTGTCGTCGCGGGTGTCGGGCATTCGTCCGGCGGCGCGGGACCGCTGAGGAACGTTGCGTCGAACCCCGTTTCGTCAGGCTCAGCAAAATCAACGACGTTCGCCCGTGCAACGCTTTGAAGGATGATGGCAATGTCAAAGAATGTGCTGGTGGACCGGCTGGACCAGGGGCCGGTGATCTGCGCCGAAGGCTTCCTGTTCGAGCTTGAGCGCCGCGGTTATCTGTCGGCGGGCGAGTTCGTGCCCGAGGTCGCGCTCGAACATCCCGAGGCGCTGGAGACGCTGCACCGCGATTTCCAGCATGCCGGCTCGGATATCGTGGAGGCGTTCACCTATAACGGCCACCGCGAGAAGATGCGCGTGATCGGCAAGGAAGAGCTGCTGGAGCCGCTGAACCGCGCGGCGCTGCGCATCGCCCGCAAGGTGGCCGACGACAAGCCGGGCAACCTGATGGCCGGCAACATCTCCAACACCAATATCTGGTCGCCCGACGACGCCAAGGCGCAAGCAGACGTGCGCGCGATGTTTGAGGAGATGGTCGGCTGGGCCGTCGAGGAAGGCGCGGACATGATCATCGGCGAGACCTTCTATTACGCCGGTGAGGCGTTTGCCGCGCTGGAGGTCGCCAGGGCGACCGGCCTGCCCACGGTCATCACGCTCGCGCCGATGGCGGGGAACACGATGTCCGATGGCTACGGCATCGTCGAGACGGCGCAGGAGCTTGAGCAGCGCGGCGCGGATGTCGTGGGGATGAACTGTTTCCGGGGGCCGGAGACGATGCTGCCCTGGCTGCGTGAAATCCGCGCGGCGGTCGCCTGCCATGTCGGCGCGCTGCCGATCCCGTACCGCACGAGCGATGCCGAGCCGACCTTCTTCAGCCTGACGGACCCGCACTGCGCCTGTCCCGCGCCTCATGGCCGGCCCTTCCCCACGGCGCTCGATCCGCTATACTGCAACAGGTACGAGGTCGGCGCGTTCGCAAAAGAAGCGTTCGATTTCGGCGTGCGCTATCTCGGGGTGTGCTGCGGGGCCGCGCCCATGCATATCCGCGAGGTAGCTGAAGCTGTCGGCCGCACGCCCGAGGCAAGCCGCTATTCCGAGCGAATGGAGAATCACTTCATGTATGGCTCGAACGAGCGGTTGCCGGAGCATATCCGGGCGCTGGGCGATAGCGCATAACGACTGTGGCCTGCCGGCGTGGGCGGGCCGCGGTATTTTGGAACGTGATTGGCGAGAAATCTCGCATGAAGCAAACAGACCTGGAAGCCGCGCGCGCGACAAGCCCGTGCATCGGCATCTGTCAGCTTGATGCAGCCTCAGGCTATTGCGTGGGCTGCGCGCGCACGGGCGCGGAGATCGGCGGCTGGGCCGGCATGACCGACGCCGAGCGCCGTGCCGTGCTCGATGCGCTGCCGGGGCGCTGGCGGGCGCTCGGCGCTGACGCATCGCAACCCTGAACGATCGAGATGAGCCGGAGCGGCGCGCCGGCTCATCTCCTCTGGTCGGGTTCGCCGCTCAGGCCGCCTCGAATGTCAGCGACGCTCCGTTGATGCAGTGCAGCACCTCGTTGCTGATCCACACGATGTGGCCGAGATGGCTGCCGCAACGACGGCAGTGGACTTCAAGCATGTATATTGTCGTGTCCCCGAGGAACTTGGTCTGATCGATGCCCGTGAGCACGCTGTCCGGTTCGGCGTGGCGGAAGAACACCCAACCCTTGTCGATATTTTTCTTGCTGTCCGACCAGTAGAGCAACTGGTCGCACCCTTTGCAGCGATAAACACCTTCGCGGTCCTCATCCCACAATTCGCTCGATTTCGGCGGTTCCGTTCCCATCTCGCGCATGATGGAATACTCGAAATCACTAAGGCGCTCGCGCCACTCGGCTTCGGTGCGCTGGATTTCGTAGCGATAATCGGGCTCGCGCGGCGGCACGTCCGACATGGTTTGCGCCGTCGCCAGCGCCGGATTCGGCTCGTGCGCGGTCAGCACATCGCTCATCGATGCATTCCCAGCGCCCTGCTGCTGCTGGGCGAGCGCCGAGGCCGGCAAGGCGCCAATGGCGGATGCAGCGGCCGCGCCAGTCAGGAACACGCGGCGGGGAATGACTGGGAGTCTAGACTTCATGGCTTCATCTCCTCGGTTTCATACTAGTATCCCGAACATTATATTCGAGCTAGCGTTCTCAGAAATCAAATAATAGAGAGAAATAAGTGATGGCTTATAAGTAAAAAACATGCGGAAGAGCCGGCAGTGAATATTCACTGCCGGACTCCATTTCAAAACGTCTCGTTCCGCTTAGTTGCGCGGCTCGAAAACGCTCTCCGCTGACGTGGTCTGGCACACAACGACCGCTTCCTGCGGGGAGATGCGGCCGTCGCCGTCGATGTCCACATTCGCCATGACGCCCGCGACGTCTGCTGCCTCGTCCGGCGTGACGAAGCCGTCGCCGTTGGTGTCGAGCTGCGCGATATTCGCGATGCAGCCCATCGGGTTGGCGAAAGCGCTGGTCGACATCAGGAACGTTACGGCAATAGCACCCAGGATAGCTTTCATGACAAGTCTCCTTTACAAGAGGTTTACGTGCGGTGTTCTGGTATGAACACACCGTTTTTCAATTCGAGTGCTTAGACAATCCGTGATTTCTTGTCTCAGCACTCAATTTTCCGGGTACCATTTCGTTGAACAGGTATCAAAACACAGAGTGATGACCTGTTCTGACGGGACCGTGAGCGGCGTTTGACTTCACGCTTGCTCGCGTTTCCGTGAGTGTCGGGTGGGGGATAACGCGGCCGGCTCCGCAAGGGCCTTCGCTGGCGCTCGCCGTGAGCGGCGCGCCTCGCTTCGTTGGCTTTCGTTCACGCGGTTGGCGCGAACTCTCACACGGCTCAAGCGCATGTGAACGTCATTGCGGCCCCGGACCTCGGCGACGAACCTCGTTCGGGGTTAGATCGCCGCCGCCATTATGGTATGCAGTCAGGAAAAGCAGGCCTGCCTGGCCCGACCGGCCGCGAGGAGAGACATGCCCGAGACGCTGCGCAGCATCGTGCATCCGTGGGAATGCGACGCGGTCGATCACTTCACGACCGGCTTCTATTTCGCTGCGTATTCGGCGGCGCAGACGCATCTGTTCCGGCTGCTCGGCTACAGCGCGGACGATGTCGCCGCGCTTCGTCCCGTAAGCTGTCGGGCCACCTTCAAGCAGGAACTGGCCGCGGGCGATGCCTACCACATCGAATCCGGCGTGCTGGCGCACGACCCGGACCATCTGCGCATAGGCCATCGCCTCTACAATTCCGAGACGAATGGTCTGGCGGCGACGCAGGAGATCGCATTCGAAGGCGACGTAACGCGCCCGCGCCCGGATGCGCCGATTGACTGGGCCGAAGAAGAGGTCGGAAAGGAGCTGGATTTCGCCGCGCTCTCCGGCTGGTCGACGACGGCGCAGACGCTGGTGCGGCCCGAGCATCTCGACGCGACGGGACGGCTCGATCTGAGCGCGCTGATCCTGCACGCCTCCGATGCGAATGTGCAGTTTCAGAACCGTGTCGGCATGACCTCGTCGTACATGCGCGCCGAAAAGATCGGCTTTGCGACCTTCGCCTATCGCATCACGCTGCATGACCTCCCGCGCGAGGCGGGCGCAGTGTTGAAGACGCAGAGCGCCGTGGTGCAGCTGGGGCGCAGTTCGCTTTGGTTCGCGCATCGCGTGATGGATGGCTTAAGCGGCGCGCTCATCGCGGATGTGGCGCAGTTCGGCGTGCATTTCGACCGGCGCGCGCGCGCCTCAGCGCCGATCCCTGAGCGCATCCGCGAACAGGCTCATCGCTTGACGCAGGGCGGTTGAGCGGTCAGGCGGACGCCGCCTCGCCGGTTCGCGAGCGGCACGGGCCAAACAGCGCGGCCAGCGCGAGGATGACGCCCGAGACGGTCGCGATCATGCCGGCTGCGCTCACCGAATGACTGGCCCCCAGCCACAGCGGCCCGTACCCCCCCAGCACGTAGCCCAGCACCGCTGACAGCACGCCAAACGTCACGGCCCAGAACAGGACGATCTCCAGACGGTTGCTCATCAGCCGGGCCGCAGCCGGCGGGCAGATGAACAAAGCGATGACCATGCAAATGCCCACGGCATCGAACGCCGCAACCGCGGCTGCGGCCGCAGCCATCACCAGCCCGAGGCTCAACAGCCGCGTCGGGATGCCCATGGTTCGCGCAAAGCCTTCGTCGAAGGTCGCGATCTTAAGCGGCCGCCAGAAAACCACGGTGAGGGCGATGACGATTGCGCAGACCACGACGACGCGGATCAACTCATCGGGCAGTCTCGCCAACGCGGCCGGGTCGAGGAGCGCCCCCCAGTCGCGCCCGGCCAGCCAGATAAGGCTTTCCAGATTGCCCTCCAGCGCGTGCTGCACATCCAGGTGGACATTGCTCGTGTCGGTCTGTTCGAGGATCAGGACGCCCGCGGCGAACAGCGAGGTGAACACCACGCCCATCGCCGCGCCGGGGTCGATATTCCCGAGCCGCTTCAGCGCCTCGATCAGCACGACGGCTACAAGCGCGGCGGCCCCCGCCCCGATCATCATCGGCCAGCTGGCGACGACGCCGGTAAAGAGGAACGCGACCACGATACCCGGCAGCACAACATGCCCGATCGCATCGCTGATCAGCGCCTCGCGCCGCAACAGCAGGAACGTCCCCGGCAGCGCGCAGGCAATCGCGGCGAAAACGGCGATCAGAAGCGGCGTCAGGCTGAGTTGGACGAATTCCGATCCCATCAGGCTGTCACTTCCTTCGGCGGTCCGAGTTTCCGGTCGATTTCCGCGATCTCATCGCGCGTGAGCACCTTTTCGATAGGCGTCACACCGTCATAGCGGCCAGCCGGAGCGGTATCGGTGTAGCGCCGTCGGACGAGGGCCCAGCGCTGCTCATCCAGCAACGCCTTGGCGGCCTGCGCACGGCCCGCAGCAGTAGGAACGCCGTCGCGGCGGATCAGCCCGGCCCGTCGCAGCACCGACAGCGTCATCCGGTCGTGGATCGGCTCCTGCCGGGCGAGCGCGAGCAGGCCCTGACGCCGATGGACGCGGCGCTGGAACACGTAATACTGAAGCGCGGCTGCAAGAACGCCCCTGTTCGGCGCGAACAGCAAGGAGACCAGCAAGAGCGCGGCGCAGAGCAGCACGATGATCGGTCCCGTCGGCAGGGCGGGCGCGGAGGCCGAGATCGCGGAGCCGACATAGCCCGACACGGCGCCGATCACGCCCGCGATCCAGATCATGTGCGTCGCGCGCTCGGTCCAGAAGCGGGCGGTCACCGGCGGGATGATGAGCAGCGCGACGACGAGGATCAGCCCGACCAGCTTCAGCCCGATTACCGTGATGGCCAGCACGAGGCCCATGATGGCGATGTCGATGGCGCGGACATTGTAGCCCGAGGCGGCGGCATATTCTGAGTCGAAGGCCACCAGCGTCATCGGCCGGCGCAGCGCCCACGTGAAGGCGACGGAGAGCGCGCCGCCAATGGCGATCACCACAGCGTCCAGGAACAGCATCCCGGCCGTCGAGCCGAGCAGGAAAGTTTCAAGGCCCGCCTGCCGCCCGGACGACATGGTCTGGATGATCGTCAGCAAGACGATGCCCATGCCGAAGAACACGGAGAGCACCGCGCCGATCGCTGCGTCCTCGGCAAGGCGCGTCCGGCTCACGAGCCAGTCGACAACCAGCACGCCGAGCCCGGCCGTGATCGCAGAACCGGCAAGCAGTCCGACGAGATTGCGCCCGTCTCCGCCGAACGCAACCATAACCATGAAGGCGAGGCCGATGCCGGGCAGGGTGGCATGGGCCAGCGCGTCGGAGACCAGCGCGCGCTTGCGCAGGAACATGAAGGTCCCGCACGCGCCCGCGGCGAAGCCGAGCAGGCCCGCGCCGATCGCCACAAGAGCCGCGTTATAGCCTGCGCTCAGCAGGAGCGCGTCAAAGAGTGTCTCCAAGGCTAGGCCGTCTCCAGATTCAGCTGGTCGATATGCGGGGTCGCCAGCCGGCCGCCATAGGTCGCCTGAAGGTTGTCGGAGGTGAAGGTCGTGGCGACCGGGCCTTCGGCGATCTTGCGCACATTGATGAGCAGCACGTTGTCGAAATAGTCGGTCACCGTCGCGAGGTCGTGATGCACGCAGACCAGCGACCTGCGCGCCCGCTTGAGGTCTTTCAGCACCTGGATGATGGCCTTTTCCGTCGCGGCGTCCACGCCCGCGAACGGCTCATCCAGCAGGTAGAGATCGGCGTCCTGAGCGAGCGCGCGGGCGAGGAACACGCGCTGCTGCTGCCCGCCGGATAGCTGGCCGATCTGCCGGTCGGTGAAGTCGGCCATGCCAACGCGGTCGAGGCATTCGAGCGCCTGGCGCTTGTGCGCGGGCTTGATGCGCCCGAGCAGGCCGAGTTCGCGGTACTGGCCCATGAGCACCACGTCGATAACGCGCGCGGGGAAGTCCCAGTCGACGCTGGCGCGCTGCGGCACATAGGCGATGCGGCGGCGTACCTTCTCCAGTGGTCTGCCGAACGCCAGCACGGCGCCCGAAAGCGGCTTCACGACACCGAGGCTGGCCTTGAGCAGCGTCGATTTGCCCGCGCCATTGGGCCCGACGATCGCGGTCAGTTTCTCCGCCTCGAAGGTCGCGTCCACCGAGAACACGGCTGGCTTGTCGCCGTAGGACACGGTAAGGCCGCGCACGGCCAGCGGCGCATTCTCGGGAATGGACGGGCTGACCACCCGTCCGTCTTCCGCGGCGATGTCGAGCGATGGCAGATACATGGTCTAGCTCCCCAGCCTGTCGTTCATGCCGCTTTCTGGGGCGTTGCCGCCGAGCGCGCGCGCGATGGTCGTTACGTTGTGGTCGATCATGCCTACATAAGTGCCCTCGTAGGCTCCGGGCTCGCCCATCGCGTCAGAGAAAAGCTCGCCGCCGATGACCACCTCGTGGCCTTCGGCCGCCGCGCCCTCGATCAGCGCGCGGATGTTGCGATCAGCAACGGTGGTCTCAACGAATACGGCGCGGATGTCGCGTTCGACCAGCATGTCGACCAGTTCGGCGATCCGCTGGAGACCAGCCTCGGACTCGGTCGAGATGCCCTGAATGCCGACCACCTCGAAGCCGTAGGCGTTGCCGAAGTAGTTGAACGCGTCATGGGCGGACAGCAGCACGCGACTCTCGACCGGGACGGAGGCCAGAACGTCGGCAGAGTAGCGCGTCAGCGCGCGAAGCTCCCCAAGATAGGCGTCGGCGTTGGCCGTGAAGGTCTGTGCGTCCTCGGGACGCACCTCGATCATGGCGTCGCGGATGTTGAGCACGACGCGCGACCACAGGTTCGGGTTCATCCACAGATGCGGGTCATAGCGGCCCTCGTAATCCTCCGACCCGATCAACAGGTTCTCCGGCACGGCTTCCGCGACGGCCACGACCGGCTGCTCCTGCGCCAGTTCGAGCAGGAAGTCCTCCATCTGGGCTTCCAGGTAGAAGCCGTTCCAGAGGACCAGATCGGCGTTTGTCATTGCGACGATATCTGAACGGGTCTGGCGGTAGGCATGCGGGTCGATGCCAGGTCCCATCAGCGCCTGAATCTCCGCGAGGTCGCCGCCGACCTGGCGCGCGGCATCCGCGATCATGCCGGTGGTGGCGACGACCTTGAGCGGCGCGTTGTCGGCGCGCGCCGCGCCAGCGAAAAAGCTGAAAGCCAGAGCCAGACCGGACAGCGCAAGAAATCCGCGTCGAAACAGCCTCATAACCCCTCTCCAAGCCAGCGCGGCGCGGAACGACCGCATACTGAAGAGTTATGCAGGGCGCGGCTTGGTGTCAATGCAAATGCGAATTATTTGCAACTGAGATAGGGAGCAATTCGCCGCATGTGCGCCGCGGCGCGGGCAGGCGGGTCCGCATTTGCCGGATTGCCGAAAGTCACGCGCGCTGACTGGAGAGGGCGTCGGCTGGCTCCGCCTCGGCGCCGTGCTCGCTCAACTCGCGCATCGCCTGATGCTGCGACAGGAACACCTCGCCCGTCAGGTCTTCGAGGAAATGCGTGCTCTGCAGGCGGTCCATCACCGGCCCCTTGACCTCGCTGAGGTGAAACTTGACGCCGAGCGCGTCGAGCCGCTCGTTGATGGCCTCAAGCGATTCCAGCGCGCTCATGTCGATCTCGTTGACCGCCGGGCACATCAGGATGACGTGGCGCAGATCATCGCGCTGCGCGACCATGTCGTAGATCCGGTCCTCCAGATAGCGGGCATTGGCGAAATAGAGGCTTTCGTCGACGCGCACGGTCAGGATGTGCGGGTCGGTGATGACCTCGTGGCGCAGCACGTTGCGGTAGTGCTCGGTGCCGGGCACGCGGCCAACGACGGCCATATGCGGGCGCGAGGTCTTGTAGAGGTGGATCAGAATGGAGAGCACCACCCCGGTGGTGACGCCCAATTCAACGCCGAAGCCGAGCGTGACGAGGATTGTGGCGCTCACGGCGGCGAAGTCTGCTTTCGAGTAGTCCCAGGCGCGCTTGAGGATCGCAAGGTCAACGAGCGAGAGCACCGCCACGATGATGGTCGCCGCCAGCGTCGCGGTCGGCAGGTAATAGATCAGCGGGGTGAGCGCCAGCGCCGCGATCGCCAGCCCGACAGCCGTGAATGCGCCCGCCGCCGGCGTCTCCGCGCCCGCATCGAAGTTCACGACCGAACGCGCGAAGCCGCCCGTGACGGGATAGCCGCCGGTGAACGCCGCGCCGATATTGGCCGCGCCAAGCCCGATCAGTTCCTGGTCCGGGTCGATGCGCTGGCGCTTCTTCGCGGCAAGCGTCTGCGCCACCGAGATCGACTCCACAAAGCCGATGATCGAGATCAGGATCGCAGGGCCGATGAGCTTCAGCAGCAGGTCGCCGGAGAAATCCGGAATGGTGAAGGGCGGCAGACCCTGCGGCACGGTGCCGACGATGTCGACGCCCTGCGCATCCAGCCGCAACCCGCCGACGATCAGCGTCGTGACCGCCACCGCCGCGACCGGCCCGGCCTTCGCCGCGACATCGGCCAGCCGCCTGTTCAGCCCCGCCGCGATCAGCAGCGGCTTCAGCCCCTTGCGCACCCAGAACAGAAACGCCGTCGCCGCCGCGCCGATGGCGAGCGTTACCGGGTTCAGGTCGGTGATGTGCAGCGCCAGCGAGCGAAGCAGCTCGAACAGGTTATGCCCCTCGGCCGGAATACCGAGGATGTGCTTGAGCTGGCTCGCCGCGATAATGAGGCCCGTGGCGGTGATGAAGCCCGCGATCACCGGATGCGACAGGAAATTCGCCAGAAACCCCAGCCGGAAAAACCCGAGCAGCAGCAGGAACCCGCCCGACAGCAGCGCTAGCGTCAGCGCCGCCGTTGCATAGCCCGCCGTGCCGCTTTGCGCGACATCGCCGATCGCCGCCGCCGTCATCAGCGAGACGACCGCCACCGGCCCGACAGCGAGGCTGCTGCTGGTGCCGAAAACGGCATAGAGGATGATGGGGACGATCGAGGCGTAGATGCCCGCCTCCGGCGGCAGCCCGGCCAGCAGCGCATAAGCCAGCGATTGCGGGATCAGCATGATCGTCACGATCGCCGCGGCCACCAGGTCGTTGGTGAGCGCCTCGCGCGTATAGGCCGGACCCCATTTCAGGATCGGCAGATATCGGGCGAGCCAAGCCGGTATCATCGGCGAACCTTCTCATCTGGCAATAACGAGAGCGCGCCGGCGTGGCGACAGCGCGCAGGCTCGCGGATAGGTCAGGCGGGCCGATCAGGCCGCCTCAAGCTTCTCCGGCTTGGCCATCCACTCCTTGCCGCGCAGCATGGCCTTCCAGTAGACCGGCGGAAGGATTTTCTCCTTGAGCAGCCAGGCGGCGCGGCTCGGTTTTGTGCCGTCGATGAACCAACTCGGAAAGCTCGGCAGCAGCTTTCCGCCATAGCCGAACTCGGCCAGCACGATCTTGCCGCGCTCCACCGTCAGCGGGCAGGAGCCATAGCCGTCATACTGCGCTGACGGCGATTTGCCCTTGATGTCGGCAACGATGTTCTCCGCCACGACGGGCGCCTGCTTGCGCGCGGCGGCCGCCGTCTTGGCGTTCGGCGCGTTGGTCACGTCGCCCAGCGCCCAGATGTTGTCGTAGCTCTTGTGGCGCAGCGTGGCCTGATCGACATCGACCCATCCGGCATCGTCGGCCAGTGGCGAGACGCGGATGAAGTCTGGCGCGGTCTGCGGCGGGCAGACATGCATCATGTCGAACTCGACCTTGACGCGCTCTGGCTCGGCGTCCGGCTTGTTGACCTCGAACCATGCGGTCTTGGCCGGGCCGTCGACCGCGACGAGGTTATGGAAGAAGTTGAGGTTGATGCCGTATTTCTCGACATATTCCATCAGCGCCGGGACGTATTCCTTGACGCCGAACAGCACGCCCCCGGCGTTGTAAAAGCCGATGTCGATGTCCTTGAGCCGGCCGTGGCGGTTCCAGTAATCCGCTGACAGATACATCGCCTTTTGCGGCGCGCCCGCGCATTTGATCGGCATGGGCGGCTGTGTGAACACCGCGCGGCCGCCTTTCATCTTCTGCACAAGCTCGAAGGTGTAGGGCGCGAGATCATAGCGGTAATTCGAAGTCACGCCGTTGCGCCCAAGCGTTTCGACCAGCCCTTCCACGCGGTTCCAGTCGAGCTTGAGGCCCGGGCAGACGATCAGCCGGTCGTATTTGATGACCCGGCAGCCGTCGAGGATCACGGCGTTGTCGCCCGGCTCGAAGGCCGCGACCGCCGCCTTGACCCAGTGCACGCCGCGCGGGATGAGCGATCCCATCGTCTTCGCGGTGTCTTCCGCGTCGAAAATACCGCCGCCGACCATTGTCCAGCCGGGCTGATAGTAGTGCACATCCGCCGGGTCGATGATGGCGATGTCGAGACTGGAGCGCCGCGCCTGCAGGCTGGAAGCGACCGAGATGCCCGCCGCGCCGCCGCCGACGATTACCACGTCATAGGTCGCGTCGGGCCGGTCGGTCGGCGTCCGGCCCGCGTTAGCGATACGCCGGACCACGCCGCTCATGTCGTAGCCCGCGCGCTTGGTCTTGGCGAGAATGTCGGTGACCGGGCTGCTTTCGGCCTCGGCGAGCGACCAGAGCGTGGCCGAGCGCGTGCCCGAGCGGCAATAGGCGAGGATCGGGCCAGGCAGTTCCTTCAGCGCCGCGCCGAAGGCTTCGGCGTCCTCGTCGCGCACGCGGCCGGAAACGACCGGCATATAACGCGCTTCCAGCCCTCGGTCTTCGGCCGCGGTTTCGATCTCCTCGAAGGTCGGCTGGTCCGGCGCCTCGCCGTCGGGGCGGTTGCAGATGATCGCTCGGTATCCTGCCTGCGCGATCTCCGGGATATCCTCCGGCCGGATCTGCCCCGCGACGCTGAGGCGGTCCGAAATCGGCTTGGCGTCCATTGGTTCGTTTCCTCTTCCTTTTGCCGGCGGGGCCGGTCGTTTTTTGCGCGTTTTCCGCGCTGCATCTTTCCCATCTAGAGCTTGTTGACCGGCACCTTGAGCATCTTGTCGCCGTGCTCGTCGGTCGGCACTTCGCCGGCGCGCATGTTCACCTGCAGCGAGGGGATGATGAGCCGCGGCATCGCGAGTTGCGCATCGCGCTCGGTGCGGAACTTGACGAACTCTTCCTTGGTCTTGCCGCCGCCCACATGGATATTATGCGCCTTCTCCTCGCCGACCGTGGTCTCCCACTTGATGTCGCGCCCGTTCGGGCCGTAGTCGTGGCACATGAACAGGCGCATGTCGTCGGGCAGCGCGAGCAGCTTCTGGATCGAGTCGTAAAGCGTGCCTGCGTCGCCGCCGGGGAAGTCCGCGCGCGCCGAGCCGCCATCGGGCATGAACAGGGTATCGCCGACGAAGGCGGCGTCGCCGATCACATGCGTCATGCAGGCGGGCGTGTGGCCCGGCGTGTGGATGACGAAGGCCGACATCGTGCCGATCTCGTAGGTGTCGCCATCCGAGAACAGCCGGTCGAACTGGCTGCCGTCGCGCTGGAACTCGGTCCCCTCGTTGAAGACCTTGCCGAACGTCTCCTGAACAACCGTGATCTTGTCGCCGATGCCGATCTTGCCGCCCAGCTTGTCCTGGATGTATGGCGCAGCGGACAGGTGGTCGGCGTGGACATGCGTCTCGATCAGCCACTCGACTTCGAGATCGTTCTGCTTGACGTAGTCGATGATTTCGTCTGCGTGCTCGAAGGTAATGCGCCCGGCGGCGTAGTCGATGTCCATGACCGAGTCGACGACGGCGCAGGCCTGCGAGTTCGGGTCTTTCACCACATAGCTGATCGTGTTGGTCTGCGGGTCGAAGAAGCCCTTCACCTCGGGCCGGACCGACATGTTGGTGCGGTATGCGCTCATGGTTTCCTCCACTGCTCTCGTCTTATTGCCGCAGCGTCTGCGAGACTCCCGGCTTGCCCTGCGCAAGGCGCATCAGGGTCTGCGCGGTGAAAATGCCCGCGATCATGGCCGCCACGAACAGCAGCACCTCCGTTCGCCCCGTGCCGATGACGGGCAGCGCCCCGCCCGGGCAAAAGCCGGCCATGCCCCAGCCGATGCCGAAGACGGCCGCGCCGCCGAGAAGGCGCGTGTCGATGGTCCGGCTGGCGGGAACGTGAAAGCGCTCATCGGCGAGCGGGCGGCTGCGCGCCAGCACCAGCTGATAGCCGATGAAGGTGACGGCCAGCGCGCCGCCCATGACGAAGATCAGGCTGGGGTCCCAGGAGCCGGCGAAATCGAAGAAGTTCAGCACCTTGGCCGGGTTGCCCATGCCCGAGATGACAATGCCGAGGCCGAACAACAGGCCGATCAGGAAAGCGGGGATCAGACGTTGCATCCTAGCCTCCCAACACATGGCGAATGACGAAAACGGTTGCCGCTGTTGCGACCATGAAGGTCAGCGTGGCTGTGATCGACCGGCCGGACAGCCGCGCCATGCCGCAAACGCCGTGGCCCGAGGTGCAGCCTGAGCCGAGGGTCACGCCGATGCCGACGATGAACCCGCCGAGCAGCATCAGCGGCGTGGAGACCGGCACCTGAATGGCTGGCATCCCGCCCATCACGGCGAAGTAGGCCAGCGGCGCGGTGACCATGCCGGCGAGCACGGCCGCGCGCCAACCCCAGTCCGCGCCGGAAGCCGGATTGATGAAGCCGGTGAGAATGCCGGTGGCGCCCATCACGCGGCCGAGCACGAGCATGAGCAAGACGGCCGAAAGCCCGATCAGGACGCCGCCGAACAGAGACGCGAAAGGGGTGAATTCCGTCATCAAGACCTCAACTGCTGCAGGTCCGCATTCCGAGCAAGGAATACAGCGGGCAGACGCGCACGAGCGCCGTCAGCACGAGCACCGCGCCGACAACCACCGACACGATCATCGCCGTCTGACCCTGAAACAGCGCGATATCCGTTGCGAATGGCGCGATTGCGAGCAAGACGCCGACAACAAAGCGCAAGACGCGATCGAAAGTTCCGACATTGACCGTCATTTTTCCTGCCCTCCGAAAATTGCGCCGCAAATCTAGCTTAATTGCGCGCGCATGTCGGTGACGTTGTCACAGATCAATTTCGTGGCGGGAAAAGGCGGCGTGAGCGGGTTTTCAGCCCGCAGACTGGAGGGCCTTGAGGGCGTCGCGGTCACGGATGCGGATTTCTCCGCGCGCGAGATCGACCCAGCCGCGGCGCTGGAATTCCTTGAGCTGGCGGGAAATGACCTCCCGCGCGGTGCCCAGTTCGGCCGCAAGTTCCTGATGCGTCGTGGCGATGACGCCGCCGGGCGCGGGCAGTTCGACCAGCTTCTGCGCCAGGCGGATGTCCATGCGCCGGAAGGCGATCTCCTCGATGATGAAGAACAGATCGGTGATGCGCCGGGAATAGGCCGTGAAAACGAAACGGCGGAACACGGGCGATTCCGCGATCAGCTCCTCGAAAACCCGGCGCGGGATGGCCACGGCCTGAATGTCAGTCTCGGCGACGCCCTCGGCCAGATAATCCTCATACGCAAGCACGCAGGCGGTCGTCAGCACGCAGCTTTCGCCCGCAGAAACACGGTAGAGCACGATATCGCGCCCGCTCTCGGAGGTCTGATGCACGCGCACCGTGCCGGAAAGCAGCAGCAGCAGGTTCTCGGGGGCCTTGCCGGGGCCGAAGATGACGGTGCCCTTGGGCACGGCAATGATCGTGCTTTCAGCCGTCAGGCGCGCGCGCACCGGCGCTTCCATGCCGGCCAGGCCGGAAAACTGCGAGATCCAGTCAACGTGCGGCGCCTTCTGTTCCATGAGTGATCCCTATCGCATCGCGGGAGCCGCGAGAAGTCATTTGCGCCAGCCGTCCGGTTGCATGATGGCGGACAAATGCCGATGATGAGGACATGTCTTTCCATATCCGCCCGACGATGCCGCGCGACACGGAAGCGGTCGCGGCGCTCCTGCAGGCTTCATATGGGGCGCTTTTGCAAGATGCCTATGATCCGCAGTCGCTTGAAAAGGCGCTCCCGCTTCTGACGCGACCGCGCCCCGAACTGCTCTCCAGCGGGCGCTATTACATCGCCGAGTTCGCCGGGCTGGGACCGGCCGGCTGCGGGGGCTGGAGCCTTGACGCGCCGGATCGCCCGGATGCGCCGGTCAAGCCGGACGTTGCTCATCTGCGCCACTTCGCGACCCACCCGGATGCGGTGCGACAGGGCGTCGGGGCGCGTCTGCTCGAAAAATGCATCGCCGAGGCGAAAGCCCAGGGCGTGCGCCGGCTTCAGTGCCTGTCCACCCGGCAGGCCATACCGTTTTATGCCGCGCTGGGCCTGCGCGTGGTCGGGCCGGCGCCCTGCCGCCTCGCGCCGGACGTGACGCTGCCCGGCGTGGCGATGGTGATGGAGCTGGATGATGCGTCCGAGGGTCAGGGCGTCCAGTAACGCATCAAGAGCCGCCAGGGCCGCCCGTCGATGGCCGCCAGCCCAAGCCCGATCAGCGCCATGCCGAGCAGGTGTTGCGGCTGCAGCACCTCCCCGAGGAAGGCCGCGCCCAGCAGGATCGCCACGACCGGCACCAGGAACGTGACCAGCAGCACGTTGGTCGCGCCCGCGCTCGCAAGCAGGCGGAAATAGATGATATACGCGAGCGCCGTGGACAGCGCGGCAACAGCGAAAAGCGCCGCGACCGTGCCGACTCCGGGCATCGGCAGCGTCCATGGCTGGTCGACCAGCAGAACGACGGGCAGAAGGATGACGCTGGCCGCCGTCGTCTGGCCCGTCGCGGTCTGCGTCGGCGTGATGTTCATGGTGCGGAACCGCCGCCCGAACACCGCCGCCGAGGCATAGCACATGGCCCCGCCCAGCACGGCGAGCTGCGCGAGGACATTGACGCCCAGATTGCGCAGCGCATCCAGCCCGATCATCACCGCCACGCCCGAAAGCCCGATGATGACGCCAGCGAGCCGCCCGCGCGTGAGCTTTTCATCGGATGTGAACACATGGGCGATCATAACGGTGAACAGCGGCGTGGTTGCGTTGACGATAGCCGCCAGCCCGGAGGCGATGTGCGACTGGCCCCAAACGATCAGCGAGAAAGGCATTACGTTGTTGATGAGGGCCATCGCGAAGAAGGTGCGCCACAGCGCGGCGTCGCGCGGCATCCTCAGCCCGCTGGCGCGCAGCGCGAGATGCAGGATGACCGCCGCGATGACCACGCGGGCGACGACGACGGTGAATGTCGGCAGGCTCTGCACCGCCACCCCGTTAAAGAAGAAGGACGCGCCCCAGAGCAGCGACAGCGTGATGAGCATCGCCCATTCGCTCGCGCCCATGGAGGTATTGATGGCCGGGGCCTCTGACATGCTTCGTCTTTCGGCTGTTGCTCCGCCGCATCCGTGCAGGATGCGGGTGTGCTCGGCAATTCGGTTCTTGCGGTCAAATGCGAATTTGACGAATCCGGTATGCAGTCATCACTATCCGCGTCAGCGAAGGTGACAGGATGGCGCGCGGGCGGGCAGCCGGGATCTCGGGAGGCATGGCATGATCGACACCTACCAACGCGCGCTGATCGTCGGCGCTGGCGATGGCTTGAGCGCCTCGCTGGCGCGCGCGCTTGCCGCGGCGGGGCTGAAGGTCGGGCTGGCCGCGCGCAACGTGGACAAGCTCCAGCCGCTGATCGCCGAGACAGGCGCGGCCGCGCACCCGTGCGATGTGACGCAGCCGGACCAGGTTGATGCGCTGTTCGTTCATATGGACCGCGAACTCGGCGGCTCGCCCGATGTCGTCGTGTTCAACCCGAGCGCGCGCGTGCGCGGGCCGTTTATCGAGCTGGACCGGGAGGGCGTCGCGAACGCGCTGAGTGTGACGGCCTATGGCGGATTCCTCGTGGCGCAGGCCGCGGCGAAGCGGATGCTGCCGAACCGGCACGGCGCGATCCTGTTCACCGGCGCGTCGGCGAGCGTGAAGGGCTACCCGCAGTCCGCGCCTTTCGCGATGGGCAAGTTCGCGCTGCGCGGCATGGCCGAGAGCATCGCACGCGAGTTGCAGCCGCACGGCCTCCATGTGGCGCATTTCGTCATAGACGGCGCGATCCGCAATCCGGGCCGCGCCGAGCCGCCGGATGCGCCGGACAGTATGCTTGACCCGGACGCCATAGCGCGCACTTATCTGCATGTGCTGCATCAGGATCGCAGCGCCTGGACGTTCGAGGTTGCGCTGCGCCCGTGGGGCGAGAAATTCTGAGCACGGCAGGCGAAGCGGGGGAAACGGGATGTCATCGCAACGCACGAGCGAACCGAGCCTGAACGACATCGCGTTGCTCGCCATTTTGATGGGCATTCTCATCGCGGGGTTGGTGTATGGCGCGCCGTTCCTCATCCCGATCGTGGTGGCCGGTCTGATAACCATCCTGCTGAGCGCGGCGGGCGACCGCATCCGCCGGCTCGGTTTGCCCGAACCCTTCGCCACGTTGAGCGCGGTCGTTCTGTTCGTCGTGGTGATCGTCGCGGTATTCAATATTCTTGCGGGCCAGACCAGCGACGTGGAGCGCGCCTGGCCGGCATATGTCGAACGCTTCAACGCGCTTGCGGAACAAGTGCTCGGCTGGGCGGGACCGGAGTTAGCCGAGCGCATTCGCCAATCCATCCGGCAAATCGACATTCTCAACCGCGTCCCCGGCCTGCTCGGCACCGCCGGCGGCATCGCGGCGACGCTGACGCTGGTGGCGCTTTATATCGGCTTTCTGCTGGCCGAGCGCGGGCGGCTCGGGCCGAAGATCGACCGATTGGCTGACCGGCCGGGCGAGGCCGACCAGATCAAGCACGCGATCGAGGACATTGCCGAGAGCGTGCGCCGGTATATCTGGATCAAGACCATCCTGAGCGTCTTCACCGCCGGGATCAGCTACGCGGTGCTCAAGGCGCTGGGCGTGGACTTCGCCGAGACGTGGGCGCTGGTGATCTTCCTGCTCAACTACATCCCCAGCATCGGTTCGGTGCTGGGCGTCGTGTTTCCCGCGCTTCTCGCGCTGGTCCAGTTCGAGACGCTGTGGGAGTTCTTCATTATCGCCGTGCTGCTGGCCGGCACGCAGTTCATCATCGGCAATATCATAGAGCCGCGGCTCATGGGCCGCAGCCTCAATCTCAGCCCGTTTGTGGTGATGGCCTCGCTGGCGTTCTGGGGGATGATCTGGGGCGTGATCGGCGCATTCCTGAGCGTGCCGATGACGACGGCCTTCGTGATCGTGTGCAGCCATGTGCCGTCGCTGCGCTGGATCGCCATACTGCTGCTGGCTGACAGCAGCGCGGCGGTCGGGCCCGAGGCCAGTTCGAAGCGTCAGGCGGCCTGATCGACCATTTTATTGCTCCTGCTCCCTTATGATGAAACCAAATTCGCACTCCATTGGAGCTAATGCCTCTTGCACGGCGTCTTGGAGACTCACTTTGCTGAAAAAAGGAACGTCTCGGGTTTGATGCGGTTCGATCAAAAGGCCGAACGTTATTTTAAATTGGTAGATGTCATCTAATTGGTCGACAACTTCAATTGAGCACCCGTCCTCCCGCAGATAATCACGAAACTTTTCAAGCGCATCCTTATCAACCCTTAAGATCTGAGCGCTGAATACACCCTGTCTGAGTAGATGGCTGATATCTGGCGATGATTTGCCTGACTTTAAATGTATAAACCTTCTATTCTTGGCATCAAAAATATCACACACTTCATTGCGATCATGAGTGATTGACTTGTGCCTTGATTCTTCATGTCCCAAATCAAATAAAAAAGCATCCTCCATCGCACTCACAGCAAAATAGTTATAATCGGATTCCCTAGTTTGTGGATTAGAGCATTGAGGCAAATTTAAATCGCTAACAACACTTCGATAGAATTCGTTGACTTGTTCTTAGAAATTTTGGTCGACACGATACCATTCGCCCTCAGACAGGATATACTTTTGTCCATCTCTTTCTGTTTCCCATGCAATGCAGCGCGACAGTGGCCATCCAAAATGATCCTCTCCATCTTCCGTGCGCAGCCACACCCGACACGTTTTCTTAAGTTTATCGACGTCCATAACTTCTATAAAGTCGTGACCTAAATCCTCCACAAGGTCGCCCATTCCTGGAAAGGGTTGAGGGATCTTAGTTTTCTTCTTCTTTCCGTTTCCGGAAAATATAAATCCGCTGTAGCTGTGCAAATCCCCGACAAAATCTGGTTGTGCAATGTGCATGTCTTCAAAATCACCACGTTTTATCGCTTCAATTAAAGACAAAAATAGATCATCTGATAATTCTTTATCGGAAATAAAAGCAATGTTGTCTATCCAGCTGTATTCCTCTTTGTATTTGTCTGAGGAATAATAACCGAGTAGTGTTTCGCAAATATCAGGGATTTCGTCAACATTTATTACTTTTCTTGTAATTTTTATGCTATCTTTGCCTTCCGCTCGCTTCCCTAGTCCGCAGCCGTCTGGTAGTTGTCCCACTACGCCTCGAAGTATATCTTTTCTCTTATTTATACCGAACTCTTCAGGTGTTTGGTTTTTGACGGCTTGTTTTCGTGTTTTCTGCGAAGTAAATTCGGGTGTCGTAAGATCCATCTGGCGAAGATCGCCCTTTGGGATGGTGTTAATGGCCACTTTTAGGCCAAAATTATACTCTATCGCTGCTTGATTGATGAGGTGATAACCCGCCCCAAAAGTAATTGCGAATAAGCGATCAAATATGTCTAATACTAAAACAGCACGGGCGTCGAAATTCTGGAAAGTGCTAACTTTAACATCAAAATTTGATGAGACAAAATGAGCCCAATCTGGCGTGCGAGGTTGGCTGATAGCATAATATAATAATGGTCCATCGTTACCCTCGACTTTCAATTGATCGGGATCCTTGAAAATATCGTCTGGATGCCGGACGGAGTCTTTGATCAGAAGGATAGTTAATTTCGGTATCTGAGGCATCAGTATACGGGGTCGTCTAGCCAGTTAGCTTAGGTCGATATGTTAGCGGATTGGTCGATCTACTCTTCAGATATACGGTGCGGGCTAGAGATGCAACACATAGGATGTGTTTTCCCATAAAAATTTAAACTTGTTCTGAGGGCTGGCCACTGCCCAATTGATTATTGGGCATCCTCGACAGAGTTGGGCTGGGTGTGCAGCCATGTGCCGTCGCTGCGCTGGATCGCCATACTGCTGCTGGCTGACAGCAGCGCGGCGGTCGGGCCCGAGGCCAGTTCGAAGCGTCAGGCGGCCTGACTCGGGTGTTCGTTTCGCCGATCCTCACAGCTCTCGGGCCGGCGCGAAGAAGGAAAAACGGGAGCCCGGAGAGAGGCTCCCGTCAACGTCGCTCGCAAGCGGTGCGCCTGCCTATTGCAGATCGATCTGCCGGCTCATTGGCAGGTCCGCCTTGCTCCACTCGATCATCGAGCCGTCATAGACCCTTGCCTGCTTGTTGCCGAGGATTTCGGAGTTCACGAACCAGCCGAGCGAGGCCCAGTGGCCGGAGTTGCAGAAATTGATGACCTCCCCGGAGGTCGGCGCGCCGGCCGCTTCGTGCAGCTTGGCCAGTTCGGCCCTGGAGCGCATCACGCCGGCGTTGTTCGTGGTCAGCCAGGTCTCCGGCACGCTCGACGCGCCGGTGATGGTGCCGGGCCGGGCGACGGGGCCGGGCTTCGTCACGCCGAGATACTGATCTGTCGGGCGATGGTCGATCACCGGCGTCCCGGCTTGCAGCGCCGCTTGCACGTCTTCCTTCGTCGCCAGCAATTCAGGGCGCATATTGACCTCGAAGGTCGCGGGCTCCGGCTCTACCACGCCGCTTTCAAGCGGATTGACCGGCCGGTTCGTGTTCGGATCGCGCTCGGCCACCCAGGCGGCCAGGCCGCCGTCGAGGATCGAGATCTTGTCATGCCCCGCGACCTTGAAGGTCCAGTAGACGCGCGTGGCCGCGCCCATTTCCAGGCTGTTGGCTCCGCGCGAGACGACGACGACATGCGAATCGTTGTCGATGCCCAGCCCCCCGATCAGCTTGGCGAGGTGATCGGCGCCCGGCAGCATACCGGGCGTGCCGTCCGCGTTCTGCACGCGCCAGCCGGCCTGGACGTAGTCGGAGTGGATGGCGCCTGGAATGTGCGCCTGCGCATAGCTTTCCTTCGACGAGCCGCTGATTGCGCTGCGGATGTCGAGGACGACGACTTCGGGGTTGTCGAGGTTGGCTTTCAGCCAGTCCACGCTGACCAGCGGCTGACTCGCGAGCGCGGCGCTCGACATGGCGGCGCTCGACATGGCGGCGACGAACGCGCCGGCGATGATACCCAAAAGCGACTTCATGGCTGATTCCTCCCTTGCTCCTAGCTTCGTAACAGGTCGCGGACGAAACGCCTTGGCTGGCTGGCTCCGAACGGAGCCGATTCCAAAAAGCCCGATTGGCAGGTGCTCCGTTTCGCCGCTTCCACCCGGCCGGGCTGGCGCGGCTACGCCATATGCTTTCGCCCGGCCGCCTCGTGTCCGCCCGACTGCTCGGCGCGGATCTCTGGATCGCTGTCAATCTCCTTCGAGCGCGAGCGCCGCGCGAAGCTCTTCCATCAGGTCGATTTCGCGCCAGGACAGCAGATAAAGCGTTCGATCGGCGCGGGCCTCGTCATCGGTCTGGCCGGTGCGCGCGCGATGGTTCGTGAGGGCGGCGTCGCGCTCGCTCAGCAGTTGCGGCAAACCTGGCGTGCTGAAGCGCAGCAATGCAGAGAGCCAGCGCGCGGCCGGATGCGCGTCTTCCGGTTCGCGCGGCGGCGTTTGCGCGGCGAGCCGCTCGCCGGGGCGCCACGCTTCGCCCGTGACCCAGTGATTGGTCGTGAACCATTTGAGCGGCTGGCCGTTGCCGTCTACCGCGAGGCCGACGACATGCGCGAAGCCCGCGCCTTCCTCCGGGCTTGCGAAAATGTGGAAGTGCCCGTGCATCCGGCTGTCCGAGCCGCCTGGCATGTCATGGGCGTGGTAATAGGCGCGCCACCGCCCGCCGCCGAAAACAAGGTCGCCCTCGGGATAATGCCTGTTCGCCACGAACGGCGCGTCTCCGAGGGTCGCGAGCACGGCGTTGGTGTTCTGCGCGGCGAAGGTCTGAAGGCAGGTCACGAGGTCCATCGCCGCTTGCTGCTGCGTCTCCGGGGGCGCCGCGGGCGCGACGTCCGCCGCCGTCCGCGAGGCTGCTGCGTGCTGCTGCGTCATCGGCCGTTCTCCTGTCTCCGGCCGCGCCCGGTTTCGCCCGCTACAAGCCGCACGGGGTTCCGCCGCCGAGACCGCAGGGCGAAGCGCTGTTGTCTGCGTTTCCGCCAAGCCCGCATGGCGATGTGCCAAGCCCGCACGGGGTGCCGCCGAGGCCGCAAGGCGTCCCGCCCAATCCGCACGGCGTGCCGCCGGCTGTCAGGCCGCAAGGCGTCCCGCCCAACCCGCACGGCGTGCCGCCGGCTGTCAGGCCGCAAGGCGTGCCACCCAACCCGCATGGCGTGCCGCCGGCTGTCAGGCCGCAAGGCGTGCCACCCAACCCGCACGGCGTGCCGCCGGCTGTCAGGCCGCAAGGCGTCGCGCCAAGCCCGCAGGGCGTTGCATCCGTTGCCGCGACGCCGCCGGTTTGCTCCCCGGTTGATTGCGTCGGTTCCGGCAGCTTGTGGCTGGTGTGGTCGATGAGGACGCCAAGCGCCGCGGCGGTCAGCACCGACCCCATGACGAGGCTGTTGGACAGCTTATCCATGCTTTTTCTCCATCGGCGCGTCCAGCCCGAACCAGACCCTTGCGTAGACGCCGAGCCAGCTTCCGGTGAACGCGGCGAGCAGCCAGAGCCAGCCATGCAGGCTGCCGGTCGTGGTGCCGGACAACAGCGCACCGATGTTGCAGCCAAAGGCCAGACGCGCGCCGTAACCCAGCATCAGCCCGCCGACAACGGCCAGAATGAGCGCATTCGCCGGGATTGGGCGGCTTGCGGCGAAGCGTCCGGCGATCGCGGCCGCCGCCAGCGCGCCGAGGATCACGCCGAAATTCATCACCGATGTCGTGTCTTCCAGCACGCTGCGCGACAGCGCCACGGCCGGATAACCGCTTGACCAGTAAGTCCAGCTGGCCACGTCAACGCCAAACGCAGAGGCGATCTTCGCGCCCCAAAGCCCGAGCGCGAAGGTGACGGACCAGGGATGCCCCGCGACCAGCAGCGTCAGCAGCGCGAAGACCGCGATGCCGATCGCGCCCCACAGCAACGGCCACGGGCCGAAAATCAGCCGGTCGATGAACGGCATGGGCGGGCCGTCCTCGGCGCGGATGTCCAGAACGTCCCCGCAGCGCCGCCGCTCCGAGCGCCGCACCCAGAGGTAAAGCGCCCCGATGACGGCGAGCTGGATAGCGAGCGCGCTCTGCCACCCGATCGCGCTGACCGAGGAGACCGGCCCCATGTTCGGCAGGTCCAGCCATGCGGGAAGATGGAGCGAGCCGATGGTCGCGCCGACGATGAAGAAGATCAGCGTGACGACCATCTTCACGTTGCCGCTGCCCGCCGTGAACAACGTGCCGGAACCGCAGCCGCCCGCGAACTGCATGCCGATGCCGAAGATGAACGCGCCGATCAGGACCGAAAGGCTGACCGGCCCCAGCGCCGCGCTTGCCTGGATGTTGGGGAAAGCCGCGCCGATGATCGGAAAGAAGGCGATGGACAGCGCCGCCAGCAGCAGAAGCTGAGACCGGATCGCATCGCTGCGGCCAAGTCGGACATAGCGCCGCCAGCCGCCTGTGCATCCGATCAGCGAGCGGAACAGCGACAGGCCCAGACCCGCGCCGAACAAGAACAGGATCGCTTTTTGCGTCGAGACTTCATGCTGGATGATGAGGCTGATGGCCAGCAGCCCCATGATCGCCGCGAGCCCGAACGCCTTGTCGGTCCCGCTGACGGTGATAGCGTTGTCTGCGCCGCCTGACGACGCGACCCCGGCCGGCTGTTGGTCTTGTTGCTTTGCAAGATCTACCACGCCGTCACACCCCATTTCGGCAGCGCTGCGATGCCCGCACGAAAGCTGTGCCGCAGCCGCATCGGATATTCGCTCCGCCCGATTCCTCCGGCGATGACGCCGCAAAGGAAACCGTGTCACTCCGCGCCAATAGCTCGGCACAGCACAGGCCCGACGGCGGCGAAACGACGCGCCGATTATACCTTGAGATAACGCCGTGCGCGACCCTTTCGTCCTCATGGTCGCGAAAAACTGTCAGGCGCGCATGACAGCCAGTGCCCTGAATTCCGGTTGCGCGAGGGTCATGCGCTTAATCCTTGCCTCGTTCGCCGCCGCAGCGGCCGTCCGCGCCAGTGAATATTTCCCCGCGCGCCCGTCTGGGCTAAACCTGTGGCATTCGCTGATGACGCGCCGAACAGGGAGGGCCGAGATGACTGTGAACTGGCACGGCGTGATGCCCGCGCTGATGACCGAGATGAAAGAAGACGGCGCGCTCGACCTGGAGGCGACGGCGCGGCATATCGAGCAGTGTATCGAGGCTGGCTGCGAAGGCTTCGTGATGCTCGGCACGCTCGGCGAGAACAACTCGCTGACGCTGGACGAGAAGGCGCAGGTCGTCGCCGCCGCCGTCGAGACGGCGGGCGGGCGCGTGCCGGTCCTCGCAGGTGTCGCGGAATACACCACCGCCTTCGCGATCGAAGCCGCGAAGCGCATGGAGGAGGCCGGCGCGGACGGGCTGATGGTGCTCCCCTGCATGGTCTACGAGCAGGACGCGCGCGAGGCGATCACCCATTTCCGCAGCGTGGCCCGCGCGACCGACCTGCCGATCATGATCTACAACAACCGGGTGTCCTACAAGGTCGACCTCAGCCCGGAGGATTTCGCGGAGCTGGCCAGCGAGGAGAACATCGTCGCGGTCAAGGAATCGAGCCACGACAGCCGGCGCCTGACCGACATGATCAACCGGCTGGGCGACCGCTACAAACTGTTCTGCGGGGTCGATGATCTGGCGCTGGAGAATGTCCTGTTCGGCGCGGTCGGCTGGGTGGCGGGCATGGCGAACTGCTTCCCGCATGAATCGGTGCGGCTGTTCAAGCTGGCCGAGGCGGGCAAGCTCGACGAGGCGCTGGCGCTCTATCGCTGGTTCATGCCGCTTTTGCATCTCGATACGCATGTGAAGCTCGTGCAGTACATCAAGCTTGCCAACCAGATGACCGGCTATGGCGCTGCGCATGTGCGCCCGCCGCGCTTGCCGCTGATCGGGGCGGAGCGCGCGGAGGTCGAGGCGATCGTGCGCCGCGCGATCGAGACGCGCCCACAGCCCGCCGCGTGAGCAGATGGCGCAGCAACCTGAGCATGATGTCATTATCGTTGGCGCGGGCATTGTCGGGCTTGCGGTCGCGCAGAAGCTGCAGGAGGCGGGGCGGCGCGTCACGCTGATCGACCGCAAGGGCATCGCGCGGGAGGCGAGCGAGCGCAACGCCGCCGGACTGGCGTTCTCCGACATCATGCCGCTGGCGACGCAGGGCGCGCTGCGAAATGTGCCGCGCTGGCTGCTCGACCCGCTCGGGCCGCTGAGCATCCCGGCGGGTTATTTTCCGCGCATTTTCCCGTGGCTGCTGCGGTTCTGGCGCGCGGGCTGGCCGGATCGCGTGGAGGCGAGCATCAAGGCGCAGGCCGAACTGATGCATCTCGCGCGCGCGGAAATGGCGGCGATGGTTTCGGGCTGCGGCATTGGCCACATGCTGAGATCGGACGGCTCGCTGGAGCTTTACGAGAGCGAGGCGGCGTTAAAGGCGGCGCTGCCGGGCTGGCAGCGGCGTGAGGAGGCGGGCATCGCGTTCGAGCATGTGCGCGGCGCGAGGCTGGCCGAGTTGCAGCCGGGGCTATCGCCGCGTTTCGTGGCGGGTACGTTCGTGCCGTCGTGGCAGTCAGTGGCCGAGCCATACCAATTCGCACAGGCGATCGCGGACGACGTCATCGCGCGCGGCGGTAAGTTCATCGAGGGCAATGTCGCGGAAGTGCGGCCCAGAGAGAACGGCGTGGCGGTCGATCTATGGGACGGCCGCCAGCTCACCGCTAAGCACGCCGTCATCGCCGCCGGGGCTTGGTCAAAGCCGCTCGCCGCGCGCTTGGGCGACCGCATCCCGCTGGAAACCGAGCGTGGCTACAACACCACGCTGCCGTCGGACGCTTTCGACGTAAAGACCTTTCTGGTGTTCGGCGGGCACGGCTTCGTCATCTCGCGTCTCTCCACCGGCATCCGCGTGGGCGGGGCGGTCGAACTCGGCGGGCTACAGCGCGAACCGAACTATGTCCGCGCCGACGCCATGCTGAAGAAGGCCGCCGATTTCCTCCCCGGCCTCAAGACTGAAGGCGGCACGGAATGGATGGGTTTCCGCCCGTCGCTGCCGGACACGCTGCCCGCGATTGGATTTTCCCGCGCCTCCCGGCATATCATCTTCGCGTTCGGGCATGGGCATCTGGGCCTGACGCAGTCCGCGGCGACGGCCCGGCTCGTCCGCGACCTCATGACCGGGGCGCAGCCGCCGATCGATCTCGCGGCCTTCAGCCCGCAAAGGTTCTAGCATTGGTCGCCGATCAAGAAGCGCGAGAACGACACGAGTGAATATGCGATTTCGTCATTGCGAGGCCCGTATGGGCCGAAGCAATCCAGCGATGCGACTTTCTTGGGCTGGATTGCTTCGCTACGCTCGCAATGACGTTCACGTCAATGAAAATCGCGGGACTTCGGCACGACGCGCACGTTGCGCGGATGCGCGCGCGGGTTCTGCGTGTCGAGCGGTTTGCGCACCTCGTCGGCGTGGGCGAGAGGCATGTTCAAAGGTTCCCCAACCCGGCTATCTTGCCCGGCCAGCGCCATCAGCGCCGGCGTATGATCCTCCAGCCGCCGAGCGATCAGGTGGATCACCCCGTCCTTCGCCTGCACCGCACCGTGCACCAGCATCAGCCGCGCGCCCATCACCACGCTGCGCTGCGCCTCGAACACGCTTGGCCAGACCACGACATTCGCGGAAGCCGTCTCGTCCTCGATGGTCATGAAGATCACGCCTTGCGCCGTGCCAGGCCGCTGGCGCACCAGCACCAGCCCGGCGACGGACGCGCGCGCGCCGTTTCGCAGCTCGTGCAGCCCCGCCGCTGTCACCACGCCGCGCTTGTTCAGCCCCGCGCGCAGGAACGACAACGGATGGCTTTTAAGCGACAGGCTCAGGCTCTGATAATCCGCGATGACGTGTTCGCTTAGCGGCATCGGTGGCAGCGCCACCTCCGGCTCCGGTCCCTGCTCACTGGTTTCTGCGCGGGCGAACAGCGGCAACTCCTTCGCCTTGCCAAGCTGGCGCACCTGCCACAGCGCCGCGCGCCGGTCCAGCCCCAGCGAGCGGAACGCATCCGCCTCCGCCAGCCGCTCTAGCGCCGCGACGCGCACGCCTGAGCGCCGGCGCACTTCAGCGATGTTGAAATAGCCGTTGCCCCGCGCCTCGGCAATCGCCCGCGCCGGCGCCTCGCCCAGCCCGTCGACATTGCGCATCCCCAGCCGCAGAGCGAATCCACTTTCGCCCGGCTCCAGCGTATTGTCCCATTCGCTGGCGTTTACATCGACCGGGTGCACCTCCACGCCGTGTTCGCGCGCATCGCGGATGATCTGCGCGGGCGCATAGAAGCCCATCGGCTGAGAGTTGAGCAGGCCGCAGGCGAACACATCCGGATAGTGGCACTTGAGCCAGCTTGAGACATAGGCAAGCCGCGCGAAGCTGGCGGAATGGCTTTCGGGGAAGCCGTATTCGCCGAAGCCCTTGATCTGGCTGAAGCAGCGCCGCGCGAACTCCGCGTCATAGCCGCGCTCGGTCATGCGCTTGACCATCTTGTCCTCGAACTTGCCGATCGTGCCGCGCCGGCGGAAGGTCGCCAGCGCGTGGCGCAGGCCATTCAGCTCTTCCGGCGTGAAATCCGCCGCGACCATGGCGAGGCGCATCGCCTGCTCCTGGAACAGCGGCACCCCCAGCGTCTTGCCGAGGATGCGGTGCAGCTCATCCGGCGGGCCGTGGTCCGGCGCGGGCGAGGGGAACGTGACCTCTTCCAACCCGGCGCGGCGGCGCAGATAGGGGTGGACCATGTCGCCCTGGATCGGGCCGGGACGGACGATGGCGATCTCGATCACGAGGTCGTAGAATTCGCGCGGCTTGAGGCGCGGCAGCATCGACATCTGTGCGCGGCTTTCGATCTGGAACACGCCGATCGTGTCCGCGCGCGAGATCATGTCATAGACCGCCTTGTCGTCGTTCGGGACGCTCGCGAGCGTGTAGGTCTGCCCGTAATGCGCGGCGAGCAGGTCGAAGCATTTGCGGATGCAGGTGAGCATCCCCAGCGACAGCACATCGACTTTCATCAGGCCGAGCGCGTTGATGTCATCCTTGTCCCATTCGATGAAGGTGCGCGCGTCCATCGCCGCGTTGCCGACCGGCACGGTCTCGGTCAGGAGCGTGCGCGTCAGCACGAAGCCGCCGACATGCTGGGACAGGTGGCGCGGGAAGCCGGTCAGCTCGGCGGCGAGGCGCAGGGTTTGCAACAGGCGCGGGTCGGTGGGGTCGAGGCCGGCTTCGCGCACGTGGTTTTCCGGGATCGGCCGGTTGCCCGAACCCCAGATGGTGCCCGCGAGTGCGGCGGTGACATCCTCGCTGAGGCCCATCGCTTTACCGACCTCGCGGATGGCCGAGCGGGCGCGGTAGCAAATTACCGTTGCGGCGATGCCGGCGCGGTCGCGGCCATAGCGCTCGTAGATGTACTGGATGACTTCCTCGCGGCGCTCATGCTCGAAATCCACGTCGATATCCGGCGGCTCGCCTCGCTCGGCCGTGATGAACCGCTCAAACAAAAGGTCGATCTCCTCCGGGTTTACCGAGGTGATGCCGAGGCAGAAGCACACGGTCGAGTTCGCCGCCGAGCCGCGCCCCTGGCACAGGATCGGGTCGTGGCGGCCCTTGTCCGGCTGCGGCGTGCGGGCATAGGCGACGATGTCGTGGACAGTGAGGAAATAGGGCGCGTAGTCCAGCTCGGCGATCAGCGAGAGTTCGCGCCGGATGTTCGCCGCGACCTTGTCCGGCACGCCCGCGGGGTAGTGCCGCCGCGCGCCTTCCCAGGCGAGGTCTTCCAGATGGCTCTGGGGCGTCTTGCCTGGCGGGACCGGCTCCTCGGGGTATTCGTATTTCAGCTCATCCAGCGAGAACCGGCAGTATTCGGCGATCTCCACGCTGCGCGCGATCGCGTCCTCGAAGCCGCGGAATAGCCACGCCATCTCGGCGGGCGGCTTGATGTGGCGTTCGGCGTTCTTGGTGAGGCGGTAGCCGGCTTCGTCGATCGTGCATTTCTCGCGGATGCAGGTGAGCACGTCCTGCAGCGGGCGGCGCGCGGGGTTGTGATAGAGCACGTCGTTCGTTGCGACCAGTGGGACATCTGCGCGTTCGGCGATCCCGGCCAAGCGGGCGAGGCGCGCGCGGTCGTCGCCGTCCAGGTGGTTGTGCGCGGCGAGGTAGACCGGCGCGCCGCCGTCGGCCTTTAAAGCGGTTTCCGTTCGGGTTGAGTCGGCTCCGAATCCGTCATTGCGAACGAAGTGAAGCAATCCAGTCCCATGCGCCATGTCGCTGGATTGCTTCGGCCGTTCCGGCCTCGCAATGACGGAGCCGTTGCGGTTCAATCTGGTCGGAACGCGCTTTAGTCGCGCAGCCAGATCGCGCAACTCGTCCGCGAAGCCGGGGCCGGGCGCTTCAGGCGGCAGGACGACGAAGATCTGACCTTGGGCGTGCGCCGCGACATCGGCCAGGTCGAGTGTGCAACCGCCCTTGTCCGCGCGCATCTTGCCCACGCTCAAAAGGCAGCACAGCCGGCCATAGGCCGCGCGGTCGGTGGGGTAGCACAAGAGGCTCGGCGCATCGCGCAGGTCGAGCCGGCAGCCGACGATCAGCCGCAGCCCCTCGGCCTTCGCCGCGATATGCGCGCGCACCACCCCGGCGAGGCTGTTGCGGTCGGTAACGGCGAGCGCGGAAAGCCCCCGCGCCTTGGCGGTCTGCACCAGTTCATCCGGGTGGGAGCCGCCGCGCAGGAAGCTGAAATTGGTCGTGACCTGCAACTCGGCATAGGCCGGTTCCGAAAACCACGCGCTCATGCGAACAACCCGTGCAGGTACCAGCGCGGCGGCGGGCCTTCGCCTGTCTCGTCATATTGCCCCTCGCGGAACACCCAATAGCGCCGCCCGCTGGTATCCTCGATGTCGTAATAGTCGCGCGGGCGCGCGGATGGCCCGCTGGCGTTCCACCATTCCGGCGCGATGCGCTCCGGCCCGCGCGCGCGGGCGACCCGGCGCAGCACACGGCGCCAGCGGAACAGCAGCGGCGGGCCGTCGGGCACTTCCGCGACCGCCTCGATCGGCTCGGGCCTGTCCAGCAGGCGCAGCGGGCGCGGCGGCATGTGGTCGGGCCAGCCAGTTGATGGCGGGTCGCTGTCCGCCGGGCGCTGGGTCTGGGCGTTCTCGGGTCGATGGCTCTCCAGCGGCGCGAGCCAGTGAATGTTCTGCGCGCCCAGCCGGTTTGACAGCCGGTCGATGAGCTGCGCCAACTCCGCCTCGTCCGTACTTGTTTTGTTCTCCAAAACCGCCTGATGCGGCCCGAGCGGCTCCGTACGGTCGGCGGAGAGGATGAACAGGTCGATGCCGAAATCCGGGTCGAGGCTTTCCAACGGCTGACGGAACAGGCGCGCCAGGTGTTCCGGGTCGCGGGAAGGGCGCGCCGTGCCGATGCGCCGGCGGGTGATGCGCCCGTCGGTGTGGCAGGCGGTGAGCGTGATGCGCCGCGCGCCCTGGCCCTCGCGCTCCATCTGCGCGCACAGATCACCCAGCAGCGCGCGCAGGATCGGTGGCAGGCCCTCGCGCGCTACGCAGGGCTCGGCGAAATTGCGCCGCGCCTCGAACACCGGCGGCGGCCCGAGCGGCGAGATCGGCTCGCCCTTCAGCCCTAGCGCCTGATCGAGCCGGGTGAGCACGCTCTCGCTCTGGGCGCTGCTCTGGAAGCGGCGGGCAAGGCTCGCGCGCGGGATCGGCAGGACATCGCCGATAGTGCGCAGGCCGAGACGGCGCAATAGCTCGGCGGGTTTGGGATCGAGCCGCAGCGCCTCTACCGGCAGGTCGCGCAGCATGGTGTCGAGCCGCTCGCCCGCCGGGGCGATCCGTTTTTGCACCGAGCCGGACGGGCCATACCGCGCCAGCGCCCAGGCCGCGCCCGGCGTCCCCGCCGCGCCCACGCTGCCGGTAAAGCCCAGCTTCGCCAGGTCGGCGGTGATCCGGCGCAGCATCGTGACCTCGCCGCCGAACAGGTGCGCCGTGCCGGTGATGTCGAGCCACAGCCCGTCCGCGCCGTCGACATTGGCCCACGGCGTGTAGCGCACGCACCAGCGCGCCAGATCGTGCAGGGCGCGGCGGTCGCGCTCTGCTTGCGCCGGATACGTGTTGAGGCTTGGCAGCATGGCGAGCGCATCGGCCACGCCCATGCCCGGCGTAACGCCCGCCTCGACCGCCGGACGGTTCGCTGCGGCGATGACAAGGCGCTGGCCCTCCTTCGCGCTCAGGGCGAAGGGGCTGCCGTCATGAAGACCGTTCAGCCGTTCGGCCTGGGGCTTGCGGCGGTCGTCGCGTCTCAGGCGGTCGATCGGAAACGCCGGCAGCCAGATCGAAACGATGCGTCTCATTACGCCACTCCATGAACCAGTCCTTCGGCCGCCCGCCCCGGCAGCGGGTGAGCATTGCGTGCCAGCGCGCACGCCCGGGCGCGCGGTCGTCGTAAGCATCCGGCGGTCCGGGCGCGCGGGCGATGCGCCAGCGCGTGGCGGCGGTGCTGGGCTGGGCGCTGTCCGGCGGGATCAGCAGAAGGACCGGAGTTTGCGTGATGGCGGCGGCGCGGCTGAGGCGCTGGGTCTGCTTGAAGCCGGGCGCGCTGGTCTCGCCCACGACGGCAAGCAGGCAGCCGGCGCGCGCGCCTTCTTCCATCGTCCAGAGCGTGTCCTGCGCCTTGTCCGCGTCGACGAACAGCAGGCTGGCGGGGTCGAGGCCGAAGGCGGACAGCCCGTGGCCGTAAAGCGCGCCGAATTCGCGCCGGGCGAAGCGGCTGCGGCTCCACAGGACCGTGCGCGCGGCGGTGCGCGGGTGCGGCGGCAGCAGCCTTAGCAGGCCGAGGCAGAAGCCGACCGCCGCCGTCATGTCGGGGTAGGCGTCCGCGGTGATCTCATGCAGCGCGCCGCGCGCCAGTTGCCCCTCGGGCAGGGCAGCGTCCACCTCGGTGAGACCGAAACGCCACGGCGCGGCTGTAACCTCATCGGCGCTTTCCGGCGCGGCTTCAAGCGCGCCCACCTCCCGGCGCAGCTCATCGAGCAGCCGGGCGCGGTCGCTCCGGGGCGCGGCGTCGCGCGTGTGTTGCGCCTCGTGCGCGGGGGTTGATCGGCTCATGCGGGTAAAACAATCCGTTCAGGCTGTACGCCAATGTTCTCACTTTGTTCTACCCAAGCTTGCGCGTTCGATCAAGCCGCCCGTATTGTCGCACCGCTTCAGTCTGATCCATGTCATGGGACAGCCGGGCAATCTTCTCAATATTGGCTCGTTCTGTCGAAGTGGATATCCGCTTCTAATATCGTGTCTGCTGCGATGGGTGAAAGCCAAGATACCAGTCGATTGGCAAGCAAGCACCGGATCCGCACTTACCAGCCCGCGTGATCATACGGAACAGGTCTCGGACACAGCCTCGAAAGATACCTCTTCTCTTGCGCTCGCAATTTATTTAATCTATCCTGAAAAGCCAACGCCAATCAATCGTTCAGTGCTTTTTAGTGAAATCATCTTCTTTAATCGAGGCAAGGAGGGGTGCTTGGTTTCACTTCGTGATGAATTGAAGAAATTAAGAGAGCCCCAGCCATATTGGCTGGAAAGAATTCATGGATTAACGAAAAATGACGTTGTAAGTCATTTCCTGTCATCAAGGAATTTATTTTATCCTGGCTCCAAGAGCGATGGAGGCCCAATAGCAAGCTTCAACAGTGCCGGCGCCTGTCACTGTTTCCTATATGTGGACTACACGGTCTCGCGTGCTGAAATTCTCCAGAAAGCTCAGCATTCGATACGAGGCTATTCCAGCATCGCCCATTTTGAACTTGATATGTCGGATTTGACGCCCAGAGGCTGGACGCCAACTTCTGCGGCTTACCATAGTAGAAAACCTTGGGCAGAGCTTGCCAAGCCATACGGCCTCATCGAAATACTTGAACGCAATCCAACTGTGGGTAGAGATCACGGTGCCCATCGTTTCGCGCTGCTTTGCCTAGGAGCTGATGGTTTTGCCGGCTTTGACGCCCTCTTCTGCCAACCTTCCAGCCTGCAAAGCCCGTGGTGCGTCGTGATACAAGATCATGGGTTTGGTTTAAATTACGACAGGTTTGGGCGGGGTGGGATTTTGGAGCGGCTCGCCTCGCATGCGAAAGATATGCCTAGGCTATTGCTGGTAGGAGACAACTCAGAGGCATGGAACGGGTACACAAGAGTTCCAGATGTTGACCCTGAGCAGATGGGCCAGCCCGCTCACTATCGCTACCTTTGGCAACGCGATGACTGACGCCACAGAACTTTTGCGGGACTATGGGTTCGTTAAGTTTGCCGAATTCCGGATTTTGGATGATTTACGGTCGGACTTAAAAATCATCGATGAGGAAACAGCCAGTGCGGACCGTGCCATATACGCATGGGTCATCGACGGTGAGATCGTGCGGATCGGCAGTTGTTTCAGTACGCTTCGCAGACGCATTGCGTACTCTGCCTGCTGGAAGGAACGTCGCCTCCGAGGCGAGACGCGCGTGCGCGACCAAAAACGCCTAGAGGACGAACTCGTGGACGCCAACCGATGGCTAAGGTGGCTCGGGAAAGGGAATAACGGCAAGCCTGCCGAAATTTGGGGGCGGTCCGGAACCATGGTGAGGACTCCGGTCGGAGAGATCAATACCTATTTGTCCGAAGAGAATGTGCTCCTATCGCGGTTCAAGCCGCCATTGAATAACAGTCATTATCGGTGAATGCCGAACCTAAAATTTGGGAAACTTGAAACCGTTATATCCCACCGAAAGTTTTTGCCTAGGATGCCAGCTTACGGCGCACTGCGACATCACTCCGCCATGCGGCTATTGCGCCACGTAGCCACCGTCGATGACAAGCTCAGCGCCCGTGACGAAGCCCGCGTCATCGGAGGCGAGATAGGCGATTC
>CAZINX010000020.1:0-39568 GCA_964540795.1 uncultured Hyphomicrobiaceae bacterium | reverse complement strand
CTCGTCAGGCTCATAACCTGAAGGTCGTAGGTTCAAATCCTACCCCCGCAACCATCACAATTTGCTCAAGTTCCAGTTGATCCCGAACGCCCTTGCCGCCACGCCCGGCGGCAAGTTTGTTCGTCGGCGACACCCTGCCGCCAGAGGCCGGGGGCAGGCCTCTTCCCGTGGCCACGGACAGGATTCCGGCCAGATCGCCGTGAAGATCGACGACAAGCCGCTGTTCGTCCTGATCGAATGTGACCACGATTTTATCCACAAGACTGCGGACGATCTCCACCGCTTCCGCGCGGTGCTCCGGTTCGTTCAGGCAGTCGATCAGCCTCCTGATTTCCTGATGATACCGCTGCGCCATGTTCGGATGCAGGAGCACAGGAGCCTCCTCGACACTGGCGAGAATTTTGTCCAGTTCCTCAATCCGCGCATGAGTCTGATTCAGGTCGCTGGCGATTGTCTTCGGGTCTATCCCTTCCTTGATGCAGTCGATCAGCTTCGCCTTGTGGCGCGCCAGCTTTTCCCGCTCGCGCTCGTACTGCGCCAGTGACGCATTGTGTTCCTGGCGCAGTTCGTTAGCCCGCGTCGCATATTCCTCGCAGAACACCTTGCACAGCTCGTCATCCTTCAGATATTCGCGCACCGCGCCGAGCACCGCTTCTTCCAGCGCTTCCCGGCCTATCCCCCGGCGATTGTCGCAGGTGCCTTTGTTCCGCGTATTGAAACAGCCCAGATGCGTCCGGGAAATGATCGTATAGCTGCCGCCGCAGTGACCGCATTTGATGAGCTTTGAGAACAGACTTTTCGGGCGCGGACGGTCGCACAGCGCGGGTGCGTTTCTCACAATCGCGCCCTGCCTCTGCTTCACGGCATCCCACATCTCCTGATCGACGATACGCAGATCGGGAACGTCCTGAATGATCCACTCGGCTTCCGGGTTGGGACGGGAGACGCGTTTGCCGGTTTCGGGGTCCTTGATGTAGCGGAGCCGGTTCCACACCAGCCGCCCGATATAAAGCTCGTTGTTAAGGACGCCCGTGCCGCGCTGGCGGTTGCCGTTGATCGTCGTCGGGCCCCAGCCTTTGCCGGACGGTCCCTTGACGCCCTCGTTATTCAGATCGATGGCAATCGCGCGCGGCGACTTGCCCTTCGCATACTCCCGGAAAATCCGCCGCACGATTTCCGCCTGTTCGGGATTGATCGTCCGCTCGCCCGTCGTCGCTTCGCCGTCCTCGCCGATCTTCCGCACAACGTCATAGCCGTAGGTGACGCCGCCGCCGGACTTTCCCTGCTCGACACGGCCCCGCAGACCGCGCCGCGTCTTGTCCGCCAGATCGCTCAGGAACATGGCGTTCATCGTGCCTTTGAGGCCGATATGCAGGTTGGAGATCGGCCCTTCGCCAATCGTCTCAATCGCCACGCCCGCGAACTGCAGGCGCTTGTAGATACCGGCGATGTCTTCCTGATCGCGGGACAGGCGGTCCAGCGCCTCGGCCAGGACCAGATCGAACTTCCCGGCCTGGGCGTCCTGCATCATGATCTGAATGCCCGGGCGCATCATGCTCGCGCCCGACACCGCGTGATCGGTGTAGCAGTTGACCACATGCCATCCGTTCGCTCGCGCGCGCTCCTTGCAAATCCTGATCTGGTCCTCGATGGAGGCGTCGCTTTGCAGGTCGGTTGAATAGCGGGCGTAGATGGCAACGGTTTTCATGGCTCCTGTTTTCCTTTCTTTGGTATGCGGCAGTCCGCCTTGCCTTTCGCCTCCAGCAGCGCCTGATAATCCGCTTCCGCCGCGCGCCGCGCGAGAAACCGGACCAGCTCCAGAAGCCGCGCCCTGTCCGGCGGGCGATGGCTGACCGCCTCAAATGATTTCGAAAATGTCTTTGGCGAAATTTTATCACGCATGACGCACCCCGCCAACTGGATTTCCATTCAAACACACAATATCCATAAGTATAGAATACCACCAAAGGTTGACACAACTCAAATATTGTTCTGATGCAACGCAGTATGCGAACCATTGCGCAAGTCTCGCCATGCCGACTCCTTTCTTTCCGGTTCGCCGACAATGACACGGCAGGCCGGGCCGGACGGGCGGCTTGCGGGAAGAGACAGGCGGGCGGCAAGCCCGTCAGAGCGGATTGTCGATGAGATCGGCGAGCAGGGTTTCGAACAGGCTGCGAAAGGAGAGGTAGGCGTCGCTGGTCAGGTCCGGCATGCCGCCGCGCCGCCGGGGCGTATGTTCCAGCACGGCCGTAACTGTGGCCGTATGGAGAAGCCGCAGCCGGAACAGGGTGACGCGGTCGCGCCCGCGCTCGGCGGCGATGCCCAGGCGGGCGTAGAAGGCCCGCACCGTATCCACCAGCGCCAGACAGTCGTCCAGATTTTCGCCGCTGACGGCGGTTTTTAGGGGACAGGTGCGGCACAGCCGTTTTTTGCGGTTTCCGGCGCGATAGTTCCGGTAGCAGGTCGCGTTGACGTAACACCGGGCGAGGGTATCGAAGAAGGCGTCGCGGACGGCCTCCTGCACGGCCTCGTCGGGAACAGTGAGCAGCCGCCGTCCGCCGTGATGCCAGCGGTTGTAGCGGGGCGCGTCGAGCCGGGCGCGCAAATCCAGAAAGATGGCCCGTACGGATTTGGTGGACAGGCCGGAGCGTTTCGCGGTGCCCGCCACGCTGAGCCCGAGACAGAAGTTCCGGACGATCAGGACCAGTTCCTTTTCGCCCAGCTTCGCAGCGCGCCGCAGGCGGTTGCCCGGCGCACGGGCCGCATCAGGCCCGGAGCCGGGACGGTCAGCGTCCCGGGAGGCGTCCCGCCCGGTCTTTTGCCGCATTCTGTCCGTCATTCCGGCCTGCCGGAAAAACCCTGTAGATCAACACCCTGCGTCGGGCTCCGCCGCATTTGCTTCCAAACCTGCTTAGTCCGGCGCGCCGGGGCGTTGATTGCGCTTGCCCGGCCCGGCATTCTCTTAAAGGCACCGTTTTCCCCCTGTCCTTCCAAGTGTCTTCCGCAGACGCATCCGGCCGGGCGGCGCAGCCCATGAAGGGCTGAATCCGTTTCCGTTTTATGCGTGTGAGAAGAAGGAGGACGACCGTCATGCCGATCTGCCGGTACTGCGGGCAGGCGCTGCCCGAAAGCGGGGCCGCCGTTTATATGGCCACGGACGCCGAGCTGCATAACCGTCATTATCTTGCCGATCTGCGCGGCGCTGTCCATGACGAGGGTATTCCCCGCAGGATGTGGCGCGACGCGGTGGCCGACGCGGTCCGGGATTTTGAGGGGACGATCCTTCGGCCCGACGGAACGCCCTGGCCGGTGCCGGAAATCGATGACGTATTCCCGGACGATGATGATCAGAAATGGATATCGGGCTTTGCCCGCCCGAAGACGGCGGCTCTGTCCGGGCATGAAACGCCGCGCGTGCAGCGGCGCGTTCTGGACCGCATCCGCCTGCTCGACCTGTATTTCCGGATCAGGCATCCGGAGCTTGCCGCCGGGTTCGGCGCGCGCATCCCGGCGAACGATAATTTCCCGCCAGAGTTGCGGTAAGGGGGCAGCATGCAATGGGGACACAATAAATTTATTGTGTCCCCTGATTTAGTCACTGTTATGCTTGTTGTGTCTGAAATGTGAATGTCGCGGGCTTCGCCGGGGCTACTCCCTCCGGACACACCGGACGTCGTAATTGTTATTCTTCGCCCAGCTGTACATATTGCCATTGGAGAATCTCGCAAGCCGCGCGTTGCTACTATTAGCCTCAGTAGACGACCAATAGTTGTCTTCGGTAAAGCCGCCAATGACAGCGCGGTTAGGCCAGAGCACATCGCGCAGCTCATTCCGAGAGGGCAGGTACCAATCTTGATGGCCGTGTCGGTTTAGATTCTCGCACAACTCAAAGGCCGGGTACTGGCTTAAAATCTCATTTCCAACGATCAATTGCTGGTTAAACGCGCCGTCTGTATTTGAATTTGCGCCTGTCAAGAAATCTTCGTTCGACCACTCAATGCCGTTGCTCTGGTTCTGATCTGTTATGAAAAGGTTCCCGTCTCCAGCAAAAATCGATCCGTCAGGCATAACGCACCCTATAGTGCCGGGGCACGGGGCTTTTACAACTACACTGAATGTTCTATATGCTTTGTTTCCCGCAGCATCACTCGCCTGTACAGTAATCGAGTGGGTCCCAGAGGTGCTTGTGGTTCCACTGAGATTACCGCTGCTTGTGTTCACTGTGATCCAGTCCGCACCGGATTGCTTGCTGTAAGTCACTGATCCGCTGTCATCGGTAGCGGTTACGGTGGTGTTTAGAGTATCCCCTGGATCAATCGTCGCCACTGGATAACTGTTATCCGTAATCCATATCGGGTAAGACGTATCGGCACCGTCACCGCCGGAATCTCTCCGTACGCATCGCACCGTGAGGTTATCATCCTTATTGCTGCTGGTGTGGTTGCCGAATTCGAAATCAATGCGCCACGCATTGTTGTTATTGCGCTCGGAGGACGACCAGTAGAGGCCTGTCGTTAAGTTGCCAGCGGCATTGGCGTTAATCGCCGCCTGATTCAGCCATAACAGATTCAGTTCGGCGCGGGCCGGCAAATACCAGTCGCTCTTGCCGTGATAGGTGTTATCCTCGCAAAGCTCAAAGGCCGGGAAATCTGACAGAGCGCCGCCGCGATTGGCATGGTTGACCTTCCCGTCAAGGTAGTCGTCCGTGCTGATGTCATCTGTGCCGGTCGCCGTTTTCCACCGGCTTGATGTGCTTTGGTTGTTGTCCGTCACGTAAAGAGATTCGCAGGAGGTTCCATACAGCATAAACCCCGCAAAGATGCTGCCATCGCTGCACACGTCACCCACGTTCGGACAATTAATCGGAACAGTGCAACCACCTCCCCCTGTATAGGTCCCTGTCACGCCGAGAATATTAACGCCGTCCTTGATATTGGCTGCTGCAAATTCAGGATCGTCGTTAGAGCGGGTGGCTGCCAAGTAGCACTCCCCGGTGTCGTCGTCCTGGCACCGGGGCTGCTTAAAATTTACCCAGGCACCCCCGTCACAATACTCCCAGGGCGGATCACTGGTGCTGACATAGCGGATAGTGCCTTCTTCAGAGGAGGTGCAGGTCAAACTGGTCCCAATCTGAACGCCGGCCGCGTTAACTATTGCATTATTGGCCAGATCAAGTGTTTGTTCGGCCGTGTGATTGCCGAGGTTGTCCCCGCCGCCGCCGGGCTTGGCCACGCAGACCCAGCCGTTATTGGTGTCGTATTCCAGTATCTGGCCGTTGGCGCAGTCGGGGAGCAGCGCCCCGGTCCCGCCGCCCGAGCCGTCACCCACAATCGAGTCGATGCTCATGCAGTCGCCCTGATGGTCGCAGATGCGGTTTCCGGCAATGTCGCCGACACTGCCGCCGCCGGCTCCCGTACCGACCTTGAGGCGGCCCGCGACCGTGCTTTCGCCGGAGCCTGTCACATCCAGCAGGCCGTTGATTTCCGCGTTTCCTCCAACATCAAGTGTTGCGGAGGGATTTATTATCCCAATGCCCACATCGCCGTCTGACGTTATGCGCATCTTTTCACTTGATGATCCGTTGGACGTGGTATGGAACCGAAGTCTCGCGCTTTTTTCGACCGACCAGTCAGTTTCCGCCTGTACCGCTATACTTGCCCCCGGACTGAACGAACTGCCGTCATAGCCTGATCCGGTCAACATCGTGATCCAGTTATTCGCCTGAACCGCTTCCGGGGAAGCTTCCGTCCCTCGCGCGCGAAAACCTATAAGACTCCCAAAATCTCCACCCCCATTGCCATAGGCAATCATTCCTATGTCGTCTTTCCAGCCGTCGCTGCCGCCGTCCGTATTAATGACAGACAGACCGCTGATAGGCGATGTACCGTTTATTCCGACCCTTCCTTCCGCATCGACGAATATTCCCTGATTGTTACCATCACCGGAGATGTAGTTACCGTTGAGGTTGATGTTACCGTTCATTTGAAGGGAGCCGAGCGTCCCAGAGCCACCGCTTATGCTTCCCGTTCCCACGTCAAGACTGCCGCCCGATATCGCGCCGCTGGCCGTTATACTTGTCGCGCCCGCGATGGACCCCGTGTCCGTTATTCCGAAACTCCCCATATCCAGAGCTTCAGTGGCCGTGTGATCACCCAGATTATCCTTCACAAGCGTCCAGGCACCGCCCCGGCACAGAACCAGATCGCCCGATCCGTTCACCGCCAGGTTGCCTTCCGTCGTGCACGCGCCCATGCTCACGATCAGGTTAATGTCCACCCCCGCATCGGCGGCCAGCGGGTCGCGCACGCTGATCGTGCTTCCGGCTCCGGTCCTGCTTAAAATGTTATCCGTCTTGAGGGCCATGAACTCCCCCACGCCCGTCTGGGCCGACAGGCCCGTATACTGCGCGCTTAAATCCTCCACCTTCACAACCCCGGCAGCCTGTCCGCCTTCCGCCGCGATGCCGATCTCCGCCACGTCCGACGTGCCGCTCTGCAGCTTCCACAGGCCGGAGCCGTCCCCGGCCTCGGCATAGCTGACCTCGTAAATCACGTCGTCCCCGCCGCCGGGCTGGACCTGATCGTCCGGATCGCCCGTATACGCCGCGCAGCTTGTCTGGAACACCCGGTCCTGTCCGGCCGAGATCACCGCCATGACGCGCCCGTCCGGGGCCTCCGCCCCGCCCGCGCCGAGCCGGTTCTCGCCCCCGCCGTTATCGCAGGCCGGTTCGTCCCCGGTATCGGCGGAACCGAAATTCCAGACGCAGTAACCGTATTCCGTGCCCCAGGGATCGCTGATCGCCGCGCCCACGTTATTCGGCACAAGGCCGCCGCCCGCGGGCACCGCCTGCCCGCCCGAAGGATCGCGCCATTCGGCGGGCTCGATAATCGTGTCGCCGTCGCAGTCCCCGCCGTTCGAGGGGGAGGACAGGGCCGTCAGTATCTTGACCGTGGCCAGCTGCTGCGCCTGCACGATATTCTGCTGCGTCACCCGCTGGGCCGTCTTGACCGGGCCCACAAGGCCCTTCACCGCAATCGCCGAGGCCGTCGCCGTCAAGGCAATGGCCCCGATGGCAAGCGTTAATATATTCCCGCGCCGGTCGTGTATGATTTTTGAGAGAAGGGCGGGATTGGTTCGGCTTCCTTCGCCGCCGCCGTCTTTTGTGGATTGTGCTCTGTAAAGTTTTCCGAATACGCGTTTCATGATAAATATCTTCCACTATAAAAATTTCGTTTCCCTACAAGTTTACAGAGAATTTTATTAAAAAAGCGTTAACGGATAGTATTCACCGCGAAGATGCGATGATCCGGGAAGCGATTATTGTCCTGTGCTTTTCCCGCGCAGGCGGGAAACTCTCTCACCGCGCCCGAAGCCCTCATAAGCCCCTTGCCCTGCAACAGGCGATGCGCGGCACGGAAAGCCGCCATAAAAGACCGCGCCCCCGTGCGTGAAGCAGGGGGCGCGGCCGCGAGTACGATTTTCATTTCAGAGTCATTTTAATATGAACACGCAGTTCATAAGTTTAATATGCGTTAAAACCGTTAACAAAGCGTTAATTCAGGGATATTTATTTGATGTATACTACAATCCGTCATGCATCCGCCGTCATGGCCATCAATTTCTCCATGTATCTTACAGTACAGATGCGAAAGAGCGGAGGCGTTGCCGCCTCCGCTCCGCGAAGTAACCCGGACGGAGACCGGCTTACTTTTTCTTTCCGTCGCGCCAGCCCGCCACGGCGGACTGGTGGACCGACTGGGGATTATTGCCCTGTTTGGGCGGACCGGAGCCCTGGCGGGCGCGGTCCTGACCGTGTTTGTAGGCGGAGTCCCGTGCACTCATGGCTGCTCTCCTTCTCTTCAGGTTGCTGTGCCCGTTGCGGGCGGCTTCCAGACCGGAGCTCCGCCCGGCCTGATCCCGTGGTTGTATCTTTCCCGTCAAGGCCGCTTACCGGCCGAAGTTCTGCGGATAGCCCCGGCGGGTCAGTTCGGAGTCCTTTCGTTCCAGCCGCCGGTCGATGGCGTAGACCAGCGTCACGAACAGCAGGAGGTTCATGGCCTGCATCCCCGCCAGGACGGCGAAGAACGCCGGGAAGCCGGTGATGTAGACGTAAAGCCCCCCGCCCATCAGCCGGGCGGCTTCGCGGTAGGGCATCCCGTCGGCGATCCAGCGGATGAAGTCCCAGCCCAGCCAGGCGCAGACCACGCACGCGCCGAGGAACAGGACGCCGCGCCCCGCCGCCGAGACGGCATGCTCGAAGGTGATCACCTGGACGGAGGTGTCGAAGTCGGTCTCAGAATGCCTGGTCTGCATTGCGCGTCCTCCGGGCTTCGGCGCGCATCTTGCGCCGCTTGAAATAGTAGGGAAGGCTGGTCGAGGTGAACTCGCCCGCCGCCAGCACGGCGAGCCACAGGCCGAGCCCGGCGCAGACCGCCCCGAACCAGCCGAGCGCGGGCGGCCCGCCGAAGAAGCCGGTGACGGTGAGCGGGCGTTCGCCCAGAACGGCCTGCCAGAACCCGGCGGCGATGAGATTGAGCCCCGCCGCCAGGGCGGCGTAAGTCACGGCCCTGACGGTGGCGCGAATGGCCTGCTGCCGCGTGAAGGCCACCGCCTGCGGTGTCGGTGTCATCTACGAAAACCCTCCTCTGAACAGGGGCGCATGCTCGGGGCGGAAGTAATCGGCCCGTTCAAGCGCCAGCGGATAACTGCCCGGAAACTGTACAAGCTGCAGGCCGCCCGCCCGGGAAAACATCCGGCGGATTTCATCCGGGTGGATGAGCGGCACGAGGGAGGTGGAATGCGAGATGCCGGTCAGGTCGTGCGCGCGCTGGACTTCGGTAATTTCCTGAAAGCTGCGCACCACGGTCTCGACCTTGCCGCACATCTCCGAGACGTAGCGGCAGGTGGTGGCGTCGTTGTTGCCGAAGACCTGCATGGTCCCGGCATTGCCCAGGAATGTCTCCCAGCTTTCCTTGTAATCGCGCTTGAGCTGGGTCAGGTCCTGCAGGACGGTCCAGAGCTTGACGCCGTACCCGGCCATCAGCCCCGCCGCGCGCTCGATCACCTGCATGTGCCCGAGCGCCGCGAACTCATCCAGCATGAACAGGACCGGCCGTCCGGCCCGGGGCATGCCCTTCACCGCCTCCATCCGGGCGAGCGCCACGGTGATCATCAGGCGCAGGAACCGGGCATGCGTGCCCATGCGCCGGGCGGGCAGGCACAGATAGACCGTGCAGCCATCGGCCCTGGTCTTCAGATCGTCGATGGAGAAGGTGGATGCCCCCAGCGCCCGGCGCATGGCGGGGCTGTGCAGAAAGGCGGTCTGTTCCTGCGCGGTTGACAGGACGCCCGAGCGTTCGGCGTCGGCCTTGGCCTGGAAACCGTTTCCCGCCTGTTCGGCGAAGCCGCCCGCATCCCGCATCATGGACAGCAGGCCCTGCCGCTCCCCGATGGACCCGGCCAGCTCGCGCGTGCGGGTCATGCTTCCGGCGTCCTGGGTGATCAGCTCCCGCACCGTGGACAGCGTGCGCTCCGGATCGCCGGGCGGGTAGCGCATGGCGACGGCGAGGATCGTGCCGTGCAGGAGGTTTTTGGCCGACTGCGTCCAGTGACTGCCCTTGCCGCTTTCCTGGACGATCAGCGCATCGGCCAGCAGCCCCGCTTCGTCGGTCGCGCTTTCATCGTCCGGATCGACAATGTCCATGGGGTTGAAGGCCGCCAGCTCCTCCGGCTGCAGGCCGCTTTCCCGGAACGGATCGATGATGGCCACGCTCTGGCCCATCGCCCTGCGCCGCCCGGCGGTGAGCATGGCCAGTTCCGCCTTGGGGTCGTTGGCGATGACCGAGCCGGGATAAAAATACAGGTTCGGGATGATGAACGCCGTGCCCTTGCCCGAGCGCGAGCCCGCCACCGTAATCCCGTGCCGGTCGTCGATGGGGCAGCCGACATAGGACAGCGCGCCGTTCAGCCGCTGACAGCCCAGGAACATGGAGCGCCCCGGCGTGAAGGAATAGCGCGCGGCAATCGCCCGGGCGGGCAGCCAGAAGGCCGTCGCCGCCACATCCTCGTTATGCGTCGCGCCGCCGCCGCGCGGCGGGCGGAACCCGTCGGTGAACACGCATCCGCTCCGTTGGTGCCGGGACCGTTGGCGGACACCCTATCCCGCGCCGTGCGGACTGCCGGGACGAAAGCGGGGCGATTGCACGGGCTTGTCCCGCGCGCGGCCGGGCGCGCGGGTCCTTGCCGGGTTTTCCTCAAGTCATGGCCGCGTCGTGGCCGGTCGCGCCGGGCGGTCAATGGCCTGCCCGCGCCGACGCCTTCCGCCCTTTTCGGGCGAAGGCCCGTGTTGGCCGTGACCCCCGCCTGTCCGCCGGTGGCCTGACGGGGCGGGGTGACCGCCCCGGCTGTGTGCGACCGGCCGTGTGTCTCCGCGTCTTGAGGAAAACCCAAACGGCAAGGAGACACGCCATGAAACACGCGAAGAGCAAAAAGCCCGATATCTATACCCGCATCACCGGCCAGATCGTCCGCGCGCTGGAGCGCGGGGTGAAGCCCTGGACCCAGCCGTGGAACGCCGCGCATGCGGCCGGACCGGTATCCCGGCCGCTGCGGCACGGCGGCGAGGCCTATGCCGGGATCAACGTCGTCACCCTCTGGGCGACCGCCATGGAGCGGCGCTACGCCGCGCCCATCTGGATGACCTACCGCCAGGCGCTGCAGCTCGGCGGCCAGGTCCGCAAAGGCGAGAAAGGCGCGCCCGTCGTCTACGCCGACACCATTGTGAAGACCGAAGAGGAGAACGCGGACGGCGGCGGCGGCGATCCTTCGGCCGGAGACGGCGGGGACGGTGTTCGCTTCATTCCGTTCCTGAAATCCTACACCGTCTTCAACGTCGAGCAGATCGACGGCCTGCCCGCTCATTACTATGCGCTGGCCGCAGGCGAGCCGAACCCCGATGCGCGCATCGCCAGAGCCGAGGCGTATTTCGCGGCGACCGGCGCGGCTATCCGCGAGGGTGGCAACAGCGCCTGCTACATCCCCGGCCTGGACACGATCCACATGCCGCCCTTCGAAGCCTTCCGCGACGCCGAAAGCTATTACGCAACGCTGGCGCACGAGTGCACGCACTGGACCCGGCACGAAAGCCGCCTGAACCGGGATTTCGGGCGGAAGAAATTCGGCGACGCAGGCTATGCCCGCGAGGAGCTTGTCGCCGAACTCGGGGCGGCGTTCCTGTGCGCCGATCTCGGCATCACGCTGGAGGACCGCGAGGATCACGCCGCCTATATCGGATCGTGGCTTCAGGTCCTGAAAAGCGACAGCCGGGCCATCTTCACCGCCGCCGCGCACGCGCAGAAAGCTGTGAGCTACCTGCACGGCCTGCAGCCGGACGCGGACGGAGAGGCGGACAAGACCGACACCGACGACGAGGCCGCCGCCTGAGGCGGCCTTTTTCTTTTAACCCGTAAGCACGAAGGAGACCGCCATGACACCCGGTCACGAAACCCATACCCTCGACTGGCGCGGCATCGCCGTGACTGTGCGCTACCGCCCCTATGTGTTCGCCTCCGTTCACGAGATTTACGGCAGCGCGCTTGCCCATCTGGAAATCGAGAGCCACAGCCGCGCCCCGCTCCCTGTCACGGAGACCGGCTACAAATCCGCCTTCTTACCGGCGGACGCCGTGGCGGCGCACGGTGGCCCCGCGTCCTATGTCCGGGCCTGGCTTGAGCATGAGGCGCACTCGGAGGCGTGGCGGGAAGCCGAGGCCGAAAGAAACCAGCTTAGCCTGTTTTAGCCAACGCCGAAGACTATAAGCGAAATATTCTAGGCCGTATCAAGAAAGCGTCTATTTTTTAGCTGCCGTTGTGTATTATCGGTCTGCGGACCATGGACCCTTGCCCGAAGCGCAAGATTATGGCTTCGCCATGCAGAACAAAATATTTTCAGAGATGGAGACCGAATATGCGCCTTTCCCTTCAGATTACGTTCCTTGCATCGATAGTATTTATTCTATGTGTCAAACCTGTAACTCATGCGGATGCCGAAGACGACCTGCACATCGATCTGACAGATCGTCAAACTGAATTATCCACTTATACAGGAGAAGATATTTCGCTCAGAGAACAAGGGCAGAGCAAATTTATGGAGATGATCGACCCTACACTTTCTGACCGCATTAGCACTATATTATTCAACAATGAATCAGAATTTTCTTATAAATTCTTCGTCTTTGATCAGGAAACTACAGGACAAGACGAATTAGGAAAATATGTTGTTCATGAATACATGGAAGAAGAAGTTAAAAGCAGCAGTCAGTTTGATAGATCAGAGAAATTAGAAAACTTTTATTCGACAATTGGGATCGATAGAAAACAGCACGTCATTACCCCAGACAAGTATTGGACGCGCCTTATTGGCAACTTTGGCAATGGTTGCACCGGTTTTCTTGTGTCTCCTTTTCTGGTATTTACAGCCGCACATTGCCTTATAGATGTCGAAGCGAGTCAGGATTGCAGATCAGTCGAGCGTTCATGGATAAGAGACTCTTTCCGCTGGTTCGCTCCTGCGCGGGATTACAAGGATTTTCCGTATGGGCGCTTAAGGTTTCGATACTTCAGCGTGCACCCCAGATATTTAGCTTGCGGGGACCGCAAGTTCGATTTCGGATTCGTCAGGCTATCGAAGCCTGTGCATATGGACGGCCCGTTCATGAAAGTGCGTGCCCATGGCGGAGGCAGGGATGATGTATGGGTTGTTGGTTACCCTTACTCCAAAGTTGCCACTATGTGGTACAGCAAATGCACCATTGGCGTTATTGAGCTCAGAGAGTTGCATCACCCATGCGATACTGAAGGCGGCATGAGCGGTAGTCCAATAATCGCCGTCTCTGAAACAAATCAGCTTCGCGAACCGGTCGTTTATGGAATCCACGCTTATGGCATTAGTGACAGAGTAGGGACGAATTCCGGGACACGGATCACGCGATCCCTTTACTTTCTCATGAACGACATCAAGGCATGCAGCTTTGCCGGTTCTGTGGATGAATATCGTCAATGCATGGAGCGATAGATTCACCGGACTTTTCCAGAGCCCAGTCGAGTCCAGGACACATCTACAGGGGATGAAAGCAGCTATCGGTGATCGGACCGTGACCTGTTAAAGCCGAACGGAACGCCAGGCGAAAAAACGGCAGCTGAGCCTGTTCTGAGTGCGGCGTGTTCAGCAAGCTGATGGGGTGCGGACGGACGGTCAGACGTCTGTGCGGATCGAAACGCCGGAGACGGGACGACGGCCTGTTAAGGCCGAACGCAAGCTGTGTGTTGTACTACAACACAGCTTGGCAAGGGGGCCCGTTCTGCGCTGCGCAGCAGCGCCGGGCACGCCCCCGTTGCATCCCCCCGGCCCGGGGCGGACGAAGGAGCGCATGGCCGCACCGGGCCGGGCGCTTCGCGCCGCGCCTGCGGTCCGGTTGCACTCCCGGGGCATCGAGCCCCGCGTCCGCCACAGAAACGTATCGCCGTTTCAGCACTCGCAATCGTCCGGCCGTTGCATCACCGTTCAGGGGAGCTTCCAGGCTCCCCCGAAACCCCCATGGCCGGGCGGCGTTCCTGCCCCCTGGACCCCTGACCATTTCATGGAGACCGGGGAAGAGAGCTTTCGCGCTGCCCTTCCCCGGACCCATCCCATCGACCAACCGTCCGCCGGTTGGATGCGCGCCATCTTGTCGAAGATGGATCACGACCGGGAAGACTTCCCTCTCCCCCGGCCCCCATGGAGCAAGGGGTAGATTTCCGCTCCCCTCCTTGCATCCCCCGGCGGGCGGAGCATGGCCCGGGCTGTCAGGCGGACGAACCGGCGGCCAACGGAAAATCGTGCCACTTTTCGCCCGTTTTTGGCGCGAAAACACGAATCGCACCACTTTTCTGGCACGAAAACTGACACGCGCCGGACTAACGGACCATCACAGCCGCGTTCCACACATTCCGGCTGCGGTGATGTGCACACTCGTTCGGCATCTGTGTGGAAATGGGCCGCGCGGACGCATAAGGTCTACACAAGTCTCCTCACGTCGGCTATAGTGATGCGCTGGAGTATTCGCCCGCACTATATTGCCGAATACAAAAATCGAACAACAACATGAGGTGTACCGGCCATGCTGACGGGGGAAGTCCGCAATCAAATCGATCAAATCTGGAATGCGTTCTGGTCCGGCGGGGTATCGAACCCGCTCGCGGTCATCGAACAGATCACATACCTGCTTTTCATCAAACGGCTCGATGATCTCCACACGCTGGAAGAGAAAAAGGCACGTCACACCGGCAGTCCTATGGAACGCCGGATTTTCCCCGAGGGCGAAGACGAAGAAGGCCGCCCTTATTCCGATCTGCGCTGGTCGCGGTTCAAGCACTTCGAAGCGCGGAAGATGATGAACGTGGTCGCAGACCGCGTCTTCCCTTTCCTGCGCGGGCTCGCAGAACACGGTTCGAGCTACGGCACACATATGAAGGACGCGCGGCTGGGCTTCAGCAATCCGGCCCTGCTGTCGAAGACCGTTGAGATGCTCGATAAAATCCCGATGGATGACCGCGACACAAAGGGCGACGTCTATGAATACATGCTCGGCAAGATCGCGAGCGCCGGACAGAACGGTCAGTTCCGGACGCCCCGGCACATCATCCAGCTGATGGTCGAACTCACCGAACCCGCGCCGGACGATGTCATCTGTGATCCTGCGGCCGGAACATGCGGCTTTCTCGTTGCCGCCGGGGAGTACCTGCGCGACCGCCATCCGGAGCTTTTCCGGAATGAAAGACTGCGCAGGCACTTCCACGAAACGATGTTTCACGGGTTCGACTTCGACAACACCATGCTGCGCATCGGCGCAATGAACATGATCCTGCACGGAGTCGAAAAGGCCGACGTCTCCTACCGCGACAGCCTGGCCGAGGAGCATGGCAAAGATGCCGGGCGCTATTCGCTTGTCCTGGCCAATCCGCCTTTCGCCGGATCGCTCGATTACGAGTCGACGGCCAAAGACCTGCAAAAGGTGATCAAGACGAAGAAGACAGAGCTCCTGTTCATCGCCCTGTTCCTTCGCCTGCTCAAGACCGGCGGACGCGCCGCCGTCATCGTACCCGACGGCGTGCTTTTTGGGTCCTCCAGAGCCCACAAAGAGCTACGGCGGATGCTGGTGGAGGATCACAAGCTGGATGCAGTGATCAAGATGCCGTCGGGTGTATTCCGTCCCTATGCCGGAGTCTCGACGGCCATTCTGGTATTCACCAAGACCGGCGTCGGCGGCACTCGCCACGTCTGGTTCTATGACATGCAGGCCGACGGGATTTCACTGGACGACAAGCGCGCGCCCCTCCTGCCGCCCGAAAAGCTTGGGCCAACGCCGTCGGCTGAATTGACCAACGAGGAGCATGCAAAAAACAACCTGCCCGATATCCTGATGCGTTGGGAGGAGCGTAATGGGGCGGAGCTTGAGCGTCCGCGCACGACGCAGAGCTTCTGCGTGCCCCGGGCGGACATCGAGGCCGCCGGGTACGACCTTTCCCTGAACCGTTACAAGGAGGTTGAGCACAAGGAGGTAGATTATCCAGCTCCGAAGGAGATTATCGCTGAGCTCCGGGCCATCGAGGCCGATATCTCCAAGGGTCTGGACGAGCTGGAGGACATGCTGGGATGATTACGCGCGATCTGGTAAAGGCTGCCTATCCCGTCAAACCGCTAGCTGAAGTGGCTTACTTTCTAGATAGCCGCCGTAAGCCCGTGAAAGAATCAGAACGGAATCCTGGACCTTATCCATACTACGGTGCCAATGGGAAAATTGGTACCATTGATCAATATATCTTTGACGAGCCTTTAGTGTTACTGGCGGAAGATGGTGGTTTCTTTGATGACCCGGATCGTGGAATAGCGTATCGGATAGAAGGACGAACCTGGGTCAACAATCATGCCCATGTAATTAAGCCAAAGGACAGCATTGATCTCGGATACCTTTGTCGAGTGCTCGAAAACTATGATGTGCGGCCTTTCCTGAACGGCAGCACAAGAAGCAAACTTACGAAAGCGCAAGCTTCGAATATACCGATACCACTTCCAGCACTCGACGAACAGAAGCGGATTGCCGCGATCCTGGATAAGGCCGATAAATTGCGCCGCTTGCGCCAGCGCGCCATCGACCGGCTCAACCAACTCGGCCAATCAACGTTCGCTCACCACCAAAAGCAACTTGACGCTGCACCCGTTAAACTTTCCGACTTATGTCACAGAATAACCGACGGCACGCATCAATCTCCCACTTGGGCCGAGAAAGGCATACCATTCTTGTTCGTTTCAAACATACGCAATCAAGAAATCAATTTCGAGACTGACAAGTACGTATCCGAAGATACTTATCAATCTCTTACAAGGAAGACATCCATAGATGCGGGTGATGTTCTATATACATGCGTGGGATCTTATGGGCATTCTGCGGTGGTACCGGATGATCAAAAATTTATTTTTCAGCGCCACATCGCTCATTTGAAGCCAGACCCAGCCGCCATAGACAGTACCTATCTAATGTTCTTGTTAGAGAGCCCGGAAGTACGACGACAAGCTGACAAAGGGGCCACGGGTATCGCTCAAAAGACTGTCACTCTGACTGTATTGAAATCCATCCTGGTGAAAGTGCCGGATATCCAAGTTCAACGGCGCGTGGCTCGCTATCTTAGTCGCGTGCGAGGCCAAAGAAGAAAATTACTTTGCGATATTCAAAAACAGAACCTTCTTTTTTCTAGTATCCAACAACGTGCCTTCCGGGGAGAGCTCTGATGCCACGGGAATTCCTTTCTGTCTGGCAGTACGTGTGGCCTGAGCTCTTTGAGCCTCTGGGCGACTGCGAAAACGCACCAGATGATCTATTTATGGAGTTGGTTCAAAACCTCTACCGTGCACTGACTCCCGAAGCACGCGCGCGCGGGTTTGCAGAAGCCGTAAACGATCCTGAGCAAGCGGTCAGTTTTTTACAGGCTTTGCAAGCCCACCATATCAGAAGTGAATCGCACTTCCTCCAATTCCTCGAAGGCGCGCATGAATTATTTGAGGATATTGAAAGGCCTGAACTTGTGCCGATTTTCCACCACAGCATCACAGACTTTATCTCGCGGCACAATCTGCGCTACCGCACTACCGAGCCATTTCAGATTGCGCCCACAATCGAGGGGGTATTCGCCTCTCTTATCGATGAATTGCGGATAGTTGCTGCGAATGATCCCTCGGTAATGATGCGCCTGCTGGAATTCGAACAGGCCATCGGCGATCTTCGCACGCCACGGAATGCAAACAAGATCAAGCGCTGTATTCATACCGGTTTCAACCTGATGGAAGCCTTTGGGCTTGCCCATCCCGCTATTTCGGGCAGGGCGAATACCCTGGGGCTTATCTGTGACGAACTGACATGCTGGCCGCATGAACGCGTTCGAACTTCGATTAAAGAACTCTACGGCTTTGCCAGCGATTTCGAAGGGCTGCGCCATGCAGGCAACTATGATAACTCCACCCGTGATATCGAGCTTCGCGATACAGTTGCCATGACGATCATCGTTGCCGGCTTTCTCCCCTATCTTACCGATCAACTTGACCACGAAAAGATCGTTGGGGGTATCTGACATGTCGCATCGAGGGAATCTCTAAGTCATGAAAGCCACAGAAGCCAAACTCCTCGCCTTCCTGCAGAAATCCCCGCAATTCACGATTCCGATCTATCAGCGGACGTATTCCTGGACAGAAAAGGAATGCCGCCAGCTGTGGAACGACATACGTCGGGCCGGACGGAACGAAGACGTCGCCGTCCACTTCATCGGTTCGATTGTCTATATTGAGGAAGGGTTGTCACAGGTATCGCTTCAGGCTCCGTTGCTCGTGATAGACGGCCAGCAGCGACTTACGACGGTGACGTTGCTTCTGGCCGCCCTGGCCGAAGTCCTTGGTGAAAAACAGCCGGTGGACGGGTTCTCGCGCAAGAAAATCCGTAATCGCTATCTTCTCAACGACGAGGAGGAAGGCGAAAGACATTTCAAGCTGCTTCTCTCACAGACCGACCGCGAGACGCTGAAATCAATCGTGGACGGCAAGGAAGCTCCCGCCGAGCCTTCTGTCCGGGTTCAGGAGAATTATCAGCTATTCCATGACTGGTTGCTCGCATTGAACGGCGACTACACCGATGTCTGCAACGGGCTCGCCAAGCTCGTCATTGTCGATATCGCGCTCACCCGGGATCAGGATAACCCGCAGCTGATCTTCGAGAGCATGAACTCAACCGGTCGCGAGCTGAGTCAGGCCGATCTGATCCGGAACTTCGTCCTCATGGGGCTTCAGCCCAGGCTTCAGACACGTCTGTACGAGGAGTACTGGCGGCCAATGGAGCTTGATTTCGGGCAGGAGGCTTATGGCGCGCACTTCGACAGCTTCATGCGCCACTACCTGACATACCGCACCGGAGAAATCCCGCGCATCGATGACGTGTATGAAGCCTTCAAGGCTTATGCGCGTTCGCCAAAGACAGCGGAGGCGGGAGTTGAAGCGCTGGTGAGCGACGTCCGCCAGCATGCCCGCTACTACTGCGCAATGGCCCTAGGAGCCGAGAAGGACAAGGCGCTCAACCAGGCTTTTCGCGACCTGCGCGAACTCAAGGTTGATGTCGCGTTTCCATTCCTTCTCGAACTTTATGCCGATTACGATTCCGGCCTGCTATCGCGCGACGATCTCTTTGAAGCGGTGCGCCATGTCGAGGCTTACGTGTTCAGGCGCGCGGTGTGCTCCATCCCGACCAACTCGCTCAACAAGACATTCGCTACCTTTGGCCGTTCCTTGAAAAAAGACCGATATTTAGAGAGTATCAAGGCGCACTTCATCGGTATGCGCTCGTACCGCCGGTTCCCGAGTGACGATGAATTCAAGAGGGAATTCAAAACCCGCGACCTCTATCACTTTCCCCGCCGGACATACTGGCTGCGGCGCTTTGAGAACCATGGACGCCGCGAATACGTGCCGGTCGATGAATACACCATCGAACATATAATGCCGCAGAACCCCGACCTTTCTGCTGAATGGAAATCTGAACTGGGTCCGGAATGGCAGCGCATCCAGGAAACCTGGCTGCATACGCTGGGGAACCTGACACTCACCGGCTACAACTCGGAGTACAGCGACCGGCCGTTTGCTGAAAAGCGCGACATGCCGGGTGGTTTTCGCGAAAGTCCCTTACGTGTCAACGCGGGCTTAGGACAGCAGGAAAGCTGGCACGAGCAGGCCATAATGGATCGGGCCAAACGGCTCGCCAGTCAGGCGCTTGATGTGTGGCCTACACCGTCCCTCACGGAGGACATCCTCGCGCAATATCACGCGCCTGCGGCCGCATCGGCAACCTACTCGATTGACAATCACCCCCACCTCAAGACTGGCACCACCAAAGACATATTCGAAGCTTTTCGCCGGGAAGTGATGGCACTCGACCCGTGCGTCAGCGAGGAATTTCTCAAGCTGTATGTCGCCTACAAGGCGGAGACAAACTTCGTGGATGTTGTGCCGCAAGCGAGCGGGTTGAGACTGACCCTGAATATGAAGTTTCCCGAGATCGCAGACCCTCGCGGACTTTGTACCGACGTCTCCAATCGCGGACGGTGGGGAAATGGCGATGTCGAAGTCCGGCTAACCCGGCTTGACGATTTGCCCTATGTCATAGGCCTCGTGCGCCAGTCTCTGGAGCGTCAACTCGGAAGTGAAGAGGCTGCATGAGCCAGTTCGCCTTTCTCCAGACTGAATTCGCTCCCGTCTACGAGCACGCCAGGAAGGCCGAAGAACTGGCGCTGTCCGACCCGCGCGGGAGCTGTTTTTATGCGCGGCTCGCACTGGAGACGGCGGTCAAATGGCTTTACGAGCGCGACCGGACTTTGCGCAAGCCTTATGACAACGCGCTGTCTGCGCTGATTCATGAACCGACCTTTCGGCAGCTTGTCGGCAAGGCGCTGGTCACGAAGGCCAAGCTCGTTAAGGATCTCGGCAATCGGGCCGTGCATGATCAGCGCAAGGTTCCCGCGCAGTCTGCCAAGACCGCTCTGCGAGAGCTGTTTCACTTCTCTTTCTGGCTTGTCCGAACATATGCGCGGGGCGCGAGGCCGGACCCGCAATTGCAGTTCGATCCCGCCGCTCTTCAGGAGACCATCACCGTTTCAGCGAGCACCGTCCAGCAGATCGCGAAGCTCCGCGAGCAGCACGACGCCCGCCAGAAACAGCTTGAGCAGGAGCAGGCCGCACGCCTTAAGACCGAGGCTGACCGCGCCGCGCTCGAGGAGGAAATCAAGCGGCTGCAGGCCGAGGTTTCCGAAGCCAAGAAGGCCAACCAGGCCGCTCCCGATACGCACGATTACAATGAAGAGCAAACCCGGGACGCCTTTATCGACCTGTTGCTCAACGAAGCAGGCTGGCCGCTCGATCAGGAGCGCGACCGCGAATATCCCGTTACCGGTATGCCAAACGAGACCGGCGAAGGGTTTGTCGATTACGTCCTGTGGGGTGACGATGGCAAACCAATTGCGCTTGTTGAGGCGAAACGCACAAAGAAGGACCCGCGCGTCGGTCAGCAACAAGCCAAGCTTTACGCCGACTGCCTTGAGGCACGGTTCAGGCAGCGCCCGGTCATCTTCTACACCAACGGTTACGATCACTGGATTTGGGATGACGTCAGTTTTCCGCCGCGTGATATTCAGGGCTTTCTGAAAAAGGACGAGCTGGAGCTGCTGCATCAGCGGCGCGGCGCGCGCCAGCCTCTGAAAACCACACCAATCGATAACAAAATCGCGGGCCGCCCGTATCAGGAACGCGCGATCCGCCGCGTTGGCGAGGCTTTAGAACAGCACAATCTGCGGAAGGCTCTCCTTGTTATGGCAACGGGTGCGGGCAAGACCCGCACGGTCATCGCTCTTGTTGACCAGCTGATGCGTGCCGGATGGGTTAAGCGGGTGTTGTTCCTGGCGGACCGCCGGGCGCTTGTGCGTCAGGCGCATAATGCCTTCAAGAGCCACTTGCCGTCAGCTCCGAGCGCTAATCTTCTGCACAGACACGACCCTCTGAAAAACGACCATAACGGCGCGCGTGTTTTTCTTTCCACTTATCCGACGATGATGAATCTCATCAACGAAATGGAGGGTGGTGCCCGCCGGTTCGGCTCCGGCCATTTCGATCTTGTCATCATCGACGAGGCGCACCGGTCGGTTTACCGGAAATACAAGGCCATCTTCGATTACTTCGACAGCTATCTTGTCGGCCTCACCGCGACGCCGCGCGACGAAATCGACCGGGACACCTATTCGCTGTTTGAGCTCGAACGCGGCGTACCAACGGACTCCTATGACCTGGAGGACGCTGTAGCCGACGGCTGGCTCGTACCGCCAAAGGCAATCTCTGTTCCGCTCCGGTTCCAGCGCGAAGGGATCAACTATGACGACCTGTCCGACGAAGAGAAGGAGGCATGGGACGCGCTGGAATGGTCCGAAGACGGTGAGATACCGGACCGCGTTGAGGCGGCCGCCCTCAATAACTGGCTGTTTAACGAAGACACCGTGGATAAGGTCCTGGAGCACCTGATGGTGAACGGCCTGAAGGTTGAGGAAGGCGACCGTCTGGGCAAGACTATCATTTTCGCAAAAAACAGCCGTCACGCGCATTTCATAGCGGAGCGCTTCGACAAGAACTACCCGCATCTGAAGGGCTCGTTCGCTCGCGTGATCGACTACAGCGTCGATTATGCCGACACCCTCATCGACGATTTTTCAGAAACGAACAAACCCCCGCATATCGCCATCTCGGTGGATATGCTGGATACCGGGATCGACGTGCCGGAAGTCCTGAATCTCGTTTTTTTTAAAATCGTGCGTTCAAAGACCAAATTCTGGCAGATGATCGGTCGCGGGACGCGTCTGTGCGAAAACCTTTTTGGTCCCGGTCGGCACAAAAACCATTTCCAGGTTTTTGATTTCTGTCAGAACTTCGAATTTTTCAACCAGAATCCTGACATCAAAGATGCAAACATCGGCGTATCAATCAGTGAGAAGGTCTTCATTGCCCGCCTCGAGTTGATCGGGGAACTCGACCCGAAAGTCCAGGGGCATGATATCCCCGGGAACATCGCTCCCTTGCTTGACCTCCGAAAAAGCCTTGCGAAACGTCTCTTCGACGAGGTGTCGGGCATGACCCTCGACAATTTCGTCGTCCGCCCCAAGCGCGCATACGTGGAGAAATATCAGGAACCCGCGGCATGGGAATCGCTGCCACCCGACGCACGGGCCGAGCTTGCGGAACACGTTGCGGGTCTGCCAAGCGCGCTGCAGGACGATGAGCTTGAGGCCAAGCAATTCGATTACCTCATTCTGCTGACCCAACTTGCCGTTCTACGGGCGGATGCGGGTTTCATAAAACTCCAGGAACGCATCCGGGGCATCGCGGCATCACTTGAGGAGCTATCCAACATTCCGATGGTCAATGCGGAACTGCAGCTGATCCTTGAGCTACAGACCGATGAATACTGGCAGGACATCACTCTGCCGATGCTTGAGACCGTCCGACGGCGACTGCGCAGGCTCGTCAAGCTGATTGAGCCCGAAGCCCGGAAAATCGTCTACACCGACTTCCAGGATGAAATCGGACCGGGCGCGCACATCGATTTGCCTAACATCAGCAACGGGACCGACAAGGCCCGCTTTCTTCAAAAGGTGCAGCACTTCCTTGAACAGCACCGGGACCACCTCACAATCCTGAAGCTTAAGCGGAACGAACAGTTGACGCCCCAAGACCTGCAAGAGCTTGAACGGATTTTTATTGAACAGGGCGTTGCGCAACCCGAAGATCTCGACACGATCCGCGACGAAGGCGGGCTGGGGCTTTTTATTCGGCGGCTAGTAGGACTCGACAGAGATGCAGCGAAACGCGCCCTCGGGGAATTCATAGAGGGTAAGACCCTCACCGCCAACCAAATCCAGTTCGTCGATCTGATCATCGACCATTTGACGTCCCAGGGTGTCATGGACCCGCGCCGACTTTACGAGAGTCCCTTCACAGACATGGACGATCACGGTGTCAGCGGTCTGTTCGATGATGATGAAGTCGTTGAGATTGTGCGGATTCTGCGCACGGTCGAAGCCAGAGCCGCTGCGTAAGACGACATGAGTGTTATTCCACCTCCTGACAAGTTTCTCAGAGTTATCCATCGTGACAATATCGATACACTTGGGCTCGTCGCATGCGCAGGCTTTGAATTAAACGAATGGCGCTGCAGAAAACTAGCTGAACATCTCGTTAACTGGCTCCCGCATTTTGCGCTTCGCCCGAGTGAGATGCGAGGGATTGGCCCTCAAAACCCATTTAAGCTCTTAAAGACTGCCGCCGCTCGGGTGTTTTCCACCTCTAATTATGAACATCGCGGCGAAATCGGGGAGCTTTTGCTACATATTATCAGCGTCACAGAGTACCGCGCCCATGCTTTTGTTTCTCGTCTTTACTACAAAATGAGAACTAATGATCAAATCACGGGTTTCGACTCCGCACTCGTATGTTACGACGATGACAGCGACGAAATTGAGCTTTGGCTGGGTGAAGCCAAGTTTTACACTGATACTCGGCAAGCCGTTGCAGCTGCAATAAATAGCCTCGACAATCATCTTGAACAAGGCTTCCTTGAAGAAACCAAGATACTTGTGGGGCCAAAGATTGAGTCAGACGTCCCAGGATATCACAAGCTGCAATGGCTATTCGATGATCGCAATACTCTCGATGAGTTAATCGACAAGATCGTAGTACCTGTTTTAGTAGCCTCCGAGAGTCACGCCGCAAAGAATTTTCCGAACACCAAAGATCAATACGATAACCTGGTGATCTCTGAATACCGTTTTATCAAAGATCGATTCGTAAATTCGACAATATTTCAACGGATTACAATAGTTGTTTTATATGTGCCTCTCTTCTCCAAAACAGCGCTGGAATCTACATTTGCGGAACTACTTGGAGCATATGAATGATTGCAGCATCGCTTCTTCATAAATTAAAAACACCCACACCGTCGCCTAGCGAGTTAATCGATATATTAGACGCTGCTTCCCGATACTGGTTAAACGGCGAACGCAAGTTAACTGACGACGTCGAAATTGCGATAAGGCTGCTCCACCGCCGCAACGAATTTAACGACATTGTACCTGGCGCTGCACAAATCGTGGATGCTATCGCGCGTGAGGCCGGGCTGTTTTCGTACCTATCCGATGATCAACCCTTTCCGAGTAATATCGCGAGGGAGGTTTATCGCGTACCTAGGTTAACCGACGATATTTTTTTTCATGTTGAACAACAATCGGTTTTTTCTAAGCTCATGGCCGGTCAAAATATCGTATTGTCAGCCCCAACAAGTTTTGGCAAGACGCTCTTGGTAGACGCCTTAATTGCGGCACGCGACCCCGATCTGACACTTATCGTGGTACCAACAATTTCACTTCTCGAAGAACGTCGGCGCACGCTGATTAAGAGATTCCCAGACCATCAAATCATTACCCAAACATTCCAAAATATAGAAGCCGAAAAGGTTATTATTCTTGGTACGCAGGAACGCATTATCGACCGGAACGATATTGAAGGCCCAGACCTATTCGTAATCGACGAATTCTACAAGCTCGACCTTAGCAGAAACGATGTTCGCGCGAGAACACTTCATCTCCTGCTGGCCAAATTTATCGATATCGCTAAACAAGTATATCTTCTTGGTCCTTCAATCGAGAGTAACCCAGTCAATCCATCTGGGCGCGCCAATTTTAAGTTCATCAAAACATCGTATTCTCCAGTAACAGCTGATATTATTAGAGTAGAGCCGCAGGGCTCTGACGTAGGGACGCTTGCGAGAGTCCTTCGTCAAGAGATAGCGGGTTCTTCCCTTGTCTATTGTCGCTCGCCGCGCTCAACTCGAAACACCGCTCGTGGCTTAATTCAAGAGGGGTTCACATGTGACAATCCTTTATTGCTTCGGATTGCAAGGTGGTTGCGCAAAAATTACCATGATGACTGGTATTTAGCAGATGCAATCGAGAATGGTATAGGTATTCACCACGGGCGCATGCCGCGCGCTATAAACCACCTCATGGTAGAGCTCTTTAATAGAGGCGAAATCAGAATTCTTTTGTGCACGTCCTCTCTCATTGAAGGGGTTAATACAGCCGCTCGAAACGTGCTTATATTTGATCGACATATTAGTCGGTTTAAATTGGATCGTTTCACATTCGATAACATCAAGGGCCGTGCCGGACGAATGTTCCGCCACTTCGTTGGGAAAATCTATTTATTTAACGAACCACCTGATCCGATTTACGATCCCCTTAACATTCCGCTCCTGCAGGGAGCAGATATCTTGTCTGACGAAGAAATTCTTCAGCTACCAGACGATCGGCTAAACAATAATAACATGGAGCGCAAAGGCAGGCTCTTAGGGCAATTGGACGTCCCGTCGGACGTTCTCGAAAAGTTTGCCCGCTACGGCTTAGATGATATCGCACAATTGCATGCCGAACTTACTGATCTTATTGAATCTGGGGATCGGTCATTATTTTGGACTGGCGTTGGCACATATTCGCAAATACTCGCAAGCATGGAGGTCGTATGGGGGAGGATTGATTTCGACAAGCACACCGTTCGTTCTGCAAGGCAATTTGCCTTTCTGGCTAATAAGCTCCGCCTATCTCACACTTTGAATCAATTCTTGGATGAAGTAGTTCCTAATGACGCTAGAGTGGATGATAGCATCGATTTGGCATTTAACTTTATTAAAGGTTGCGAGTACACTTTTGCCCAACCCTTTGAATTATTGGAGCGGTTGGTTTGTGCGATTAAGGGGGACGAGGCGGCTGCGGATTATTCTACTTTCATTTCGAACCTGGTTTGTTTAGGCCTACCCGGGCGGACAAAATCACTGGAAGAAGTGGGTGTGCCAGCTCCCATCATCTATCGTATAGCGAGTCGTGTGGATCAGCAAGATTTAGGGCAAGCGCTCTCAGATATACGGATGCTTATGGAAAAGCGCTCCGCTCTCAATCACGATGATATCGAGTTGTTGAGCTTTACTATCTGAAGCGTCTTGCTTCAGATAGCAGGGTTCGATTCCGCGACGGCATCATCGTCGCCGGTTTGAAAGTTCCGCGCTGACGGTTTGGATCGAGGCACGGTGAGCCTTCTGTGTCTTCTCATCAAGCCGCCCGCTGGCCAGTTCGTTGAACAGCTTTCTCAGCATTGAGTGCAGTTCGCTGTCGGTGCACGAGGCCGCCCGTTTGCGTGTGATGAGTGTCATGGTCTTTTCCTCCGTTTTCATCTGGAGGCCCCGACCGCCGGAGCCTTTCGGGCTCCCTCACGTCATCCTTGCCCTTGGGGAAGGCTCCGGCGGGTAGCGGCTGACATGTGTGGAAACGGTGAGGAAAGATGCTGGCGCTTGAACCGTATGGGCGGGCAAGTGATCTGCGCGATCTGGCATTCTGCGGTAAGTGTTTGGCGATCCGGTCTGCGGAAGAGTTGTAGCTGCAGGCTTGAAGGATGCGCTTCGTCGGCGTTTCGGAGCGGACATCAAAGCGGTCGCCTGAGGCGCGTTGACGCGTTTATCCATCTGAAAACAATAAAAAGTTTTGCTCCGTCGTCCGGGCATGAAAGCGGACATGGGAGTATGCTTCTGACGTTTGACGCTTATGCCGCAGTGGGCGTCCGGTGTTTGGTGTGGTGCTTCTCGCGTGCGCTCGGGAGCCTCACCAAAAACCAGACGACGGGGTTTCCGGGAGCCGGTCCCTCTTGTCGCCTGCGCATACTGCCTCCGGCGGCTGCTATCCGCGTCAACCCCCGTGAAGGGGTATGACGCCGCAGGCCGCCTTCCGGCATCTTTATGCGCGCGACGGACCGGCTCCGAAAACCAGACCGACAGTGTGTTTCACGATAATGAAGGGAAGGGTCTGGGCGTCGCCCGGACGACAAGCGTCCGGGCCGGGCTCTCGTCTGCGACGAAGCCGCGCCGGAACAACAGCGCGTCTTCGCCCTGACGGGCTTCCATCCCTGACGCGGGGAACGCGCCTGGAAGACCCGGCGTAATTCTGCTTGTGTGTGTTTCGCTTTGACTGGTTCGGTAGCACCGGTCAGTTTTTGCGCCGGAACGGACCCGCAAAAAGCAACCGGCTTCATGACAGGTCTGTTCAGCTTCGCAGCCAGTTGGCGTTAAAGGCTTGCCGCAAATCGTGTCCGGATGGCGGGTCGGGTGCTATCTCGCCCGGGCGTTGTACCCCTTTTTGCAATAAGGGTACAACATCGCTCCGTGATAGTGGCTTTGGCGTCGGTCCCTGAAGGCCGGGGGGAGTGCAAGCTCCCGGGACGGAGCGCTCAGTCTTCTTCTTCGGGAGACTGGCGGTCCGCCGGATTTTCGAAGCTCTCCCGGTAGAGGGCTTCGATACGCTCAACTTCTTCCCCGGTCAGCGCCCGGAATTCTTTCTCGCGGGCGCGTTTTGACAGGCGTCCGCCGTTCTGGCGCAGGAAATTGAACAGCAGATCGATTGTCCGGCGCGGCATATCCACGATGCCCTCAACACCGGCTGTAAACCGGTCGAAAGCGCGCAGGAACGCCGTTTCCTCGGGAAGATCCTCTTCGATGGTCTTGCGCACGCAGTCATACAGGAATTCCGCGTGCGGCGTCGCATCGAAAAAGCGGTAGAAATCCGCCGTCTCGTTCAGAACCCGCACATTGCCCTGATCAGTCGGCTCCCATTCGATCAGCGGCAGAAGACGCAGGGAGTAGTCCTCAAGCACGGCTTTGTAGCGGTCGATGCGCTCCAGTATCGCCGAGGAGATCGGAAACACCACACCGGGCGGATTGAAGCCGCGCTCCGCCAGAACATGATGAATGAGATAGCGATGCAGACGCCCGTTGCCGTCCTCGAAAGGATGGATATAGACGAAACCGAAGGCCAGCGATGCGGCGGCGATCACCGGATCGAGTTCGCGCGCCGGGCCCTGATCGAAGGTGATCAGTCCCTCAATCAGATCGGGCAAATCTTCCGGGCGCGCATCGATATGATCGGGTAAAGGCATCTGCGTTACGCGGTCATGTTCGCCGACAAAGCCGCCTTCCTCCCGCAGGCCGAGCCTCACGAACCGCGCATCGCCTATCACGATTTTCTGCAGCCGCAAAAGCTCGTCGAGATCAAGGGGCGTCTGACCGGCTTCGCCGATGGCGCGCCCCCAGCGCCGGATACGGTCATGCGCGGCGTCTTCACCTTCAATGGCGAAGGACGAACGCGAATCCTTCAGCAACAAAAACGCCGCCGTCCGGGCGAGCAAATCCCTGGGCACGGTCGCGACCACCTCCTGCGCCCGGCCCGCCAGGTCCCGCTTGATGAAATTCTCCAGGGTTTCGGTCCGGAATATCAGCGGGCAGAAAGCGGGCGTGCCGGGCAGGTTGTTCCGCACACGCTGACGTTTTACCGGATGGCCGGGGACGGCGAATTGCTGTTTCGGATTGACGACATCGGCATAGGTGCCGGGCCGCGCATCGGGCAGATCAAGCCGTTCGCCCGTCAGCCATTCATAGAGGAACCAGATGCGCCGGGCATAACTTCCGGTTGGTTTGGAGCGGACCACCGCCTCGATGGCTTGCGGGCCGGTCGCTGCAAACAGGGATTTGAGGACGGCAAGATCAAGGCCCTCGTGTTTGAGGGCGAAGGTCAGATGCTCTTCCAGAGTTGGCGAGGGCGCGAGGCGGGGCGTGAGAATGCGCCAGCCGTTTTCGGTGAACTGTTTGTGTTTCTGCCCGATGGCCGCGAGCGTCCGGGGCAGCGGAACATTGAGGTGATAGGCGTCGGTCAGCGCGGCATATCCTGCAGGCGTCGCCTTCACCGGAAGCCGTCTGTCCTGAAAAACCGTTACAGGCCCTGAAAAATGATTTTTTTCGCGTATTCCCATGAAAAACCGTTGCGATCTGTGAAAAATAATATCCAGAACCAGATTGTCATGAAAAATAGTCTTTTTCCATGAAAAACGATCTTTTAAAGGCATGTTTTCTGAAAAACGATTGCGGGACTAGGGGACGCGGCGGCCATGGGCAGGGTGCCGGGAACCGCCCGCGCCGCCGTGATGCGCAGCATGATCCGGCCGGCGGGACCGGCTTTCGGTTTTGGAAGACGAGCGCCTGTGCGCTTATGCATCTTCAGCCGCAGCATTTGGCAGCTGCGGTAGCGGCACGCCGCCGATTGTGCGTGCGATGCGGGGCACAGTGCTGTTGTGCCGGAACGTGTTTCGCGCATTGCACCGGACGCCTTTCCGCTCAGGCGCCGACCATGGTTGTCCGGCCTTTGCCTGTGGGGTCTGACCGTTCCCGCCGTCCGGATCAACGGGCGGCCCGCTCCATTCGCTGACGCTCCCGTGTTGCCCGTATGACCGCCCGGCTTTCGGGGACCGGCCTTTCGAGCCCCATAAGGCCGGATAATGGTGTTCGGCCTTCAAAACAGGAAAGGCGTTAGCAATGGCAGATGAAACACAAAAGCAATCCGGCGACAGGCCGACCCACGCAATCTATCAGGTTATCGGCGACGGCAAGGCCGCCCGCTGGAACCGCATCGGATCGGCCTGGATGCACAAGGACGATCAGGGCGCAAACCTCGCCTTCGACTCCTATCCCACGCATGGCCGGATCGTGCTGCGCGCCTTCAAGTAAGGCGGCGGCGGGGGTGTCTTCACGGCACCCCTTTTTTCTTTGCCGTCCGCGTCGGAGCGAGGGCACGGCTCACAACTCCAGCTTCGGTCCCGCAGGACGGCGGCCCTTGTCCCTGCCGACACGCGCCCGGCCGGAGAAATCGCGCGACAGGTCGCCGGGATCGCGTCCGCTCATGTCCCCGCGCATTTCCATGTAGCGGACCAGGTCTTCATTAAGCTGCAGCATGGCGCGCGAGTGGCTTTCCCGCGCCTGTTTCAGCTCCTCGCGAATGCCCCGGAACTCCTGCCGGTGCTGTTCGAGCAGCGCATCCTTCTCGCGCGCGTCGCGCTCCGCGCACTCCCGCGTCTCGCGTTCGTTCTCCCGGCGCAGCTTGCGGTATTCGCCTTTCAGCCAGCTCCAGACGGCCTTAAGCCCTTTCGGCATTTTCGCCCGCCGCGCCGCGTCTTCCGCCCGCCAGCGCTGCGCCTGCCGGTCGCGGAGCTGTTTCCGTTCGGCGCGGTGCTTCTGCACGGTCCAGTCCTTGCGCAGGGCGACGGCCGCTTCCTTGCGGGCCAGATCGGCCCTGATCTCTCTGGCGAAGCCCTGCAGAGCGTTGGTCATGCGGTTGGCGATGCCTTGCCGCACACTTGCCACGTCCGGATAGCGTTCCGGATCGCCGAGCCGTGCCCGCACATCCCTTATCTTCTGTCCCGTCCATCTGGACAGGGCATAGGCTTCGCCGTGGATATCGACGGCCACATGGCCGCGCCGGTCCCCGCGCGCCAGATAAAACCCGCGCTGTTCCAGCGTCGCCTGAAATTCTTTCGCGCTCCGTGAGGCCGTCCAGCATTCCCGGAACATCGCCTTGAGCGCTTTCGGCTCGACTTTCGCCCGGCGCGCCTGCTGCCATTCCGCCCGGGTAAAGGTCAGCGGATCGCGCTGTCGCCCGTCCTGAAGACCGCGCGGCAATTGCCAGCCGTTTTCCAGGAACAGGTCGCGGGAGACGCCGCGCAGCTTCGTCTTGTAATGCGCCATGTTGATCGCGGTCATCCGCTCCGGATCGATCCGCGACCAGACGACATGCGCATGCCGCCGCCCGTCCTTTTCGTGAAAGACGACGGCGCGGGGCTGGCCGCTCAGGCCGAGTTCCTTTTCGACACGGGCGATGCCCTCGTCGAACGCCCGGCGCGAAACTTGCGTATCTTCCGGCGGGTTGAGACTGGCCGAGAACAGATACTGTCTGCAGCGCGTGCCCCGGCTTACCGCCCGGGCTTCCTGCAGCGCGCCGCGCAGATCGTCCGCAGCAAAACCGCGCAGCTCGTGCAGTTCGACATGCTCGTTGTCGCGGGCGTTCATCAGATGCTGCGCAAGCTGTTTTGCGCCCGCGCGCTGCGAGGCCTTGATGATCACGGCCCCGGCTCCAGCCCCAGCGCCCGGATCAGGTCCCTGCGCATCTCATGGATATCGGCGCAGGCCCGTTTCAGCCTAGCTTCGACATCCGGCGTCACCGGCAGGGAGCCGGAATTCGTCGCGCGGGCGAGCTGGTTCAGATTGCTGGCGAGCCGCGAGCGGCCCAGCTGGCCGAGCACCCGCGCCAGCTTCCTGTGATCCCTGACGGGAAACTTCCCGCGCGTCCGGCGCTTGACGTCGGTGCCGTCGAACAGACGGGACCGCACATAGGCCCCGAGCGACATTCCGGCGGCGGCCTTTTCCAGCGCGGCCCGTTCCTCGAACGTCAGCCGGAGAGAAAACGGGGGCGGAGCATTCTTCTTCCTGTTCGTCATCTCACATCGTGAGACAACCGCCCCGGGCCGCCGTTTATAAGCTAATTCAATGACTTATGCGGCGGCCCGGTTGGGCAGTATGTCTCTTTTCAATGTAAGCAATTTGTGATGGTTGCATGCCCCCGCAACCAAATTCCTACGCGTTTCCAAACGCTTAAGTGCCGCCCTCCGGGGCGGCGGTTGCGTTTGCGCAGCCCGTGGAAGCACTGTGGAAGCAAGAGGGGCCGAAGTCCTTCATATCGCCTCGTAAATCGGCGCCTGCGATGACCGTTGCTTCCAGTGCGGCTCGATCGGGATCATCGCATCGATACCGGCCGGGATCCCGCTGCCAAAGGCGAGCTCTCGAACATCGATCGCGACAACATCCAGTACCGGCCGCTCTTCGGTCATGAGCACGAACTCGGTGATCCTTCCTGGCGGGCAGTCCCTTGAGGCCGGGTAAACGAGCGCGAGTCGCTTGCAGCGGTAGCGACTGGCGTAGGCGTTCATCTGATATGCGTCGCCGCTCGAGACGCCCGAGTTCGGTTCGGCGGGATCGAGGCGCTTCCATTTTGCATCGAAGATGGCGACGCACTCGTCTCCGCTCTGAACGGTGATGTCGGGGCGCAGCTGGAAGCCCGCCGTCGCGAGGTTCTTCACAGGGCTCTGAAGTCCGACAGTAAGGCCAGCACCGGCCTGCACCTGGCAAGCATGCCGGATGCGCAGTCCGAGTACCGTCTCGAAGAGCTTCTCCATGTTGAACAGCAGAGCGGAACCAGCTGCGTCGCCGATGCGAACATCCGGATAGAGGCCTGTCAGTAGCCAGCGGGCCCGCACAAACACCGGCTCCCAGTGTCGGATGGTGCGATCAAACCGCAGGGCGCCGACGTCGCGAGCCCTGACCCTGCGATCGGTCACCTCGTCAAAGCGATGGAGGAACGCCGCCACCATCGCCCGGGTCCTCGGGCTCAGTGCGAGCCCTAGAAGGATCCGAAGGACCGCCTTGAGCGCTTGATTGTAGGGGTTGTCGATGCTGCGCTCGTCGAAGCGACAGAGTAGATGAGAACGGTCGAAGGCGTTCGTGCGCAGGTGCTCGGTCAGCTCGAGCCGTCCGCGGATAGCATTGAGGTTCTCCGTCCTCTCCGAGTACCGGGCAATGGCCCCGCCTCGGAGCGCGGATTTCACCTGGCTGCAGAAATCCTCGATGAAGACGTCCAGGAGGTGGCTGTGCTGTTGCCCGAGGCCGGCCTCGCCTACGCGCTTCGATCCGAGCTCTCCAACACGAGCAAGCATGGCCACCAGAAGGCCCCGCATGTCTTCGCTGCTATCGCTGCCATGGTCGATCTTTGGAAGTATCTCGATCGCCAGCTGCTCGGTTTGCAGAACTCCGCAGAACGGCCCGAACTTCAATGACCGATGGCCCCATGCGAGGACCCCGGGTGGCAGACGTCCGGCGAGTTTCGCGATGCCTTCTGCCTCGAGCTCGCTGATCTCGCCGGCCGGGCCGATGCTGACACCCTCCCTCTCTCGGACGGTCAGGCACCTCATTCCGGTGGCTCGTAGATCTTGCGGATTGCGTCCGGGGTGATGTCGTCTTCCCGAATGATCTCGAACGCCTCACCGTCCCCGATCTCGGCCGGGTCCGCCTTTGGAAAGAGCACAGCGGCATTCTGTGCCCGCGCCCGGACCAATTGCAGCTCCTCCTCTACGGCCTGGTCGGCGAGGATGTAACGGATCTGACGCCAGTCGTCGTAGAACGCCTCTTGCAGAAACGGCAGTATCTCCCTCGCAAATACACGGCGCAGCTCGTCGAAGGACTTCACGTGGTAGAAGTAGCTGTGGCCAAGGGTTTGGTCGCGATGCAGCAGGCGGGACAGGCGGGCATTCATGGCTTGCAGGAGCTGACGCAGGTCGATCGCGTTGCCCTCATCGTCGTCGATCGATTCAAGCAGTTCCGGCTTCGGCGTGAGTTCCTCGAACCGGAACCGGCGCCGTAAGGCGCTGTCGAGCAGAGCGATAGAGCGGTCCGCGGTGTTCATTGTGCCGATCACGTCGACGTTCGCGGGCACACCAAAACGCTCACCGGAGTAAGGGAGCGTCACTTCCAAACCCCTGCAACTCGCCGAGCGGTTTCCCGACGCATCGATGCGGATGCGCTTGTCCACCTCGACCAGCGTGATCAGCTCGCCGAAGACCTTGGCGACGTTCCCGCGATTGATCTCGTCGATGAAGAGGGCGAACCGCTTGTCCGGCGCGCGCCGGGCCCTATCGCAGAGCCGCTTCAACACCCCTGGCCGCACCTCGTAGGTGACGGCCCCGTTCTCCGTGACCGGGCGAATGCCCTCGACGAAGTCCTCGTACGCGTAGCTCTGATGAAACGTCACGAACTCGAAGCGATCACCGGCCTCGTCCTGGTATCGCGGCAGGTAATCGTTCTTGAGGCGGTGGGTCTTCCCGGTCCCGGGCGGGCCGTAGAGAATGAGGTTCAGGGGCGGCGCGAGTTTCTTTGGAGATGCATCCCCAGAACCGGCGTCGTCCCCCGGCGGAGTAGCGCCCGATGCGATAGGTGACAGCGCCTTCCATAGGCGCTCCAGGGTCCGGGCAGCCTCTGCCTTGATCTCGATTCCGGAAGACTGCGGGTTCCATTCCTGGCCGGGCTCGCGGTTTTGCAGCTGTTCCAGAGGGACGATTTTGTCCGACGTTGCATCGCGGACGGAGTCGAATGCCACGTCAACAAAGCGCGTCGTCTCTCCGGCGTCGGCCCGGGCCTGTTCCCAGTGCTCGGCTTCGTAGGGCGCGCGCGTGACCTTTCCGACTGCAACGACGCCTTTCGGAGGACTGCCGGTCCGGATCAGAAAGACGCGGTCACCCTCGCGCGGCTTGCTCGAGCTGCAACGCCAGCGGTTGTCGGCCTTCTCCCCGCTGATCGTCGTGGCGCGGTCGGCCGCGAGTGTGTCCCAGGTCCATTTGGAGGGGTTCCAGCTGAGTAGCCAGTTCTTCGTCTGGTTCTTCCACTGGGCCTCGAACTCTTCCTGGTAGAAATCGATGTCCGCGCCATGCTCTTCTTCAAGTCGGCGGCGCAGCTCGAGCAACGCGCGGTCGATCTCGACAATGCTCCACTTCTTGATCTCCTTCTCCGTCGTGTCTCCGAAGCCGGCGAGGATCAGGCGCTTGTCGCCCTCGGAACTGATCCGCTCAAAGGTATCGGGGAACAGCAGGTGCGGAAGAATATGGATCAGCTGTCGGTGCCGCGCCTCTGGAAGGCTGCTCAACCAGCCAGAGAACGCCCACGGATCCGAAGCGATCTGTTCGCGCTCGGAGCCAACGCGAGCCTTGAAATCCCGCAAGGCGCCGATGAGAAAGACCAGCTCGCGCCACCGGTGCGTGTTGTATGCGGTTCCGGCGGACCCAATACCTTCGAGAACGCCGTCTGCCAGGAGTGGGTGGGCCGCGTTCAGGTCCTCGCCCGACCAGGACCAGATCTCTAGTACGTTCTCGCGTTTCTTGGCAGCACCGACGTTCGACGGGAAAAGCAGCGTCAGCCACAGGCTCTCGGCCATCAGCTGGCGACAATCAGCGGAGCCCTCCGAAAGCTGCGCCTTCAGTTTCGAGAGGAAATCACCTTCGCCGGCATCGAGGTTTTTCACGAAGCGCTGGTCGAGCTCATCCAAGAGCTCGATCGTCCAGAGATTCTTACCCTCAGACAGCACCGATTGCTCGCCAGCCAGAGCTCGTTCGCGCCACTGCGTTACAGCATCGTAGATCGGCTCGACATGGTGGTTGGGATTGTACTTCGACACGCGAAAAGCTTTCTCGGTTGCTTTACAAGGTACGGTTAGTACCGAGAATCGGGTGGTTCGATTGCCTCGGCCGCTCGAACCCACAGTAGTTCGGGCTTTCCAGGCATGCCTGAACAGGACCCTCCGCCTTTATCTGCGAAATCCTCCGCCTGCAGCGAGGACAGGGTACATAGAAGTATCGCTCCTCATGCTGGCGTGGGGTCGCGGCATTGCTTCTGGTGTCGAAGTGTCCCGGACGCCACTGCCCAATGATGTCGCCGGGGACCAATTTCCAAAGGTCGTCCAAAGCTTGGGTGCGCTCATCGAGCCTAGCGACATTTGTCCTTTGGTATAGGTTCGTTTGAGACAGCGCACTTACTTGACCGATTGGCCCTCGCTGGCCCTCGGGGCTACGCTCGTCATCCTGACGATCCGGGGAGGCCGCCGCGGCAAGCGATAGACCGAATTCGAGATCGTGGAATTCCTCGGAAGTCTCGGCACCTCGCCCCGTAGACCTAAGACTTACTCGCGCGACATAATCATGATCGATCTGAAGGTTGCATTCGATCCGTTCAAGCAAAGGCTGTGCCATTGGGTCAACCTGGACCTTCACGACGCAGAGAGAGCGTCGGGGGTCACTCGGCGAAGTCTTTCCAAGCTTCATCGGCTTCGCGACCTCCACAACCGCGACGCCCTCCCGAGGGTCCACGCAAAACAGGCGGGTGTTGGCGACGTTCTGGGTTTCGTTCTCGATCGGAAGTGTCCAACCGGCATCGACAAGAGAGTGGTAGGTGCCCCGGCCAGATGTGTCTGCGACGAGTATTTCGATCGGCTTTGACAGTTTGAGCCTGAGCCCATCATTCGCAATCCAAGCGGCGCCTTCGGCGATGATGCGATCACCATTTTCGAGCCGCGGAACCCTCCCCACGAAACGTTCCGTCAGGCCATCTCGAATTGCGGGCATGTTGACCATCCCGCCAGTTGCCAGGCAAAGTTCGATATCCTGGTAAGACAGCTGCGCCTGCTCCAGTATCTCATCGATCCGAGCCAGTCCGCGTGCGACGATGCCAGAGCTGAGTTTCTCGAGTTCCGCCCGGGTTACGGATCCAAGGAGGTTTTTTCCGGGCCCATCAACCTTCAGGTAGTTCCGTACGATCACGTCTTCGGTGTCGACCTTGGGATCAGACAAATGAATCTTCAGAATTTCGCACTGGTGCAGCAGCTTCGCCGCCATGCCCGGTTGCTCTAGAGCTGTGATGTCTTCCAAGCCATGCGCGGATGCATGCATCTCGCGCAGGTGATTTCGCAGCCGTTCGTCGAACTTGTCGCCGCCGACTTCGTTGTCGCCAAGATTTCTGACCTGCATGATCGCACCACCAGTGATGCGGCAGAGGGTCAAGTCGAGCGTGCCGCCACCCCAATCGAAGACCAGGATGGATCTTCCTTCGAGGCGCGCCAGCTCGCGGCCAAGGTCAGGTTGGGCACGAAGGTGAGCATAAAGGGCAGCTACCGGCTCGTGAACAAATTGCACAACGCCAATGCCGGCTTTTCGAGCCGCTTCGCGAAGGGCTCGGCGCTCAGGCCCTCCGAAGTCGACAGGAATGGTGAACACCGCTCGCGCGAGGTCATGCGCAGGTGCACCGCCGCGCGCGATGGCCGCGTCAGCTTTCAAGTGTCGGAGGACCTCGGCGACGGCATCGGTGGGCTCGACAGGTCTGCCATCCACGAAGATAGGACCATCACGCCTGAGCGACATTTTCGGAGATCGAACGAAGCCTGGTGGGGCGCCACCTTCGGTGATGTCCATGTTCTCGCGGGCTTCGCGTCCAACTACGATGTCCGCGCCACGATACCAGATGACTGACGGATGAGGGCGACGGGTGATTGGATCTACGAGTGCGAGGGCGCGCCCCCCGACTGAGACTGCCACCAGACTATTTGTTGTTCCAAAGTCGATGCCGAAGATGGTCTCACTCATTCCTTAGCCTCTTCAATCACTGAAAGCGCGGCTTTCACGCGTCGAAGCGCAATCCCTGGCGCTGGAGGGTCGATTTCTAAAGCGTCGATAGCATCCGCGAGCAGAGGGCCCAGTCGTTCGCCCAGCAGCACTTTCTGCTCGGCTCTTGTTTCAGTCAGGTCGTGACCCCAATGATGGCGTTCAGCTGCAAGGGTCTTCTCCAAGTTGGCGATGGCCGCTTCCTGCTCAGAATTGGTCGACTTTGCATCCTCCAGTTCGGTCCGTAGCTTTTCGATCTTTCGGTTCGCATCATCGAGGCGATGGCGCAGGTCATTGGAGATGTGCCTCTCGCGAGCCTGTTCTTCTTCCGCGACCTTGACCATCTGATCGCCAAGTGCCGCCATTGCCGCTGCAATCCGAAGCTCACCAGGTCGTCCCTTCTGAACGGCTCGCTGTGCCGCCCGCGCAGCCGTCTTCAAATCCTTGAAGAGAATTGGAGGAAGTTGTTCCGCAACCTGCCACGTTTTGAGCGACCGCTTCTCAACAAGCCAACATATGGCGATCCGCAGAATATTCTCTGTACGCCTCTTATCGTCCTTCTTTTCAGAACCCAGGCCCGCAGAGATTTCACGCAGAACGGATTTGAAGATGCGTCCTGCGTCGTGGTCATGCGGGTCGAAAGCTTCACCAAGTTGCTCCTTAAGGCGTGACTGTGCAGCCCCCCACATCCATGCGTCGACCGGCTCCGGCGGTGAGGCTTGGGCCATCAAACTCCAGAGGCGCTCCGCCTCTGGGTCCTTGGACAGCATAAGCTTGGCGGCCGCCTCTTGGTCCGCGGGGCGGAAGCGCTTCACTTCATTTTTGCGAAGGATCTTGAAGAAGACGGAGGGGCTCGCACGATCCTCGCCAAAGTACCCCACAAGCGTGGGAGGTATCTCAACTTCTTCAACCGGGGCGTCCTTGGATTTGTCCGACCCCTCTACCCGCATCTCGGCGCCTGTGCTCTCAGCCTTGGTTCCTGGCTTCTCTTCTTTCTCTGTCACGTTGATGCTTGCTCCAGGTATTTGCTCGCCCATCTGCTGAAGGGATAGATCTCGGCGATCTGTGTTAGTGGTTCCAAGGCGCACTCGGTCGAGCCGAGTCGCCATGCTGAAGCGGCCCATATGGCGAGCGCCTTCTGGTGATCAGTCACGTCGAGTAGGTCGGATTGCGCGAGCGTCCTGCACTCGTCATCCAGGATCGGACTCCATCGCGGCTGTGCAGTGAGATGTTTTGAAAGTTCAAGCATCCGCCCTGTCCCGTGATCGATCGGGCAGACCGGCCGCCGAGTGACACTCTCGTGAGGGCGTGCCAGGCTTGCCGAGCCAGGGTTCGATAGCAGCTCAATCGCGAGATCGAGTTCCCAATATCCTGTACGCTCTCCGCCATTTTCGAAGTTGTTCAACGAAAAGCGTATGATGCAGGTAATCAGTCTTGCAAGTGGGCGCGGGAAATCCTTCAGGGTATCGAGCGCGCGTCCATAGAGTTCACGATAGCGGGAGAATGGAGTGGTCAGGCTCTCACCATCAGGGCGCTCTTTGATAATGATGCCAAGACAATAGTCGGCGAGGCCGGATGCATACTCCCTTCCCGGTCCCTGAGTCCGCTTGTCCGCGAGGAATGAGCCAATTGAATTTCTGGTTATCGCCCCAGATACCAGTATTTCTCTGAAAGCTTCCTCTACTCGCTTAAGCTCAGCCTTTTGTGCAATTCGGAACGAGAGACCATAATAAGTGACAACGTGTGCCGCCCTTTGCTCAGTCGCATTGACCAATTCGAGCTTTAGCTCCGCCTGAGAGGTCGCGGCGATGGTCTCCCTGAGAGTATCAGTGGAGACCTGCTGCGGCAGAGCACCGTCGCGGCAGACCTTGGCATGGCTCGCGTTCGTTACGGCAATGTCTGACAATGAGAGTGGCGATCGAAGGACGGCATGCGCACTCGGTTCTTGGCCGCGCAGGAGGATGAATGGCCGCTCTACGCGATGTTTGGCGTAGACATGGTCTTGGAACTCCAACTGGCTCGGAAAATGCGCTGCGCAGAAAGGGCAGGAGTAGCCTGGCTCTCTCGGCGGCCCGGGATCTGGGGTCCTTTCGGTGCCCTCAAAGAAGGCATCGAGGTCACCTTCTCGGATCCAGCCGACAGTGGGCATGCTGACCTCTCATGTCGTGACAGTCTTCGTTGTGCCGTGTGGGCTTGGCCCCTGTCCACCCAGCTTCATCATTGAACATCGATCGCATAAGGCGTAACAGTTCGCATATCCGCGAACAAGCGGATTGACAGGGAGAGCAAG
>CAZINX010000019.1:0-40962 GCA_964540795.1 uncultured Hyphomicrobiaceae bacterium | reverse complement strand
CGTTCAGGCGCTGTTGAAATGGACCGTGCCGAAGCCAGAGACGTCGTAGCCGCCCAACTCCGCGGCCTTCCCGGCGAAATCTGGCCCACGGCAGAAGCTCAGCAGCGCCTGAAACGGCGGGTCGAACCAGGCGCGTCGCGACGCCAGCAGGTCGAACCGCTCGTCGATCAGCGGGACAAAGGCCAGCCGGAAGCGGCGCGCCAGACATTTCAGGCCAAACGCGGCTTCGGCCTTGCCGTCCACGACCGCCAGCACCGCGTCGGCCTCGCTGCGGGCCGGCGCGATGTGTTCGATCTCGTCAGGCCGCAGGCCGGCTTCAGCGCGCAGCGTCTCGAACAGCGTCTGGCTGCCGGTTTCCGCCGCGCGCGGGGCAAGGACTCGACCCTTGAGGTCGGACAGACCACGCACCTCCTCGGCCAGCGTTTCGTGCAGAATCAGTCCGCGTTGCCGCCACGCCCACTCGACCAGCACGCAGTCGTCGTCTGAAAAGCGCGCGCGCACCGTGCCGGTGTTCCAGCCTCCGGCCTCATGGATGTGCAGTCCCGCCGCGATGCCCTCGCCGCGCGCGAACCGCTCCAGCCCGTCATGGCTGCCGCCGAGAAAGCTGGCGAGATCGGCGCGCGATTCCAGCAGCGCCCATTCCAGCAGCGGATCATGGCTGCCGAGCACCACATTCGGGCGCGTAACGCGCGGGGCGGCGGAAAACTGCCCCCCCTCGCCCTGAAGCCAGGTCTCCACGTCCCGGCGCGGGAACAGCAGCTTGCCGAGCGCGCGTGAACAGGGGATCGCGCCGCTCGCGGCCAAGTCATAGACCTTGCGCTCCTTGATGCGCAGGAGCGCGGCGACTTCCTTGGTTGTCAGATATTCCTGCTGCTCGGCCATAGGCTCATTCTATGCAAAAGCCTGCAGAATGTCGCTTTCTGCGCGTCATGGCCGTATGCCGAATTCCGTGAAGGGGATAAAGGCGACTGGATCGCCGGGCGTGATCTCGACCGTGTCCTCGGGAATTTCGATCAGCCCGTCGGCCTCGCGCAACGAGGTGATGAGGCCCGAGCCGGTGCGCTCATAATTGCGCGCGCGCAGCTCGCCCTCGGTCTCATCCAGCATCCCGCGGATAAACTCGCGGCGTCCGGGCTTCTTCGACATCGTGAATGTCGCCGGCATGGTGTAGCGCCGCGCCCGGCGCCAGCCCGCCCCGCCCAAGCTCTGGATCAGCGGATAGACATAGAGCAGAAAGCAGACGAACGCCGCGACCGGGTTGCCCGGCAGGCCGACGATCGCGCTGCGGCCAATGCGCCCCGCGCAGATTGGCCGGCCCGGCTTGATCGCCACCTGCCACAAGCTGATCTCGCCAAGCGCGCGCAGCGTGGCAGTCAGGTGGTCTTCCTCGCCGAGGCTGGCGCCGCCTGAGGTGAGGATCAGCGGATAGTCGACCGCCGCCTCTTTCAGCCGCCCCTGTACCGCCTCCCGGCTGTCGGGAAGGACGCCGAGGTCGGTGATCTGCGCGCCAGCAAGGTCGCCCAGCGTTTCCAGCATCACCGCATTGGAGTCGTAGACCGCGCCGGGCCGGAACGGATCGCCGGGGCGCAGCAGCTCGTCGCCGCTGGAAAACAGCCCGACGCGCAAGCGCTCATGGCACCGCGCTTCGGCAAAGCCCAGCGAGGCGATCGCGGCGATGTCCTGCGGGCGCAGCAGCGCGCCGGGGCGCAGCACTGTCTGGTTCGCGCGGATATCCTCGCCTGCCTTGCGCCGGTTCGCGCCCGGCTTCAGACCCGGCGGGATGTTGACCGTCTCGCCATCGTCGAAGGTGTCCTCCTGCATGGCGATAGTGTCGGCGCCCTCGGGCATGACCGCGCCGGTGAAGATGCGCGCGGCGGTTCCGCGCTCCAGCGCGCCATCCAGCGGATGCCCGGCGGCGATGCGCGCGCTGACCGGAAGGTCCGTTCCATTCTCCGGGTCATAATCGGCGAATGCGAAAGCGTAGCCATCGACGGCAGCGTTGTCGTGCGCGGGGATGTCGCGCGGCGCGGCGATGGGCGCGGCCAGCACGCGGCCGCAAGCCTGCGCCAGCGGCAGCGTCCGCGTCTCCGCCACCGCGCCGAGCGCATCGGCCAGCATCCGCGCGCGTTCAAGCGATGTTTCGAAGGGCATTCGCGCCGGGTTGGCCTCGAAACAGTCGTCGCGGGACATCTCGGTCATGGGCGTTCGGCAAGTTTGGCGCGCAGTGCGTTCAGGTTACACCCGTGAGAGCTTGGCAGCGTCGGGGGCCAAACGCAAATGCGCGATGATGAAGTCGGCAATAGCCGCTACGTCGTCCCGCCGGAACTGCGGACGCGAATCCTCCGGCGCTTCGTCGGCCGCGATCGCCACGATGTTGGGCGCAATCTCGTCCATCGGGCGGGTGTCCACCGCGGCGGCCGAACGCACTTCCAGCTTGGGGTGGCCGGACGTCTTGAAGCCCTCGACGATCACGATATCGTTCACGCTCAGCCGCGGCAGCATGTCCTCCAGGGCCGGCTCCGGCTCGCCATCGCGCAACTCGTGGATCAGCGCCCAGCGGCGATTTGATACGACCGCCACTTCGTTCGCCCCGGCCTCGCGGATGGTATGCGAATCCCTGCCGGGATGGTCGATGTCGAAAGCGTGATGCGCGTGCTTGATGACGCCGACCTTCAGCCCGCGCCCGCGCAGTTCCGTGACGAGCCGGGCGACGAGCGTGGTCTTGCCGGAGTTCTTCCAGCCGGTGATGCCGAAAACGGGCGCGCTCACGGTGCGACCTCCACAAGGCGCGCGGCCCACTCAAGGTCTTGCGGCGTGTTTGCATTGAAGAACGGGTCGATCGCCCCGTCAGGCCCGTCGATCATGTCGAATGCCACCGTGAACGCCGTGTGCCGGTCGGTCCAGTCGAGGATCTTGCGCGTGCCGGCCTCCAGCGCGCTGCGCAGATCGCCGATCAGCGCCACCGGCCACAGCGAAAACACCGGATGCTCGCGCCCGCCGGACGCGGCCATCGCGATCGCCGGGTGGTGCGGCTGCGCTGTCTCAAGCAGCCGTGCGACATAATCGCGCGGGAAGAACGGCGTGTCGGAGGCCGCCGTCGCGATCCAGCGCGCGCTCGGCCGGTTGCGCCGCGCCCACTCCATGCCCGCAAGCACGCCCGCCAGCGGCCCGGCATAGCCCGCAATCGGGTCCGGCACGACATCCAGTCCGAAAGAGGCAAAGCGCGCAGGATCGCCATTTGCGTTCAGCACCAGCGCCTCGGTCTGCGGCTCCAGCCGCTCGATCGCGTGGCTCAACAGCGGCCTGCCTGCCAGCTCCAGCAGGCATTTGTCGCCGCCGCCCATGCGCCGCGCCAGCCCGCCAGCCAGCAGCACGCCGATGACGGGATCGTCCCTCTCGGACACGTCTTGCTCCATATCAGTGATCCGGGCGGCTGCCCTTGCGCCGCAGATGTTCCGGCTCGGCCGGGGCGTTTTCCGGCGCGGCGTCGAACACCACGCGCTGCTGGCCTGACAGCACCACGAAACGCTGGCCGCGCATTCGCCCTATCAGCGTCAGCCCGGCCTCGCGCGCAAGCTCGACGCCCCAGGCCGTGAAGCCCGAGCGCGAGGCAAGGATCGGAATGCCCATCTTGACCGTCTTGATGACCATCTCGCTGGTGAGCCGCCCGGTCGTGTAGAACAGCTTGTCGTTCGGCTTGATGCGATTGAGGAACATGTAACCGGCGATCTTGTCCACCGCGTTGTGCCGCCCGACGTCCTCGACGTAAAGGAGCGGTTTGTCGCCCTGGCACAGCACGCAGCCATGGATCGCGCCGGCCTTCAGATAGAGCGACGGCGCGGTGTTGATCTTCTTCTGCAGTGCGTAAAGCTCTGAGGTGCGCACACGTGCATCCTTGTTCAGGTCGATCTCGTCGATCTGTTCCATCAGGTCGCCAAAGACCGTGCCCTGCGCGCAGCCGGAAGTCTGCGTCTTCTTGCGCAGCTTGTCCTCGTAGTCGGTTTCGCGCGCGGTGCGCACGACGACTGTCTCGATGTCATCGTCATAGTCGATGCCGGTGATTTCGTCGTCGTGGCGCAGCATGTTCTGGTTCAGCAGATAGCCGACGGCCAGCAACTCGGGATAATCGCCGATCGTCATCATCGTGACGATCTCCTGCCCGTTCAAAAACAGGGTCAGCGGCCGTTCGGTGACAACGGTGGTCTCGACGCTGGCGCCCGTGTGATCGATTCCCCTGACCGGCACCGATAGCCGCGCGTCGTCGGGATCGGGCCGGACAGCGAACTCCTCCGGCTCGGATTCGCGCGGCGTGATTGCCTGAACATCTGCCTGGGACATGCCCGAAAACCTTTCTTGCGGCGCGCCGACCGCGTCACTCATGGACGCGTTCTCGCGGCTGCCATCATAGCAGGACGCCCCCGGCGCGCTCGTATTATACGAAAGTCTAATCATTTGGAGTGATCCAAAAACATGCCTATCCGATGGGCGCTTTGCCTATACGCAAGCCATTGATTTGATTTATGTCAAGCTGGGGTCACACCACAGCTTTCACTCCAGAACGTGAAAAATCAACGGGTTGGAGTTGATTGTCAGGCGAACCGGCCGCTTGCCAATCTGACGGACATGTGCAACCCTTTACACTTAGACTTAGAACAATTCCGCCTTTCCGGCGTGCCGGACGGTGGGTGCGACAATGAGTCAGGTCAAAACGAGGCATATGAGTCCGTCCGACGAAACCAGGACCGCCGCGCAGCAGGTCGCGCCAGAGGATGAATCTCGCGCCGCCATCTACGCGATGCTCGCAATGCTGCTCTCGACGCCCCCGACGGCGCAGCAGTTGTCGGAGCTGGGCAAGCTTCAGGGGAGCGAGACCGACTTCGGGCAGGCGATCGCAAGGCTCTCCAAGGCCGCGCGGAACACCACGGTCGAACAGGAAGACGACGCCTATCACGACCTGTTCATCGGCCTGACGCGCGGCAAGCTGCTGCCCTACGGTTCCTACTACCTCACCGGATTTCTGCACGAGAAACCGCTTGCGCGCCTGCGCAACGCGATGGCGCAACTCGGCATCGAGGCGAGCCCGGAGGAAAAGGACCCCGAGGATCACATCGCTTCCGTGCTCGACATGATGGGCGGGCTGATCCGTGGTGATTTCGGCCAGCCCGCGCCGGTGGCGCAGCAGCGGGTTTTCTTCCAGGAGCATGTGCAATCCTGGGCGCCGTATTTCTTCCGCGACCTGGAAAAGGTCGAGGATTCGGAGCTTTACGCCGCGATCGGAGCTGTCGGCCGCGTCTTCCTTGAGCTGGAAGAGGCGGCTTTTTCGATGGACTGACGATCCCGGCGTGGAGGCGCGTTCGTTGCGTTGGGCCGTTCGCGCAATTTGAAGGAGGAAGACCGATGGGTGAGAAGAAGAGCGAACTCCGCTCTGACCGCCGCGACTTCCTGAGGCTTGCGGGCCTTGGGGCGACGGCGGGCGCGGTCGCGGTGGCGACCGGCGCAGGCAGCGAGGAGGCCGAAGCGGCCGAACCCGCCAAGGGCGCCGGCTACCGGGAAACCGCGCATGTCCGGCAGTACTACAAGCTGGCTTCGTTCTAGGCCGGCCACAGGACTGCGGAATAGCCCGGACGGTTGGGTCCGGGATGATAGAACTCTCAGGAAGGAAACGTCATGCTGAAGAAGAAAAACGGGGTTGCGACTGGCTCCCGTTTGTCATCAGCGCTTGCAGCGATGGCAGATGGCGCCGTGGACCGGCGCACATTCCTGCGCCGTTCGGGTCTGGCCATTGGCGGTTTCGCCGCGGCGACCACGCTGGCCACGGGCCGCGTGAAGGCGGCGTCCGGCGTCGGATCGAGCGACGCGCCGGTTGAACTGCGGAAATCCGTGTGCACGCACTGCTCGGTTGGCTGCTCGGTCATCGCCGAGGTGCAGAACGGCGTCTGGGTTGGCCAGGAGCCGGGCTTCGACAGCCCGTTCAATATGGGCACGCATTGCGCCAAGGGCGCGTCGGTGCGCGAACACGCGCATGGCGAGCGCCGGCTGAAATACCCGGTCAAGCTTGTCGACGGCAAATGGAAGCGGATCAGTTGGGAGCAGGCGATCAACGAGATCGGCGACAAGATGCTCGATATCCGCGAGAAATCCGGTCCGGACTCGGTCTACTGGCTGGGCTCGGCGAAGTTCAATAACGAGCAAGCCTATCTGTTCCGCAAGTTCTACGCCTTCTGGGGCACCAACAACGGTGACCATCAGGCGCGTATCTGTCACTCGACCACGGTCGCGGGTGTTGCGAACACCTGGGGCTACGGCGCGATGACGAACTCCTACAACGACATCCACAATTCGCGCTCGATCATCCTGTTCGGCTCGAACCCGGCTGAAGCGCATCCGGTGTCGCTGCTCCACCTGCTGAAGGCGAAGGAAGAGAACAACGCGCCGTTTATCGTCTGCGACCCGCGCTTCACTCGCACGGCCGCGCACGCGACCGAGTATGTGCGGTTCCGCCCGGGCACCGACGTCGCGCTGGTCTGGGGCATCCTCTGGCACATCTTCGAGAATGGCTGGGAGGACCGCGACTACATCCGCCAGCGCGTCTGGGGCATGGATGAAATCCGCAAGGAAGTCGCCAAGTGGAACCCCGAGGAAGTCGAGCGCGTCACCGGCGTTCCCGGCTCGCAGCTGCGCCGCGTGGCCCGCACGCTGGTGAACAATCGTCCCGGCACGCTGGTCTGGTGCATGGGCGGCACGCAGCACACCAACGGCAACAACAACACCCGCGCCTACTGCGCGCTCCAGCTTGCGCTTGGCAACATTGGCAAGCCGGGCGGCGGCGCCAACATCTTCCGCGGCCATGACAACGTGCAGGGCGCGACGGACCTCGGCGTATTGTCGCACACGCTTCCGGGCTATTACGGCCTCAAGAAAGGCTCCTGGCAGCACTGGGCGCGCGTCTGGGATGTCGACTACGAGTATCTCAAGGGCCGGTTTGTCTCTCAGAAGATGATGGAGTCCAAGGGCATTCCGGTCAGCCGCTGGGTAGACGGCGTGCTTGAGGACAAGGCCAACATGGACCAGGAGGACAACCTGCGGGCCATGGTCTTCTGGGGTCACGCGCCGAACTCGCAGACGCGCGGGCCGGACATGAAGAAGGCCTTCGAGAAGCTGGACCTGCTGGTCGTGGTCGACCCGTTCCCGACGGTATCGGCGGTCATGCATGACCGGACGGACAACGTCTATCTCCTGCCGGCATCGACGCAGTTCGAGACCTACGGCTCGGTGACGGCGTCCAATCGCTCGTTGCAGTGGCGCGAGAAGGTCGTTGAACCGCTGTTCGAGTCGCTTCCCGATCACACGATCCTTTACAAGTTCGCGGCCAAGTTCGGCTTCGACAAGGAGATGTTCAAGCACATCGCGGTGAACGGGGAAGAGCCGCTGATCGAGGACGTCACCCGCGAGTTCAACCGCGGCATGTGGACCATCGGCTATACGGGTCAGTCGCCCGAGCGCATGAAGGCCCACATGAAGTATCAGCACACCTTCGACAAGACCACGCTGCGCGCGCGCGGCGGGCCTCTCGACGGCGAGTACTACGGGATGCCGTGGCCGTGCTGGGGCACCCCGGAGATGAAGCACCCGGGCAGCGCCATCCTGTACAACCCGCAGCTCCCGGTCTCCGAAGGCGGTCTGGGCTTCCGCGCCCGCTTCGGCGTCGAGGCGCCGGAAGAGTGGGGCGGCGGCAACATGCTTGCCGAAGGCGGTCAGGAAGGCTCGTCCTATCCGGTCGGTTCCGAGATCAAGGACGGCTATCCCGAGTTCACCATGGCCATGCTCAAGAAGCTTGGCTGGGACAAGGACCTGACCGACGAGGAGCGTCAGACCATCGAGAGCATCGCGGGCGACAAGACCAACTGGAAGACCGACCTGTCCGGCGGCATCCAGCGCGTCGCGATTCTGCATGGCTGCGCGCCATACGGCAACGCCAAGGCCCGCACGGTGGTCTGGAACTTCCCGGATCCGATCCCGCTGCATCGCGAGCCGCTTTACACGCCGCGTCGCGATCTGCTGCCGAAATACGCCACCTATTCGGACCGGCAGATGTACCGTTTGCCGACCCGCTACGCCTCGATCCAGGAGACGGACTTCTCCCGTGATTATCCGATCGTCCTGACCTCGGGCCGTCTGGTGGAATACGAAGGCGGCGGCGACGAGACCCGCTCCAACCCCTGGCTGGCCGAGCTGCAGCAGAACATGTTCGTCGAGATCAATCCGGTCGACGCGAACGATCTGGGCATCAAGGACGGCCAGATGGTCTGGGTCGAGGGACCGGAGAAAGGCAAGGTCAAGGTCCAAGCCATGGTCACCGAGCGCGTCGGACGCGGCGTGGCGTTCATGCCGTTCCACTTCGGCGGCTGGTATCAGGGCGAGGACCGTCGGGCGAAATATCCCGAAGGCGCCGACCCATACGTGCTTGGCGAGGCGTGCAACACCGCCCAGACCTACGGCTACGACTCGGTCACCAACATGCAGGAGACCAAGGCTACGCTGTGCAAGATCTGGCTGGCCTAGGGAGGATACATAAATGGCTCGAATGAAGTTCCTTTGTGACGCCGAACGCTGCATCGAGTGCAACGCCTGCGTCACCGCCTGTAAAAACGAAAACGAGGTGCCGTGGGGCATCAACCGCCGCAGGGTGGTGACCATCAACGACGGCGAGCCGGGCGAACGGTCGATCTCGGTGGCCTGCATGCACTGCTCCGACGCGCCGTGCATGGCGGTGTGCCCGGTCGACTGCTTCTACCAGACCGATGACGGCATCGTCCTGCACTCCAAGGACCTGTGCATCGGCTGCGGCTACTGCTTCTACGCGTGCCCGTTCGGCGCGCCGCAGTTCCCGCAGGCCAGCAACTTCGGCTCGCGCGGCAAGATGGACAAGTGCACCTTCTGCGCCGGCGGCCCGGAGCCGGACATGTCCGCCGCCGAGTTCCAGAAATACGGCCGCAACCGCATCGCCGAAGGCAAGCTGCCGCTGTGCGCCGAGATGTGCTCGACCAAGGCGCTGCTGGCGGGCGACGGCGACCAGGTCGCCGACATCTACCGCAAGCGCGTCGTGGCCCGCGGCTTCGGCTCCGGCGCCTGGGGCTGGGGACGCGCCTATCCCGGCGGGGCCGGCTAAGGGCGGCCGGACGCCCGCGAACGCAAAGCCGGGGCGGTCTCCAGCGGGGCCGCCCCGTCGTCTGGTTCGGCGCTCGCGCACATCCGCGCCCGCTGGCCATGCGCTCGGCCTTGCGTCCGCGGAACAGGGTTTTGGAACCGCACAAGGTGTCTCGATGCAACAGATTGGTTTGACCAGGATCGGCGCTGTCCGCCTCCTGAGTTTGCTCGTGCTCGCAGCGCTGCTTATCGCCGTCGCGGCCACGGATCCGGCCAGCGCCCAGAGCGTGCGGCCGCCTGCCGATGCGACGACGAACGTCGTCCCCGGCGCGCCGGGCGATCCCGAAAGTTCGCGTCCGCCGCAACAGTTCGAGAAAAGCCCCGAGGCGCGCGAAGCGTTCGGGAACAGCGAGGGAGCAAGCTCAAGCTCCGACTTCTGGAGCGAATTGCGCCACGGCGCGGAAGGCTACACCGCCGTCACCGGCCCCGGCGGGCAGGCCGGGCTGGCGATCCAGAGCACCGGCGAAAGCTGGCGGCAGTTCCGCAACACCGAGCTGGCGACCTATGGCTGGTGGGGGCTGGCCGCGATCACGGCGTTGTGCCTGCTCTACTATCTCATCGCCGGGCCAATCCGCATCGAGGGCGGCCGCAGCGGCCGGGTCATAGAGCGCTTTGCGCTTTCCGAGCGCACGGGCCACTGGGTGCTGGCGATCTCGTTCATCATTCTGGCGATCACCGGCCTGAACATGCTCTATGGCCGCGACGTGCTTATGCCGTTGATGGGCAAGGAAGCCTTCGCCGCCATGACGCTCGGCGGCAAGTGGGCGCACTTCATCTCGGCCTTCTTCTTCATGATCGGGGTCGTGTGGATCACGATTCAATGGATCCGCTACAACATCCCTGACTGGACGGACGTGAAATGGGTCGCGATGGGCGGCGGCTTCATCGGCAAGGGCGTTCATCCGCCTGCCAAGAAGTTCAATGCGGGGCAAAAAGTGATCTTCTGGCTCGTCGTTCTCGGCGGCGTTTCCGTCAGCCTGTCGGGCATTGCATTGATGTTGCCCTTTGAGTTCGCGATGTTCGCCAAGACCTTCGCGGCCATCAACGCCGTGCTGGGCACCGAGCTGCCGACCAACCTGTCCTCGATGGAGGAAATGCAGCTCAGCCAGCTCTGGCACGCCATCGTCGCGCTGTTCCTCACCGCCGTCATCATCGCGCACATCTACATCGGCACGATCGGCATGGAAGGCGGCTTCGAGGCGATGGGTTCCGGCAAGGTTGATCTCAACTGGGCCAAGGAGCATCACAGTCTCTGGGTCAAGGAGATGGAGCAGGGCCAGATCGAAGAGCCCAAACGCGCGCCAGGGGGCGCCCGGCAGCAACCGGCCGAGTAGCGTCTCAGGCAATGTGCGCGCCAAAAGCATCGCGCTGGCTCATCGCAATCGCGTTCGCCGCCGCGGTCCCGTTCGGGGCGGCGGCGGCCGCTGACGCCAGCGCGGAGCCGTCCGAAGCAGCGGAGACGCGGAACCTCCTCGGCCACGGCGGTCCGGTACGCAGTCTGGCGGTCAAGGCCGATGGCGAACAGGCCCTCACCGCCAGCTTTGACTACGCCGCGATGGTCTGGGACCTGGAGGCGCGGCCGCCCGAAGCGGTGCAGCGCCTGCTCGGGCATGACGGGCCGGTGAACGACGCGGTCTTCATGCCGGGCGGCCGGGCGCTGACTGGCAGCGACGACGGCACCCTCGCGCTCTGGGACCGTGAAACCGGCGAGATCCTGCGCCGCTTCGAGGGGCACGCGGCGAAGGTCGTCGATGTGGCGGTTTCCCCGGATGGCAAGCTTGCCGCGAGCGCGAGCTGGGACCGCACGGTCGGCCTGTGGCGCATCGCCGACGGCGAATTGATCGCCCAGCTGAAGGGTCACGCCGGCCCTGTCAACGCGGTCAGCTTTTCCGCGGACGGCAAGCATCTCTATTCCGGCAGCTATGACGGCAGCATCCGGCTGTGGCGCGCGGACGGCAGCGACACGACTGCGATCCGCCCGGTGATCGAATACGGCTGGGGCATCAACGTCATGGCGCTGCTGCCGGGCGGAGGCATCGCCTTCGGGACGCAAAATGGCGATGTGCGGGTCATCCACGCAAACGGCGATGAGGTCAAGGTGCTGGCCCCGCACGAAGGGCCCGTGCTTTCGCTCGCCGTCTCGCCAGAGCGCGACATGCTCGCCACGGGCGGGGCGGACGGCATGATCCGGCTGTGGCAGATCGAGGACTGGTCCGCGTCGGCGAGACCTACAGCAATCCAACCGGCCCGGTCTGGGCGCTGGCGTTCAAGAGCGCCGGAGAACTCTACTACGGCGGTCTGGACGACTTCGCGATTTACTGGCGCGCCAACCCGCGCGCGCCTTTCGAGCCGGTCCCCAGCAAGTACCCCCGGCGCTTCCAGATGAGCGGCGAGATGTCGATGGGCGAACGCCAGTTTGCGCGCAAGTGCAGCGTGTGCCATACCCTGACGCCGGCGGATGGGAACCGGGCGGGCCCGACGCTTTACGGCATCTTTGGGCGCAAGGCGGGCGCGCTGCCTGACTATCCTTACTCGAACGGGTTGAAGAATGCCGACATCGTCTGGGACGAAAAGACGATCGCCGAGTTGTTCGACAAGGGGCCGGACCATGTGACGCCCGGCTCGAAAATGCCGCTGCAGGTGATAACCGACGACGAAAAGCTCGCCGCGCTCGTCGCCTTCCTGAAGAAAGCGACGCGCAGAACCGAAACTCAGCCAGCGCAAGAACAAGAATAGGTGCGACATGGACGAAGACCGCTTGAACATGGCGATCCGCAAATTCCTGAAAGAGGTCGGCGTGACCTCGCAGCGCGAGATCGAGGAGCTGGTGCGCTCCGGCAAGGCCGGCGACAGGCTCAAGCTGCGCATGACGCTGACCGCCGAAGGCACCGATCTGAACCACGTCGTCGAAACCGAGATCGACCTCAAATAGCCCCGACGGCCGAGCCAGCATGGAGCACACCGAGATCGACTTTCCGCCGCTTCTGACCGGCCATCCGTTCCCTGCCACGGAGCCGCCCATGCGCGTGGCCTGCGAGGGCGCGGCGGCTGGCCGGTTCGGCGCGGGCGATGTCATCTGGAGCCTGGAAGAGGCGCATGGCAGCCTCGCCATAGTGCTTGAGCCGGACGTGCCGCTTGTCCGCGCGCTGGAAATGTTGCCGCTCGGCGTCGTGGCTGCCGGTGATTCTCTGGCCGCGCTCGCGCCGCCCAAGGTGGCCATCACCTTCGGCTGGCCGGGGCTGATCTACGCCAATGACGGCGCGGTGGCGCAGGTGAGCATGGCGGTGGACCGCGCGTCGGCGGAGGACACGGTGCCGCAATGGCTGGCGCTCGGGCTGGAGGTGCGCCTGACCCAGCGCCCCGGCGAGCCGGAGCCGGGCAATGACCCAAGCGTTACGACCATGAGCGAAGAGGGCTGCCCGGACCTGAGCGCGGAGCAACTCATCGAGTCCTATTCGCGGCATTTCCTCACCTGGCTCGACACCTGGAACACGGAAGGCTTCGCGCCAATCCACAACGCCTGGGAACAACGCGCCGACCAGCGCGCGCGCAGCTATGCCGACGCCGGTGGCGGCGCGGGCGTCAAGGGCAGCTTCGTGGGGCTGGACGAGCACGGCAACCTCATCCTCAAGCGCGACGACGGCAAGCATGTCTCGCTGCGCCTAATTGATGCCGCCATGCGCTGGCCCGAGGAGACGGCGCTGCAATGAAGTTCGCGCGCACGATCCGCTTCGACAACTCCGACGACAATGTCTTCCCGCAGGCCGCCCAGCCGGGCGAGTGGGCGGTGTCCGGCGCGTTCGCCTTCGCCGACCTGCCGCCGGATGCCCTGATCGGCAAGGAGCGCCAGGCCTTCGCTAACGGTTTTCTGGGCCTCAGTTCCTTCGGACGCTCGACCTTCGTTGTCGCGGCGACGATCACGCCGGAACAGCTTGAGGCCGCTGAAAGCGTGCTCGCGCGCCATCTGCTCAGCGAATACGGCGCGCCCAATCTGGCCGTCGCGCTGGAGGCCGCCCGCGAGGAGACCGCCTTCATCAGCGAGATGTGCGAGGACGTGCGCCCGGGCGTCATCTTCGCGGTATCGCGCAGCGTGAACGCGACGGGCGAGATCGAGGAGTCGTTCCGCAAGATCGACCAGCCGCAAAGCGCACCGCTGGTTCCCACGCAGATCTGGGGCATCGAGAGCGATGACGGATAAAGATTTCTGGCGCTCCGCCGGCCTGCATCTGACCGAGCCGGATGCGCAGGGCTGGCTGCGCGTGACGCCGGACTATCTGCGCGCTTATTACCTGCGCCCGGAAATCCACCCCATCGAGGAGTCGTGTGATGCCGAGCGCCGGCTGTTCGACGCGCTGATGGAGGAGCCGTTCCGGGAGGTCGGCGAGGCCGAGCTGGCGGCGATGGCCGATGCGGACGCACGGGACAATTACCGCGCGGTGCTGCGATTTCGCGCGCATCTCACGCAGGCGGGCACGGTCGAGGGCGCCTATCTTTCGCTGTTCGCGGGCGAAAAGATCGACGTGCCGCCGCTCTTCCTCGACCAGATGGCGCATCTCATCCTGCGGCACATCCTGGCTGAGTGCGATGATCCGTTCCGCCTGCGCGCCGCGGAAATCTTCTTCCGCGACCAGAACGTCAACACCGATGACGGCCGGGTCATGCTTGCGGACCAGGAGATCGTCGAGATGCGCGCGGAGCAGGGCAGCGGGCCGGGGCAACTTGTCCTCGCGGAGCTGTCGCGCGGGCCGGTCGAGCTCGACGTGCTGAGCGAGCAGAACAATGACCAGTATTGGGACCGCTCGGAGCAGTTCGACTTCGTTCTCGATTTCCGCTTCGGCCAGCCGGCGATCGACGCCTTCGCCCGCGTGATGGAGGCGTGGGTCCGCCATTTCCTGAAGGTCGAGGTGCGCATCCAGCCGCGCACGGCGATCCAGAATGAGGACTGGCGCTGGCATATCGGGCTGGATACGCAGGCGACCGCGCTTCTGAACGCGCTTTATCGCGGCGAGACGCTGGAGCCGGACGCGCAAGAGCGGATCATCGCGCTTTTCGACATGACCATCCGGGACGAGACGATCGTGCTGGAGCAGGCCCGCGGCCAGCCGGTGCATCTGGCCATGGCGATGACGCCGGACAAACGTCTGAAGATGAAGCCGCAGAACCTGCTCTTCAACCTGCCGCTGATCTCCCGGAATTAGCCTTGGGATTACCAGATCGTCATGCCCGTGCTTGACACGGGCATCCACCTGTCGGAACCAAATTGGTCTGGATTGCCGGGTCAAGCCCGGCAAAGACAGGAGCGGCCGGCTTGCGCATGTGCGGTCTTGAGCATCAATCCTTATCCGTCTTGTCGCGCTCCATGATGTAGTCCTCGGTTGTGCGCACACGCGGCACTTCGCCGGCCTTGAACGGATCGTTGCTGCTCTCGGCCATGGCCACGACGCGGCAGTTGTCGCACATCTTCAAAAGCTCGGTCTTCTTGCTGTCCGCGAACATCCAGTGCTTGCCTTCGAGCTTGGCGATGATGCCGTCGATTGCCTTCTTCGAGCCAAACGCCTTGCCGCAGCGCACGCAGGCGAAGGGCTCGTCCTCGTTGAGGGTGATCTCGCTCGTGGCTTCGGGGCGGAAATTGTAGCGCGGCTCCAGCGTGATGGCGCTTTCCGGGCAGGTGCTCTTGCAGATGCCGCACTGGACGCAGTTCTGCTCGATGAAGCGCAGGGCCAGGGTGTCGCCGCCGTCCTGCAGCGCATTGGCCGGGCAGGCGCCGACGCAGGCCAGGCACAGCGTGCAGGCGTCCGTGTCCACCTTCACACGGCCATAGGGCGCGCTTTCGGGCAGGGCGATCACCTCGGCCTCGCTGCGCGCGCCCTCGCGCAGTTTGCTGATCGCCATGCGTGCGATATCGCGCTTCGATCCGATAGCGAGGAAGGCTTGCGCAGCGACCGGCGCGGGCGCTGGCGTATCGTGCAGGATGCTTTCGACGGCATCCGGATCGGCCTCGACCAGCACCTCGACCCGCGCGCCCGCACCATAGCCCAATTCGCGCAGGAAGGTCCGCGCCAGTTCCGCCTGCGCGTTCAGCGCCTCCAGTTCCTCGGCCTGCTTCGGCGAGGCGAGCACGACCACCCGCCCCGCGCCGGAGGCGACCATCGCGCAGATCAGGTCATGCCCCAGCATCGCCACTGAATGCAGCGCGAAGGGCAGCACATTGGCCGGCAGCCCGCGCCCGAACCGCGCCATCGCCGAGACCAGTTCGCGCCCCTCATTTGCGTCATGAACGAGGATCACGGGATCGCGCCCGCCCGCGCTGGCATAGGCTTTCAATAGCGTCTGCACCCGGCCGATCACGTCCTCCCGCTGCGGATAGGCATAGCTCGCCGCGCCGGTCGGGCAGACCGCGTTGCACTGGCCGCAGCCGCCGCAGATGGCCGGGTCAATCGCGACATGATCGCCCGCCGGCGTGATCGCGCCGGTCGGGCACACATCGAGGCAGTTGGTGCAGCCGACCTTGCCGCTGCGGCTGTGCGCGCAGATATCGGCGTTGTAGTTGACATAGATCGGCTTCTCGAACTCGCCGACCATATCGGTGATCTCGAACATGGCCTGCGCCACCGCGCCGGGCTGGTTCGGATCGGCGCGGAAATAGCCGTCCCGGCGCTGACCTGGCGTGAACAGCGGCGTACCGCCGGAAAGGTCGAGGATCAGGTCGCACTGCGAGCGAACATTGTCCTGAGCCGCGTCGAACGCGAATTCATCGCGCGAGGAGGGCTTCATCGGCGCATGGCCGTTGAACGTGACGTCGAAACCGCCAAGCGTGCCCGATACGCCCGCAATCGCGCCGCGGAAGATGGGCACGTCCACCTGCTGCGGCGGCAGGGCGTCGCTGGCATCCTGCATCACAAGCGTCACGCTGAGCCGGCTGGAGAGCTGGCGCGCGACATCCAGCGCCTGCTGGCCCGCGCCATAGACGAGGCAGACGCCTTCGGACTTCAGCGTGGTCAGGCCGGTCGGCTTCGGCGAATAGGCCGCTTCGGCGATCAGCGCGGCCATCTTGGGTTGCGCGCTTGAGCCGGCCTCGCTCCAGCCCGCCTGCTCGCGGATATTGACGAATGACACGTCCGCGCTGCCCATCTCGTCGGCGACTTCGCTGAACAGCGGCGCTTCCTGCGTGCAGGCGACCATCACCGGCGCGCCGGTCTGCGCGGCGGCGCGGAAATTGTCGAGCTGGCGGCGGCACAGTTGCGTGTTGACGTTGAGGGCATCGGTGAGGCCGAGCGCTTCGCTCAAGCCCGCGCCGTCGAGGTCCACGGTCTTCTCGCAGTTGCAGACCAGGAGCCGGCGGCCTTTCAGGGGATCACTCATCCAGGGCGTTTTCCGCTTCTTGGTGTTCATGGGTTCGCCGCGAGGGCGGCAATGTGTTATTATTCTAATTTAAACAAGTCAGCGCGCGGAGGGAAGCGGCATGTGCCGGCCCGCCCTCCCGGGCCAAGAAGCAAAAGGGTGAAGAGAATGAACGCCCCGACGCCGACGCCGTCCGCGACCTCGCTCGCTATTCCCCTAGGGGTCATCGTGACATGCAAGCAGCCAAAGAATGCCTGGGCCGATCCGGTCTGGCGCGCCAGCGGGGTGATGCTCGAAATTCCGCCTGGCCCGGACTGGCGCGAACTGGGGCGAGGGGAGGGCTATACGCAATACCTGACGACGCGCGCGCAGCTCGAACTGTTCCGTAAGGAAACCGAGGCGTATATTGCCAATATCGAGAGCAGCGAGCCGGCGCTTTATATCGTGTTGCGCGAGAGCGAGACCGATGCCGCGCCGGTGGAGGTGCATCTGGTGACGGCCTCGCCCTTCGAGGCGCAGGATTACATGGACAGCAGCGAGGAAACGGTGGAGCGCGTGTCGATGCCCGCGCCGCTGCTGGAGATGATCGAGGCGTTCATCGCCGAGCATCATGTCGAGGAGAAATTCCGCAAGCGCAAGCGCGACGAGGTCAACATCTCCGAGGAGAAGTTCGGCAAGGAGCCGATCCACGTTGTTCGCCAGCGGATGCAAGGGAACGGTCGGGAACAATGACGACGGACGAGAAGGATTTTCTTTCGCGCTGGTCGCGGCGCAAGCAGGCCGCGCGTGAAGCGGTGGACCACCCGGAGACGAAACCGGAGCAGCCCGCAATGCCGGCGGAGAACGCCGCTGCGGAGCCGCCCGCTGAGGACGCACCTGTCGATGAGTCGGCCTATGCCGATTTTGATTTCGACGCGCTGGACTACAACTCCGACTACACCCAGTTCATGGAAAAGGACGTGCCCGAGATCGTGCGGCGGCGGGCGCTGCGCGCGCTGTGGCGCTCCGACCCGATCCTCGCCAATGTCGACGGGCTGAACGACTATGACGAGGATTTCACCGATGCCGCGCTGGTCGTTCAGAACCTCGTCTCGGCCTACAAGCCCGGCAAGGGCTACGCGAGCGAGGACGACAAGGCGGCCGAGGAAACGCAGGTCGCCGAAGCCGAGCAGACGCCCGCGGTCGCGCCTGAAGAACAGCCCGCGCTGGACGCGAGCGAGGAAACGACTGTCACCGCGGAGCAAGCGCAGACCGGCGAGGCCGAGCCGCCCGTGCCCGAAGATGGCGAAGCCTCCAAGGCATGATCCGCCGCATTCTCGCACGATTGTGACCCGCCAAGGCGCGTGAAACCCGCACGGCTGAGTCGTTTTTCATGTAGACTTACTCCAACGGGGCGTCTGAGTTTTAATCAGGCAGAAAAAGCCTGACGAGACCCCCCGTATCAGCTGTCGGCCTATCCCGGTCGCGCGGCAACAGGGAGGATAATCATGAAATACGCAATTCTTTTCGCTCTCGGGCTTTTTCTGACAACCGCGGCGAGCGCGCTGGAGCGCACGCCCGCGCCGGAAGGGGCCGGGGTCTACATTGTCGAGCCGGAAGACGGCGCTGAGGTGAAAAGCCCGGTCACGGTCGTGTTCGGCCTAAAGGGCATGGGCGTTGCGCCCGCCGGCGTGGACATGGAGGGGACGGGGCATCATCACCTGATCGTCAATGCGACGCTGCCGCCAGCGGATGAGGGCATCCCGGCGGATGAGAATCATATCCATTTCGGCGGCGGCCAGACCGAGACGACGTTGGAACTCGAACCCGGCGAGCATACGCTGCAGCTGCTGCTCGGCGACAAGAACCACGTGCCGCACGACCCGCCGATCGCTTCCGAGCGCATCACGATCACGGTTGTGGAGTAACGAGGCCTCGCGCCGGTTGCCGGGGCGCGGCCGGCGCAGCCCCGATGACATTGCGCGGCGCAACCGCTACATCAGGGCCATGAAGGCACAAGCAACCCCGCGCGCATCATGGCCCCGCCGCTCATCCAGCTGAACGACATTGACCTGAGCTTTGGCGGCACGCCGCTTCTGGAGGGCGCGGAGCTGCTCGTGTCGCCGGGCGACCGGCTGGGCCTGGTCGGGCGCAACGGCTCGGGCAAATCCACGCTGATGAAGATCGCCGCCGGGCTGATCGAGCCGGATGCGGGCGAGCGCTTCGTCCAGCCCGGCGCGACCGTGCGCTATCTCCCGCAGGAGCCGGACATGAGCGGTTTCGACACGGTGCTCGCCTACGTCGAGGCCGGTCTGGCTCCGGGTGATGACCTGCATATCGCCGCGCGTTTGCTCGAACAGCTTAGCGTTGATTCGGCCGCCGCGCCTGCCAACCTCTCCGGCGGCGAGGCGCGCCGTGCGGCCCTCGCGCGGACCCTGGCACCGAAGCCGGACGTGCTGCTGCTGGACGAACCGACCAACCATCTCGACCTGCCGGCCATCGAGTGGCTGGAGGGCTGGCTCGGCGGGTATCGCGGCGCGCTGGTGCTCATCAGCCATGACCGGCGGTTCCTGGAAAACCTGTCGCGCGCGACCGTGTGGATCGACCGGGGCAAGACGCGCCGCATCGAGATCGGGTTTTCCGGCTTCGAGGCGTGGCGGGACGAGCAACTGGCGCAGGAAGAGCGCGACCAGCAGAAGCTCGACCGCAAGATCGCACGCGAAGAGGACTGGCTGCGCTACGGCGTGACCGCGCGGCGCAAGCGCAATACTCGCAGGCTGGCCGAGCTTCAGGCGTTGCGCCAGGCCCGGCGCGCGTATCGCGGCGCGCAGGGGCAGGCCACCTTCAGTGCAGCGGAAGCCGAAAAATCCGGCAGCCTGGTTATCGAAGCGAAAAACGTCTCCAAGACATTTGATGACACGCCGATTGTCCGCGATCTCTCGCTCAAGCTGCGCCGGGGCGACCGTCTCGGCATCATCGGGCCGAACGGGACCGGCAAGACCACCCTGGTGAAGCTGCTGACCAGCGAACTCGCGCCCGACGGCGGCACGATCCGGCTGGGCGCGAACCTGGCGATGGCCACGCTGGAGCAGGACCGCGCGCAGCTCGACCCCGATGCCAGCCTGAAAGACGCGATTACCCACGGCGGCAGCGACATGATCGAGGTTGGCGGCCAGACCAAGCATGTCGCGGCGTATATGAAGGATTTCCTGTTCGCGCCTGAGCAGATGGGCACGCCGCTGCGCGCGCTGTCGGGCGGCGAACGCGCGCGGCTGATGATCGCGCGGGCGATGGCGACGCCGTCCAACCTGCTGGTGCTGGACGAGCCGACCAACGATCTGGACCTTGATACCCTCGATGTGCTGCAGGACATGCTCGGCAGCTACGAGGGCACGGTGCTGCTCATCAGCCACGACCGTGATTTCCTCGACCGGGTCGTCGGTTCGGTGCTCGCGCCGGAGAGCGGCGGTCTCTGGCGCGAATACGCCGGCGGCTATTCCGACATGTTGGCCCAGCGCGGCGCCGAACTCGGCAACGATGAGCCGAAGTCCGGCAAGCAGAAGTCGCAAGCAAAGGCCAAGCCCAGGCGCGACGGCAACAATCGCGGCCGCCTGAGCTTCAAGCAGAAGCACGCGCTGGAAACGCTGCCCGCAGAGATCGAACGGCTGCGCGCCGAAGCCCGCAAGCTGGAGGATCAGCTGGCCGACCCCGGCTTTTACGGCCGCGACCCGGACGGCTTTGAACGCGCCACGACCCGCCTCGCGGAAATTCAGCAGGCGCTCTCCGACGCGGAAGACCGCTGGCTGGAACTGGAGATGTTGCGCGAGTCGCTGGAGAACGGTTGATCGCAACCCCGCGATGGTTGCCCAAAAGCATCGCCGCGCCTTTTTCCAAGAAATTGACGAAAATCAATATTCACCAGCCGTTAAGAGCTATGCAATACTTTGGGCAAAGCGTTTCATGCGGGTTTCGCCCCGACGATCGCTATTTTTCTGTCTGTTTTCAGGAGTGGAGTTCCATGTTGCGTCGCCCGCGTCGCCTTGCTCTATCGCGCATCGTGTTTCGTTCCGGCGCTGTATCCGCCGCTGTTGTCGCCGCCCTTCTTGCCGCCGGTCTCAACGTGTCGGCGCCCGCCGCAGCGCAAGGCGTCAGCAGCATCCTGGCCAAGCCCGAGCCGCTCAAGATCATCGTGTCGCTGGACAAGCAGTATATGTACGTCTATCGCGGCACGGAGCAGGTCTTCACCTCGCGCGTCTCCACGGGCAAGCGCGGCTACTCCACGCCGGCGGGCATCTACAGCATCCTGGAGAAGCGGCGCTGGCACCGCTCCAATATCTACAACAACGCGCCGATGCCGTTCATGCAGCGCCTGACCTGGTCGGGCATCGCGCTTCACGCCTCCGGCCATGTCCCGCGTTATCCCGCCTCGCATGGCTGCATCCGGCTGCCGCGTAGCTCGGCCAGCACGCTGTTCCAGAAGACCGACGTGGGCGGGCATGTGATCGTCACGCGGGGCGACACGACCCCGCGGCCGATTGCGCATGGCAACCTGTTGCAGCCGCAGCCGCTCGAACTGGTGACCATGGATGCGCGCAAGGCGCTGAAGCAGCGGCTCGCCCGCGATGAGGGCAAGATGGTGAGCATCGCGCTGCCCGAGCCGCGCGCGCTGAAATACGCCGCGCTGTCGAAACCTGCGGATGTGATGACCGACGCCACCGCCGCGCCCGAGCCTATGACGGCCAAGGAGGGCGCGCTGCTCATGGCCGATCTGGAGCATGACCTGCACTGGCTTGAACGATACGTGTCGCGCGCGCAGGAGCCGGTGCGCGTGCTCATCACCAAGCGTCTGGGCCGCGAGCGCATCCGCGACGTGCAGTTGTTGCTGCGCGAACTGGGCTATGATCCCGGCCCGATCGATGGCTTCATGGGCCGCAAGACTGGCGCGGCGATCCAGGCATACCAGGAGGACAGCGGGCTGAAGGCGACCGGCGCGTTCTCCGAAGAGTTGCGCGACAAGCTGTTCCTCGACGCGCGCGGCGAGCCGGCTCCGACCGGGCATCTTTATGTGCGCCAGGGCTTCAAGCGCGTGTTCGACGCGCCGGTGACGCTGAAGAACCCGGATAAGCCGCTGGGCACGCATGTCTATCTGGCGCGCAGCTTCGGGCCGACGGAAGCGCAAACCCAGTGGCTCGCGCTGACGACCGAGGAGGCGCCGGGCGTCGATGCGGTGACGGCGCTCGACCGGATCAGCCTTTCGGAGGTTCTGCGTGACCGGGTGGAGCGGATGCTTACGCCCGGATCGTCGATGATCCTCTCGGATGAGGGGCTTGGCCCGGAGACCGGCCGCGGCACGGATTTCGTGGTGCTGAATTAGCCGCCGGCAAGCGCGTAGGCGAGCAGCTTGTAAACGAGCTTGGCCGCCGTGAAGTCGTAGGCGTGGAAGCCGGGGATCGGGGCCAGTTCGACCAGGTCGCCGCCGACGATCCGCCCGACGCCGGCCGCCGCGCGCATCACCGCGCAGACCTCGTCGAAGGAGAGACCGCCTGGTTCCGGTGTGCCGGTGGCGGGCATGTAGCCAGCGTCGAGCACGTCGATGTCGAGGCTGATATAGACCGGCTGGCCGCGCAGCGGCGCGACGATCTCTTCCAGCGACCAGTGAGCGCGCTCCCGCGCCCAGAACACCCGGACCCGCTCGCGGTTTGCCTCCAGAAACGGCGCTTCCTCCGCCGAGATCGCACGGATGCCGACCGATGTGACATCCACGCCCTGATCGAGCACGCGGCGCATCGCGCAAGCATGTGACAGCGGGTTGCCCTGATAGCTGTCGCGCAGATCGGTATGCGCGTCGAGATGCAGCACGGCGAGATCGGGATAGCGCGCGGCGAAGGGGCGGATCGCCCCGGGCGTCAGCGTGTGTTCGCCGCCAAGCACCAGCGGGAAATGTCCAGCATCCAGCGCCGCCCCGGTCAGCCCGGCGAGCTGGTCGAGCGCATCGGCGGCCGCCTCCGCCAAACGCGGCGTCTCAAGCGTGGCGATGCCGAAGCCGCGGTAAGGCTCGCACCACAGCTCGTCATCGAAGAATTCCAGCTCCGGGCTGGCCGCGATGATCGCCTCCGGCCCGCGCGCCGTCCCGCTGCCATAGCTGACGGATTTCTCCATGCCGAAGGGGATGACCAGCGCGCCTGCATCTTCGGGCGGCCCCGCCTCCGCCGCACTTAAGGCCAGAAAGCCATCCTCTGCGCGGCGATAGGCGAGCGGCATAACCCTAGCCCAGCGCGCCGGCGGTGTCGGCGGGCCGCGCCGCGGCGTCCTCGGCGTACATGCTCATCATCGGCGCATCGGTGAGCCTCACGCGCTCATACTTGCCGAAGCCGTTGAAGGGCGACGCCATGACGTGTCCATACGCGCCGATATTGCCGATCTCGACATAATCGCCCTCGGCGATGCCGGCGGGCAGCATGAACGGCCCCGGCAGATGATCGAAGCTGTCGCAGGTCGGGCCGAACAGCGCGAAGCCGGTTTGCGGCCCGTCGATCTCGCCCTCGCCCGCGCGCAAGCCCCGCGCCGGGAACACGAAATTCGCATGCGCGGCGTCGAACAGCGTGCCGAACGCGCCGTCGTTGATGTAGAGCGTGCCGCCCTTGCGCGCTTCCACGCGCACCAGAACCGACTCCGCCTCTGCCACCAGCGCGCGGCCCGGCTCGGCCCACAGCTCGCAATTGTCGCCGACCCACAGCCGGTCGAAGCTCTCCGCGATCGCGTCCACGAAGGCGCTCAGCGGCGGCGGCTCCAGCCCCGGATAGCGCGCCGGGAAGCCGCCGCCGACATCCACGAGGTCGATTCGCGCCGGCGCGGTGGCGATATAGCGCGCGGTCGTGCGCAGCGCCTCGCCGAAGCCCTCCGGCGACATCGCTTGCGAGCCGACATGGAAGGTCAGCCCCAGCCGATCGGCCACCGCCCGCGCACGCATGAGCAGGTCGGCCGCATCGCCCAGCGCCACGCCGTATTTGCCCTCCAGCGGGATTTCGCTGTGGGTGTTCGGGCAGACGATGCGCAACATCAGCGTCAGGTCGCGCGCGCCGCCAGTCTCGGTCAGGATCTTGTCGAGTTCGTCTGCGCTGTCGAAGGCAAACGTGCGCACGCCATAGTCGAAATAGGCCGCGCGGATCAGCGCGCGCGACTTGATCGGGTTCATGACGTGCGCCCGCGCGCCGGGCAGGGCGCTCACCCGCGCCACTTCTTCCAGTGAAGCCGCATCGAAATCGCGCAGGCCCGCTTCGTGGAGCGCGGCGATCATGTCCGGCGCATCATTGGCCTTGACCGCATAAAGCGTCTTGCCGGGGAAGTTGTCGCGGAACCATTCCACCGCCCGCGCGGCGGCATGGGGGCGCGCGCACAGGACCGGCACATCCGGCGTGCGATGGCGGAGCAACTCGGCGGCGCAGGAAAAGTGTTCCATCGGCATTCCTCCCGCGAGGGCGGGGTTCGATCACGGCTTGTCAGGGAAATCGGAGTGCGTCGCTTAAAAGTCAAAGCCGCGCTTGTAAAGACTTTTCTGCGTGACGCAGGGCGCGATCAGACCGGCAGCGCGGTCTCGTCCTTCAGCACCTCCATGGAGAGGCTGCTGGTGACGTTGTAGATCGGGATGCGCGAGATCAGCCGCTTGTAAAAGCCATCGAACTCAGCGGTCGACGGCACGCGCACCTTCAATAGATAGTCGATCTCGCCGGCGAGTCGATGGGCTTCCTGAATTTCCGGCATTTCCTGAATCGCGCGGTGGAAATTTTCCAGCCAGCCGGCGTCGTGGCTGTTGGTGCGGATGGTGACGAAGAACACCTCGTGCAGGCCCGCGCGCGGGCCGTCGACGATTGCGGCCTGGCGGACGATCACGCCGGATTGCTGCAGCCGCTGGAGGCGGTTCCAAACGGCGGTCTTGGAGATGTTGACCTTTTTCGCCAACCGCTCGAAGGAGATGGTCGCATCCCGCTGCATGATGCGCAGGATCTTGCGGTCCGTTTCATCGAGCTTGGGCTGCGCGGTATTACTGCGGCTCACTTCGCGGCTCCAGGGTGATCGGCGTTCAGCAATTGACCTTCCATTTGACTATTAAATGGAACAGTGTTCCGAAAATGTCGAGTCGAAAGCCGGACACCATCACGTGAAGCTCAGGCCGCGGCCTCGCGCGGCGGGCCGTGGCGGAAGCAGTTGACGATGTGGTCCTCCAGCCGGTCATGGATGCACGATGTCGCGCCCTTGGCCCGGCGCATGGCGAGGGCGTAGTCGGGCAAGGCCGGGAAGCCGTCGCGTTCGTCGAGGATGCGCAGGCCCGGCGTGACGTTCGAGCGGGGGATGGCCGCGACCGCCAGCCCCGCGCGCACAGCCGTTTCGATGCCGGCAAAGCTGACGCTGGTGTAGTTGATGCGGTAGCCGCGCCCGGCATCCGCCAGCGCGCCGATCGCCCATTGGCGGAAGCGGCAGCCGGTGTGAAACAGTGCCAGCGGCACCGGATCGTCCTGGTGGACGCAATGTTTTTCCGAAGCCGCCCAGACCACCGGCTCGCGCAGGAGGATCGGGTCGCTATTGCCGTCGTCGCGGTCCACCTCGCCGCCCTCGGTGAACAGGATGATGTCGATCTCGTTCATGTCGAGTTTGGGCATGAGGCTGCGCGTCGGCTCGCAGACGACGTTGACATGCACCTGCGGATGCGTCTCGGCGAAGCTGCGCAGGATCGTCGGCAGGAAGGCGACCGCGTATTCGTCCGGCGCGCCGATGGTGACGGTCCCCGTCAACTCCGACGGCTGGAAGGCGGCCAGCGCCTCGGCATGGGCGCGCAGCACACGCCGGGCATGGCCGAGCAGCAGTTCCCCATCCGAGGAAAGCTGCACGGTGCGGCCATCGCGCACGAACAGGGGCCGGCCGATCGTGTCTTCCAGCCGCTTGATCTGCATACTGACCGCCGATTGCGTGCGCCCGACGCGCTTTGCGGCCTCGGTGAAGCGGCCGGTCTCGGCGATGGCGATAAAGGTCTGCAGCAATTCGGGTTCGAGGACGGGCGGCATGGCAGTCTCCAGTTTCACTTCATGCAGCCTAGCACGCCGATCGACATTCATCAATCCTATAGATGAATATCATCAGAACTATTCGTTAGACTGATGAATTGCGCTCCGGCATCGTGCCCTGAGTGACGGATCGGTCACGGGCAACACTGGAGCTTGAACGATGGAGTACCCGAATGGATTGCGGCGCAACTCGCCGTATCAGCCCTATATCCGCGCGGCGCATCAGGCCCGCTCGGCGGAGGCCCACCGGCTTCTCCGGATCGCCGGGCGCGGTATCGCGGCGGCAGCCCGTTTGCTGGTGTCGCCGCTGGCGCGGGTGTTGCGTCACCTGAGCCGGGCGAGTCGGCTACGGGCCGCGAAGCGCGAATTGCACGCGATGGATGACCGGCTGCTCGCGGACATGGGCATCACCCGCGAAGACATCGACCAGGTGGTGCGCCATGGTAAGCCGATGCCGGATCTCGCTCACGAGACGCGGCATCCGCACGAGAGGAAGCGGGCAGCAGAAGTCGTCGAGCTACGCCGTGAGTCCGACTTGATGGGGGCGCTGATCATCCACGGTCCGTGGGGCCGCTACAGCCACCGCCGTCATGACGATGCGGCGTAGGCTCTGCCCGTATTGTCGGAAGCCGGGAGAGTCTCAAGGGCCGGGGGCGATCCCGGCCCTTGCGTCAGAGACCTCAGGCTTATCGCTGCGTGGTCTGGACCTCGCTGACGGCGGCAAGCTGGCGCAGCACGAAACCCTCGGTGAGAATTTGCGGCAGCATCCGGGGCGGCTCGCCGTTGCCGGCATAAAGCAGATAGAGCGGCACGCCGGCGCGGTCGAACTTCTCCAGCATCTGCGATATCTCGGGGTCCTGGTTGGTCCAGTCGCCGACAAGATAGGCGATGTTGCCGCGCTGAAGCGCCTGCCGGAACGCTTCGGAGTTGAGCGCGACCTCTTCATTGACCTTGCAGGTGATGCACCACGCGGCGGTGAAGTTCACGAAGACCGGCTGGCCCTGCGCGCGAAGCTCCTCCAGCCGGGCCATCGAGAACGGCTCGCCGACCTCGGCGGACGCGCCCGCGCGCGGTTCTCCCTGCCGGGCGTCCTGCGCGAAGTCGATCATCGGTCCGGCGAGCGAGAAGGTCACGACGACCGCCGCAGCCGCGAAGACATAGCGGAACGCGCGGCCCGCCTGCGTCATGCCCGCCAGCCACGCGGCGAAGCCGACCGCGATCAGCACTGCCCCGGCGCCCAGGACACCGTCCGCGCCGGCTTGCAGGCTCAGCACCCACACCAGCCAGACGACCGTGGCGTAAAGCGGGAAGGCCAGCGCCTGCTTGAGCGTCTCCATCCACGGCCCCGGCTTGGGCAGGAGGCGCGCGAACGCGCCGGACAGACTCAGAAGCGTCATCGGCGCGGCAAAGCCCAGCCCCAACACCATGATGACGGTTGTCGCCTCAAGCGCCGGCTGCGTGACCGCGTATCCCAGCGCCGCGCCCATGAACGGGGCGGTGCACGGGGTGGCGGCGATGCTGGCCAGCACGCCGGTGAAGAACGACCCGGACGCGCCCCCGCGCCTGGCGAGCGAGTCGCCCATGCCCATCAGCGCGCCGCCGAAATTGAACACGCCCGACAGGCTCAGCCCCAGCGCGAAGAACAGCGCCGCCATGATGAGCACGAACCACGGCGACTGGAACTGAAAGCCCCAGCCGAACGCCGCGCCGGTCGCGCGCAAGCCCAGCAGCAGCGCGGCCAGCACGGCAAAGCTCAGCATGACGCCGCCGAGATAAGCGACCGCATGGCCGCGGTTGCCTTGCGCGCTGTCGCCGCCGCCCGCCAGACTCAGCGCCTTCATTGACAGGACCGGGAACACGCATGGGAAGAAGTTGAGAATCAATCCGCCGAGAAACGCGAAGGCCGCCGCTTGCCACAGGCTCAGGCCGCCAGCTCCCGTCCCGCCCGATGCGGCCGGAAGCGCAGCGACTTCCGCGCCCGGCGTCACCGAGACGTTGTAAGCCTGGCGCGCGCCGTCCGCCGCGGTGACGGTCAGCAGCCCCTCAAGCTTGTCGATAGGCTCGCCCTTGCGTTCGCCACGCGTCATCACGATTCGGGGGCCGTTCGCCTGCCAATCCACCATCTGGGGCGCGGCGTTGGCGATCAGGCCCCAGTCGCGCGGGAAAAAGCGCATCTCCTCGACCGACCCGGACCGCAGCGCATCGCTTTCGACCGTCAGCGCCAGCCGCTCCGGCGCGACCGTCAGGTTCACCGGCCACGGCGCTTCCTTCGGCAGATCGCGGACCGCCGCGGCGATCTTTTCCGCGCCATTGCCCGGATCGAGTGGCGCGCCGGCATCCGCCACGGCCAGCGTGAGCCGCGCCTTGCCATCCTCGGGAATGCAGATTTCCTCGCAGACCAGCCAGCGCGATTCGGCCCGCAGCGTCACCCGATCCGCATTCAGCGTCTCCGGCGGCGTGATCTGGACGAGCAGGATCGCCTCGTCCGAGTAGCCGTAATTCATAAGCGTGCCGTAGGGGATTGCCCTGGGCGCGGGCCAATGGATGTCCGAGGCAGTGAAGCCATCCGGCAGCGTCCAGTCGATGCGCGCCGGCTCGCCGGAGTCGCCGGGGTTCTCCCAATAGGTATGCCAGCCGGGTGCGAGTTTTTGGCGCACCGCGACCCAGAACGGTTGGCCGGGGCGGATCGAGGCGGTTTCCGAGAGCAGGGCGATCTCGACCTTGCGGTCCGCGCGCTGCGGCGCGCTGCTCGCGGCCGGCTTGCCCTGCACGAGCGACTCAAGCGCGGTCGCGCCCGTCTGCGCCTGCCCCGCGCCTGCCCACACAAGCGCGAGCGCCGCGAGGGTCAACATCCAGGCCGTCTTCCGCATGATGTGCACTAACCGTCCGTCCATGATTCCGTGATGCCTCCTGTGACGTTAAGGCGTTCTGCCACATCAGATAAAGGCCGCGCGCACAATGCCTAGCTCAAATTGGCGTGAACCGGATGAAGGCGCGCGCTGGCCGGCCCTTGCTGCGCTGCAAGGTCGCTCGCGGCGTTCGACTTTCGGACTGTTTGCCTCGATAAAGGCTTGCGTGCGCGGCGATAATCCGGTCGTATATGCTCCGGGGCGGCGCTGCCCGCCTCAAAGCCATGGCTTGCGCCCGCTGCGCTTCGCGAAGCTTGGAGAAGCCATGTCGCCCCGACTGGCGCGAGAATCCGCGCTGATCAAAAAAGAAGACCTTAGAATCCTGGGAGGAAGGAATGTCTGAGAAAAAGACTGACCAGACCGTCTCTCGCCGCAAGTTCCTCAAGGGCGGCGCGGTCGCCGCGACTGCCGGTGTAACCGGCGCCGTGGCAATGCCGAACATTTCGCTCGGCGCGCCGGTGACGCTCAAGATGCAAACATCCTGGGGCGCGCAGAACATCTGGCAAGGCTTCGCGCAGCAGTATGTGGACCGTGTTGAAGCCATGTCCAATGGCCGCATCAAGATCGACCTTCTGCCGGCCGGGGCCGTCGTGAAGGCGTTCCAGGTGCAGGACGCCTGCGCGGACGGCGTGCTCGACATGGCTCACACCGTTACGGCTTACTGGTACGGCAAGAACAAGGCCGCCTCGCTGTTCGGCACCGGCCCGGTGTTCGGTTGCGACGCTCATCAAATTCTCGCCTGGGTCCATGCCGGCGGCGGCAAGGAGCTTTACGACGAGCTTATCCAGGACATCCTGGGGCTGAACCTTGTCGGCTTTTTCTGCAACCCGATGCCGACCCAGCCGCTGGGCTGGTTTACCGAGCCGATTGAATCCGCCGAGCAGATGCAGGGCCTCAAGTACCGCACCGTCGGTCTTGCCACGGACATCATGCAGGGCATGGGCGTGTCTGTGACGCAGCTGCCGGGCGGCGAGATCGTGCCTGCGCTGGAACGCGGCGTGATCGACGCGTTCGAGTTCAACAACCCCAGCTCTGACCGCGACTTCGGCGCTCAGGACGTGCGCTCGCACTACATGATGGGTTCGTATCACCAGGCGGCCGAGTTCTTCGAAATCCCGATGAACAAGGACAAGTTCGAGAGCCTCGATCCCGATCTTCAGGCCATCATCGAATATGCCGCGGAAGCCGCCAACACGTCGAACTTCGCCACCGCGATGGATCAGTACTCCAAGGACCTGCAGTGGCTGCAGGAAGAAGGCGGCGTCACGGCTCATCGCACGCCCCAAAGCGTGATGGAAGCCCAGTTGCAGTCCTGGGATCAGGTCCTGGAAGACCTAACGCAGGACGAGTTCTTCAAGCGTGTCGTCGACAGCCAGCGGGAGTGGTCCGAGCGGGTCGCTTACTACTATCTGCTGAACGCGGCCGACTACAAGCTTGCCTACGAACACTACTTCCCGGGCAAGCTCGGTTTCTAGACAGACCATCCACGGATAGCGCTTTGGCCGAGAGACGGCGGGACACGCGCCCGCCGCCTCTTGCCCGGGCCTGTCCGGTGCGCTAAGGCAAGCCCGCCCCGGCTTGCGTTGCGCCGCGCTTGCGGCGTTGCCCGCTCGCGGCAGGGGCTGACCGTGCGTTTTCCATGAGTGAGGCCACACGTGCTCGCCTTCATAAATTTTGTCGACCGCATCTCGGCCTGGTTCGGAAAGGCCTTTGCATGGTGCATCATCATCATGACGCTCGCCGTGTCCTATGAGGTGTTCGTGCGCTACCTGCTGCGCCAGCCGACAGGATGGGCCTTCGACCTCACTTATATGATGTACGGCACTCTGTTCATGATGGCCGGCGCGTATACGCTCTCGCGCGACGGGCATGTCCGCGGCGACGTGATCTACCGGCTCTGGCCGCCCAAGGTGCAGGCTGGCGTCGAATTGTTCCTTTACATTGTGTTCTTCTTCCCCGGCGTGACGGCGCTCATCATCGCTGGCTGGAAATACGCCGAACGCTCGCTTCGGTATTTCGAGGTGAGCGTCATGAGCCCGGCCAATGTGCCGATCTTCCAGTTCAAGCTCATCATCGTCGCTGCCGGCATCCTGCTGTTCGTGCAAGGGCTCGCTCAGGTGGCCCGCTGCATCGTGTGTATGCGCGAAGGGGCCTGGCCGCGCCAGATCGAAGATGTGAAGGAACTGGAGGATCGTCTGCTGGAGGGCGACACGGCCGACATCATCCGCCACGGCAGCGAGGCCATGGACGTGCAAAAGCCCAGTGAAAGCGTGAAGAGAGAGTTCGACAGATGACCGATCCTCAAATTGCCGTGATGATGCTGGGGATTTTCATCCTCCTCATTCTGCTCGGCTTTCCGATCGCTTTCACTCTCATCGCCATGGGCGTGGGGTTCGGCTATTACGCCTATTACGACCCCGAGCGCATGCAGACGGTGTTCGACAACCGCGTCTTCGACCTGCTTGTCAACCAGACCTATTCGGTCATGGCGAACGACGTGCTCACGGCGGTGCCGCTGTTCCTGTTCATGGGCTACATCGTCGAGCGCGCGAATATCGTCGACCGATTGTTCTACACGCTCAACATTTCCGCGCGCGCGATCCCCGGCTCGATGGCCGTCGCCGCGATCATCACCTGCGCCCTGTTCGCCACGGCCACCGGCATCATCGGCGCGGTGGTGACGCTGATGGGTCTGCTGGCGCTGCCGGCCATGCTGAAGGCGCGCTACGACACCAGCTTCGCCTCCGGCGTGATCTGCGCGGGCGGCTGCCTCGGCATCATGATCCCGCCCAGCATCATGCTGATCGTCTATTCGGCGACGTCGAACGTCTCGGTGGTGAAGCTCTATGCCGGCGCCCTGCTTCCCGGCTTCATGCTTGCGGGGCTGTACCTGGTTTATGTGATCGGTCGGGTGCTGCTGAATCCCAAGCTGGCGCCCAAGCCGCGCCCGGAGGATGTGCCGGATGTGACGCGCGGGCAGATGTTTCTGATGCTGGCGACGTCCTTCTTCCCGCTTTTCTTCCTGATCCTGGCGGTATTGGGGGCGATCCTGTTCGGCCTGGCCACGCCGTCGGAAGCCGCAGCCATCGGCGCGCTCGGCGGCATGGTTCTGGCGGTCGCCTATCGCGCGGCGTCCATCAACGAGGGCACCGAGACCGCGCCCTGGGCGGGGCAGCGCTGGAGCGGGCTGGACACGCTGTTTTACATGCTGGGCTACGGCGGCGCGGTCACGCTGCTGCTCGCGTTCATCTATATCGCCGTGCGCGCCGTGCTGCTGAATTATGTCGGCGTGCCGATGCCCGACGAACCGGGCTTCCTGATCCGTGCCGGCAGTATGCTGGCGGTGGCCGTCATTATCGGGCTTTTGTCGCGCACGGCGCTGCTTGGATCGTTGCAGCCGCGCCGGCCCGAGATCGCCAGGATGTTCGTGTTCGGGGGGCAAGGGGCCGTGATCGGCCTGGCCGGGGCTGCCGTCTACATGGTCATCTTCGAGGTGTTCCAGCTCGGCGAGGTGTTCTCCCGCCACCAGACCAACTTCCGGGCCTTCGACATCGGCTTCTTCGCCGGGCTGGCCGGCATGATGATGTGGCGCATCGTCGATCAGGACAAATTGCGCGAGTCGGTGTATCTGACCGTGCGCACCTCCGCGATGGTGTGCTGGCTGTTCGTCGGCTCCTGGACCTTCGCCTCGGTGTTCTCCTATCTCGGCGGCGAGCAGTTGATCAGCGAGTTTGTGCTTGGCATGGATCTGGAGCCTTGGATGTTCCTGCTTTTGGCGCAGGTCATCATCTTCCTGCTGGGCTGGCCCCTGGAGTGGTCGGAAATCATCATCATCTTCGTGCCGATCTTCCTGCCGCTCCTGCCGGCCTTCGGCATCGATCCGCTGTTTTTCGGCATCCTGATCGCGCTGAACCTTCAGACCTCTTTCATGACGCCGCCCATGGCGATGTCGGCTTATTATCTCAAGGGGGTCGCGCCGCCGCATGTCCGGCTGACGCAGATCTTCGCGGGCGTGATGCCGTTCCTGCTGATGATCTTCCTGTCGATGTTCCTGTTGTATCAGTTCCCGGGGATCGCCTTGTGGCTGCCGGAGGCGCTTTATGGCCGATAAAGGCGCGGGGCTGCGGCCCGGCACGACCGTCGACGAGCTGTGCGGGCTGAGCGCCGCCGAAGCGGCGCGGCGGCTCGCCGATGGCAACGTGACCGCGCAGGAGATGGTCAGCGCCTGCCTCGCGCGCATCCGCGAGCGCGACCCGCAGGTGCAGGCGTGGGCTTATCTGGATGAAGACTACGCGCTTGGCCAGGCGCGCCGGCTGGACGAATGGCGTGCGGCCGGGCACGGGATCGGTACGCTCCACGGCGTGCCGGTCGCGCTGAAGGACATCATCGACACGCGCGACATGCCCACCTGCAACGGCACGACGCTGCATGAGGGGCGGCGGGCGCGATCGGACGCGGCGATCGTCGCGCAATTGCGTCAGGCTGGCGCGGTCATCCTCGGCAAGACCGTCACGGCTGAGCTTGCGGTCTATGCGCCCGGCAAGACGCGCAATCCGCACGACCCTGAGCGCACGCCCGGCGGCTCCTCCTCCGGCTCGGCGGCGGCGGTCGCCACGGGGATGGTCCCGCTGGCGCTGGGCACGCAGACTGCCGGCTCGATCATCCGGCCGGCGAGCTATTGCGGCGTATTCGGCTTCAAGCCGACGCATGGGACGATCTCGCGCACGGGCGTTCTCACGCAGGCGCCGCCGCTCGACACAGTGGGGATGTTCGCGCGCTCGGTCGAGGACGCCGCGCTGCTGGCCGACGCGATCAGCGCCCATGACGAGAAAGACCCGGACATGCGCCCGCGCTCGCGCGGCTCGCTGCGCGCGACAGCGGCCGGGAAGCCGGCCGCGCAGCCGGTCCTGGCCTTCGTCAAGACCGCCGTCTGGGGCGAGCACGCGGAAGACGCGACCAAGGCGGCTTTCGCAGAGCTGACGGAAGCGCTCGGCGATCGGTGCGACGAGGTCGACCTGCCGGACGTGTTTCAGCGGGGATGGACCTGGCAGCGGATGCTTCAGGTGGCCGGCATCGCCAAGCATTACGGGCCGCTGGTGGACCGGGAGCCGCAGCAGGCCAGCGAGATCATCCGCGAGATGATCGCCGAGGGCCGGAAGGTAACCGCCGTGGACTACAACACCGCGCTGGAGATGCGCCAGGTGCTGAATGCCGGGCTCGACGAGGTTTTCGAGCGGTACGACGCGATTCTCACGCCCGCCAGCGCCGGCCCCGCGCCGATGGGGCTGGAAAGCACGGGCAGCCCGGTGTTCAATGCGCTGTGGACCTATTGCGGCGTGCCCTGCGTGAGCCTGCCGCTGCTTGACGTGGACGGCTTGCCGCTTGGCGTCCAGCTTGTCGGCCCGCAGCACGACGATGGCCGGCTGTTGCGCACGGCGAATTGGCTTGTTCAGCATCTCGCCGCGCTGGCGGAAGACTAGCGCGTGACGCCGCGGTCACGGAGAAGGAGTTGCGATGTCGCTGACCGATAAGATCATCGCCTTCCTGGGCCTGCTCGGCCTGATTGCATTCAATTCGGTGATCCTGATCTGGGTGGCCGAGCCGGATCTGATTATTCTCGTATCGGTCGCGCTGCTGCTTGCGGCTTACGATTTCTGGCGCGAGGTGTTCTCCAAGCCGCGCGACGGTTCGTGAGCGCACGATCACGCGGGGTTCAGCGCGCTTTCTGATCGATAATAGGCCACGTCATGCCCGTGCTTGCCTGTCCCCGGACAGCGATCCGGGGAACACGGGCATCCATAGCTGCGGCTGTCGAGGTCATAAGCTGGATTGCCTGATCAAGTCCGGCGACGACGGGTCTTCGAGTCATTCCAGTCTAATCGGAAATTGCTCTAGCCGCAGCTTGAGTAGCCGCACTCCCGGCAGATCAGACAGCCCTCCTGATACATCATCGCGGGCCGGCCGCATTGCGGACAGAACAGCTTCTCGCTGCCCGCGGCCGGGGCGGGGTGCGCGCCCGCGGCCTTCTGCAGGAAGCCGGTTTCCGCGTCGTCGCGCTGGATAAAGCCGATGTCGATCATGTGCCGCTCGATCACCTCGCCGATGGCCGCGAGCAGGCTGGGCACGTAGCGCCCGCCGACCCAGTGCCCGCCGCGTGGATCGAATACGTCCTTCAGTTCCTCGACCACGAACGAGACGTCGCCGCCGCGCCGGAACACCGCGCTGATCATGCGCGTCAGCGCCACCGTCCAGGCATAGTGCTCAAGGTTCTTCGAGTTGATGAAGATCTCGAACGGCCGGCGGCGGCCATCCTGGATGATGTCGTTGATCGTCACATAGATCGCGTGGCCGGAGCCAGGCCATTTGAGCTTGTAGGTGTAGCCGGGCAGGGCGGCATCGCGCTCCAGCGGCGCTGCCATGTAGACGACTTCGCCATTGCCCTGTTCGCGCTCCGGCGCCGGCGCGCTCAGACCGAGCGATTGCTGCTGCGCTCGCTCGCGGCCCTCCGTCGCCTCCGAGCGCTCGCCTTCGCCATCGCCGCTGCTCAGCACCGCGCCCGTCACCGGGTTGGGCCGGTAGACCGTGCAGCCCTTCAGGCCCGTTTCGTAGGCGCGCGTATAGATGTCCTTGAAATCGTCAAAGGCGATGTCCTGCGCGCAGTTGATCGTCTTGGAGATCGCCGCATCCACATGCGGCTGCAACGCCGCTTGCATCGCCAGGTGCTGGTGCGGGTGCAGCTCCGGGGCGCGCACGAAGCTCTCGGGCAGCAGCGCGTCCGTCCCGAACTTCTCGCGGAACAAACGGTAGGCGAAGTCCTCGACGCATTCCTCGTCCGCCGTCCCGTCAGCCTGCAGAATGCGGCGGCGATAGCTGAAATCGAATACCGGCTCGATCCCGCTTGAGACATTGTTGGCGATGATCGAGATCGTCCCGGTCGGCGCGATCGAGGTCAGAAGCCCGTTGCGCAAGCCCTTCTGGCCGATCGCCTCGCGCACATCCTCCGGCAGCTCCCTTGCGCCCTCGCTCGCCAGATATTTCTCCGCGTCGAACAGCCGAAAGCTGCCTTTCTCTGCGGCCAGGTCCGTGCTGGCCAGGTAGGCGTTGCGCTGGATCACGCTCATCCAGCGCGCGGCGAGCTTCACCCCGTCCTCCGCGCCGTAATTCTTGCCGCATAGGATCAGCGCATCGGCAAGCCCTGTCACGCCAATCCCGAGCCGGCGCTTGGCCCTCGCTTCCTCGGCCTGCGCTTTCAGCGGGTAGCCGGAGATGTCGATGATATTGTCGAGCAGGCGCACGGCCGTCCGCGCGAGTTCGGCGAGGCGGTTTTCGTTCAGCGCGGCCTTTTCAGTGAACGGATGGTCCACGAGCGCCGCCAGATTGACCGACCCGAGGAGGCAGGCGCCGTAGGGCGGCAACGGCTGCTCTCCGCAAGGATTGGTCGCGTGGATCGTTTCGCAATAGGCGAGCTTGTTGCGCTGGTTGACACGGTCGATGAAGATCACGCCCGGCTCGGCATAGTCGTAGGCCGAGTGCATGATCTTGTCCCATAGCGCGCGCGCCGGCACGGTCTTGTAGTGCACCCCGCCGAAGCTGAGCGGCCAGTCCGCATCCTGCGCCACGGCGTCCATGAAGGCGTCGGTCACAAGCACCGAGAGGTTAAACATTCGCAGCTTGTCCGGGTCCGCCTTCGCCTCGACAAAAGCCTCGATGTCCGGGTGGTCGCAAGACAGCGTGCCCATCATCGCGCCGCGCCGGGAGCCGGCGGATATGATGGTGCGGCACATCGCGTCCCAGACATTCATGAAGCTGACCGGACCGGAGGCGTCCGCGCTGACACCCTTCACCGGCGCGCCCTTGGGCCTGAGTGTCGAGAAGTCGTGGCCGATGCCGCCGCCCTGCTGCATGGTGAGCGCGGCTTCCTTCACGTTGTCGAAGATCGAGGCCATATCGTCCTCGATCTCGCCCATGACGAAGCAGTTGAACAGCGTCACGGCCCGCCCGGTGCCCGCGCCCGCAAGGATGCGTCCCGCCGGGATGAACTGAAAGTCGGACATCGCGTCGAAGAACCGCGTCTGCCACAGCGCGCGCTGATCTGGCTTCTCGAAGTTGGCCGCCGCCTTGGCCACGCGCTGCCACATATCTTCGACGCTGGCCTCCGTCTGGCGGGGGCTCGGCGCGAAACGGTATTTTTGCTCCCAGACCTGCCGGGAAATCGGAGCGAGCGGAAGATTCATTCTGGGTTCCGGCTTCTCAAGAATGGCCGCACCGCCGCGGGCGCGGGGTTAGCGTTTTGTTCTCTATTTGTACCAGAAAGCCGGAACGGAGGGAAGGCTGCTCGGGCGCGCCTGTTAGCCGCGGTACTCCTGAACGCGGGTAGCGCGCAAACCCGGCAGGCCGTGTTTCTCGATGGAGCGCTGCCAGCTCAGGAATTCGTCGATGGTGAGGCGGTAGCGCTCGCAGGCTTCGTTGAGGCTCAGGAGCCCGCCGCGCACGGCGGCCACCACTTCGGCCTTGCGTCTGATAACCCAGCGGCGCGTGTTGGCGGGCGGCAGGTCAGCGACGGTCAGCGGGCTGCCGTCGGGGCCGATCACATATCTCGCACGCGACGTGAAATGTTCGCTCATCGTGTTTTTGAACCCGGTACTCTGAAAACGCGACATGATGCACGGTATCGGGTTCAGCTTAATTTTCTTTTACTCACGATTTGGCAAGTAAGCAGTCAGAATAGCACAATCTGTAAGTGTTTTATATTATTACACAACTTATACGGGAATTGCCGAAAATTTGCCGTGCTTTCAATGGTCAATAGATGCCGCGTGCTGGTTGCAGGCAGGCCGGGCGCTCAGTATATTCGCGGCAAATCTCGTTCCCGAAAGGTCATATTCGAGCAACGGATGGCGCAGTCCAGTACGATAACAGCCGCGCGCGCCGATGAAGCGGGCGGCCTGAACAGTTTGTATTTGCCCGGTCCGCCGTCGCAGACGCGGGTGGTCGTGGCCATGTCCGGCGGCGTGGACTCGTCGGTCGTGGCGGCGATGCTCGCGCGCGAGGGCTACGACGTCATCGGCATCACGCTGCAGCTCTATGACCACGGCGAGGCGACCGCGCGCACCGGAAGCTGCTGCGCCGGCCAGGATATTCATGACGCGCGCCGTGTGGCCGCCGCGATCGGCATCCCGCATTACGTTCTGGACTATGAGCGCCGGTTCCGCGATGCGGTGATCCAGAATTTCGCGGACAGCTACGTCGCCGGCGAGACGCCGATCCCGTGCGTGCAGTGCAACCAGTCGGTCAAGTTCAGGGATCTGCTTGGCCGCGCGAAGGAGCTGGGCGCCGACGCGATGGCGACCGGACACTACATCGTCAACCGTCCCGGCGCGCATGGCTGGGAGCTGCATCGCGGGCGCGATGCCGACCGCGACCAGAGCTATTTCCTGTTCGCCACCACGCCGGAGCAGCTCGAATTCCTGCGCTTCCCGCTCGGCGGGATGCAAAAGGACGAGGTGCGCGAGCTGGCCCGGGAATGGAACCTGCCGGTGGCGCAGAAGGCGGACAGCCAGGACATCTGCTTCGTCCCGACCGGGCGCTACACGCAGGTGGTTGAAAAGTTGCGCCCCGACGCGGCGGAGCCGGGCGACATCGTACATGTCGATGGACGCAAGCTCGGCCGCCACAACGGCATCATCAACTACACCATCGGCCAGCGCCGCGGCATCGGCATTCCCGCGCCGGAGCCGCTCTATGTGGTGCGTATCGACGCCGGGCGTCGCGAGATCGTCGTCGGCCCGCGCGAAGCATTGCTGACGCACTGGATCAAGCTGCGTGAGGTGAACTGGCTGGGCGACGGGCCGGTAGCGAGCCCGCGCGATATCCACGCCAAGGTCCGCTCGACCCGCGCGCCGCAGCCAGCTGAAATCCATCTGCGCGAGGGCGAGGTCTGGGTGCGTCTGATCGATGGCGAAGATGGCGTCTCTCCCGGCCAGGCCTGCGTCTTCTATGACGGGCCGGAGCAGGGCGCGCGCGTGCTCGGCGGCGGCTGGATCGACGCCGCAGACCCGGCGTTGCCGGCGTGAGCGGGGCGGGCGAGACCTTGGCGCGGCCTGCGCGCGCGCTCGATGTGGAGACCATCGCCCGCTATACCGTCTGGATCATATTCGCCTATTTTGCCGCGCTGCTCGCCATCCGGCTGGGCTTTTCCGGAAGTCTTGAGACGGACGAGGCCGAGTTCGTCGGGAACACGCATCTTGCGCTGGGCTACGGAAACTCGCATCCGCCGGTCTACAATTGGCTTGTCGCTGGCGCGCTTTGGCTCACGGGGAGCTGGGCCGCCGCCGTTGCGATCGTCAAAACAGCGTTTCTGGTTGGCACTTATCTGTGCATTTACGACGCCGGGCGGCGCATCTCCGGGCATCAGCTGACCGGGCTGATCGCCGCGGCGAGCCTGCTCTTCCTGCCGCAGGTGGTGTGGAAGTCGCAGGTAACCCTGTCGCATAGCGTCATGGTGATGTTTGGCGTTGCGGCGACGGTTCACGCCATCATGCGGATCCGCGAACGCGGCAGCTTGGGCGATTTCCTGTGGCTCGGTGTTGCGGTCGCGGCAGGGGCGTTTGCGAAGTACAACTATTTCATCGCGCTTGCGGCAATTGTCCTGGCCGCCTGGTCAGTCCGCGAGGTGCGGGACAAGATGTTCGTGCCCCGTCTCCTCTGGCCGGTCGCGTTTGTCACGGTGCTGTATCTGCCGCATGTCGTTTGGGCGGTGGCCCACCTGTCCGAGACCACCGAACGCATGGCGAGGCTGGCGCGCGAACACCCGCTGTATTCGGTCGTGGACGTGCCGGTGCTGGGCATCGACGGGCTGCTGGCGATGGGCCAGGCGACGCTGGCCTGGGCCGGGCCGCTGGTGGCGGTGTGGTTCATCGTCTGGCGGCTGACGCCGGCCGATGCGCCAAGCGCGCTGGATGCGGGCCGGGCGATTGCGGCGCGCTTTTTCGCCCGGGTCACGCTCATAAGCGTTGGCCTGTTCGGGCTGGTGATCCTCGCTGGTGATCTTCACAGCGTCGACGAGCGCTACATGACGCCGCTGTTGATGGCCGTGCCGCTGTGGCTGGCGGCGGCCTGGCCGCTGGAGTTGCGCGGGCGGGCGCCGGTGCATTTCCTGCGCACCGCCGGGGTGCTCGTGCTGCTGATGGTCACGGCTTATCCGGCCTGGCTGCTGTTCGGCAAGGAACAGCTCGCGTATCCCTATCCGCAGTTCACCGCCGAGATGCGCGATGAGATCGACGGGCCGGTCGCGGTGCTGGCGGGGCGGCAACGGCTTGCTGCGAACGTCGTGATCCGGCTGGAGGGCGCGCGGATATGGTCGGCCGGGGACGAGCCGCAGCAGGCGCTGCTGGTCTGGCGTGGACATTCCGGGGAAGCGCCCGGCGGTCTTGTCGCGCAGCTTGGGCCGGAATACGCGCCTGCCGGTCCAGTGCGGCGGCTGACCGCGCCCTACGCCAACCTGTCGGGCGCGACGATGCGGTTGAGCTATCAGCTTTTTCAGCGCGCGCCCTGAGCGCCCGCGACCGCGAAAGGACTGGAGCGAAAGCGTGGCGTGGCTTACAACGCGCCTGTCGACAAGCACAACGGGGTGAGGATGTCCGCACCGACGCTCGACAACGCGGCCGTGCGCAAGGCCTATCGCCGCTGGGCGCCGGTCTATGACCACACTTTTGGCCGGGTCGCCGCGGTGGGCCGCCGGCGCGCGGTGAGCTACATCAACACGCGCGCGGGCCGGGTGCTGGAGGTTGGCGTCGGGACCGGCCTGTCGCTGCCCGCCTACCAGCCGCATCTGGAGGTGGTCGGCCTCGACATTTCGCCGGAAATGCTGGCCAAGGCGCAGATGCGCGCGCGCCGGCTGGATCATGTGCTGGGCCTTGCGCAGATGGATGCCGCGGCGCTGGGGTTTGCCGACGGCGTCTTCGACACGGTCGTGGCCATGTACGTGATGACGGTCGTGCCTGATCCGGCCGCGGTGATGCGTGAGCTGGCGCGGGTCTGTGCGCCGGGTGGGGAAGTGATTCTCGTCAATCATTTCAGCCAGGAGCACGGGCTGCGCGGCTGGGTTGAGCACAAGATGGCGCCACTGGCCGAGACGCTGGGCTGGCATCCGGTGTTCGAGACCGATCGGGTCATGGTCTGCCCGGAATTGGCGCTGCAGGAGCAAACGCCGATGTGGCCGATGGGGCTGTTCTCGATGCTGCGCTTCGTGAAGCGGGCGGATGGCGCGGGGGCCTGAGCGCGGGCAGGCAAGCGGCGCGTGTCCTGACTTGACGGGTCGCGGCGGCGTTCTTATAGCTTGGTGAGCGGCGTTGGCCGGCCCCTCGCAGATGGCCGCAGCCGGGCCGCACGCATCGTGGCGGAGTAGCTCAGCTGGTTAGAGCAGCGGAATCATAATCCGCGTGTCGGGGGTTCAAGTCCCTCCTCCG
>CAZINX010000018.1:39950-47755 GCA_964540795.1 uncultured Hyphomicrobiaceae bacterium | reverse complement strand
CGGCCAGAACGCGTAAGAAAATCCTTGCAAGCAGGGGGCCATCCACACATGACCTGAGGGATCGGCGCGCAGGTGAGGGTTACCGTCCGGCGCATCCGTGTCGCCATGGCCTCGGCCAGCCCCTACGCCGGGGAGTTCGCGCTGGACCACGCCCGATTATGCCGATGATCCGCGCAAACCGCGCCCATGAACCCCATGAACCCATCCCGTCGACAACACCGGCCCCGTGCAGCCCTGAGCAGCGCCAATCCGGCGACCATGGATGGCATGTCTGCGCCACCCGCGCCCGCTACACCTTGCGCGACCAACCATGTGCGGCTCGCCATCGTGATCGTGGTGAGAAATGCGGGCTAGCCCGGATTCGTTCAGTTTTGCACGCGTTGAGGGCCGCGCGGTGAATCGGACTGTCACGCAGCGAACTGCAGCGACACGATCTTCTCATAGTAGGAATTGGTTGCGGCGAGTTCGTCATGGCGCCCCTGGGCCGCGATCCGGCCATCTTGCACCAGCGCAATGCGGTCCGCTTCCTTCACCGTTGACAGCCGGTGTGCAATCACCAGCACGGTCTTGCGCTGCGCCTGCGCGCGCACATAGTCCTTGATGAGCTTTTCGTTTTCGGCATCAAGCGCGGATGTCACCTCGTCGAGCAGCAGGATCGGCGCGTCCTTGATGATCGCCCGCGCCATGTTCAACCGCTGCGCCTGCCCGCCCGAGATAAGCGTACCCAACTCGCCAACGTCGGTTTCATAACCGTTCGGTAAAGCGGCTATGTCGTCGTGCAGGCCGACCGCGCGGCAGGCGGCTTCGATCTGCTCCTGACTGACGTTCTCGTTGCGTAGCGTGAGGTTGTCGCGAATTGATCCGGCAAAAATGAAATTCGATTGCGCCACAAAGGAGATAGCGTCGCGCAGCGCAGAATTGTCCAGTTCGGCTATATCCTTGCCAAACAACTCGATCCTCCCGGCATCTGCGGCATGGAATTTGAGCAGCAGCTTGAAGAGCGTCGATTTGCCCGCGCCAGAGGGTCCGACGAGCGCCACCATTTCGCCGGGCGCGACTTCCAGATCGAGCCCCTGAAGGATCGGTTTTTCTGCATCGTAAGAAAATGCAACCTTTCGGAACGCGATTGCCGGCACGGCAGCCGGGCCATCACCCGGAAGCTGTCTTGCAACGCCCTCCGCTCCGCTCGGTTCGCTTTCGTCGGTGTTGAGCAGGTCGAAGACCATCTGGACGCGTATAAAGGCCTGGCGCAGCTTCACCCGCATCTGGCTCAGCCGGCGGGCAGGGTCCGCCGCCAACAGCAGCGCCGTCAGAAACGACATGAACGTGCCCGGATCATAAGCCCCTGACATCAACCTCATGCCCGCATAGAGAATGGCAAGCGAGACTGCGATACCGCCCACCGTATCGAGCATGGGTATCGGCGCGGCCTGAAGAGCGGCCATCCGATCCTTGCGGTCCTGGATACGCTCGATGACGCTGTGCGAGTCGCTCATTTGGCTCTTTTCGAGATTATAGGCCTTGATGACCGGAATGCCTTGGACCGTCTCGCGGACCAGACGATTGAGCGCCTCGTATCCAGCCAACTCGTCCTGCGCGAGGTCCTTCAGTTTGCGAATCAGAACCGACACGCCATAGAAAACGAGCGGGGCGACCGTGAAACTGACGATGGTCAGCATGGGGTCCTGGATCAGCATGACGACAACGAGACCAATCAGTGTCGTTACGTCGCGCAAGCCGTTGACCAGCACAAGGTTGAGGATTGAACTGAACCCGCCGGACCCCTGATTGAATTTCATAAGAAGGCTGTCCGAGCCGTTCTTGCTGAAGAAATCCATCCGCTGCGCCAAAACGTGATTTGTCAGCCGCTTCTGGATGTCCGCGACCATGGCGTTGGCGATGCGCGTGGAAAGAACCGTTTGAAAATAGGTGCTGAATCCTTTCGCGAGAAAAATCGCGAGGACCATCGCCACCAGGGGAATCAGAAGCTCGGCGTTGCGGTCCACGAACACGCTGTTGACGATGTCCTTGACGAGCCACGCCGTGACTGCGGTTGCGCCCGAAGCGATGCCGATCAAGACAAAGATCAGCACATAGGTGCGCCAAAAGCGGTGAAAATACTGCCGGAAGATCTGCAGGAACAGCTCGACATCGCCCTGGCGGATTTGTTCAAGCCAGTTGGCAATCCGGGCTGCCCACCACTCCTTACTCAGCAATCTCGGCGTCAAGTCAATCACCCTTCTGCATTCCCGTCATAAGCCGACAACCTCCGCCTCAGCCCTGCAACACTCCATAGAGCATCAAGATCGTGAACGCAAAGCGGCCCGTCTCGGAGCCTGGAAATTCATCGCGCGCGGCCAGCTCGGCGTGGCGCTGCCCACACGGGGGCCGCACCATGTATGCGACCCGCGAGAAGTTCCGATTGACGGGGGCAGCGGGCCTACCTAATCTCACTGCCTTCCCACAACATGTTCGGCGGTCAGCAGATGTTGCACAACATTTTGACGGTTCGCGTAAACCTCGCGCTGGTGTTTCTCGGCGCGTTCAGCGTCATGCTGCTCATCAAGATGACCTCCCTGCTGCCGGCGCAGTATTATTTCAGCTTCTCCAAGCTTGTCGCCGGCGATCGCGGGCCATTCCTTGTGGACCCGCCAAGCGTTTCGGGGGCGAAGCTCTGCCAACTGCTCCGCCAGAACCGGATTTCAAGCGAGGACCTGCAGACCGTACAGATCGACTGCAACCAGAACGCCGTTGCGGGGCAGACGGCGGCAACTCCGGCAGGGCCGAGATTCTCGCCGCAGGAGATTGATGCGATCTACAACAGCGTGCTGGTCAGTTCCGGGGCATTGCAGCAGCGCAGCAGACAGCTCACCAGCCGGTTCGCTCTCGGCCCGCTACCAGAGGCTGAACTCGAGGAGATTCTGACCAGCGCGCAGACTGTGGACGCCGCCGTCAAGGAGATCTCCCGGCGATACAGCTATCAGGTCAACCAGGGTATTGAGCAGCCGCTGCGCCAGAACGTGGAGCAGCTTCTCGCCGTCCTGCCCGAGCCGGTCTACACCGGGAGCACGCCCGAAAGCCTGAATCTGCCCCCGATAAGCCCGGAGGAACAGGCGCGCCTGCGCGCGGCCCATGCGGCCTTTATCCAAGCGGTCAATACCCGCTTGGCGCAGACGCCGCAAGCGCCCGTGCGCAAGTCGGACCTCGACGGATTCGTGGAAAACGCCTGGGGCAAGTACGACCTTGCCTCCAGGATCACCCGGCATCACACCGAGCCGTTGAGCGCGACCATAGAAGCCGCGCTGACCAGCGCCGTGGCCACGCAGGGATTGCAACTGCGCAGCAGCGAGGAGCTTCAGCAGGTCGTCTTTACCGAGCTGTCCACTGCCGGCCTGTGGGATTACGCGGCTTCGGCCCTGATCCGCCTCGGCGCGGTTCTCCTGTTCGGGATTGCCGCAGGCATCGCGTTTGGGCGGCATGAATTTGTCTCGATTTCGGTGGCGGCGGCGCTGGCGGCCTTCCTTTTGAGCTGGCCGCTCATGCTCATGTGGGAAAACCTCGTCGATCCGCGATGGAACGATCAGCGGCCGCTGTTCCTCGTCTTCTACGGAATTTACATCCTCTCGTTCTATTTCACGGCGCGCTTCGGCGCGGTCCTCGGCGCGCTGATCCGGCGGGGCGTCATGCGCAGGTCTGAGCCACTGCTGACAACGGCCGGCAACTCGGCCGCAGCCAACGCCGTGACTTTCAGGGATTTCATCGTCAATCTGAGCGCGTCGGTCTTCATCAACATCGCTGTTTACGCGACCAACATGGTGATCCCGCTGACGGCGGCCGTGACCTGACATGCCGCGCCGCGGCGGCTGGCGGATTGCGCTCACGCTTGCGCTCGGCGGCGGCGCGATGCTGGTTGCCGCCGGTGTCTGGCAGGCGCTTGAGCATGATCGCCGCCGCGCCGATATCCTTGTCGCCGCGGCGCAATCGCCGGCGGCGGCAGCCGGGGCGATCTTGCGCAGGTTCGGGGGCAGAAAGGCCGTTTGTCATCCCGCCGGGCATCGCGACGACGCCGACAACCTCATAAGCGCACTGTTCGCCCTGGAGCGGTTCGCGGTCTCGCCCTTCGAGGCGACGGTCGAGGCGCTGGCGGTGCGCGCCGCCCGGCTTGGGCTGACGCCGCCGGATTGGAGTTACGGCCCTGGCCAGATCCGGCTGAGCCGCGCCCTATCGCTCTCTGCTGGCGCCAATGGGACGCCGGCCCGGCCGGCGGAGGTTGCGTCGGCGCTGCTCGAACCCTGCTCGGCACGTCTTGTCGCGCGTCGCCTGATCGCGACGGCGCCCGGCGGGTCGGTTGCAAAGGCCGATGAAGGCGTCCTCGGACGCGCCGACATTGTCCGGCTCGCCGGCGCCTACAACGGCCAGGCCGCGCCGGCGGACGCCGACGCGATGCTGGCGCACAGCCTGTTCAACCGGATCGTCTACCATCTCACCCTCCACTACCGCCACGAAAGCGATGGCCGCGCCGCTGCGCAATTTGGCACGCATGTTGCGTGTCAACCCACGCGCGCAACGGCCGTGCAAGCAACAAAAATGCGCGGCCGGCGGTGCGTTCCAAGCTAAAGCTTTCTCTGAATGAGACCAGAAGTTTCAATCGTTGCGCCTTGATAAAACTGCATGATAACGTTTTTATGCCCGGCGCCGCGGCGCAGAAGCTCGCTTATGGGGCCTGTGACCCAGACTGCAGCGCCGGAGTGACGGGGCTACCCGGACCGAAATGGCTCGGGTATCATGCCAAGGCAGAAAAAGGAGAGACAGATGAAGAAGCTCGTGACGGCCGCCCTTGTAGCGTTCGGCATCGCCGCCGGCCCAGCCGCCGCGCAGGAGGTCAATGTCGGCTACCAGCTACCATATAATCCTTGGAAGGTCTTCATTGCTGACGGCAAGTTCCAGGAAGCCACGGGCGCGGAAATAAACTTCCGCCGCTTCGACTCCGGCTCCAAGGTCATCAATGCGATGTCCTCGGGCGACATCGACATCGCCATGGCCGGCTCCAGCCCGATCGCCGCGGGCCTCAGCCGCGGTCTGCCGATCTCGCTGTTCTGGATCGTGGAGAACATCGCGGATGCAGAGGCGATGGTGGTGCGCGACGGCTCCGGCATCGAAGAGCCGGAGGATCTGAAGGGCAAGCGCATCGGCGTGCCGTTCGTTTCGACCACCCACTTCCACATGTTGTTCGCGCTGGAAACCTGGGGCATCGACCCTGGCGAGGTCGAACTGCTCAACATGCAGCCGAACACGATCGCGGCCGCTTGGGAGCGGGGCGACATCGACGCCGCTTTCGTCTGGAACCCGGCGCTGGGCCGCATCAAGGAAACCGGCACGGTTCTGATTACCTCCGGCGAGCTGGCCGAGCTTGGCCGCGCCACCTTCGACGGCATGATCGTTCGCAACGAGTTCGCCGAAGAAAACCCGGAATTCATGTGCAACTGGGTCGCCACGATGGCCGCCGCGGATGAGGCGTATCGCTCGAACCCGGACGCCTTCGGACCGGACTCCGAAAACGCCAGGAAGATCGTAAGCCTCGTGGGCGGCGAACCGGCGCAAGTGGCCGGCGTGCTGGAGCTATATGAGTTTCCGACAATGGAAGAACAGGCGTCCGACGCCTGGCTCGGCGGCGGTGAGGATACCGGCGCTGCCAAGGCGCTGCGGGCGACCTCCGAGTTCCTGATGGAACAGAAGCAGATCGACGAACTGCTCCCCGACTATAGCGAAGTCGTGACGGATCGGTTCGTAAAGATGGCTCTTGAGGGCTGCTAAGACCCGGACCTGAACTGGCGGGCGGCGCGCGGCGCTGCCCGCTTCTTTGTATCCAGCGCCGCCAAACCCCGAGGAGGAGAGAGACATCATGTCAGAAAGCGCGGTCGAGGCCGACGCCGTTCCTCAGTCGCAGCCCCCATCGACGCCGCGCCCGGCCGGCACGGGCGAGGGCCTTCGCGCCGAAAGCGTTTCGGTGATCTATCCCACGAAGGACGGCGAGGGCGTCCACGCTCTGGCAAATGTGTCGCTGAGCATCGACCCCGGCGATTTTGTGGTGGCGCTCGGCGCTTCGGGTTGCGGCAAGACGACCTTTCTCAATCTTCTCGCCGGCTTCATCAAGCCCACCTCCGGCACGGTCACGCTGGCCGGCAAGCAGGTGACCGGCCCCGGCGCGGATCGCGGGGTGGTCTTCCAGAAGCACGCCCTGCTGCCCTGGCTGAACGTGCGCCAGAACGTGACCTTCGGGCTGAAGCTGCAGGGCGTGCCCAAGGCGGAGCGCCGCGAGATTGCGCTAAGAAACCTCGAACTTGTCGGGCTGAAAGGCTTCGAGACCCATCAGATCTACGAGCTTTCGGGCGGTATGCAGCAGCGCGTCGGCCTGGCGCGGGCGCTGACCAGCGACCCCAAGGTGCTGCTGATGGACGAGCCGCTTGGCGCGCTCGACGCGCTCACGCGCGAGAGTATGCAGGAGCTTATTCTCGATGTCTGGCGCGAAACGCACAAGGCGGTCTTTTTCATCACCCACTCGGTTGAAGAGGCGCTGTTCATGGCGACCCGCCTGATCGTGATGTCGCCGCGCCCCGGCCGGATCACGCATGAATACGACCTCGACTTCTGCCACCGCTTCTTCGAATGCCGCGACGCAAGGAAAGTGAAATCCGACCCGGATTTCATCGAGATGCGCGAGAAAATCCTGTCGATCATCCACGCCGACGAATTTGCCGACGAGGCGCAGCATGGCCAATCCTGATTTAACGACATCGCCTCTGAACCGCGGCCCTCGCCCCTGGGCGGCGCTGCGCTGGATTTCCGACAAGTTCTCCGCCGGACCCGCGAAGCCGGGCGACTCCTACGGCGCTCCCGGCATGGGCAATTCGACCAGCATCGCTATCGTCGCGGCCATCTCGCTGTTCGTGCTGTGGTTTCTCGTGACAGCCGGCGAGGCCCCGCTGATTCCCCCGCTGTTCCTGCCCTCGCCGATCGCCGTGTGGGACAAGTTCATCTCGGTGAGCTTTGAGGGCTATCAGGGCTACACTCTGGGCGAGCACACCTGGGCGAGCCTGACGCGCATTTTCGGCGCGTTCTTCTTTGCCCTGGCGATCGGCATCCCCGTCGGCATTGCGATGGCGACCAATCGCATCTTCCGCGGCATCTTCGACCCGCCAATCGAGTTCTACCGCCCGCTGCCGCCGCTGGGCTATCTGCCGCTGACGGTGATCTGGTTCGGCATCGACGAGACGCAGAAGCTGGTGCTGCTGTTCCTGGCGATGTTCGCGCCGATCGTGCTCAACACGCGCGCCGGCGTCCGCTCCGTCGCGATCGAACAGATACACGCTGCCTATTCGCTGGGCGCGTCGCGACGGCAGGTGCTGCAGCACGTCATCCTCAAAGGCGCGATGCCTGAAATCCTTACGGGACTGCGCATCGGCATCGGCTTCGGCTGGACCACGCTGGTCGCCGCCGAGCTGGTCGCAACGCAAGTCGGCCTCGGCGCGATGATCATGACGGCATCGGAATTCCTCGTCACCGACATCGTGGTCATGGGGATCATCGTGATCGGCGTCATCGCCTATCTGTTCGATCTGTTCATGCGCTGGCTGGAGCGCAAGCTGGTCCCGTGGAAGGGCAAGGTCTGAACCGCGACGTAAAATGGGGCGCTGCCACAAACAGCGCCCCACCAAATTCCGCCGCCCCAGGAGAGCAAAGGCGGCGGTTGCGGTCAGCTTATCGCCAACGCCTAGACGAAATCGTCGAGCGTGCGGCGCAGCTTG
>CAZINX010000018.1:34172-39850 GCA_964540795.1 uncultured Hyphomicrobiaceae bacterium | reverse complement strand
TCCGCGAAATAAGGCGCCATCTCCGCCGCGCGCTCGAACAGCCCCTCGCGCTGATAGATGTCCAGCGCCGCCAGCCCCGCCGCGCAGGCTGCCGGATGGGCGGAATAGGTGTAGCCGTGGAAGAACTCGATGGCGTTATCCGGGCTGGCTTCCGTGACCGTCTCGTAAATCTCGTCCTTAACCGCGACCGCGCCCATCGGGATCGAGCCATTCGTCAGCGCCTTGGCCATTGTGGTGATATCCGGCGTGACGCCGAAAACCTGGCTGGCGAACGGCTTGCCCAGGCGGCCGAAGCCGGTGATGACCTCATCGAACACAAGCAGAATGCCGTGCTGGTCGCAGATCTCGCGCAGCCGCTCCAGATAGCCGGCCGGCGGCACCAGCGTCCCGGTGGACCCGGCGACCGGCTCGACAAAAACCGCCGCGATGGTCGAACCGCCATAGGTCTCGCAATGCCGCTGCAGATCGTTGGCGAGTTCGACGCCGTCCTGTTGCGGCTGGCCATCGCAGAAAAGCTCGTTGCCCGTGAAGGTGTGGCGCAGCATGACGACGTTCGGCATGGTCACCGGAAATGTCTCGCGGTTCTTCACCATGCCGGAGAGGCTCACGCCGCCGATATTCACCCCGTGATAGGCCCGTTCGCGGCTGACGAAACGCAGGCGCTGGGACTCGCCGCGCGCGCGGTGATAGGCCATGACGATCTTGAGCGCGGTGTCGATCGCCTCGGACCCGGAATTGACGAAGAACACGTGGTTGAGCGGGTCGGGCAGCAGCGCCGCCACGCGCCGCGCCAGATCAAACGATGCGGGATGTCCGACCTGGAAGGATGGCGAATACGAGTTCGTCGTCAGCTGCTTGTAGACCGCATCCGCGATTTCCTGGCGCGCGTGGCCGGCTGGCGAGCAGAACAGGCCGGAGGAGCCGTCGATCACGCGGCCCCCATGGTGATTCGTGTAGTACACGCCTTCGGCGGAGACCACCATCCGGGGCTTCTCCTTGAAGTCCCGATTGCCGGTGAACGGCATCCAGTGCTCTTCGAGGGAGTTCGCGCGCTCCGGGGCGCTCGCAGCGAGGTTTTCCATGATTCCATTACTCCGGGCTGTTCCTTAACGGATGTTACTGCAGCTCACGTCGCGATCCAACCGCGCGCCGGGAAGCGGCCAGCAGCTATGCGCAGCGATTCGCGCCAGCGCCCGCATTGCCGTCACGCGCAATGAAAGCATATTCATTGGCGGGTGCGCATCCCATAAATGATCGGCCTGGGGCAAAAAGCGGCAGGCTGTTACCCGCCGCGGCTCTCGATTGCCTTCGCCTTTTCGACCAGCACCTCGGCCTGCCGGATCGAGGCGTAGTCGATCAGCCGCCCGTCCAGCGAGACCGCGCCCTTGCCCTGCGCCTCGGCCTCGCGCATGGCGGCGAGGATACGCTGGGCGCGCTCGACTTCCGCTTCGCCCGGACTCATCACCTGGTTGGCCAACTCGATCTGCGACGGGTGGATCGCCCATTTGCCCTCGCAGCCAAGCACCGCCGCGCGCCTGGCCGCCGCCATGTAGCCGTCAGGATCGGAGAAATCGCCGAAGGGGCCGTCGATCGGCCGCAGACCGTTCGCCCGCGCCGCCACAACCATCCGCGCGATGGCGTAGTGCCACATGTCGCCCCAGTGGGTCTCGCGCGCCCCGTCGCCCGCGTCGGTCAGCACTGCGTAATCCGGGTTCGCGCCGCCGATGTTCGTCGTGCGCGCCCGCGTCGAGGCTGCGTAGTCCGCAACACCGAAATGCAAGGACTCGTTGCGCTTGCTCGCCGCGGCGATCTCCGAAACGTTCTGCATCCCGAGCGCGGTCTCGATGATGTGCTCGAAGCCGATGCGCTTGGCGAAACCCTTCGCCTGCTCGATCTGCGTGACCATCATGTCCACGGCGTAGACATCCGCCGCCGTTCCGACCTTCGGAATCATGATGAGGTCGAGCTTGGCGCCCGCCTGCTCCACGACATCCACGACGTCGCGGTACATATAGTGCGTGTCCAGCCCGTTGATGCGCACTGACATGGTCTTGCCGCGCCAGTCGATGTCGTGCAGCGCATCGATGATGTTCTTGCGCGCCTGCTCCTTGTCCTGCGGGGCCACCGCGTCTTCGAGATCGAGAAAGATGACATCGGCGGCCGAGGCCGCGGCCTTCTCGAACAGTTGCGGCTGGCTACCCGGCACAGCCAGTTCGCTGCGGTTCAGGCGCGCAGGCGCCTGTTCGATCATGGTGAAGCTCATGCGCATCTCCCTCGCGGACGGCGGTTTCTCCCGCGAAAAGGGGACGGGCGATGCCTCGATGTGTCAAGCGAAAGTTATCAAGAAGTATTCGCAGGTCGCTCAGGCGCCATCGCTGGCGGGCGGCGGAGCCTCGCCGGAGGCGTAATAGAGCGCGACCGCCTGCGTTCGGCTGCGCACGGACAGCTTCTCGAACACGTTGCGCAAATGGAATTTCACGGTGTTAAGCGAGATATCCACTTCGCGCGCCAGTTCCTTGTTGCTCAGGCCCTGCGCGAGCAGCTCCACCATGCGGCGCTCGCGGTCGGTGAGCGTGTCCAGCGGGTTGCGGCCCAGCTCGCGCACGTCGAGGAAGGGAAAAACCATGCGCCCCTGCGCGACCTCAGCCACCACGTCCAACAGCCGCTCCGGCGGCTCGTCGCGCGAGCAAAAGCCGGCCGCGCCCGCGCCCATCGCCTGGCGCGCGATGCTGGTGCCATGCTGCACGCCGTAGACCACGATGCGCGGCGCAGTCTCGTGCGCGCGCAGGATTTCCAGCAGCTTGGCCCCGCCCATCTGCGGCAGCGCCCAGTCGATCACGCCGACAAGCGCACGGGTTTGCAACACAAGCTCGATGAAGGCTTCGGCCGAGCGTGCCGTGGCGACAAGGCTGAACCGCGGATCGTTCTCGAAATACTCCGCCAGCGCGCCGAGCATCAGCGAGTTCGGATCGGCGAGAACCACGTCCGTGGCCGGAACGGCCGTGTTGCGATCCGCTGGTGGCGTCATGACGGCACCTGCCCAAAAGAGTGGCTTGAGAGTTAGCGAAGAGCATAAGCTACCCATACAGGTCAGTCAAAACCCACCCTTACGGTTCCTCCAAAGAGGGTGATTTGGGTGTGGGGCGAAAGTCTTTGGTGAATTAGGGTTTGAAATGGGTGGCAAAGTCGGCGTCACCCGTCGGGAGGAAACAAGCACAAGGATCGAGCCTGGGGCACGGCATCGCCACGAAGGCGGCCTGGCCGTCCAGCCCCGACTCGAACGGTGTGCCAAAACAATCGGCAAAAGGGCGCATCGCCGTGGACATTCACGAATACCAGACCAAAGAGATTCTGGCGCGCTTCGGCGTGCCGTCCCCAAAAGGCGGATTAGCCTTCAGCCCGGAACAGGCCGCCTATCACGCGCACGAAATCGGCGGCAACAAATGGGTGGTAAAGGCTCAAATCCACTCCGGCGGACGCGGCAAGGCCGGGGGCGTCAAGATTTGCGACAGCGAAAGCGCGGTGTTCGACGCGGCAAACAGCCTGTTCGGCCAGCGGCTCGTTACCGAGCAAACCGGCCCGGCGGGCAAGGTTGTCTATCGTGTTTACGTCGAGGAGGCCGTGGACATCCAGCGCGAGCTGTACCTTGCCCTGGTGCTGGACCGCGCCTCTGAGCGGATCATGGTCGTCGCCTCGCGCGAAGGCGGGATGGAGATCGAAGAGATCGCCGCCAAGCAGCCCGGCTCGATCATCCGCACAACCATCGACCCGGCAATCGGCTTGCTCGACTTTCAGGCCCGCGAGATAGCCTTCGCGCTGAAATTCGCGCCCTCGCAAATCCAGGACGCCGTGCGCATCCTGCGCGGCTGCTACCAGGCCTTCCGCGACATGGACGCGACGATGGTCGAGATCAATCCGCTGGGCGAGCTGGCGGACGGAAGCATCGTCGCGCTCGACGCAAAGCTGGCCTTCGACGACAACGCGCTTTACCGCCGCCCGGAAATATCGGAGCTGCGCGACAAGACGCAGGAAGATACCCGCGAGATGCAGGCGGCGGACCGGGGGCTGAGTTATGTCGGGCTGGACGGCAATATCGGCTGCATCGTCAACGGCGCAGGCCTGGCGATGGCCACGATGGACATGATCCAGCTTGCCGGCGGGCAGCCCGCCAACTTCCTCGACATCGGCGGCGGCGCTTCACCCGACCGGGTGGCCAAGGCGTTCCGGCTGGTGCGCTCGGACCAGAACGTCGAGGCCGTGCTGGTAAACATCTTCGCGGGCATCAACCGCTGCGACTGGGTGGCCGAGGGCGTCGTGCAGGCGCTTGAAGCCGCGCCGATCGACATCCCGGTCGTGGTGCGCCTTGCCGGTACGAACGTCAAGGAAGGCCGCCAAATCCTGGCGCGCAGCGGGTTGCCAATCATCCGCGCCGCGACGCTCGCCGAGGCCGCCGACCGCGTTGTGACCGCCTGGAACAACAGCAAGGCGCGAGCCGGCAGCGCGGAGGAAACGGTATGAGCATCCTGATCGACCGCGACACCCGCGTGCTGGTGCAGGGCATCACGGGGCGCATCGCCGGGTTCCACACACAGGAGATGATAGACTACGGCACGAATATCGTGGGCGGCGTCGTGCCGGGCAAAGGCGGCACAGAAGTCTGCGGCGTGCCGGTCTTCGACACCGCGAAAGAAGCCGTCGCCGCCACCGGCGCGACCGCCAGCATCGTCATCGTCCCGCCGCCGTTTGCCGCTGACAGCATTCAGGAAGCCGCCGACGCGAGCATCTCGCTGTGCGTGGCGATCACCGACGGCATCGCCGCGCAGGACATGATGCAGGTCAAGCGCTTCATGCGCCGCTACCGCCAGGACCGGAAGATGCGGCTGATCGGCCCCAACTGCGCGGGCGTCGTCAGCCCCGGCAAGGCGCTGCTGGGCATCATGCCCGGCCATATCTACGAGCCGGGCCATGTCGGCATCGTCGGGCGTTCGGGCACGCTGGGCTACGAGGCGGCATCGCAAATGAAGGAGCTGGGCATCGGCGTGTCCACCAGCGTGGGCATCGGCGGCGACCCGATCAACGGCAGTTCGTTCCGCGATATTCTCCAGCTTTTCGAGGAGGACCCGGACACCCACGCGGTGATGATGATCGGCGAGATCGGCGGCCCGCAGGAGGCCGATGCCGCGCGCTTCATCCGCGATCACATGACCAAGCCGGTCGTGGCCTACGTCGCGGGCCTCAGCGCGCCCAAGGGCAAGCGCATGGGCCATGCCGGCGCGATCATTTCCGCCTTTGGCGAAAGCGCCAGCGAGAAGGTCGAGATCCTGCGCGAAGTGGGCGTGACCATCGTCGAACATCCCTCGGACATCGGCGCAACGGTCGCCGGCGTTGTGGCCGAAACCGCTTAGGAGGAACGCAATGGCTTCACTAAGACATCAGATCGGCCCGGAGGCGGCCAGCATCGGCATGACGCCGCGCCAGCCCGCGACGATGTTCGCCGATGCCGCCGCGCTGAGCGCCTATGCGGACGAAGCGCCAACACGCGACACCGACGTCGACCGCATCGTTGGGGCAATCGTTCGGCTCGCGCCGCGCATTCACGCGGGCCGCGCAGAGGCGGGCGCGGCTGACCTGCCAGCCTCGGGCCGCAGCCTGCGCGGCCTTCGCCTTGGCATCCTCGG
>CAZINX010000018.1:0-34072 GCA_964540795.1 uncultured Hyphomicrobiaceae bacterium | reverse complement strand
GCGGCCGTCGCGTTCTCGCATTTGACGGAGGTGCGCATGACCACCGCTGCCGCAGTGCATGATCCGGTCAGCCGCATGATGAGCGGCCCCGAAAAGGACCAGCCGCTTGAGGACGACATCCGTCTGCTCGGCAAGCTGCTTGGCGACACGGTCCGCGAGCAGGAGGGCACGGAGGTCTTCGGCCTGATCGAGAACATCCGGCGGGCGGCCGTGCGCTTTTACCGACGCGACGACCCGAGCGGGCGCGCGGAAATGACCGATCTCGTCAGCACGCTCGACCCGCATCAGGCCATCGTGGTCACGCGCGCGTTCAGCTACTTCTCGCACTTCGCCAATATGGCCGAGGACGAGCACCACATCCGCCGGACGCGCGCGCACGCCATTGCCGGCTCGCCGCCGCGCCCTGGCTCGGTCGCCCATGCGCTGGCGCGGATGCTGGAAGCGGGCTGGCAGGCGGATGACATCGCCACGTTCCTCAACGACGCGCTCATCAGCCCGGTACTCACGGCGCATCCGACCGAAGTGCGCCGGCAATCGACCATGCGCCGCGAACTTCAGATGGCCGAACTGCTCGACAAGCTCGACCGCGGCGGCTGGACCGATGAAGAGCGCCAGGAAATCCTCGACAAGCTGCGGCGAGCGGTGCTCGGCCTGTGGGAGACAAACCTGCTGCGCCAGACCAAGCTGACCGTGCTGGACGAGGTCGAGAACGGCCTGAGCTATTACGACCACAGCTTCTTCAAGGAGGTGCCGCGCCTCCACGAGTCGTTGAGCGATCAGTTGAACACCATCCGCCGGGGCCACGATCTCGATGAGACGCATCTTTACGCTGGCCTGCCCCCGCGCCCTGATGACCACGGCCTCGGGTGTTTCCTGCGCATCGGCAGCTGGATCGGCGGCGACCGCGACGGCAACCCCAACGTCGACGAAAACATCCTGCGCGAAACGCTGGACCGCCACGCGCGCAAGATCATCGGCTATTACCACTCCGAACTGGCGAAGCTGGAGGGCGAGTTGTCGCTGTCCAGCCGGCTTGTGAACGTATCGCCGGAACTGACCGCGCTCGCCGATCAGTACGGCGAGGACAATGTGCATCTGGGCGTCGAGCCGTACCGCCGCGCGATCATCGTCATGCGCAAGCGGCTCGCGGCAACGGAAGCGCGGCTACTTGGCCAGGCGAGCGAGCCGACAAACGATCAGCCGGCCTATGAGAGCGCCGCCGACTTCGCCGCCGACCTCGACACGATCCACGCCTCGCTGCTGGACAACGGATCGGGCCGGCTGACGCGCGGCCGGTTGCGCTATCTGCGCCGGGCGTTGGATTGCTTCGGCTTTCATCTGGCGAGCCTCGATCTGCGGCAGAACTCGGCCGTGCATGAGCAGGTCATCGCCGAACTCTTCGCCGCGGTCCGCCCGGAACTGGACTACACCGCGCTGGACGAGGACGCACGTATCGAGCTGCTCTGCCGCGAGCTGCAGGAGCCGCGTCCGCTGGTGCGCCGCGACTGGGACTATTCCGAAGTCACGCAGCGCGAGTTGGCGATATTCGAGTGCGCGGCGGACGGGCGCGCGCGGCTTGGATCGTCGGCGATCACCACCTCGATCATCTCAAACACCGAGTCGGTCTCCGACCTGCTGGAACTCGCCGTGCTCCTGAAAGAGACCAACCTGCTTTCGCCCGCGAACGCGCCGGGCCTCCAAATCGTCCCGCTGTTCGAGACCATCGCCGATCTGCGAAATTGCACCGGCATCATGGACCGGCTGCTGTCCCTGCCCGGCTACCGGCGGCTGGTGGAGGGGCGCGGCAATGTGCAGGAGATCATGCTCGGCTATTCCGACAGCAACAAGGACGGCGGCTATTTCACCTCCGGCTGGGAATTGCACAAGGCGGAGGAGAAGCTGATTGACCTGTCCTGCAAGCGCGGCGTGCGGCTACGGCTGTTCCACGGTCGCGGCGGCGCGGTCGGCCGGGGCGGCGGACCGAGCTACGAGGCGATCCTCGCGCAGCCCGAGGGCGCGGTGAATGGCCAGTTCCGCATGACCGAGCAGGGCGAAATCATCTCCAGCAAGTACACGAACCCGCACCTGGGCCGGCGCAACCTGGAAATCCTCGTCGCCGCGAACCTCGAAGGCTCCCTGCCGCGCGGGCCGAACAGCATCGCACGCAGCGCGCCGTCGCTGGCGCAATCGCGCGACGTGATGGAAAGCCTGTCACAAGCGGCATTTGAGGCTTATCGCGCGCTGGTCTACGAAACGCCCGGCTTCGCGGAGTATTTCTGGCACTCCACGGTCATCAACGAGATCGCGACGCTCAACATTGGCTCGCGCCCCGCCTCGCGGAAAAAGCTGGGGCGGATCGAGGATCTGCGCGCGATCCCGTGGGTGTTCAGCTGGTCGCAGAGCCGGGTGATGCTGCCCGGCTGGTACGGCTTCGGCACCGCGGTCGCGCGCTGGTGCGAAGCACACTCGACCGACGGTATGGAGATCTTGCGGGACATCTACACATCCACGCCGTTCTTCCGCACCCAGATTTCCAATATCGACATGGTGCTAGCCAAGACGGATATGGCGATCGCCCGCTGCTACGCCGATCTGGTCGAGGATGCTGACTTGCGCGAACTCATCTTCCAGCAGATCGAGGCGGAGCACGCGCGCGCAGTGGAGGCCGTCCTGTCAATCAGCGGACATGACCGGCTGCTGGCCGACAACCCGCTGCTGGAGCGCTCCATCCGCAACCGCTTCCCTTATATCGACCCGCTCAACCATTTGCAGATCGACCTGCTGCGCAAGCACCGGGCCGGCGTGGACGATCCGAAGATCTTGCGCGGTATTCAGCTTACCATCAACGGGATCGCGGCGGGCCTGCGCAACAGCGGCTGAACATCAGAGTTGGGCGCAGGCGACTGGAACGGTGACGCGCGCCGGGACGCCCTCCAGCGACTGGACGGTGTCCGGCAGATCCGCGTCCTCCGTCACGCCGTGGATGAACACCACGCGCCGTTCAAGGTGCGCAGGCGTGCCGAATTTCTCCTGCATCGCCCTGTTCAAAGCGTCAAAATCGACCGTCTTGCGATAGGTGACCTTCCCGTCCTCATTGGGCTTCGGATAGCTGTCCGACTGGATCTTCAGACCGACCGGATCATCGGTGAACGGCACCATCGTCACCCCGGCGATCTGCCGCGTCTCGGTGAGATCGACAACGCCATCATCGTTCGTGTCGGCCTCCATCGTCGGGCACACCGACTCGCGCGGATCGGCCTCGGCGAAGCCATGGATATGCACCAGGTGCATCTCGCGATCGAAGCCGGTGCCGCGAAGATTGAACTCGACCTCATCGCCCTTGCGGCGAATGCTGACCATGCCGACGGGTGGCGCTCCAAGGTTCGGATTAACGTCCCTGAAGGTGCCGACGAAGCGCTCTTCGGTCATTGAATTGGCGTCGTCGTCCTGCGCGCCCGCGGGGATAAAGCCGGCTGCCATCCCGAGAGCGAAAGCGCCAGCCATAGCGAGGATTGTGCGGATCATGACGGCCTCCTGCTCGTTGCGCCGCGCGCCCCGCAAGCCTGGAACCATCGCCGCTGCGGGCGCCCGCTGCCTCTTCATCCAACGTGCGGGACGCCGCCGCGTTCCATGTCATACCGCGCGTGACGCGCCCGCGATCACGCCTCGGGTGCAACACATGATTTAAAATGACTTGTAAGGCGGGCGCAAAAATAAGTATGTCTGCCCCACTGACGTCTTGTTTCTGGACTATGCGTCGGAAAAAATTGTCGCGCTTACAATCACTGATGGCGATATCTGCGGCGCGCATAGTTATGAGGGTTAAGATGCGAGCAATCGAGTGGGAGGTTGAAATGATGACATGTGCGTTCCAGAAGGTGGCCGCCGCTCTGGTCGTCAGCACTGCGCTGGCCGTCTCGGCGTTGGCGACGACGTCCGGCGCCTTGGCGCAGGACACGGGCGATCAGCGGCTGAACCCGAACGAATGGCGCCAGCAGGTCAATGCCGGCACGGTGCGGATCATCACCAAGGGCGCGGGATGCACATGCACCGAACTCGCCTCTGACATGGCCAAGGTTCTCAACGAGCTTGGCGAGACCCGCGTGCTGCCGATCCTGGGCGTCGGCTCTTTGCAGGGCATGGCCGACGTGCTTTATCTCGAAGGCATCGACATGAGCATCGTCCAGGCGGACGCGCTGGCCTATGTCAAGCGGAATAACCTCCACCAGGATGTCGACGGCCGTATCCGCTACATCACCAAGCTGCACAACAGCGAGGTTCACCTCATCGCCCGCCGCGAGATCGAGACGCTTGCCGACCTGGAAGGCAAGGTGGTCAGCTTCGGCGAGGAAGGCTCCGGCGAGCTTATCACCGGAAGCACCATCCTGGGCCTTTCGGGCATCGAAGTCGAAAGGGTCTTCCTCGATCGCGACAAGGCGCTGCAGAAGCTGGAGGCCGGCGAGATCGACGCCATGTTCAGCGTGACCGGCAAGCCGTCCGATGCCGTGGCCGAGTTGAACAAGGCCCAGGGTATGCATCTGCTGCCGCTGGAATTCACGCCGGAACTGGCGCAGTATTACATCCCCTCGGAATTTACCGCCGCGAGTTATCCGAACCTGATCGACGAGGGCGAGGTCGTGCCGACGGTTGCCGTCGGCGAGGTGCTGGCCGTCTACAACTGGAAGTCCGACACCGACCGCTACGCCAAGCTGGATCAGTTCGTGGATGCATTCTTCGACAGGTTCGATGAGTTTCTCGCGCCCGCGCGCCACCGCAAGTGGACAGAGGTCAACCTGGCCGCCGAAGTGCCGGGCTGGCAGCGTTTCGGTCCAGCCGAGCAGAAGCTGCGCCAGATCCTCGCCCAGCGGCGGCAGCAGGACGGTCAGGACGAACAGCAACTGTTCGCCGCGTTCGTCGAGCGGGTGGCCGGCGAAAACATGACCGAGCAGGAGATCGTCGAGCTTTATCGCCGCTTCACCCAATGGGTGCGGCAGCAGTGACAGCCGCCACAGCGGCCGGCGGGGGCGGTCAGCCGATCATCCCCCCGCCGCCAGAACGTTCAGCCGTTCTTGCGCTTCCTTGTGCCCGAGAAGCGCGGCGCGCTCATACCATCTCTTGGCCTCTTCCAGATCGGCGGCATTCATGCCGGCGACGCCGATCTCCTCGACGTAAGCCGGATCATAGGTCTGCGCCAAACCGAAGGCCGCCTTGCCGCTGCCCTTCCTCACCAGAAAGCGGTAAATGTTGCGCGCGCCGGACACGTCGCGCGTCTGCAGCATGGCCTCGGCCCGCTGGATCATTGCCGCTTCGGTCTCCGGCGACAGCGCGTTGGTGGACCCGGTGGCGGCCTGCGCCGTGCGCTCGCCAGCGCCAAGCTCGGAAATGTTGACTGCCACGGTGCGCGTCTGTGACTTCTCCGTGCCGCCGATGCGCAGCTTGATCTGGATATCGAACGCGCCCGAGTAGCCTTCCGGCGCGGTCAGCGTCAGCGCGTCCGCCTCGTCCAGCGGCACCACCCACCGATCTTCGACCGGAAACCCGGCCGACATTTCAAAGTCGTTCGGCAAGTTCTGGAAGACCAGGAAGTTATAGACCTCGTCGTTTATGTCCGGCGCCCGCACGCGGACCGGAATGGGCGAATTCGGCGGCCCGGAAATCGCCCCGACGGTGAAGCCGCCGCCGACATTCTGGGCGATGCGCTGGCCCTGAATGCCGACGTCATCGCCTTCGACGAGACGCGCCGCGCGCTCGACCTGGCCGCGGGTTTCGGCGAGCGCAGGCCCTTCCTGCGCCAGCAGGCCGAGAACGGCGGCGATCGCCGCGCATGAGCCATGCGCCGGCCTGCGGGGCAACAGTGCGGGCGCGGCGTTCAGATCGGCGGAATTCCTGCGTGCTTTCTCACTCACGGCGACCTCCCCTGGATCGGCTTATGACACCGCTTGGACGACCGCCAACATCAATATCGCCGCATTGTGCGCCGGACATGGCGGTCGCTCAGCAACCACACGGTTTCCTTATGAAATTGGACGTTAAACAGCCCGTCGGATGGTTCGCAGCGAACCGTAATAGCACTTATTACAAGATAGGAGAGAAAATTATGGCGGAATTAGTTGGCGCGGCAAAAAGATGAGTAGGGCCGCGGCAGGCCGGCGCGTCTTCTCGGCTGCAGCGCATGTTACGCCGGCGCGGCCAGCGCCCGGCCTGAAAACGGATGCGCGCATGATCTCGTTTTTCATGACTTTTGTGCGGCTTTTTCAAGCTGTTGCCAGTCTGTGGCACGAGCCGGAGTTTCGCAATATCGCGATCCTGCTCATGATGCTCGTCGGTCTCGGCACAGTGTTCTATTCCCTGGTCGAGGGCTGGCACTGGTTCGATGCGCTTTATTTTACGGTGATTACGCTGGCCACCGTCGGCTACGGCGATTTCGTGCCGCAAACGGTCCCCGGCAAGGCGTTCACCATAGTTTACATCCTGCTCGGCTTGGGGCTGTTCGTCGCGCTGGTGCGCTCCATCGCCGAGGGCGTATTGGAGCAGCGCAGGAAGCGCTCGGGCCGCCGCGAAGACGCCGATCCGTAAAAATTCAGCATTCGACACGCATCGCGCGCCGCAACGCATTGTTATGCAATTAAAAGTAGCATTCTGCGGTCACTCCACGCGCGCCGCGCGTCAGTTCCGAAGGAGCGTAGGCCATGCAGTCTGCAGGCGATGGACGCGCAGGGAAGGCACGCGCCGGTCACGTTGTTGTCCTGCTTGCCGCTCTCGCCGTAACGCCCGCAGTGGCCCAGAACACGGACGCGCCTCCGGCCCCGGCGGTTGTGGTCGCGCAAGCCGAAATGCGCGATCTGCGAGAACGCGCCACCTTCACGGGCCGCCTGCGAGCGATCCAGCGGGTGGATATCCGCGCGCGCGTCGCGGGTTTCGTCGAAGAGATCGCGTTCACCGAGGGCAGCCGGGTGGAAGCGGGCACCGTCCTCTACCGCATCGAAGACGACTCCTATAAGGCCGCCGTCCAGCAGACTGAAGGCTCGATCAGCGCCGCACAGGCGCAGCTTGATCTGGCGAAAATCCAGCGCGACCGCCAGCAAACGCTGGTCGAGCGGGGCACTGGACCGCAGGCGCAACTCGATATTGCTCAGGCGGAACTTGGAAGGGCGCAGGGCGAGTTACAGCGGCTGAAGGGCCTGCTCGCTCAGGCCGAACTTGACCTCTCCTACACGACGATCACCGCGCCATTCGGCGGCGTTGTCGGCCTGAGCAACGTCGATGTCGGCGCGTTCGTCGGCCCGGAAACAGGCGCGCTGACCACGCTCACGCGCCTGGACCCCATGAATGTGACCTTCCCGGTGGCGACATCGCAGGTTCTCCAGTTTCGGCGGCAGCGGGCGGGCGGCGCGGAAGGCGCCCCGCCCAGCGTCCAGCTCACGCTGCCGGACGGCACGGCTTATCCGCGCAAGGGCGAAATCGACTTCGTGGACACGACCGTCGATCCCGGAACCGATACCGTGACGGTCCGCGCCCGCTTCGACAACCCGGACGGCGTGCTGCCCGACGGCGCGCTCGTGACGGTGATGCTGGAAGCCGGCGACGAACAGCTTGTGCTGAGCGTACCCCGCCGCGCGGTCCAGCGCGATCAGGAGGGGGCATTCGTGCTGGTCGTGAACGACGAGTCCAAGGTCGAGCGGCGTCGCGTCGAGGTCGCGCGAACCACCGTGGACCGCGCGGTGATCGCGTCCGGGCTGGAGGAAGGCGAGCAGGTTATCACCGAGGGCGTCAACAAGGTCAGGCCCGGCATCGTTGTCGACGCCGCGCCGGCAGCGGGCGGCTAGCCGCATGATTTCAGGGGTGTTCATTGACCGTCCACGGCTCGCGGCGGTCATTTCCATCGTGCTCACCATCGCCGGGCTGATCGCCCTGACGCGTCTGCCGGTCGCGCAGTTTCCCGAAATCGTACCGCCGCAGGTGACGGTGACGGCCAACTTCCCCGGCGCGGGCGCGGATGTGGTCGAGTCTACGGTGGCCCAGCCCATCGAGCAGCAGGTCATCGGCGTGGAGGACATGATCTACATGTCCTCGACCAGCGGCTCGGACGGCAGCTACCGCCTCACGGTCACCTTCGCGGTCGGCACCGACCCGGACATCGCCACCGTCAACGTGCAGAACCGCGTCTCGGCCGCAGAAGCGCAACTGCCCGAGGAGGTCCGCGCGACCGGCGTCACGGTGCGCAAAAGCTCCAATGCATTGTTGCAGCTCATCAGCATCTATGATGAGAGCGGCGCGCGCGATGCGATCTTCCTGTCCAACTACGCTACCATCAATCTGGTCGATCCGCTCAAGCGCGTTCCGGGCATCGGCGATGTCAGCGTCATCGGCGCGCGCGATTATTCGATGCGGATCATCCTCGATGTTGACCGGCTGACGAGCCTCAACCTGACGCCCGCCGACGTGGTGCAGGCGCTGCGCGGGCAGAACGTGCAGGCCGCCATCGGCCGGGTCGGCGCGCAGCCGCTGACCGACGACCCGGAATTCCAGCTCAATCTCGTCACCCAGGGCCGGCTGAGCGACCCGGAAGAGTTCGGCAATGTCGTGCTGCGCGCGCAGCCCGATGGCTCTTTCGTCCGGGTGCGCGATGTGGCGCGGGTCGAGCTTGGCGCGCGCAATTATGACGTGATCGCCGCCTTCAATGACCGGCCGACGGTCCTGATCGGCATCTATCAGTCGCCCGGCGCGAACGCGCTGCGCATCGCCAGCGGCGTGGGGAATACGCTGGACCGGCTGTCTGCCACCTTTCCCGAGGGCGTGCGCTACGACACGACCTATGACCTGACCACCTTCATCGAGGCCAGCATCAGCGAGTTGCAGACCACGCTGTTTCAGGCGTTTGTGCTGGTGGTCCTCGTGGTGTTTATCTTCCTCGGCAGCGTCCGGTCCACGCTGGTGCCCGTGGCCGCCGTGCCGGTGTCGCTCATCGCCACTTTCGCCGTGCTGCTCACTTTCGGCTTCACGCTCAACACGATCTCGCTGCTCGCCCTGGTGCTGGCCATCGGGACGGTCGTGGATGACGCGATCGTGGTGGTCGAGAACGTCGACCGCGTGCTGTCCGAAAACCCCGGAATGTCGCCGCGCGATGCCACCCGCCAGGCGATGCAGGAGATCACCGGCCCGGTCATCGCCACGACGCTGGTGCTGCTGTCGGTGTTCGTGCCGGTCGCCTTCATTCCCGGCATCAGCGGGCAGCTCTTCCAGCAATTTGCCGTGGCGGTGTCGGTCGCCGTGGTCATCTCTTCGATCAACGCGCTGACGCTCAGTCCGGCGCTGTGCGCTCTGCTGCTGCGTCCGCGCACCGGCCCGCCGCGCGGCTTGATGGCATGGATTTCCCGGCGCATCGACGACACGCGCGACGGCTATGCACGTATCGCCGGCTGGCTTGCACGCAAGGCGCTGCTTGGACTGGCGCTGCTCATTGGCGCGGTCGCGGCGAGCGGCCTGCTATTCAGCCTTGTGCCGACCGGCTTCCTGCCGTCAGAGGATCAGGGCGCGTTTCTGGTCGAGATGCGCCTGCCGGAGGGCGCGTCGGTCAACCGCACCGATGAGGTGCGCCGCGCATTCGTCTCGGAACTGCGCCAGATCGACGGGGTCGAGGCGGTGGTCAGCGCCAGCGGCTACAGCCTGCTTGACGGGCTGGCGGTGTCCAACAGCGCGTTCGCCGCCGTGACCATGAAGCCGTTCGAGGCGCGCGCTGGCGCGGGGCAGAGCGTGTTCGCCGCCATCGCGGAGGCAACGCGCAAGGGCGCGGCGGTGCGCGAGGCGCAGGTCTTCGCGTTCAACCTGCCGCCGATCATCGGGCTGGGCACCGGCTCGGGCTTTGAATACCAACTCAACGATCTGGAGGGCCGTGACCCGGCCGACCTCGCCGCCGTCGCGCGCGCCATGATTATCGCGGCGAACCAGGACCCGCGCCTCGGCCCGACCTTCACGACCTTCTCCGCCGACACGCCGCAGCTCTTCCTCGACATCGACCGCGAGCGGCTACAGGCGCTGGGCGTGCGCGTGAGCGATCTGTTCACCGCGCTGGGCGGCACCTTCGGCTCGCTTTATGTCAATGACTTCAACCTGTTCGGCCGCTCCTGGCAGGTGCGGATGCAAGCGCAGGAAGCCGACCGCGCCAGCGTCGAGGATATCAACAAGCTGCATGTCCGCAACCGGGATGGCGAGATGGTGCCAATCGCGGCCGTGGCCACGGCACGTTACATCCAGGGGCCGCAGTCAATCAATCGCTACAACAACTACCGCTCGGTCACACTCACCGGCGGGCCGGCGCGCGGCGTCGCCTCGGGCGAGGCGCTCGCGGCGATGGAGGAGATTTCCGCCGAAACCCTGCCGCCGGGCTACAGCTACGAATGGACCGGCACGGCGCTACAGGAGATCGAGGCGGCCGGGCAGACCGCGATCATCCTCGGCTTCGCGATCCTGTTCGCCTATCTGTTCCTTGTCGGACTTTACGAGAGTTGGGTGATTCCCGTCCCCGTGCTGCTGACCGTGGCGTTCGGCGTGGCGGGCGCGCTTGCAGCGCTGCTGATCGCCAACCTGTCCTTCGACATCTATGGCCAGATCGGGCTGGTCATCCTTATCGGGCTGGTCGCGAAGAACGCGATCCTGATCGTCGAATTCGCCAAGGCGCGGCGCGAAGAGGGGATGCCGATTGTCGAGGCCGCGATCGACGGGGCGCGCACGCGCTTCCGCGCGGTGATGATGACGGGCCTGTCCTTCGTGGTCGGCATTCTGCCGCTGGTATTCGCTTCAGGCGCGGCGCAGATTACCCGGCGCACGGTCGGTGCCTCGGTAGCCGGCGGGATGGTCGTGGCGACGCTGATCGGCGTGTTCGCCATCCCCGCGCTCTATGTGGTGTTCCAGGTCGCGCGCGAGCGGATGAAGGGCTGGCTCGGGGTTGGGCCGCGCGCCGCGCCGTCGGCGACGTCCGACGACAAGTCCGCCTAGGCCTTCAGATCCTTGGCGATGATGTGCCCGGCGCGGTCGCGCTTGGTCTCCAGATAGGAGACGTTGTGCTCGGTCGAGCGCCCCATGACGCGGTGGCTCGACGCCACATTCAGCCCCGCCTCGCGCAACGCCGCGACTTTCTCCGGGTTGTTGGTCATCAGCCTGACGCTGCCAAAGCCAAGCTCGCGCAGCATCGCGGCGGCGAAATCGAACCGGCGCTGGTCCAGATCGAAGCCGAGGATCTCGTCCGCCTCATAGGTGTCATAGCCCGCGTGCTGCAGCCGGTACGCGCGGATCTTGTTGGCGATCCCGTTGCCCCGCCCTTCCTGGTCGAGATAGAGCAGCACGCCGCCGCCAATCTCGGCCATGCGCTTGACCGTGCCGCGCAGCTGGTCGCCGCAGTCGCATTTCAGGCTCGCGAACAGATCGCCGGTCAGACAGGCGGAGTGAATGCGCACATACACCGCCTCGTTCGGGTCGGGGTCGCCGACGATGACCGCGACCTGGTCGCGCATCCCCTCGCCCCCGCGAAACACCACGAATTCGGTGTCGCCAACGTCCTCCAACGGCACCGGCGCGCGCGAAACGATATGCGGATGCGTCAGCACATGCTTGCGATAATGCTCGATCGCAGCCGTTTCGATGCGCACGACGCCGGAGAAGTCCGGCTCGCCCGCGATCGGCACCACAACCGCAGCAGGCAGCAGATAGCCCAGCCTGACCAACTCGAGGCCGGCCGACTCGGTGCGGCAGGCCGGGCGCGGCACTGCGCGCTCCAGCCGCGCGTCCACCTGGCAAACGACATTGAGCAGCGCCTCGGCATCGTCGTCCTCAATCTCGATGCTGCCCGCCGCAGCGACGTCATGCCCCAGCAGCCGAAGCCGCGCGGGCGACAGCACGAGCCGCAGATCGGTCATCCCCGCCGCGCGCAGCCGGCTCAGCGCCTTGCTGTCGACGCTCTCGGCGGCCAGCGTCAGCGCCGGTCCTTCCGGGCCGGCCACGACGACGGGGCGGCCTGAACGGATCTCGGCCAACGCACGTTCAACGGCGACGGTTTCGGGATCGCCAAACAAATTCTGCAATGAAGCCTCGGTCACGATGATGGTCTCTGCCCAGAACTCTTGCGCCGGTGGTCCGGCCTTCATCAGGCGAACCTGCGCATCTTTCATGTGGTCCGTCTTACGGCTGCGAAAAGTCGTCTGTATGTCGCGAGCACCCGCACCATTATAATGACGCAGCATCGTTCCGGATCAGTTAGCAGCCGAAAGCAACGTGACCCATGACCGCTCAACCGCTCGATGGCCCGCTGTCCTGCCTGCCCGACCGCGACCCCGCGCGGCCATTTGTGATCGCCCAACTCGGCCAGACGCTGGACGGGCGCATCGCCACGCGGACCGGCGCTTCAAAATACATCAACGGCGCTGGCGCGCTCGACCACCTTCACCGCCTGCGCGCCGCCGTGGACGGCGTCGTCGTTGGCATCGGCACGGTGCTCGCCGACGACCCAGCGCTCACTGTCCGCCGCACCGCTGGCGAAAACCCGGCCCGCATCATCATCGACCCCAACGCGCGGCTGCCGCAAGATGCCCAATGCCTGTGCGACGACGGCACGCGGGTGGTCGCTATTCGGGGCGAAGCCGCGCATTGCCCGCCGCGTGTGGAGCCAATTCTTGTCAGCCGCGGAGCGAGCGGACTTTGTCCCCGGGACATCGTGGGGGCGCTTTTTGCAGCGGGCTTCCGAAAACTTCTCATCGAGGGCGGCGCGCAGACTATCTCGCGCTTCATCGAAGCCGGCGCGCTCGATCGGCTGCATATCCTCATGGCCCCGATGATTATAGGCTCAGGCAAACCCGGAATTACACTCCCGCCAATCGATAGTTTATCACAGGCATTGCGACCGCGCACGCGCGCCTATCCGTTGTCCGATGGCGATGTTATCTTCGACTGCGACCTAAGGGGCCAGGAACGGGAGTGAGCGAGATGGCGACGGCAACGGCGGTTGAGCGAGACTATTCGCTGGCCGCGAAATTCTTTCACTGGGCAGTTGCGGCGTGCGTGATCTTTCTGATCCCTTCGGGCATTCTGATGGTCAACTTTGACCTGGCCGATGCCTTGCGGAATGACCTTTACAGCCTGCACAAGGCGTTCGGCGTGCTGGTGCTCGCGCTCATGGCCATGCGCATCGGCTACCGGCTGACGGCCGGCGCGCCGCCGGCATCGGGCACGCTCACCCCAGCCCAATACGTCGTCTCGCGAATCGTGCATGTCACGCTTTATTTGCTGCTGATCGCCATGCCGCTGCTCGGCTGGGCCGGCACCTCGGCTTTCCCCGCGCCGGTTCCGTTTTTCGGTCTTTTCGAGATGCCGGCGCTGGTCGGCGAGGATCGCGAGCTATCCAAACTCCTGCTGTGGATTCACAGCTATCTGGGCTTCTTTCTGGCCGGGGTCGCCGTGCTGCATATCGCCGCGGGCCTCTATCACGGCATCGTCAGGCGCGACGGCGTGCTCAGCCGGATGATTTAAGCTTTCCATTTTCGCGGGATGCATCCACGGTCCTCGCTGGCAATCGCCTATCGCCTGAACAGCGCGATATACTCGTGAAACACGAAAAGCCGGTTGCGGCGCTGTCCGGTAATTTCTACCAGTACGTCATGAGCGACCAGATCATTAATCAGCGCCGATGCCGTGTTCGGTGAACTGGCGATGAGTCTGGTCACATATTTTACATCGATAACTGGTCGCGCGTAGAGATGGCGCATCAGGGTTTGCAAGTTGTCCTGACGCCTCGTGCTAAAGCGCGGCATGACTTCCCTTTCGATGCGTTCCTTCAATGCCAGAATTTCCCGAAACACGGCTGTCGAGCCGCGCGCAGTTTCCTCGACTCCCCGCAGGAAGAAAACCAGCCAGGCACGCATATGATTGCCGTCTCGCACAGCCATCAGGTGATCGATATAGGCGGTTTTGTGCCGTTCGAAATAATCCGACAGATAGAGGGCTGGCTGCAGCAGGAGGTTTTCGGAGGCCAAAAAGAGCGAGATCATCAGCCGTCCCAGCCTGCCGTTGCCGTCGAGAAAAGGATGAATGGTCTCGAACTGATAATGAGAGATTGCAATTTTGATCAGCGGCGGGACCTTGATCTCGTCATCATGGAGAAAGCGCTCCATATCGCTCATCAATTCCGGCACCTGTTCATGAGGTGGAGGAATGAAGAATGCATTTTTCAGGCTTGCGCCGATCCAGTTCTGGCTGACACGAAACTCTCCGGGCCGCTTATGCTCGCCGCGAACGCCCTGCATCAGAATGGCATGGGTTTCACGCAGCAGCCGGGTGCTGAGCGGTAGTGTCTGCAAGCGCTTTATGGCGTAGTTGATGGCTTGAATGTAGTTCTGGACCTCTGCCCAGTCGTCACGCTGTTCAGGATCAATATCATCCGCATTCTTGAACGCATCGTCGATATTGGTTCGCGTGCCTTCGATCCGGCTGGATTGCGTGGCTTCCTTCGCCACATAAGCGCGAATGAAGAAGTCGATGTCAGGGATCAACTGGGCAAAGGCATTGAGTTCGCCCAGCGCTCGGTCCGCCTCCCCAAGCGCCTGCAGGATTCCTGGGTCGGCGATGATCCATTCGTGATGAATGGGTTCGGGCACGAAGCTCTTATATTCAAGCTGTGTCTCGTACCGGCCTGCCCAGTAGTCTTCCAGCCTCATATGTCAGAAAACCTAGGTTTTTTGAAATATGGATTTTTGTATGTCAGATTTAACCGCGATGCGCAAGCCCTATGTCAATTTCCGATATGTTTCTGAGGTAAGCCTGTGATTATGTCAGGAGAAGATGGCGATGTCTGTGTTTCCCTTGGCGCGGCTGTCATCCACGCTCCTGTACGCGGGACTCTGCTGACGAAACCTGCTCGTGACAAAAAACGGGCGGCAGGGCCAACACATCGACATGGCCGATGATGGCCGCGTCGGCGCTCACGCGGGCCGCGCGCCAGGCTTCTGCGGTGGCGGCGTCGATCATGCCCGTTTCGCGGGCGGCCTGCGCGGTGCCTTCTGCCAGGGCCGCGATGAGCGCGCGATCCGGCGCTTCCAGCCGCCACGGGCTGGACGCGGCGTAAACGTGGTAGCCAGCTTCCGCGAAGCGGCGGATGAGAAGGTCGGCGGCATCCGGCCCGGCCGCCGGGCCGAAGCCCTTGTCGCCGTGCTGATGCTGGTGAAGCGCCGCCAGGACCGCCGCGTCGGCATCGTGCGCCGGCATCCAGACCTCCTCGCCGTCATAGATTAGAACGGTGTAGAACACTGCGCCCGCCGCGGCCACCGTCTCGACAAAGCGCGCGATCCATTCCGCTGAGACGAGATCGAAAAATGCTGCTGCTGTAACCAGATCGTTGCGCGGCCCGATGACGGCAGACAGATCGCCGCTCAGGTCGGCTTGCTGAAAGGCGATGACCAGCTGCTTGTCATGCACGGCCATGTGCAGGTCGCCTTGCGGATCGCCCACTGCATCCCCCCATTCAGCCATGCGCGCCCGCGCCGCGGCGAGAAGCGCCGGGTCGTTGTCCAAGAAGCGCCAATGCTGCACGCGCGGCAGATGCGGGGAAAGCGCGCGGGCGTTCGCGCCTGTGCCGCAGCCGAGATCGACGATGCGCAGTTCTTCACGCCGGGCGAATTGATCGGCCAGCCGCGCTTCAAGGTCGGCGTCGCGGGCGCGCTGGTCCGCCTCTTCGCGCAGGTTGAGCCAGTCGGTCGAAAAGCCGCTCATTACTCTTGGGCCTCCCGGATCGCCTGCGCTACGCGCCACGCCGTATCGTCCCATGATGGCAGCGACCGGACATGCGCGAAAGCTGCATTGCCAAGCGACCGGCGCTCGTTCGGATCATCCAGCAGCTGACGCAGCGCTTGGGCCAGCGCAGCCGCGTCGTCCGGCGGCACGAGGAGACCCGCCTGGCGCGGCACCGTCCCCGGCACCGCACCCGCCGCGCAGGCAACGATCGGCAGGCCGCGCGCCATCGCCTCGGTGAAGACCATGCCGTAGCCCTCATACCGCGATGGCAACACAAAGATGTCGGCGCTGCGGTAAACATCGTCCAAAGCCGCCGGTTCCAGCGCGCCGGTCAGCGTGATGCGGTCCGCAACACCCGCCCGGTCAATCTGTACGCGCAGCGCATCCGCCGTCGCCGGGTCACGGTCGAGGCTGCCCGCGATTGTGCAGCGCCACGTCCGGCCGGCCAGCTTGCCCAGCGCCTCCGCGAGCACATCGAAGCCCTTGCGCGGCACGACCGCGCCGACGCTCAGGAGATGCGGCATGTCCTCGGAACCCGTCGCACGGTCGGCGCGATCCGTTCCGGGGACCGCAACGCTTATGCGCTCGGCCGGTACGTCGAAGTCTGCGCGCAACGTCTCGGCCGTCGTCTCGCTCGTGGCCACCACGCGCCGCGCTTGGCTCAGCGCCCGCCGCTCGCTATCGATCAGCCGCGCGCTGTCCTCACGCGACAGGCCCGTCTCCAGCCCGAGCGGATGATGGACGAGCGCGACGATCGGCGCGGCAATCCGCGCAATGATACGTTCGGGCAGCGCGCCATAAGCCAGCCCGTCGATCAGCGCGACCTCCGCCGCCGGAACGTTCGCGAACGTATCGCGTGCCGTTTGTAGCGCCGCATCGTCGGGAAAGGGAAACCCGCCCGGCAGTGGCAGATGCTGCGCCTCAACGCCGTGCGCCCCGAGCAACGGCAGAATCCGCCGCGCATAGGCGTAGCCGCCGGTCGGCGTGTTCAGGTCGCCGGGAATCGCGAAGGCGGCCCGGATCACGCGCCGACCCGCCCTTCGTAGCTGGCGGCAGCGGTCGGCGTCTCCCGCAGCGTCACGCGGATGCGCTCCAGGGCTTCCGCACCGTCCCCCAGGCGGCCGTCGCGCGCCGCTTCGGCAAAGCGGTCGAAGATATGCCGGCACAGGAATTCGGTGGTGGTGAGCTGCCCGGCGAACTCCGGCTTTTCGTCAAGGTTCACGTAATGAAGCGGCTTCAACACCTCAGCGAGCACCTCCAGTGCGCGGCCGATGTCCAACACGATGTTGTTCTCGGTCAGCGTCTCGCGGAAGAACGCCACGGTCACAACGAAGGTCGCGCCGTGCATGTTCTGCGCCGGGCCGAAGAACGCGCTTTTCAGGCTGTGCGCGACCATGATGTGGTCGCTGACTTCCACGGAATACATGACATCTCCTCTCAGGATTGCGGGTAACGGATCGCGGTCGCCAGCCCCGGCGCGTCTTTGCTCAGCAGGCGCGGCAACTCCCGCGGCAAATCGTCGAACGCCACCTCCTCGGTGATGAGCGCGTCGAGGCGCGGATCGTCCAGCAGCGCCAGGGCCTTTTCCAGCCGGCGGCGATGGCTCCAGCGTGCGCGGTGCGACGGCGCGATGTGACCGACCTGCGACGAGATGATTTGCAGCCGCTGGCTGTGGAACGCCTCGCCCAGCGGCAGGCTTACGCTGCGGTCGCCGAACCAGCTCATTTCGACAATGCGTGCCTCGAATCCCGCGCAATTCAGCGCCAGCCGCAGCCCCGCGTCGCTCGCGCTGGTGTGGAATACGATGTCGACCCCGCCCGGAGCGTCATCCGGCGCAAAAAATTCCGCGCCAAGAGTTTGCGCCAGTTCCGCGCGCTCGGGTCGCACATCCACCAGCCCGACGCGCACGCCAGCCATCCGCAAGAGGATCGCGGCCAGGAGCGCGCCGACGACGCCAACGCCGACAATCAAAACATTGTGACCAGCCGTCACGCCCGCATCCCATATCCCGTTAAGCGCGGTTTCCATGTTGGCGGCCAGCACCGCACGGCGCGGCGGCACGCCTGCGGGCACGCGAACAACATCATCAGGTCGGGCAACGATCTGATCCTGATGCGGAAAAAGGCCGAACACCGTCTGCCCAACCAGTTCGTCCGGCCCGCTCTCGATGACGCCGACCGCCGAATAACCATATTTCACCGGGAACGGAAATTCTCCCTCCTGGTGCGGGGCGCGCATCCGCTGCCATTCGCTCTGCGGCAAATTGCCCTCGAAAACAAGGCGCTCCGTCCCCCGACTCAGACCCGTATACCACGTCCGAAGTCTGATTTGCGTCATATCGGGGTCATGATCCGTTAGTAACGGTGGTCGTCGAATCGAGGCTTGCTGCGGTGCAACGTAGTATAGTGCACGCGCGGGCTGGCGGTCTGATCGTCGCGTTTCGGCGTCCATTAGCCACCTTCAACCGATGCTTCCCGTGCTCGCCCAGCGAAGCACGTCAACCACCGCGACTCTAGCCGGGGGATAAGCGAATTTATGTCTGAAATCTCAACGCCGCACACCGCGACCGCCGAGCGCGGGTCTGCCCAGCTTACACCCGCGGGCTTGCAAAACGTTGCAACGCTCAATCGCCGCCGCGCCGCCATCACGGCGCTGGTCGGCGCAACCGTCGCGGTGATGACCGCTTTATGGGCGCATCTGTTGAGCGTGAACGGCGTCGATGCATTCGATGTCGGGCTGATCGTCTGCTTCCTGATCTCCGCGCCCTGGACGGTGCTCGGCTTCTGGAACGCGGTCATCGGGTTCTGGCTGCTGCATGTCGACAAGCGCTGGCGCACCAGCGTCGCCCCTTATCTGGCGGCGGGCAACAGCGACGCGCCGATCACCGCCAGAACGGCCGTATTGATGACCCTGCGCAACGAGGAGCCAGGGCGCGCACTCGCCAAGCTGGAGCGGGTCCGGCGCAGCCTCGACGCGACGGGGGCGGGCCGGCAGTTCGACTTCTACGTGCTCAGCGACACCTCCGACCCCGAGATCGCCGCGCAGGAAGAGCGGCAGGTCGCCGACTGGCGCGCGGGTCTTGGCGATACGCATCACGTGGTTTACCGCCGCCGCAAGAGAAACACCGGCTTCAAGGCTGGCAATATCCGCGATTTTGTCGAGCGTTACGGCGCGCGCTATGACCTTATGCTGCCGCTTGACGCCGACAGCCTGATGTCCGGCCCGGCGATCCTCCAGATGGTGCGGATCATGCAGCGGCACCCGCGTCTTGGCATCCTGCAGAGCCTTGTCGTCGGCACGCCGACAAGCAGCGCCTTTGCCCGCATCTTCCAGTTCGGTATGCGGCACGGGATGCGCTCTTTCACGATGGGCAGCGCCTGGTGGCAGGGCGATTGCGGCCCGTTCTGGGGGCACAATGCGCTTGTTCGCGTCAAGCCATTCGCCGAGCATTGCCGTTTGCCGCGCCTTCCGGGCAAGCCTCCGCTGGGCGGGCACGTCCTGAGCCACGATCAGGTCGAGGCGGCGATGATGCGCGGCGCGGGCTACGAGGTGCGGGTGATGCCCATCGAGGGCGAAAGCTGGGAGGACAACCCGCCGACCCTGCTCGACTTCTCCAAGCGCGACATGCGCTGGTGCCAGGGCAACATGCAGTATTGGCGGCTACTTGGCCTGCCGCGCCTGACGCTCACCAGCCGCGTGCAGCTTTTTATCGCGATCATGATGTATCTCAGCGCCCCGGCGTGGATGGCGATGGTCACACTCGGCGCGGCGAAGGCGGCAAGCGGCAGCTTCGAAAACCTCGATCCGGTTCTCGGAATCGGGCTGTTCGTTACGGTCATCACGATGAGCTTGACGCCCAAGCTGATGGGGCTGGCTGACGCCGCGCTGGCGCCGGGCGGCGTGGCCCGCTATGGCGGCGCGCTGCGGTTCACGGCGGGCGCACTCGTCGAGATCCTTTTCATGATGCTGCTCGCGCCGGTCATCGCGCTTGCGCTGACCATCTTCTTGGCCGGGCTGCTGTTCGGCCGCTCGGTGCGCTGGAACGGGCAGGCGCGCGACGCCTACCGCCTGACCTGGCTCACCGCGGCGAGCGGGCTTTGGCCGCAGACGGTTTTCGGCGCGGCGCTGATCGCCGTCTTCGCCGCATTCGTCCCGCAAATCCTTCCGTGGATCGCGCCGATGGTCGTCGGGCTTGCGCTGGCGGCGCCGCTGGCGGTGCTTTCCGCGTCGCCCGAGCTTGGCGCGTGGTTCGCCCGCTGCGGCGCTTGCGCGATCCCTGAGGAATTCGAGGTGCCGGCGGAGTTGCGGGACGAGGACAACCCTGCACATGTCGATCTGCTCCCGGAAATCGAGGCAGGCGCGGCCAAGGACCTCTCGCCCGCCTCGGCCGGGTGACGTAGTCTGCCGACATGAGCAACGGCCTTCAACGCGGGCTGCGCGAGACCGCCGGGATCGCCCGCTCGCTCTGGCAGTATCACCGAAGCATTGGCCGCGCGCGGCGTATGCGTGAATTCTACTGGCTGCTCGTGCCGGCCGGCGGTCTTGTCTTCGACGTTGGCGCGCATGTGGGCGACCGCGTGCGGACGTTCCGGTCTCTGGGCGCTGAGGTCGTCGCCGTCGAACCGCAACCGGCAGCGTTCAAGTGCCTGCAATGGCTGTTCGCCGGCTCGGGGCGCGTGCATCTGGTCAACGCTGCCGTGGCGGAGACCGCCGGCGAGATAACGCTCAACATCAATCTCGCCAACCCGACCGTCTCGACCGCCTCGCGCGAGTTCGTCGCCGCAGCCGACGGGGCTGAGGGCTGGGCGGATCAGCAATGGGAGGAGGCGCGCACAGTCCCCGCGACAACGCTGGATATGCTGATCGCGCGCTTCGGCAAGCCGGACTTCATAAAAATCGATGTCGAGGGGTTCGAGGCCGCCGCGCTCGCCAGGCTGTCGCAAGCGCCTCCTGCGCTCTCCTTTGAGTTCACGACCATCCAACGGCGTGTGGCATACCAATGCATCGAGCGGCTGGAGGCGCTGGGCGCCTATCGCTATAACCTCTCGCTCGGGGAGAGCTTCGCGATGGAGTACCGGCGCTGGCTTTCAGCGCGCGAGATTGGCGACGTGATCGCCGCGCTGCCGCATTCGGTCAACTCCGGCGACGTCTACGCCGTTCGTCAGGACATCGCTTAATCGAACATGCGCCGCCGCGCCTCGCGGTAGGCCAGCCAGAAGGCCAGGCTGGAAATCCCCGCGAGATAGGCGATGTGCACCAGGACCATCAGCGGATCGAGCGGCGCGCCAGTGGTCAGCGGCCTGACGATGGCGATCAGATGCGTCATCGGAAAGAACCAGGACACCGCCTGAACCGCGACAGGAAACCGGTCGATGTCGAAGAAAACCCCACAGAACACGAACATCGGCGTGATCCAGAAGCTGAAGAAGTAGCTGAAATATTCGTAGCCCCGCGCATAAGCGGTCGCGAGCAGCCCGAAGCAGGCGAAGCCAAGCGACGCGGCGAAGATCAGCGGCAACGCGATCAGCGCGCCCACCGGCGAGATCACCCCGCCCCACGCCCAGCCGACCGCGAGCACGCAAACGGCCGAGAGCATGGCTTTCATCGCCGCCCACAGCACCTCGCCGAGCAGAAGTTCCGCCAGGCTCACCGGGGTGGCCATGATCGCATCCCAGTTCCCCTGCTGCTGGTAGCGGGTGTATGCGCCGATGGTAGTCTCGAAGCTGGCGGCGAACATCGCGGCATATGCCGCGATCCCCGGCACCACGAAGGCCAGATAGGGCACATCGCCCATCTCCTCGACGAACCGTCCGAGGCCAAGCCCGAAGGCGAAGAGGAACAAGAGCGGGTTGGCCACATTCGTCGCCAATGCCGACCAGATCAGCTTGCGCCACACGATATACTGGCGGTGCGTGACGGCGAGAATGCTGCCCATATTGAGGCTGCGGATCGCCTCCATCACGTCTCCCGAAGCTGGCGGCCGGTCAGGCGCAGGAATACGTCCTCCAGATTGGCCGGGCGATGGAAATAGCTGGTCTCTCGCGTCAAGACCGGGCGGATATCGTCCTGGCGCTCGACATAGATCAGCACGGAATCGCCGATATCCTCGCTGTCCCAGCGGCCGTTGCTGAGTGGCTCGGGCAACGGCTTGGCGATCTCGTAGACATGGCCCTTGACGTGCCGGCTGATGAGTTCGTCCGGTGTGCCTTCGTCCAGCACCTGGCCATTGTCGATGATGATGATCCGGTCGCAGAGCCGCTGCGCCTCATCCATGTAGTGCGTGGTCAGCAGCATGGTCTTGCCGCGCGCCTTCAGCGCCAATAACTGCTTCCAGATCATTACGCGCGCTTGCGGGTCGAGGCCCGTGGTCGGCTCGTCGAGGATCACCACATCCGGCTCGGCGATCAGCGCGCGGGCGATCACCAGCCGCCGCTTCATTCCGCCAGACAGTTGCGAGACGCGCGCATCGGCCTTTTCCTCCAGCCGCATGAATTCCAGCAAGTCCGGCACGCGCGCGTCGATCGTCTCTTCCGGCAGCCCGAAGTAGCGCCCATAGATCTCCAGGTTCTCCCGCACCGACACGTCCGGGTCGAGATTGTCGGCCTGCGGCACCAGCCCGATACGCGCCTTGGTCTCGCGGGTGAGGCGATAGGGCGGCTCGCCGAACACCAGCAATTCGCCCGCCGTGACGGTCGATTGCCCGACAATCATGCGCATGGTCGTCGTCTTGCCCGCGCCGTTCGGGCCAAGCAGGCCGATGCAGCGCCCACGCTCCACCTGAAATGATACGCCGCGCACGGCCTCCAGCGCGCCGAAACGCTTGACCAGATTGCGCGCCACGATTACCGGCGTTTCGCTCATTGGGGTTTCTTCGGGCGCGAGATGCGTCGGCGCATCTGTTTTCATGTCGACTGACAATCGGCGCAGCGCCCACGCATCTCGACATTCATCGCGTCGACGCGGAAGCCCGCGCGGCGCGCGTTTTCCGTCAGATGCGCTTCGCAGTCCGTCAAGGTCAGTTCCACAGTCTTGCGGCACTTTTCGCAAATGGCGAAGCCCGCCGGGCCGGGATGCGGGCATCGCTCGCAGGCGACGAATGCGTTGATGGTCTCGATACGATGGACCAGCCCGGCCTCGATCAGTTTGTCGAGCGCGCGATAGATGGTCAGCGGCGCTTTCAGCCCGGCCGCGCGCACCTCGTCCAGGCCCAGGATCTCATATGCCGTCATCGGGGTATCGCCGCGCCTGAGCGCGTCGAGCACGACCGACTGGTTCTTGGTGAGCCTCGGCGTCTCAGCCGCCATGATGATCCTCCGCGACCCGGCTCGCGCGCCACTGCGTCACGCCGCGCATGGCCATGCTCACCAGGAACAGCAGCAGCGCCGCAACAACGATAGTCGGCCCCGCCGGCGTGTCGAGATGAAGCGAGCCGTGCAGCCCGCCGACAACGCCGGCGATGCCGACACCCGCCGCGATCACGGCCATCGCCTCCGGCGTAGCGGCGAAATTGCGCGCGGCGGCGCCGGGAATGATCAGCAGCGCGGTAATCAGCAGAATGCCCACGACCTTCATCGTTAGCGCCACGACAGCGGCCACCAACAGCATGAAAATGAAGCGCGCCGCCTCCGGGCGCAACCCTTCGGCCCGCGCCACATCGAAGCTGACGGTGTCCGCCAGCAGGCGCGTCCAGATCAGCGTCAGGATGGCCAGCGCCGCCGCCCCGCCGCCGTAGATGATCGCGATATCCTGCGCGGTGACTGCGAGGATGTCGCCGAACAGATAGGCCATCAGGTCAATGCGCAGCCATGTCATGAACGCGACGATGACCAGCCCGATCGCCAGCGTGGAATGCGACAGGATGCCGAGGATGGAGTCGCTCGACAGCGTGTTGGCGCGCTGCATGACCATCAGGCCGACCGCTACCAGCGCGGCGACCAGGAACACGGCGAGGATCAGGTTGACATCAGCGAGGAAGCCGAGCGCCACGCCCAAAAGCGCGGAATGCGAGATGGTGTCGCCGAAATAGGCCATCCGCCGCCAGACGATGAAGCACCCCAGTGGCCCGGCGGCCAGCGCCACGCCGATGCCCGCGATCAGGGCGCGCGTGAAGAAATCATCGAGCATCGCTGTCCTCTGCTTCGGCGTCTTGAGTCAGCGGCACAACGGAGCCGTCCGGCGCGTGCGCGTGGTCATGGTGGTGGCGGTAGATTGCCAGCGTCTGCGCCGCGCGCGGGCCGAGCAGCTCGCGGTAAGACGAATGCGCCGCCACATGATCCGGCGAGCCGGAGCAGCAGACATGCTGGTTCAGGCACAGGACGGTGTCGCTCTCGGCCATGACGACGTGGAGATCATGCGAGATCAGCAGCACCCCGCAGTTCAGCCGCCGCCGGACATCCGCGATCAGGTCATACATCGCGATCTCGCCGCTGAAGTCGATGCCGCGCACCGGCTCGTCCAGCACAAGCAGGTCCGGCTGGCGCAGGATCGCGCGGGCAAGCAGCGCGCGCTGGAACTCGCCGCCGGAGAGGGACTGCACCGGCGCGTCGATCAGATGCTTGATCTCGACCTCTGCCAGCGCGGCGCGGATGGCGTCCTCGCTTTGTCGGGCGGTCAACGACATCAGGCGGCGGACGGTGAGCGGAAACGTCCAGTCGATTGAAAGCTGCTGCGGCACATAGCCGATGCGCAGCCCCGGCGCGCGCCAGACTCTGCCGCGATCAATGCGCATCAGGCCGAGGATCGCCTTCGCCGTGGTCGATTTGCCGCCGCCGTTCGGGCCGATCAGCGTGACGATTTCGCCGCGCGCGATGCGCAGATCGACGTCACGGATCAGCCAGCGGCCGCTCCGGCAGACGGACAGGCCGGTCGCCTCCACCAGCGGCGCCCCCGGCTCGGCGTGCCGATGGCTGTCAGTGCGGCTGTCTCTGGTCGTCAACAGGTTGAGCATGGCTGGGCCTCAAACGCCGCCGGGGATTGCCACGCCGCCGGCGATATGTTTAACGTTATAAAGTAACATTCCATAGATGGACGAGGATCAATCCATGTTCAAGCTGACTGCAATTGCCGCCGCGCTGGGCGCGGTTGCCGCGCTCGCCGGCGCGCCCGCCAAAGCAAAACCCGAAATCGTCGTGTCGATCAAGCCGGTCCACTCGCTTGTCGCTGGCGTGACGCGCGGCGTGACCGAGCCGTATCTGTTGATCCCCGGCGCTGCAAGCCCGCACACCTATTCAATGAAACCGTCAGACGCGCAGGCGCTGGAAAACGCGGACGTGGTGTTCTGGGTTGGAGAGGACATGGAGACCTTCATGGTCCGCCCGCTCGACGCGCTCGCCGGTGATGCCAAGGTGGTGCCGCTGTCCGAAGCCCCAGGTGTGACGATATTGGAAGTGCGCACCGGCGATGACTGGGAGGCGCATTCGCATGGTCACGGCGAGGCGCATGGGCATGACCACGGGGATGAACATGCGAATGGCCACGATCATGGGCATGGACACGGTCATGATCATGGACACAACCACGGCGACAAACACGCTCATGGCGAGGCACACGGCCACGAGCATGGCGAAAAACATGCGCATGGCGACGGGCACGGCCACGATCACGCTGGCCACGGCCACGCGCATGGCGACACGGATGCGCATATCTGGCTCGATCCGGCCAACGCCAAGGCCATGGTCGAGCGAATCGTCGCTGTGCTGAGCGAAACGGACCCGGCAAACGCCGAAACCTACGCGCAGAACGGCGAAGACATGACCGCGAAGCTCGACGAACTGACCGCCGATTTGCAGGCCACTCTTTCCCCCGTCGAGGACAAGCCGTTCCTCGTCTTCCATGACGCCTATCAGTATTTCGAGACCGCCTTTGGCCTGAACGCCGTCGGCGCGATCACCCTGAACCCCGGCGTCCAGCCCAGCGCCCGGCGCGTGCGCGAAATTGGTGAAACGATCAGAAAGGCTGGCGCCGCTTGTATCTTTGCGGAGCCGCAGTTCGAGCCTAAACTCGTCGAGGTGGTCACGGAGGGTACGGATGCGCGGGCAGGCGTGCTCGATCCCCTTGGCGCGGACATCGCGGCGGGGCCGGATCTTTATTTCGGACTCATGCGCCAGAATGCCCGGGCGCTGGCGGACTGCCTGTCCGCCGCGAGCTAGCATTTCCGCGCTGCGGAGGCGTGCATGATCCGCGGCGCACTTGTGCTGCTGCTGATCGGGCTCGCGCTGGCAAACGAGGCGCGAGCCCAGCCCGTCCATGACAAGGCCAAGCACGATGCCGCGCAAAAGGCGATCACCGAAAAACTCGGCAAGCGCTCGGAGAGCGTCTGTCCGCTGCTCGACGAGATCGCGCTGAAAGCCGGCATCCCGCCATTGTTCTTTGCGCGCCTGATCTGGCAGGAGAGCCGCTTCCGGCCCAACGCCGTCAGCCCCAAGGGCGCGCAGGGCATCGCACAGTTCATGCCAGGCACGGCACGGCTGCGCGGGCTGGCCGACCCCTTCGAGCCAAAATCCGCGCTGATGGCCTCAGCGGCGTTTCTCGCCGATTTACGCGCAGAATTCGGCAATCTTGGCCTCGCGGCGGCGGCCTACAATGCCGGGCCGCAGCGCGTGCGCAACTGGCTTTCAGGGCAAATCAGTCTGCTGCCCGCCGAAACCCGCCAGTACGTTGCGATCATCACCGGACGCCTGCCGCAGGACTGGCGCAAAGGGAGCGACGACACCGAATCCGCGCGCGAGCCGGTCACGCCGGACGAGAGCGCCTGCGCACGGCTGGTCCAGGTGTTGCAGCGCGGCGCACCCGATCTCGAAACCGCGCCGCCCGCGCCGTGGGGCGTGCAGGTCGCCGGTAATTTCTCCAGGGCCAAGGCAGTCGCCCAGTTCCGCCGCGTGCAGCAGCGCTTCGCCAGCATCATCGGCGAGCGCAAGCCCATTCTCCGGCGTGAGCGCAACCGCAGCCTTGGCAGCCGCGCCATCTATCAGGCCCGCCTCGGTGCGCAGACACGGCAAGAGGCCAGCCAGCTCTGCGACCGGCTCCGCGCCGCCGGCGGCGTCTGCATCGTGCTTCGCAATTAGCGCGGCGGCCACGCCCGCGCCACACACCCCTGCCACCCCGTCACAACCCGATCCGCGCGGCACCGGGCTTGCCGGCCTGACCAGCCTCCGATACAGCAATGAGCCATGCGCCTTTACCGATCCTTCGCCACCGTCGGCGGCTTCACCATCATCAGCCGTGTGCTCGGCTTCGCGCGCGACGTGATGATCGCCGCGGTGCTGGGCACCGGCCAGGTGGCGGACGCGTTTTTCGTGGCGTTCCGCTTCCCCAACCTGTTCCGCCGGCTGTTCGCCGAGGGCGCGTTCAACTCCGCGTTCGTTCCGCTGTTCTCCAAGCGGCTGGAGGGCGAGGGCGAGAGCGCCGCGCGAAAATTCGCGGAAGAGGCGCTGGCGGTGCTGCTGTTCGCGCTCTTGCTGTTCACGGCGGTCGCGGAAGCGGCGATGCCGTGGCTGATGTATGTCATCGCGCCGGGCTTCGCCGAGGACCCGGAGAAGTTCGACCTCGCCACGCTCCTGACGCGCATCGCGTTTCCCTATCTGCTGTGCATGTCTCTGGTCGCGCTGCTGTCCGGCGTGCTGAACGCGCTCGGCAAGTTCGCGATGGCCGCCGCAGCGCCGATCATCCTCAACGTCGTGCTGATCGGCGTGATGGTCGCGGCTCTGGCGCTGGGCCTCGGCGACGAGCCGGCTTCGGGCATCATCCTTGCATGGGGCGTGTCCGTGGCCGGTTTCCTGCAGCTTCTCGCGCTGGCCTTGGCGGCGCGCAACATGGGCATGGAACTGAAGCTGCGCTGGCCGCGAATTACGCCCGGCGTATGGCGTCTTGTCCAACTTGGCATTCCGGGCATTATCGCGGGCGGCATCACGCAGTTCAACATCCTGATCGGCACGATCATCGCCTCGATGCAGGCTGGCGCGGTGTCGTTCCTCTATTACGCGGAACGGGTGTATCAGCTTCCGCTCGGCGTGGTCGGCATCGCCATCGGCGTGGTGCTGCTGCCCGATCTGTCGCGCAGCCTGCGCTCGGGCGACGATGCAGCCGTGAGCGCCAGCCAGAACCGCTCGTTCGAGTTTGCGCTCCTGCTTACGCTACCAGCCTCCGTCGCGCTGTTCGTCGTGCCCGGCCCGATTGTTCAGGTGCTGTTCGAGCGCGGGGCGTTCACGTCTGCGGACACCGAAGCAACCGCGCTGGCGCTGGCGGCCTTCGCGTGGGGGCTGACCGCTTTCGTGCTCATCAAGGTGTTCTCGCCAGCCTTCTTCGCGCGCGAGGACACCAAGACGCCAATGTACTATGCCGGGGCGGGGCTGGTCGTGAACGTGGCAGCGTCCCTTGCGCTCTTCCCGTTCATCGGCCATGTCGGCATCGCGATTGCCACGACGATAGCCGGCTGGGTCAATGCGCTGCTGCTGCTCGGCACGCTTTACCGGCGCGGCTACTTCGAGACCGATGCGGCGCTGCGCCGGCGGGGCCCGAAAATCCTCCTCTCCAGCATTGTCATGGGCGGCGTGCTGATTGGCGTGCAGGACCAGCTCGCGCCGTTCTTCGCGCCCGGCAACGGCCTCGGCCTTCAGCTGCTGGCGCTGGCCGCGCTGGTCGGCAGCGGGCTGTTGGCCTACGCCCTTTCGGCGCAACTCACCGGCGCGGCGAGCATCCCGCGGCTGATGCGCAGCCTCCTCAGGCGGCAGGCGGCGTGACCACGGAAACCATCGTTCACAGGCTTGCGCGCACGCGCGCGCCGCGCGATAAACTGCGCCGGTCCGACACGAAGGAAGGATGATGACGGAACAGCGCGTGTTCTCGGGCGTTCAGCCCACTGGCAATCTGCATCTGGGCAACTATCTCGGCGCGATCACCAAGTTCGTCGCGCTTCAGCAGGACTATGACTGCATCTACTGCGTCGTGGACCTGCACGCCATCACGCAGGACCGCGAGATATGGGGCGGCCCGGAGGGGCTTCGCTCCAGCACGCGGCAGGTGACGGCGGCGTTCCTCGCGGCCGGGGTGGATGCCGAGAGGCACATCATCTTCAACCAGAGCCAGGTCTGCGCCCATTCCGAGCTGGCCTGGATCTTCAACTGCGTTGCGCGCATCGGCTGGCTCAACCGCATGACGCAGTTCAAGGAGAAGGCCGGCAAGCACCGCGAGAACGCTTCGGTGGGCCTTTACGCCTATCCCACGCTCATGGCCGCCGACATCCTTGCCTATCGCGCGACGCATGTGCCGGTCGGCGAGGACCAGAAGCAGCATCTGGAGTTGGCGCGGAACATCGCGCAGAAATTCAACGTCGATTTCGCTGAGAGCGCCACCGAGCGCGGCTACCCCGACGGCTTTTTCCCGATGCCAGAGCCGCTCATCGCGGAAACCGGGGCCCGCATCATGTCGCTGCGCGACGGCGAGAGGAAGATGAGCAAATCCGACCCCTCGGACATGTCGCGCATCAACCTGACGGATGATGCCGACGCCATCGCCAAGAAAATCCGCAAGGCCAAGACCGACCCGGAGCCGCTGCCCTCAGAAGCCGACGGGCTGGAGGAGCGCCCCGAGGCGCGCAACCTTGTCGGCATCTACGCCGCGCTCGCGGACCAGACCTCCGCGCAGGTGCTGGCAGATCATGGCGGCGCGACCTTCGCGACCTTCAAGGCGGCGCTTGCCGAGCTGGCTACCGAGAAGCTTGCCCCGGTCAACGCGGAAATGCGCCGGCTCATGGCCGATCCGGGCCACATCGACGCGATCCTCGCCGATGGCGCACGGCGCGCCCGCGAAATCGCCGACCCGAACATGAGCATTATCAAGGATATTGTCGGCTTCATCGGCGAATGAGTATGATGAGCGGTTGACGCGCGATGACGAGCAGGAAAGGCGGCAGAAATGGCCGAAACCAAGCGACAAGTGTTCGAAGAGGGGCATCGCCGGAAGTTCCTCGTGGTTCTCGATGAGACCCCGGAATGCGAGACGGCGCTGTCCTATGCCGCGGCGCGGGCCAGACGCACAGGCGGCGGCCTCGTGCTGCTGTTCGTGATCGAACCCGGCGGTTTCGAGCACTGGCTCGCAGTGGAGGAGGTGCAGCGCGAGGAGGGCCTGAGCAAGGCGCAAGCCGTGTTCCGGCTTTACACCCGCAAGCTGAAATACTGGGGCCTCGAACACCTGCCGCGCGAGCAGCTTGTCAAGGAAGGCGAACGAGCCGAGGAAATTCGCAAGGTGATCGACGAAGACAAGGACATCGCGGTGCTGACACTCGGCGCGTCGACCGACCCCAATGGTCCCGGCCCGCTGGTGAGCACGCTTGCCGCCGGCGCGGGCGCCGGGAGCTTTCCGATCCCGATCACCATCGTGCCCGGCAACCTCACCTACGAGGACATCAAAGGCATCGCCTGAGCGGCCGTTGTGGAGACGGCGCCCACGCCCACCCACCTCTCCGGCAGGAACAGGATGAAATTTCGCGCGTTGCTTTTTTCCGCGACTTATGCTCAAACTGAGCAAAAGTGACCTGCGGGCGACGCAAGGAGGTTCCCGTCATGCCGACACCGCACATTGCCCTCGACACCCGGACCAAGCGCGCCAGCGCGCCAGCGCGGGGCAAACTCGCCTACACCCCTGAGGTGGCGGAGGAGACGCGCGCGCTTTACGACCGCGTGTCCAAGGTCATCACGCCGATGGAATGGCCGGCGATCGCGCCTTACGTGAAGGCGATCAACGAGCTTAAGCGCGAGCGGGGCGCGGTTATCCTGGCGCACAACTACATGACGCCCGAGATTTTCCACTGCGTGGCGGATATCGTCGGCGACTCCCTGCAGCTCGCCAGGGAAGCGGCCAGCACGGATGCGGACGTGATCGTCCAGTGCGGCGTACACTTCATGGCGGAGACCTCGAAGCTGCTGAACCCGGACAAGACGGTGCTGATCCCGGATCAGCGCGCGGGCTGCTCGCTGGCCGAGTCGATTACGGCAGAAGACGTGCGCGCGCTGCGCGAAGCCTATCCGGGCGTGCCGATCGTGACCTACGTAAACACGTCCGCGGCGGTGAAGGCGGAATGCGACATCTGCTGCACCTCCTCAAACGCGGTTCAGGTCGTCGAATCCTTCGGGGTCGATCGCGTTCTGCTGATCCCCGACGAGTATCTGGCGAAGTACGTGGCGACGCAGACGGACGTGGAAATCCTGTCCTGGAAAGGCCACTGCGAGGTGCATGAGCGCTTCACCGCCGACGAGCTGCAAGCCTATCGGGAGGCCGAGCCGGGCCTGCGCATCATCGCCCACCCCGAATGCCCGCCGGATGTGCTCGCCGAGGCCGACTTCACCGGCTCGACCAGCGGGATGATCAAGTGGGTTGAGACCCACAAGCCGGAGAAGGTGCTGATGGTCACGGAATGCTCGATGAGCGATAACGTCGCCGTCGACGCGCCGGACACCGAGTTTGTCCGCCCCTGCAATCTGTGCCCGCACATGAAGCGGATCACCCTGCCGAAAATTCTCGATTCGCTGGAGCACATGCGCGATGAAGTGCATGTTGACCCGACGGTAGCGGCCAAAGCGCGCCGGGCGGTCGAGCGCATGATCAACCTGCCGGTATGACGCGGGGCGTTGTGGTGCGGTCAGGGGATGCGAGTGTGGTCATTGTCGGCGCGGGACTGGCGGGTCTGTTCACCGCGCTGAAGCTCGCGCCGCATCCGGTTACGGTGATCTCGCCGCAGCGGCTGGGCGACGGCGCATCAAGCGCCTGGGCTCAGGGCGGCATCGCAGCCGCAGTGGCCGAGGGCGACACGCCGGAAGCGCACGCCGCCGACACGGTCCGCGCCGGGGCGGGGCTGGTGAACGCCGCAATGGCCGGCTCGCTGGCGCGCGAAGCCGCCGCGCGCATCCAGGACTTGCTGGCGCTTGGCGTTCCGCTTGATCGCGACGCGGAAGGCGCGCTCGCCGTCTCTCGGGAGGCCGCGCACAGCGCCAACCGGATCGTCCACGTCAAGGGTGACCAGGCCGGGCAGGCGGTCATGCAGGCGCTGATCGCCTCGGTGCGGCGCACGCCCTCAATCCGCGTGATCGAAGAGCATGTCGCGGAAGATCTCATCAAGACAGGCCGCTATGTAACCGGCGTGCGCCTGCGCGCGACAGACGGACGCGAAGGCCGGGTGCTGCCTACGCGCGCCGTCGTTCTGGCCAGCGGCGGCATCGGCGGCCTGTACGCGATAACAACCAACCCGGTGCTGTCCCGCGGCGACGGTCTGGCGATCGCGGCGCGTGCCGGCGCGGTCATCGGCGACGCCGAATTCGTCCAATTCCATCCAACCGGCATTGACGTCGACCGTGACCCGGCCCCGCTCGCCACCGAGGCGCTGCGCGGCGCTGGGGCAGTTCTGGTCAACGGGCGCGGCGAACGCTTCATGGCGGCCGAGCACCCGGACGCCGAACTCGCCCCGCGCGATATCGTGGCCCGCGCCGTTCATCGTCAGGTCGTCAGCGGGCGCGGCGCTTATCTGGACTGCCGTGACGCGATCGGCGCGCGCATCGCCGAGGACTTCCCGGCTGTCTATAGCGCTTGCAAGGCGGCCGGCATCGACCCCGCGACCGAACTTATCCCGGTCGCGCCCGCCGCGCATTACCACATGGGCGGCGTCTGGACCGACAGCATGGGCCGCACCAGCGTCGATCAACTCTGGGCCTGCGGCGAGGTCGCCTGCACGGGCGTGCATGGCGCGAACCGGCTGGCCTCCAACTCGCTGCTGGAAGCCGTCGTGATGGGCGCGCGCATTGCCCGCGACATCGCGCGCATCGCGCCCGGCTGGCATGGCAGCCTCCCGCCGCAGCCCGACGCGGAAGACCCCAAACCCAGGCAGGAACTCTCGGCCGACGCCATCGCCCGGTTGCGCGAGACCATGAGCCGGTATGTCGGCATGGAGCGCTCGCGCGACGGGCTAATCGCTGCGCTGCACGAGCTGGATGCGCTCGACGACGGAGCGGAGGGGGCGCTCGGCAACGCCATCGCTGCCGCGCGCTTGATCACGGTCTCCGCCTTGCTGCGCACCGAAAGCCGGGGCAGCCATTACCGTAGCGACCACCCGGCGCCGGACGAAAGCTGGCGGCGGCATAGCCTTCTCACGCTCGATCAGGCCGAAGCCATCGCCGCTGATGCGACGCGCGAACGCGGCGAAGTCGTAAGGCTGAGCGCATGAGCGATCTTGTCGCCCCCCCGCAGCAGGTCATCGAGGACGCGGTCGCGCAGGCGCTGCGCGAAGACCTCGGCCTGGCGGGCGACATCACCAGCGCCGCGACCATTCCAGCGGATCAGGTGAGCGCGGCGCGGCTGGTGGCGCGTGAGCCGGGCGTTGTTGCGGGCCTGCCGGTGGCGCAGGCGGCCTTCCGGGGGATTGATGAGCATGTCAGCTTTACTGCGACCGCCGCAGATGGCCATAGGGTCGAAGCCGGCGATGAGCTGGCGCGGATCACCGGCAAAAGCCGAGCGATTTTGAGCGCCGAGCGCGTCGCCTTGAACTTTATCGGCCGGCTCAGCGGGATCGCCACGCTGACAGCCCAGTATGTCAGCGCAGCCACCGGCACGCAGGCGCGCATCACCTGCACCCGCAAGACCACGCCGGGCCTGCGCGCGCTGGAGAAATACGCGGTGCGCGCGGGCGGCGGCGTCAATCATCGCTTCGGCCTGTTCGACGGCCTGCTCATCAAGGACAATCACATTGCTGCTGCGGGCGGCATCGGTCCGGCGGTAGGGCGCGCGCGGGCAGCGGCCGGGCATATGGTGCGGATCGAGGTCGAGGTTGACACGCTTGCGCAATTGGACGAGGCGCTTGCGCTCGGCGTCGATGCCATATTGCTCGATAACATGTCTCTGGATGCGTTGCGCGAAGCGGTGGCGCGGAACGCGGGCAGGGCGCTGCTGGAGGCCTCCGGCGGCGTCAGCCTGGAGACGGTCGGCGGAATTGCGGCCACCGGCGTCGATCTGATCTCGGCCGGCGCGCTGACGCATTCCGCCCGCTGCCTCGATGTGGCGCTGGATTTCCTGGCGGACGCCTGAGCGGTGTGGAGAGATTGAAATCCCTATGACATCAGGGGTTCACATCGCCAGCGCATGCGTTATATATTGTGGCGTAACGCGTTGATCGCGATGACTTCCCCGGACATCGAAAGCGCTTTTCGCTGAACGCTGTCAGCCGGGGCAACATATTTGGCGCGGGGTGGAGCAGCCCGGTAGCTCGTCAGGCTCATAACCTGAAGGTCGTAGGTTCAAATCCTACCCCCGCAACCAT
>CAZINX010000017.1:20506-48198 GCA_964540795.1 uncultured Hyphomicrobiaceae bacterium | reverse complement strand
CCGGGTTGTAGACCATGAAAACCGGGATCAGATACAGCCCCTTGGCGAACTTCCACGCCTGAACACTGGTCTCCATCGGCTTCGACCCTGCTATCGCCGCGCCCGCGAACCCAGCCAGCGCGATCGGCGGCGTCACGTTGCTGTCCTGCGAATACCAGAACACCACCAGATGCGCGATGATGAGCGGGATGCCGAAATCCTCCGTGAGCGCCGGGCCGACCAGTACGATCAGTACGATATATGCGGCCGTGACCGGCAGCCCCATGCCGAGCACCAGACTGGCAATCAGCACCAGCGCCAGCGCGGCGACCAGATAACCGCCCGAGAACGAGACCATTATCGAAGAGAACTTCAGGCCGAGCCCTGTGAGGCCGACCACCCCGACAATGATGCCCGCGACCGCGCAGGCGACCGACACGGCAACCGCATTCCGCGCGCCAAGGAACATCGCCGCGAGCACGATCCGAACGCCGTTGGCCAGCGCGCCGTTTATCCGCGTCATCGTGACGGGCGTGCCTGCCCGCGGCTCAAGGATGAACAGATCAATCATACCGCGGAGCATCGCGACCCCGATCACCGACATGATCGCCCAGAATCCCACGCGCATCGGCGAAAGGCCTATCGACAGCAGCCAGATGAGCACGCCGAGCGGGATGAGGTATTGCCAGCCGCGCGCCATCACCTCGACGAACTTAGGTAGCTGATCCCGCGACATGCCCTTCATGCCCGCCTTCATGGCGACGATGTGCACGAACAGATAGACTGTGCCGAGATAGAGCACCGCCGGGAAGATCGACATGACAACAATGTCGATATACGGGATGCGCGTGTATTCCGAGATCAGGAACGCGCCCGCGCCCATCAGCGGCGGCGTGATCTGGCCGCCTGTGGACGCTGCTGCCTCGATGCCGCCGGCCTGCGCGGGGCGGTAGCCGAGCTTTTTCATCAGCGGAATGGTGAACGCGCCGGTCGTGACCACGTTGGCGATGGCCGAGCCGGAGATTGACCCCATACCGGCCGACGCCAGCACCGCCGCCTTGGCCGGGCCGCCGGGCCGCCGGCCGATCGCGGCGTAGGCGAGATCAATGAAGAAGCGGCCGCCGCCCGTGACCTCCAGAAATGCGCCGAACAGCACGAACATGAAGATGTAGGTCGCGGCAACCCCGAGCGGCAGGCCGAAGATGCCTTCCTGCCCGAGATAGAGCTGGCCGACCAGCCGGTCCACCGAGTTGCCGCGATGCTCCAGAATGCCCGGCAGCCACGCGCCAAGCTCGGGCAGCGCGCCGCGCGACCCGGCCAGCGCGTAGATGATCGCAGCGACGCCGATGAGCGTCATCACGAGGCCGATGGCGCGGCGGCTGGCCTCCAGCACAACAGCGGTCGCGATGATGCCTATCAGGATGTCGGTTTCGCTCCAGAAACCGGCGCGCATCACGATCTCGTTGATATTCCACGAGATGTATCCGCCGCTTAGCGCGCCCGCCGCAACGAGCGCGCCGTCGACCAGCCAGCCGATGACGCCCCGGCTGCGGCCCTGGCCCCAAATCGGATACAGCAGGAAGACGAGGACGAGGATGAAACCCAGATGGATCGGACGCTGGTAGAACAGCCCGAGCGGCTCGACGCCCGCCGCGTAAAGCTGGAACAGCGAAAGCGCGATGCCCACAGCGGCGATGAGCAGCATCACTGCGCGCGGCTGGTCGCTACCGGGAAAGCGGATTTCAGCCGGCGGCGTCGAGGTCTGGGTGTCGGTCAAGGCAGGCTCCTTCGCCGGAGGCAGCGTCCGATGCAAGCTCAAGAGCATGAACCGTCTGGAATGCGCCGGGTCAAGGCTCCTTTCGGCGGAAGGCTGCCGACCGGCCCGCCCCGCCAAAGCACGCGCAATCCTCAGCGGTCTTGTTGAAGCCGGATGATGACGCGCCCCCGCGCCGCTCTGGCTGACAGGCGATACGTCCCGCCGCCGATCTCCAGGCGGTGTCCGACGCGCCGGGAGCCGATGCGCAGCGCCAACGCATTGTCCGGGATGTGTTCGTTGATCCCCTCGATCCAGTAGCCGCCGCCCGGCGCGGAGACGAGACGTCCGCCCCGGCCTTCGACCGTGCCGAGACCGGCCGCGAAATCGTGCAGGAATGACCGTACAAGGATCATCCGGCCGCCGTCATTGGCGAAGCAGTCCGCGACCCTGCCCCCGGTGACGGAATGACGCCAGCGAAGGCACCAGCTTGTGCCTGCGGGCGCGGGGGCCTCCACCAGGATTTCGCCGCCGGGCCGCTCGACGATCAGGCGCGTCTGGCCATGCGCCGCGCTCGCGCCAACGCCCCATGTGAGGAGGGCGGCCGCGAACAGCCGCCCCGTAAGTGCCAGATTATGGACGTAGCGCATCCCGGATGTCAGCGCCAGTTTCCTCGTAATAGCGCAACGCGCCCGGGTGCATCGGGATCGGCGTCGCGCCCAGCGAGAACTCCACCGTGGTGTCGTTCGCCGCCGGATGCACGGCGATCAGCTCATCCACGTTCTCGAACATGTTCATGGTGATCTGATAGGCGAGTTCCTCGTCCATCGCCGCGTTCACCACAAGGACGTTCGGCACCGCGATCGTCGGGACCGGCTGATCGATGCCCTCGTAGATGCCCTCGCGCAGCGTGTAGGGCGCAAACACCGGCTCGGCCTCCATCGCGTTGGCAACCTCGTCCTCGCTCAGCGGCACAAGCGCGATGTCGCGCGTGGCGGCCAGGTTCATGATGGAGCTGGTCGGCGGGCCGACGCTCCAGAAGCCGACGTCGATGTCGCCGTCGCGCAGCGCATCGGCCGTCTCGTTGAAGTTGAGGCGCTGCTCCTCGATGTCGTCGTAGGTGATGCCGTTGGCTTCAAGGATGCGGCGGGCGTTGACTTCCGTGCCGGACCCCGGCGCGCCAACGGAGACCCGCTTGCCTTCCAGATCGCTCAGGCTTTCGATGCCGCTGCCTTCAATGGTCACGATCTGGATCGCGTTCGGGTAAATGGAGGCCAGCGCACGGGCATCGACCGCGCGGCCATCGAATGCGCCGGTGCCCTCATAGGCGGCAACCACCGTGTCAGCCAGCGCGATCGCCAGATCGGCGTCCTGGCGCGAGATCAGCGCCATGTTCTCGACCGATGCGCCGGTCACTTCGGCCGTGGCGGACGCGCCGTCAATATGCTTGCCGATCAGCTCGGCGAGGCCGCCGCCATAGGGATAGTAGGTGCCGCCGGTGCCGCCCGTGGCGATCGACAGATCCTGCGCCTTCGCCGGCACGGCCATCGCCAGCGCGACGCCAAACGCGATAAACAACCGCTTCATCAATTTCGCTTCCTCCCGTTTTTGAGTGCGTTCAGGGCTTTGCGGCGACTCAGTCGGCATGTCGTGCGCGCAGTTGCGCTTCGCCGCGCCGCGAACCGCCGCGATCCTAGCGCCGCGCCCGCTGCGTGACAACGCATTGTGAGCGAGTTTCCCGAGCGCCGCGCTCAGACTATAGTTCCAGCCGGCCCCAGACCGGCACATGATCCGAGGGCTTCTGCCAGCCGCGCGGCGTCTTGTCGATGTCGCAGGCCTGCAGCCGGTCCGCGGCCTGTGGCGAGAGCAGCAGGTGGTCGATGCGGATGCCGTGGTTCTTCTGCCAGGCCCCGGCCTGATAGTCCCAGAAGGTATACCGATGCGCCTCGTCGCTGCTGGCGCGCCAGGCGTCGGTGAAGCCCAGATTGAGAATTGCGCGAAAAGCCTGCCGCGTTTCGGGCAGGAACAACGCATCGTCGCGCCAGGCCGCCGGATCGTGAACGTCGTCATCGGCGGGGATAACGTTGTAGTCGCCCGCCAGCACCAGCGGCTCTTCATAGTTGAGCAGGTCGGCCGCGTGCGCCTTGAGCCGCGCCATCCAGTTGAGCTTGTAGTCGTATTTCGGGCTGTCCGCCGGGTTGCCATTGGGCAGATAGATCGAGGCGATCCGCACCACCCCGCTATCGACCGAGATGACGGCCTCCAGATAGCGGGCCTGATCGTCGCCGTCATCGCCCGGCAGGCCGGGCGTCACGTCCTCCATCGGGAATTTCGAGACGATCGCCACGCCGTTATAGGTCTTCTGGCCATGCACGGCGATGTTGTAGCCCAGGTCCTCGAAAGCCGCGTGGGGGAAAACGTCGTCCGTGCACTTGAGCTCCTGCAGGCAGGCGACATCGGGTTCGGCCTCGCGCAACCAGCGCAGGACATTGTCACGCCGGACCTTGATCGAGTTGACGTTCCAGGTGGCGATTTTCATGACGAAACGGCGACGCTCTCCACAGGCGCACGGGCATGGCGGACCGCCCCTGCGCTCGCCACCCTAGACCCGGCGCGAGCGCCGCGCTAGAGGTGGGATGACTTAGCCACAGGCGTGTGGCGGCGGTTTAGATCGTAAAGGATGTGCCGCAGCCGCAGGAGGAGGTGGCGTTCGGATTCTGGACGGTGAAATGCGCGCCGATGAGGTCGTCGACGAAGTCGATCTCGGATCCGCCGAGGAATTGTAGGGAGATCGGATCGATCACGACCGTCGCGCCATCGCGCTCGATCACCAGATCGTCCGGCTCGGCCTCGGCCACGAGATTGAAACCGTACTGAAAGCCGGAACAGCCGCCGCCATCAACGCTAACCCGAAGGATGGGCGTTTCAGGCTCCGACGCGACGATCTTCGCGATGCGCTTGGCGGCGCGCGCCGACAAGCCCACAGGACTGGTTTCGGTCTGTTCAAGCATTGTCATGGGGTTCAAGTCGCGTTCATGTTGCCTCTACCAAATTGAAAATGGACGGGGGGCCAGAGCATGTCAATAATGCCGGGGCGAGGAAGGACGGCTCCCCGAGCGCAGCGCGCGCCGAGGGAAAGGTAGTCCGCGATGCCGATGGTCGATTACGCCGAAAGCGACGCCGCGCCGCTGGCCTATCCGCATGAGCTGGCGCCCTACGCCACCGACGCCACGCGTTCGCGCGGGCGTTTCCACCCGGAACCGCCAAGCGCAGTGCGCACCGCTTTCCAGCGCGACCGCGACCGCATTATCCACTGCGCCGCCTTCCGCCGGCTGACCTACAAGACGCAGGTATTCGTCTATCACGAGGGCGATCATTTCCGCACGCGCCTGACCCACAGCCTTGAGGTCGCGCAGATCGCGCGCACGCTCGCCCGTTCGCTGAAGCTGGACGAGGATCTCGCGGAGACCATCGCGCTGGCGCATGATCTCGGGCACACGCCGTTCGGCCACGCGGGCGAGGACGCGCTGAATGCAGCGATGGCGGAATTCGGCGGCTTCGACCACAACGCCCAGAGCCTGCGCATCGTCACCAAGCTGGAAAGCCGCTACGCCGACTTCGACGGGTTGAACCTGACCTGGGAGACGCTGGAAGGGCTGGTGAAGCACAACGGCCCGCTGTTGCCCCCCGGCGAGGCGGATGTGACCAAGGCGGACCTGCCACACGCCATCGCCGTTTACTGCGCGCTGCACGATCTGGAACTGGAGAGCTACGCGGGCGCGGAGGCCCAGCTTGCCGCGCTGGCCGACGACATCGCCTACAACAACCACGACATCGACGACGGGCTGCGCGCCGGGCTGCTCAAGCTGGACCAGGTGGCGGAGGCGCCGCTGGCCGGGCGTCTGATCCATGCCGTCCGGCAGGATTATCCCGATCTCGGCCGGGACCGGCTGATCTACGAGGTCAACCGCCGGCTCATCACCGAGATGATCTTCGACCTCATGGACCAGACGCGCGGCCGTCTCGCGGATCTCGCCCCGCGCAGCGCCGAAGACATCCGCCGCGCGCCCGCGCCGGTCGCCAGCTTCTCTGATCAGATGCTCGCCGAGATCGCGGAGCTGCGCCGCTTTCTCTTCGCCGAACTCTACAGCCACCCGCGCATCGCGGACACGATGGCGCGCGCCAAGACGGTGCTTGCAGACCTGTTTCATCACTATATGGCGCGGCCGGAGGAACTGGAGCCCGGCTGGCGCGAAATGGCCGAGGACGCCGCGCCGAGAGACCGCGCGCGCTGCGTGTGCGACTTCATCGCGGGCATGACCGACCGCTTCGCTCTCCACATCCACGGGCGCCTGTTTGACGGGGGCACGGAATTGCGATAACCGAAGCCGCAAGCGGGAAGAGGCAGGGCGAAGCGGGCGTCCCGAACCAGTGCGCGTCTTGATCGGGCTTGATGCGGCAACTGCGGCTCCGCGATTCGCGAAGCCGGCAAAATCGTGATCGGATGAACATTTTCAGCCATTTCGAGACGCGGGTGGCGGAAGCGGCGAAGGCGCTCGAAGCCGAAGGCGTGCTGCCGGCTGGCGCGAATATTGGCGCTGCCTCCGTCGAGCCGCCGCGCGACCCCGCGCATGGCGACCTCGCCACCAACGCCGCTCTGGTGCTGGCCAAGCCGGCCGGCCTGAAGCCCCGGGAGCTGGCCGAGGCGTTCAAGGCCAAGCTGGAGACCGGCGAGGGAGTCAAGTCGGTCGAGATCGCAGGGCCGGGTTTCATCAATATCCGGCTGGAAGACGGCTTCTGGGCCAGGCTGGTGCGCGCGGTGCTGGAGGCCGGCGAAAGCTACGCCCGCAGCGACATCGGCGCGGGCGCGAAGGTCAACGTCGAATATGTCTCCGCCAACCCGACCGGGCCGATGCATGTCGGTCATTCGCGCTCGGCCGTATTCGGCGATGCGCTCGCCAGCCTGCTCGAATTCACCGGCTTCGACGTCACACGCGAGTACTACATCAACGACGCCGGCGCGCAGGTCGAGGTGCTGGCCCGCTCGGCCTATCTGCGCTACCGCGAGGCGCTGGGCGAGGACATCGGCGATATCCCCGAAGGCTTCTATCCAGGCGACTACCTCGTGCCGGTGGGCAAGGCGCTGGCCGAGGAACACGGCGACGCGCTGCTCACAGCGGACGAGGCGGAGTGGCTGCCGATCGTGCGCGCCAGAGCCATTGCCATGATGATGGACATGATCCGCGCGGACCTCGCCGCGCTCGGCATCCATCACGATGTGTTCTTTTCGGAGAAATCGCTCACCGAGAACAGCGACAAGGTCGCCCGGACCATCGCGGACCTCGAAGCGCAGGGCTATGTTTATCGCGGCCGGCTGGAGCCGCCAAAGGGCAAGCTGCCGGAAGACTGGGAGGACCGCGAGCAGCTGCTGTTCAAGGCCACCGACTTCGGCGACGACACCGACCGCCCGCTGGTGAAGGCTGACGGCAGCTACACCTATTTCGCCGGCGACATGGCCTATCACCGCGACAAGTTCCGGCGCGGCTTCAGCCAAATGATCGACGTCTGGGGCGCCGACCACGGCGGCTATGTCAAGCGGATGCAGGCGGCGGTGAAGGCGCTCACTGGCGGCGAGGGCGAGCTTGACGTGAAGATCTGCCAGCTCGTCAAGCTGTTCCGGGGCGGCGAGCCGGTGAAGATGTCGAAGCGCGCGGGCACATTCGTCACGCTGCGCGAGGTGGTCGACGAGGTCGGCGCGCCGTCGATGCGCTTCATGATGCTCTTCCGCAAGAACGACGCCCCGCTGGATTTCGACTTCGAGAAGGTGCAGGAGCAGTCCAAGGACAACCCGGTCTTCTACGTGCAGTATGCGCACGCGCGGGCGCAGTCGGTGTTCCGCAATGCGCAAGCCGATATCCCGGAACTGGACATCGGCCGGGAGGCGCTGCTCGGCGCGGGCCACGAGTTGTTGACAGACGAATTTGAACTCGCGCTGATCAAGCGGCTGGCGCATTTTCCGCGCACTGTCGAGGGCGCGGCGCAGGCGCACGAGCCGCACCGAATCGCGTTTTATCTACATGATGTCGCAAGTGACTTTCATGCGCTGTGGAATCGTGGCAAAGAGTCGCCACAATCGAAATTTATCGTTGATAGTAACAAAAATGTTACCTTAGCGCGACTAGCGCTCGTTGCCGCCGTCGCGGATGTGCTGCGCACCGGTTTGGGACTTCTCGGCGTCGAAGCCGTCAATGAAATGCGTTAATGGCGTTATCGCGCGCCACGCGGCGCGGGCGTTCCGTCAATGCGCCTGGAGGCGCAGCCGGACAGCTTCAAAAAGCCTTTTCAGGGCGAGGGGAACTATCATGCCACGATCAGACGACTCCAACGGATTTCCGCCAGGGCGTCTCCGCCGGCCCCACCCCCGGAAGAACGCGCCGGACTGGGGACGAGACGATCCCGCCGGCAGCGACTGGCGCTACCCCGACCCGGCCGAGCGCTACAGCCAGGGATACGACACCCCTCCCGCGCGCGATCCGTTCGCCGATGAGTGGCAGAGCGGCCCGGCGCGGGATGATTTTGGCGGCGACGATCCGTTCCCGGGCGGCGGGCAGGAATCGTCCTGGTCCGAGCAGCACGACCCTTTCGACTGGGATGCGCCCGATCCGCCCGAGGAGAGCGGCTGGCGGCCCGCCCCCTATCCCGGCGAGACCCGCGCAGATGGCGGCGACACCTGGGCCGGACGCGACCCGTGGGGCGCGCAGGACTGGGGCGCGCAGGACGAGCCGCTCGATGCCCCGCATCGCAGCGGGCCGCAACAGCCGGCAGGACGGGATGACAGTCTGTTCCGCCGCATCGACGGATCGGTGCAGGAGCCGGATCTCTCGGCTCTGACCCAGCGCGCGGCGCCGGATGCCGATGCCTTCGCCGCGGATCAAGATCCATCAGAACTGCGCGACCGCTTCTTCTCGCGCGCCGGCGATTTCGATGAGCCTGCCGCCGCGCCTCGGGACGAGCCGACGCGCGCCAACATCTTCGACTTCGAGGCGCACCGCGGCGAGGCCCGGCAGCCGGAACTCGAAGACCCCTATAGCTGGGACGCCTACGACGACGAGCCGGGGATGCCCGCGCCCGAAGCCGCCGCGCCAGCGTATGGCGACCGCTACGCCGAGGACTACGATCCATACGATCCTTACGCGGAAGACCCGCATTTGCACGCCGACGACGACGCGGATTTCCTCGAAGACGAGCCGGAGGTCTACGAGGAGCCGGCGCAGCCGCCCAAAAGCCGCCGCAAGCTGATGGTGGCGGGCGTGCTGGTCGCCGCCGTCGCGACCGGTGGGGCCGCCGCCTACCTCTACAAGGGTTTTCAGGACGGCAGCATCGGCAGCGGCGACGCGCCGACCCTGCTGGCAGATGACGGGCCGGTCAAGAGCGAGCCATCCGATCCGGGCGGCCGGGAGTTTCCCGACGGCAACAAGCAGATTTATGACCGGCTGACGGGCGGCCCCGCCGAGCCTGTCGAGGACACGCAGGCCAACGGCGCGGATGAAACCGGCTCGACCTCCATTCCGGGCATCGTCACTACGGGCGCGCAGGCGCCGGCGGATACGCTGGACGAGCGTATCGCGGCCGCGCTGCGCAACTCCGGCAAGGCGGATGACGGTCAGACCGCCGCGCCGGCCGATCCGAATTCGCCGCGCCCGGTTCGCACGCTGACGGTTCGGCCGGACGGTTCGGTGGTCCCGGCCGAGGCTGGATCGCCGAACACTGCGGATAATCTGCCCGATGACTCGCAGACCGTGACGACGGCGGGAATCGTGGCGACAACGGGCAGCGGCGCGGACGGCCCGGACCGGGGCGATGACGCCGGCGGCGAATCCGGGGGGCAGGCTGAAAGCGCTGCGCAACCGGAGCGAGCGGAATCCCGGCCCGAAAGCGTCGAACCGCTGCCGGAACCGACGCGGGTGGCCGCTGCGGAAGCCGTGACGGCCTCGGACACTCAGCCTTCGACGGCGGCCGCGAACCCGTACTTCGTGCAGCTCGCCGCGCGGCGCGACCAGACCTCCGCCCTGGCGGCCTTCGCGGACCTGCAACAAAAATACCCGAACATCCTCGACGGCCTCGCGCCGACGATCAAGAAGGCCGATCTTGGCGACAAGGGCATCTGGTACAGGCTGTGGGTTGGACCGATGGACACGCGCGGCAACGCTACGGATGTCTGCGAACAGTTGAAGCAGGCCGGCCTCGGCGGCTGTTTCGTCCGCTCGCAGTAGCGCGCGCCGCCAGACGACGCGAAGCAGCGCGCCGACACTCATGAAGACCGGCACGGGCCTGCGCGCCTTTATCTCCGGCTGCCGCGGCGAGCGTCTCCGTCCCGGCGAACGCGACTTCTTGCGCGAGGCCCGGCCCTGCGGCCTGATCCTGTTCAAGCGCAACTGCCGCAACCCGGACCAGGTCCGGGCGCTCGTCGACAGCTTCCGCAACGCGGTCGGCACGGATGAGGCGCTCGTCCTCGTCGATCAGGAGGGCGGCCGCGTTCAGCGCCTCGGCCCGCCCGAATGGCGGCGCTATCCGCCTGCCCGCGCCTTTGGCACGCTTTACCGTAGCAACCTGCAGCCCGGCCTCAACGCCGCGCGCGCCTGCGCCGAGCTGATGGGCCGGGATCTGGCCGCGCTCGGCATCGACGTGGATTGCGCGCCCGTCCTCGATGTGCCCGTGCCGGGCGCGCATGACGTCATCGGCGACCGCGCCTATGGAGACACGCCTGTGCCCGTCAGCGCCATCGGCCGCGCCGTCGCGGACGGCCTCCTGCGCGCAGGCGTGCTGCCGGTCATCAAGCATCTGCCGGGCCACGGCCGCGCCAGCGTCGACAGCCACAAGACGCTGCCGCGAATCGACGCCGATCTCGACACGATGCGCCTGACGGATTTCGCCCCCTTCGCGGCTCTGCGAGACATGCCGCTGGGCATGACCGGCCATGTCGTTCTTGACGCGGTCGACCCGCATCGCGCGATCAGCGTCTCGCCCGAGGGCATCCGCCGGATCATCCGCGGCGAGATCGGCTTTGACGGTCTGCTGATGTCCGACGACATCGGGATGCGCGCGCTGACCGGCCGCGCCGGACGCAAGGCCGAGGCGGTGCTCAAGGCCGGTTGCGACGTGGCTTTGCACTGCAGCGGCAACCTGCGCGAGATGGAGGCGGTCGCTGCCGTCGCCCCCGAACTGACCGGCAAGGCGCTCGCCCGTTTCCACGACGCCCGCGCGCGCATCGCCCCTGAACCAGCCTTCGACGCCGACGCCGCCGAACGTTATTTGCGAGAAGCGCTGGCCGTATCGGCGTGAATCGGCCAGAATGATTAGCGAATCGCATTGTCAAGCGTGCGCACGAGCAAGCAGGACAAGTGAATGGCAATCGAGAACAGCACCGCGGCGGACGCCGACGGGTGGGAGCATGACGCCGAGGACCGCGCGCCGGAAGAAATTCTCGTCGTGGCGCTGGACGGCTTTGAAGGGCCGCTCGACCTGCTCCTGGGGATGGCGCGCAAGCAGAAGGTCGATCTCGCCAAGATTTCCGTGCTGGCGCTGGCGGAGCAATATCTGTCCTTCATCGCGCAGCTCAGGCAGATGCGCCTTGAAATTGCGGCGGATTACCTGGTTATGGCGGCGTGGCTCGCCTACCTCAAATCACGCCTGCTGCTCCCAAAGGACGAGGAAAAAACCGACGAGCCGAGCGGTCAGGAACTGGCGGCGCAGCTCGCGTTTCGTCTCAAGCGGCTGGAGGCGATGCGCGATGCCGTCAAGCAGATCATGGGCCGTAAAAAGCTTGGTCTGGAGGTCTTTGCGCGCGGCCGGCCAGAAGGCATCCGCACGGTTCGCTCGCCGCGCTACACCGCAACGCTTTACGACCTGCTGAAAGCCTATGCCGAACAGCGCAAGCGCACCGCCGCCATGCCGCATCAGGCCGGCGGGCGCACCGTGTGGTCGATCGGCGACGGGCGCAAGCTGCTCACCCGGCTCGTCGGACCGATCGCGGACTGGGCACCCATCGAGCAATATCTGGCCGACTATCTGCCCCGCGAAGAGGAGGGCCGCTCGGCGCTGGCCAGCACCTTCGGCGCGACGCTGGAACTGACGCGCGAGGGCTATGTCGAACTGCGCCAGGCCTCGCATTTCGGCCCGATCCATCTGCGCTGGCTGCGCGAGCCGCCCGTCGAAGCCGATGTCAAAAAGGACGCTGAAACGACCCCCGAAAAAAGGGAGAAGATCGCTTGAGCAACGACCAGACGCACGATCGCGGCGCGATGCTGCCGCTGGAGCTGCCGTCGAACGTCGCGCGGCTGCCGTCAGCGGAGCGGCGCGAGAAACTCCGCATTCTCGAAGCGCTGCTTTTTGCGGCGACCGAACCCTTGGATATCCCCAGCCTGCGCCAATATTTCGACCAGGGCGAAGACATCGAGGCGCTGATTTCGGAGTTGCAGGGGCATTACGCCGGGCGCGGCGTCAACATCGTCAAGATCGCCGGCGGATGGCAGTTCCGCACCGCCGAGGACTTGGCCTTCATCCTCGAGCGCCACGCGGTCGAGCAGCGCAAACTGTCGCGCGCAGCGCTGGAGACGCTGGCGATCATCGCGTATCATCAGCCCTGCACCCGCGCTGAAGTCGAGGAAATCCGCGGCGTCAGCACCTCGAAAGGGACGCTGGACGTGCTGATGGAGACGGGCTGGATCAGGATGCGCGGACGCCGTCGCGCGCCGGGCCGGCCAGTGACGTATGGCACGACGGACGCCTTTCTGGAGCATTTCGGTTTTGACAATATCCACGACCTGCCGGGCCTGAACGAGTTGAAAGGCGCGGGCCTGCTGGATAGCAACCTCCCGCCGGGCTTCACGGTGCCGCAGCCGGACGACTCGTTGAGCCTCACGGCGGAGGAAGACCCGCTGGAGGATGAGGACGAGCCCGAAGGCCAGGACTACGGCGACGACGCGCCGCTGGCCGAGGATGACGAGCAGCCGGAGGGTCAGCAGCCGGAGGACGCGCAGGCGAGAAAGCGCAAGGCCGCCACCGGACATGCCGAAGGCGCGGGGTGAGACTGCCTTTGTATGACGGAGTGATGCGTTGAAATCGCAGTTCATTTTTACCAGGCGCGCGGAAGACAGCATCCGGGCTTCAACACACCACAAGCGGCGCGCGACCCCCTCGTTTCCCGCCAGCGTCACGCTGGAGCGTATATGGCGGAAATTCGGCGACCTGGTCGCGGTGCGCGATGTGTCGCTTGAAGTCGCGCCGGGTGAAATCCTGTGTCTGCTCGGCCCGTCCGGCTGCGGAAAGACCACGCTGCTGCGTCTTATCTCAGGGCTGGAAGCGCCGAACGAGGGCCGCGTTCTGATCGACGGGCGCGAGATGTCCGGCCCGGCCGCGGCTGTGCCGCCGGAAGTGCGCGGCGTCGGCCTGATGTTCCAGGATTTCGCGCTTTTTCCGCATATGACGATCCTCGCGAACGTCGCCTTCGGTCTGAAGGCGATGGAGCGCAACATGGCGCTGGAGGAAGCGCGTCTCGCACTGGAGCGCATGGGGCTCGGCAGGTATGCCGACGCCTACCCGCATATGCTCTCGGGCGGGCAGCAACAGCGCGTCGCGCTGGCCCGCGCCATCGTCCCGCGCCCGCGCGTCATGCTGATGGACGAGCCGTTCTCCGGCCTTGATCCACGACTGCGTCCCTCATTGCGCGAGGAGACGCTGGCGATCCTGCGCGAAACGCGAACAACTTGCGTCATCGTCACCCACGAAGCAGAGGAGGCGATGCTGCTGGGCGACCGGCTCGCGATCATGCGCAACGGCGGGCTTGTCCAGACCGGCACGACGCAGGAGGTTTTCGATCATCCGGCCGATCTGTTCGTGGCCGAAATGATGAGCGAGATCAACGTTGTCCCCTGTAAGGTCGTTGGCGGCGTGGCGCGCGGGCCGCTCGGCGCGTATCCGACGCCGACTGAGCTAAGCGGCGATGCTCTGATGTGCTTCCGCCCGCGCGTGGTGCGGTTGAGCCATGACGCCACCGCGACGCCCGCGCAGGTGTGCGGCAAGCGGTCGCTCGGCGACGAGACCGTGCTGGAACTGGGTGTCGAGGGCCTGGATACGCCACTGCTGGCGCGCACCTGCGCGCCTGTGGCGGCGGAGCCGGGCGGCTGGATCGGCATTCGCGTGCCCAGCGAGAAGGTGCATATCTTTCCGGTAGACCACCGGATGCCGGCCAGCCTCGACCAATAGCTGTCCGCGAGCGCTGTTGCAGGTATGCAGCCTTTCTGTTTAAGTGATGGTATATGGGGGATGTGCATGACACGCCCCCTGAACGAAGCGCGTTTAGGAGACAGACACGTATGGCGCCGAGTTGGTTTCAAATCCTGATCGTGGTGGTGCTGCTGGTGCTGCTGTTCGGTCGGGGCAAGATCTCTGAGCTGATGGGCGATGTCGCGAAGGGCATCAAGAGCTTCAAGAAGGGCATCTCTGAAGACGAAGAGAAAGCCGATACAGCTCACAAGTCCATCGAGCATGACGCCGCGCGGAGCGAGACGGACGCGAAGCGGCACGCGCGTGAAGAGGCCAAGACCAGCAGCTAGGGCGAACGCCGCGCCCGGCCGTGACGGCGCGGGCATTCACGCGTTGGCGTTCCAGCGGTCGATGCCGCCCGTTGCGCGGTGTGGTCTTTTAGCGGATATCGCTCTTCATGTTTGACATCGGATGGACGGAACTCCTGGTCTTGGCGGTCGTCGCGATCCTGATCGTGGGGCCCAAGGACCTGCCTCGTATGCTTTATGCCATTGGGCAGGCGGCCGGCAAGATGCGCCGTCAGGCGGATGAGTTCCGGCGGCAATTCAACGAGTCGATGCGCGAAGCGGGCATGGATGAAGTCCGCAACGACATGAAGAAGATGAGCGATCTCAACCCGGCGAACCAGATTCGCAACGAGATCGAGAGCACCTTCACGGACAGTCCGAAGACGGGCAGCGGCCAGAAGCCGGCAGGCAGCGAAGCCAGCCCCGCGCCGCCTGGGGAGGGCGATCTGCTGGAGCAGCCGCAACGCGCGTCAGAGCAAAAGGAAGGCGCGCCGGAGCGGACGCCCGACGCTACACAGCCGCCTAAACCCGCTGCTGAACCGGCCGCGAGCGAAGCGCAAACCGCGCAGGACGAGACGCGCAGCGAACCGAAACCAGTCGGCAACCGCAATGCCAATGGCGCCGCCGAAGCCAAGGACGCGGTGAGCTAACCTTTCGGAGAGAGCCAGTTGGCCCAGCGGGACGATATCAACGACATTGATGCCAGCAAGGCGCCGCTGATCGAGCACCTGATCGAGCTGCGCCAGCGGCTGATGTGGTCGGTCGTAGCGATTTTGATCGGCTTCGTCCTGTGTTTCACCTTCGCCAAGGACATCTACAACATCCTGCTGGTGCCGTATCAGTGGGCCGTCGGCGAAGATGTTCCGATCGACATGATCTATACCGCGCCGCAGGAGTTCTTCTTCACGCAGCTCAAGGTGGCGCTGTTCGGGGCGGTGTTCCTCGCCTTCCCGATCATCGCTGTGCAGCTTTACATGTTCGTTGCGCCGGGCCTCTATCGGCACGAGCGGAAGGCGTTCACGCCATTTCTTATCGCCACGCCGGTTCTGTTCGTGTCGGGCGCGGCGCTGGTGTATTTCATCATCATGCCGCTGGCGATGCAGTTTTTCCTGTCGATGCAGCAGACAGGCGAGACAGGCGTGTCGATCCAGCTCACCGCGCGTGTTAGCGAGTATCTTTCGCTCATCATGACGCTGATCCTTGCCTTCGGCTTCTGCTTCCAGTTGCCGGTGCTGCTGACCCTCCTGGGCCGCGCTGGGATCGTCAGCGCGGACGGGCTACGGCGCAAGCGCAAATACGCCATCGTAGGCGTGTTCGCGGCGGCGGCCTTTCTGACCCCGCCCGACCCGATCAGCCAGATCGGCCTCGCGCTGCCGACGATACTGCTGTATGAGCTGTCGATCTTCTCGGTGGCCTATGCCGAGCGCAAGCGCGCGGCAGCCGCGCCCGACGCCGACATCGACTGACGATCAAAGCGTCTTTGAACGCCCTTGCAGCGGCGATTCAGGCACTCCAGCTCAGCACCTGTTTATGCCGCCACGGTGACCTTGCCGCGCGGGTCGCGCGACTTCCTGATCCGAATGTCAACATCGCGGCCAAGCGCGGTCACAAAATTCAGGAGGCGCTGCACGCTGAAGCCCTCCAAGCGGCCACGCATCAGCGCCGATACCTTTGGCTGGTCGATGCCGATGATCTCGGCCGCCTCGACCTGAGTCAGACCGCGTTCATTGATCGCCACGACTATGGCCTGCGCGATGTGAACCTTGAGACGATCCTCTTCGGAAAGCTTTAGTCCGATATCGGCAAACACGTCGCCGCTCGACTTCGTGACCGAAAGATCGTCCCTGTTTTCTCCATTCATGGAGCTTGATCCTTCCTCTTACCTTTGCGCATTTCTTCCTGGTCGATTTCTTCAGCGCGTTTCAGGCGCGCCCGGATGCGCTGGATGATATGATCGGGCGTCTTGATCCCGCTTGACGACTTTTTCTGGAAAGCATCGAGCACGTAGATCGCCGATTCGAATTTGACGGTGTACACCGCGCGATAGGTGTCGCCATCCTGGTCTGTTCTGATTTCCAGAACCTTCGCGCTGCCGAAGCCGGACAGCGGGCGTGCGCTCTCTGGTTTCTCACCAATTTCAACAAGACTTAACGCGAAACCAATCTCTTGCTTAACCTCCTTCGGAAACTGGCGCAGCTTTTTCAAGCTGTCGCCAATAAAGACTAAGTTTTTCATATTGGCCTTTCATACGAACCCAATCTCTCGAAAAGCACGCCCGCGATAGACTATGCCAGTTTGCGCATATTGCACCTGAACGTCAACTGTTGCCGCCAGCCATTCACCAGGTCCACCGGCACTGGCAGCACCGAAATCCTGAACCCCGCTGGACGCGCCGCCTCACGCGGCTTATAGCTGTGGCCAAATTCGCCGGCCGCGCGCTGATCGCTCGCCGATCACAGGCGCGACAGGCCGCCAACGGTCCCACATAGAATCGAGGGGGCAAGAGACGTGTTCGATCCGAAATGGATACGGGAGAACCCGGAAAGCTTCGATGCCGGGCTCGCCAAGCGCGGTCTGGAGCCGCACGCCGCTCAAGTTATCGCGCTGGACGACGCCCGCCGAGGCATCGTCACCCGCCTGCAGGAGGCGCAGACCCGGCGCAACGCCGCCTCCAAGGAAATCGGCAAGGCCAAAGGCAGCGGCAACGAGGCGCGCGCGCAGGAACTGATGGATGAAGTCGCCAGCCTCAAGACCGCGCTGCAGCAGGGCGAGGAAGAGTTGCGCCTGGCCGAGGCCAAGCTGAACGAGGCGCTCGCCGCGATCCCCAACCTGCCGCTCGATGACGTGCCCGTGGGCGAGGACGAGAACGACAATGTGCTCGCGCGCGAATGGGGCGAAAAGCCCGGTTTCGATTTCACGCCGAAAGAGCACTTCGACATCGGCGAGGGGCTGGGCCAGATGGACTTCGAGACGGCGGCGAAGCTCTCCGGCTCGCGCTTCGCGGTGCTCCGGCGCGACCTGGCGCGGATGGAGCGCGCGCTGGCCGCGTTCATGCTCGATCTGCACACAGGCGAGTTCGGCTACACTGAAGTCCTGCCGCCGTTCCTCGTGCGCGACGACGCGATGTTCGGCACCGGCCAGTTGCCGAAATTCGCCGAGGACCTGTTTCACACGGAGGACGGCTATTGGCTCATCCCCACGGCCGAGGTTTCGCTCACCAACCTCGTGCGCGAGAGCACCGTCGGAGAGGACGAGCTGCCGATGCGCTTCACCGCCTGGACGCCATGCTTCCGCGCTGAGGCCGGCGCGGCGGGCAAGGATACGCGCGGGCTGATCCGCCAGCACCAGTTCTCAAAGGTGGAACTGGTCTCGATCACCACGCCGGAGCAGTCGCTTGATGAGCTGGAGCGCATGACGGCCTGCGCCGAGGAGGTTCTCAAGCGCCTCGACCTGCCCTATCGCGTCATGACGCTGTGCACCGGCGACATGGGCTTCGCCGCGCGCAAGACCTACGATATCGAGGTCTGGCTGCCCGGTCAGGGGCGCTACCGGGAGATTTCAAGCTGCTCGGTCTGCGGCGCGTTTCAGGCGCGGCGCATGAACGCGCGCTATCGCGCCGGGGAGAAAGACCTGCGCTTCGTCCACACGCTGAACGGCTCGGGGCTGGCGGTCGGCCGCACGATGGTCGCGATTCTCGAAAACTACCAGGAATCGGACGGCAGCGTGCGTGTCCCCGAGGCGTTGCAACCCTATATGAACGGTGTGGAACGGATCGAACCGGCGTGACGCCGCCGACTGCCCCGGAGAACCAATGCGCATTCTGGTGACCAATGACGACGGCTTGGAAGCGCCGGGCCTCGACGTTTTGCAAGCCATTGCCGGCGAACTGACCGACGATGTGTGGGTTATCGCGCCCGAAACCGACCAGAGCGGCTCCGCGCATTCGCTGACGCTGCACGAGCCGATGCGCCTGCGCAAGCTGCAGGAACGCATCTACGCGGTGAAGGGCACGCCAACCGATTGCGTCATCATGGGGGTGCGCTTTCTCCTGAGCGATCACCGGCCTGATCTGGTGCTATCGGGCGTCAATGCGGGTCACAACATCGCGGACGACGTGACCTATAGCGGCACCATCGCAGGCGCCATCGAGGGCACACTGCTCGGCATCCCCTCGATTGCGCTCAGCCTGGCGCTGAACCACCGTGCGCGCGATCTGGCGCACTGGGAAACGCCCATGACGCTCGGCCCTGGCCTCATCAAGCGTCTGCTTGAGGTCGACTGGCCCAAGGGCGTGCTGATGAACGTCAACTTCCCGGACCGCGACCCCGACGATACGGGCGAGGTCGTGATCACCGAACAGGGCAAGCGCGACGCTGACTTCCTCCAGATCGAGGACCGGATGGATACGCGCGGCAACCCGTATTACTGGCTCGGCTTCAAGGAGCGCCTGTCGCCGCCGGGCAGCGGCACCGATCTGCGCGCGCTCCAGCTCGGGCATATCTCCGTCACGCCGCTCAACGTCAACATGACGGATCAGCCGACCAAGGAGCGCCTGCGCCAGGCGTTTCACAGCGGCGAAGAGGTCTGATGCGTTCGCCGCGTCAGAGGAGACAGGGCCATGACCGACGCCCTCACCCGCATGGAGCTGGTGCTGCACCTGCGCCGCCGCGGGATCACGGATGTCCGCGTGCTGAACGCCTTCGAGCGGGTCCCGCGGGAGATGTTCGTCTCGGCGGAATTCGCGGATGACGCCTATGGCGATAACGCGTTGCCCATCGCCTGCGGGCAAACCATCTCGCAGCCTTTCGTCGTCGCCTACATGACCGAAAAGCTCGGGCCCGATCCGTCGCGCGCGGTGCTGGAGATCGGAACAGGCTCGGGGTATCAAACCGCGATCCTTGCGCATGTCTTCCGCGAGGTCTTCACGCTCGAATATCACGAGCCGCTGCTGCGCGCGGCCGAAGCGCGGTTCAACGCGCTGGGGCTGGACAACATAACGGCCATGCTCGGCGACGGCTGGGAAGGCTGGCCCGATGGCGGCGAGTGCGAGCGCATCATGGTTACGGCCGCCGCGCCGGAAGTGCCCGCGGCGCTGTTCGCCCAGCTCGCCGAGGGCGGACGTATGGTCGTTCCGCTAGAAAGCGAGGATGGTCAGTTCCTCACGGAGGTTGTGAAAGCGTGCGGCGCGCCCCGCCACACCCGCCTGCTGCCGGTCCAGTTTGTCCCGCTGTTGCGCGGCGGCAAATCCGCGACTTAGCCGCTAATGCAGTTTCAAAAGAAGGCGCAGGCTTAAGCCGCCTTTAACCAATCGCCGTTTTACTGTTTCGCAGGTGCAGGAGTAAGCGGCGATGAGTAATTTCCCGGTGAATTCCCGTTCGCGCTTGGCGGTTGCCAAACCCGGGTCGGGCTGTTCGTTCCGGCCGGCAAAGCGGCTGACCTGCGCGGCGATCATCGCGCTGGCCGTCGCAGGTTGCAGCCAGGAGGTTCAGCGCTTCGACTATGGCGATGCCCGCGAGGCGCGAACCGCCCAGCTTCATGACAACGAAGATCGCTACGCCGAGGAGGCTTTCGCCTCCTGGCGGCGGGGTGAGAGCGGCGACCTGCAGCGGCACGCGCAGCTCGATAGCGATCCGGTGACGCGCAGCCTGCCAGACGATGCCGGGCAAGACCCGCGTAGCCAACTCACCCCGCTGTATGACCGCGAGCCGCCGCCGCCGCGCCGGACCACGCACACCGTGCGCGCAGGCGACACGCTCTACAGCATCGCGCGCAGCCACAATGTCAGCGTTGACAAGCTGGCGGAGATCAACGGCCTGAGCGACCCCAGCGTGATCCGCATCGGCGACACGCTTTACATCCCCGAGGCCGGCGACGGGCAACGCCGGCAACGGCGGACCGCCCGCCGCGAAGAGCCGCGGCAGGCTCCGCGCGAGCGCCGCCATGCCGAACGCCGCGCGCCGCGATATTCCGACGACCAGCTTTATATCGACCCGCTGTTGAGCGAGCGGCCCCGCCGCGAAGAACGCCGCCGGTATGACGCGCCGCGCCGCGCAGAGGAACGCGAGGCAGAACCGCGCCGCGAGCGCGCCAGCAGCGCGGGTCCACGGCGCGCCGCGAGCGCAACGCCGCCGCCCGCGCCCGATCAACGCCCGCAAACGCGCGAGTCGAGCCAGACGGCCCGCTCACCCGCGCCGGAGCAGACCCGCGTCGCGCGGCCTGAGGGACAGCAACCAGCCCGGATCGCGCGCGTTGAACCGGCCACAGAGCGCGAAGTGGCCAGCGAGCAGAAGACGTCCGCCGCCGAGTGCAGCGCGCTCATGAAAAATCCGCCGGCGCGCAGCGGCGCGAACTTCCGCCGCCCGGTGAACGGTCTGATCGTCTCGCGCTTCGGCGAGCAGTCCAGCGGCCAGCGCAATGACGGCATCAACATCTCGGTGCCGCGCGGCACGCCGGTGAAGGCGGCTGAAAACGGCGTGGTGGTCTATGCGGGCGACGAGTTGACCGGGCTGGGCAAGCTGGTGCTGGTGCGCCATGCCGACGGCTGGGTGTCAGCCTACGCCCATAACGACGAGATCATGGTGAAACGCTGCGACACGGTGGAGCGCGGCCAGACGATTGCCAGGGCCGGCGTCACCGGCGCGGTGACGAAGCCGCAGCTTCATTTCGAACTGCGCAAGAATGCGCGCCCGGTTGACCCGGAAGCGCATCTGGCAGGGACATCGTAAGCCTCAGTTGGCGCGGGAGATCGAGAAGCCGACCGCGTCCAGCAGGGCGGACTTGATCGGTCCGTCCGCGAAGATATCCAGCGCGCGCGTGGCCTGCTCGCCATGCGATAGCGCCCGCTCCATTGCACGGTCGAGCGCATTGTGCCGGGCGATCAAGGCCATCGCCGTTTCGAGGTCACCCTCCTGAATGTCGCCCTGAGAGATCGTGCGCTGCCAGAACGCTTTTTCCTCCGGCGTCCCATCGGCATGGGCGAGGATGACCGGCAGCGTCACCTTGCCCTCGGAGAAATCGTCCCCGACATTCTTGCCAAGCCGTGCGCGCTCACCCGAATAGTCGAGCACATCGTCCATAAGCTGGAAGGCCAGCCCGAGATGCAGGCCGAAAACGTGCAGCGCCCGCGCCTCGGCCTCGGGTCGTTCGGCGATGACCGCGCCCACTTCTGCGGCCGCCGCGAACAGCGCCGCCGTCTTGGCGTTGATGACGGCGTGGTAGGTCTCTTCCGTGGTGGCGAGGTTCTTGGCCGCGGCGAGCTGCATCACCTCGCCCTCGGCGATGACCGCGGCGGCGTTCGACAGCACCCGGAGCGCGCCCAGCGAGCCGACCTCGACCATCATCTTGAAAGCCTGCCCGAGCAGATAGTCGCCGACCAGCACGCTCGCCTCGTTGCCCCAGAGGATACGCGGCGCCTGCTTGCCCCGGCGCATCTCACTTTCATCGACCACGTCGTCATGCAGCAGCGTGGCGGTATGCATGAACTCCACGCTGGCCGCGAGCGTCACATGCCCCTCGCCCTCATATCCGCAAAGCTTCGCCGCCGCGATGGTCAGCATCGGGCGCAGGCGCTTGCCGCCCGAGTCGATCAGGTATTGGGCGAGCTTCGGGATCAGGTCCACATCCGAGTGAGCCTTTTCCAGGATGATCTGGTTGACGCGCTCCATGTCCTGATCGACAAGATGATGGAGGGCGTCAATGTCACGGCTGGCCGTGAGCGTCTTTTGGAGCGGAGCGATCGGGCCCACGTTGGCGGTCCTCCCTGGTGCGCGGCAAAGCGCCCTCACTATAAAAGTCGCAGCGTTGTGCGGGTCAAGGCGCGCGTCCGGGTATATCGTCGCAAGCTTAAGATGCACTCAGCGCCGAACGCTATCATCCACATATTTCCAACGCCGAGCCTTTCCATGAAAATCCTGCTTCAAACCAACGATGCCGTACTGATCTCGTTTGTCGAGTCGCTTCTTAGCGAAGCGAATATCGATCATGCGGTTCTGGACGGTCACATGAGCGTGATGGAGGGCTCGATCGGCATTCTGCCGCGGCGCGTTGTGGTGGCGAATGAGGATCATGACCGGGCCGTGGAACTCATGGGCGAAGCTGGCATTGACGTGACCATCCACCCCTATGAGCGATGACCGCGCGGATGCGCTGACCGACGACGCCTTTCTTGGCGGCGCGCTGCATCTGCTCCAGCCGCGAAAGGGTGCGCGCGCGGGCACCGATGCGGTGATGCTGGCCGCGAGCGTGGCGGCGAAAGGACAGGCGCAGATGCTGGACGCGGGCTGCGGCGTCGGCGCGGTCGCGCTCTGCCTGGCCTGGCGGCTGACGGACGCGCATGTCACCGGCGTGGAAATCGACTCGGCGCTGGTTGAGCTGGCGCGGCGGAACGCGGTGCGCAACAGCCTGTCCGAGCGTGTGGCGGTGATTGAAGGCGACGTCACCAGCGTGTTCGCCGGGCTGGAGGCCAGGGGCGTGCGCCGTGAAGGCTATGACCACGTCGTCGCCAACCCGCCCTATTTGCCGGAAGACCGCGCCCGCGCGCCCGGCGACGCCGGCAAGCGCCGCGCGCATGTCATGACGCCGGGCGGGCTGGACGCCTGGGTGCGCTTCCTCGCCACTTGCGCCGCGCCGCGCGGCAAGCTCTGGATGATCCACCGCGCCGATGCGCTGCCGGCCGTGCTGGCCGCGCTTGAGGGGCGTTTCGGCGGCGTCCGGCTGTTCCCGCTGTTCCCGCGCGCCGGCGCGCCGGCCATGCGCGTCATCGTCAGCGCGACAAAGGGCAGCCGCGCCGCGCTGCAACTGCTGCCGGGCCTGACGCTGCACCACCCCGAGGGCGGCTATACGCCGGCCGCCGAGGCCGTCTTGCGCCACGGCGCCGCGCTTCCTCTCGACGCGCCTGCTGGGCAGTAGACTTCACGGTCATGGTGATTATGTTAGGCGCACCGCTGGCGGGCGCTCCGCCACGCGCATATCGACACCGGCGAACAAGGACAAGAAATGGCGTGCATAAAGCTGCTCAACCCGTTGCGGGCGCTGCTCCCCGACACATGGATGGCCGCGGGCACGCTGATCCCGGTGATCCGACTGACCGGCACGATCGGCATGGCCACGCCGCTGCGCCAGGGCCTGTCGCTCGCCGTGGTGTCGGGCGTGATCGAGCGCGCCTTTTCCTTCAAGGACAGCCCGGCCGTCGCGGTGATCGTGAACTCCCCCGGCGGCTCGCCGGTTCAGTCGCGCCTGATCTATCAGCGCATCCGCGACCTGGCGCAGGAAGAGGCCAAGAAGGTCTATGTCTTCGCCGAGGATGTCGCGGCCTCTGGCGGCTACATTCTCGCACTGGCGGGCGACGAGATTTACGCCGACCCGTCCTCTGTGATCGGCTCCATCGGGGTGATTTCGGCAAGCTTCGGGCTGCACGAAGCAATCAACCGGATCGGCGTGGAGCGGCGCATCTACACGGCAGGCGAGAAGAAGATGCTGCTCGACCCGTTCCAGCCGGAAAACCCGGATGATGTCGAACGGCTGAAGAGTATTCAGAAGATCGTGCATCAGGACTTCATCGACCTTGTGAAGCAGCGCCGCGGCGCGAAGATCGAGGCGGCGGGCGATCAGCTTTTCACCGGCGAGTTCTGGACCGGACGGCAGGCGCATGAGCTGGGGCTGATCGACGGGTTGAGCGATGTGCGCTCGCGGATGCGCGAGGTCTATGGCGAAGATGTGCGCCTGCGGCTGATTTCGCCGGAGCGCGGGCTGTTCTTCCGCCGCGCGCGCGGCGTCGGGGTCGAGCGGGCCGGACTGCCTGATATGTCGCGCGGCCTGACGCATGGCTGGGCGGACGAGCTGGTCTCGGCGATGGAGGAGAGGGCGCTCTGGTCGCGCTATGGGCTGTGATCGCGCCACGCCGCGCAAAAACCCTCTTGACCAACGGCTGGTCGTCCCCACGCCGCGTTGACCGATCCCGCGCGCGGGCGTAGGTTGCGCCGCAAATCGACCGCGCGGACGACGCGCCAGACCACCAGACATCACCCATGGAACAACGCCTCGGACACACCGCCGCGCCTGCTGCGTCCCATCTGCGGCCGAAGGAGTCCTTTCAGGACCTGATCCTGACGCTGCAGCACTACTGGGGCGCGCATGGCTGCGTGATCCTGCAGCCCTATGACATGGAGGTCGGCGCGGGCACGTTTCACCCGGCGACAACGCTGCGCTCGCTCGGCCCGCGTCCGTGGCGCGCGGCTTATGTCCAGCCCTCGCGCCGGCCCGGCGATGGGCGCTACGGCGAAAACCCGAACCGGCTGCAGCACTATTACCAGTTTCAGGTCGCTTGGAAGCCCTCCCCGCCCGACTTCCAGGAGCTTTATCTCGGCAGCCTGCTGGCCATCGGCATCGACCCGCAGCGCCACGACATCCGCTTCGTCGAGGACGACTGGGAAAGCCCGACGCTCGGCGCGTGGGGGCTGGGCTGGGAGGTCTGGTGCGACGGCATGGAGGTGAGCCAGTTCACCTATTTCCAGCAGGTTGGCGGCTTCGACTGCAACCCGGTCACGGGCGAGCTGACTTACGGGCTGGAGCGGCTGGCGATGTATGTGCAGGGCGTGGATAACGTGTTTGACCTGAACGTGAATGGGCGCTCCGGCGACGAGCGCGTGCGCTACGGCGACATCTTCCTGCAGCCGGAACAGGAATATTCGCGCTATAACTTCGAGCACGCCGACACTGACAAGCTGTTCCAGCATTTCCGCGACGCGGAGGCCGAATGCCGCGCGCTGCTCGACGCCGGCCAGGCGGAGGACCGACACCTGATGGCGCTTCCGGCCTATGATCAGTGCATCAAGGCGAGCCACATCTTCAATCTGCTGGACGCGCGCGGGGTGATTTCGGTAACGGAGCGGCAGAGCTATATCCTGCGCGTGCGCGAACTGGCCAAGGGCTGTTGCGCGGCGTGGCTGAAGACCGAGGGCGGCGGGGCATGAGCGGGCGCATTCTGATTATCGGCTTCCTCACCTTCGTCGTCGTGTTCGCCGCGGCACTCTGGTACTTCCAGACGCGCGCCTACTATGAGGAGATCAGCGCCGAAAGCGTGGAGATCGCCGGGCAGAGCTACCCGGTCAGCGACTGGCGCGGGATCGACGCGCCGACCTCGCCGCTGAAGCTGCGCGCCTGTTTCCGCCTCGCCGAAGCGCCGGATGCCCCGGTTGCCGATGACGCCGCGCCGCTGGTCGCGCCCGACTGGTTCGAGTGCTTCGACGCCGAAGCGCTGCAACGCGCGCTTGAGGCAGGCGACGCGACAGCTTATCTCGCGGCGCGCGACGAATTCGGCGCGGCCAACCGGATCGTCGCCCGCTTTCCTGACGGCCGGGCCTATATGTGGCGGCAACTCAAACCCGACCTCGACGAATAACCCGCCGCACGGCGCATGACGGAATGAGCCATGCCTGATCTGCTGCTCGAACTATTTTCCGAAGAGATCCCCGCGCGGATGCAGGCGCGAGCCGAAGAGGATCTGCGCAAGCTGGTCTGCGACGCGCTTGGCGAGGCTGATTTCCCGTTCGGCGCGACCGAGACCTATTCCACCCCGCGCCGGCTGGCGCTCATTATCGAGGGGCTGGCCGATCGCTCGCCGCCGCGCCGCGAGGAGCGCAAGGGCCCGCGCATCGACGCGCCGGAAAAGGCGATCAACGGCTTCCTGCGCTCGGCCGGCCTGGAGAGCCTGGACCAGTGCGAGACGCGCGCGGACAAGCGCGGCGAATACTATGTCGCCGTGATCGAGCAGGAGGGCGAAACGGCGGCGGAAGCGCTGGCCCGGATCGTGCCGCAGGCGGTGCGCAAGTTCCCCTGGCCGAAATCCATGCGCTGGGGTGATGGACAACTTCGCTGGGTGCGTCCGCTTCAGGGCATCGTTTGTACGCTGGACAGCGGGGTCGTCGATCTGGAAGTGGACGGCATCCGCAGCGGCGACACCACGTTTGGCCACCGCTTCATGGCGGCGGAGCCGGACAACCCTATTAGACCAAAGTCTATATCGATAGCGCGCGCGCGGGACTATGCAGCCGCGCTGGAGAAGGTTAACGTTATGGTTGCGAGACCGAAGAGGGCGCAACTTATACGAGAAGAAGCAAGGCGCCTCGCTTCCGGGCAGGACCTTGAGCTAGTCGAAGACCACGGGCTGATCGACGAGAACGCAGGGCTTGTCGAATGGCCCGTGGTGCTGTCTGGCGGCTTCGACGCGGACTTTCTCGACGTCCCGCCTGAAGTGCTCATCACCTCGCTCAAAGAGCACCAGAAATGCTTCTCGCTCCGCCGAAAGGACGGCGCGCTGGCGAACCGCTTTATCCTCGTCGCGAATATCGAAGCTGATGACGGCGGCGCGGCGATCATCGAGGGCAACGAGCGCGTGATCCGCGCGCGGCTGTCGGACGCCAAGTTCTTCTGGGGCAACGACCGGGCGCGCGGGCTGGACGCGATGGCCCCCAAGCTCGACCAGATCACCTTCCACGACAAGCTCGGCACACTGGGCGAGCGGGTGGACCGGATCGCGCGGCTCGCGCGCGAGATCGCGCCGGTGGTGGACGCGGACCCTGACAAGGCGGAGCGCGCGGCGCGGCTGGCCAAGGCCGATCTGGTCAGCGAGACGGTTGGCGAGTTCCCCGAAGTGCAGGGCGTGATCGGCCGCTACATCGCGCTGGAAAGCGGCGAGGACGAGGCCGTGGCCGATGCCATCGCCATGCATTACAAGCCGGTGGGGCCGAGCGACGAGGTCCCGTCCGCGCCGGTGTCGGTGGCCGTGGCGCTGGCCGACAAGCTCGACATGCTCGCGGGCTTCTGGGCGATCGACGAGAAGCCTACGGGCAGCAAGGACCCGTTCGCGCTGCGCCGCGCCGCGCTCGGCATCGTGCGTATCATTCTTGAGAACCGGCTGCGTCTGCGATTGAATACGTTCTTTGCAAAACCAATCGCAAATGTCTGGGTGAATATGCACTTTGAGGACTTGCAGCCACTAGTCGAAAGCGCGCTAGCTTTGGAACATAGCGGCATAGAATCGGAAGGTTACGCAGCCTCGATTGCAGAAGAACTAAGCGACAAGCAAGCGGCAGAACATTTTGCACAGCAAACCGGACAAGCGGCGTTGCAAGTCGCTAAAGACCTCCTCGCCTTCTTCGCCGACCGGCTCAAGGTGCATCTGCGCGAACAGGGCGCGCGTCACGACCTGATCGACGCGGTCTTCGCCCTGCCCGGTCAGGACGACCTCTTGATGATCGTCGCGCGCGTTGAAGCGCTCGGCCGCTTCCTCGATACCGAGGACGGCGCGAATCTGCTCGCTGGGGTCAAGCGCGCGGCCAACATCCTGCGGA
>CAZINX010000017.1:0-20406 GCA_964540795.1 uncultured Hyphomicrobiaceae bacterium | reverse complement strand
GAGGACGGCGCGAATCTGCTCGCTGGGGTCAAGCGCGCGGCCAACATCCTGCGGATCGAAGAGAAGAAGGACGGGCGCAGCTACGACGCCAAGCCGCAGCCCAAGCTGTTCGCGCTGGATGAGGAACGTGCGCTGCACGAAGCGATCAAGGCGGTGAACCTCGCGCTCGCAAGGGCGCTGAAGGCGGAGGATTTCGAGAAGGCGATGACGGAGATTGCGAAGCTGCGCGCGCCGGTCGATGCTTTCTTCGACCATGTCACCGTCAATGCCGACGATCCGCGCCAGCGCGAGAACCGGCTGAAGCTGCTCGCGCAAATCCGCGCGGCCGCCGCCCAGATCGCCGATTTCGCCAGGATCGAGGGCTAGCAGCCGGACCTACATCGTGGCTTCGGGCAGGTTGTCGAGGTCTTCGATATACCACTCCTCGGCCTTCACCACCGCCGGATTGACTCCGTTCTCATAAATCCAGCTGTCGACGGCATAGCGCTGGCCGGTTTCGTTCTCCACCAGCACCGCGGTCCAGTGCGGCCAGTACTTCACGCCCATCAGGATGTTGCCCTTGGAGAACGGCCGCGCGACCCGGTGGTGCTTCAGCAGGTTGTTGTGCTGCATGACGAGCAGATAGCTCGTCGTGTTCGTCGCCTCGTCCACGCAGTCCTGCTGGGTCGGGTCGCCAGAGGCGGCGAAATCCATACCCGGCCGGTCCTTGTCGGTGCCGATCTCCTTGCCGACGCGCTTTTCGATCCAGGCAATCGCATAGGCCACGCCGCGCCGCTCTTCATGCGGCGTATCCGCCTTCTTGGTCGTGCGGATGATATTGCGAATCTTGGCGATGTCCGCGCTGGTGAAGCGGAACTTCGACTGCTCCTGGCAGCCATAGGCGTGGCAGACCGTCACCGTGTTGCCGCGCGGCGGGATTGTCTTGAACTCGTTGTAGTGCAGCGACGGGGAGCCGGTGCGCTCATAGGTGCAACCGGCAAGAACCAGGGCCGCGGCGGCGGCGAAAAGCAGCTTACGCATGGCTGATCCGTTGGATGGAGCGTGCGGAAAACGGGCAAAATCGACCACTTCCGTCACCTATAGCATCGGCCTGCCGGAGCGGGAATTAACACGCCCGTGAGCCAGGGCCGATTTGCTCCGGTTGTCGCCGCCCGGCAACACTCGCGCGCCTTGCCTCAACGGGGCGGCGTCACTACGATCCGGGTCATGACAAAGGAACAGATGCGACCCATTCACATTATCGGCGGCGGTCTGGCCGGATCGGAGGCTGCGTGGCAGGCGGCGAATGCCGGCGTGCCGGTGATCCTGCACGAAATGCGCCCGGCGCGCGCGACGGACGCGCACAAGACGGACGGGCTGGCGGAGCTGGTGTGCTCCAACTCGTTCCGCTCGGACGATGCGGAGACGAACGCGGTCGGCCTGCTGCACGCGGAGATGCGCCGCGCCGGCTCGCTTATCATGGCTGCGGGCGACCGGCATCAGCTCCCCGCGGGCGGCGCGCTGGCCGTGGACCGCGACGGGTTCTCCGCCGACGTGACGCGCCACATCCACGAACACCCGCTGATCACGGTGGAGCGGGGCGAAGTCGCCGGGATGCCGCCGGAGGACTGGGACAGCGTCATCATCGCGACCGGGCCGCTGACCTCGCCCGATCTGAGCGCGGCGATCCAGAGCCTCACCGGCGAGAGCGAGCTGGCCTTCTTCGACGCCATCGCGCCCATCGTGTTCCATGACAGCATCGACATGGACGTCTGCTGGTATCAGTCGCGCTATGACAAGCCCGGCCCGAGCGGCACCGGCGCGGACTACATCAACTGCCCGATGGACAAGGCGCAATATGACGCCTTCATCGACGCGCTGCTTGCCGCCGAGACCGTCGGCTTCAAGGACTGGGAGAAGGACACGCCCTATTTCGACGGCTGCCTGCCGATCGAGGAGATGGCCGCGCGCGGGCGCGAGACGCTGCGCCACGGGCCGATGAAGCCGATGGGCCTGACCAACCCGCGCGCGCCGGACACGAAGCCCCACGCGGTGGTGCAGCTTCGCCAGGACAACGCGCTCGGCACGCTGTGGAACATGGTCGGCTTCCAGACCAAGATGCGATACGGCGAGCAGGCCGAGGTGCTCCGCATGATCCCGGGTCTGGAGAATGCCCGGTTCGCACGGCTGGGCGGGTTGCACCGCAACACCTTCCTCAACAGCCCGAAGCTGCTGGATGAGAGCTTGCGCTTGCGCGCGTGCCCGCGCCTGCGCTTTGCCGGGCAGATCACCGGGGTGGAGGGCTATGTGGAATCCGCCGCGATCGGACTGCTGACGGGGCGCTTCGCCGCCGCCGAGCGGATGGGCCAGGCGATTGCGCCGCCGCCCGCCGTGACCGCGATGGGCGCCTTGCTCGCGCATATCACGGGCGGGCACCTCGCCGCGCCGGATGATGGCGGCGGGGCGCGCAGTTTCCAGCCGATGAACGTGAATTTCGGGCTGTTCCCGCCGGTCGAGACGCCGCGCACGGACGAGGACGGCAAGCGGCTAAAAGGCAAGGCGAAGTCCGTCGCGCGCAAGAGGGCGATGTCAGCGCGGGCGCTGCAAGCGATCGACGCCTGGCTTGCGCCCGCGCGCGCCGCCGCTGAGTAGTCTACGGGATACGGCCGGTCATATTCGCGCGCCACATCCGCCAGAAACCGGCAAACGGCTGGGGCTTCGGCACTTCGCGCAGCGGATCGCGCCCCGGCCGCGCCAGCGCCCGCAACTGGCCGCGCACCAGCGCCAGCGGCAGGAACGCCGGGCGCGCCTGCGGCGGCAGCGCAGCGAATTCCTCGGCAGCGACAGCCCGATGCGCTTCGGCCAATTCGCGCAGACGCGCCAGTTCGTCCTCTAGCGCCTCTGTCACCTTTCCCGCCCGCACATCGCCCGTCTGCACGCCCGCGTCTGCAAGATCGGCGCACGGCAGCAGCAGCAGCCCGCGGGCGCGATGCACCGGCAGCGCCCGCATGATCCCCGCCAGGCCGAACGCGATCCCGGCATGACGCGCCAGATGCGCCGCGCGCTCGTCGCGCTGGCCGAGGATATATCCGGCGAGCTGAAACACCGTGCCGGCCGTGCGCGCAAGATAATCCTCCAGATGGGTCTGGTCGGGCATCGGCGTGGCAGCCAGATCGCTCAGGCGCGCGTCGATCATGTCAACGAGCAGATCGCCGGGCAGCACGCAGCGCCGCCGCGCAAGCGCCAGCCCATCCGCGACCGGGTGGCCGATGGTCTCGCCCGCCTGCGATCGCTCCAGCGCCTCGCGCCACCACTCCAGGCGGATTTCGCCCAGCATTGTCTCGCTGACCTCCTCGCGAACGCGCGCCAGCTCGACGTTGAAGGCGAACAGGCTGAGCAAGTGGTCGCGCTGCGGACGCGGCGCGAACAGCGCGGAACGGTAACGGTCGCGGTCGAGGCGGCGGACGGTGTCGGCGACGATCGCTGCGCGCTGGGCGTCGGCCATCGCCGCGGCGGGTTCGGCGAGTTCTGGATCGTGCGCGGTCATTCCAGGTCGGGCGCGCCGGCTTGAGCGCCCCGGCCCGCGGGCATGAGCGCGGCGGCAAACTGGCGCTCCTCGGAAATGAGCAGCGACAGCGTGCGGCAGGCGGGGCCGGTGGCCATGACTTCGAGGCCGAGGCCGGCTTGCGCGCAGGCGGCATGAACCTCCGGGCCAGGAAAGACCTGATACGCGCCGGTGCCCAGCAGGATGAAGTCGATGGCCGGCGCGGCGGCCATCGCCGGCGCGAGATCGCCGGGCGTCAGCGCCTCCGGGCCGTGCGCGACAGGCCAGGAGAATACGCCTTCGGGCAGGATGAGCGTAGGCCCGTCGTAGCGCACCTGGCCGCCCCAGAACGCGAAGCCGCTCTCGCTATAGGCGTGAACCAGCGTTGTGTCGCAGAGTCTTTGCATGACTCATGAATTGGGTGAGCGCGCCCGGCCTGTCAAAGCTCCGGCGCGTTGTGGTCGCTCGCACGGTGGCTCAGGACGCGGTCTCGCGGGCTTTTTCGCTCGCTGTCGCTTGGCCGCCCGGTTGCTTGACTTTTGCGCCGCCCAGCCCGCTCCAGTCGCGCTTGACGCCGAGCATCAGCAGCAGCGGCGCGGCAATGAAGATCGAGGAATAGGTGCCGATCACCACGCCCCAGATCATCGCGAAGACGAAGCCGCGGATAACCTCCCCGCCGAGGATATAGAGGGACAACAGCGCGATCAGCGTCGTCACGGAGGTGACGATCGTCCGCGACAGCGTCTCGTTGACCGACAGATCGAGGAGGCCGGTCAGCGGCATCTTCTTGTACTTGCGCAGGTTCTCGCGCACGCGGTCGTAGACCACCACAGTGTCGTTCAGCGAGTAGCCCACGATGGTCAGGATTGCCGCGATGATCGGCAGGCCGAACTCGATCTGCAGCGCGGAGAATATGCCGATGGTCAGCACCACGTCATGCACCAGCGCAATGACCGCGCCGACGGAGAACTGCCACTCGAAACGAAGCCAGATGTAGACCAGCACAGCGAAGATCGCGAGGATGACCGCCAGCGTGCCGGACTCGATCAGCTCCTGCGAGACCGTCGGTCCAACTACCTCGACACGCCGGTATTCGACGTTCTCGCCAAGCGCTCCGCGCACCTTCTCCACAACACCCTGTTGCGCCTGCTCGCCGCCGGGCTGCTCCTGAACGCGGATCAGAACGTCATCGGGCGCGCCGAAGGTCTGAATCTGCACGTCGCCCAGCCCGAGGCCATCCAGCTCGCCGCGCAACTCGCCGATATCGGCCGGGCCGTCAGTCTGGATCTCGATGAGGGTCCCGCCCTTGAAGTCGATACCGTAGTTCAGGCCGACAGCGAAGAACAGCGCAAGCGATACCACCATCAGCGCCGCCGAGACGGCCATCGCGATGCGGTGGTAGGCCATGAACCGCACATGGGTGTCTTCGGGGATCAGCTTGATCGGCTTGAACGGCATGGCCGATTGAACCTCCTAGATCGGAACCGTGCGCGGGCGCGTCTGCTGCAGCCAGAGCACCACCATCATCCGCGTGAACATGAGCGCCATGAACACCGAGGTGAAAATGCCGATCGACAGCGTGACGGCGAATCCGCGCACCGGCCCGGACCCCAGCCAGAACAGGATCAGGGCCGCGATGAATGTTGTGATGTTGGCGTCGAGGATGGTGCTGACGGCGCGCGAGAAGCCGATGTCTATCGCGGCAATGGGCGTCTTGCCAGCCCGCAACTCTTCGCGGATGCGCTCGAAAATCAGCACGTTGGCATCCACCGCCATGCCGACGGTCAGCACGATTCCGGCGATGCCGGGCAGCGTGAGCGTGGCCTGCAGCGCGGAGAGCACGCCGAGAATGACGCCGATATTGGCCAGAAGCGCGATGTTGGCGAACACGCCGAACAGGCCGTAGGCGACGACCATGAAGACAATCACGCCAATCAGCCCCACGATCCCCGCGATCTGGCCGGCCTCGATGGAATCCGCGCCGAGGCTCGGCCCGACCGTGCGCTCCTCAAGGATCGTCAGCGAAGCCGGCAGCGCGCCCGAGCGCAGCAGAATCGCCAGGTTGTTCGCTTCCTCGACCGAGAAATCGCCGGAGATCTGGCCCGTACCGCCGAGGATCGGCTCCTGGATCACCGGCGCGGAGATCACCTTGCCGTCCAGCACAATGGCGAACGGCCGCCCCACATTCTCGGAGGTGACGTCGCCAAAGCGCCGCGCGCCGGAGGAATTGAAGCGGAACGTGACGATCGGCTCATTCGTGCGCTGGTCGAAGCTCGGCTGCGCGTCGACGAGGTCCTCGCCGCTGATGATCGCGCGCCTCTTGAGCAGATACAGGTCCTGCGCGGCGCCATCCGTGCCTGGATAGACCTCCGAGCCGGGCGGCGGGCGATCGGCCTCGGCCTCTTCCGCCGACATTGACTGGTCGACAAGCTGGAAGGTGAGCTTCGCGGTCTGGCCCAGCAGGTCCTTGAGCCGCTCCGGGTCCTGCAAGCCGGGCACCTGCACGAGCACGCGGTCAACGCCCTGACGCTGAATGTTCGGCTCGGTGGTCCCCAGCGCGTCGATACGCCGGCGGATCGTCTCGATGGTCGAGCCGACAGCCGAGCTCAGCCGTTGCGCAAAGGCTTCCTCGGTCAGGTCCACGAACAGCTGGTCGCCCTCGCGGTTCACCTCGATGTCGGTGCCGCCGCCAACGCCGGTCAACAGATTGCCGTCGAGCGGCTGCGCGAGATCGGAGACCGCCTCGAACGCTTCATCGACGCGGCCAGGCTCGCGGATCGTGACGGCGACATGCTCGTCGGTCACGCGCAAATTCCGGTAGCCGATCCGCTGTTCGCGAAGCGTAATGCGAACGTCGTCCTGAATGGCCTCCAGCCAGTCGGCGCGCAGTTCACCCGTGTCGATCTCCAGCAGCAGATGCGAGCCGCCCTGCAGGTCCAGCCCGAGATGGACCTGCTTGCTCGGCATCCAGTCGGGCAGGCCAGCCAGCGTGTTTTTCGGGAGCGCGTTCGGCAGCGCGTAGGCGATGCCGACCAGCACCACCACGAGCACCGAGATCATTTTCCAGCGCGAGAAATAGAGCATAAGGCCACCAGATTACCTCAGGCGCTGCGCAGCGCCCGCGCGGTCATTTCTCTCAGGCGTTGTCACCGCCGCTATCCTTGGATTGTTCTTCCGACGCGCCGTTGCTGCTCTTGGCGCGGCTGCGGCGGGCGCGCGTCGTACCGGACCCCGAACCCGACTTCGCGGTCGTTCCCGACTTGCCGCCGGCGGTCTTGCGCGCGCCGCCGCTGGCGGTGGTCGAACGGGATTTGCGCTGCGCGGGCTTCTTCGCCGCGCCGTTGGCCGATTTTGCCCTGGCGGGGGCTGGTTCCTGTTCCTCGGCGTCTTCGCTCTCGTCGATGAGTTCCTCGGTCTTCTCGACTTCCCGGGACGCCTTCGCCGCGCCGCGCACCTCGCCCTTCGGCCGGACCTCGGACAGCGTATTGCGCACCACACTCACCCGCACGCCATCGGCGATATCGACGCGGATTTCGTCGTCGTCCACGACGCTGACGACCTTGCCGACCAGCCCGCCGGCCGTCACGACCGTGTCGCCGCGCTTCACGCTCGCGACCATCTCGCGATGCGCCTTCAGACGCTTCTGCTGCGGCCGGATGATAAGAAAATACATGATCGCGAAGATCAGGATGAACGGCATCAACTGGAGGAGAATGTTCCCTCCTCCGGGCGCCTCGGTGGTTTGGGCCAGTGCGGGCTCGATGAACATGCTACGGTCCTTTGACTTGAAGCTGGGGCCAGACGCTTCGCAGACGACTTGATCGGATAACCGGCGCGGCCGGGATACTATGCCGGCGCGCGCAAACCACAGGCGAAACCGCACTGTTCCCGCAATTGGCCGCGACTATAGCCGCACATGCGTTCATTGCAACCGAATGCGGACACCGCCCGCGCCTTCACAGCGAAATAATCACGGACGCCACATTTTGCGACCCTGCGCACAAACGCACACGACCGAATTCGTCCGCCGGCGGCGGCTGGACAACAGCGGACGCGCCGCGTAACACACGCAGCAAACCGGGGACAACAGCATGAGCGCGCAAGAACAACATGACCGCTTTCGCCAGTTCGCGCTGATCGAGCGGATAGCCGATGCGCTGGAGCGGCTTGCACCGCCCCGGCCTGCTGCGGCGGATTTCAGCGCCGCCGAGGCGTTCATCTGGCATCCATCGCCCGGCGCATTCCAGCCGGTGCCAAAGGTGAACCGCGTGCCGCTTGAGCTCTTGCGCGCTATAGCGCCGATGCGCGACCGGCTGCTCGACAATACGGAGCGCTTCGCCCGCGGGCTGCCCGCCAACAACGCCCTGCTCTGGGGGGCGCGAGGCATGGGCAAGAGTTCGCTGGTGAAGGCGGTCCATGCACGCGCCAGCGAGGCCGTCGCGGCGGGCGGACCGAGCCTCAAGCTCGTGGAAATTCACCGCGAGGACATCAGCACTCTACCGGACTGCCTGAACGCCCTGCGCGCGGCCCCCAACCGCTTCGTCGTGTTCTGCGACGACCTTTCATTCGATGACGGGGACACCTCCTACAAGTCGCTGAAGGCCGTGCTCGAAGGCGGTATCGAGGGGCGGCCGGAGAATGTCATCTTCTATGCGACCTCGAACCGGCGGCACCTGATGCCGCGCGACATGATGGAGAACGAGCGCTCCACCGCGATCAATCCAGGCGAGGCGGTGGAGGAGAAGGTGTCGCTGTCGGATCGCTTCGGGCTGTGGATCGGCTTTCACCACTGCTCGCAGGACGACTTTCTGGAGATGGTGCGGGCTTATGCCGAGCACTATCGCCTGCCGATCGCGCAGGACGCGCTGGAGGCGCGCGCCAAGGAATGGGCGATGACGCGCGGCGGGCGCTCGGGCCGGGTCGCGTGGCAGTTCATCCAGGATTTGGCGGGCGAGTTCGAAACGCCGCTGCGCGACGGGTAATTACGGCGCTGCGCGGATTTCGCCGACGGTCTCGGTCGCGTTGGCCGAAGGCGGCGCGAACCACTCGCCTTCCGGCCACATGCGCTGCTGGAAAAACTGGTCGAGTTGGAGCGAGGCCATCGTCTCGACAAACGGCGTGAGCGTGGGCGCGAAAGTGACCGCGACCAGGAACCCGGCGGTCATCAGCAGAGAGGCGCGGGGCGAATCATACTCCCATATCTTGAGCGCGCTGCCGAAAGATCGCTTGATATAGATGCCCTCGAAATCGACGGAATAAATCTCGTCGAGCGTCAGGTGCACCAGATAACCGATCAGCACGAAAATGCCGGCGAGCCAGCCAACCGCAGGATCGCGGCCGAGCAAATGCGTCAACACGATCGCGGTGAGGGCCATGAACACCAGCCCGGCGAGCACCGAATGGAAGATGCCGCGATGCACCGCATGGCGATGGAAGAAGCGCCAGAGGCCAAGTCGCACCAGCGCGTAGACGCCCAGCCAGATCGCCCAGAGTTCGGCGATTGAGTAGACGCTGTAATACTGGAATAGCGCGATGAAGGCGAACAGGATGCCGAGCGCGCCGAACAGCATCCGCGAGGGGTGCGACTTCTGCAGGTCGATGTCGGGCAGGATGCTGCCGACAATGCCTGCGGCGGTCAACGTGGCGAGTTCGCCTGGCGGCACCGCGCCCGCGGCAAGCGTGACCGAGGCGGCCAACCCGCTTGCGACAGCGCCAACTGCAAGATGCGTCGAAAAGTTCGCCACGCCAGCCTCCACACTTGATGAGACAAACGATAGGCGATTCGCCCCGGCCGGGCGACGCGGCCGCGAATTTGACCACAGGCATCTTCAGATGCCGGCGCAAAAGCCGGGCGGCCAGATCGCGGTTGAGTTCTCGAAAGCGCGCCGCGTGCGCGGCGCAGAGCGCACGCATGGCGCGATTGCGCCGGACCGGGTCTGGCCGCCTTGTTTTTTGGTTGCGTCGTCGCGCTCCAGCCTCAATAGATCGGGAAACCCGGATTTCATTTTTACGTGAGCAGACTGCACGGCACGGCACGCCCAAAAAATTCGACGCGCGGCGCGGGGAGCACGCATGGGACAAATCGGCTTCGGCCTGGAACGCTTCGGGCTCGCGACCTTGGCGCGTCCGCGTCTCACGGTCATCGCGCTCGTCCTGCTTACCGCCTTCTGCGCGCTCGGCGTCTTGCGGATCGAGGCCACTGGCATCCTCAGCGACTTCTTCCGCGGCGACAACAGGGACTATCGCCTCTACAAGCAGATGAGCGAGCGCTTCCCCACGAGCGAGTTCGACGTGTTCGTCATCGTGGAGGGAGACAAGCTGCTGACGCCGGACCGTCTGGAGGACGTGCGCACGCTGCATCTGGAACTGCAATTCGTCGATGCGGTCAACGGCGTGCTTTCCATCTTCTCGATGCGTCAAGCGCCCGATGCCGAGGGCTACCCGCCGCCCATGTTCCCGGCCACCATGCCGCGCGGCAATGAATTCGCGGCGCTCAAGGAACAGGTCACGACGCACCCGCTTCTGGACGGCAAGCTGCTGACGACCCCTGAAGGTCAGGCGCCGCTGACGGTGCTGATTGTCTCGCTGGACAAGAGCGCGGTCGCCGGAGACGGCCTGAACGCCGCTATCCAGGAGGTCAAGACGCTTGCAAACGAGAGCCTGAGCGGGACGGGTCTGGGCGTGACGATGGCTGGCGTGCCGGTCATGCAGGCGGACCTGCGCGCTGCAATCGAATCCGACCGGCTGCTCTTCAACGCCGGCGGGATACTCCTGGGCATGTTGATCGCGATCCTGTTCTTTCAGCGCGCCACGCTGATCATGATCGCAACGCTGTGCCCTATCGTCGCCTCGGTGCTCACACTCGGCATCATCGGGCATCTTCGGATCGATCTCGACAGTCTTATCAACACGATCCCGCCGCTGGTGATGGTCATCGCGTTTTCGGACGCGATGCATATGATCTTCTCGATCCGGCGAAGACTGGACAAGGGCGACACGAAATACGGGGCGATACGGCACGCGGTGCTCAGCGTTGGGCCGGCCTGCGCGCTCACCTCGATCACCACCGCGATCGCGATGCTGAGCCTGACTTACGCCGACTCGGCGGTCATCCAGACCTTCGGCATCTCGGCGGCGATGGGCACGCTCTCGGCATTCTTCGTGGTGATGGCGGTGGTGCCCTCGCTGAGTTATCTGCTGATCGGCAATGAGCAACGCTTCCGCGAGACCGACATCGCCCGCCTCGGCATGATGCACCGGGTCGATCGCTTCTGTCTGTGGCTGTCGCAGAAGGTCGAGCCGCATCACGTCAAGCTCTCGGCGGTCGCTGGGGTCATGCTGGTCGCGCTCCTGGCCGCTCACCTTCAGCTGGAGCCGCGCTACCGGCTGAGCGACCAGATTCCGCAGGACCGGGAAGCGATGGCCGGGGCCGAGCGGCTCGACCAAAAGCTGACCGGCGCGCAGCCCGTACACATCATGGTGCGCTGGGAGGATGGAAACCAGCTTTTCGATGAGAAGGTGCTCGGCGCGATCGCCAGCGCGCACCGGGTGATGGAACGCGGCGTGGAAGTCGGCAACGTCTGGTCGCTCGACACCCTGAACCGCTGGCTGGCGCGCAACGGCGAGGACGCCAAGCAGTATCTCCAGCCGTACATCGAACTGCTGCCCGAGCATCTGACCAGCCGCTTCATCAACCCGGAGGAAAACGCCGCGCTCGTCACCGGGCGCATCGTCAATCTCGACGCCTCCGACACGCTGCCGATCGTGCGCGCGCTGGATGAGGACCTCGACCCGCTACGCCAGACCTTCCCGGAAATGAGCTTCGAGGTCACGGGGCTGCCCGTGGTCGCGGCGCTTCAGTCGGACAACATGATCAATCAGCTCAATGACGGGCTGCTCATCGCCATTGTCCTCGTCGTCGTGATGATCGGACTCGCGTTCCGCTCGATGACGATCGCGGCTATCAGCGTCACGCCAAACCTTTTTCCTCTGGTTGCAACCGGAGCGGTGCTGTATGCGTTTGGCGGAGGCCTTGAATATTCGAGCGTGATCGCCTTCACGGTGGCGTTCGGTCTTGCGGTGGACGATACGATCCACTTCCTGAACCGGCTGGCCGTGGAGGAGAGCCGCACCAGTTCGCCGGAAAAGGCGGTGCGCCAGACGCTGTTCGTGGTCGGCCCCGTCCTGGTGCTGACGACAATCGTGCTGGTGCTCGGGCTGTCGGTGACGGTGTTCTCCGGGGTGCCGCCGACCCAGCTTTTCGGCCGCCTGGCCATGACCATGCTCATTGCCGCGCTGATCGCGGACCTGTTGTTCCTGCCGGCGATCATTCTGACGCTGCGCAAGTTGAGACCTGTTGGGAGGCGTATTGAGGATGATGACGTGGTTCCGCTCTAGCGCGCTGGGCATGATGCTGGCGGCTGTGACAGTTTTCGCGGGCGCGCCCGCCGTTCAGGCCGCTTGCTCGGCCGATGCCACGCAGCTTATCGACCGGCTGGCGGGCCAGTGGCGCGGCTCCGGCACCGTAACGCCAATCGGCGCAAGTCAGGCGGAGCGCATTCTCTGCCGCATCAGCTATGCCAGGACCGGCGGCGGCCTGCGCCAGGTCATCAACTGCGCAGGCACCGACTACCGTATCGAGGCAAGCGCCAATGTCCGCTGCAACGGCAATTCGATAAGCGGCGTGTGGACGGAAAACATCGCGAACAACACCGGCCAGATCAGTGGGCGGCTTGAGGGCCAGCGCCTGCGCGCCTCGTTCCAGGGGCCGAATTTCGAGGGGCGATTGTCGGTCAACTTCGCCAGCCGCGGCCGCCACAGCGTCACAATCTCGCAGTTCGACCCGGCCAAGGGGCGGCATGTCCCGGTCGCGCAAATTGCCCTGCGAAAATAGAGCGGCGAGTGCGCCACTGAAAACGCCGCGGGGAGTGGCCGCCGCGGCGTTTCCATTTGTGGGTGATGTTGGTGGTTGCCATCGGGCGCTCGCCCGATTCCGCCTAGACCATGCCAATCACAACCGCTGCAACGAAGCCAAAAGCGGCAACGATGCAAATTAGCCGCAATTGATCGGCGATAGTCATGCAACCCTCCTCGGTGGTTGACGATGTTGCATGGGTCGCAAGCTGTTCCAGCGACACGAAGATATATCCTAAGAGAAAAATTCCATCTCTTTCCAGTTAAACGTGTGCTGCACCGCAGCATAGTCGCGCGCCGCAGCATTCTTCTATAAGATATACTGGCAGGCCGGCCGCAAGCCCAGACTTCGCTTGCGATTCAGCAGCTTGTGCCATAGCCTGCTGATGCCCGTTTTCACAGCACGGGACGCGACACGCTGCACAACGGAAAACCTAGGGATTTCCGCCGGCCTGTCGCGCTGCAACGCTTTGGGAGGAATCTGGATGAGTCTTAGCAAGAGGTTGAAACACGCCGCGGGCGCGCTCGTGCTCGGCGGCGCGCTCCTGACCGGCGCGAACGTGGATCAGGCGGCCGCCGACCAGATCCGCTGGAAAATGCCGATCGCCTTCGCGTCGAACCTGCCGGGTCTCGGCTCTCCGTCGCAGTACGTCGCCAAGCAGCTCGATGCGGCAAGCGGCGGCGACGTTCAGGTTCGCGTCTTCGAGCCGGGCAAGCTGGTGCCGCCGTTCGACATCCTCCAGTCCGTCTCCGACGGCAAGGTCGAAGCCGGCTACACCTGGATCGGTTACGACCAGGGCAAGGTGCCGGCCGTGCCGCTGTTCGCCGCGGTGCCGTTTGGCCTGAAGCCGTGGGCGTTCGCCTCCTGGTACTACTGGGGCGGCGGCCACGACATGCTGCAGGAAGTCTACGCGAACAAGGGCTTTAACGTGTACGCGCGCCTGTGCGGCGTCATCGGCCCGGAGACGGCCGGCTGGTACTCCGAGCCGATCACCAGCCTGGAAGACTACAAGGGCCTGAACATTCGCTTTGCCGGCCTGGGCGGCAAGGTGCTGGAGAAGCTGGGCGCATCCGTGACCATGATGCCGGGCGGCGAGCTGTATCAGGCGCTGCAGACCGGCACGATCGACGCGACCGAGTTCTCCATGCCGGCGATCGACCAGATCCTCGGTTTCAACGACGTGGTGAAATATAACCTGTTCCCGGGCTGGCATCAGCCGTTCACGGCGCAATACATGCTCATCAACAAGGATGAGTGGGACGCCGCGACTGATCAGCAGAAAGCCTTGATCGACACCACCTGCACGGCCGCCACGATGATGGGCCTCACCGAAGGCGAGTACAAGAACGGCACGGTGCTGCAGGGCTTCCAGGAAAAAGGCGTGCAGGCCGACCAGATCCCGCGCGATGTTCTCAAGGAACTCCAGGCGGTGAGCGAGGAAGTGCTTGAAGAAGAAGCGGCCAACGACGCCGACTTCAAGCGCGTCTACGACTCTCAGCGCGAATTCCAGGAAGCCTACAAGGTGTGGGACACGCGGGCTTATCTTCCGGCCGACCTGGGCGACGAATAATAACATGACGACGCGCGGCGGCAGACGGGGAGGTCGTGATGTCTGAACTAGAGCGCCCATCCACGCCGCCGCCGCAATCCGGCGTCCCGGTTCACCACACCGAATTGCCGACAAACGCGATTTCCGGTGCGATCGACGCCGTCGTCGACCGCATCGGATTTCTGTTCTCCTGGCTCTGGATCGCGACTGTCGGCGTAATCCTTTATGCAGTGATCGGCCGCTATGCCTTCGACCAGGGCACGATCATGTTTGAGGAGATCACATGGCATCTCGCGGGAGCGGCCTGGCTGATCGGTCTGTCCTACACGCTCGTCAGCGATCATCACGTGCGCGTCGACGTGCTCCATGAGCGGTTCTCGCTGCGCACGCAGGCATGGGTGGAGATGTTTGGGTTGTTGTTCCTGCTGATCCCGTTCCTGATTATCGCGCAGGACAGCATGATCCCCTATTTCTGGAGTTCTTTTCTGCAAGGCGAGGAGTCGCAAGCGCCGGCTGGCCTGCCCGCGCGCTGGGCGCTGAAGTTTTTCCTGCCGCTCGCTTTCGGATTGCTGCTGCTCGCGGCCGTGTCGCGGCTTCTCAAATGCACGACACTGCTGTTCGGCTGGCCGCGGTCAAGACAACAATAAAAACACAAGCTGACCAGACGACGAAAACAATCGCCTTGAGGGAGGAACCCTGCGGTGGGGTTGGAGGAATACTTCGTCATCGGCATGTTCGCCACGTTCGGCGTGCTGCTGTTTACCGGCTTTCCCGTGGCCTGGGTCTTGGCGGGCACCTCCGTCATCTGGACAGCGGTTGGCTTGATGGCCGTAGATTACTTCGGCGCCGACCTCTGGTTCGACTACGGCAGCTCGCTGGGCCTGCTGGCCGAGCGCATCTGGTCGCTCGTCGAAAACGTCACGCTGGTGGCGCTGCCGATGTTCATCTTCATGGGCATCATGCTGGATCAGTCCGGCGTGGCCGAAAAGCTCATGAACAACATGGTCAAGCTGTTCGGCGCGGTGCGCGGCGGCTATGCGGTGACCGTCATTGTCATCGGCGTGCTGCTGGCCGCGACGACAGGCATCATCGGCGCGTCCGTCGTGCTGCTCGGGATGCTGTCGCTGCCGGTGATGATGCAGAACAACTATTCCAAATCCCTCGCCGTCGGCACCTCCTGCGCGACCGGCACGCTGGGCATCCTGATCCCGCCGTCGATCATGCTGGTGCTGATGGCGGACCGGCTCGCGACCCCGGCGGCCTCGGTTGGCGACCTGTTCCTCGGCGCGCTTTTCCCCGGCCTGCTGCTCGGCGCAATGTATGTCGCTTATGTGCTGGGCCTTGCCTTCGTCAGCCCGTCGAGCGCGCCGCTTCCCGCCAACCGCGAGCCGATCACCTGGGGCGTCGTCTGGGGCGTGTTCAAGGCGGTGATCCCGACGGCGGCGCTGATCCTTGCGGTGCTCGGATCGATCTTCTTCGGCTTCGCGACGCCGACGGAAGCCTCCGGCGTCGGCGCGGCGGGCGCGATGCTGCTCGCGGCGCTCAACCGCCGGCTGACCTTCAAGGTGCTCAAGGACTCGATCAAGCAGACCACGCGCACAACTGCGTTCATTTTCGCCATCTTCGTCGGCGCGACGGCGTTTGCCGTGGTGCTCCGCGGGCTGGGCGGCGACCAGGTGATCGAGGACGCGCTGCTGGGCCTGCCATTCGAGCCGACCGGCATCCTGATCGTGATCCTGCTTGTGGTATTCCTGCTCGGCTTTTTCCTCGACTGGGTGGAGATCACCCTGATCGTATTGCCGCTGGTCGCCCCCGTGGTTCAGGCGCTGGGGTTCGACCTTGTCTGGTTCACGATCCTGTTTGCGGTGTGCCTGCAGACCTCATTCCTCACGCCGCCAGTGGGCTTCGCTTTATTTTATATAAAGGGCGTGGCTCCGCCGGAGATCACGGTGATCGATATCTACAAGGGCGTGGTGCCCTTCATTATCCTGCAGCTGATCGGACTGGCGCTTGTGTTCGCGTTTCCCGGCATCGTGACATGGCTGCCGAGCGTGAGCTTCCAGTGAGGAACAACGCAGTCGTGAACGCGGCGGCTCAGGCGGGGCGTTTGGTTTCGTCCCGACCGCCCGCGCCGAAGCGCCGCTCGATATACTCCGCCACCATCGCCTTGAAGTCGTCCGCGATGCTCGGCCCGCGAAGCGTGGCGGCTTTCTTGCCGTCGATGAACACCGGCGCGGCCGGGCTCTCGCCCGTGCCCGGGAGGCTGATGCCGATATCCGCGTGCTTCGACTCGCCCGGCCCGTTCACGATGCAGCCCATCACCGCGACATTAAGCGTTTCAACGCCCGGATATTTCTCCCGCCACTCCGGCATCGAGGCGTTCAGATGGTCCTGAATGTCGCGCGCAAGCTCCTGAAACAGCGTGCTGGTTGTCCGCCCGCAACCCGGACACGCCGCCACAACCGGCACGAAGGTCCGCAGGCCCATCACCTGAAGGATTTGCTGCGCCACCTCGACCTCCTGCGTGCGCGCGCCGCCCGGCGCCGGCGTGAGCGAGACGCGGATCGTGTCGCCGATCCCCTGCTGTAGAAGCACGCCGATCCCCGCCGTCGATGCGACGATCCCCTTCGATCCCATGCCCGCTTCGGTCAGCCCCAGATGCAGCGCGTAATTGCAGCGCTCGGCGAGCATCGTATAAACAGCGATCAGGTCCTGAACCTGGCTCACCTTGGCGGACAGCACGATCTTGTTCGCCGGCATCCCGAGTTCCTGCGCGCGCTCGGCGGACAACAGGCCGGATTGCACCATTGCCTCATGCAGCACGCCCTGCGCTGTCAGCGGCGACCCCGCCTCGGCGTTTTCGTCCATCAGCCTGGTCAGCAGCTCCTGATCGAGGCTGCCCCAGTTCACGCCGATGCGCACCGGCTTGTCGTGGCGCAGCGCCATCTCGATGATCTGCGAGAACTGCTTGTCGCGCTTGTCCTTGAAGCCGACATTGCCGGGGTTGATGCGGTATTTGTCGAGCGCCTCGGCGCAGGCCGGGTGGTCGGCGAGCAGCTTGTGGCCGATGTAATGGAAGTCGCCGACCAGCGGGACGTTGACGCCGCGCGCCATCAGACGATCGCGGATATGCGGCACGGCAGCCGCGGCCTCGTCGCGGTCGACCGTGATGCGCACGACCTCGGAGCCGGCTCGCGCCAGCTCGGCGACCTGTTGCACGGTACCCTGCACATCGGCGGTGTCAGTATTTGTCATGGATTGCACCACGACCGGCGCGCCGCCGCCAACTCTCACCCCGCCGACATCAACGGGTATGGTCTGGTGTCTCGGTGCCGGTCCGTAAGCCATCGGTCGCGCCCTCGTTTAAGCTGGAAAAAACCCTTGCTTTCGGTGGGACAATAGGTGGGCGGCAGGCCGATCGCAATGCGTTTCGGCCCTTGGGCGCAAGGTTTCCGGTCAGCTTGAAACCTTTTTGCTTGCGCCCATATCCCGATATGAAGCTGGTGCCATAATGGACCGGCAGAACGTGCGCAAATGCGGCGTTCTAGCGACCGACGCGCATGGTCGCCGAAGACCTAGAGGGCATGGACATGTCGCGTATGTCGGTGTTCGGCAGCGCGCTGTACTTGGGGTTCGATGAACTGGATCAGGTCATCAGCCGGCAGCCGAAAGGGGGGAATGAAGGTTATCCGCCCTACAACGTCGAACACTCGAAGCACGGCGAAAACGGCGACGACTTTATCCGCATCACGCTGGCCGTGGCCGGATTCACGCCCGCCCAGCTCGAAATCACGTTGCAGGGCAACCGGCTCAGCGTCGCGGGCGCGCAGGCCGAAGAGGCGGACAAGACATTCCTGCACAGGGGCATTGCCGCGAGGCAGTTCCGCCGCCATTTCGTTCTCGCAGCGGGAATCGAGGTCCGGCGCGCCGTCCTGGAGAACGGGCTGCTGTCGATCGAACTGGTCCGGCCGAACGTGGAATCGGCCGCGCAGAGCATCCCGATCGAGACGCCAGGGCAGACGCGATGACAGTTTCGCGAAGCGTTGCCGAGTCGCACCGCTAACGCGACGAGATCCGGCTATAATCGGTCTGACCGAGATTAGTCGGCAAGCCCTCCAAGAGGGACCGTGCGCTCCGGCTATGAAGGAGAAAAATTGCGATGGCGAACCATCTGAACGAAACCGAGAAGCTTGACCGGGTCATGAGCGCCCAGGAATTCGCGGTGCTCGGCGGTGGTGAGATCGCCTACATCAAGGCGGTCAAGGCCAAGGAGATGAAGAAGCTGTTTCCGCAGCTTGAGGATGTGCCGGAAGGCGTTGACCTCTATGCCGTACATGCCGCCGATGGCACGCCGATCGCGCTGGCGGACAGCCACCCCGGCGCGGTGGCGAACGCCAGGGAGCAGGAACTGCGGATCGTGAGCGTGCATTGAATGACGCGGGCGGAGCATCGCGCTCCGCCTCGCTCCCAAGGCCGGGCCGCACGGGTGCCTTGCACCCGGTGGATGCATCTTTTCAATCGAAGCCGAGATCAAGGACTGACAGCGGGGGAGCCAGACAGCGGTGATCGTTGCAATCCTCGCGCTGATCCTTCTGGTGGCGCTTGTGACGCTGCCCCAGCTCTGGGTGCGCGCCGTCATGTCGCGCCATAGCGTCGACCGGCCGGACTTCCCCGGCACGGGCGGGCAGTTCGCGCGGCATCTGCTCGACGAAATGAAGCTGCATGAGGTGCGTGTCGAGGAGACGAACATCGGGGATCACTATGACCCCGAGGCCAAGGCAGTCCGGCTCACCCCCGGCAATTTCTCCGGCCGCTCGCTGACGGCTGTCACAGTGGCTGCCCACGAGGTTGGCCATGCCATGCAGGACGCAACCAGATATCCGCCGCTGGTCGCGCGCACGCGGCTGGCGAAGACCGGCGCGATCGTCGAGCGCGTCGGCGTTTTTGTGATGATCGCCGCGCCGATCATGGCGGTGGTCGTCAAGCATCCCGCCGGGATGCTCTTCCAGATTGCCGCCGGGCTCATACTGCTCGCCTACACAGTTCTGATCCATGTCACGACGCTGCCCGTGGAGTTCGATGCGAGCTTCAAGCGGGCGCTGCCCGTGCTCCATGCCGGGCAGTATATCCCGGAGCGCGATATGCCCGCCGCGCGCGGCATCCTCCGCGCCGCGGCCCTGACCTACGTGGCCGGCGCGCTCATCAGCCTCATCAACATCGTCCGGTGGATGCGCGTCCTGCGCTTCTGATCGCTCGGACTAGCGAAACCGCGCGGTGTCTACGTCCCAATCTTCGAATTGACTTTTGTTAACAGCCCTGAAAGGTTGCGCGCCGTGCCGGGAAAGGATATTGCGCGCGCTTCGAATAAGGGGAGATTTTTATGCGCTTTTTTGTCTGGGTCTGGGCCGTTGCAGCCGCATCCGTCATGGCCATACCGCCGCTGTCGTCGCCAGCATCGGCCAGCGACGATCACGCGGCGATCATGCTTGTACTCGATGCCTCCGGCTCCATGCGCGGGCGGATCGAGGGGCAAACCAAGATGTCGATCGCCAAGGAGACGGTTGAGGACGTGCTTGCCGGATTTCCGCCGGCCAACCGGATCGGCCTGATGGCCTATGGCCACCGCCGCACCGGCGACTGCGGCGATATTGAAACGATCGTCGCGCCCGCGCAGGCCATGGCCCCCTCCGTGGTGGAGTCGGTCAACGCCATGCGCCCGCGCGGCAAAACGCCGCTGACCGACGCCGTCCGCCGCGCGGCCGACGGCCTGCGCTTCCAGTCCGACCCCGCGACCGTGATCGTCGTGACCGACGGCGTGGAATCCTGCGGCGGCGATCCGTGCGCGCTGGCGCGTGAACTGGAAGCCGACGGCATCGAATTCACCGCGCATGTCGTCGGCTTCGGCCTGTCCGACGACCAGGGCGCGGCTGTGTCCTGCATCGCGGACAATACCGGCGGCATGTACATGGCCGCAGAGGACGCCGACGGTCTGCGCACTGCGCTGCTCAAGGCGGTCGAGCCGCCCGAGCCGCAAGCCACGGCCATTGCTTCGGATGATTTCGATGGACGCGAACTCGGCGAAAGCTGGGAGGTGCTCAGTCCCGACCCGGAATCCTACATCGTCGAGGACGGCGTTCTGCTGACAGCCACATCGGGCGCGGCCAGCCTGACCAATAACGAGCCGAACAACGTCTTCCGCTGGAACGCAGAACTGCCGCGCGGCGATTTCGATCTGGCGGTCGATTTCACCAGCGAGTTCGATCAGGCGGAGCGCGCCAGCATGGAAATCGCTATCCACGACAGCCGCGAGGATCTCGTTGCCGCCCATCTCTTTCGGGACGGCTCATCCAACAATGTTCTTTACCTGCAGGTGAAGAAGGTCATCGGCGGTGAGGTGACGCGGGAACGCGTTCGGGTCGC
>CAZINX010000016.1:0-49223 GCA_964540795.1 uncultured Hyphomicrobiaceae bacterium | reverse complement strand
TATGGCTGGGGGACAGGCGGGGTGCAGGTCACGGCGTCGGTGATCGGGCCGGACGACACGCTCAAGGTGATCGACCAGGGCGCGGACGACACCACGAACGCCGTCTCAATCCGCAAGTTCTTCCAGCGCACCGCCGGCGTCGCGACGACCACCCGCACCGCCGACGCGACCATCATCCAGACTCGCCACCGCATCCCCGAAACGCCGCTGCGCGCCGGCCAAATCCTCGTCTACCAGGTGCCGATCCCCGAACCCTTGCGCTTTCTGGAGCCGCGCGAAAGCGAGACGCGCCAGATGCACGCGCTTCAGGATTACGGGCTGATGCATGTCAAGCTGTACGAAGACATCGCGCGCCACGGCCATATCGCCACGACCTACGCCTATCCGGTGAAGATCGCAGGGCGCTACGTGATGGACCCCTCGCCGATCCCCAAATTCGACAACCCGAAGATGGACAACTGCCCGGCGCTTCAGCTTTTCGGCGCGGGCCGGGAGCAGCGGATTTACGCGCTGCCGCCCTTTACGCCGGTCGAGAGCCTGGATTTCGAGGATCACCCGTTCGAGCGCACCCGCTTCGATCAGCCATGCGCGCTGTGCGGGGCGGAAGGAGCGTATCTCGATGAGGTTGTGACGGACGACCAGGGCGGGCGCATGTTCGTCTGCTCTGACACCGATTATTGCGAGGCGCGGCGCGGGGAGCAGGCCTATGGATGAGACGCCGCTGCTCCGCGCCGAAGGCCTGACGCGCTATTACGGCGCGCGGCTTGGCTGCGCCGATGTCGATTTGGAGGTGTACGAAGGCGAGGTGCTGGCGGTCGTCGGCGAGTCCGGCTCCGGCAAGACCACGCTGCTCGGCCTGCTGTCGACCCAGCTTGCGCCCACGCGCGGGCAGATCACCTATCGCGGCCGCGACGGCCAGAACCGCGACCTGCTCGCTCTGAGCGAAGCCGAGCGGGGGCTGCTGCTGCGCACCGACTGGGGCTTCATCCATCAGGACCCGCGCGAGGGCCTGCGGATGCGCGTCTCCGCGGGCGGCAATGTCGGCGAGCGGCTGATGGCGGTGGGCTGGCGGCACTATGGCAATATCCGCGGCGCGGCGGCGGACTGGCTGGGGCGCGTGGAAATCGAAACGGACCGGATTGACGACCGCCCGGAGACCTTTTCCGGCGGGATGCGCCAGCGCCTGCAGATCGCCAAGAACATGGTCACGCGCCCGCGCCTGGTTTTCATGGACGAGCCGACCGGCGGGCTGGATGTCTCGGTGCAGGCTCGGCTGTTGGACCTGATCCGCGGGCTGGCGAGCGAAACCGGGCTGGCGGCGATCATCGTCACGCATGATCTGGCGGTCGCGCGGCTGCTCTCGCACCGGATCATGGTGATGCGCGAGGGCCGCGTGATCGAGACGGGGCTGACCGACCAGGTGCTGGACGACCCGCGCGCGCCTTACACGCAGCTTCTGGTGTCTTCGGTGTTGCAGGGGTAGCGAATGGACGCGGCGATCCGGCTTGAGGGCGTGGCCAAAAGCTTCACGATGCACTTGCGCGGCGGCGCAGAGCTGCCGGTGGTGCGGGATGTCGCGTTCGTGGTCGCGCCGGGCGAGTGCGTGGCGCTCGGCGGGCCTTCGGGGGCGGGCAAGTCGTCGATCCTCAAGATGATCTACGGCAATTACCGCGCTGATGCCGGGGCGATCTGGCTGCGCGATGACGGCGAATGGGTCGATGTCGCGCGCGCCGAGGCACGCCGGGTGCTGGCGTTGCGCCGGCGCACGCTCGGCTACGTCAGCCAGTTTCTGCGGGCGATCCCGCGCGTGCCGGCGCGCGATCTGGTGGCCGCGGCGGCGCGCGATGCCGGGCTGGAGGCGGATGCGGCGCAGGCGCGGGCCGAGACGCTATTGGACCGTCTGAATGTGCCGGAGCGGCTGTGGCGCTTGCCGCCCGCGACCTTTTCCGGCGGGGAGCAGCAGCGCGTGAACCTCGCGCGCGGGCTGGCCGCCGAACATCCGATCCTGCTGCTGGACGAGCCGACCGCCTCGCTCGACGCCGAAAGCCGGGACCGCGCGGTGGCGCTGATCCGCGAACGCCGCGACGCCGGCGCGGCCATCCTGGGCATCTTCCACGACGCGCTGGTCCGCGAAGCTCTGGCCGACCGCGTCGTCGACGTCAGCCGCTTCGCCGCGCGACCTCCGGCCGACGCGAAAACATCGACGCGCATCGACCCAACCTTGGGGTACGCATGACCAGCGATCCACCGATAAATGGGGTGGCTGCCGCTGCGGTTTTTCTCGCTGATTACATCGGTATCGCGCGCGTCAAGGCAGCTACCGAAGATCCTCCGGCGGCTTTGGCAAAATCGTAACTGCTTGATTTTATTGGCGCACCGGGGAGGATTCGAACCCCCGACCCCCAGATTCGTAGTCTGGTGCTCTATCCAGCTGAGCTACCGGTGCTGATTGGTGAGCGCCATGCGAGTGGGCGATGGCCATGCGCGGCGCGCGGGCCGCGTCTCGTCCTGAGCGTCTGTTGTATTCTTTTGGCCTGAGCATGGCAAGTCCTGACTGGCGGGCCGGCGCTCACGCGGTCGCGTGCTCTCTGACCGCTTCGCCGCTGTCGGGCAGCTCGATCAAAAAGGTCGCGCCCGCGCTGTTGTCGGCCAGTTCGATGCGCCCGCCATGCGCGCGGATCAGCTCCGAAGCAATCGCGAGGCCCAGCCCGGTTCCGCCATTGCGGACCGAGCCACGGAAGGCGGCGAACAGGTTCTCCTGTGCCTTGGCGGGAATGCCCGGCCCGTTGTCGGCGACCTGCAGACAGATCATATCGCCGTCGCGGCGCGCCTTCACGCGGATGACCGCTTCGCTTGCGTCGGCGCTGTCCTCGATCGCCTCACAGGCGTTGCGCACGAGGTTCGCCACCACACGGAAGATCTGGTCACGATCGGCATGAACGTCCAGCCCCCCTGGCACGTCGATGTGCCAGGCGATGCCGTCGCGCGGCAGCATCAGCGCGTCGCCCACTTCCTCGATCAGCGGCCGCAGCGCGAAACGGGCGCGCTCGGGCGGCGGCTCCTCGCTGCGGCCATATTTCAGCGTGTCAGAGCACAGCCGGATCGCGCGGTCGAGCGAGGCGATCAGCTTCGGCGCGAAGCGCTGGACCGTCGGATCGGGGATCGACCCCATGCGGTCGGAGATGAGCTGCGCGCTTGAGAGCATGTTGCGCAGGTCGTGGTTGATCTTGCTCACGGCGAGGCCGAGCGCCGCCAGCCGGCTCTTCTGGCGCAGCAGACCGCTGAGCTGGCCCTGCATGTCCGCCAGCTCGCTTTCGACAATGCCGATCTCGTCGGAGCGTTTGGACGGCGCGATCACCCGCGCGGGGTCTTCGGGGTCCTCGCCGAATGCAACCATGTTCTGCGTCACCCGCGCGATCGGCTTCACCAGCAGCCAGTTGAGCGAGAGATAGACCAGCGTCGCGGCGATCAGCGAAATGATGAGTGACAGCGCGAGGATGTTGAGCGCATAACGCAGCATCGCCGCCTTCAGCAGGCTTTCGTCCAGGATGATCTCGATGAAGGCGCCGTCGCCCGCCTGCACCGGGCCGATCACGCGGATCATGCGCCCGTCGGGCGCCACAAAGGTATAAAGCGCATCGCCGATGAGCGTGAACCAGGAGGCCGCGCGCAGGTCATAGCTCGCGTCGACCCGGCTCGGCATGTCACGCTCCAGCAGAAGGCTGCGGAAATCCTCACGCTTCAGCGCCACCGCCTCGACTTTCGCCGTATCGAGCAGGTCGGTGCGCAACTCGCGCGACAGCGCGCCGACCGGGGCGGCCTCGACCGACAGCGCAGCGATGCGCGCGGCCATCAGGCGCTCGTTGAGCCAGGTCTCGCGGTAGTTCGCGACCGACGGCACGAAGATCAGAACCTCGGCGATCATCACGAACAGGATTGTCAGCCAAAGCAGCTTGGCCGAAAGGCCCATTCGGATAACGCGGCGCTTCGGCTCGGTCTCGTGAGACTTTTCCGGCGAGGTGCTCTGGCCGTTTTGCTTCGCGCCTGTGCCGGGCAACAACACGGTCACGGCGTTCCCCAGGATCCAGCTATCCGCCCTCGCGGCGCGAGAGCGGAATTCAATAACTGCCCCCGGTTTACCCCAATTTCCGCGCCAAGCCAATGACGCGGCGGATGAGCGGGTTCGTCAGGCTCGGCGTGTAAAAGTTGATTGCGGCGCGTTTGTTGATTTCGGCCAGCGTCGGATAAGGCGAGACGATGCTCGCCAGCGCGCCAATGTTCATCCCCTTGTGCATCGCCAGGCTCCACGTCTGGATCAGCTCGCCGGCGTGCTCGCCCACCATGCTCGCGCCGACGACGCGGCCGCGCTTGGTCGTAATCACCTTGACGAAGCCGTCCGTGGCGCGCTCGGCCTGGGCGCGGTCGTTATCGCTAAAGGGCCAGCGGTAAACATGGATGTTGCCGTGCTTCTTGCGCGCTTCCTCCTCTGTGAGGCCGACCTGCGCCAGCTCGGGGTCGGTGAAGGTCACGCGCGGGAGAATGTCATTGTTGACCCTTGCCGGCAGGCGGAACAGCGCGTTCTTGATGACCACGCTGGCGTGGTAGTTGGCGACGTGGGTGAACTGCAGCCCCCCGATCACGTCGCCGATCGCGTAGATGCGCCGGTTGCTGGTGCGCAGGCCCCTGTCGACCTTGATGCCGGTGCGGTCATGGCGCACGCCGGCGCTGTCCAGGTTCAGCTTTTCGATGTTTGGCCGCCGGCCGGTGGCGAGCATCAGGTGCGAGCCGTCGATCGAGTAGGACTGGCCCCCGCGCGTGAAGCGGACCTGGACGCGGTCGCCAAACGGCTCGAAGCGTTCGATGCGGGCATCCGGGATGATCTCGACCCCCTCGGATTCCATCTGGCGCAGCACGACTTCGGCCAGTTCGGGGTCCTCCTTCGCCAGCGGCTTGAACGCCTCCATGACGGTCACTGCGGTGCCGAGCCGCCGGAAGGCGTGAGCCAGCTCCATGCCGATCGGGCCGCCGCCGACGACGATCAGCTTTTCGATCTTCTGCTTGTTGTCGAAGATCGTTTCATTGGTGAAGTAGGAGACGCGCTCGATACCAGGAATCGGCGGCAGGGCCGGGGAGGAGCCTGTGGCGATGATGAAGCGGCGCGCCTTGATCTCGCGCGCGCCGACGACGGCCGTGGTCTTGTCGCGGAAACGCGCCTCGCCCTTGATGACATTGACGCCCAGCCCCTCAAACCGCTCCACCGAGTCGTTTGGCTCGATCGCCGCGATGACCTCGTGGATATGGTCATGCACCCGGTCGAACTCGACGGCCGGTTCCAGCGGCTTGATGCCGAACGGGCCGGAGGCGCGCATCGTGTGCGCCCGCTTCGCCGCGGCGATCAGCGACTTGGACGGCACGCAGCCGTAATTCAGGCAGTCGCCGCCCATCTTGTCGCGCTCGATCAGCACGACATCGACGCCGAACTGCGCGGCCGCCGCCGCGACAGATAATCCGCCGGAGCCTGCGCCGATCACGCACAGGTCGGGCGTCAACTGCTCCGCCATGAAATGCCCCCTTCGCTTTTTCTGGCCTGCCCGCGCGGAAGTTGCGTCACGCCCCGGGTTGTTTCCTGAGTTTTTTGACGATCGCGGGGATGAGCGCAACAATTCCCAGCGCAACAAAGGCGATCAGCAGCTCGGCCGTGACGAGTGTGCCCGGATCGAACTGGAAGCTGCAGGGCGGATCGCCCGCCGCCCGCGCCGCCTGGCAGGCTTGATAAGCGTCGCGCTGCGCGGCCAGCACGCTGTCCAGCCCGGCCCCGGCGAAGGCGAAGGCGAAGGTGCCGGGGATGATGCCCAGCGCCGTGGCGATCACGTATTGCCGCAGGTTCACGCCCAGCAGCGCCGGCGCGAGGTTCACCACCCAGAACGGAAAGACGGGAACGAGGCGCAGGAACAGCAGATAGCTGAGCGCATTCTCCTGGAAGCCCGCGCGGAACTTGCCCAGCCACGGACCGGCGCGAGCAGCCAGCGGTTCGCCAAGCGAGGAGCGCGCGATCAGGAAAATCGCGGTCGCCCCGAGCGTGGCGGCCACGACCGTGGCAAGGCCGCCCGGCAGCCAGCCGAACAGCAGCCCGCCCGCGACCGTCAGCACCGCGCCGCCCGGCAGCGACAGCGCCACCACAACGACGTAAATCGCCGCGTAAACCGCGAGCGCCCCGATAATATTCTCGCTGATCCAGGCTTGGAGCGCCTGCTGGTTCAGCGCCAGTTGCTGGAAGGAGATCAGGTTGTGCCAGCCCTGCGAGAGGATCAGCCCGGCCACGGCCGCAAGAATGGCGAGCGGCAGAACCCGCCGCCACAGCGGCCGGTGCGGCGCGGCCTCGCCGATTTCCGCGTGCGGCGCGTCGGGATTTTCCGCGTCCTCAGGGGGCTTGTCGTGCTGGGTCACCGCTTTGGCTCCGTAAGGCGTGGGATTGAATTCACTGCCGGACATCGTTCAGCCCCCAGTCGTATTCGTAATCATCGATGGATGACAGCCCGGCGAGTTTTTCCGCCGTTTCGCCGTCGGCGTATTCGCGCATGTGCGCGATGACGCCGATTTCGGAATTACCGAAGTCCTCGTCGTACCAGCTATAGATTTTCGATGCGGTGGCGCGGCCGCCGTCAAAGCGCAGGCCGCGCGGGCTAGCGATGTAGGCGCGGGCGGCGGAATCGAGTTGCGCGTCCAGCCTGTCTCCGGTGTAGGCGTCGCGCGCGAGATTGGGGCAGCCGATGGACGCGCAGTTGACCGCGTAATGCACGCGCGGGTCGTCCCAGTTCACCCGCAGGATGTCATGTTCGATATTGTCGAGGCTCAGCTTCACGCCGCCGACCTCGACGAGTTTTGCGCCCCACGGCCCGTTGGAGAAGAAGCCTGGCGAGATGTCGATATCGCGGATGCTGTCGACCGGGTAATGCTTGAGGATCAGCGCGACTGTGACGGCATTGTAGAGGTTGACCCAGAAGGCGTATTGCTCCGTGCGCGTCAGGCTCGCCACATCGGTCTGTTCCATCCGCGCGATGTAGTCCAGCAGTTCGTCGCGGCTTTCGCGCTTCCATGCCGCGTAGTCGACGCGGTTCAGATCGCCGTCGGCTTTGACGTATGTCTTCAACATCGCGTCCCAGGCGGAATGGTCGATGCTGCGCTCGGCACGCGGATCGTGCGCGGCGAAGCGTTGGGCCAGCTCGCCAGCGCGCGCTTCCAGGCCGCCGAGAAGCCCTGCGAGCGCGGTCAAGCCAGCCAGCAGGGTCAAGCCAAGAACCACGCCCGGCCCGATCGCGGCGGATCTTCTCATGATTTTCATTCGGCTCGCGCCAATTTCCGTTGAGCTATGGATCACACGTCTTATGTACAGGCTGAACGGCGGAGCGGGAACGCCCTGTCAAGCGCTCGTGATGAGATGTGGCCTGCGGTGATGACCGCGTGAACGGCCCGCGCTCTGGACATGCGGCGCGAAGCAACCCTATAAGCACGCCGGAAATCAAGAAACGACAGGCAAGGGACATCAAGGGTGAAACGCACGTTTCAGCCGGGCAAGCTCCGGCGCAAGCGCAGGCACGGATTCCGCGCGCGCATGAGCACGAAGGCCGGGCAGAAAATCATGGCGCGCCGCCGCGCGCGCCGGCGCAAGAAACTCACGGCGTGAGCGGCGCAGACCGCGCCCGGAGGCCGGCTCGTCATGGCGCGATTGAGCACATTGAAAGACCGGCGGGACTTTGTCAGGTTGAAATCCGGCCGGCGCTGGGTGACGCCGGCCTTTGTGTTGCAGGCGGCCCCCCGGGCGGAGGGCTGCGAGGCGAGCGGGCCGCGCTTCGGTTTTACCGTCTCGCGCCACGCAGTCGCGCAGGACGGTCCGCAGGGGCGAAAGCGCGGCGGCGCGGTGCGGCGCAACCGGGCGCGGCGGCGGCTGAAAGAGGCTGTTCGGCGCGTCGCGCCGCTGGATGCGCGGCCGGACTTCGACTATGTCGTGGTCGGGCGGGCGGCGGCGCTGGACCGGGATTTCGAGGATCTCGTCAAGGACTTGCGCCGGGCCTTCGCCAAGGTTCATGGCCCCGGTCGCCGGGCGCGGCGGCGCGAACCGCCGCAGCAGACGAGAGAAGCTTGAAATTGCTGGCGCGGCAGGTTCCGAAAAGCTAAACGGACCTTATATGCTGGCCAGAATGGACGCGCGGGAGTGTTCCGGCTTTGATGGACGAAAAGAACCGTAATCTGCTGCTGGCCGTCGTTCTGTCGGTCGTCGTGCTGTTCGTCTGGCAAGCGCTTGTTATCGGGCCGCAGCGCGAGACGCAGCAGCAACAGGCTCAACAGCAACAGACAACGCAGCAGACGCCCGGGCAGGAGCAGGCCCGGACCGGCGCGCCGGCGCCGTCGGTCACGGGAGAGCCGAGCGCGGGCGCAACGCCCGGCTCCGGCGCGCCCAGCCTGCCCGCCGCCACCGCATCGCGCGAAGCCGCCATCGCCGGGGCCGACCGCGTCCGGATCGACACCCCCAGACTGCGCGGCTCCATCAACCTGCAGGGCGGCCGCATCGACGATCTGATCCTCAAGGATTACCGCGTGGCCGTCGAGAAGGACAGCGCGAACGTGACGCTGCTCTCGCCTTCCGGCAGCCCCGCCCCGAACCGCGCCTTCTACGCTCAGCATGGCTGGACCACGGCCGGCGGCAGCATCAATGCGCCCGGCCCGGAGACGACGTGGCGGGCTGAAAGCGACGGCCCGCTCACGCCCGGGAACCCGGTCGCGCTCAGCTGGGACAACGGCGAGGGCCTCGTCTTTCGCCGGACGATCTCGGTGGACGACGACTACATGTTCACCATCACCCAGTCGGTCGAGAACGCCACCGGAGAGACCGTCCAGCTTTTTCCTTACGGCCTGATCTCGCGGCATGGCATCCCCGACATTGAGGGCTTTTTCATCCTGCATGAAGGGCCGATCGGCGTGTTCGGCGAGGAAGGTCTGCAGGAGTATGACTACGACGACGTGCTGGAAGCGGGCGCGCCCAGCACCTATTCGGCCACCGGCGGCTGGCTTGGCATCACCGACAAATACTGGGCCGCGACGCTCATTCCGCCGCAGGACGTGGCCTATGATGCGCGGCTTGTGGGCGACGGTCAGGGTTCGCAGGCGCGCTTCCAGACCGATTATCTGCTGCCAGCGGTGCAGATCGCGCCAGGTGAGACGGGCGAGGTCACGACGCGGCTCTTCGCCGGGGCCAAGGAAAGCAGTCTGATCGACACCTACGAGGCGGAGCTTGGAATTCTGCAGTTCGAGTTGCTGATCGACTGGGGCTGGTTCTACTTCATCACCAAGCCGCTGTTTATCGCGCTGGACTTCTTCTACAACCTGATCGGCAACTTCGGCGTCGCGATTTTGATTGTGACTGTGCTCATCAAGCTCGTCTTCTTCCCGCTGGCGAACAAGTCGTATGTGTCGATGAGCAAGATGAAAAAGCTCCAGCCCGAAATGATGCGCCTGCGCGAACTCTACAAAGACGACCGGATGCGTCAGCAGCAGGAGCTGATGGAGCTTTACAAGAAGGAGAAGGTCAACCCGATGTCGGGTTGCCTGCCGATCCTGATCCAGATCCCGGTGTTCTTCGCACTCTACAAGGTGCTGTTCGTCACGATCGAGATGCGCCACGCGCCGTTCTTCGGCTGGATTCAGGATCTGTCCGCGCCCGACCCGACCAGCATCTTCAACCTGTTCGGCCTGCTGCCGTACTCGGTGCCGGACTTCCTCCTGATCGGCATATGGCCCATCATCATGGGCGTGTCAATGTTCGTGCAGATGCGGCTCAACCCGATGCCGGGCGATCCGATCCAGCAGAAGATCTTCACCTGGATGCCGGTGTTCTTCACCTTCATCCTCGCGACATTCCCGGCCGGGCTGGTGATCTACTGGACCTGGAACAACATCCTGACCATCGCCCAGCAATGGTTCATCATGCACCGTCAGGGCGTGGAGGTGAATCTGTTTGAGAACATGGGGCTGGACAAGCTGTTCAACCGGCTGGGGGTCGGCGGCTCCAGCAAGAGTTGAGCGTGCCGGCCGGCGCGCAGGGGCTGTTCTCCGGCCCGATCCATTTCGTCAAGGGGGTTGTCCGCGTCGATGGGCTGCCGGTCGAGCCGCTGCCGGAGATCGCCTTCGCGGGCCGCTCCAATGTCGGAAAGTCGAGCCTGCTCAACGCGCTCACCGGGCGCAAGGCGCTGGCCCGCACCTCCAACACGCCGGGGCGCACTCGCGAACTCAACTATTTCTGCGTTGGCGACGTGCTGCACATGGTCGACATGCCCGGCTATGGCTACGCCAAGGCGCCCAAGGCGCAGGTGAAGGGCTGGAACCAGCTTATCTACGACTATTTGCGCGGCCGGGCGCAGCTCAAGCGCGTCTTTCTGCTGATCGACGCGCGCCACGGAATAAAGAACACCGACCAGGACGTGCTTGCGCTGATGGACGAGGCGGCGGTGTCCTACCAGATCGTGCTTACCAAGGTCGACAAGATCAGCGCAGCCCAGCTCGACCGGGTGCAGGCGGAAACCGCGGCGGAGCTTGCCAAGCACGCGGCGGCGCACCCCGAGATCATCGCGACCTCGGCGGAAAAGCGGCTTGGGATCGACGAGCTTCGCGCGGCGATTGTCGGGATTCTCGCGGCGGATGATGTTTAGCGCGCGCGGTCAGTTGCCGCGGCCGCCGCGCGGGTGCGCCTTCGCATAGACCCTGAGCAGCGCGTCCCGGTCCACATCAGTATACACCTGCGTCGTCGAGAGGCTCGCGTGCCCCAGCAGTTCCTGGATCGAACGCAGGTCCGCGCCGCTGCCCAGCAGATGCGTGGCGAAGGAATGGCGCAGCGCATGGGGCGTGGCCGTCGGGGGCAGGTCCAGCGCCGCGCGCAGCCGCGCGATGGCGAGTTGCGGGATGCGCGGGCTGAGCCGTCCGCCGCGCACCCCGACGAACAGAGGATCGTCGCCCAGCAGCGGATAGGGGCACGCCTCGAGATACTGCAACACAGCCTCCTGCGCGACCGGCAGCACCGGGACGACGCGCTCCTGCCCGCCCTTGCCCTTGACGCGCAGCACATCGCGCGGCGGCGCCGGCGCATCGCCGCGATTGAGGGCCAGCGCTTCGGAAATGCGCAGCCCCGAGCCGTAGAGCAGCAGCAGCACAGCCTGATCGCGGTAGCCGACCCACGGCGCGCGTTCGTGTCCGTCATTCTCGCGGCTCCCGGTCACAACGGCCCGCGCCTTCTCCTCCGTCAGCGGGCGCGGCAGCGATCGGGGCACGCGGGGCATGGCCACGGCGAGCACCGCCCGGTTCTTCAGATGCCCGGCGCGCTCCAGATGGCGAAAGCACGCGCGCAAGGCCGACAGGCTGCGCGACAGGCTGCGGCTCGACGCGCCCTCGCCGCGTCGCCACGCCATGAACGCCCGGAAATCGGCCGCCGTCAGCGCGTTGAAGTCGCGCAGGGCGGGCGGCGCGCCGAGATGACCGGCCAGAAAGGCGCAGAACTGGCGCAAATCGCGCGCATAGGCATCCAGCGTGTTTGCGCCGCTCCCGCGCAGATGCGCGAGATAGGCGAGCCAGCCGCGGATCGCCTCGGCGGCGTCCGGCTGCGCTGCAAAGTCGAGATTTTTCGGAATAACCAGGTTCATCGACGCGACGCTTCTTTCCTTCCCGAGCGCGAAACCCTTAACCTAGCGGCAGCATGGTTGACGCAGTCTTAATCCGCAGGCGCAGATCATGACGGGGCCGTCTGGCGCGGCGCAGGCGCGGCTCGACCTCGACGAGCCGCGGGCGGGGCAGGTGCGCGCGGTGCCCGTGCTGGTGCCGCTCGCGCTCGACGAGGCCTACGATTACCAGCCGCCGGAAGGTGATGCGCCGCCGCCGGGCGCATTCGTGCGGGTGCCGCTCGGCTCGGCGCGGCGGATCGGCGTGGTCTGGGGCCCGGCGCGCACGGCGGATGTCCCCGCAAAGAAGCTCAAATCCATCATCGAAGTGCTGGACGCCCCGCCGCTGCCAGAGGTGTCGCGGCATCTGGTTGACTGGGTGGCGAGTTACACGCTCAGCCCGCGCGGCATGGTGCTCAAGATGATGATGAGCGCGCCGCGCGCCTTCGAGCCTGAACAGCCGCGTTTCGGCTATCGGGCGGCCGGCCCGCCGCCGGAACGGATGACCCCGGCGCGGGAGAAGGTGCTCGGCGTGGCCGCTGATGGCGCGGTGCGCGCGAAGGCCGACCTGGCGCGGGAGGCGGGCGTCAGCGCGGCGGTGATCGAGGGGCTGGCCTTCGCCGGTTCGCTGATCCGCGTGGAGATGCCGCCGCCGCGCCCATCGCTGCCGGACCCGGACCATGCGCCGCCTCACCTCGCGCCAGAGCAGTCCGAAGCGGCTGGCAAGCTGATCGACGCGGTGCGACGCGGCGGCTTCTCGGTGAGCCTGCTCGATGGCGTCACCGGCGCGGGTAAGACAGAAGTGTATTTCGAGGCCGTCGCGGCGGCGCTCGCGCGTGGTCGGCAGGTGCTGATTCTGCTGCCGGAAATCGCGCTGACCAGCCAGTTTCTCGACCGATTCGCGCGTCGCTTCGGCTGCCGCCCCATGGAGTGGCACTCGGCGATGGGGGCGGCCGAGCGCGGTCGCATCTGGCGGGCGGTGGCGAAAGGTGAGGCGCGGGCGGTTGCCGGAGCGCGCTCGGCGCTGTTCCTGCCGTTCGCTGATCTTGGCCTGATCGTGGTGGACGAGGAGCACGAGCAGAGCTTCAAGCAGGAAGACTATGTCCGCTATCAGGCGCGCGACGTGGCGGTGGTGCGCGCCAAACTGGGCCAGCACCCGGTGATCCTGAGTTCGGCAACGCCATCGATCGAGAGCGTCGTCAATGCGCAGCAGGGCCGCTACGAACATGTGCGCCTCACCGCGCGCTATTCCGGCGCGGCGCTGCCCGACATCCGCGCGATCGACCTGCGCGCCGATCCGCCGGAGCGCGGGCGCTGGCTGGCGCCCTCGCTGGTCTCAGCCGTCCGCGATGCCTTGGCCGCTGACAAGCAGGCGCTTTTGTTCCTCAACCGTCGAGGCTACGCGCCGCTGACCTTGTGCCGCGCCTGCGGCCACCGGATCGAATGCCCGCAATGCAGCGCCACCCTGGTGGAGCATCGCCACCGCGCCAAGCTGACCTGCCATCACTGCGGCTTCGTGCTGCCCCGCCCCGGCGACTGCCCGGCCTGCGGGGTGAGCGGCAAGCTGGTGCCCTGCGGGCCGGGCGTGGAGCGCGTTGCCGAGGAGGTGGCCGAACGCTTCCCCGGCGTGCCCGCCGCGATCCTGTCCAGCGACTTCACGACGAACCTCACCGAAATCCGCGAGACGATTGCCCGCATTTCCTCGGGCGAGGCGCGCATCATCGTTGGGACGCAGCTTGTCGCCAAGGGCCACCACTTCCCCGGCCTTGCGCTCGTCGGCGTCGTCGATGGCGACTTGAGCCTCGCGCAGGGCGGCGACCCGCGCGCGGCGGAGCGCACCTTCCAGCTCATGCAGCAGGTGATCGGGCGGGCCGGGCGCGAGAAGAGCGGCGGCGTCGGCCTCATCCAGACCCACGCGCCCGATCATCCGGTCATGCGCGCGCTGATTTCCGGGGATCGCGAAACGTTTCTGGCGCGTGAAATTGCCGCACGTGAGGCCGCCGTGCTGCCGCCCTTCGGCCGGCTGGCGGCGATCATCGTCTCGGCGGGCGCGAAACCGGAAGCCGAACGCTACGCGCAGGCGCTTGCCAGGGCCGCGCCGCCAGCCGCGCGGATCGAGGTCATGGGGCCGGCCGAGGCGCCGCTGGTTCTGATCCGCGGGCGGTATCGCTATCGGCTGCTCGTAAAAGCGCCGCGGAACGTGGATATACAGGGCTTTCTGCGCGCCTGGATGGAGCGCGCGCCGCCTGCGAAGGGCAGCGTGCGCGTGGTCATCGACGTCGATCCTTACAGCTTTCTGTGAGCGCGAAACGTCATCGGCGAATTTTCGCGTTTTACGTTCGCGCACGCTTCTATTGCCTTGGTGTGCGCAGCATATTGCAAGGGCGGCAAAGCCTGTGATAGATCACCTCCAACTTCAGCAAGGATGCGCCTTGCGCTGAGTGCCGCGCGGCTGCCTTCAAGCCCGAAAATCAAGGTGACGGCACCCATGCACCGGCGCGTCCACCCCCTCCAGCACATTCCGGGAGCGGCGCGTGAAAGACAATTCGATGGCGAGTGGCGGGGCCAGCGTGACGGGGGTCGCAGGGCGCTATGCGACCGCGCTGTTCGAACTCGCCGTTGAGGAAGGCAAGCTGGAGGAGGTCGAGGCGCAGCTCTCCGACTTTCAGGAGATGCTCGACACCAGTGAGGACCTCCGCCGGCTGGCGCACAGCCCGGCCTTTTCAATGGACCAGCAGGCCAAGGCGGTGCGCGTGATCGCCGATGCCGCCGGGACGGCCGGGCTGACCAAGAATTTCCTCGAACTGCTCGTCGAAAAGCGCCGGCTCTCCGCCATTTCGGGCATCATCCGGGCCTTCCGCACGCTGGCCGCGCGCCATCGCGGCGAGGCGGAAGCCGAAGTCATCACCGCCGTCCCGCTCAGCGATGAGCAGCAGCAGACGCTGCGCGAGGCGCTGCGAGATTTCGCCGGGCAGGATGTGAGCATGAATGTCCGTGTGGATAAGGCGATCCTCGGCGGGCTGATCGTGAAGATCGGCAGCCGCATGATCGACAATTCGCTGCGCACCAAACTCAACCGTCTCAGACACGTCATGAAAGAGGTAGGCTGATGGAAATCCGGGCCTCGGAAATTTCCTCGATTCTCAAGGAACAGATCAAAAACTTCGGTCAGGAAGCCGAGGTCGCGGAGATCGGCCAGGTGCTTTCCGTCGGCGACGGCATCGCGCGCGTCTACGGCCTCGACAACGTCCAGGCTGGCGAGATGGTCGAGTTCGAGAACGGCGTGCGCGGCATGGCGCTGAACCTTGAGGTCGACAATGTCGGCATCGTGATCTTCGGCGAAGACCGCGACATCAGGGAAGGCGACACCGTCAAGCGCACGGGCGACATCGTGGAGGTGCCGGTCGGCAAGGGGCTGCTGGGCCGCGTGGTCGATGCGCTTGGCAACCCGATTGACGGCAAGGGGCCGATCGAGGCCGCCGAATACCGCCGCGCGGACGTGAAGGCGCCCGGCATCATTCCGCGCAAGTCGGTGCATGAGCCGATGCAGACCGGCATCAAGGCCATCGACGCGCTCATCCCGATCGGCCGCGGCCAGCGCGAACTGATTATCGGCGACCGGCAGACCGGCAAGACGGCGGTTGCGCTCGACGCGATCCTGAACCAGCGGCAGATCAACCAGGGCGATGACGAGAGCAAAAAGCTTTACTGCGTCTATGTCGCGGTCGGCCAGAAGCGCTCCACGGTGGCGCAGTTCGTGAAGAACCTCGAAGAGCGCGGCGCGCTCGAATATTCCATCGTGATCGCGGCCACGGCTTCCGAGCCTGCGCCGATGCAGTATCTCGCGCCTTATGCCGGCTGCGCGATGGCCGAGTATTTCCGCGACAACGCGATGCATTCGCTGATCGTCTACGACGACCTGTCGAAGCAGGCCACGGCCTACCGCCAGATGTCGCTGCTGCTGCGCCGCCCGCCGGGCCGCGAGGCGTATCCGGGCGACGTGTTCTATCTGCACAGCCGCCTGCTGGAGCGCGCGGCGAAGCTGAACGAGGACCACGGCGCGGGATCGCAGACCGCGCTGCCGATCGTCGAGACGCAAGCCAACGACGTGTCGGCCTATATTCCCACGAACGTCATTTCGATTACCGATGGCCAGATCTTCCTGGAAACGGACCTGTTCTATCAGGGCATCCGCCCAGCGGTGAATGTCGGCCTGTCGGTGTCGCGCGTCGGGTCTTCGGCGCAGATCAAGGCGATGAAGCAGGTCGCCGGCGCGATCAAGGGCGAATTGGCGCAGTACCGCGAGATGGCGGCCTTCGCGCAGTTCGGCTCCGACCTCGACGCGGCGACGCAGCGCCTGCTGGCGCGCGGCGCGCGGTTGACGGAGCTTCTCAAGCAGCCGCAGTTCTCGCCGCTGCAGGTGGAAGAGCAGGTCGTGGTGATCTATGCCGGCACACGCGGCTATCTCGACCCGCTGCCGGTGTCGGCCGTGGGGCGCTTTGAAGAAGACTTGCTGCGCTACATGCATAGCGAGCACAGCGACATTCTCGACCAGATCCGCAGCGAGGGCAAACTGTCCGACGATCTGGAGAACAAGTTGAAAAGCGCGGTTGACAAGTTCGCCGAGCACTTCGCGGCGTGACCCATCGCCTGATGCGCCAACCAAGGATCGGGAGAGCCCATGCCCAGCCTTAAGGACATGCGCAATCGGATCTCCAGCGTCAAGGCGACGCAGAAGATCACGAAGGCGATGCAGATGGTGGCGGCCGCGAAACTCCGCAAGGCGCAGGACGCCGCAAGCGCCGCGCGGCCCTACGCCGAGAAGATGGACGAGGTGCTGGCCAAGCTGAACGCGCGCATCATTCGCGATGCAATGGCCCCGCCGCTCCTCGTCGGCACGGGCAAGGATGACGTTCATCTGATCGTGGTGGCGACGGCGGATCGCGGACTATGCGGCGCGTTCAACGCGAACATCGCCAAGAAGGCGCGGCAGATCGCCAGACAGCTCATCGCGGAGGACAAGGAGGTCAAATTCCTCTGTGTCGGCAGCAAGGGCTACGACATGCTCAAGCGCGACCATGCCCAGCGCATCGTCGACGTGATCGACATGAAGAGCGTCAAGAGTGTCGGTTTCGATGACGCCCATGAGGTGGGACGGCGCGTGCTCAGCATGTTCGACAAGGGCGAATTCGATGTCTGCACGCTGGTGTTCTCCGAGTTCGTCAACACGTTGACGCAGCGGCCCAAGCAGTTGCAGCTGATCCCGGCGAGCCTGCCGGAAGAAGAGGAGAGCGCGCCGGACACGGGTGCGCCGCAGGCCGAATACGATTTCGAGCCGGAGGAAGAGGAAATCCTGCGCGATCTGCTGCCGCGAAACGTCTCCACGCAGATTTTCCGGGCGCTTCTGGAAAACGCGGCCGGCGAGCAGGGCGCGCGCATGACCGCGATGGACAACGCGACGCGCAATGCCGGCGAGCTGATCGACAATCTGACGCTCACCTACAATCGGATGCGCCAGGACCAGATTACCAAGGAACTGATCGAAATCGTCTCCGGCGCGGAAGCGATCTCCTAACGGCCGGACACGGGCAACAGGGAAACAGAAGCAATGGCAAGCGACAAGAATATCGGCCGCATTCGCCAGGTGACGGGCGCCGTCGTTGACGTCCAGTTCGACGAGAAGCTGCCGGAAATCCTGAGCGCGCTAGAAGTGGACAACCACGGCAACCGGCTCGTGCTGGAGGTTTCGCAGCATCTGGGCGAGAACACCGTGCGCTGCATCGCCATGGACGCGACCGAGGGCCTTGTGCGCGGCCAGGAAGTCGTTGACACCGGCGAGGCGATCGCCGTGCCGGTCGGCGACGGCACGCTGGGCCGCATCATGAACGTTATCGGCGAGCCGATTGATGAACAGGGGCAGATCCCGCACGAGCAGAAACGGCCGATCCACGCCTCCGCGCCGGAGTTCATTGAACAGTCGACCGAAACCGAGATTCTCAAGACCGGCATCAAGGTCGTCGATCTGCTCGCGCCCTACGCCAGAGGCGGCAAGATCGGCCTGTTCGGCGGGGCGGGCGTCGGCAAGACGGTGCTGATTCAGGAGCTGATCAACAACATCGCCATGGCGCATGGCGGCTACTCGGTCTTTGCCGGCGTGGGCGAGCGCACCCGCGAGGGCAACGACCTATACTGGGAAATGATCGAGTCCGGCGTGAACAAGGAAGGCGGCGGCGAAGGATCCAAGGCCTCGCTGATCTACGGCCAGATGAACGAGCCGCCGGGGGCGCGCGCGCGCGTCGGCCTGACCGGGCTGACCGTGGCGGAATACTTCCGCGATCAGGGCCAGGACGTGCTGTTCTTCGTCGACAACATCTTCCGCTTCACCCAGGCGGGCTCGGAAGTGTCGGCGCTCCTCGGCCGCATCCCGTCGGCGGTGGGCTACCAGCCGACTCTCGGCACCGACATGGGCGAACTGCAGGAGCGCATCACCTCCACCGACAAGGGGTCGATTACCTCGGTGCAGGCGGTCTACGTCCCGGCGGACGACCTGACCGACCCCGCGCCGGCCTCGACCTTCGCACATCTGGACGCGACCACGGTGTTGAGCCGCTCGATCGCGGAGAAAGGCATTTATCCCGCGGTGGACCCGCTCGACTCCACCTCTCGCGTGCTGGAGCCGCGCATCGTCGGCGACGAGCACTATCAGACCGCACGCCAGGTTCAGGAGGTGCTGCAGCGCTACAAGTCGCTTCAGGACATCATCGCGATCCTGGGCATGGACGAGCTGTCGGAAGAGGACAAGCTGACAGTGGCCCGCGCGCGCAAGATCGAGCGCTTCCTGAGCCAGCCTTTCCACGTCGCGGAGGTGTTCACGGGCAAGCCGGGAACGCTCGTCGACCTCGCCGACACGATCAAGGGCTTCAAGGGCCTTGTGAACGGGGACTATGACGATTTGCCGGAGCAGGCGTTCTACATGGTCGGGACCATCGATGAAGCGGTCCAGAAGGCTGAAGAAATGGCGGCTGAAGCGGCTTAACCGGCTGCCCGAGGAGGCTTATTCATGGCGGACACGTTCCGTTTCGATCTGGTGTCGCCGGAGCGGGTGCTGATGTCGGAAGATGTCAGCGAAGTCGTTGCGCCGGGTCTGGAAGGCGACTTCGGCTTCCTGCCCCGCCATGCGCCAATGGTGGCGGCGCTGCGTCCCGGTTCGCTGACGGTCCGCGGCCCTGAAGGCGAGCGCAAATATTTCGTCCGCGGCGGTCTCGCTGAAGGCGGGCCGGAGCAGTTGACCGTGCTGGCGCAGCGGGCGATGCCGCTTGAGGAACTGGACCGCGACCAGATCGCCCAGGAAATCGAGTGGGCGAAGGAAGACCTCGAAGACGCGAGCGACGCCGACGCCGAGGCGCAGGCGCGGGACAATCTGGAGCGGCTGGAGACGCTGGCCGAAGTGCTCCGGGAGAACGCCTGACGCTTCGGCTTACTGCCTTGGCCTGCTGGCCGGTGCGGTCTGTGGCGCGATTTTTCGCAAGCGAACATAGAGCGCGCCCTCCCCGCCGTGGCGCTGATGCGCCGGCGAGATGCCCGCGACCACATCCCGAAACTCCGGTTTGGCGAGCCATTCGGGCACGAGCCGGCGCAGTACGCCGCGCTGGCTTTCGTAGAAGGGCGCGGCCTCCCACGCCTCGTAATTCTCGCGCGTCGTCTCGCGCGCGCCGCCCTTTCCGGTAATGACCAGCACCATCCGATGCCCACGCGCCTGACTGGCGCGCAAGAAACCCTTGAGCGCGGGATAGGCTTCGCGCTGGCGCATCCCGTGCAGGTCGAGCCGGGCGTCGATGCTTTCAGGGTCGCGGACGAGGCGGCGCGCCTCACGGCGGGCAAGCGGTGTGACGCGCGGTTCGCCGCCCTCCCGGCTCGGCGGCCGCGGCGATGCGGCGGGCGCGCGTTGACGTCCAGCGTTCTTTTCAGGCTGACGCGGCGCTTCGCTGGCTTCGCGCGGCTGCTGGGCCGGGGCCGCGTGGCCAGCCGGGCCGGGGATCCCCGCCCCGCCCTCGCGGTTGCGCAGCGCCGTCGTCTCGCGCATCGCCTGCTCCCACAAGCGCCGCTCTTCCTCGCTCAGTTCGCGCTTGCGTGGCGGACGGCGGCTCATTTGACTGGTTCATCAGGCTCGTTGGGTTTGAGGTCTCAGCGGGCGGCGTTCGGCAGCAGGATCGTGAAGCTGGCGTCGTGTTTCGTCCGGCTGGCGAAGTCGTGGGCCGCGTCGCCGCTGCCCCAGTAAATGTCCCCGCGCACATCGCCGCGGATCGCCGAGCCGGTGTCCTGCGCGATCATCAGCCGGTGAAATGGCCGGTCCGCGTCGTCTTCCAACTCCGAAGCCGCCACCCAGACGGGCGCGCCGAGCAGGTGATAGCGCGGATCGACCGCAAGGCTGCGCAGCGGCGTCAGCGGTGTGCCGAGCGCGCCGACCGGGCCAACCGCGCCCTCTTCCTCCGACAGCACACGAAAGAAGATGTAGGACTTGTTTGACCAGATCAACGCCTTGCCTTCCTCGCCATTTGCCCGCGCCCACTCGAAAATCCGGGCGAGCGAGGCTTCGTGCGGTCCCAGCGCGCCGCGCGAGATGATCTCCTGGCCGATCGAGGTGTAGGGAAAGCCGTTCTTGCCTCCGAAGCCGAGACGGATCGCCGTGCCGTCCTGAAAGCGGATGCGCCCCGACCCCTGCAGTTGCATAGAATAATGCGCGACCGGATCGGCAATCCACGCCAACTCCAGCCCTAATCCTTCCAGCGCGCCTTGCTCGATCTCCTTGCGGGTAAAGTGCTCTTTCAGTCCGTCCTCGGTCTGACGCGCCGCGGTCAGGTCTTCCGGCAGGCCCTCGCGCGCGTTCGCCTTGATGAGCGTAAGGTCGTCCGGCGGGCGGTAGATCGGGATGTTGAACTTGTCGGTTTTCGTGCGCGAGCCTTCGATAACCGGCTCGTAATAGCCGGTGACCAGCCGCCGCTCGCTCTGCGGCCGCACATGATATGGCGTGAAATACGTCTCGAAAAAATCGCGCGCTGCTTCCGCCTTCAGCGGCTGGGTGAGCGCCATTGCGCGCTCGCACACCCAGGCCAGCGCCTGGCGTTGCTCCGTATCGTGACGCTCGGCCACGCGGATCGACCACGGGCAGGAGCGCCGGAATGCGGCGAACGCCTTTGCGTGATCGTCCTCGGGCCAACCGGAAATGTCGGAAAAACTGACGCGGTCAAGCTGCAACGACCGCTTGTCGCCGTCGCTGTCGGGGAACTGCCAGTGCCATAGCTCCACGGCGAAAAACACGAAAAGTGTGAACAGGAACGCCTGGGCAAAGTACCACGCCGCCGACATGATCCCAACCGCGTGAAATGGCCGATGCCTCGGCGCGCGCCTTTAGCCTTCGGTCTCCGTGGCGATCAGCAGCCAGTTCGGGTCTGGCGAGTCCACTTCGCGCGAGAAGGTCCAATGATCGGTGACCTCCTGAATCTGCTTCGGGTCGCCCTCGATGATTTGACCGTCCTTGTCGCGCGTGACGGTAATGAATTCGCTCACGAATTTCACCGTTATCTGCGCCTCGCCGTTGACGAGATTGGCGTCCGCGATCTCGGTCTTGTCGATGCCGACAAACTTGAAGTCGACCGTTTCGCCGGCGCGTTCGCGCTCTTCGATTGCCGAGACGAAGCTCTGATACACGTCCGGGCTGAGCAGTTCCTGCAGCGTCGCGGTGTTGCCGGCGGCAAAGGCGGTCACGACCATTTCGTATGCCGTATTCGCGCCCTCTATGAATTGGCGCAAGTCGAACCCGCGATCCGCGCGCATGATCGCCGCAAGCTTTTCGGCCAGCGGACTGCCCTTGGGGGCGTAGTCTCGCACCATTTCCTGAAGCTGGTCCTCGCTCGCGCCGTCGCGCTGGCTGCCCTGATGCTCGGTGCCGGGCAGCTGCACCACCTTTTCACGGGCCGCGCCGCCAGCCTGCTGAGCGGAATACGGATCGTAGGGGGGTTTTTCGTTTCCGGTTCGCTTGCCGAGCACGCTGCGCAATCTCAGGAAGATCAGGACAGCGATAACCAGAAAGATGATTGTGCTGAGGTCGATTGTTCCGCTCATGTTGTCGCGACGCTTTGATTCGGGATTGCGCTATCCGCACTTCCGTGAGGTACGGGATTGATATAGGCTTCGATCACGCCAAGCGCCAGACCTCGCGGGGAAGGAAGGATGACAGCTCATCCACTTACTCTTCACATTTTACGGCATCGCGGGATCGAAGCCAACCACCAATAATCGCCGGACGTGATGCCGGTCACGCCGCAAGCCCGAAACGCAGGCCCATGTTCCTGATTTTCTTTCTGATCTTCGTCGCCACGCCAATCCTGGAGATCGTCCTGTTCATCCAGGTGGGCGGTTTTATCGGGGTCGGCCCAACCATCCTGATCGTCATCGTGACGGCGATCGTCGGCTCGGTTCTGCTGCGGCTGCAGGGCAGCGCGGTGATACAGCGCACCCAGATGGCGCTCAGGGCGGGTGAGTTGCCGGTCGATCCGGTGATCGACGGCATCAGTCTGCTGGTGGCGGGCGCGCTGCTGCTGACGCCGGGCTTTTTCACCGATGCGGTGGGCTTCCTGCTGTTCGTGCCGCCGTTCCGGCGCGCGCTGGCGCGGCGCATCTTCATGCATATGGTCCGCACGGGTCACGTTCATGTCGTCGGCGGCGGGCCGGAGGGCGAGCCGCCGCGCGGGCGGAGCGACCGCGACAACGAGCAGCGCAGGCCTGGCCAGGAAACCATCATCGATGTCGAGTATGAGCCGGTGGACGAAGAGCACGACCGCCGCGACGCCGAGCGCGACGACGAAGAGCCGCCGCGCCGCCGGGGATCCTCGCCCTGGCGCAAGTGAGCCGCCAAAGATTGAGCCGCCAACTTGAAGCGCTGATCGCGGCAACCACGAGACTCTCGCCGCACGGCCGCCGACCCTGCCGGCCCATTCGCCCATGAACACGATCATCAGCACCATCGCGCCGGTGTTTCTTGTCATCCTCGCCGGCTTCGCTTTCGCGCGTGGCGGGCTGATCTCGCGCAAGGCCGAGGCGGGGCTGCTGGAGTTCGTGCTGCGCGTCGGCATCCCGGCGCTGCTGTTCCGCACGATGGTCGACGCGCGCCCGCCCGGCGGCGAGACGCTGCGGCTATGGGGGGTCTATTTCGGGGCGCTGGCGGTAATCTGGCTGCTTTCGGCGCTGGTTACGCATTTTCTGCTGCGCCGTCCGAATGAAGACCAGCCCATGGTCGGGATGAGCGCATGTTTCGGCAATACGGTGTTGCTCGGCATTCCCATCGGGCTGGCGATCTATGGCGAAGCCGCAGCGACGCCGATGGCTGTGCTCACGTCAATCCACACCGCTCTGTTATGGCTGACCGCGACGCTGCATGTCGAGCTTGTGTCGGACAAAGGCCAGACGACGACCGTGGCGCTGCTGCGCGAGCTTGGCGTGAACCTGCTGTCCAATCCGATCATCCTGGCCATTCTGGCGGGCACGCTCTGGCGGCAGACCGGCATCGGGCTGGGCGAGGCTCCGCGCGCGATGTTCGACCTGTTGGCGCAGGCGGGGGTGCCTTGCGCGCTGTTCGCGCTCGGCTTGAGCCTGCGGGATTTCTCGATCCGCGGTCAGGCGCCGACTCTCGCCGCGCTGCTGGCGCTCAAACTGGCGCTGTTGCCGCTGCTGGTCTGGGTGCTGGCGTTCCGGGTGGTGGCGCTCGATCCGCTCTGGGCGAGCGTGGCCGTGCTGTTCGCCGCCTGCCCGACTGGCGTGAACGCTTTTCTTTTCGCCAAGCAGTATGGTCGGGTCATCAACTCCACCTCGGGCGCTGTTGCGCTGGGGACCGCGCTGTCGGTGGGCACCATGACGGCGATCCTGGTGCTCATATCGCCGTCATGACTCTTTCGATCAGGCCATCGCGGCCTGCTGCGGAGCCGTCTCCTCGGCTTGCTCCGCCCCGGCCAGGACGTCCATCGCCGCCTGCGTGCCGCCCGCATGGTGCGGGATGCCCGCGATCTTCATGCCCATCTCGACGCCGCTGATCGCGCCGATGAGCGTCAGGTCGTTCAGATCGCCGAGATGCCCGATGCGGAACACGCGGTCAGCTAGGCGCGCAAGGCCGGTTCCGAGCGACAGATCGAAGCGATCGAGGATCTGCGCGCGCAGGGCATTGGCGCTGTAGCCTTCGGGCACGAAGATCGAGGTCAGTGAGCTGGAATACTCGCGAGGATCGGCGCAGACCAGTTCCAGCCCCCAGGCCTCGACCGCGCGGCGGGTGGCCTTGGCGTGGCGCTCATGCCGGGCGATGATGTTGTCCAGCCCCTGCTCGTCGACGATGTTCAGCGCCTCGTCCAGCGCGTAAAACATGCACGTCGCCGGCGTGTACGGGAAGAAGCCGTTCTGGTTGGCCGACAGCATGTCGTTCCATTCCCAGTAGCATTTCGGCAATCTGGCTGTCTTCGATGCCTCCAGCGCTTTCTGGCTGATCGCGTTGAAGCTCATGCCAGGCGGCAGCATCATGCCTTTCTGAGACCCGCCGACGCTGACATCGACCTTCCAGTCATCGTGGCGATAATCCATCGATCCGAGCGAGGAAATGGTGTCGACCATGAACAGGGCAGGGTGCCCGGCGTCGTCGATCGCCTTGCGGATTTCCGGCAGGCGGGCCGCGCAGCCCGTGGATGTCTCGTTGTGGACGACGCAGACCGCCTTGATCTCGTGGCCGGTGTCCGCGGCCAGCCGCTTATGGATTTCTTCGGGGTTTGCGGCGCGGCGCCAGTCGCTGGGCAGGAATTCGGCGGCGAGTCCCAGTCGGTCAGCCATGTCTTTCCACAGCGAGGCGAAATGGCCTATGTCAGCCATCAGCACCTTGTCGCCGGGCGATAGAGTGTTGACAAGCGCCGCTTCCCAAGCGCCTGTGCCAGAGGCCGGGTAGATGACAACCGGACCGGAGCACTTGAAGAGCTTCTGCAAGCGCGGCAGCAGCCGCAGGGTGAGCTGCGCGAATTCCGGGCCTCGATGGTCGATGAGCGCCCGGTCCATCGCGCGCAAGACGCGATCCGGCACGTTCGTCGGCCCGGGAATATGAAGGAAGTGGCGTCCAGGCTTCGTCATGAATCCTCCCTAGCATGAAACTTTTTTCGCGAAGTTGAGCGCCCAAAATACCGGCCGCAATGATGGTTTAACCGTCCCAGAAACGTCATTTCAGCAAAAAATCGCGACGCCGAAAATAAAAATAATGATCAGGCCAAACAAAACATGATGGAAATCATTGGCTTCGCCGATCTTTCGGGATGGGGGCCGGCGATCGCCTTTCTTGCCGCGCTGCTGCAGACCGCGACCGGCTTCGGCTTTTCGCTGATCGCGACGCCGTTGTTTCTGCTGGTCTATCCGCCGCAGACGGCCATTCAGCTCAACATCATTCTGGGGCTGGCGGTTTCGGTGGTGATGCTGCCGCGCGCCGCGCGGGAGGCGGACGCCGTGCTGCTCAGGCGGCTGGCGCTCGGAGCGCTTGTCGGAGCCCCACTGGGGCTGCTCATCTTCCTGTCCGGCAACGTCGTGCTGCTCAAGGGCATCGTGGCGGGGCTGGCGCTTGGCATGGCGCTGTTGCTGGCGGTGAGTTTTCAGTTCGCCCGCGCGACCGGGCGCGACTATGGCATCGGCGGGGCGTCCGGCCTGCTGACGACGAGCATCGGTGTGCCCGGGCCACCGCTGATGCTTTATTTCGCCGGCGGCGCGGTTGGCAAGGAGGTCGCGCGCGGCACAACGCTTACCTTCTTTTTGTTCGCTTATGGCGGGAGCCTCGGCTTTCAGGTCGCCGGCAGCGGACTGGCCGACGATGTCGGGGTCGCCACGCTTGTCTGCCTGCCGACGACGTTGCTGGGCATTGCAGTCGGGCAGTTGGTCTTTCCCTTTATCAATCAGAGGATATTTGTCAGACTCATCTGGGCATTGCTGGTGGGCACCGGGCTTTATCTGCTTTGCACGCTGGTGTGATCGCGCGCGGCGCGAGATGACGCGCGCGGGACGCGCGATGGCGGAATTGGAAGAGCGCGACACGCCCCGGACGTCTAGCTTCCGCGATAAGCGCGGCGGCCAGCGAACGGCCCGCCAGCCGTCAAGCGAAAAGGCATGGGCGACGTGAACGTTATCGATCTGAAACGCGCCGGTTTTCCCAAAGGCCGCCCGGTCGATGAGGGCGCGCTTGCCGAGGTGCGCACGGCGCTGGACGGCCGCCCGATCGCGCAGCGCGACCTGCTCATCGAGCATCTGCATGTGCTTCAGGACCACTTCGGCTGCCTGCATGAGCGGCATCTGCGCGCGCTGGCGGAGCTGATGCGCCTGTCGCAGGCGGAAGTCTGGGAGGTCGCCTCCTTCTATCACCACTTCGATCTGGTCAAGGAAGGCGAGGCCGCGCCGCCGCCCGTCACCATCCGTGTTTGCGACACGCTGACCTGCGCGATGGCCGGCGCGGAGCGGCTGATCGAGACGCTGGAGCAGCGCTGCGATCCGGCGCGGGTCCGCGTTTTGCGCGCGCCATGCATGGGCCGCTGCGCCCAGGCCCCGGCGGCGCGCTGCGGCAATGTCGAGGCGGGCAATGCGACGGCAGAGGGGTTGCTCGGGCTGGCGTCCGGCGACGTGTCGGCCCCGGCGATCCCGCACTACAAGGATTTCGACGCCTACCGCGCCGAAGGCGGCTATCATGTCCTTGCCGAATGCCGCGCCGGCAAGCGCAGCGCCGACGACATCATCGCCGAGCTGTCCGATGCGGGCCTCGCGGGCCTTGGGGGCGCGGGCTTCCCGGCCGGGCGTAAGTGGAGCATCGTGCGCGGCTTCCCCGGCCCACGGCTTATGACCATCAACGGCGACGAAGGCGAGCCTGGCACCTTCAAGGATCGCTATCACCTGGAGCGCGACCCGCACCGCATGTTCGAGGGCGCGCTGATCGCCGCCTGGGCCGTCGGAGCCGAGCGAATCTATCTTTACATGCGCGATGAGTATCCGGCCGTGCTGGAAATCCTGCGCCGGGAGATCGCAGCGCTGCACGCCGCCGGGCTGACGGCCGATTGCCCCATCGAGCTGCGCCGCGGCGCGGGCGCTTACATCTGCGGCGAAGAATCCGCGATGATCGAGAGCATCGAGGGCAAGCGCGGCCTGCCGCGTCACCGCCCGCCTTACATCGCGGAAGTCGGGCTGTTCGGCCGTCCGACGCTCAACCACAATGTCGAGACGCTCTGGTGGCTGCGCGACATTATCGAGCGCGGCGCGCAGTGGTTCGAAGGGCAGGGCAAGCACGGCCACAAAGGGTTGCGCTCATATTCCGTGTCTGGCCGCGTGCGTGAGCCGGGCGTGAAGCTGGCGCCGGCGGGCATCACGCTGCGCGAACTCGTTGACGAATACTGCGGCGGCATGGCCGACGGGCACATGCTGAAGGCGTATCTGCCGGGCGGCGCGTCGGGCGGCATCTTCCCGGCGTCGCTGGCCGATATCCCGCTCGATTTCGGCGGCGCGCTCAACGAGCACGGCGGCTTCATCGGCTCGCACGCGGTGATCGTGCTGTCGCAGCAGGACAGCGTGAAAGAGGCCGCGCTCAACCTGATGCGCTTCTTCGCCGATGAGAGTTGCGGCCAGTGCACGCCCTGCCGCGCCGGCACAGAGAAGATGGTCAAGCTGCTGAAGCAGGCGCCGCTGGACGAAGACACGATCGCCGATCTGGAAGCGGTGATGCGCGACGCCTCGATCTGCGGACTGGGCCAGGCCGCACCTAACCCGGTCAATCATCTGCTCAAGTGGTTCCGCGAAGATCTGACGACGCCTCGCCCCGAGACGTTTATTGCTGAAAGGGTCCTGCATGAGTGACTCGATCTGTTTCACGCTGGACGGCCGCGACGTGAGCGCCGAAGCCGGCGAGACCATCTGGCAGGCGGCCAAGCGCGCCGGCGTAGAAATCCCGCATCTCTGCTGGCTTGATGCACCCGGCTACCGCGCGGACGGCAACTGCCGCGCCTGCATGGTCGAGGTCGAGGGCGAGCGCACGCTGGCCGCCTCGTGCATCCGCAAGCCGAAAGACGGCATGAACGTCAAGACCGCCAGCGAGCGCGCCGCGAAGGCCCGCAAGATGGTGTTCGAGCTGCTGGCCGCTGACCAGCCGCCGCAGCTTCGCCATCCCGACCCGGACTCCAAGTTCTGGCAATGGGCGCGGGAGCTTGGTGTGACAGGCAGCCGTCTGCCCGCGCGGGAAGGCTTTACGCCCGACTCCTCGCACACCGCCATCGCGGTCAATCTGGATGCCTGCATCCAGTGCAATCTGTGCGTGCGCGCCTGCCGCGAGGTTCAGGTCAATGACGTGATCGGCATGGCCCTGCGCGGGCATGAGGCGAAGCCGGTCTTTGACTTCGATGACCCGATGGGCGACTCGACCTGTGTGGCTTGCGGCGAATGCGTTCAGGCCTGCCCCACCGGCGCGCTCTACGAAAAATCGCTGATGGACGCGCGGGCGCAGACGCGCGCTGTCTGGCCGGACAGGACGGTCGATTCGGTCTGCCCTTATTGCGGCGTGGGCTGTCAGACCAAGGTGAGCGTCAAGGACAATCAGATTGTTCAGGTGGATGGCCGCGAAGGCCCGGCCAACGAGAACCGGCTCTGCGTCAAGGGCCGTTTCGGGTTCGACTATATCCGCCACCCCGAGCGCCTGACCAAGCCGCTGGTCCGCCGCGAGGACGCACCCAAGCGCGGCGATATCCGCGTCGACCCCATGAACCCGTGGGAGGTGTTCCGCGAGGCGAGTTGGGAAGAGGCGCTGGCGCGCGCGGCGGGCGGCCTGCGCGACATCCGCGACACGCATGGCGGCGGCGCGCTAGCCGGCTTCGGCTCGGCCAAGGGCTCCAACGAGGAAGCCTATCTGTTCCAGAAGCTGGTGCGCACCGGCTTCGGCACCAACAATGTCGACCACTGCACCCGGCTGTGCCACGCCTCATCGGTGGCCGCGCTGATCGAGGGAATCGGCTCGGGCGGCGTGACCGCGCCGTTTACAGCCGTCGAGGATGCCGATTGCTTCATCGTCATCGGCGCGCGGCCCGAGCAGAACCATCCGGTCGCCGCGACCTACCTGAAGCAGGCGGCCAAGCGCGGCGCGAAGGTCATCGTCATCGACCCGCGCGGGCAGGAACTGATGCGCCATGCCAGCCACCCGGTGCGCTTCAAGCCGGGCACGGATGTGGCGCTCTTGAACGCGATGCTGCACGTCATCATCGAGGAAAAGCTCTACGACGAGCAGTATATTCAGGCCCATGCCAGCGGCTTCGAGGCGCTTAAACGAAAGGTCGCGGACTTCTCGCCGGAGGCGATGGCCCCGGTCTGCGATGTCGAGGCCGATTATATCCGCGAGATCGCGCGCACTTACGCGAATGCCGAGCGGGCCATCATCTTCTGGGGCATGGGCATTTCCCAGCATGTCCACGGCACGGACAACTCCCGCTGCCTGATCGCGCTGGCGCTGACCACGGGCCATGTCGGCCGCGCGGGCACGGGCCTGCATCCGCTGCGCGGGCAGAATAACGTGCAGGGCGCCTCGGACGCCGGTCTGATCCCCATGGTTTTCCCGGATTACCAGTCCGTGGAAGACCCGGATGTCCGGGGTCGCTACGAGGACGCCTGGGGCCAGCCGCTCGACCCGAACCGCGGCCTGACCGTCGTGGAAATCATGGACGCGATCCACCAGGGCGAAATCCGCGGCATGTATATCCTCGGGGAGAACCCGGCGATGTCCGACCCGGACCAGACCCACGCGCGCGCCGCGCTCGCCACGCTGGATCATCTCGTGGTGCAGGACATCTTCCTGACCGAGACCGCCTGGCACGCGGATGTTGTGCTGCCCGCGTCCGCGCACGCCGAGAAGCTGGGCACCTACACCAACACCAACCGCCAGGTGCAGCTTGGCCGCCCGGCCGTCTCCCCGCCGGGCGAGGCGCGGCAGGACTGGGAGCTGATCTGCGAAATTGCGCGCGGCATGGGGCTTGACTGGCGGTATTCCGGCGTGCCGGAGGTGTACGAGGAAATGCGCGCGCTGATGCCCTCGCTCGCCAATATCCCGTGGTCGCGGATCGAGCGCGAAGGCTCCGTCACCTATCCTGCGGATGCTGAGGATGAGCCAGGCCGCGAAATCCTGTTCGGCGAGGGCTTTCCGACCAAGGACGGGCGCGGGCGCATCGTCCCGGCCGATCTGCTGCCGCCGGATGAGTTGCCGGATGACGACTATCCGATGGTGCTGACCACCGGCCGGCTGCTGGAGCATTGGCACACCGGCGCGATGACCCGCCGCGCGGGCGCACTCAACGATCTGGAGCCAGAGCCGGTCGCCTGTATGCATCCGCGCGATATCGAGCGGCTGGGCGCGACGGCGGGCGAACCGATCCGCGTGGAGACGCGCCGCGGGGCCATTGACCTGACTCTGCGCGCGGACCGCGACGTGTCTTCCGGCATGATTTTCATCCCGTTCTGCTTCGGGGAGGCGCCGGCGAACGTGCTGACTAACCCCCAGCTTGATCCGTTCGGGAAAATCCCGGAGTTCAAGTTCTGCGCGGCGCGCGTCTCGCGAGCGCAGCAAGTGCAGGCAGCCGAATAAGGCGCGTGTTGCCTTTCGCCTGTCAGCGCGCCACACTAGGTCCCAATGCCGAGAGCCGCTATTGCGGACGTAGCGATCGGTCAGACCCGCGTCATGCCCGTGCTTGACACGGGCATCCATTGCCGCAGACTTTCGAATTGTCGGGTGGATTGCCGGATTGCTCGGGTCAAGCCCGAGCAAAAGCAAGTCCGGCAGTGACGAATTCCCTTCAGTTCTGTCTGATCGAAAATCGCCGGGCGCTGTGAGATTTGGGGCATGGTTTGAGCTTCACGCCTGAAGAAATCGAACGTTACAAGCGCCATCTGGTGCTGCATCAGGTCGGCGGCGTGGGACAGCAGAAGTTGAAAGCCGCGAGCGTGCTGGTTATCGGCGCGGGCGGGCTTGGCTCTGCGGTGCTGCCCTATCTGGCGGCGGCGGGCGTCGGCCGGCTCGGCATGGTCGACAATGACCGTGTGTCCTTGAGCAACCTCCAGCGCCAGGTGATCCACGACACCGAAAGCGTTGGCGAACTGAAGACCGTTAGCGCGGCGCGGCGCATCCACGCGCTCAATCCGCATGTCACGGTCGATGAAATCCCGGAGCGGCTGAGCGCGGAGAACGCGCTGGAGATCATTGGCGATTACGACATCGTCGCCGACGGTTCGGACAACTTCGCCACGCGCTACCTCGTCAACGATGCGTGCTATTTCGCAAGCAAACCGCTGGTCTTCGCCGCGCTAGGGCAGTTTGACGGCTACCTCTCGACGTTCCGCGCCTTCGAGACGGATGCGGACGGTAAGCCGCGGCCGAGCTACCGCTGCCTGTTCCCGGAGCCGCCGCCGCCCGGCACGGTGCGCTCCTGCGAGGAGGCGGGCATCCTCGGCGCGCTGGCGGGCGTGCTCGGCACGCTGCAGGCGATGGAGGTGCTTAAGGAGCTGATCGGCATCGGCGAGTCGATGGCGGGCAAGCTGCTGATCGTCGATGCGCTCGGCACGCGCTTCGAGACGATGCGCATCCCGTGGGATCCGGCGAACCCGCTCAACGGCGAAAATCCCACGATCCGAGACCTGAGCGTCCACGCGCAGGCGGCTTAATCAGTCCAGCGGCTTGAGCAGCAGCAGGCACGGGTTGCCCGGCCAGATGTCCTGGATTTCCTCGATCGGTTGAAAGCCCATCGCCCGGTAGAAGCGCCGCGAGGCTTCATAGGCCGGGTCGGGGTGCGACGGGCCGAGCGTCTTGACCGTCAGGAACCGCAGCCGCCGCGCCCGCGCCCAGACTTCCGCCGCGCCCACCAGCGCGCGCCCCAGCCCGGTAGCGTGCCAGCGCGGCCGTGCCGCCAGCAGATAGATTTCGGCGGTGGTCTCGAAGTGCTGGTGCAGGCTGGCGAAGCCGGCGATTTCGCCGCCCGCGTAACAGCCCACCATGTCCAACTCGGCCGCCGTTTCGGCATACAGCCGGTTCGCCTCGGGGCGCGCGAACCATTCGGGCAGTTCGGCAATGATGCTGGCGCAGATGGCGCTCTTGTCGCCCATGATGAGCTGCGGCTGCCAGCGCGCCGCATCGGGCTTATCACTCCGCGGCGCGGGACGGCTTGCCTGGCTCGCCATTGGAATTGCCGTTCTCTGGCGCCGTGCCTTCGCCGGTTTCCTGAATGCGCTCCGGCTCCGGCATCGAGATGATGTTGTAGCCGGAATCGACGAAGTGCACCTCGCCCGTGACCGCCGTCGACAAATCGGACAGCAGATAGAGCGCCGCGCCGCCAACCTCGTCCAGCGTGGGCGTGCGGCCCAGCGGCGAATGCATCTTCTGATAGTTGAACAGCACGCGCGCGTCGGAGATGCCCGCGCCGGCCAGCGTGCGCATTGGTCCAGCAGACAGCGCGTTCACGCGGACACTCTGCTCGCCAAGATCGGCGGCGAGATAGCGCACCGATGCCTCCAGCGCGGCCTTGGCGACGCCCATGACATTGTAGCGCGGCACCACGCGGGTCGAGCCGGCATAGGTCAGCGTGAGCATCGCGCCGCCGTTTGGCATCAGGTCGGACGCGCGCTTGGCGACCTCGGTGAAGGAGAAGCAGGAGATCACCATCGTGTTGACGAAGTTCTCCCGGCTGGTGTCGGCGTAGCGGCCTTTAAGCTCATTGCGATCCGAGAAGGCGAGGGCATGGACCACGAAGTCTAACGTGCCCCATTCCGCTTTCAGCGTTTCGAACACGCTGTCGACCGAGTCGATGTCCATCACGTCGCAAGGCAGGATGATCTTGCCGCCCAACGACTCCGCCAGCGGGACGGCGCGGCGGCCGAATGCCTCGCCCTGATAGGTGAAGGCCAGTTCGGCGCCCTGGCCCGCAAGCACCCGCGATATGCCGTAAGCGATCGAGCGTTCGTTTGCGACGCCCATGATGAGGCCGCGCTTTCCCGCCATCAGCGGCCCGGGCTTGGATATGTCAGTCCCCGTCATTGTCTCACCTGCGCGTGGCTGGCTCCGGAGCGCGACCCGTTCGGAACGAAGCGGATCACGGCTTCACCCTGTTGTTGTTGTCTAATCCGCCGGCAAGGGTCTCAAGCCCCGAACCGGAGCACGCTCTGCCCGCGTCACGGTTCCGTCTTTTTACTGGCGGAGTGCATGACGCGCGCTTGTCTTAGAACCGAATGCACCGAATAAAAAGTCCGCACGCAATCAACTTTGGTATCGTTTGAATACAAGGCACGCATTTGTGCCGCCAAAGCCGAAACTGTTGGACATCACGCAATTCAGCTCGACGTTGTCCTGACGCTCGCGCACGATCGGCATGTCGGTCGTCTCCGGGTCCTGCTCCTCGATATGCGCGGACGGGCAGATGAAATCGTTGTTCATCATCAGAAGCGAATAGATGGCCTCGTGGACGCCGGCCGCGCCCAGACTGTGGCCGGTGAGCGATTTGGTCGCCGACAGCGGCGGGCAGTTGTCGCCGAAGACCTCGCGCAGCGCGTCCAGCTCGCGCAGATCGCCGATCGGCGTGGAGGTGCCGTGCGGGTTGATGTAGTCGATGTCGCAGTCCAGCCCGTCGATTGCTAGGCGCATACAGCGCACGGCTCCTTCGCCGGAGGGCTGCACCATGTCGAAGCCGTCGGAGTTCGCGCCGTAGCCGACCAGTTCACCGTATATGTGCGCGCCGCGCGCCCTGGCCCGCTCCAGCTCCTCCAGCACGAGAACGCCCGCGCCGCCCGCGATGACGAAACCGTCGCGGTTGGCGTCATAGGCGCGGCTGGCTGTTTCCGGCGTATCGTTGAAGCGCGAGGAGAGGGCATTCATGCCGTCGAACAGGACGGTCAGCGACCAGTGCAGCTCTTCGCTGCCGCCGGCGAACATCACGTCCTGCTTGCCCCACTGGATCATTTCAGCCGCATTGCCGATGCAGTGCGCCGACGTGGAGCAGGCCGACGAGATGGAGTAGTTGACGCCGCGAATACGGAAGGGCGTCGCCAGCGTTGCCGAGGCGGTGCTGGACATCGCCTTGGGGACCTCGAACGGCCCGACCTTCTTCGGCCCCTTGTCGCGGGTCGTGTCGGCTGCGCGGACGATCGCTTCCGTCGAGGGGCCGCCGGAACCCATCACCAGGCCGGTGCGCTCGTGCGAGACTTCGCTGTCCTCCAGCCCCGAATCCGCAATCGCCTGTTGCATGGCGATGTAGTTCCAGGCCGAGCCTGCGCCCATGAAGCGCCGCGTCTTGCGATCAAGCGCTTCCTGCCAGTCGAGCGTGGGCGCGCCATGCACCTGCGAGCGGAAACCCAGCTCGGCGTACTCCTCGGCGCGCACGATGCCCGAGCGGGCCTCGCGCAGGGATTGCAGGACCTCCTCGGTGTTGCTCCCGATCGAGGAGACGATCCCCATTCCCGTGACGACAACGCGTCTCATGATTGGCGGAATCCCTTATGTGTCGTGTCGACCGATTCTCGTTGCAGTGATGCAGGCGTTCGCCGCTCTCGGAGAGCCAGCGGAATTAGCCCTTGGCCGGCTCGGGCGCGAACAGGCCGACGCGCAGGTCGCGCGCGCTGTAGATCGGCTCGCCATCGGCCTTCAGCACGCCGTCGGCGATGCCGAGCGTGAGCTTGCGCATCATCGTGCGTTTGAGGTTGACGATGTACTCCACCTTCTGGACCGAGGGGACGACCATGCCGGAAAACTTGACCTCGCCGACGCTGAGCGCGCGGCCCTTTCCCTGGCCGCCGATCCAGCCGAGGAAGAAGCCGAGCAGCTGCCACATGGCGTCAAGGCCGAGACAGCCCGGCATGACCGGATCGCCCTTGAAATGGCAGTCGAAGAACCACAGGCCCGGTTTGACGTCGAGTTCGGCGACGATCTCACCCTTGCCGTGCTCGCCGCCGGTGTCCGAGATGCGGGTTATGCGGTCGAACATCAGCATGGGCGGCAACGGCAGCTGCGGATTGCCGGGGCCGAACAGATCTCCCCGTGCGCAGGCCAGCAGGTCCTCGAAGCTGTAGCTGTCTCGGCGGGCGGCAGTATCTGGCTGATCTTGTTTGTTTTTCAGCAACCGTGATCCTCTTTCGTCCGGTAACCCTGTGAGTTCAGACGTTCAAATGGCGTCTCCCCCGGTTTTATCACACCCGAACAGCGAAAAAAAACCCGCATACGCCCTGCGCCGCAGGCATCAGGCCATGCTTGCGGCGAGACGGGCTTGTAGCTATACTCTATGCTAACGAATTGCGCGGTTTGACAAGAGTGAAACGCCGTTTGCAGAGGACAGATGAACGCCCCGGCAAAAATCTGCGACATCCACCACAAGCTGACTGCCGCCGGACTGAGGCCGACCCGCCAGCGCATCGCGCTCGGCGGCCTGTTGTTCGGATCAGGCGATCGGCATGTGACGGCTGAAGACCTTCACGCCGAGGCCGAACGTGCGGGCGTGAAAGTGTCATTGGCAACCGTTTACAACACGTTGCACCAGTTCACCGCGGCCGGGCTGCTGCGCGAGGTGGCGATCGAGGGGTCGAAAACGTATTTCGACACTAACACCGCGGACCACTACCATTTCTATATCGAGAACGATGGCGAGCTCATCGACATTGATGAAGAGCTCTGCATCGGACAGCTGCCGGAGGTGCCGGCAGGCAAACGCGTCTCCCGCGTGGATGTGCTGATCCGGCTGGTCGACAGCAAGGACGACTAGGAGGCGGTCTCTATCGACCGCCTGCCACGTCCAGAAGCGTGCCGGTGCAGTAGCTCGCTTCCTCCGACATCAGCCACATGATCGAAAGCGCGACCTCTTCGGCCGTGCCGCCGCGGCCCATCGGCACGGTCGCGCCCAGGCGATCGACGCGCCCCGGCTCGCCGCCGCGCGCGTGAATGTCAGTGTAGATCAGGCCGGGCCGCACCGCATTGACCCGCACGCCTTCCGTGGCGACTTCCTTCGACAGCCCAAGCGTCAGCGTGTCGAGCGCGCCTTTTGACGCCGCACAATCGATATATTCCCAGGGTGAGCCAAGCCGCGACGCCGCCGAGGACACATTCACGATCGCGCCGCCCTGCCCGCCATGAGCCGTCGACATGCGCCGAACCGCTTCGCGCGCGCAGAGGAATGCGCCGGTGATGTTGGTCGCGAACACGCGGGCGAGCCGGTCGGCGGACATCTGGTCGAGTCGTGTCTGCTGCTCAAGGATGCCGGCATTGTTCACAAGCCCGTCCAGCCGGCCGTATTCGCGGTCGATTGTCTCGAAGACGCGCAGCACGTCCGCCTCACGCGAGACATCGCCCTGCGCGATGAAGGCGCGCCCGGCGTTCGCGTCAATTTCCTCGACGAGCCGGCGCGCGGCGGCTTCATCCGAGCGATAGTTCACGCACACGGTCCAGCCGCGCTGGCCGGCGATGCGCGCGGTGGCGGCCCCGATGCCCTTGCTGGCGCCCGTGATGAGCATGACCTTGTCCATTGGCTTTGCCTTTCCCCGCGCTAATCGATCGTCTCGCGCGGATAAACGCCCCACAGGCTGTCCTGCTTGATCCAGCCGCGAATATCCCGGGTGATGACCTCGCACCAGCTTCCTTCGCAGGACATGACGTTCACCAGGACGCGCGGCCCGATGCGCGAGATCACCCGGCTCGACTCCTCGTCCTCCGCGTACAGCGGAAAGGTGCGGCTTTCCTTCGCCTCGATCCAGGGCGCGACCAGCGCGGTGCGCCGCCCGCTCAGGAGCGAGCCGAGCACCCAGCCTTCCGCGCCCTCGCTGTCGCGGATTTGCCGCCAGGCGTCGAACTCCGCGATGATCTCCACAGGCAGCCCGGCGCGCAGGAACACCCAGGCGATCTCGTGGTCGTAGCCCGGCCCGCGCCGCACATTCACCCGGTCCGCCTTGAGGCTGACGAAACGCGGCAGCGGCAGGCCGCTCTCGCCTGTTTCGCGCGCGATCTGCGCCCCGGCCGGCGGGACCGCCAGAAGAGCGAGCGCCACGGCGCAAAGGATAACCAGCCGCGCAGCGCCAAGGTTCCGTCGCCTCACTGTTCCAGCATCCCTCAAGATGGTCCCTCTCGCGCCATGCCTTAGCCGGTCCCGGCAGCCCGCGGCAAGACCGCCCGCCCGGCCGCGCTCCGGCGTCGCCGCGCCTTTGCGGGACATAATGCTTGCGATAAACAAATCGTCATGCTCCTGTCGCGGGAGCGACTCGCGCGGTTCCGCGCCAAACATGGAAACGCCCAACGCCGCAGAGCCTGAGAGTTCCACATGAATGCCTCCAAACCGCTGGTCATCGTCACGCGCAAGCTGCCCCAGATGGTCGAAGTCCGAATGCGCGAGTTGTTCGATGCGCGCCTGAACGCGGACGACCGCCCGATGACAAAGACCGAACTGATCGACGCGGTCCAGACGGCGGATGTGCTGGTGCCCACAGTCACTGACAAGATTGACCGTGAAGTGCTCAGCCGTTCCGGGCCGAATCTGAGGCTTATCGCGAATTTCGGAACTGGCGTGGACAATATCGACATCGAGACGGCTCGCAACCGCGGCATCACCATTACCAACACCCCCGGCGTGCTGACCGAGGACACCGCCGACATGACCATGGCGCTGATCCTGGCGGTTCCGCGGCGGCTGCTCGAAGGCGCGCAGTTGCTCAAGAACGAGCAGGATTGGCCCGGCTGGTCGCCGACCTGGATGCTGGGCCACCGCATCTACGGCAAGCGGCTTGGCATCATCGGCATGGGCCGGATCGGCACGGCGGTGGCGCGCCGCGCCAAGGCGTTCGGCCTGTCCATCCACTATCACAACCGCCGCCCGGCGCCCGAGCCGATCGGGCAGGAACTTGAGGCGACCTATTGGGAAAGCCTCGACCAGATGCTCGCCCATATGGACATCATCTCGGTCAACTGTCCGCATACACCCGCGACCTATCACCTGCTGTCGGCGCGGCGGCTGAAGTTGATCAAACCGGACGCTTACATCGTCAACACGTCGCGCGGCGAGGTCATCGACGAAAACGCGCTCGCCCGGCTGATCGACAACGGCGAGATCGCTGGGGCAGGGCTGGATGTGTTCGAGCACGAACCGGCGATCAATCCGCGCCTGTTGAACAACCGCCGCGTCGTCGCCCTGCCGCATATGGGGTCGGCCACCATCGAGGGCCGGATCGACATGGGCGAGAAGGTCATCATCAACATCAAGACGTTCATGGACGGGCACGCGCCGCCCGACCGGGTTTATCCGGCGATGTTGTGAAGCATGGTCTGATCAGTAGAAAGACGTCATGCCCGTGCTTGACACGGGCATCCATTGCCGCGAGTTGCCGAGATCTGTTGCCTGGGTTGCCGGGTCGAGCCCGGCAACGACGCGGGCGGGGCAAGCTTGATTAGCTCAATACTTGTTCCGTTCAGCGCGTTTGGAAACAATATTCAGGCGCTTTAACTAGTGATCGGGGGGGGGAGATGGATTTTTCCGAGCATTTCCAGACGCTGGTGATGATCAGCAACAAAGTCGACGGCCTGTGGCAGATGTATATCGGCGTGCATCTGGGTATTTTCTGGCTGCTGTTTTTCATGCACCGGCCGCTGCTGGCCATCGAGCGCTTCATCGCGCTGATCGCCTACACCTTCTTCGCCGCGATCAACGGCAAGGCCATGATGGACACTTACGCGCTTCTGGACAGCCTGCGGCAGGACCTGCTGGCCAACTTCCCCGAGGCGATCGCGCGCGTTCCTGAGACCGCCGCGCTGATGCAAAGCGTTGATTACGGCGACCGGATGCCGCTGATCCTGATCAGCCACGGGCTGGCCTGGGCGCTGGTGGTGCTGACGCTGGCGTTCCGCAACCAGATGATAAGGGCGTATCAGCGCCAGTTCCCGGGGTATGTCGAGCCGGCCAAGGCGGCGGCGGAGTAAGGCACGCTTTTTAACTCATCGTTAACCCACATACGCGCCAACTTGTGCTTAGAATGAGGGCAGCGGAGCGCGGCGATTGCGCTCCGGTGGGCGGCCTGCTGGGCTCGCCCAGAGCGTCAGTTCCCGGTTCAAGTCGAGTGCGTTCATGCGTGTGTGTGGTTCGTCTCCCTCGCCCGGCCCGGCGCAAGGCCGGGACAGCCTCGAAAGCGTCCTCGATCAGATCATCCATGACGATGCCTTGCGCGCGCTGGCGCGCCTGCCCGAGGCCAGCGTCGATCTGATCTTCGCCGACCCGCCCTACAACCTCCAGCTCGACGGCGAACTGCTCCGCCCGAACAACACGCGCGTCGATGGCGTCCATCAGGACTGGGACCGTTTCGACGATCTTGCCGCCTATGACCGCTTCACGCGAGACTGGCTGCGGCATGTGCGCCGCGTGCTAAAGCCGGACGGCGCGATCTGGGTGATCGGCTCGTATCACAACATCTTCCGCGTCGGCGCGGCGCTGCAGGACGAAGGCTTCTGGCTGCTGAACGACGTGATCTGGCGCAAGACCAACCCGATGCCGAACTTCCGCGGGCGGCGCTTCACCAACGCGCACGAGACGCTGATCTGGGCCGCGCATGGCCCGCGCAGCCGCTACACCTTCAATTACGATTCGCTGAAGGCGTTCAACGACGACCTGCAGATGCGCTCGGACTGGCTGCTGCCGATCTGCTCCGGGCCGGAGCGGCTGAAGGACGACACCGGGCGCAAGGCGCACCCGACGCAGAAGCCGGAAGGCTTGCTCTATCGCGTGCTGCTGGCGACCTCCCGGCCGGGTGACGTGGTGCTCGACCCGTTCGCGGGCACGGGCACGACCGGCGCGGCGGCGCGGCGGCTCGGCCGGCATTTCATCGGCATCGAGCGAGATTCGGACTACGTGAAGGCAGCGCGCGAGCGGATCGCATTGGTCGAGCCGCTGTCGCCGCAGGACCTGGACACGCTCAAGCCGAAGCGCGCAGTAAAGCGCATCCCCTTCGGCGCGCTGCTCGAAAGCGGGCTGGTTGCCCCCGGCACGGCGCTCTATGACCCGCGCGCGACGGTCAAGGCACAGGTTCGCGCAGACGGCACGCTGGCCTGCGCCGGCGCGCAAGGTTCGATCCACAAGATGGGCGCGCATGTCCAGGGCCGCTCGGCCTGCAACGGCTGGACGTTCTGGCATTTCCGCGACGGCGGCGCGCTGCGCCCGATCGACGTGCTGCGCGAGCAGCTGCGGGCGCGGCTGGAAAACGGCGCGGAGCGCGCGCCGTGACCGGGGAGCGGCTGAACGCGCGGCCCGACTGGGCCTTCCTGCTGCGCGATGTCTATGAGCATTACCGGATGAGTTCGGCCGGCGGCAGCCCGCGCATCCGCACCCATCAGCGCCATGTGCGCGAGCGGATCGGGCGCGCGCTGAACGGCAATCCACCGTTTCATCTCACCGGGCCGGAGAACCTGCCGGTCTGCCGCTTTCTGGCGCGCGCGCTCAGCCGTGGCTATCAGACGCCGGCGCAGCCCATCGTCCGGTCTGTCGAGGCGATCGCGGCGCTTCTCACTTGGCGCTACGGCTATGACCGGATGCCGCGCAGCCTCGCGGACAAATACGCTTATGCGGAGATCATGGGGCCGAACGGGCCGGTGGTCTGTGACGATCTGATCGTCGGGCTGGTGCTGTTCGCGCCGCGCACTGTCTACCCGACCCACCGGCACACAGGCATCACCGAGTCTTACGTCTGCCTGAGCGGCGCTGTGTCGCAGAACGACGCCGGCGTCTACGCGCCCGGCTCGCTGATCTTCAATCCGCCCGGCCACATGCACCGCATCACCACCGCCGACCGCGAGCCTTGTCTGCTCGCCTATTGCTGGGTCGGCACGCCCGAGGATTTGCGCCATCAGGAGATGGCGTTTTCCCGCGCCAAGGCGCGGGGTTAGCGCGCATTTCTCTCCACCATGACGGGACTGGCGTCAATCGCAGCCGCGATGGCTGATCGCAACGAAGCCTGAGCGCGTGCAAAGGTTAGAAAAATCCGACAGCTCATGGCCTTTCCACAGGGTTCGTATTTCGTTTCACTGTCTGGCGCGCCATTCGGTCCGCGGCCCACGCGCATGGCAACGGCAGCACCTGATGGGGTCGTGCCGCTACCAATTTATTGAAGCTCAGCGCTGTGCCTGAGCGTCGATCTCTTCGCGCGACGCATGGCCGTCGCTGTTCGTGTCGATCCTTCCAAATGCCGTTTCGTGCATACCCAGTCTGCGGACCATGGACGCCTGGCCAAGGCCGTCATCAGCGTTCAGGTCAATGAACGTCGTGAACTCTGCCAAATCGAGTTGATCGTCATTGTTGGCGTCGGCTTGCAAGAAATTGGTTCGTGCCTGGTCACGATCATCCTGAGCGTAGGCAGGCGCGGTTACGGCAATGGTCAAGACAGACGCCGCTACGAACACAGACGTTGCAGCGGTCTTTACGGTCACATGATATCCTTTCAATTTCGGGCGGGTGCGCTTGCGATCGCGGGAAGACCGAGAAGCTGGGCTGACCGGGCGGCCAGTTTTCCTTATGAGTGGGGCGGTTCAGGCGGGCATCGCACGCGCCACCGGAAACCGCGCCGGGAGACGAACGCTCATGTTTATGTCGCTTTCCGGGCGGAGCCTGCAATTGCCGCCGCGCTGGTGCGCCCCGATATCAGCCTGCGCCGGTGGATGCGGCTGGTGAGCACAACTTTGTTTTTGTCTTAATTTCTGAATATGGCCTGTCGGGACAAAGATAGATCATTGCTCAGATGAATGCTTCGTCCGAAAGCTCGATTGGCATGTTGTCGATGAGCCGCGTCTCGCCGAGCCAGACCGCCGCGAAGATGCGCGCCGGATCGACCACCTGCCCCTCCAGCGGGATCAGCGTGTCATCGGTGCGCACGTCCAGATAGTCGATGCGAAAGCCCGCGCCGCGCAGCCGGTTCGCGCCCATCGCCAGCGTGCTCTCAACGTCGCGCCCCGCGCCGAGGTCCTCGGCCATGTCGCTCAGAACCTTGTAAAGCTGCGGGGCAGTGAGGCGGTCGGCCTCGCTCAGATACGCGTTGCGCGATGACATCGCCAGGCCGTCCGCCTCGCGCACGATTGGCCCGCCGATGATCTCGATGGGGAAATTCAGGTCCTTGACGAGCTGGCGGATCACCAGAAGCTGCTGATAATCCTTCTCGCCGAACACCGCGATGTCCGGCAGGCTCTGCATGAACAGCTTGGTCACGATCGTTGTCACGCCGGCGAAGAAATGCGGGCGCGAGACGCCGCACATGCACTGGGTCAGCTCGGCGACCTCGACGCGCGTGGCAAAGTCATTCGGGTACATCTCCAGGATCGACGGCGCATAGACAAGGTCCGCCCCGGCCTTGGACAATAGCCGGTTATCGCCGTGCTCGTCACGCGGATAGCTTTCGAAGTCCTCCTCCGGGCCGAACTGCGTCGGGTTCACGAAGATCGAGACGATCACCCGGTCCGCATTCCTGCGCGCGATGCGCACGAGCGCGAGATGCCCCTCATGCAGCCCGCCCATCGTCGGCACCAGCGCGATCTTGCGGTTCTTGCGCCGCCAGCGGCGGACGGCGTCGCGCAGGTGACTCACAGTGCGCACGACTGGCAATGCCACGGCAATCGACCCTTGTGCTGATGCGGGAAGTCGCGCGGCACAATAGCAAGCTTTGGCAAAAACGAAAGCCGGCACAGCGCGGCCAAACGTATCTGAGTGCGCGAAAGTCCTGACACCGCCGCCAAGGCGCACTAATATACCGCTAGCATCACGATTGGAGAGAGATGTCGACCAAGGACTCACCCGACAAGACGCGGTCGGCGCCGGCCGAACTGGCCCGGGACGCCGGACAAGCGCCCGCGAAATCCAGCGCCGACGAGATCGACGCCTTCGTCGCGCAGGTGCGCAACATGCCCGCGACGACCGGGCAACGCGGCCGTCTGATCTTCGCCATGGACGCGACCATGAGCCGACAGCCGACCTGGGACATGGCCTTGCACCTTCAGGGCGAGATGTTCGAGGCGGTCGCGCAGACTGGCGGGTTGGACGTGCAGCTCATGTATTTCCGCGGCTTCGATGAGTGCCGCGCCTCGAAATGGGTGTCGGACGCGCACGGCCTCAAGCACCTGATGACGAGCGTGGCCTGCCGCGGCGGCTTCACCCAGATCCGCAAGGTGCTGAGCCACGCGCGCAAGGAGGCCCAAGACGGCCATGTCAGCGCGCTGGTGTTCGTGGGCGACAGCATGGAAGAAGATATCGACGCGCTGGCCAACACGGCGGGCGAGTTGGGGATGCTGAAGGCGCCGGCCTTCATGTTCCAGGAGGGCAACAACCCCAATGCCGCCACCGCCTTCAAGGAGATTGCGCGGCTGACCGGCGGGGCCTATTGCCGGTTTGATGCGGGCGCGGCGGATGCGCTGCGCGCGTTGTTGCAGGCGGTCGCCGTCTATGCCGCTGGCGGACGCCGGGCGCTGGAGGACTTCAGCCGATCAGGCGCGGGACCGGGCCGGCTGCTGCTCGAACAGCTCAAATCCTGACGGACATGCGATGCAATTCCTGATCGTCGGTCTGCTGCTTCTGCTGTTGCTGCTGCTTTATGCCGGGCGTGTCGCGCGCATGGACCCGAAAGCGGGCGCGCGGGCGATCCGCAAGGGCGGCGGCTACGGCTTGCTCGGGCTGGCGATCGGGCTGGGGCTGGCCGGGCGCATCGGCATGGCGATCCCGCTGGCGCTGATCGGGGGGTGGCTTCTGGGGTGGCGGCTCCCCTCGCTTGGGGGCGGGCAGATGGGGCCGATCCCTGGGAATACGCAGCGCAGCGGCGGGCAAGCCTCGACCGTGCGGGCGGATTTCGTCGAGATGACGCTCGATCACGACACCGGCGACATGGACGGCGAGGTGCTGGCGGGGCAGTTCGCCGGGCGTAAACTCTCCGCGATGGAGACATCCGAGCTGCTGGCGCTATTGCGCGAAACGCTTTCACGCGATGCGCAGAGCGCCAAGCTGGTCGAAGCCTATCTCGACTGCGCGGCGCCCGACTGGCGCGATCAGCCCGGCGCGCGCGGCAGCGACACGAGCGATGCCGCCGCCTCCGGCCCGATGACAATCGCGGAAGCCTACCGCATTCTCGGCCTGTGGCCCGGCGCGAAGCCCGAAGACATCCGCCGCGCGCATCGCGACATGATGAAGAAGTTTCACCCGGATCAGGGCGGCTCCACTTATCTGGCGATGAAGATCAACGAGGCGAAAGACACGCTGCTTGCGCAGTTCTCGCAGCGGCAGGCGGGCTGAGCCGCAAGGCCAATTCCCGCGCCCCCTTGGCCCAGCATTCACGGACCAGCTTCCAAAAAGTGTTCTGGTGGTTGCCAGCGCAGGGCGATGCGAGGCACGGTGCGCCCGAGCGGCTTTCCAGAAAGGTTCAATCGTTTGCCCCAACCCTCGACCGTCGGGGTCGCTGTCGTCGGCAGCGGCATCATCGCAATCACCTACGGTCTTGCCCGGTTCGTGTTCGGGCTGTTCCTGCCGGAGATCCGCGATGATCTGGGGCTGGGCGCGACGGGCGCGGGCATTATCGGAGCTCTGCCCTTCATCAGCTTCATTGGCGCAATCCTGATCGGACCGGCGGTGTGCCGTCGGCTTGGGCCTCGGCAAGCCGGCGCGCTGGCGGCAGGACTGGCGGCGGCCGGCTTGTCGGCCATCGCCGGTGCGCCCGGTGTGGTCGTGCTGGGCGTGGGCGTCGCTGTGTGCGGCATCAGCACCGGGCTGTCGTCGCCGGTCATGGCCGAGGCGGTGCACCGGGCCGTGCCGTCGGCGGTGCGCGGGCGCGTCAACGCCATTCACAATGCGGGCACCAGCATCGGCGTGGCGATGGCCATGCCGGCGATGGCGTGGCTGCTCGGGGCCTGGCGCTCCGCCTACATGACCTTCGCGCTGGTGGCGGCCGTCGGGGCTGCGGCGGCGCTCGCCTATCTCCCGGGCCGCGCTGCCATGGCGACCGGATTTCACCATAGCGCGCCGCACCCGGCGATGAGTCGCGCGCAGAAGCGGGCGATCCTGCGCATGAGCGCGCTGGCCGGCACAATGGGGCTGGTCAGCAGCATTTACTGGGTTTTCGCGCCTGATCTGGTGGTCCGCCAGGGCGGATTGTCCGGCGGCGACACCGGCTGGATGTGGCTGGCCGTCGGGCTGGTCGGCCTGGCGGGCGGGGCGGCCGGCGACCTGATCGACCGGCTGGGCGCGGGCCGGACCCACGCGCTCGCGCTGGCGCTGATGGCCTTCGCGCTGGCTCTGGCCGCGGCTGCGCCCGATGTCCTGGGCGTGGCGCTGATCTCCGCCGCAGCCTTCGGGGCCGCCTACATGACGCTGACGGGGTTCTATCTGGTGCAGGGCGTGCGGATCATGGACGACAGGCCGGCGGTCGGTCCCGTGATGCCGCTACTGGCCACCACCATCGGCCAGGCGGCCGGCTCCGCGCTGGCGGGCTCGATGATCGACGCGGCGGGCTACACGGTCGCGTTCAGCAGCTTTGCCGCTTTCGGCCTCATTGTCGCGTTGGCATCACGGGGCTTCGCGCACAGGTGACGGAGGCGCTGTCCGGTCCTCACCCCGCGCCCGTCGAGCCGAAGCCGCCGGGGCCGCGCCCGGTCTCAGGCAGCGCCGCGACAAGCCGGAGCTGCGCGCGCGTCACCGGCGCGACGACGAGCTGGGCGATGCGCATCCCGCGCTCAATCACAACATCTTCCGCACCGAGATTGACGAGCAGGACCTGCACCTCGCCGCGATAATCCGCGTCGATCGTGCCCGGCGCATTCAGCACGCCAATGCCGTGACGATAGGCCAGCCCGGAGCGCGGGCGCACCTGCGCCTCATAGCCCCGCGGCAAGGCGATCCCCAGCCCGGTTGGCACCAGCGCGCGCGCCATCGGCCGCAGCGTCAGCGGCGTGTCCTGCGGCAGCGCGGCGCGCAGGTCCATGCCGGCGGCGTCGGCGGATTGATATTCGGGCAGCGGCAGGTCTGCGCCGTGGGGCAGTTGCTGAACGGCGACCTCGACTTCAGACGTCATGGTCCGGCCCCGCCGGCAGATACGGTTGCCCCTCCAGCGCCCCAGCCACGCGCGCCATCAGCCGGCGCGCGACTTCGGCCTTGGCCATGCGCGGCCAGTCTTCCGCGCCCTCAGCCGTGACCAGCGTAACATTGTTCTCATCGCCGCCGAACACGCCGGTCTCAGGCGAGACGTCGTTCGCAACGATCCAGTCGCAGCCCTTGGCGCGGCGCTTCTCCTGACCCTTCGTGGCCGCGTCGCCGGTCTCGGCGGCAAAGCCGACAATCAGCGCGGGCCGGTCCGCGCGCGCGGCGATGGTCTTAAGGATGTCGGGATTTTCGGCAAGCGTGAGCATTGGCGTGCCTTCGGATTTCTTGAGCTTGGCCTCGGCATTCCCGGCCACGCGCCAGTCCGCCACGGCAGCCGCGAAGATCGCCGCGTCGGCGGGCAGCGCGTTTTCGACCGCTGCCAGCATCTCCTCGGCAGTCTCGACCTCTACGAGCAACACGCCGGGCGGCGTGGGCAGATCGGTGGGACCACTCACCAGCGTCACGCAGGCCCCCAGCGCCTCGGCGGCTTGCGCAATCGCGTAACCCTGCTTGCCCGAGGACCGATTGGCGATGAAGCGCACGGGGTCGATCGGCTCATGCGTCGGCCCGGCGGTGATGAGGATGTGCCGGCCGGCGAGCGGCTGCGCCTGCGGTGCGAGCATCGCCTCAATCTTCTCGACCAGCGCCTCGACCGCCGCCATCCGGCCCAGGCCATATTCGCCGCAGGCCATCGCGCCTTCATCCGGCCCAACGAAATGGATGCCGTCTTCCGTGAGCCGTGCCAGATTGCGCTGCGTCGCGGGGTGGTGCCACATGCGCACGTTCATCGCGGGCGCGCAAAGCACCGGCTTGTCCGCGGCGAGCAGCACGGTCGTCGCCAGATCGTCCGCCTGGCCGTGCGCCATCCGCGCCATCAGATCGGCGGTCGCGGGCGCAACGACGATCAGGTCAGCTTCCCGCGCCAGCCGGATATGGCCGATCTCGGTTTCGTTCTTGAGGTCAAACAGTTCGGTGAAAACCGGCGCTTCGGTGAGCGCGCCGACGCTAAGCGGCGTGACAAACTCCGCCGCGCCGGAGGTGAGGATCGTTCGTACATGCGCGCCGCGCTCGCGCACGCGGCGCATGACGTCGAGCACCTTGTATGCCGCGATGCCCGCGCCGAGGATGAAGAGAATATTGCGATCAGCCAGACTGCTCATGGGGCACGCCTTTCGCTGCTCATGCACCAGTGACACAAGCATACACGACCGCCCCCGCGAGCGTCGCCCCGGAGGTCCTCGCTCGCCTCAGGATGCCTCGCCGCAGCCTGCGCGGCGCAGGTTCACCACATTGAACGCCCCGCAGCTTGTGCATACCAGATAGCGCTCCCGGCCCCGGCTGTGCGGCGGGCCATATTCCCGGTCGCGCATGACGAGCGTGCTCTTGCCGCAATCCGGGCACTGAGCGGAATTCGGCGCATTCCGGCAGAGCTGCTGGGCGACGGCGACCCATTCATTCAGGTTGGCATTGCTGACCGCGCTCATTTTTCGTCTTCTTTCGTCTTTCTGATCGCACCGCCCATCCTCAAACGAAACAGGCGGTCCTGGCGTTCCCCCCGGACGGCGCAACGTTTGCGCGCCCCGCCTGCCAGAATGACAGGCTTACCTCCGCCTTGAAAGAAATCAGCGCCCCAATCAAGTTAAAACCCTATTTGCAACAAGTTTTGAAAGACAATGTGATCGCGACGCAGCTTGTTTACCCTGCGCGCGCGCGCAGACGCCCGGTCCGCGTCATCCAAGCGCCGCGCCTTGACGGGCGCGGGGGCCTGCGCCTAAGTGCGGGACGAGACCGGCGGAAACGGTTTGCCGGGCAACCGTGACGGCAAACGAACGCGATTTATGGCGACACACGACGAACCCATGGGACCGCCGATGGCAGCCGGTCCGCGCTCGAAGCGCCGCAGCCCGCTTGCACGGCTTATCCGCTATCGCCTGCACATTCCGATGATGCGCAGCAACCTCCCGCCGGAACACACTGCGCGCGGCGTGATGATGGGGCTGATCTGGGCGTTCGTGCCGGTTTTCGGTCTGCAGATGGGCGGCGTGCTGCTGAGCTGGACGATCGGCAGCCGCATGATGGGCTGGCACTTCGCGCTGATCCCGGCGGTGGCTTTTACCTGGGTGACGAATGTCCTGACGATCGTGCCGGTCTACTACGTCTACTACATCACCGGGCAGCTCATGCTCGGCCACTGGAGCGGCATCGCCGGCTATGACGCTTTCGCGGCGTTGTTCGCCAGCACCGCCCCGCCCGATGCCGGATTCTTCGAGGCCATCTGGGCGTGGATCGAGACGCTGCTCACCTATTGGGGCGTGCCGATCGTGCTTGGCTCGATCCCCTGGACAATCGCCATCGCGGCGGCGGGCTACAAGCTGAGCCTGAATTTTTCCCGCGCGTATCGCCGCCGCCGCGCCGAGCGCATAGCCCGGCGGGCGCGCGAAGCCGCCGAGCAGCCGGGCGAAGAGGCGTGAGGCTCATAGCTGCTGCCCACGGCTTGGGCAGATCGCATTTTATGTAATCACAATTTCATGTTTGGATTATAAGGCTCATTGGCTGCGCACGCGGCTAGAGCAAACTCAAGGGGAGTGCACAAATGTTTTTACCCGCGGACTATTTCTGGCTGGAGCCGGTCCTGATCGCCTCTGGCGTCGTCTTCCTCGTCAGCCTGCTGGGCAACCTCATTGCCTTCGGCAACCGGCTGGCCAACGCGATCGTCACCGCGGTCGTTTTCGGCCTGATTTTCGGCGCGCTATCGTTCTACGGCTACGGCGACGTGCAGATGCGCGTTCAGACCAGCCCGGACGCCAATGCGCCGGCGAGCGAGATGATGAACGGCGGCAACGGCGGCGCCACGCAGTAAGCCGGCGCCAGAAGGGGCGCGCGATCATGCGCGCTCCTTCTCCCTTGACCTGGGCCCAAAATCCCCATTTATCAGAGATGTCAGCCGGCCGGATGGCCGCCGCCGTTCCGTTCATGTGGGGCGAATGCGCTCGTTACGGACGGCGGAGGAAAGTCCGGGCTCCATGGAAGCACGGTGCCGGATAACGTCCGGCGGGGGCGACCCCAGGGAAAGTGCCACAGAAAGCAAACCGCCCGCGTCCGCGCGGGTAAGGGTGAAAGGGTGCGGTAAGAGCGCACCGCGCGACCTGGCAACAGGCGCGGCACGGCAAACCCCACCGGGAGCAAGACCGAATAGGGGCGGCATGAAGGCGCAAGTCTTTTCGGAGGCGCAAGTCTTTTCGGAGGCGAGCATCTTCAGGTCCGTTTCCAGACCGCCGCCCGGGTTGGTTGCACGAGGCGCGCGGCAACGCGCGTCCCAGATGAATGGCCATCACGCGGG
>CAZINX010000015.1:0-49837 GCA_964540795.1 uncultured Hyphomicrobiaceae bacterium | reverse complement strand
CGGAGATGCCCTTGCGGCCCATCGCGTAAATCTCCTCCAGCAGGCCGCGCGGCCCGTAAATCGGCGTTTCGGTGTCCTTGCGCTTCAGCGTGGCTGGCTCGCCGTAAATCTCTGCGAGATGCGTCTTCATCCCGTCCAGCTTGCGCGCATCGGAGGAGGCGAGCAGCGCCTTGTCGATTACATGCGCTTCGCGCACGCTGCGCACCTCGCGCGTGACCATCAGCCCATCGTCGGTCACGGAGCCTTCCCAGCCGCGCTCGGTTTCTTCCGACCACCGGTCGAGCCGCGCGGAAATGTCGGCAGCGACCTTCTCGGCCTCGGCCTGGTCCGCCAGCAGATCGGGGTTGAGCGCGCCGGCAATCGCGGCCTGCTCGACAACAAAGCGCGCATAGCGGCTGTGAATGCCGTCGATCACGCCCGCCGCCGCCCGCGCCTTTTCGGCGACAGCCCGGAGATCGTTGCCCGCCAGCGTCTCGCCAGTGCCGAGTTCGAGCACGGCGTCCTCGATGCCTGTGCCGATCAGGTAATCCTCGAACGCGCGCTCGTCCTTCAGATACTGCTCCGACGAGCCGCGCTTGACCTTGTAGAGCGGCGGCTGCGCGATGTAGAGGTTCCCGCGCTCGATCAGCTCCGGCATCTGCCGGTAGAAGAAGGTCAGCAGCAGCGTGCGGATATGCGCGCCGTCCACGTCGGCGTCCGTCATGATGATGACCTTGTGATACCGCAGCTTTTCGATGTCGAAGTCATCGCGGCCGATGCCTGTGCCGAGCGCGGTGATGAGCGTGCCGATCTCCTGGCTGGACAGCATCTTGTCGAAGCGCGCGCGCTCGACATTGAGGATTTTGCCGCGCAGGGGCAGCACGGCTTGAGTCGCGCGGTCGCGCGCCTGCTTCGCCGAGCCGCCGGCGCTGTCGCCCTCGACCAGGAAGATCTCGGCCTTGGCCGGGTCGCGCTCCTGACAGTCCGCCAGCTTGCCGGGCAGGTTCGCAACATCGAGCGCGCCTTTGCGCCGGGTCAGTTCGCGGGCCTTGCGCGCGGCCTCGCGGGCCACTGCGGCTTCAGCGATCTTGTGCATCACCGCCTTGGCCTCGCCCGGATGCTCCTCGAACCATGCGGTGAGCGTATCGCCGACGATGCTCTCGACCACCGCGCGGACCTCGGAGGAGACCAGCTTCTCCTTGGTCTGGCTGGAGAATTTCGGGTCCGGCACCTTGACTGACAGCACGCAGGTCAGCCCCTCGCGCGCGTCATCGCCGGTGATCGTCACCTTCTCTTTCTTGGCAATGCCGGAGGTGTGCGCGTAGGCGTTGACGGTGCGGGTGAGCGCGCCGCGGAAGCCGGCCAGGTGCGTGCCGCCGTCGCGCTGCGGGATGTTGTTGGTGAAGCACAACACGTTCTCGTGGTAGCTGTCGTTCCACCACAGCGCGGCTTCCACGATGATGCGCGGCGCGTCCGGGTCGGTTGTTGCGGTGATCGGCGCGCCGGAAATCAGCCGCTCGCCCTTGACGAGCAGCGGCTCGCTGAGCAGTGCATGGCGCGAGCGGTCAAGATAGGCGACGAATTCCTTAACGCCGCCCTCGTATTCCATGATCTCTTCGCGCGTCTCCACGCCGCGTTCGTCGCGCAGCACGATGCGCACGCCGGAGTTCAGAAAGGCCAGTTCGCGCAGACGGTGCTCCAGCGTCGCGTAGTTGAACTCGACGCCTGTGAATACCTCTTCCGACGGTTTGAACGTGATGCGCGTGCCGGTCCGCTCTTCGGCTTCGCCGATCGGCTCCAGCGGCGCGAGCGCCACGCCGTCTTCAAAGCGCACGAAGTGCTCCTTGCCTTCGCGCCAGACGGTCAGGTCCAGCCGCGAGGACAGCGCGTTCACGACCGACACGCCCACGCCGTGCAGGCCGCCCGACACCTTGTAGGAGCTCTGGTCGAATTTGCCGCCGGCATGAAGCTGGGTCATGATGACCTCGGCGCCGGAGATGCCTTCTTCCTCGTGGATGTCGACGGGGATGCCGCGCCCGTTGTCCTCCACGGTAACGGAATTGTCCGGGTTCAGCGTGACGGTCACCTGATCGCAGTAGCCCGCCAGCGCCTCGTCAACGGCGTTATCGACGACCTCATACACCATGTGATGCAGCCCGGAGCCGTCATCGGTGTCGCCGATATACATGCCCGGACGTTTGCGCACGGCATCCAGCCCGCGCAGGATCTTGATGTCGCGGGAATCGTAGTGGGTTTCGATGCCGGTTTCAGAGGCCACGGTTCGTTTTCGTCCCTTGTTGCGTGTTCATTCGGTGCGGTCTGGAGAGCTCCACCGCAGCGCAGCAGTTTAGCATATCCCCAGGTCGTCAGGCGCGATGACGCCCTGATCGACCACAAAAAAGTTCGCCTTGCCGTCGAGCGGCGCGAAGACCGCGCGGTCGGTGCCGGTCATCCAGGCCTGCGCGGACAGCGCCTCGATCTCGGCGAACATTGCCGCCCGGCGCTCGGCGTCCAGATGCGCGGCGATCTCGTCCAGCAGGATTATCGGCGCGGCGCCGGAGATTGTGCGCACCAGCTCTGCATGGGCCAGCACGACACCGACCAATAGCGCCTTTTGCTCGCCGGTCGAACAGATCCGCGCGGGCAGCCCTTTTGGCGCGTGCGTAACGATCAGGTCGCTGCGGTGCGGGCCGAGAGTCGTGCGCTTCGCCGCGCGGTCACGGTCGCGATATGCGGCCAGTTCGCGCGCATAGGCGTCCTCGACATCCACCGCCGCCTCGCTCTCCAGCGCGTGTTCCAGCCGGCCGTCAAGCTCAAGCTTCGCCGCCGGGAACGCGGCGTTCGCGCCCTCCGGCCATTTTCGCGCGATCACCGCCGTGAGCTGGGCAAGCGCATCGCGCCGCGCCGCCGCGATTGCCACGCCCGCCTCTGCCATCTGAAGCTCCAGCCCGTCAAGCAGGCTGGCCTCGCCGCCGATTTCCAGCAGGCGATTGCGCTGGCGCATGGCGCGCTCGAACTGGGCCGCGAGCCGCCGGTGGCGGGGATCGAGGCTGATGATGACCCGCTCCAGAAAGCGCCTGCGCTCCGACGCCGCCCCGGTAAACAGGCTATAGAGCGATGGCGTCAACCAGACCATGCGCACATACTCCGCGAGCGCACCCGGCTGGGCCGGCGCGCCGTCGATGCGGACCGCGCGGGCCGTGCGGTTTTCGTCCGAGGTCGGCCGGACGCCCGTGCCGATCGTCGTCTCCGCGTCTCCCACATGCAGCCGACCGCTTACGGTCCAGCCGGCGCCGGGCGCGCCATAGCGGCACAGTTCGGAAAAGGGCGCGCTGCGCAGGCCCCGGCCATGCGAAAGCAGCGAGACGGCTTCGAGGATGTTGGTCTTGCCCGCGCCGTTCTGGCCGGTCAGCACCACAGGCTCCGGGCCGAGGCTCAGCTTTGCCGAGGCATAGTTGCGGAAAGCCGTGACGCTCAGCCGCGAAAGCCATGCGTGCGGCGCCTCCGCGACCTCGGGCGATCGCGCATCCAAAGCGCCGGACATGCGGCCGGGCAGTGTCAACTCGACAATCTCCTGCTGGTCCGCGCAGGCCGTCCGGCCGCGACTCGCCCACGCGCCTTATCAGACCCGCATCGGCATCAGGACATAAAGCGCGGCCTCATCGCCGGCATCCTTCACCAGCGTTGGCGCGCTCGCGTCGGCCAGGCGGAAAACGGCGTTATCGCTTTCGATTTGTCCGCAGATATCTAACAAATAGCGAGCATTGAAGCCGATTTCCAGTGGGTCGCCCTGGTACTCGACCGGGATATCTTCCTCCGCCGAGCCGGCATCCGGGTTGTTCACCGACAGAGTGACCTTGTTGTCCGCGATGTTCAGCTTCACCGCGCGCCCTTTTTCGCTGGACAGCGTCGAGACGCGGTCGGTCGCGGCGGCGAACGCGTTGCGGTCGACCGTCATAACCTTGTCATTGCCCACGGGGATCACGCGGCCATAATCCGGGAAGGTGCCGTCGATCAGCTTGGAGGTCAGCACGACGCTCTCCGGCCCGGTCGCTTCTTCCTCCGCGCCGGCATCGAAGACGAAGCGAATCTTCGCGCCCGAAAGTTCGACCTGCACGGGCGCGCTGCGATCGCCCAGCAGCTTGAACGCCTCCGCCACGGTCTTGCGGGGGATGATGACGCCCGGCATCCCCTTGGCGCCCTCGGGCAGAGGATATTCGGTTTTGGCGAGGCGGTGGCCGTCCGTGGCGACCGCGCAGAGCTTCTCGCCGTCATCCGCGGTTACGGTGTGAAAATAGATGCCGTTCAGATAGTAGCGCGTTTCCTCCGTCGAGATGGCGAAGCGCGTGCGTTCAATCATCTTGCGCAGGGCGCTTGCGGGCAGCGAGAAGCTGTGGGTCATCTCGTCGGAAGCGATGTCGGGAAAGTCCGTGCCCGGCAGGCAGGAGAGCTGGAACCGCGCGGGCCCGGCCGAGAGATTCACATGGCCGCCGCCGTCATCCATCGCCAACGTGACCTGCGCGCCGTCGGGCAGCTTGCGCACGATGTCGTGCAGCATGAGCGCCGACACGGTGGTTTCGCCCGGCGCGTCGGTGCTCGCGGGGATCGTTTCGCTGACCTCGATGTCGAGGTCGGTTGCCTTCAGCCGCAAAACGCCCTCGCGCGCGGCGATGTATACGTTCGACAGAATCGGAATGGTCACGCGCCGCTCGACGACGCTGGTCACATGCTGAAGGGCCTTGAGGAGTGCGGCCCGTTCGATCGCCAGTCGCATGATCGGTTCCCCTGGAACTCACTTTCCAGCACCCGGCGCAGGCCACGCCGGAGTCACCCCGCCGGTGCACGCATACGGTGCGCCCGCGGACCGGCACCAGCGCGGGGCGCGAACTTTCGCGCTTGCGAGCGGGTTTGACAAGAGGTTTTCGCGGGTTGTCCCAAGCCGGGACGCGCGGGCGAGGCAAGCGGCGCGCCGCCACCCGATGAGGAGGGCGGCGGCGCAGCCATTCAGTCGCGCAGGAGCCGCTTCAGGATTTCGACGTCCTCGCGCAGCGCGGTATCGTTCTCAATCAACTCATCCACCTTGCGGATCGCGTGGAGCACCGTGGTGTGATCCCGTCCGCCGAAGCGCCGCCCGATCTCCGGCAGCGAGCGCGAGGTCAGCGACTTCGCCAGATACATGCCGATCTGTCGCGGACGCACGATCGAGCGGTTCCGCCGGGAGGACAGCAGGTCGGAACGATTGACGCCATAGTGCTTGGTCACGACCCGCAGGATGTCGTCGATCTTTATGCGCTTCGGTTCCTTGCCGCGCACCAGGTCGGCGATGATGTGCTCCGCCGTCTCCAGCGTGACCGGCTGGGCGGTCAGTTTGTAGGCCGCATGAATGCGCGTGATCGCCCCCTCCAGCTCGCGGCCGCCTTCGGTCAGTTCCGAGGCGAGGAAGTCGATCACCGCGTCAGGGATCTGGAAGGCCGGATCCTCTGTGGCCTTGTCCTGCACACGCCGCTTGAGGATCTGGTGGCGCAAGTCATAGTCCATCGCGCCAAGCTCGGCCACCAGCCCGCCTGCCAGCCGCGAGCGCATTCGCGCATCGAAGCCTTCGAGCTGCATTGGCACGCAGTCCGCCGCGACGACCACCTGCTTGCCGCCGTCGATCAGCGAGTTGAGGGTATGGCAGAACTCCTGCTGGAACGTGCGGCCCTGCAGGAACTCCATATCGTCGATCAGCAGCACGTCGATATTGCGCAGCCGGTCCTTGTAGGCCGGGCCGCCGCGCGACTGAAGCGCCTCCGCGAAGCTGTACATGAAGCGCTCGGCCGTGAGATAGAGCAGCTTGGCGCTTGGCTTGCGCTGCTTCACGCCCCAGGCGATGGCATGAAGCAGGTGCGTCTTGCCCAGCCCGACCTTGCCGTGAAGGTAGAGCGGGTTGTAGCGCGAGGTCTGCTCGCCCGCGCTCTCGACGATCTGCAACGCGGCGGCGTGCGCCAGCCGGTTGGCATTGCCGACGAGGAAGGACTCGAAAGTGAAACGCGTGTCGAGCGGCGAGCCTTCGAAACCCTCGCAGCCCGTGCGCGTGTCGGCGGCCGGCCGCGTCGTGGCGGGCTGCGCCGCTGGCGCCGGTTGCCGTTGCGCGTGGCCGCCCGCGGGCTGCTGCTTTGTGCGAACCGTGTCGTGAGGCTGGCGCACGCGAAATTCCAGCCGTTCCACGTTGTCGAACTCCGCGCTGCAGCACTTCAGAAGGTGGTCGGCGTAATGCGACCGCAGCCACTTGCTCAGAAACTTGGTCGGAACGGAAACCTGAAGGCAGCCCTCCTCAAGCGATTCCAGTTCGACCCGGCCGAACCAGCTTGTGAAGACATCCTCGCCGAGCTCGGCCCGCAACCGCTTCTGGATGCGCTGCCATTTCTGGTCCATTAATGCGGATTGATGTCGGCCATCGGCGGGCGCCGATCCGACTGCTGCTTGTGCTAATTCCACGATAACCCCCGCTGTTCACGCCGCTGTCCAGTCAAGATGCGGCACAATTGTCCCGTTTGCCGTCTCGCGCCCTCGAGACGGCCCTTCCCGCGTTGCAACGCCGGTCTTGATTGCCGTTTTTGACGTTTACGCGGCCTTTGCCGTCAGACCCGCATCAGCGCGCGGCTTGCCGTTGTCATCGCTATTCACGTCGGAGCCGCTGCTCTGCGCGGACGCAGCCAGGATCGCCGCCAGATTCTGATGTCCGACGCTCGCGGCATCCGTGTCTCGGCTCAGCATCTGGAGACGTTGGCCGGCCGTCGCAAACTCGGCCGGCTGCGTCCCTTTTGGCAACGCCGCTGCCGTCTGGACGCCACGGGTGAAAAAGCGGGCGCAGACACGCTCTGCCAGCGTTTCGCGGGCGTGCCGCGTGGCGACGTCCCGCCAGCCGGTCGGATGCGCGTGCCTTTCCCGGCGTGGGGAAGTGGTAGAGGGTTCGTCGCCCATATCGGGGCGCGCGTGGGTAGAAGCGGACGTATCGCGAGGAGTGCGTGCAAAGATGCTTCTGAGTATGCGCGACCGGTTGGCCTGAGTTGCCTGGCCTTGCGCGATTGTCATGTCGTCCTCCTGTTACGATGCCTGCGCGCCGCCCTTCGAAGCATCGAGCGCCTCGCGCGGAGACGGATGCCCGGTCGGGTGCGGCAGACCGCAAAAAATTCCAGACTGTTCAAGACACACCCCTACCGTTGCCGACAAAAAGCTTACGCCGGCCGGGAGTGGCGATACGCAATACTCGTTTGGATACACTCTCAGGAGGGGTCAGCCCCCGTTCGGAAGCCCTATGTCTAAACAAAAACGGGTGAATTTGCAACCTTTGAGCGTTGTCAGAACTGGCGCTCCTGGGTGGTTTATGACGGCATTGTGACGTGGGAAAAACGAATCGCAAACATGGGCGAGATGGGGGTTATAACATTGATTATATTCGTAAATATCGGGCCGAGAAAGGCGCTCATCCAGCGTGATCCTGTCAAGTGGGTTCCTGCTGCGGAATGGCGTTTCAGTCGCATCCGCGCGTAGCGCGGTTCTCAATCATAGGTTGCAGTCGCTGTCCAAATCCTTAATAAGACTGTCATTTCGGCGCGCGCCGGGTGGAAGCGCCGTGCTTCCGACGCGGCTGCTTGTGGCTTTTCAGTCACGCAGGTGGGAAAGAGTTGCCGGGCCGCGGCCAGCGGCCGATGTAACGATTTTCAATCTGATGTGCGCCGTCGACCTCGCGCCACGAGATGTAGATTGGCGTCTCGGCCGGCGAGAGTGTCGCAGCGCCGCATTTGCCCGCCGAACGCGCAAGCCGGGCGGATGCGGGGCCGGCTCAACGCCCGGCCTGAAGGCGGCTCAACCGTTAAGGGTTGTCCAAACGCGGGCGCGGCGACTACAGTGCATCCGCGCGCAGGCCCACAAGGCGCAGAAGCCCGAAAGGCGCAGGAGACTGTCGGAATCGATGACCATCCAGCGTCCCTATCCCGTCACAGTCAACGACACGGCGTTACCGGCATGAGCGTCTTGCGACGGGTCATTGCGGGCATGGCGCTGGCTGTTGCTCTCGTGCTGCTGGCGGGCGCAGCCGCCCCGTATGCCGTGGATGGGGGAACAGTTCGCGATCAGCTGATCGCCAAGCTGTCCGCCTGGGCGGGGGGCAATCTCCGCGTCGAGGGCGATGTCCGGCTGACGAGCCTGTTCGACCTTGCTATCGAGGCCCAAGACGTTCGGATCGATGGCCCGGAGCGGTTCCCGAAAGTCGCGCAAATCGAGGTCGATGCGCTCGCCGCGCGTGTGAACCTGTGGGCGTTGCTGACTGGCAGGATCGTTTTTGACAAGGTCTGGGTTGACGGTCCGACGATACGCTTGCGCGAGCGGTACACGGAGACGATGCCCGACCGCCTCTGGCGCGCCGTACTTCTCGACGATGGCGGGGCGCTCAGCCGCTTGACGGACGCCGCCCGGGACGCCCCCTTCTCCTTCATCGAATTCACCGATGCCCGTGTCGTTCCAGCGGGGCCGCGCGACGCGGCGGACGGCGAGGCCCAGGATCCGTTCACGGTGATCGTCGAGCGACAGACCAGCGGGGCCGTGACTGTGAGCGGCTGGATTACCCGGAAACCCGAGCTTGCGAGGTTCGCGCTGACTCGCGGGGCGTTCCGCCCGGCCGGACCGACGCTGGAAGCCCCGGTGCGCCTGACGACAGAGAGCGAGTCGACGGGCAGGGTGTCGGTTGAGGGCCGGATTATCCGCGCCAACGGCGCGCGCTTTGCCGGCGATCTTGAGGTTCGGGATGCCCCGCTGCACGTCCTTGCGGACTGGCTGGACCTGCCGGCGGGGGATGCAGTCACCGATCGCACGTATTCTGCGACAGCGGCGCTGGAGGCGACGGCGACGACAATCTCGCTGCAGGAAGTCGATGTCGAAATCGGCCAGACGCGCGCGAACGGCTTGCTGAATCTTGAGCTTGACGGCGAGCGGCCCAAACTTTCGGGAACGCTTGGCTTGAGCGCGGTCGATCTGCGCGGCTTCTCGATAAGCGGCCCGTCGAACGGCATTTTTCTGACGGAGGACCCACGCAGCTTGCGGCGCGGCGGGCTTTCCCTGCCAGCCTGGCGCGTGGGCGAATGGCTCGGCGAATTCGACGCCGATCTCAGGCTTTCGGCGGACCGTCTGCGGTTTGACGGGCTGACCACTGGCGAAGCGGCTGCTTTCCTCTCCGTGGCCGGGGGCAATGCGACTCTGGATGTCGCGGGACTTATGGTTTTCGACGGCGTGATGAATGGGCAGTTCTCGGTTCGCTGGGCCGATCGCGCGTTCAGGCTGTCGGGCAAGGGCAACGCCACCGGCATCGACCTGGAGCGGCTGCTGACAACGGCGCGCGCGCCGCTGCTGGCCAGCGGGCCGGCGGACATTTCCTTTGCCGTTGACGGCGCTGGACCAACGCTGAGCGCCGTGACCCGCGGCATGAAGGTGAGCGGCCAGCTTATGGCGCTGCGGGGCGGGGACATGGCGCTCGACGTGGCGGCGATGGCGGCGCGCGCGCGCGAGGATGCCCTGAATGGCGAACGGGCGCGCGCCAGTCTGCAGATGGCCTCACGGCGCGCGCAGTATGACATGCTCCGGGCATCGTTCATTTTGCGGGATCGGGACCTCCGGCTCGCGCCAGTGAAAATCGCTCAGGATGGCTGGATCATCCGCGGCCGGGGGCGCGCCGATCTGGCGCAACACCGCCTCGACTGCCGGTTAGACGCCGCGCGGATGCCGGTTGGCGGCCCGGCGCAGTCCGGTCTTTCGACAGGCGCGAACGCTTCGCCTGCGGAAAACCGGGCGATAAGCTTGCATCTCAAAGGTTCGTTGCAACGTCCGTGGGTCGCTTACACAATGCCGGACCTGCCATTGAGCAGTGTAGAGGGCAACGCATCCTGGTGGCCCTGAACATCTGAAATTTCGGCGCAGGTTAGCGAGGAGCAGGGCCGGACGCGGCCGTATCGGCGGAGACGAGAAGCATGGGCGAGTTCGGGTTGCGTGGCGTGGCGGCGGTGGTTGGTCTGGCGCTGGGTTTGAGCGCGGGAGCGGCGCTGGCCGAGCCGGGTACGCCGCACGATGCAGTGATGGAGGCCGGTGCCGGCGCGCGCGCGCAGAGCGATGCCGACGCCCCGGCCGCCGCGCATTCAGACGATGCCTCGCGTGCCGGAGAGCCGCCGATGGACCTGGTTCGCGATCGCGCGAAACAGGGCGCGCAACAGGCCGAGCAAGAGACCGCGCCGGTGGCGCAGCCCCTGCCCGAGCCGCCAGCACAGACCGCCCGCCGCCCGGAAGACATCACGCTGACGGTCGCCACCTGGGATACCGCCTACACCGCGGCGCAAAAGCGCGCGCTTTTCGCGCCGTTCCACGAAGACAGCAAGCATCAGGTGAAGGTTGCCTCGCATGGCGGCGATCTGGCGGGCCTGACGGGCGAGCGTGTGTCGGCTGAAGGCTGGGATCTGATCGAACTGGACGCGCAGACGGCGCGGCGCGGCTGCGACGAAGGCTGGCTGGCCGAGATCGATCCGGCGGACCTGCCCGCCAGCGTCGAGGGCGACCCGGCAGCGGATGATTATCTGCCCGGCGCGCTGATACCCTGCGGGGCCGGCAGCGCGGCCTGGTCGGCGGTTGTCGTGCATGATCCGCGCGCGGACTTCGACGAGACGCCCGAGCGTATCACCGACCTGTTCGCTCTGGGCCGCTTTCCCGGCAAGCGCGCGCTGCCGCGACAAGCGCCTTACGTGCTGGAACTGGCGTTGATGGCCGACGGCGTTCCGCCATCCGAGGTTTACGATCTGCTCGCCAGTCCGGCGGGGCAGGACCGCGCCTTCGCCCGACTTTCGGCGGTGCGCCACGCACTCGTCTGGTGGGACGATGCCGCCAATGCCCTCGATGCTTTCGCGCCGAGCGGGCCGGATTCGCTCGATGATGTCGTAATGGGCGTGGCGTTCAACGGGCGCGTCTTCACCAGTGCGGTGCGTGCCCGGCAGTGGCTGCGCATTCTTTGGGACGGCCAGATTTATCGCTTCAATTACTGGGCTGTCCCGAAATCCGCCCCCCACCCGGACGCGGCCAAGCGGCTGCTGCGCCATGTCTCGCTGCCGGAGCGGCAGGCGCGGCTCACCCGCTGGTTCCCCTATGGTCCGGCGCGGAGGTCGGCGCTGCCGCTCGTGAGCCAACACGCGGAGATCGATCTCGACATGGCGGCTTTCGTGCCGACCATGCCGCGCAATATGACGGGCGCGGTGCGTTTCGATCAGGCGTTCTGGGCGGAGCACGGCGAGGGGCTGAAGGCGCGCTTCGCCGAATGGCTCCAGCTTCCGACGCCGCAGGTGCCGCCCGACCAGTTTGTGCCGCCCACCCCGGTGAAGGCGTTGCGCGCCAATCTGACAGTTCAGTGACGCAAAGAATCGCGCTCCTTCAGTGACTTGGTGTCCGTTTTTGCGGCGCGCGGGTTTCCCCAGCCTGTTTGGCTTGTCGTGTGATGAAACTGTCACATTGCAGGCCGTCGCTGCGACCGCCCTGCCACTTGCGCTTGCAATGCGGCGCGCGCGCCGCAGCCTGCACAACCGCGCGGCATTCGTTCAATTTCATTGATCTTTCATGGGCGCGGGCTGCCTGACGTGCGCGACGCCATACGGCCTTGCGGCGCCTTTGGTGTCCGCCGCGCGGAATCCACAACATATGGATGTATCAGGAGCCCCGGCTGGTGACAGCGATGGCCGTCCTTTGCCACGTCGCATCTTGCAGTGACCGCAAATGAGGCCCACGGTTGCGATCAGCGTTCATGCGACAGCGTGAAGCTGCACCACAAATAACGCGTTTGCCGCGTCGGGACATGGCGGCGCGGATGGCGGCATCCGCCACCCTGACTCGTCTCGGCGCGGCAACATCTCATAGCGGGGTTCAGGGGCACTGCCGATCAATCAGGCAGTGCCCCTGATTTTTTATCCTTTGCCGGCAATCTCCCGTGAACGTGACCGCCGTTGCGCCGCAAAGCCCATAGCCTTTCCGGCCCTATCTTCGCTAAGGTGCGATATGTGCCATCCAGCGACTGCAGGGAGCCGGAAAAATGAGCGAGCCGTTGTGGCGTCCCAGCCCGGAGACGATCGCGAACAGCAATCTCACCGCATTCATGCATTTCCTGCGACGCGAATACGGCGCGTCGTTCCGTGATACCGACGACCTGCACGATTTTTCCGTGCGCGCGCCGACCGTGTTCTGGCCGGCGCTGTGGGATTTCCTCGGCTTTGTCGGCGACAAGGGCGCGCCCCCGTACCTGGTCGACGGCGACAAGATGCCGGGTGCGCAATTCTTCCCGAACGCGCAGGTGAACTACGCGGAGAACCTGCTGCGCCGCGGCGACCGTGAGACGGCGATTGTCTTCCGCGCCGAGGACAAGCTTGAACGCCGGATGAGCTGGGCCGAGCTGCACGCCCAGGTCTCCCAGCTTCAGCAGGTGCTGCGCGCGCATGGCGTGGTCGCGGGCGATCGGGTCGCGGCGATGATGCCGAACGCGCCGGAGACGCTGGTGGCGCTGCTGGCTTCCGCCTCGATCGGCGCGGTGTTTTCGTCCTGCTCGCCGGATTTCGGCGTGAAGGGCGTGCTCGACCGCTTCGGCCAGATCGAACCGAAGGTGCTGATCGCCTGCGACGGCTATTACTACAACGGCAAACGCTTCGAGATCGCCGACAAGCTGGCCGAGATCGTGCCGCAGATGCCGAGCCTGGAACTGGTGCTGATCGCCGATTATCTCGGCCAGAGCGGGCAAACCGCCGATGCGCTTGACAAGGCGCAGACCCTGGCCTCGGCGATGAACGCGCATGTGCCGGGCGAGGTCGAATTCACCCGCGTGCCGTTCAACCATCCCGTCTACATCATGTATTCGTCGGGGACGACCGGCGTGCCGAAATGCATCGTCCATGCCGCTGGCGGCGCGCTCCTCCAGCAGGTCAAGGAGCACGCGCTGCACTGCGATGTGAAGGCCGGCGACCGGGTGTTCTACTTCACCACCTGCGGCTGGATGATGTGGAACTGGCTGGTGGCCGCGCTGGCCTGCGAGGCGACGATCCTACTCTATGACGGGTCGCCCTTCGCGCCGGACGGCAATGTGCTGTTCGACTATGCGCAGGCCGAGGGCATGACGTTCTTCGGCACCTCCGCGAAATACATCGACGCGCTGAAGAAGAACGATATGCGCCCGCGCGACACGCACGACCTGTCGAAGCTGCGCACGATGGCCTCCACCGGCTCGCCGCTGGTGCCCGAGAGCTTCGATTACGTCTATGACGCCATCAAGCCGGATATCCATCTTGCCTCGATCTCGGGCGGGACGGACATCGTCTCCTGCTTCGTGCTGGGCAATCCGCACAAGCCGGTCTGGAGCGGCGAAATTCAGGGGCCGGGCCTTGGCATGGCGGTGGATGTGTTCGACGAGGACGGCAACCCGGTGCGCGGCGAAAAGGGCGAACTGGTGTGCACGCGGCCATTCACCTCGATGCCCGTCGGCTTCTGGAACGACCCGAGCGGCGAAAAATACTTCAACGCCTATTTCGCCCGGTTCCCGAACATCTGGCACCACGGCGACTTCGCGCAGTGGACCGGGCATGGCGGCATCGTCATCCTCGGCCGCTCGGACGCGACGCTAAACCCCGGCGGGGTGCGCATCGGCACGGCTGAGATTTACCGGCAGGTGGAGCAGCTTCCCGAAATCCGCGAATCGATCGTCATCGGCCAAAGCTGGGACAATGACGTGCGCGTCGTACTGTTCGTCGTGCTGCAGGAGGGGCTGGAGCTTGACGACGGCCTGCGCGACCGCATCAAGCGGCAAATCCGCGAGGGCGCGACGCCGCGCCACGTTCCGGCGAAGGTCGTTCAGGTACCGGACATTCCGCGCACGAAGTCGGGCAAGATCACGGAGATCGCCGTGCGCGACATCATCCACGGCCGCCAGATCAAGAACAAGGAGGCGCTCGCCAACCCCGATGTGCTCGACTATTACGCGCAACTGGAACTGGGACAATGAATCGGGTCGATCCGGTAGCGCTGGCCCAGGAACTGGTGCGTTTCGACACCGTGAATCCGCCTGGCAACGAGGCGGCCTGCGCCAAGCATATCGGCGCGGTTCTTGAAGGGGCGGGGTTTCAGGTCAGCTTCCACCTGCTGGCGGAGGGCCGGCTAAGTCTGATCGCGCGAATCGGCGGCCTCCCGGACAAGCCGGCGCTGTGCCTGACCGGGCATACCGATGTTGTCCCGCTCGGCGCGGCGGATTGGAGCTTCGATCCGTTCGGCGGCGAGATCGCGGATGGCAAGCTGCTGGGGCGCGGCTCGACGGACATGAAGGGCGGCGTGGCGGCGATCGTGAGCGCGGCGGTGGCGTTGGCCGACAAGCTGGAGCGCACGCCGGGCATCGAAATCGTCATCACGGCGGATGAGGAAACCGGCACCAACGGCGCGCGGATGCTGGCGCGTGAGCGGCTGCTCGGGCGCGCGGGCGCGATGGTGGTGGCGGAGCCGACGTCGAACGCCCTTTGGCTCGGGCACAAGGGCGTTCTGCGCTTCGAGGGGCTGGCGCAGGGCATCACGGCACATTCGTCGATGCCGGAGGCGGGGGACAACGCCATCTACAAGGCGGTCCGCGCCATCGATGCACTTCAAGCATTTGACTTCGGCGTCGCGGCGCACCCTTATCTCGGTTCGCCGACGCTCAACGTGGGCTGGGTGCGGGGCGGCATGAACGTCAATTCGGTGCCGGACCGCGCGTCATTCGGCGTTGATATCCGGGTGACGCCGCAGGTCGATCTGGCGGCGCTGAAAGAGCGGCTTCGCGAGACCGTGGGGCGGGATATCGAGGTATCGTTCGGTACCGAGGCCGAAGCCGTCTGGACGGAGCCGGGTGAGCCGTGGATCGTGGAGTTGCGCGAGATGTTCGCCGCGCCGGACGGCAGCGTGGCGGAGATCGGCGCCGCGCCGTACTTCACCGATGCAGCGGCGCTGCGCGAGGGTTATGGTCCGATCCCGACGATCATCCTCGGCCCGGGCGAGCCGCGCATGGCGCATCAGACCGACGAATTCTGCTATGTCGAGCGGATCGAGGAGGCGGCGGAGCTTTATACCGCCATCGTCAGGCGCTGGTGCGGCGTCTAACGCGCTGTCACTGGCGTGTCGTCCCGTGTGCGCGGCGCGGGACGGGTCACGCGCTGCAGACACGGGACCTCTCTGCCGCGGCATTGAGAGTGATCCCGGATCAGCGCGGCACCGCTTCGCGCTGCAGCGCATCCGGGATGACGAACCAAAGCTGTGACGGCGGGCCGAGCTTTCAATCTGCTGTCAAAACCGGGCTAGGCGAGGTTATGCGACCCGTCGCAGAACGGTTCGTCGTCCGTCCCCTTGCAGCCGCAGAGCATGACCGTTTCGCTGCGCTCGGCCTTGAACATCAACGGCTCGATGCCCGTGCCCTTGTGCGATCCGTCGCAGAACGGCTGCTTCGCCGACCGGCCGCAGCGGCACCAGGCGTAATTGCGGCCTTCTTCCACCTCAACGGGGTAGGGGGCAAGCTGCGCCGGGACGATGTCTTCCGCCATTTGCGTCTCCTTGAAATTGTTTAATGCGGTTGATGCAATTTTCCGCGAAACCTATCCGATCGCGCTCAGGCCGGCAACCGCGTGCGGAACCGGCCGGCCAAGGCCAGCAGCGTCGCCGCCGCGCCAAAGGCGGCGAAGAGCGCCGCAATCAACGCGACGGGCCAGCCTGCGTCGATCATCGGGCCGACGAGCGCCGGGCCGGCCGCCGTGCCGGCAACCATCAGCATGACGGAGAAGCTGCGGATCGTGCCCAGCCGCTCCACGCCGTAGACCTCCGCCCACATCGCGGATTGGACCGTGTGCGCCAGTCCGGTCGAAGCGCCGATCAAACCCATGAAGGCGAAGGCAGCAAAGGGGGCTTCGAGCGCGCCGAGCAGCACAATGCCCAGCACCATCGGCAGGCCCGTGGCGGCGAGGACATTGCGCGCGGTGAAGCGGTCCACCAGCCCGCCGCCGACCAGGATCGCGGCCGCGTGGCCCGCGGCGAAGCCGGTGAAGGACGCGGCGATCAATTCCGGCGACCAGCCCTTCGCCGCGCCGATTGGCTGGATGTAGAAGATCAGCGCCGTGGCGGTCAGCGGCATGTAGATCAGCAGCGGCAGGATCAGCCAGAAATACGCCGTGCGCCCGACGATCCGCGCGCCGTCCCAGGCGGATGGCCGCCGGCTGCCTTCCGCGCGCAGCGTCGGCCGGGTGAAGGCGCGGCGATCGGCGATGAGCCAGAGCAGGAGCGGCAGCGCGATGAGCAGCACGCTCGCGCCCACCGCCAGATAGGCCGCGCGCCAGCCGATCGCCCCGATCAGCACCACCGCCAATGCGGGCAACACGGCCTCGGACAGCGGAAAGCCCATGACGACCAGCGACAGCGCCCGCCCGCGCCGGTTGACGAAATAGCGCCCGACCGAGGTCATACCCGTATGCGACATCAACCCCTGGCCGAACAGCCGCATCATCAGGAAGGCGAGGAACAGGCTCACCGGCCCGGCCGCCGAGGCCATGACCGCGCAGGATACCGCCAACCCGACCATGACGGCGGCGGCGTAGCGGCGCAGGTCGATCCGGTCGATCCAGTGTCCGAACCAGGGCAACAGCGCCGCCGAGCCGAGCGTTGCGCCGAGATAGACCGAGCCGAGATCACCGGCGGTCAAGCCCAGGCTGTCGCTCAGCGCGCCGATGAACAGCGATATGAAAAAGGTCTGCCCCGGCGCGGACAGGAAGGTGCAGGCCGCGCCAAAGGCCAGCGGACGGCGCTCGTCGCGCAACAGGGAGGAATAAGCCTTGAGCATCCGGTGTCAATCGACGAAGGGGTCGTGCACGAGAATCGTGTCCTCGCGCTTCGGCGAAGTGGAGAGCAGCGCGACCGGCGCCTCGATCAGCTCCTCCAGCCGGCGGACATACTTGATGCACTGCGCCGGCAACTCCGCCCAGCTTCGCGCGCCTTCGGTGGAGCCGGCCCAGCCGGGCAGCACCTCGTAGATCGGCTCGACGCGCGCCTGCGCGCCCTGCGCGGCCGGAAGGTGGTCGATCTCCTTGCCGTCCAGCCGGTAGCCGACGCAGACCTTCAGCTCGTCAAAGCCGTCGAGCACGTCGAGCTTGGTCAGTGCGATGCCGTCGATACCCGCGACCTTGATTGTCTGGCGCACCAGGGCGGCGTCGAACCAGCCGCAGCGGCGCGCCCGGCCGGTGACGGTGCCGAACTCGCGCCCCCGTTCGCCGAGCAGTTGGCCGGTCTCGTTATCCTGCTCGCTGGGAAACGGGCCTTCCCCCACCCGCGTCGTATAGGCCTTGGTGATGCCGAGCACATAGCCGATGGCGCGTGGCCCCATGCCAGAGCCGGTGGCGGCCTGCGCGGCGACGGTGTTGGACGAGGTCACGAACGGATAGGTGCCGTGGTCGATGTCGAGCAGCGCGCCCTGCGCGCCCTCGAAGAGGATGCGCTTGCCTGCGCGGCGCTGCTGGTCGAGAAGCTGCCAGACCGTGTCGACGAAGGGCAGCATTTTGGGCCGCACCTCGCACAATGACTCGAACAGTTCGTCCCGGTCGACTTCCGGCTGGTTCAGGCCGCGGCGCAGCGCGTTGTGATGCGCGAGGATGCGGTCAAGCTTGGCCTTGAGCGTCTTCGGGTTCTGCAGGTCCATCACCCGGATCGCGCGCCGGCCCACCTTGTCTTCATAGGCCGGGCCGATGCCGCGCCGGGTCGTGCCGATCTTGCCCGCGCCCGCGGCGGCCTCGCGCAGCGCGTCGAGTTCACGGTGCAGCGGCAGGATCAGCGTTGCGTTCTCTGCGATGCGCAGGCGCTCCGGGGTCACATCCACACCCTGGCCGCGCAGGGTCTCGATCTCCTCGGCAAGCGCCCACGGGTCGATGACGACGCCGTTGCCGATTATCGACAACTTGCCGGGCCGCACGACGCCGGAGGGCAGCAGCGAAAGCTTGTAGGTCACGCCATCGATGACGAGCGTGTGCCCGGCGTTATGCCCGCCCTGGAAGCGCACCACGGTGTCCGCCCGCTCGCTCAGCCAGTCGACCACCTTGCCCTTGCCTTCGTCGCCCCATTGCGAGCCGACCACTGCGACATTGGCCATGTTCTCTCAATCTCCGCAACTTGTCCGGCCAGTGCGCCGGTCGTGAATTTGTCTTGCGCCGCGCGGCTTTACGCGCACCGAACGATAGCGTATGCCGAAGCGCATGAGCCGTCCATCGCACACCGAAGCGCCGCCGTCACCCGCGCGCCGCGCGCTGAGCGCGCTTTTCAACCAGCCCTATGTGCTTCTGACGCTCACGCCGCTGTTCTGGGGCGGAAATTTCGTGCTCGGGCGCGGGGTGCATGAGTTTTTCCCGCCCATCGCGCTGGCCTCGATCCGCTGGACGCTTGCGTTTCTCATCATTCTGCCCTTCGCGTTGGCGCATCTGCGCCGTGACTGGCCTGTCATCCGGCAGAAGTGGCCGTGGCTGGTGTTTCTCGGCGCGACCGGCGCGGGCAGCTTCAACACGCTGACCTATATCGGCCTGAACCATACGCCCGCGCTGAACGCGCTCATCATCAACTCGTCCGGGCCGGTGATGATCGCCATTGCATCTTTCATCTTCTTTAGCGACCGGCTGACGCCGCGGCAGGTGCTGGGCATCGGGCTGTCGCTGATCGGCGTGATCGTCGTGGTGTCGAAGGGCGACCTGAAGGCGCTGGCGCAGCTCCAGTTCAACACCGGCGACCTGTGGGTGCTGGCGGCGATGGGCGTCTGGGGCGTTTATACCGCATTCCTGCGCAAGCGCCCGACAGACATTCACTGGCTCAGCCTCGCGGCGTGCCTGTTTGCGGTCGCCGCTGTCATCAACTGGCCGCTGCACGCCTGGGAGCACGCCTATGTCCGCTCTCTCACGCTGTCAACTGACGCGCTTCTGGCGATCGGCTATGTAGCGATTTTCCCGAGCATTCTGGCCTATGTGTTCTACACGCGCGGCGTCGAACTGATCGGGGGGAACCGCGCGGGGGTTTTCCTGCACCTGATCCCGCTGTTCGGCTCCACGCTGGCGATCCTGATCCTGGGCGAGCAGCCGCTGTGGTCGCACGGGGTGGGCTTCGCGCTGATCCTCACGGGCGTTACGATCGCCGCGCGGCAGGTCCGGGCGAAAGCGCCGCCGCCCGCCACGCGCCCCAAGCGCGAGACGCAGTAGGCGCCACAGCACGCAAAGCTCGCAGCGCGATCAGATCGGACTGAAACGCCGCCTTGGCCGTCATTGCGAGCGTAGCGAAGCAATCCAGAAGTCGCGTCATCTGCTGCTCGATTGCTTCGGCCTTTCAGGCCTCGCAATGACGTTTTTCCAACGGATGGAACAACGCACTCTATCCGAGGATGTACTGCCCGCCATTGGCCGTGATCGTCGAGCCGGTGATGAAGCCGGCGTCCTCACTGGCCAGGAAGGTCACGCAGCGCGCGATCTCCTCCGGCTTGCCAAGCCGGCCGACCGGGATCTGCGCGATGATCTGGTTCAGCGCCTCTTCGGGCACGTTCGCGACCATGTCCGTGTCCACATAGCCCGGCGCGATCGTGTTCACCGTGATGCCCTTGCGCGCGGTCTCTTGCGCCAGCGCCTTTGTGAAGCCGATGACCCCGGCCTTGGCGGCGGAATAGTTGGTCTGACCCATCTGGCCCTTCTGGCCGTTGATCGATGAGATGTTGATGATCCGCCCGTGCCCGCGGTCGCGCATCCCGCCGATGACCGGATGGCACATGTTGAACATCGAGTTGAGGTTCACGCGGATCACATCATTCCACATCTCGGGCGTCATCTTGTGGAACATCGCGTCCCGCGTGATGCCCGCGTTGTTGACCAGGACATCCACCGGCCCGAGGTCGCTCTCGACCTGCTTCAGCCCGCTTTCGCAGGCGCTGAAATCGCCCACATCCCATTTGTAGACCGGGATGCCCGTTTCACTCTGAAAGTTCTGCGCGGCCTGATCGTTGCCGCCGTAATTGGCCGCGACCGAATATCCCGCGTCCTTGAGGGCGACCGCGATGGCGTGGCCGATGCCGCGCGTGCCGCCAGTGACGATTGCTACCCGTGCCATGACTGTTTCCTCCGCTGCGTTCCGTCCGTTAAGCAATCCCGACGCGGCGCGCAGACTTCAAGACAGCGGGCCGGCCTGCCGGCCAGCCGCCTGTCTCCCGTTCGCCTGCTTGTTGCCGCGTATTCCCTTGCGCCATGTTCGCGATCAATCCCGCGCCACGCACATGGCGATGCCCATGCCGCCGCCGATGCACAGCGTGGCTAGACCGCGCTTGGCGTCGCGCTTTTGCATTTCGTGCAGCAGCGTCACCAGGATGCGGGTTCCCGATGCGCCGATCGGGTGGCCGATGGCGATCGCGCCGCCATTCACGTTGACCTTCTCCGGGTCCCAGCCGAGACCCTTGTTCACGGCGCAGGCCTGCGCGGCGAAGGCTTCGTTGGATTCGATCAGGTCGAGGTCTTCCGGTTTCCAGCCGGCCTTCTCCAGCGCGAGCTTGGAGGCCGGGATCGGGCCGGTGCCCATGATCGACGGGTCGACGCCGGCATTGGCCCAGGACACGATGCGCGCCAGCGGCTCCACGCCGCGCCGCTGCGCCTCCGCCTCGCTCATCAGCACGACGGCCGCCGCGCCGTCGTTGATGCCGCTGGCGTTGCCCGCCGTCACGGTGCCGTCCTTGGCGAATGCCGGGCGCAGGCCGGAAAGGCTTTCCGCCGTGACGCCCTCGCGGATGTATTCGTCCTCCTCGACGACCGTGTCGCCCTTGCGGCCCTTGATGGTGACAGGGACGATCTCGTCCTTGAAGCGGCCGGCCTTCTTCGCGGCCTCGGCCTTGTTCTGCGAGGCTGCGGCGAAGGCGTCCTGCTCCTCTCGGGTGATCTGCCACTTCTCGGCGACGTTCTCGGCGGTGTTGCCCATGTGATAGCCGTTGAACACGTCCCACAAGCCATCGCGGATCATGGTGTCGACCATGTCCAGATCGCCCATCTTCTGGCCCTGGCGGATATAGGCGGCATGGCGCGCCTGGCTCATGCTCTCCTGGCCGCCGGCGATCACGATCTTGCTGTCGCCCTGTTTGATCTGCTGGGAGCCGAGCGCCACGGTGCGCAGGCCCGAGCCGCAGACCTGGTTGATGCCCCATGCCGGCGTTTCGATTGGCAGGCCCGCGCCGATGGAGGCCTGGCGCGGCGGGTTCATGCCCTGTCCCGCGGTGAGGATCTGACCCAGAATGACCTCGGAGACCTCGGCGGGCTCGACCTTTGCGCGCCCCATGACCTCGCGCATGACGGTCTCGCCGAGATAGTGCGCCGGGACGCTGCTCAGACTGCCGTTGAACGCGCCGACCGGCGTGCGCGCGGCGCCCGAGATGACGATGGTCTCTTCACTGCTCATGCCGTCCTCCTGTTTCCCGGCCAGATGCCGGACATTGCCGTTTCCGAAGCGATGACCCGCTTCGGGACCATTGTGCGCGTGCAAAGCGCCCGCGTGAACCGCCCGGCGCGCCCGGACCATCACTTTTTTCAAGTATCGGCGATTTTCCTTGATTCACCAACCGTCTCCTGGCTCGCACAAAGCTTGTCCCCCGGCTTCCGCAATGCAATATTGGAGCAACACATGGAGTTCCGGGACATCCGCGGCTCCGCGATTGTCCGCGCGACCTGACGAGACAGCGAAAAATGCCAGACGATACACACCGCCCAAGCAAGACGGTCGACAAGGAGCCGGCGGTCATCAAGAAATATGCGAACCGCCGCCTCTACAACACCGACACAAGCACCTACGTCACGCTCGACAATCTCGCCGAGATGGTGCGGTCGGAACGCGACTTTGTGGTCTACGACGCCAAGACGGGCGAAGACCTGACTCATCAGGTGCTCACGCAGATCATCGTGGAGCAGGAGAGCAAGGGGCAGAACCTGCTGCCGATCAGTTTTCTCCGCCAGCTCATCCGCTTCTACGGCAACTCGATGGAAAAGCTCGTCCCGAGTTACCTTGAGTTCAGCATGAACACCCTGACGCGCGAGCAGGAGAAATACACCCAGCAGATCGCCGAGACCTTCGGCAGCGCCCCGTTCGGCGGCGCGGCGTTTGAAGCCATGCAGAAACAGGCGCTTCAGAACATGGAGATGTTCGAGCAGGCGCTGAGCATGTTCAAGCCGTTCGGCGCCGGCGAAAACGAGCAGAGCGGCTACGAAGTTGCGCCATCCGGGGACGAGGGCGCCGGCGACAAAACGCCCGCCTCCGCCGAGGAGGTCGCGCAGCTCCGCGCTCAGCTTGCCGAAATGCGCACGCGCCTCGACAAGCTCGCCAACGATGGCGGCAGCAGCGAAGGCTGACCCCGCCGCGCCATTTTAACGTCACATACATCGGTTGATACTTGTGCGCCGCGGCGGATGTTTCCGCGCTGCACACATGGAAACCGTTTGTTAACGGCGTTGCGGTTACTTTATTGAAATATATGCCAGATTTCACGGAGGCGGTGGTGCGGGCGCAGAGCCATCAGGGCCAACGAACGCCGGTCGCGCGGCGGCTGATCCCGCTCGCCGCCGTGCTCGTCATCGCGGGGCCGCTCGGTGGATGCGCCGTGAACAGCGGGCTGATGGGCAATCTCGCCGATGAGACGCCGGACCGCGAAGCCGCCGAGCAGGTCAGACAGGCGGAAAACGTCGCGCCGGCCGAGCCGGCCTTGTCCGAGCGGCTTGCCGCGCTATGGAGCCGCGCCACAGAATCCTCAGGCGACGAGGAGCTGGAATCGGTTGCGCCGGTCGAGAGTTTCACGCCGGAGCAGGCGTTAAGCCTTGTCAACGACTATCGCGCGGACAAAGGTCTGCCGCCGCTGGATCTGCATCCGCAACTGGAGCGCGCCGCTTTCGCCCACGCCCACGATCTGGCCGATCACGACCGGATTTCGCATTTCGGCTCCGACGGCTCCGACCCGTGGGAGCGGGTGCAGCGCACCGGTTTCGATCCTCAGGTGGCGGCGGAAAACGTCGGCACCGGCCAGATCACATTTGGCGAACTGTTCCGGGAGTGGAAGCGCAGCCCGGACCATAACGCCAACCTGCTTCTCCCCGACGCGACTCATATGGGCGTGGCGGTGGTGGAAAAGCCGGATACCCAGTTCAAGACGTTCTGGAGCCTCGTGCTCGCCACGCCCGGCTGAAGGGCGCGCCAGGCGCCTTCGCGCGCGCAAGAATTTTCAATACCGCCAAGAATTTTCAAGACTGCCTTGTCAAACCCCCTCCCGCGTTAGTATCTCTACAGGCGGAGAGGTGGCCGAGTGGTCGAAGGCGCTCCCCTGCTAAGGGAGTATACGGCAAAACCGTATCGTGGGTTCGAATCCCATCCTCTCCGCCATTCATATTGAAATTTCCATTCTGTCTCAGGGGCTTAGCTCTCCGACTCGGTTTGCTGCACCTCTTTTCGTCCTCCAGCAAGAAGTCCTGATCTGTCCTGTATTCGGTTCAGATGATCCCCGGCCGAGGTCTATGACCTATCCCCGCGTGTGTGGGGAACCTGCGGCTTGCGCGACCGCAAGATTTGCGTTCGCCTCGTCGAGATCGGCCCGGAACGTCGCAGGATCGATCTGTGCGATCAGATCGCCTTCCTTGACCTCGCTTCCGACATCGACGTTGCGCGAAATCAGAGGTCCGCTTACGCGAAACGACAAGTCAATCTCCTCAGTGCCTTTTGCCGTTCCCGAGGACCAGCGTTTCTGGATAGTCGAGGCATCTGCGACCTTTATGGCGCGCACTGGCCGGATGACCTCTTGTGCCTCCCGAGCAACGTCCAAGGTGTACGCTACGAGCAGAAGCGCGACAGCCAGTGGCAAGGGCCGCATAGAAAGACGCACGAAAGTGATCGCCGAACTGTTCCCCATGCCGGCGATCCGGTATCGCGTACACGGTTACCGTATTGAATGCCTGTGCAGCTTGGTCACGAATCGGTCTTGTCAAATCTCCTGGCCCGAAACTTGGAGGGCGTGGTGCCGCTCCAGCGTTTGAACGCGCGCGTGAATGCCCGGACATCGGAATAGCCAAGCATCGTGGATATCGCGTCGAGGTTCATCGCCGGATCGCTTAAGAATTCGATTGCGTTTGCGCAGCGGATTTCATCTATCAGCTTTTGTAGCGAGGTCCCGTGCGAGGCGGCAAGCCGCTGAGCCGTTCGCAAGCTCATATGCGCGCGATTTGCTGCGGATGAGGCTCGGTAATCACCCTGACTACTGTTCTCAACGATCGCGTTGCGAAGCTTACGTAAATCGCTGGGACATTTCTGGTTATCAATACGCTGACGGATTTGAGAAAAATGCGTCTCGACGAGAGCGAATAAATCGACATTTGCGTGACGAATGGGTGTATTCATTGCATCTCGCCGAAACACCATCGCGTTTCTGGATTGATTGAAGAGAACCGGCACCCGAAAAAACTCTTCGTAAGCGTCCTGAGCACCGCATCGCTCGTGCGAAAACTCAATTCGTATCAGCGCATTATTGACATGCAGGATCTCGTTGAGGACCCGGGCCGTTACGCCCATACCCGTCTCCTGGACCCGTCCCGAGTCGAGCGCATCCAGTGGATGATGGCCGATAAGGGCCGTCTCGTCGTCTGTGTCATGGAGGCCGAGTTCCAGCCAGTCACACAAGAAGATGCGGTTCTGGATAAAAAGATCCAACGCAGATCTCAGATCGCTCGCAAACTGCGCGCCGTGCGCAAGATCACCGAGCATCGAAAAAGGCGCTGCGCGCGCCATCTCGATCGACAGCGCTTCATCAGGGCGTGCCCTGGTCGTCAGTTCAAGCCATAGCTTGTGCAACGCCACATCGGGCAGCCGTGCATTGGCATCGACGAGATCGAGGCCCTTCAGGCCCGTGACGCGCTCGATCTCGTCCATCGTCATGCCCCGGGCGAGCGCGAATGCCACGGTCGTCGAGATAATGCTGGCCAGCGTGTTGCCGCCAGAAGCTTTGGCGCAAATTGCTCCGTTCGGGTCGTCCATTGTCCTACCGTGAGAGATTTTCGCAGGGTATGTCAGTGGTAAAGTGCATCGAAAACGTATGAAAAGGCGTGAACCGATCTGCCGGAATGCAGCCCCGAAGGACCAGCGTGCAAATTCATGGAACGGTGCTTCCGGTCAGGGGTCACGCGCCATGCTTTGCGTACGATATTGAAAGATGAACAATATGCCGTGTCGCGTGCCCAAACGGACTGTACCGCGCCAGCGCTTGACTGCCTATTTGTGCGTTGCCCTCATGACGGCCCTGGTATCGGGTTGCGTTGGCACAATGCGTCAGGCTGTACCACCGCAGTTCACCGAGCAAGCGGCCGTCGTGGACTTTACGGGCGTCAGGCGTTGGGGCGATGAGCCTATCAACGATGGCCAGCGCATCGCGCAAATCCGGCGCGACCAGATAGCGGCGACCCGTCCAGAGATCCTCGATCAATCCAGACGCAACGCGTTCAGCTTTCTCGTTCTTTCGGGCGGCGGAGATGACGGCGCCTACGGGGCGGGCCTCCTGAATGGCTGGACCGCCGCGGGAACGCGTCCAGAGTTCGAAGTCGTCACTGGGGTGAGCACCGGCGCGCTGATCGCGCCATTTGCTTTTCTGGGCAGTGCGTATGATTCGCAGTTGAAAGAGATATACACGCAATACTCTACCAACGACTTGTTGAGTCGGAATATTCTTGCAGGCCTGGTCGGTGGAAGCTCCCTCACCAGTTCGCAACCATTGTACGATCTGATTTCAAAATATGTTGACCGTAGCTTCATGGCCGCCATTGCACGCGAGCATAACAGGGGCCGAAGACTATTGGTCGGCACCACCAATCTTGACGCCGAGCGTCCTGTTGTCTGGGATATGGGATCGATCGCGCAGCGCAATTCGCCTGAAGCATTGCAACTTTTTCGAAGAGTGCTGCTTGCATCCGTGTCGATACCTGGCCTGTTTCCGCCTGTTTACATCGACGTCAAAATCGGCAATGAGACTTACCAGGAGATGCATGTTGACGGTGGCACAACGGACAATGCGTTTCTGTTGCCAACAAATTTCAGTATGGAGAAATTTGGGGGCCGGAATAGTTCACGCACTGATTTGAGCTTGTTTCTCATTGTCAACTCGAAGACGACGCCTGAAGCGATGTCTGTTGATGCGACAACATTCAGCGTAGCGGGCCGTTCGATTTCAACGCTCATCAAACAGCAAACTGCTGGCGACATTCTCAAGATTTACCTGAGTAGCCAGAAAAACAACATCGAATTTAACTTGGCAAGCGTTCCGAGCGATTTTGACCACGAGAGTAACGAGCCGTTCGACAAAACATATATGAGTGCGCTCTATGAACGCGGTTACCAGGACGCAAAGAGTGGATACGATTGGCAAAGAAAACCACCCGGTTTCTAGTTTGATGTTTGTTTCAGTGGAAGGATGATTTGTATGGGACGGTCGGCAGTGTGGTTCTTAATCGGCGCATTATTTGCGACGGTCTTCTGGATCATAATCATCGCAATGGGTCAGACGCAGCTCATCAATGAACTGTTGCTGGCGCGCTGATTGTGCGGCCGGCACAGGTCATTGAATCTCCTGTTTGTGGCAGTATAAAACCTTGCGTTATCATGATAAAGCGCCACACAGCGGTTGCAATTTGAATGCCCAGATAGCCATGCCTTAGTCGCTCGTTTGGAGCAAAAAATTCAAGGTCATGGATTGCGGGCGAGAGCCAGGATAGACCCTTTGAGGACGGATAGAAACTGCTCCAGGTCTTCTCTCGCCATACCTGACATTTTTGCCTGACAGCTCGATTGCTCAAAAAAGCGCGCGACGATTTCGGGCGTTGGGCCATCTTCTGGAAGATGCTCCCGGAATAGAGCCGTGATAATCGCTTGCTTCGTCTCTGCGACCCTCTGGGTGGCAGCAATCGATGCCGGCCCCAGGCCCCTTTCGAAGTCAACAGCGTCCGGCATGGCTTCCATGATCTTGTAGGTCGGCCAGATGGCGATGCGGAAGTAGGCATCGATGCTCCTTGCGAGATCAGTTTCCTCGGCGAAGGCCGCGCGCAGCCCGGTGCACACCCGGTGTGCAATCAAATCAATCGCGGCCGCCATGATCCGGTCCTTGTCGCCAAAGCGGTCATAGAGCGTCTGCCGCGATACGCCAGCAGCGCGCGCGAGTTCGGCCATGGTCGTTCGCTTCATGCCGTATCGAGCCACCACGGCCGTCACGGCGTCGAGAATGTGAGCGTCGTCTGGTTCCATCGTCTCTTCTGTAGGGTAAAGAGCCACGGAGATTCAACCCGGCCAGTTTGACAGATAGGCGAAACTTGTACTTGACAGATAGGCGTTACTTGTAAATATGTCAGCGTCGCTAACGAATGGTTTAGGTTGGCCCGACGGATTAAGGAGCCACCACACGGTCGGGAGCGACAATCGAGAGTTATGGCCGCCGCGTGATCAGCTTGCCCCGGCGGGCGCCAAGAATGGCTGCGGCATTGCGATACCCGGCGGAGTTCATAATGGTCTTAAAACGATCCGGTTCTGTTCCATGTATTGTGGTGCTTTTTAGCGTATTTTGTGGTGGATGTGCGACAGTAGGGATCGAAACGGCAAATATATCCAAAGATAAGGTGGCCTATAATCGACATATAGAGGCCGCTAAAAATGGCGATCCGGTCGCCCAATACAAGGTTGGTAATGCATTATGCTGCTCCATAAATGAAAAAGCGGTATTTTATGATACTCCAAAATCGGTGAGTTGGCTCTGTCTATCCGCGCGGCAGGGGCACGGACCTGCGATGTTGAAGGTCGGGCGGATCCTTTCCGGCGACGTCGTCGATGGCGTTCGATTGGCGCGCCGCGTCGCACACAGTGTTGCGGGCAAATCCACCAATTTCCCGGTCGCTTACGGATGGCTCCGCGCGGCGGAGGGTCACGGTGTGCCCGAAGCAAGAGATCGTGCGGATGCCCTTTGGAGCGAAATGTCAGAGCCAGAGCGCGCGGCTTCCAGAGAGTTCCAGGGGGCGAGCCTGCCGAAAGATTGCACTTGGGAAGAAGCGGGCCTGACAAACGCGGCGCAACTTGAATAAACCTGCAATCGCCAAACCGATGACTTCGTGAAGAGCATTCGTAATATCAGTTTGAGTGAGTATTTGAGATGAAGAATTCAGGTGAGTTCGATCAAAGAGACGTCGTGAAACCGGGTCTGTTGGGGGCTGCCGCAACAGTACCGGCTGCACAAGGGGCACAACCGGCTCAAGCCCAGTCGCCTAACCCAAGCAACGGACAAAATCGCCCTCGGCCACACATGAAGCGCAACTCAACGCGCTCTTGTCGGTGCATTCCTCGCTGCACAGCGTTCGCCCAAGCGCCTGACGCCTCAAAGCGGGCCGGTGCCTGGCGCCAAAGAACGCTGAGTGCTCGCGACGCGACGAAAAATCAAACGCATCCGATAGCAAAAAGGCCCTCATGATTATGCGAAAATTTTCCCATATGTTTGTCGGCGCTTTTCTGGTGTCACTTTCAACCGTGATGCCCGCTGTTGCGCAGGACAAACGGCCGAATATTCTTCTTATCCTTTTCGATGATGTCGGCTTTATGGATTTCGGCGCCTATGGCAGCGAAACACGGACGCCGAACATTGATCGTCTGGCGCGAGATGGGGCGATCTTTTCGCGTTACTACTCCTCCCCGTTCTGCGGACCGAGCCGCGCCATGCTGATGACGGGCATGGACAACCACCAGGTCGGCATGGGCACGCTGGTGGAGACGGTAACGTCAGAAATGCGTGAGCTCCCCGGCTACTCCATGACATGGGACGCCGGCCAGAGCACCATTGCCACTTCACTGTCCAGGGCCGGGTATCAGACCTACGTCACGGGTAAGTGGGGGATCGGCGAGACGGGCGCGAACCTGCCAAACAAGTTCGGGTTCGATCGGTCTTACGTCATGGATGCGACAGGGGGCAGCAACTATGACGCGACCCCTTATCTGCCGGGCTACGATAACGTGGACTGGTTCGAAGACGGGGCGCCGATCACTCTGCCCGAAGATTTTTATTCATCGCGCTCCCTTGTCGACAAGCTGATTGAATATATCGATGGCGGCGATGTCGAGCGGCCATTCTTTGCCTTTCTGTCGCTTCAAGCCGTTCACATCCCCGTGCAGGTGCCGGTGTCCTATATCGACGCCTATGACGGTGTGTTTGACGCCGGATGGGATGTCATGCGCCAGCAACGGCTGAAGCGAGCCGTCGAGCTTGGGCTGGTCCCGCCTGCCACGCAACTGGCTCCGCCTCCCGAGACGCACCGCGCATGGGCGGATCTGACACCCCAGGAACAGGCGCTTGCGGCCCGTGAAATGCAGGTCAATGCCGGAATGATGACAGCGGCCGACGAGCATATCGGACGCTTGCTGGCGCATCTGGAGGCAGCGGGAGAGCTTGAGAACACCATCGTCATCGTAACCTCGGACAATGGTGCGGAAGCGGCGGTCACCCGCTTTGAAGGCTTCGCAAACCTGATACTCCGCGGGATCCATCTGATTGAGGGCTTTGATACCTCAGCGGAAAACCTCGGCCAGCCGGGCAGCCTGACGGCCATCGGCCCGGAGTGGGCTTCGGTCTCGTCGGCGCCCTTCGATCTGTACAAATTCTACGGCAGCGAAGGCGGCTTGCGCGTGCCGTTGGTTATCGCCGGCCCCGGGATCACAACGTCAGGTGTTGTGGACGCGCCTGTCCACGTGGCTGATCTCGTTCCGACGATCCTGGACGCGGCGGGCGTCCCGTATGACGCGGAAGCATTTTATGGGCGCAGCGCTCAACCGGTGCTGGCCGGACGGGCGGAACGTAGCCGGCCCGAGGAGGAAGGCTTCGCGTTCGAGGTCAGCGGCAATGCAGCGCTCTATCGCGGACAATGGAAGATCACGCGCCTTGCGCCGCCACTCGGCGACGCCCAATGGCGTCTTTATGACATGTCGACCGACCCCGGCGAGACAACGGACCTATCCGCCGAGAACCCCGAACTGTTCCAGAGCATGTTGACCGAGTACCGGTCGTATGCCGAAGAGGTTGGCGTGTTCGAACTCGGTTCTGAAGACTCCGCCTTCAATCAGCTTTTCATCAATGTCGGGACGAAAGCTCTGCAGAAATACTGGCCCTATGCGCTTGGTGCGATCCTCGCGTTCGCGGCGGCCCTGTACCTTGCCTTCCTCATGATCCGCGGTCTTGTGCGCCGGGCTGGCGCCTGAGCGGTACAGCGAACAGCGCATGTTCAACATCAGCCAATGACGGAGTACCGCCATGCACTGGAGCCTTTATCTCCTTATCGGGATCGTCGCCCTTGCCGGGATCATCGCGTACTATTTGCGACCTATCCTCGCGGCGATGGGCCTGCACCGCCACTACACGATCCCGCATTTTGACATGAAAGGGCGGCGCGCACTGATGGTGTGCACCAACCACAACAGGCTGGATCCCATGAAAAGGGCCACGGGCGCTTTCGGCTCCGAATTCACCGTCCCCTATTACGCGTTCATCAATGCCGGCATGGATGTGGACATGGCCTCGCCCAAGGGCGGCGAAATCCCGATCCAGCCCCCATCCTGGTCGTGGCCGCTCGCCTGCGAGGATGATCGCCGGTTCATGGCGGACAAAGATGCGATGGCGAAGCTGAAGAACTCGAAGAAGATCAGTGATATCAACCCTGGCGACTACGACGTGATCTTCATGGCGGGGGGCTGGGGCGCGGCCTATGACCTGATGCAAAGCGAGGACCTCGCCGACTTCGTCACGCGGGCCAATGCGCAAGGTAAAATCCTCGGTTCGGTTTGCCATGGCGCCTTGGGTCTGTGCAGCGCACGCGGGATCGATGGGGAGCCGCTGGTCAAGGGCCGCCGCGTCACGGGCGTGACCAACCGGCAAATCAACACCTTTGGCATCGCGGTCACGCCGAAGCACCCAGAGGAGGAATTGATCAAGGCCGGGGGCCTCTTCGAGTGCCAACATGCCTGGCGCGACCCTTTCGCAACGCACACGACCATCGACGGCAACCTGATCACCGGCCAGAACCAGAATAGCGGGTACGAGACGTCGCACCGTATTCTGGAAAAACTGGCGACCCAGCGCAATGTCTGAGGCTGACCGGCAACATCAGGGGTCCATGCCGCTGCTGCGCCATGGACCCAACGCCCACCTTGCCTGGGGACCCGTGCATCGGGCCTCCTTCGGGCTGATCTACGGCTCGATCCTCGTCCTGAGCCTGTTGATGGCCATGGACGAGGTCCGCGACGGCCCGTTCGAGGCGGCCCTCGTCCTCTTCGGCTCGGTGCTCGCGGTGACGCTGGCCAAGATCTTCGCCGAGCTGTTGTCCCACGCGATGGAGACCGGAGAGCGCCTCCTTACCCGCAAGGCCTTTCAGACCGCCTGGGCGCACAGCCACCCGACGCTGACGGTCGCGAATGTGCCGACGGCGCTGTTCGTCGCCGCGGGGCTGGGGTGGCTGACCATTGCTGCGGCGACGACGCTGAGCCAAGCGTTCTGCGTGGTGATCCTCGTTGTCCTAGGCGCTCGGGTCGGATGGGTGATCAACCATAGCTGGTGGCTGCCCATCGGCGGGGCGCTCTTTGCGGGGAGCGTGGGTGTCGGACTGGCCGCGATGAAGTACGCGATCCACTAAAAAACGTGCCTCACACCCGACAAAATTGAACTAAAACAACACCTATGCGGATTTCTTTTGATTCGCTGACGATGAATCGTTGACTTCAAGGGATCTCATCATGTCCTTGCTTCGAAATATAATTGGCATCTTCGTTTTATTAGCCGTCATTATCTATTTTGGCTTGCCACCCAGCCTCAGGGTCATGGGCTTTCACCCGCATTATGAAATCCCGGGATTCGATCTTGCGGGCCATCGTGCCCTGATCGTCACGACCAGCCATGCCACGCTGGGCGAGACAGGCCGGGCGACGGGCGTGTTCGCATCGGAAATGACCGTCCCGTATTATGCGTTCCTCGATGCCGGGCTTGAGGTGGATATTGCCTCGATCAAGGGGGGCGAGATTCCTGTCGAGCCGTGGTCGATGGGGTGGCCTCTCGCGACACCAGAAGACCGGCGTTTCAAGAACGACGACGCGGCCATGGGCAAACTGGGAAATTCCATTCCAATCGACGCAATCGACGCGGAGGACTATGACGTCGTGTTCCTGTCAGGTGGATGGGGCGCGGCCTACGATCTGGCTCAGAGTTCCGATCTCGCGGAGGTGGTGACCAAGGCCAACGCGAATGGCGCCGTCATCGGATCGGTGTGCCACGGCGCACTCGGGTTGGTGAACGCCAAAGATGTGGATGGCACGCCGCTCATTGCTGGGCGGCGGGTAACGGGCGTGACGGATAAGCAGATAGAGGAGCTTGGCATCCAGATGACGCCGAAACACCCGGAAACCGAATTGCGCGCCGCCAACGCCGTTTTCGAGGCCGAGACAAGCTGGCGCGACTTCCTTGCGACACACACGGTCGTGGACGGCAATATCGTGACTGGCCAAAATCAAAACAGCGGCTATGAAACCTCGCACCGCATTCTAGAATTGCTCGCGGCCAAGTGAGATGGCCCGCACCTCTAAACGGACTTTTCGAATTGCTGCACTGTTCGGGGCGCTGGCCCTGGTGTCCGGCAGCGCAGCGAGTGTTTGGCTCGTTGGCCCGCTCTTCTCTTCGGGGCAACGCTGCGCCCTTGACGAAAACAATCTCGGCGCTTTCGTGACCATCCCCGGCGGCGGCTTCGTTAAAGGGGCAGATGCGCGCTATCCTGAAGAAGGTCCGCCGGAAAAGGTGTTTGTCTCGCCCTTCAGGCTGCAAGCCCACGAAGTTACGAACAGCCAGTTCGCCGCCTTCGTCGCCGCCACGGGATATGTGACCGAGGCGGAGCGAAACGGCGGCTCGGCCCAGTTTCGTCAAAGCGACACGCCAGAGGTGTTTCTGTCCTGGTGGAAGATCGACGATGCAGCGACCTGGGCGACACCGCAGGGCGCGGGATCGACACGCGACGACCGGGCGCTGCATCCGGTTGTGCATGTGACCCTCAACGACGCCCGCGCGTATGCGGCCTGGGCGGGGGGACGCATTCCCACCGAGATAGAGTGGGAATACGCGGCAAGTCTCGGCCTGTTCGATCCTGACGATCCTGAATCCGGGATCCGCGCCCCAGACGGCACGCCCCGCGCCAATATCTGGACAGGCCTGTTTCCGGTCGTGAATTCGCGGCGCGACGGCTATGCCGGAACCGCGCCCGTGGGCTGTTTCGAGCCTGGCCTCACGGGTGCTTATGACATGATCGGCAATGTCTGGGAATGGACGGACAGTCCGTTTGCGCCTGCGCTTCCGAGGTTCACCATCAAGGGCGGGTCGTACCTGTGCAGCGAGAGTTATTGCCAAAGATACCGCGTCGCAGCCCGGCAAAATCTCGAAGTGGACTTCAGCACCGCCCATGTCGGCTTCCGCATCGTTAAAGACGCGAATTAAGTGCGGGCGACTGGCTGGACTACGCTTCGGGCAGGCGCGTAGCCGCTTGTGATGCACGTCCCCGAATCTCGCCGCATTATACAAGTTGCTGGCGACCGATGATCATGGCGACGCGGCGATCCTCGCCAGCGCGGGTATGCATCTGGCGCACGGCCCAAGCGGCATTTTCGGGATAATAATGGCTTGACCGCCGTATCATTCCGCGACGCCTGCCGGTATTATCCGCGCCGGGTCAACTCTGGTGGGTCTGGACGCGATTGGGGGTGGGCGATGAGGCGATGTGTCCGTTTGGTCGGCGCGGTGGGTCGAAGCCGGTCGTTCGCATCCGTTATGGCGGCGCTGTTGCTGCTGCTGACGATGAGCGCGAATGACGTCCGCGCGCAGGACGAGGCGCTCGCCGCCTCCGGCCCCCCGGTGTCGATCGCGCTGCTCGTCGATTCCGATATCGGCCGGTGCTATGACCGCGGCTATGTGGCGGCCGTTGAGCGGTTGGCCGGTCAGGAAGAGGACAAGATCAACGCGCGGGGCGGGGTCAACGGCCGGCAGGTCGAGATCACGATTCTCGATGGGCGGCGCGATGCGGATCGGACCATCGAGAATGTCCGCGCGGCGCTCGACCTCCCGGATCTGCTGGCGATGATCGGCCTGTCCAGTTCAACCCGCGGCCAGAGGGTCTTCGCAGCGCTTGGCGACGGAATCCGGGACAGCGGCGTGTCCTTCATCTCGCATATCTCGGTCTCCGAAGTCTTCGCCGACTATCCCAATGTGTTTTCCACCCGTCCGTCGCAGGAGGCGGAGCGCGTGCCCGTCATGGCCGCGTTCATCGAGGAGATCGGCTTTCGTTCGGTGGCTTTTCTCGGGCGCGACGGACCGACCTACATTCGCGCGATCGGCAATGGTCTGAAGCGCAGCGCCATCGCGGACCGGCTTGTCGCGGATAACCGGATCAAGCGGGCCGGCACGCGCGGCGCGAGCCTCGATGACGACGCCCTGGCCGCGGCGATCGCGCAGATGAAGGCGGCGCAGACCGACCTTGTCGTGCTGGCCGTCGGGACGGTGACGTCGGATGAGGTGCTGAAAGCCTTTGCCGACGCGCAATTCACGCCCGCGATCATGCTGGTCGGCGACCTGTCGCGCGTGGCGGACAGGATGTCGATCAACTACCCGAACGCCATCTACCAGCTTGAATGGGGCGCTGTGCCGGAGGTCGACCAGGATACGGTGCGCAATGTCGTGGCGCGGAGCAATCCCGAGGAATGGCTTTTCGAGGGAGCCAAGCTGGACGATGCGCCCGGATGGCGGGACGGCGTCTGCGACCCCGATTATGAGCCGGAACCCTTTTCGCCGACGAACCTGCGGGCTATCGCCTTCGGCGCGCAGTTCGCCGACATGGTTGCGCTCGTCACCCAGGCCGCCAGCGGCGCGGGGCGGAACGCGGAGCTGGCGGAGATGCGCGGAGCGGTTCGCCGGGCGCTGGGCGAGACCTACGCTTCGGGCCGCGGCGCGTTTCATGGCCGCTTCGAGAACTGGTCCTTCTTCCCGGACACCCGAACGCGCGCACAGACCCCGTTCGTCATCATCCTGCCGCACACGCTTGGCCGGACCCAGCTCGCGCCCATCCAGTTCGTGCGCACCCGTGCGGGAACGCTAAGCCGCATCGACACGCTTTACCTCGACGTGGACATGCTGCGCACTTATGCGATCAACAACAATGAGCGCTCGTTTTACGCCGATTTCTACCTGTCCATTCGCGCCTCGGAGCGGATCGGCCTTGACGACGTCAAGTTCACCAACGCCTTCATCGACCCGCGCACCAACGGGCCGCACCTGACCATCGAGACAATTTACGGCGGCGGTCCGACGGACGCTTACCCGGAAAGTATGCGTATCTATCGCATCTCCGGGCGGTTCCGGTTCAACCCGGACTTCGCCAACTACCCGTTCGACTCCCAGCAGTTCTCGATCGACATCCAGCCGCGTAGCGGCGACAAGCAGTTCATCATCCAGCCGCCGCCGCTCGACCTGCGCGACCCCGCGCTCAGCGTCGAAAACTGGGACGTGGAAAGCCAGTACGTGACCTATGCCGACGCATTCGTGCCGGTCGTCGACGCCTTCACGCATGAGCCCAGCATCGTGCCGTTTTATGAAACGCGCTTTGTCTGGCAGATGACCCGTGAGACGACGGATTATTATCTGCGGGTACTGGTGCCGCTGATGTTCATTCTGATTGTCGCGTATTTGTCGATATTCATCCCCCAATCTCATCTTGAGGCGATCATCACTCTGCAGGTCACCGCGCTGCTCGCGGCGGTGGCGCTCTATCTATCGCTGCCCCAGGTCGACTCGGATACCGCGACTGTATCGGATCGCATATTCGTGCTCGACTACATGATGGTTAGCCTGATGATATTCATATCGATCATGAGGATTAACGTGCGTGAGCACAAATGGCGGCTGCTGAATAAAGCCCTCGTGGCCACCCATGCGGTGCTGATACCGGTTCTCGTCGGGATTTCCGCCGGTCTGATTCTGGACGCCTTGCCTGTCGAAACCGTGCGGGAACTCGCGTCCTGGGAATATTGGCGCACGTTGATCGGGATCGCCTGACGCCGCTCGGTTTGCTTGATCGAAGAGCGGGGCGTGGCTGAGGATGCGCTTGGCCGGATCGCGCCCTTTTCAGGCTTCTCCGCCTTTCGATGCGTCGATTCCGTAGCGTTTCATCTTTTCCCACAAGGTCGTCCGGGATATGCCCAGCCGACGCGCCGCCTCCTGCTGGCGCATCCCGCAGGCGGCCAACACGCGCTCGATATGCGCCCGTTCCGCGGCCTCACGCGCTTGTGCGAGGGAGACGGGCGCATCATGGGACGCGGGTTCAGATGGCGCGCTGTCCGGGAACAGATCGACGCCGCGGATTACCCCGTCTTCCGACAAAGCGATCGCGCGCTCAAGGCGATTACGAAGCTCGCGCACATTGCCGGGCCAAGTGAACAGCTCCGCCTGCCGGATCGCTTCGGGATCCAGCTCGAAGCGTGGCGCGCCGATCTCCTTCGCGATTGCGCCGCCCAGGAATTGCAGCAGCCCGGCGACTTCCTCCGGCCGCTCGCGCAGAGGCGGCAACTGGCAGCAGATCACGCTCAGCCGGTAGAACAGGTCCTCGCGGAACTGGCCTGACTGAACCGCCGCGCTCAGGTCCCGATTGGTGGCGCAGACGAGCCGCGCGCGCGCCTTGAACGTCGAAGCCGCGCCCAAAGGCCGGACCTCGCCGTCCTGAACCACCCGCAGCAGCTTGGCCTGCAGGTCGGGCGGCAGTTCGGCGATCTCGTCCAGGAAAAGTGTGCCGTCGCCTGCCTGCTCGAACACGCCGGGATGGCGCGCGTTTGCGCCCGTGAAAGCGCCCTTTTCGTGGCCGAACAGCTGGCTATCCGCGAGGTCTGGCGTGAGCGCGGCGCAATTCATGGCAACGAAGGGTTTGCCGGCCCCGCGCCCACGGCTGGCCAGGAAGCGCGCGGCGACTTCCTTTCCCGTGCCGGTTTCCCCGGTCAGCAGGACGGGGGATGTGACCTCGGCCGCGCGTTCAAGCAAGCGCCGCACGCGCGCCATCGGCGCTGACGCCCCCAGAAGCGCGAAGGGGTCTTCCGTCCGAGCGGCCGCGCCGTGCGGTGCAATGGCAGCGGCCAGCTTTTCCAGTAGCTGGTCCAGGTCGAAGGGCTTGGTGACATAGTCGCGGGCGCCCTGGCGCACGAGGCGCACCGCCTGCTCGAAGGATGCGTAAGCGGTCATGAAAATGGTCGGGACCGCCCCGATCGTGCCGAAGGCGCTGCGCATTACCTGCTCGCCGTCCATATCGCTGAGCCGGATATCGCACAGCACGGCGTCCGGCGCGCCCCGCTGGATGCCCCGCAGCGCCTCGCCGCCGCTGCGGTACCAGGCGACCGTGTAGCCCTCCAGGGCCAAGCGCTGCTCCAGCGAGCTGCCGACGATCTGATCGTCCTCGATGACGGCGACAACGCCTTTATCCGGCATCATGACTCACTTCCCCGGCAGGAGCGGTCGAGGACCGATCCTCGCTTGAGCCGTCCACGATCGTGACCGTGACGGATGTGCCGCCGCCCGGCCTGCTCGCCGCGCTCAGCCGGCCGCCGATCTCGTCGACCAGACGGCGCGCGGTCCACAAGCCCAGCCCCTGGCCTCGCCGCAGACGGCCATCATCCTCGCCGCGCAGGAAGGCGCGGATCGCCTCTGGCAGGCCGTTGCCGGTATCGATCACCTGGAACGAAACCGCTGTGGCGAAGTCCCGCACCCGCAGGCGGACCCAGCCGCCATCAGGCGTGGCCCGGACGGCGTTCAGCAGCAGGTTCAACAGCACCTGTCGCAGAGCGTTCGCATCCGTGACCAGGGGGCGCGTCAACTCGCCCTCGCGCGCCAGCTCGACGCCGCGCCGCCGGCCCTCAGGGGCGACGAGAACAATCAGATCCGCCAGGTCCTGGTTGGTGAAGCCGCGCTGTTCGTCCGGCGGGCGATAAGTCGATAGCGCCGCCGTTGTCACGCGTTCGAGAGAGCGGAGACCGCGTTCGATCAAATCCACCGTCTGCGCGCGCACGTCGGTATCGTCCCCAAACCTGCGCAGCGTCGACACGCCATTGAGCAGCCCGGCCAGCGGATTGCGCACTTCGTGCGCCAGGCTCGCGGCGATGGCGGCCAGGCTTTCGGCGCGTTCGCGCTCGGCGAGTTCCTGATACGCCGCGTTGCGTTCTCGCTCCATTTCGAGCCGGTGGGCGAGAATCCTCTGCAACTGGCCGACTTCCGTCGTAATGGGCTGCAAGGCAAGGTGATCCGGGGCTTCGGTAATCTTTTCGGCCGAAAGTCGCTCGGTCAGCTCGTACACCGGGGTCAGAACGCCGCGGACATAAACAAAAGCGACAAGCGCGCCCACCGCCGCGAGCGCTATGTTGATCGCGACGAGAGACCAGCGATCAGCGCGGCGCTGCGCGTTCAGCGGCGCAAGATCGAGCACCGCTCGTAAAGCGGGGCCGTCCGAAACCGCGGCCGGCTGGACGGCGATCGCGAAGTTGTCCCGCGCCTTCCAAGACGTCTGCTCCGGCCCGTGCGCAAGGAACGTCCGCGCGGCGAGCGCTGAAAGATCGCTTCCGGCGCGCGGGTCCACGACGCTTGCGGAGAATTGCGTCCCACTTTCGTCCCGCCAAGTCGCCTGGAGCGCCGCGATGCGCACGCCCTCCTGAGCGTTGAGCTGCCGGGCAAGCGCGCGCTCCACCGCAGCGACGCCGCCGTCCAGATAGGGTTCGACGGAGCCGCGCACCCTATCGAGGAAAATCCCGGCCGCCTCGACTTGGATCGGGTCGTCGCGCCGTTCCGAAAGTGACAGCGCCACTTGCGTCGTTGCCAGGGCGACGGCGAAGGTCAGAAGGGCGACGAAAGCAGGCAGCTTCGCAGCCAGCGGGAGGCCGTGCAGCCGCGCCGCGACCCGTTTCACCCAAGCTGTCGGGCGCATGTTCCGCAGTACGGGCCGACCCTGTTTCCGGTGTCTGGCGCTGGTGTCCTCGTGCGATGTCATCGGTGTCGGTGTCCGCACGCCGCCTGCGCAACAATCTGATCCATATCCAGGGATATAGATCGTCCCCGCTTAAGGGACTAGTGCATCGACGCCTTCATTCGCGTCAGCGAGCAGCGAGTCCGGGGGCCAACGAATGCATCAAGGATGCACGAGCAAGATATTGTTTCTCATGCAGTTTCCCACACAGACGCTTGAATGCGAGCGTGCTGCAAAGGTGGATCAAGTGTCTGCGTCACTGCACGAGCACCTCGCCGCGCCAATCGGGGGCAATCCGGTCCAGCCACCACTGGCCGTTCCAGTCGGTGCGCAAGGGCGGCTTCAGTTCCGGCAAGCAGATCGCCTCGCATCGATACACATGCTTCTCGATCCCGCCGGGTTCGGCGAACGCAACCTCGCCGCCAGCGGCTTCGGCGGCGGCCGCAAGGTAAGCGCGCCGGCGGGGCGGCAACTCGCGGCCATCCTCGGCGGCCACGAGGATCTCGGCATCCGGCCAGATCCGGTGGGCGATGATCCAGCGCAACTGGGCAGCCGCAACAGTGCTGCCGTCGTCGACAGCCAGAACTCGCTTGACCACGACGGGTTGGTCGGGAAGAAAGAGCTTTCGCGACGGCGCGGCCACGGCGAACGCCAGCAATTTGTCGGTGGAACGCCCGAAGCAGGTGACGGGAAGCTCGACGCCATGATTGAACCAGCCGCGTTGCGGCAGCACCAGCAAGCCCGCGGGCGAAAGCTGCGTATGGGCCAGATCGATCGGATCCGTCTCGTCATACTGCACAGTGTACCGGCGGTCGGTTAGCCGCCCTTCGATGAGGCGGTCGAGGGCGTCGCGCATCTGCGCAAGCGCCTGTGCGGCCGTTTCCCGGTCGGCGTGGTCGACCAGACGCCTGTCAAGCGTCGCGAGGGCGGTCGCGGGAACGCCCGCCTCCTCGGCCAGCGCGGCTGCGCGGCTATAGGCCGTGGCCGGGAGGGTTTCGAGCACCGGCACGGTCACGTCCGACAGCGGCGTCATTGGCGGCAGTTCGGCGAAGCTGTCGGACCCAGGTTCTTCGGACGGCCCCGCCGTTCGGACCTCAGCCTCGCCCGACGCGGCCCGGGACGAAGCCGCAGCCTGTCCGCTATCGCCGCTCTTGAGCCGTTGTTCAAGCGGAAGCCGCTGGCGCGGCAAGACCCCTTCCAACGCATCGCGCTGGTCGGCCCCCTCGAATGTCGCGCCGGAAACATAGGTGGCGCGCCCCAGCAGATGCGCGGCTACCGGCAGGGTCGCCAGCAGGAACACGACGATCCCGGTTACGGTGAGCATGACGCCCGGCTGGTCCATGTACAGCCCGGTAAAAATCACCACGAGGCCGGCGCCCAGCGTGCCCGCCTTGGTCGCTGCGTGCATCCGCATGAACGGGTCTGGAAACCGCAGGACGCCTATTGCGGCCACCAGCAGGAAGGCAACGCCGACCAACTGGCCGGCGAGGCTGAGGATATCGATCAACTCGGGGCTCATCACTTGGCCCTCTTGCTCTCAAGGAACACGGCCAGCGCCACCGTCGCCACGAAGCCGGTCACCGCCAGACCCAGCGCGACATCCAGGAATTCCCGACGTCCGGTGATGGCCGCCGTCAAGGCGCACAGCGCGACAGCCAGCACCGTCAGCATGTCCAGCGCGATAAAGCGGTCGGCGACGCCGGGACCGATCACCAGCCGGATTCCGGTCAACGCCAGGCCAGCCATCATCAGCAACAGCAGGATCAGTTTCAGCGCATCGAGGTATGGGACCAGGGTCTCGATCATCGGGAGACGGCCTCCGTAGCCTTCAAACGGTCTTCAAAACTTGACTTGATCGATGCGATCACTTCGGCCTCGTCATCGCAGTCTAGGACATGGACATAGAGGATCTTGCGGTCGTCGCTGACATGCAGCGACGTGGTGCCCGGCGTCAGCGTGACCATGTTGGCCAGCGCGGCGATCCGGGAGTCCGTCTTCAGGTCGAGCGGCACCGCGATGATCGCGGGACGCAGATTGGCGTTCGGGTTGACGATCGCCCAGGCCACCGCGAGGGCCGAGCGCGTCAACTCGATCAGAAATCGCACGCCGAGCGAGGTCCACAGCCAGGCATCCCGGATGACGCGGATGAGGAGCATTATCGGCTCTCCATGTAGCTGGACGCGCGCGGCCCGTCGCCGCCATCGCGCGGGGCGGTCGGCGACGTTTCGTCCGCGACCTGGGTGACGCTGTCATTGCCGGGGTTGAGGACCAGGCCGATGTAGCGCTCCCGGTCGCTCAGTTCGGCCGCGGTCTGCTGGCTGTAGGTGACCAGCGGCTGCGCCATGAAGCCAATGGCCACCGTGATAGCGCCAAGCCCGGCAATCGGGGCGAGCATCGCCACGGGGAGCTGGACGTGCCCGCGAGGCTGCGGCGAGGGCTTCCAGAACGCGCCCAGCCAGATCTTTGACATCGACAGCAGCGTCAGCAGGCCCACCACCAGCGCGACCGCGCCCAGCCACATATTCCCGCCCTGGAAGGATGCGTCGATCACCAGCACTTTCGCCCAGAAGCCCGAAAAGGGCGGCAGCCCGGCCAGCGAAAGCGCGGGGATCAGGAACAGCGCCGCGAGAACGGGGTGGCTCTTCATCAGCCCGCCGGTCTGGCGCAAATCGTAGGAGCCGCCTGCCCGCTCGATAGCCCCGGCGATGAAGAACAGGTTGGCTTTCACGATAATGTGGTGGACGACATAGAACACCGACGCGGCAATCGCCGCCGGGGTCGCGATCGCGAGGCCCATCATCATGTAGCCGATCTGGGAGATGATGTGGAACGAGAGGATCCGGCGCACGTCCCACTGCGCGACCGCTCCGAGCACGCCGGTTATCATCGTTGCCGCCGCGGCCCAGGCCACCACGTCGGCCAGCGCACGCTCCTCGACCTCGAACAGCAGGGTGAAGATACGGATCGCCGCGTACACGCCGACTTTCGTGAGCAAGCCCGCGAAGATCGCGGAGACCGCGATCACGGTGGTGTGATAGCTCAACGGCAGCCAGAAGAAGAGCGGAAATGACGCCGCCTTGATGCCGAAGGCGAGCAGGAACAGCAGCGTCGCGGCGACCAGCGCGGGCGAGCTTTCCGTTTCGGGCAGCACCCTGGCCAAGTCGGCCATGTTGAGCGTGCCGGCGACTCCGTAAAGCAGCCCGACCGCCATCAGGAACAGGATCGTTCCGAACAGGTTGAGCGCGATGTATTTGAACGCGCCGTCCAGTTCCGCCCCGCGCCGGCGCAGCATCAGCAGGCCGACCGCGCAGACCAGCATCACCTCGAACCAGACGTAAAGGTTGAAGATGTCTCCGGTCAGAAAAGCGCCGTTCACGCCCAGCATCAGGCCGTGGAACAGGGGGTGGAAACCGCCCTCGACCGCAGTTTGCGGCAGCCCGGCACGGGCGAACACGACAGTCGCCATGGCGAGCACCCCGGAAACCAGCACCATCGCCGCCGAAAGGCGATCGGCGAAGATCGTGATGCCGAACGGGGCCGGCCAGTCGCCCGGCTGGGTCGTGAGCGGCCCGTCGGTGACGACCGTCCACACCAGCCAGATCGATATGACGAGCAGCGCGGTGGTGCCAGCCAGCGTGATTGCCTGCTGAATGTCCGGTCGGGTCCAGGCGGTCGCAGTCGCTGCCGCCAGGGCGACGGGCAGCAGCAGCGGAGCGATGGCGAGCAGATCGGTCATGCCCGGCCCTCTTGATCCGCGGCCGCTGTCTCCGACGCGCCGAACGGGCTGCCGTCCTCCTCGGCCGCGGTCATCTCATCGCCGTCGAGCGTGCCAAGCGCGCCGTAAGTCCGGTAAGCCAGCACGGCCGCCAGCGCGATGAGAGCGAAGCCGATCACGATGGCTGTGAGCACGAGCGCCTGCGGCAGGGGGTTTGACGCGGCCTCGGCGAGAACGTCGTTGCCCGGCTGTATGATCGCGGGGTCCACCGGGCCGATCCGGCCTGCCAGGAAGATGACGAGGTTCGCGGCGGTTGCAAGCATGGCCAGGCCGAGCACGACCCGGAAGACATTGCGCTCCAGCATCATGTAAATGCCGGCGGCCGCGACTGCGCCTGTAGCGACGGCATAAGCGAAAAGCATTACTGGGCCTCCGCAGCCTGCGTGTCATAGAGCCGGAACAGGATGGCGAGCACGCCGCCCAGAACCACGAGGTAGACCCCCAGATCGAAAATGATCGTGGTGCCGAGCTTTATGCCGGCAGGACTTGTCCAGAGGTGTGTGAGGAACGGGGCCTGACCGGCCAGAAGCGGCACGATGCCTGACAGGATCGCCAACAACAGGCCGATGCCGAGCAGCGCGATCGGATGAGCGAACAGCCAGCGCCGTCCGGCCTCCACCCCGAAGGCCATGGTCATGACGGCGAAGGCGGCCGAGGCGGCGAGCCCGCCGATGAAGCCGCCGCCGGGCTCGTTATGGCCGCGCAACAGGATGAATACCGAGAACACGAGCATTGCCACGAAGAAGAGCCGCGCCAGGGCGTTCAGAATGACGGAATTCATTGGCTTCAGGTCTCCTCGTTCAGGCTCGACGCGCGACGGCCGCGCAGCAGAGCCCAGATCGCGATCGCGGCGAAACCGACGACGGCGATCTCGCCCAGCGTGTCCAGCGCCCGGAAATCGACCAGAATGACGTTGACGACGTTGCGGCCAAAGGCCTCGGTGTAGGCTGTGTCGCCGAAATAGACGGACAGCCGAGGATCGAACGGCGTCGCCATCACCGCGATCACGGCGAGCGCGAGCGTGACCCCGACGGTTCCGGCGAGGATCAGGTCGCCGGGCCGCTCCGCCGGAGAGCGATATAACCGGCCGCCGATCGGCAGGCGCAGCAGCAGCGCCATCATTATCACGAGGAACAGCAGTTCGACCGAGAACTGCGTGAAGGCGAGGTCCGGCGCGCCGTTCATCAGGTACACCAGCGCGATCGCGTAGCCCACCATGCCGACGCCGATGACCGCCAACAGCAGCGAGCGGCCGAACGCCGCGACCGCCGCGCCCGCCACCATGAAGCCGAGTATCACCAGAAGGTACGGACGCAACGCCAGTTCGCCGCCGGCTTCGCTGAACGTCGCGCTGTCGAGCCCGGCGGCCGCGATCACCAGAGCGGCTGCGGTAACGGCGATTATTGTAGCCGCGTAGGCGCGCAGGCTGCCGGTTTGCATCCACTCGGCGGCCGTGCCCGCGCCCGCCATGAGCCTGGCCAGCGCGCGATCGTAGATCCGGGAGGCGGACCCCATGCGCGCAAACGGATGCGTCTTCATCCGCCGATGGATCGGCACCCAGTACCACGCGATCGACAGCCCGACAGCCAGCATCGCGAGGGTCAGGCCGAGCTTGGCCGTCAAGCTGGGCAACACAGAGAGGTCGGCCGTCACCGCCTTCCCAGCGAGCACGCTCGCCGCCGGGGCCAGCACGCCGGAAGCGAAAAGACTCGGCAGCACGCCCACCATGACGCCGGCCAGAGCCAGAACCGCCGCCGGAAGCCCCAGCCCCAGCGTCTCTCCGTGCCGCAATTCGAGTTCGCCGACACGTCCGCGTTTGAAGAAGGGGCGCAGCGTCACGACGCCGGCGACCGCGATGAGCACGACGTTCGTCACCACGCCGACCCCGAGAACCCATGGCATCGCGGCGCCGTTGAGCGTGGCGGAGACCAGCAGCTCCTTGGCGGCATAGCCGGCGAAGAACGGAAGTCCGGCCATTGACAGGCTGGCGAGAACCGTGGCGGCCGCTGTTATCGGGAGATGGCGAGCGAGGCCTCCAAGGGCGCGCAGATCGGCCACGCCGGTCGCGTGGATCACCGTGCCGGCGCAGAAGAACAGCGCCGCCTTGTACAGCGCGTGCGCGAACAGGAAGCCGACTACCGCCAGATCGGCGGTTGGCCCCTGAAGACCGATCAGCATGACCAGCGTTCCGAGGGATGCGACCGTGGAATAGGCGAGCACGGCCTTGAAACCCTCGCTGCGCAGAGCTTGCACGGCGGCGACCAGCATGGTCATCCCGCCAAGCGCCAGCAGCGGGACGTAAAACAGCGGCTCGGCGCCGAAAGCCTGATCGAAGCGCGCCAGCAGATAGACCCCGAGCTTGACCATCGTGGCGGAGTGAAGGTAGGCGCTCGCGGGTGTGGGCGCCTGCATGGCGTTTGGCAGCCAGAAGTGAAACGGCCACTGCGCTGACTTGGTAAGCGCGCCGGCGAGCACGCACGCGATGATCGCCGGGAACAACGGACTGGCGATCACGGCGTCGCCGTTTTCCAGAACGCCGGAGAAGCTGAACGTGCCCGCCGCGATCCCGAGAAGGAGGATGCCGGCAAGAAGCGCCAGGCCGCCGCCGGCCGTAATCAACAGCGATTGCAGCGCCGCATCCCGCGCTGCGCGCGTCTCCGGCTTGAAGCCGATCAGGAAAAACGAAACGAGACTGGTCAGCTCCCAGAAAACGAACATGACGATAAGGTTGTCGGCCATCACCGTGCCGAGCATGGCTGTCATGAAGATCAGGATAAGGACCAGGAAATAGGTGCGATCCCCTGACTTGGCGTCGGCGAAGTACGCGCCCGCGTAGACCGCGACCAGCGCGCCGATTCCCGTTATCAGAAGCGCGAACAGCAGGCTGAACCCGTCCAGGCGGAGGACGAGGTCGATCTCCAGGGCTGGCACCCACGCGATGCCCTGAACCACTGCGCCGCCCGCTGCGATCTCCGGGATGTGGAGCGCCAGGCCGGCGAACAGGGCGGCGGGCAGCAACGCCGCAAGCCAGCCCGCCGCACGGCCGCCGGCCAACACGAGCGAGATGGCGAGCAGGCTCCCGACCGCGGATAGCCCAAGCACGACGAGCGGCGACATCTCACCTCCGGGACAAAGCATCACTAATTGGGGTTCAGCAAACGCTGTGCCATTTGCCAAGCATCCGATTTGCAACAGGAAAAGCGATCAATGCAATGATTTGATGTTCGCGGATCAGAACCTGGCGGCTTTTCAGCGCACGGCAATCCGAACATTTCGTCTTGCGCCCGCAACGCCGGGCGGGCGCAACGCGCCCGAAGCCGGGCCTCTGCGAGCCGGGGACGCGCGCGGCGAGCTCCGGGTCGCGGCCAGACTCAGGCCGCCGGCAGCGGCACGAATTGCGCCCGGCCCTTGATAAGCCGGCGGCGCAGATAGCCCGACAGCGTGTCCATCGCGATCACGAGCATGATCGTCAGCGCGATCAGATAGGCGACATTCTCCCAGTCCCGCTGGGTGTTCATTGTCTCCACCAGCAACAGCCCGATGCCGCCCGCGCCGAGCGCGCCGATCACCGTGGCCGAGCGCGTGTTCGATTCCAGGAAATAGATTGTCTGCGACAGGAACACCGGCAGGATTTGCGGGATCACGCCGAAACGATAACGCTGAAGCTGGTTCGCGCCGGTCGCGCGCACGCCCTCGGTCTGCTTGTTGTCGATATTCTCCAGCGCCTCGGAAAACAGCTTGCCGAGCGAGCCGGTGTCGGTGAACGCGATCGCCAGCGCGCCGGTCAGCGGGCCGAGGCCGAAGGCGCGGATGAAGATCAGCGACCAGATCAGCATGTCGATGCCGCGCAGGAAGTCGAACAGCCTACGCACGAAGAAGCGCAGCACCCGCGAGGGCGAGAAATTCGCCGCGGCCAGCATCGAGAGCATCAGCGCCATGATGGCTGCCGTCAGCGTGCCGAGCACGGCCATCAGCAGCGTTTCCCAAAGCGCGATGAACACCCGGCCATGTTGCCAGTCGGGGTTGTCCCAGAAGGTTTCGAAAATGTAGGCGTAGTTGGGCAGCTCGGGGTCGAGCCGTTCCCCGCTCACCGCCAGCGAGGCGAGCTCGCCCCAGCTATAGGCGTTGAGTTCCGAGCGGAACGGGAACCAGAAATTCTCCCATCCGAAGAAGTAGCGATGAACTTCGATCTTGGAGCGCGTGATCTGCACGCGGCGGTCGATGGTCGGCCGCAGATCGACCTTGTAGTCCGCGATACGCGCCCAGTCGGGCAGCGGGCCGGGCGGAAGCTGAGCGGTCACGCCGTCTTCCGTGGCGCGCGCGACAATCTCGCCGTAGCCGGGCGCGAACATCGAGACTTGCGGCCCGTCAATGACGGCGCGGTAGCCTTCGCCCAGGTCGATCCGCGCGCGCTCGCCCTCCACGGCGACCCATTCGGGCGGCTCGGTATAAGTCGCGGTGCGTTCGCCCTCCACCGCGATGGTCAATTCCTGCGTGCGATTGCTGCGCGTGACGTGGACCTTATGCATCACTGCGTCGGTGCCGAGCAGAACGGCGTTGCGCGGGCGCACCTCTTCGAGCAGGTCGGAAATGTCGAAAGCCTCCCACGCATACACGAAATATGCGAAGATCGCCGCCAGCGCCCCGAAGACAAGCCATTTGCGCGCGTGTACCTGCTTGCTGACGATCTGGCGAAACTGATCGTCCGCGACTGTCGCTTCTGTCGTCGCCGCCATCGCGCTTCTCCTAGTTCGTGCCGATCGGGCGCGTCAGCCGCAGCCGCAGGTAGGACGAAAGCTGGTCGACCGCCACGATGGTCAGGAACAACAGCAGGAAGATCGCCGCGGTCTCGTCGCCCGCGCCCTGGCCCCAGCCGATGGTGCGGCGCAGCTCCACGCCGATGCCGCCCGCGCCGACATAGCCGAGAATGGCCGAGGCGCGGACATTGATCTCAAGGCGCAGCAGCAGATAGCTCAGATAGTTCGGCAGCACCTGCGGCAGCGCGCCGAATCGCATCCGCTCGATCCAGTTCGCGCCGACCGAGCGCAGCCCCTCGATCGGCTTCTGGTCGATATTCTCGTTGACCTCGGAAAACAGCTTGCCCAGCGCGCCCGCGGTATGAAACGCCACCGCGATCATCGCCGGAACCGGACCGCCGCCGAGCACATAGATCAGAAACAGGGCGATGATGAGTTCCGGGAAGGCGCGCATGATATCCATGATGCGCCGCGTGATCGGAATGAGCGGCGGCCAGACATCCAGCATCCGCGTGCTGGCGAAGGCGAGCACCACGGCAAGCGCGCCGCCGATCAGCGTGGAGACCAGCGCGATGTTGATCGTCTCGATCAACGCCGGCACGAATTCCCACACGATCGGGAAAAAGCTCCAGCCGGCCTCGATCGCCTCTATGACGATCTGGCCGGGATAGTCGAAGAATTTCTGCAGACCCAGCCAGAAGCTGCCAGAGTTCAGGCTTTCCGCTTCCATGTAGCCGGCGACGAGGATCAGCGCGATGATCAGGACCAGCAGCCCGGAGTACATCCGGCGCTGGCGTTCGAGCGCAACGATCTGGGTTTCAAGCGCGGCGACGGACATGGGCGGGATCCTCGGACAAGGCGGCCCCGGGGCGCGGATGCGCCGCCGGAGCCGTGTTCTTTATGGGCAGGATTACTCTTCGATCTTGCGCTTGCGCGCCTCGATCACCGAGACGTAGGCGGAGTGATCGATCGGGGCGATGCCCTTCACTTCGCCGGCCATGACGCCATAAGCGCATTCCGGGTCCATCGACTCAAGCGAGGCCATCAGGCCGACCATTTTCATCTTGACCTCGGTCGGCAGGTCCTTGCGCAGAACGATCGGACCTTCCGGGATCACCGGGGACTGCCAGATCTGCACCAGCTCGGTCATGTCGACCAGGCCGGCATCCGTGGCCTTGCGCAGCGCGCCGGAATTGTAGCCGTCTTCCCAGGCGCCGAGGCCGTCGGCCCACGTCACGCCCGCGTCGAAGTCGCCGTTATAGACGCCGACGATCGTCTGCTCATGGCCGCCCGCGAACACCACGTCGCCGAAATAGTCGCCCGGCTCCATGGAGTAGCCCGCCTTCGGAATTTCGATGGACGGGATCAGGAAGCCGGAAGTGGAGTTCGGGTCGCCGAACGCAAAGGTCTTGCCTTCCATGTCCTCCAGCGATTCGATGCCGGACTCGCGGCGGGCGAAACCGACCGAGTAGTAGCCGTAGCTGCCGTCGGTGTTGATCTTCACCAGAACCGGCTCAACCGCGTCCGGGTCGGTCAGGTAAACCTTCGCGTAGCCCGAAGCGCCGAGCCAGGCCAGGTCGAGGTTGCCGCCAAGCAGTCCCTCGATCACGCCGTTGTAGTCGGCCGGCGCGAACAGCTTGGTCGGAACGCCGAGCAGCTCTTCCGTCTTTTCGCGCAGGCACTCGTTCGAGCGCAGGCGGTCCTGAGCGTTCTCGCCGCCCAGCAGGCCGATGCGGAACTCTTCAATCTGGTTGTCCTGAGCCTGAGCCGCGCCGGCGACAGCCGACACCGCGACCACGCCCGCGAGCATGAGTTTCGTCAGTTTCATCATCGTCTCCCGTGACATTCACCTACTTCACGCACACAACCGGACCCGCGCGGGGCCACGGTCATTCCGCCGCCGCCGAGGCCGTGTCGTCCTTTTGCCCCGTGCCGGTTATCTCCAGGCTCGTCGAGGTCGCCGCCTCGTTCAGCTCTTCGTCCGCCCCGTAAATCTCGCGCACCTTGCTCCGGGTAAGCTGATCGGCCGTCCCGTCGAAAACCATTTCGCCCTCGCGCATCCCGATGATCCGGTCGCAATAGGTGCGCGCGGTATCGAGCGTGTGGAGGTTGCAGATGACGGTCTTGCCGTCGCGCTCGTGGATTTCGCGCAGCGCCTTCAT
>CAZINX010000014.1:0-55278 GCA_964540795.1 uncultured Hyphomicrobiaceae bacterium | reverse complement strand
CCCATGAACCAGACACCACCGCCCACCGACGCCACGCCCGACCCCACCCCGGTCAACCTGCGCGACGCGCTGGAAGAGCGCTACCTCGCCTATGCGCTCTCCACCATCATGCACCGCGCGCTGCCGGATGTGCGCGACGGGCTGAAACCCGTTCACCGCCGCCTGCTCTACGCCATGCGCCAGCTCCGGCTCGACCCGGACGCCGGCTTCAAGAAATGCGCGCGCGTGGTCGGTGACGTCATCGGTAAATACCACCCCCACGGCGATCAGGCGGTCTATGACGCGCTGGTGCGCCTCGCGCAGAATTTCGCGGTGCGCTATCCCCTCGTCGACGGCCAGGGCAATTTCGGCAATGTCGACGGCGATAACGCCGCGGCCATGCGCTACACCGAGGCGCGGCTGACCGAGGCCGCCCGCGCGCTGCTCGACGGCATCGACGAGGACACGGTCGATTTCCGCGAGACCTATGACGGCACCGAGAGCGAGCCGGTGGTGCTGCCCGCCGCGCTGCCGAACCTGCTGGCCAATGGCGCGGCCGGGATCGCGGTCGGCATGGCGACGAACATCCCGCCGCACAACCTCGACGAGCTTTGCGCCGCGGCGCAGGCGCTGATCGCCCGGCCCGAGACCACTGCCGCCGAGCTTGCCGACATCGTCCCCGGTCCGGACTTCCCCACCGGCGGCGTGATCGTGGAGGACCGCGCGTCGATCGCGGACGCCTACGCCACCGGGCGCGGCGGCTTCCGGGTGCGCGCGCGCTGGCACCGCGAGGACACCGGGCGCGGGACGTGGCAGATCGTCGTCACCGAAATCCCCTATCAGGTGCAGAAATCCCGCCTGATCGAGAAGATCGCCGAGTTGCTGAGCGCGAAGAAGCTGCCGCTGCTGGCCGATGTGCGTGACGAGTCGACCGAGGACATCCGCGTCGTGCTGGAGCCGCGCGCGCGCACCGTCGAGCCGGATGTGCTGATGGAGCAGCTTTTCCGCTTCACCGACCTGGAATCTCGCATCCCGCTGAACATGAACGTGCTCAGTGGCGGGAAGGTGCCCCGCGTGCTGAGCTTGCGCGAGGTGCTGAGCGAATGGCTCGCGCACCGCAAGGAGGTGCTGGGCCGGCGCTCGCGCCACCGGCTGGCGAAGATCGAGCATCGGCTGGAGGTGCTGGGCGGGTATCTCGTCGCCTACCTGAATATCGACGAGGTCATCCATATCATCCGCGAGGAAAACCACCCCAAGGCGGTGATGATGCAGCGCTTTGACCTGAGCGACGTGCAGGCCGAGGCGATCCTCAACATGCGGCTGCGCGCGCTGCGCAAGCTCGAAGAGATCGAAATCCGCAAGGAGCACGACAATCTCACCGCCGAGAAGGGCGAGCTGGAGGCGCTGCTGGCCTCCGACGAGAAGCAGTGGGCGCGCATCTCCGAGGAGATTGGCGAGGTCCGCGCGCGCTTCGGCAAGGACACCGAGGTCGGCCGCCGCCGCACCGATTTCGGCGATGTGCCGCGGATCGAGGTCAATCTGGACGAGGCGCTGATCGAGCGCGAGCCGATCACCGTCATCCTGTCGGAAAAGGGCTGGATCCGCGCGCTCAAGGGCCACGGCAACGATCTCGACAAGCTGCAATTCAAGACCGGCGACAAGCTCCTGCGCGCGCTCAAGGCGCAGACCACCGACAAGCTGATCCTGTTCGCCACCAACGGGAAGTTTTACACGCTCAGCGCAAGCGACCTGCCCGGTGGGCGCGGCGCGGGCGAGCCGGTGCGGCTCATGGTCGATCTGGAGGAAGACGCCGGCATCGTCGAGCTGCTGGTCCACGATCCGAAGCGCAAGCTGCTGATCGCCTCAAGCGGCGGCAACGGCTTCATCGTCAGCGAAAGCGAGGTCTATGCCGCCACGCGCAAGGGCAAGCAGGCGCTGAACCTGGGTAGCGGTGAGCGCGCGGTGGTCTGCACGCCGGCGGAGGGCGACAGCGTCGCGGTGGTGGGCGACAACCGCAAGCTGCTGGTGTTCGGGCTGGATGAGGTCAACGAGATGAGCCGGGGGCGCGGCGTCCGGCTCCAGCGCTATCGCGGCGGGGCCTTGAGCGACGCGCGCGTGTTCACCCGCTCCGAGGGCCTGCAATGGAGCGACCCCGCCGGGCGCACGCGCACCGTCACCGATCTCGACGAATGGACCGGCGCGCGCGCCAGCGCTGGCCGGCCGGTCCCGCGCGGCTTCCCGAAGGCAGGCCGCTTCGACGACACGCCGGCGCATTAAAAAACGCGGCCGGAAAATCCAGCCGCGCTTATTCGTTAATCGTCAGCTTCACCGTTGGCCGCAATGTCCAACAAGTGGCAAAAGCTCCTTTTTCGTCATTGCCGGACTTGATCCGGCAATCCAGAAACAAGCGGTCGCCCTTGCGATTGGATCACCGGGTCAAGCCCGGTGATGACGTTGGACTGCGCTTTCCCGCGTCAAGCCCGAGCACAGGCGTGACCTGATGCTGACTGATCAAAACCGCGCGCTTAACGCAGATACGGGCAGAGGCGGCGCTCACCGCCATAGGTGGTGTACATGCCCGTGTCCCACTCGAATGAGCGGAACTCGCGGTCGCACTTGCGCCAGCGCCATTCCTCGCGGCGATAGCGGCGGGCGCGCTCCTCGGCGACACCCTGCGCGATGAGCGAGCCGATCACGCCGACAGCCACGCCCGCGCCGAAATCGCCCGCATCCGCCACGCGGACACCGTCAACACCGGCCGGGGCTTCCATGCCCGCTGGCAGCGCGGACACCGGCGCCTCCACCTGGGCCGCCGAAGCCGTGCCGGCGAAACCGGCCGCGATCAGCAGCGCGGCGCAGATTGACGTGAAAAATGTTTTCATCTGGTTCCCCTCTTCCTCACAGTTACCTGATCCTCGGCGATTGTTGGAACGTAACACAAACGGCCTGCTCGCAAAACGCGGCCGTGGCCGGTGGTCAAGCGAAAATCGTCTCAGCCTTCGGCGGGCGATGCCGCCTTCTCAAATTGGGCGAGCAGGCGCACGCGAGCGTCGGGCAGGTGCATCTCGCCCGGCGCAAGCACCCACCTGTCGAGGAAATAGCCGGTCAGCCGCAGGCCCGCGCAGATATCCGCGCGCGTTGGCGGCGCATCGTCGCCGGCGAGGAACGGCGGCAGCGGCAACAGCTTGTCATGATAAGGCGCGCCCGCCTCTGCGCTCACCGCGCGGCCCGACTTCGGCGAGACATAGCGCAGCTTGCTTCGCGCGCCGCTCGCCGCGCACCGGGTCAGATCCAGCCCGAAGCCCAGGTCGCCGATCAGCGCCAGTTCCCACCTCACCAGCAGCGCCGGCCACAGGTCCCGCTCCGGCAACGCCGCCATGAGTCCCTGCAAGCTCTCGTAGACCTCCGGGTGAGGCTCGCGCTCGGGCAAAAGCCGCGCCAGATAGCACGCCGAACTCAGGCCCAGCAGCGCCAGCCGGTCGCTCATCGCGGCAGCGGCATAAGACGTCTCGGCCTCGACCGTCATCACGCCCAGATGCTCGGCCAGCCGCGCCCGCCAGACCGCGCGCACCGCGTTGCCCGGCTGCAGAACGGGGCGCAGCCTGCGCGAGCGGCCGCCATGCACCAGCCCGAGATGCCGCCCCCGGTACCGCGTCATCAGCTCGGCGATAGCGGCCGTCTCGCCGTGCGGGCGCACCGACAGCACGATGCCTTCATCCGTCCACTGCATGGGTTATCGCTTCGGATATTCCAGCCCAATCGCCGCGTAAAGCGAGGGGTCTTCCGCCCAATGCTCGCGCACCTTCACCTGCAGGAACAGATGCACCGGCGTCCCAAGTTGCGCGCTCAGATCCTGCCGCGCCTCCATCGAAATCTGCTTGATGGTGCGGCCGCCCGCCCCCAGCACGATCTTTTTCTGGCTGGGGCGCGCGACGTAAATGATCTGCTCGATGCGGATCGCGCCATCCTTGAGATACCTGAAATCGGTCGTCTCGACAGTCGATTCATAAGGCAGTTCGTCATGCAGGCGCAGAAAGGCCTTTTCGCGCGTGACCTCCGCGGCCATCACGCGCATCGGCGCATCGGCGATCTGGTCTTCCGGGTAGAGCCAGGGGCCGGGCGGCATCGCTTCCGCGAGCCAGTCGCGCAGGTCGGCCACGCCGTCGCCGGTCAGCGCCGAAATCATGAATACCTGATCGAAATCCACCCGCGACGTGAGCTGCGCTGTTAGTTCCAACAGGCGGTCCTTGCGAACCCGGTCGATCTTGTTGAGGGCCAGCGCCACAGGCTTCTCGATGCGGGAGAGCCGGTCGAGAATTGCCTCCAACTGTTCATCCAGGCCCTTTTGCGCATCCACGAGCAGCACGACCACATCGGCATCAAGCGCTTCGTTCCAGGCCGTGTCCACCATCGCGCGGTCGAGCCGGCGGCGCGGGCGGAAGATGCCAGGCGTATCGACGAGAATGATCTGCGTGTTGCCGGCGATCAGGATGCCGCGCAGACGGGCGCGCGTCGTCTGGACCTTGTGCGTGACGATGGTGACCTTGGAGCCGACAAGCTGGTTGGTCAGTGTCGATTTGCCTGCGTTCGGCGCGCCGATGATAGCGGCGAAGCCACAAGCGGTCTCGCCCTGCTCGGTCTCTGGCGTGTCCGCCTTTTCCGCCTCACTCACCCTTGCTCTCCGGCCAGACGCCCTCGCGCACGAGAATCTTCGTCGCGGCCGCCTCTTGCGCGGCGCGCTTGCTCGCGCCCGTCCCGCGCGCCGGCTCGTAGCCCTCCACGCGCGCCTCCACGGTGAACCGTGGCGCATGATCCGGTCCCGAGCGCGCGATTTCATTATATTCGGGCAAGGGCCGTTTCATGCCCTGCGCCCATTCCTGCAGGGCGGTTTTGGGGTCGATCGGCACCGGGCCGGGTTCGCTTAGCCGCTTGCCCCAGAGCCGGCGGATCAGCGCGCGCGCCGCATCGTAGCCGCCGTCGAGGAACACCGCGCCGATCACCGACTCGCAGACATCAGCCAGAACCGCGGCCTTCTGCGCGCCGCCGCTCGCCGCCTCCGCATCGCTCATGTGCACGTGGGGGCCGAGGTCGAACGCCCGCGCGATGTCGGCGCAGGTGTCGCGGTGGACCAGATCATTGTAGCGCCGGGCAAGCGCGCCTTCGCTTTCGTGGGGAAAGGTCTTGTAGAGGTCTTCGGCGATGACCAGACCGAGCACCCTGTCGCCGAGGAATTCGAGCCGCTGATAGTCCGGGCCGCCAGGCGCGCTCTGCGCGCTGGGATGCGTCAGCGCCAGACGCAGCAAAGCGGGATCGGCGAATTCATAGCCCAGCCGTCGGGGCAGCGTGTCTTGCGCGCTCAGTTGAGCCACCTGTCCTATTCGATCACCTGGAACAGACGCGACCAGCGGATCACGAATGGCCACTCCCAGAACTCGAACAGGCTGCTGTCGGGGCTGACCGAGAAGAAGGTGATTTCGGCGCGACCGATCAGGTTCTCCTCCGGCACGAAGCCGACGCCACGCGCCCCGAAGAAGCGGCTGTCCGAGGAATTGTCCCGGTTGTCGCCCAGCATAAAGTAATGCCCCTCGGGGACGACATACACATCCGTGTTATCGCCCGGCCGGTTGTTGAAGACATCCAGCGTCTCGTAGCTGACGCCGTTCGGCAGCGTCTCCCGGTAGCGGCGTACCTCGCGCGTGCGTTCCCGGCCCAGTTCCAGCGTGAAGTCCGAGAGGCGCTCGCGCTCGACCGCCTCGCCGTTGATGTGAAGCACGCCGTCGATCATCTGCACGCTGTCGCCCGGCAGACCGACGATCCGCTTGATGTAATCGCTGTTGTTGTCGCGCGGCAGCTTGAAAACCGCCACATCGCCGCGCTCCGGCTTGTTCGAAAACAGGCGTCCGTCAAAAGACGCCAGCCCGAACGGGAAGGAATACTGGCTGTAGCCGTAGCTGAATTTGGAGACGAACAGATAATCGCCGATCAACAGCGTCGGCTTCATCGAGCCGGACGGGATATTGAACGGCTGATAGAGGAAGATCCGCACGAGAAACGCGAGCAGCAGGGCAATGACGACGACGCGCACAGTCTCCCAGAATGTGCTCTTCTCATCCGAGTTTGCGTCGACGCTCATACGTTCGCTCCTGCTGGGTGCTGTTGACGGTTAGTCGATGCCGCTGGGTATAGACGCTCAGGATTGAGGGTGCAATGCGGCCGGGGGCGGCGGTTCATGTTTGCCGCGCCAGTCGCGCCAGAACTCGGTGAAGCCCGCGATAATCTCGTCGGATCGCGGCATCCGCTGGTTGTTTTTATGGAATCGGCGCAGATAGGCGACATATGCGTGGCCGAGGCCGTAGGTCAAGGCGGCCGCCGTCGCCCCGGTGATGGCGGAGCCGGCGAGCGTGCCGATGCCGGGAATGAGCTTGATCGCGCGCCCCGCGAGGAACCGCCCGCTGGCCGTCAGTCCGAGTGCGCCCAGAAGCGTGCCCGCCAGCTTGCGCAGGTCGCCGCGCTCCAGCGGTACGCCCATCTGCAGCGAGACGCGCACGATCATGCCGGCCTGCACGCCAAACACCCCGGCGGCGTCGGCGAGCGGCAGCGGCGTCGCGCCCGTGGCTCCGGCAGCCGCCGCTGCACCCCGAACGGTTTGCATCGCTTTCGCTGACATCGCGTCCAGATTGCGCGAGGCCAGCGCGAATGCCCGCTCGGCCTCGTCGGGGATCACCCGCTCGGTCTCGGCCATCAGATCGTCCAGCCCCATCGGCTGAAAGGTCTGGCCCTCGATCTCGATCGCCAGCGCACGCACGCGCACCACCGCCGCGCAGTCGGGCAGGATGTCGCGCACCCGCTCGTGAAAGCCGGGCGCCATGCCCGCCTTGGTCAGCACGCAGATGACAGGGATGCCGAATTCGCGGAACAGCGCGACGGCCTTTTCCTCGCCGGGCTGGACAGTGAGCGACGGCTCGTCGATGCATAGCCACGCAGCGTGGATATGATCGAACGGGTCGTCAGACTTGTTTGCTGCGGCGATTTCCTGGCGGAGATTATCCAGCGTCTCGCGGAACCGCTCGATCTCCAGCCCCTCGGTGTCGCAGACGCGGAGGATGTCCTTTTCGCCCGGCTCTTCCGGGTACCAGATGCGGCCGCGCGTGCGCGGACGGCCCGCCAGCGTGTCGCCGACCTCCTTGCCGAACACCGCGCCGATAAGCGTGGTCTTGCCAACGCCCGTGCGCCCCGCGACGACGATGTTGAAGCGGCCGAGTTCGGCGCGCGCCTCCTTCAGCCGCTGCTCCCACATGTCAAGCGGCACCTTGCCAGCCGCGTCCATCAGGTCGCGCCAGCGCGGGCCGGCGGCTTCCGGCTCAGTGGCGCGGATGGCAGCCGGGTCCGGCAGAAGGGCCGGTTTACCGCGCGCGCCGAGGCCCAGCCACCGCCCAAGCCGGTAGAAGCGCGCGCGCTTCGCCCGGCGCAGAATGGCCGCTTCCAGCGCAAGGCGCAGCGCGGTCCTTACGGCGTCCGATCCCTGTGGAATGACGCTGGGCAGCGCGTTCACAACCGCATCACGCGCGGGCTGCTGCGTCGCCACATCGAGGCCCGCCGACGCCATGGTCAGGCTCAAGAGCCAGGCATCAACCTCTCCGAGCGCCTCCGGCGTCTCCGGCTGCGCGCCCAGCCGGCGCGCCGCCCAGCGGGCCAGCGCCAACGGACCGGGCTGGCCGTGCGCCTTCACCGCCAGCGCCGCCGCGCCCGCCGCCAGCCGCTCCCGGTCGCGCGCCTCGCCAGCCGGCGCATAGGGCACGACAACCTCCGCGATCGGGGCCAGCTCGTCATCGTTCGCGGCGGCGAACAGCCCCGCCCAGCTTTCCGCATCGTCCAGCGCCGCATCGAGATGCGCGAGGATCGGCATGTGTGACGGCTCCCGGTTTGATATAAAGCACTTTCAGCAAAAGTGGGCACCGGTTTTGCGTCCGAAAGTGCGATAAAATAAAGAGCAAGAGCTTGATCGATGACTCCGTGTTTGATGAACAGGCTCTACTCACGACTCTAACGCGAAGGCCGGACCCGAACCATGGTTTTCGATACGCTGCGCAAGTCGCTGCAGAGCCGCCTGCAATCGGCGGCGGACCAGGGCGAGATGCTGCTGGAGCGGCTGGCGACGGCGGAGGTCGATGCGGCGATCCATGCGTGGCTGCGCGACTTCCTGTTGCACATCGTCGTGTTCATCGCGCTGCTGGCGCTGGCCCGGTGGGCGGGCGGCGCGATCGCGGCGGACGAGACGCGGCTGCTGGTCACGACAACGCTGGTGCTGGCAATTTACGCCTATGGCGCATGGCTGGTCATCGCCGGGCTTTGGGCATGGCGCGAAATCGCGGCGGTGTGGCTGACGACGCGGCAAGGCCCGGTCGGGCTGGCGCGGTTTTATCTGTACGGGCGCATTCACCGGCAACTGCGCGAGACCTTCACCGGGCCGGACGGGCGCAACACGGCGATCGGCGCGCTACTGTTGCAGGCGCTCCGGCTGATCGACGCGCCGCGCGCATGGGACGGTGTGGCATACCGGCTGGCGGACCGTCTGGCGCCAAGGCTCGCGCAACACGCCTTCGCGCGCGTGTTAAGCGTGTTCGCGCCGGTGGCCTTCGCCTGGCTTTATTATCGGTTTATCGTGTTTCCCGAGATCATCGAGGCCGGCAGCGGCATCGGGCCGTGGAGCGCGCTGATTTATCCCTTTGCCGCGCTGATCGACGCGCTGGCGGGAACCGGTCTGCGCGACAGCCTCACGGGCTGAACCGGAATCTGGGCATCGCGTGCGATCGGCGGGTGTCAGGCGGAGCCATTTCAGCTAATCTCTCGCGCCAACCACGCGGACAAGCGCAACAGCCGGACGGGCCGCCATGCAGTACTACATTCTCGATGTCTTCACGCAGCAGCAACTTGCGGGCAACCCGCTGGCGGTGGTGTGCGATGCCGATGCGCTCGACACCGACCGGATGCAAGCGATCGCGCGTGAGTTCAACCTGTCTGAAACGGTGTTCGTGATGGCCGCGGAACATCCGGCGCATTCCGCGCGTGTGCGCATCTTCACGCCCAAAGGTGAGTTGCCGTTTGCCGGGCATCCCACGGTGGGCGCGGCGATCCTGCTGTCCCAGCTCAAATTTGGCGCGGTGGACACCGAGCATGACGCGATCATCGTGCTGGAGGAGAATATCGGGCCAATCCGCGTGGGCGTGCGGATGATCCCCGGGGCTGCGGATTATGCCGAGTTCGATGCGCCGCGGATGCCGAGCGATGCGGGCGCGCCCGCGCCAGAGGACCGGATCGCGGCGGCGCTCGGGCTGGCAACCTCGGAGATCGGCTTCGAGAACCATCACCCTTCCCGGTTCAGCGCCGGGATGCCGTTCACCTTCGTGCCAGTGGAGGGGATCGAGGCGATCCGCCGCGCGCATGTGGTCCATGCGCATTGGGAGGAGGCGTTTCGCGGCGACGATATGATGGCCGCTCTGGTCTATTGCCGCGAGACGGTGCGCCACAACGCGGCGTTTCATGCGCGGATGTTCGCGCCGATGGGCGGGGTGCATGAGGACCCGGCGACCGGCGCGGCGGCGGCGGCGTTTGCGGGGGTGATCAACCGTTTCGACAGGCCGGCGGACGGGATGGGGCGGTACGAGATCGAGCAGGGCTTCGAGATGGGCCGGCCGAGCGAAATCGTGCTGGAGGCGGAGATTTCCGGGCGCGAGGTGACGGGGCTAAGGATCGGCGGGTATGCGGTGCGCGTGGCGAGCGGAGTGCTGGAGTTGGGCTGAGCGGCTCACCAGGCGCGGGCCGCGCCGCCAGTCACTGCGCCGCGATCTTCGGGATGGCGCTCGTGTCCACACTTCGCCGCGCGTGCCACAGGTCGTGCGCGGCTTGCATCCTTAGCCACACTTCTGGCGTGTCCCCGAACATGGCCGCCAGACGCACGGCCATCGGCGGCGTCACCGGCTGGCGCTCGGCGAGGATGTCGTAAAGCGTCTGCCGGGAAATGCCGAGATCGGCGGCGATCCGCGTCTTGGGGCGATCCAGCGCCGGCAGCACGATTTCGCGCAACAGCGCACCGGGATGCGTCGGGCAGCGCTCCGGACTGCGCGTCACGTCTTCAGTGATAGTCTTCATAATCCACCTTTATCGCGTCGCCATCCGCTTCATCCCAGGCGAAGGTGATGCGCCAGTTGGCGCGTACAGTCACGGCGTAGCGACCCTTCATCCTGCCGGTCAGCGCGTGAAAATGCAGGCCCGGCAGGTCCATGTCGGATGGCGCCATCGCCGCGTCCAGCCGGTCCAGAATCATCGCGATGCGCTCAACATCACCGGATGGCAGCCGGCTGGCGTCATCACGTTCGAAGAAACGCTTGAGCGCGCGGCTTCTGAAGGACCGGCTCACTCATCGAATGTAAGGCGCTGGCTGACAGAAAGCAACATCAGCGTTCTGGTAAGGCCGCGCGGGATCGTTCTGGAGGCGGAGGTGTCGGGCCGCACGGTGACGGGGCTGCGGATCGGCGGGTATGCGGTGCGCTGGCGCGCGGCGAACTGGAGTTGGGCTGAGCGGCTCACCCGGGCCGGATGAGCCGCCGCAAAGCCTAGTTGGTGGTGGACTGCGGCTCTTGCTGCTGCGTCTGCACTATTTGCATTTGCTCGCTTTGTTGCGGACCGCAACGGTCCACCCGCAGGTTCAGGAAACGCGAGACGATCCGGTCATCGCTCGTGTATCGCTCCACGTCGGAAACCTCCTCGTTAGGCTGCGCCTGGTCGAGCACGACGCGCGCCTCGGGATCACATTCCTGTTGGGCCAGCGCGGGCGTGGTGAAGGGCGCCAGCGCGACAGCCGCGAGTGCGGCGAATACGGAAACTCGAGTCATTTTCGCTTCTCCAGGGTTTGAGCGAGGCCGAAGCCTCTTTACCCCATCGAAGCCACGCATCGGACCTGAAGTCAAATCAACGCCCAAGTTTTCGCTGTGCAAGAAAAATACCCCGTAAATCTCCGCCAGCGAAACTTTCGATTTTGGCCGCCGCAAGTTCGGGATGCTAAGCCAATTTTGGAGCGGTACTTATTTTGACTTTTACGTGTTCGAATTTTTCTTGTCGAAAACATGGCGAAATTAAGCCGCACTGGCATGATCCAGACGTCAGGGCAAGGTGCTCAGGCTACCCCCAAGCGCAATTCAGCGCTGGTACTTTATGAACGGCGTCACCCGCGCCACCCGGTCATACAGCCGCCGCGCGGGCGTGTTGAAGTCCTGCGTGAGCCAGTAGACCGCCGGGCACCCCGCCTTATCCGCCTCGGCGTACACCGCCTCGATCAGCGCGCGGCCCACGCCGCCGCCCCACATCTCCGGCGCGACATACAGATCCTGCAGATACACGACGTTCTCGACCCGCCAGCAGTGGCGGTGAAACAGATAATGCACCAGCCCGATCAGCCGGCCGTCGCGCTCGGCCACCCGCGCGTGGAACTCGTGCGGATCGCCGGACAGCAGCCGGTCAAACGTCGCGCGGTAGACCGCCTCGTCCACGCTGGTCTCGTAGAAGTCGAGATAAGCGGTCCACAGCACGCGCCACTCGGCTTCGTCGCCCGCGCGCAGCGGCCTGATCTCCGTCGCCATCGAAACGCCTACTCCGCCGCGCGCGGCGGCTCGATCTTCGCCTGGTCGCGCGACTTGCCCGAAAACCGGCTTCCACTTTTCGGATCGCGCTCCAGCAGCGCGGGAGCCTTTTCCGGCCAGCCCTGCTCCCGCCCGGCGACGATCACTGGCGGCGCGGCGTAAATCCGCCGCCGGCCGGTCAGCGCCGCCGCGAGCCGCTGGGTGACGTTCGTGCGCGCGTCGTGCCTGCGGGTAAAGCGCGCGATGCGCGGCACAATCTCCTTGCGGAAACGGGAGCCATTGAAAATGCCGTAATGGCCCACCCCGGGCTGCAGCCAGTGTGTCCTCTTCGACCGCGCCAGGCCTGCGCACAGCGTATGCGCCGCGTGGCACTGGCCGACGCCGGTGATGTCATCCTTCTCGCCCTCAACCGTCATCAGCGCGGTGCGCCGGATCGCGCCGGGGTCGATGGGCCGGCCGCGATGGCTGAATTCGCCCTTTGCCAGCAGATGCCGGACGAACACCTGGTCCACGGTTTGCAGGTAGAACTCCGCTGTCAGGTCCATGACCGCGAGATACTCGTCATAAAACGCGCGATGCTTCTCCGCCGAATCGCCGTCGCCCTTGACCAGATTGAAGAACAGCTCGCGATGCGCGTTGATGTGACGGTCAAGGTTCATGGTCATGAAGCCGGTAAGCTGCAGGAAGCCAGGATAGACCGGCCTGCCATAGCCCGGATTGGGCCAGGGGACGTTCGAGATGACATGGCGCGCGAACCAGGCTGTGCCGCGCTTCTCCGCAAGATCGTTCACCAGCGTCGGGTTGATGCGCGTGTCCACCGGGCCGCCCATGAGGATCATGCTGCGCGGCACATGCGGCGATTGGCGCGACTCCATATCCGCAACCGCGGCCAGAACCGGCACCGAAGGCTGGCACACCGCCATGACATGCACGTCGCCGCGAAACAGCGCGATCATCTCCTCGACATAGTCGATGTAGTCGTCCAGATCGAAACGCCCGGCCGCGCGCGGCACACGGCGCGCATCCTGCCAGTCGGTGATGTAGACATCATGCTCTGGCAGCATCGCCTCGACCGTACCGCGTAGAAGCGTGGCGAAATGGCCGGACATCGGCGCGACGATCAGCACGCGCGGCTGGCGCGCGGCGCGCGAATCGAGCGTGTCCCGCCGGAAATGCAGCAGCCGGCAGAACGGCTTGCGCCAGACCGTCTCTTCCTCCACGCGGACCTTGCGGCCGAAAACCTCGGTGTGATGGATGCCGAATTCCGGCTTGGGATAGCGCCGGGTGGTGCGCTCCAGCAGCTCGCAGGCCGCAACCGTTCCCTGGCCGAAGGCTGTGCGCCCCAGCGGATTGAACGGGTTGCGCAGCATCAGGCTGCAAGAATCGCTCGCCGCGCGCGCAGGCTCCATCGCGGCGGTCGTCATCTCATAGAGGTGGTAGAGCAATGGCCAAAACCCCGCATCTCTTGCCCGTGCCCCAAAACGGGACACGCAAATCAGCCGTTAACATACGCCCTTTGTTGCACTGCAACAATGGCAGCCGTGTGGACAGGCAATCCGGCTGTTGAGAAGCGGGAGGTTATTGAGCCGCGGGGGCCGCGCCAACATGCGCGGCGGTCTTTTCCCCGCCGAGTTCGCGGCGCAGCCGCTCGGTCATCTTGTCGATGCTGTCGCCATAGGCGAAATGAGTGACGTACTTGCCGTTCTCGTCCATCAGATAGGTGAAGGCGCTGTGGTCCATGGTGTAACCGCTGGCGGAGCCTTCCAGGTCCACCCTGGCGTAATAGGCGCGATACGCTCCCGCCGCCTTGCGGATCTGCTCCGGCGTGCCGGTCAGGCCGACGATCTGCGCGCTGAAGTTGGACACATATTGCTCCATACGCTCGGGCGAATCGCGCTCGGGGTCGACGGTGATGAACAGCGGCGTCACGTCGTCCGCCAGCGGGCCGAGCCGGTCGAGCGCCACGCTGATGCTGTTGAGCTTGGCCGGACAGACATCCGGGCAGTTCGTAAAGCCGAAGAACACAAGCATGTGCTTGCCGGCGAAGTCGGCCTGCGTGACCGTTTCGCCGTTATGATCGACCAACTCGAACGGCCCGCCGATCAAAGCTTCGCCAGTGCTCCCGTTCGTTCGGGCGAATCGCTGCTGATCCATCTGTTGCAGCGCGAGGTGAATGCTGAACCCCAGCGCAAACGCGACGAGCAGGAACAATCCGTATCTGACCCAGCGCAGCATCGTTGCCTCCTGTGTATTGCTCATGAAATACTTTCAAAGGTCCTGTTCGGCAATGGCCTGAGAAGGGACATCGCGCCGCACGATCCACAAGCGAAGGAGGCTGTCGCTTTGTGACGAGTCCGAATCAATCGATATAATGAATCTCGGGAGTGATCGTTCGGTGGGCGGCAACCACAGTCGAAATGGGGATACATGACTGCGATGGAGGCGGAATCGCCCGATCCTGGCGGCGCGCCTCCGGGGGCCGGCTGGCACATTTCGCCCCAGGCCGGACCATTTGCCGCGGCCGCGCGCGCCCCGCGCTTCTGGCTGCGTTGGGCGCTGCCGCTGATGGCCTTGGCGCTGCTGGTCGGTTTGAGCGCGCGCATCGCCGTTCATCTCGTTGACGCCCGCGCCGCATTGCTGGCCCAGGCCGAACAGCGGCTCGACATGGCAGGCGCGCTCGTCGCTTCGCAGATTGACAGCATACGCGCGCAGCCGCGCCCCGAGCCGCCGGCCGGGTCCGAGCCGGAAACAGATGCGCAGAAACCCGTTGCTCTGTACGACGCATGGCGCGCGGCCCTGTCCAGGACCGGATGGGCGCTGCGCGACGCGGATTATCACGTTGCCGTCGCCGTCGATGCCGAGGGCCAGGTGATCGCCGAGCAGCCCGTGCGCGGCCACGCCGGCAAGCCTGTCAGCGCGCTCGACGAGAACGCCGCCCACCTTCTCCGAGCCGAACGTCCGCTCGCGGATGGCGGGAAAGTCATCGTACTCGCCCGGCCGCAAAACGCGCTCCGCGTCTGGTTCCGCGACCTTGTGCTGTTCGGCGCGCTCGGGCTGGCCGCGGTGCTGACGGCCGGCGGCATCTTCTGGCTGTACCTGCGCCAGCTTGGCCGGCACAGGACGCTGCTCCGTTCCGCCGAGGCTTTCCGCGGCGATATGGACGCCGCGCTGCATGGCGGGCGCGCGGGCCTGTGCTTCTGGGACATTGTGCGCGGCGAGTTGCGCGTGACCGGCTCGGTGTTCACCTCTTTGGGCCTGGACGCGCCGGCTGGCGCCATCGCGTTCGCCAAGTTCCGCGGCCTGCTACACCCCGAGGACGATCTCTACAGCAGCATCAACCGCGCCATGAAGGACGGCGCCCCGGACTTCGCCGCGCGCTTCCGCATGGCCGACGCGCAGGGCGACTGGGTGTGGTTCGAGATGCGCGGGCGGATTTTCCAGGGCGGCTGGCAGGCGCAGCCGGTGTTCCTCGGCATGGTCATGGAAGTGCCGAGCGACGAGCGCCGCGAGACTCAGGACGTGCAGATGGCCGCGCGGCTGACCGAGGCGCTGGACAGCGAGCAACACGCCGTCGCGCTGTGGGACAGCAGCGAGCGGCTGGTGTTCTGCAACCGCCGCTTTATGGAGATCTATGGCCTGTCGAGCGATCACGTCACGCCCGGCACGCAACACGCCAAGCTGCAAAAAACCGCCGCGCGCGCGGTTCCGCAAGGTCCGCGCTCGGCCGCCGGCGCGCCGAAATCGCGCGCGGCGAGCTACGACATCGAGCTTGACGACGGCCGCTGGATCGCGGTCTCGGAACGCCGGACCCGCACCAGCGATTTCGTCAGCATAGCCACCGACATCACCGCGCTGAAGCGCAACGAGCGCCGGCTTGCCCGCAGCGAACGGGAGCTTCGCGCGAGCGTCGAGGAACTCCAGGACTCGCGGCAGAAGCTGGAAAGCCAGACCAGCCAGCTTGTCGAACTTGCGGACAAATACGCCAAGGAAAAGGCCCGCGCCGAAGAGGCCAGCAAGGCGAAATCCGAATTCCTCGCCAATATCAGCCACGAGTTGCGCACGCCGCTCAACGCGATCATCGGCTTTTCCGAGGTGATGACAGGGGAGTTCTTCGGCCCGATCGGACACGAGAAGTACCGCGACTATGCCGGGGATATCACCGAAAGCGGGCGCTACCTGCTGGAGATGATCGACGACATTCTCGACATGTCGAAGATCGAGGCGGGCCAGTTCTCGCTGTCGATCGAGCCGGTGCGCGCCGGCAACCTGATCGACGAGAGCCTGCGCGTGGTCCAGCCGACCGCAGAGGAACGGCGGATCGCGCTCAGACAGTCCGGCAACCCGGAAATCGAGATCGCCGGGGACAAGCGCGCGCTGAAACAGGTGCTGCTGAATCTGCTGTCCAACGCGGTGAAATTCACGCCGGAAGGCGGCGACATCAGCGTGCGCAGCTATCGCTACAAGGGCACGGTGCGCATCGCCATCGCGGACAGCGGCGTCGGCATCCCCAAACACGAAATCGCCAAGCTCGGCAAGCCGTTCCAGCAGGTCGGCAATCAGTTGACCAAGGACCATGAGGGATCCGGCCTTGGCCTCGCCATTTCGCGCTCGATCCTGGAGATGCATGAGGGTCGGCTGGACATCAAGAGCAAGCCTGGCGAGGGCACGACCGTCACTTGCATCCTGCCGCAGTCGCCAGACCGCAAATCCGCAAACGGCCAGGACCACACCGCGCGCGGCACGGACGCCGTGACCTGATCCGCGCCTTTCGGAACCCGGAATCGAAGATCTGTCTCGCGAAGGTGTGGCGCGACGTCAACGCACGCAAAGGTTGAGAACCCCGAAAGCTGCAAAAAGGCCACGTCCACTCAAAGATTGTGTTCATGGCAGTAACACACCCTTTCGCGCGACTTGTCCCGGAGATACCTTGCGTGCTGATCTGGAGCTCTTGTTCGAATCGGTAGACTGAGTGTGGTTGGGGGTATTGCTCGCGTGATCGATCATGCCGCGCGGAGTGCGAGTAACCGGGTCAGGGGGAAGGCGAGGCAAGGGCTTTGAAAACGGATTTCCGGCGAAAAGGGCAAAAAATGCGCAATGTCCTCGTATTAGCGGTTGCGGTATCGGGCGCGCTTTCCAGTCCCGCCGCTCATGGGGAAACCCTCAAGGAAGCGCTCGCGGCGGCCTATATCGCCAACCCGCAGCTCAAGGCGCAGAGAGCGCAACTGCGCGCGACGGATGAAGAGGTTTCGCGCGCGAAATCGGGTTATCGTCCAACGATCCAGGGCGAGGTCACGCACACCTATCAGGATGTGACGTCCCGCAACGGCGGCGTTGGAGGCGTGGGCGGAGGCGGCAATGAAGACAACTGGCCGCGCAGCTACTCCGTCAGCCTGGCCCAGCCGATCTTCCGCGGTTTCCGCACGATGAATTCGGTTGAGGCGGCCCGGTCCGGCGTGGAAGCGGCGCGGGAGGATCTGCGCGACATCGGGCAGCAGGTGCTGCTCGACGGAGTCACGCAGTACATGAACGTGCTGCGCGATCAGGCCATCGTCCGCCTGCGCGAGAACAACGTCGAATTCCTGGGCGAACAATTGCAGGCGACGCAGGATCGCTTTGAGGTCGGCGAAGTCACCAGGACCGACGTTGCGCAGGCGCGCGCGCGTCGCGAGGCGGCGATTTCCCAGCTCAACCTCGCGAAAGCCAATCTCAAGACCAGCCGCGCCGCCTACGAAAGGGTGATCGGCTTTCCGCCGCGCGATCTCCAGACGCCTCAACCCGTGGATCGCCTGCTGCCGCCAACGCTGGAGGCCGCTCTCAGGGAAGGGGAGATGCGGAATCCGCAAGTCCTTGCCGGCCTGTTCCGCGTCAAGTCGGCGGAATACGACACCAAAACGATCAAGGGCGAACTGCTGCCGGAAGTCCGGCTCGAAGCCAGCTACAAGAAGAGCTTTGAGACCGGCGGCGTCGAAGAGCGGGATACCACGACCGTTACCGGCCGCATGACCGTGCCGCTTTATCAGGCTGGCGAGGTGTCCGCTCGGGTGCGTCAGTCGCAGGATACCGAACTCCAGCGCCGCCAGCAGGTCGACCAGGCGCGCCAGGCGGTGCGCGCGGACGTGGTATCTGCGTGGGGACAGGTCGTCGCCGCCCGCGCCGCGATCGTATCGGACCGCGCCGCGGTCCAGGCCAATGAAATTGCCCTGGAAGGCATCCGGGCCGAGTGGCAGGTTGGTCAGCGCACGCTGCTTGACGTGCTCGATACCGAACAGGACCTGCTGGATACGCAAGTGTCGCTGGTGACCAGCCGCCGCGATCTCGTCGTGGCGTCCTACACCCTGCTCGCCGCCATCGGCCGCTTGACTCCATCCGATCTGGGACTGCCGACAGAGCTTTACGATCCGGGCGTCCACTACGAGGCTGTAAAGGACCGCCCCTTCGGCTTTCACTGGGCGACCAGCGTGCTGCCGGTCCAGGACGCTACCGTCGTGGGCGGCGACGCGGTCCTGGAGCCGGGAAAAGAGCTGATAGACGAAGCAACGGGCGGCACCGGGGTGAGCACGGAGCCGTGGGTTGTGCCTGAGGGCGAATACGGCTCGTCGAAACAGTAACGGGCGCATTCAGGCCGTTTATACCCGCTTGTCCCCAGACGCCGGAAATTCGTCGCAAAGCCGGCTAAAGCGCCCGGGAACGTCTTGTCGGCGTGGGGCCATCTGCGTTATTCACCTTGGAGAAAAGCTGAACAGAAAAGCTCACGAACCGTAAATGAGCGTTGGCCCGGACCGGCCAGGCGTTCTCATTCCCTTGATAGCAGCGCGGCGGTGTAAGCGGGGGACTTTCAATGAGCGCGGAGAGTAACGAGTCGCAGCCGAGCATCGATGACATCCTGTCCTCGATCCGCGAAATCATCGCGGATGACGGTGGCGTCAAGGGCGCGCCCGAAAACCCGTCGGCGCGCGCCCCGGACACGGCGAACGGCCATCACGACAACGGGGCGCAGGGCCAGCCCGACATCCTGAGCGTTCTGCGCGGCGGTCAGGCCGGGGAGCCGCTGCCGGAAAGGGATGCGGAAGCCGCGCCTGAGCAGGGCGAGGACGTGCTCGATCTGTCGGAAGACTTTATCGTGCCGGACCCGGCCGCCGCGCTGCGCAGCGAGCAGGAGCGACTGACGCAGGCCCAGCCGGAAGACGCGGCGGAGCAGGCGCAGCGGCAGGACACGTCCTCAGCCGAACCCGCGGAAGCAGACCCGGCGATCGCTCATGCGAATGCGTGGGCGGAGGATTTCCAGATGCCCGTCGGCGACGAAGGGCCGACCTCGCCCTTCTCCGCGGCGCAGACCCATCCCGAGAGCGCCTGGCCCTCCAACGATCCATTCGATGTGACGGAAAGCTACAAGCTGGCGCGATCGCAGCAGTCTGGCGTCCGCTTTGCGCGCACTGACGCGGACGATCGGCACGCCGGGGTGAGCGAACCGCCGCGGGAAGAAAACGCTGAGGCAGCGGAGCAAGAAGTGGAAAGCGAGCCGGAATTCGAGCAGGCCGACGCGCCCGGCATCGAATTGACGTCGTTGAGCGAGAGCGATGCTGCAGGAGCAGGGTCGACGCAGGACGCTGCCGAACCGGGCGACGATCCACAGCCAGCGCCGGAGCAGCCGGCGGAAGCGCAGACGCTGCGCGCATTCCCCGCCGCGGAAGAGCTTGAAGCGGTTTTCGGGATGCCGCCGCGCCAGTGGGCGAGCGCAGCCCAACCGCAAGCGCCCGCGCCGGCCGATCAGCCTGCGCCCGCCGATCAGCCCGCCAGCGACCGCGCGCAGGAGGACTTTGCCTGGGGCGAAGCGGAAGAAGCGCCGGCGCAGACGACGGATAGGGAAGAGATGACAGGGCCAGAGACGCAGACCATCGACGAAGCGCGCGAGATCGCCCTGCCCCCCCAAGAGGAGGCCCCGGAACACACCCCAGCGCCGCAACAGTCTGCCGTCAGCGAGCCGGCGCAGTTGGCGGCTCCGCCTGCATCCCTCGGCGGCAAGACGCTGGAGGACAGCGTGAAGGAGCTGCTGCGCCCGATGCTTCAGGAATGGCTGGACAACAACATGCCGCGACTCGTCGAGGCGGCCATGCGCGAGCAGGTCGCGGCCTCTCAGGAGCCGGCCGGCGACAACGCGACGACGCCCGATCATTGTCAGGACGAGGAACGCTAAGCGCGGCGCATCGCCGTGGGAACGCGTGCCGCGCCGCCTCCGACATTGACGAATTCGCCGGAGGCGTCATACAGCATTAGCAGGATTCCGAGGCGGCAGCCGGCCAAACATCCTGACGGGAACGCGCCGACGTGAAGCTTCTGGCGCGGCGCGCACGCGAATGCTCCACCCGGCGGCAAGGGACGATGCGGTGACGAACGTAAGACTCGCAGATGTTTGAAAAAACCTACGACCCGGCGGAAGTCGAACCGCGCATTTACAGGAAATGGGAAGACGCGGAGGCTTTCCGCGCCGGCCGCCGCGCCCGGAAAGGCGAAGGCGCAGAAGCCGGCAAGCCCTACTGCATCATGCTGCCGCCGCCGAATGTTACCGGCTCGCTGCACATGGGCCACGCGCTCAACCACACGATCCAGGACATTCTGGCGCGATTCGAGCGGATGCGCGGGCGCGATGTGCTCTGGCAGCCGGGCATGGACCATGCCGGCATCGCCACGCAGATGGTCGTCGAGCGTCAGCTTGCCGAGCGCGGCGAGCCGGACCGGCGCGCGATGGGCCGCGAGAAATTCGTGGAGCGCGTCTGGGACTGGAAGGGCGAATCCGGCGGCATGATCGTCGGCCAGCAGAAACGCCTCGGCGAAAGCTGCGACTGGTCGCGCGAACGCTTCACGATGGATGAGGGCCTGAGCCAGGCGGTCATCAAGGTGTTCGTGGACTGGTACCGCGCCGGGCTAATCTACCGCGACAAGCGCCTCGTCAACTGGGACCCGAAATTCCAGACGGCGATCTCCGATCTGGAGGTCAATTCGGTCGAGACGCAGGGCCATCTCTGGCACCTGAAATACCGCATCAAGCAGCCGGGCAAGGCGAAATATATCGTCGTCGCCACGACGCGCCCGGAGACGATGCTCGGCGACACGGCCGTGGCGGTTCACCCGGACGACAAGCGCTGGAAACGCTACGTCGGCAAGATGGTCGAATTGCCGCTGACGGGCCGCGAAATCCCGATCATCGCGGATGAGCACGCTGACCCGGAGCAGGGGTCCGGCGCGGTCAAGATCACTCCGGCGCACGACTTCAACGACTTCGAGGTGGGCCGCCGCCACGACCTGCCAATGATCAACATCTTCGACGAGACCGCGCACATAAACGACAACGCGCCGGAAGCCTATCGCGGGCTGGACCGCTTCGCGGCGCGCAAGAAGGTGGTCGAAGACCTAGACGCGCTCGGCCTGCTGGAAAAGGTCGAGGACCACACGCTGATGGTCCCCTATGGCGAGCGTTCGGATGTCGTCATCGAGCCATACCTGACCGATCAGTGGTTCGCCGACGCCGTCACGCTCGCGAAGCCTGCCATCAAGGCGGTCGAGGATGGGCGCACGCAGTTCGTCCCGCGCAACTGGGAGAAGACCTATTTCGAGTGGATGCGCAACATCCAGCCGTGGTGCATCTCGCGCCAGCTCTGGTGGGGCCACCGCATCCCGGCGTGGTATGGCCCTGACGGCGAGATTTTCGTCGCGGAGACCGGGGCGGAGGCGCACGAACAGGCCAAGGCGCATTACGGCGAGGCGGTCGAGCTACAGCAGGACGAGGACGTGCTCGACACCTGGTTCTCCTCGGCGCTGTGGCCCTTCTCCACCCTGGGCTGGCCCGACGAGACGCCGGAATTGCAGCGGTATTACCCGACCGACGTTCTCGTCACCGGCTTCGACATCATCTTCTTCTGGGTCGCGCGGATGATGATGGCCGGGCTTTACTTCATGGAGGAGGCGCCGTTCCACACGGTCTACATGCACGCGCTGGTCCGCGACGAGAAGGGCCAGAAGATGTCCAAGTCCAAGGGCAACGTGCTGGACCCGCTGGAGATGATCGAGACCTACAGCGCCGACGCGCTGCGCTTCACGCTGGCGGCGATGGCGGCGCAGGGCCGCGACGTGAAGATGTCGCCCGCGCGCGTGGAGGGCTATCGCAACTTCGCGACCAAGCTCTGGAACGTGGCGCGCTTCACGCAAATGAACGGCTGCCGGATTGACCCCGATTTCGACCCCGCCGCAGTCGATCATCCGATCAACCGCTGGATCCTCGGCGAGACGGAGCGCACCGCGCGCACCGTGACGCAGGCGATCGAGCAGCACCGCTATAACGAAGCGGCCAACGCACTGTACAGCTTCGTCTGGGGCACCTTCTGCGACTGGTATGTCGAACTCATCAAGCCCGCGCTGACCGGCGACGACGGCCCGGTGAAGGCCGAAACGCAGGCCGCCGCCGCGTGGACGCTCGACCAGATTCTCAAGCTGCTGCACCCGTTCATGCCGTTCATCACCGAAGAATTGTGGGAGAAGCTCGCGCAGGGGTCCGGCATCGAGCGCGACGAACTGCTCTGCCTGAGCGACTGGCCGCACCCGACCGGGCTGGCCGATCAGGAAGCAGACCGGGAACTGAGCTGGGTCGTCGCACTTATCAGCGAAATCCGCTCGGTCCGCGCTGAGATGAACGTGCCGGCCTCGGCAAAAGCGCCGGTCGTCCTGATCGGCGCGGACGAGACGACGCGGCGGCGCGCGAAAACCTACGAAGACAGCATCGCGCGGCTGGCGCGGCTGGAGTCGATCAGCTTCGCGGGCGAGGCCGCCGCCGGTGCGATCCAGACGGTCGTGGACGATACAATCGTGGCGCTGCCACTGGCGGACGTCATCGACATTGACGCCGAGCGGGACCGTCTGCGCAAGGAGATCGAGAAGGTCGGCTCGGAGATCGAGAAGATCGACAAGAAGCTCTCCAACGAGCAGTTCGTCTCCCGCGCGCCGGAGCACGTGGTCGATGAGCAACGCGAGCGCCGCGCGGAGGCCGAGGCGGCGGCCCAGAGGCTGCAAGCGGCCCTCAAGCGGCTCGAAAGCGCAGCCTGAGCGCAGCGATCGCAGACCTGTAAAGTTGTCCCCAATCTGTTAAGCGCGCGTAAACCTTGCCGCGCGAAAACCGGCCATCGTGTCTGGTTTCACCAAGGGTGTGACTGCGACACCACATATTGCTGAAAGCGCGTCAAGTTTGCGCCATAATGGATTTCGACCGTGCAATATGCTCAGTTTATGACAGCCGATCGACACTCGACCACTGGCGGATGACAGACTCGTGAAGCCGGTGCGGGGTGTTTTGTGACAGAATTTCAGGCTGTGTGCCCAACGGTCAGGCACAGCGCCGTTTGAGGTCAGTGAAAGTACGCCATGGACGCCAAATCCTTCGACAAGTCGAAACTGCCCAGCCGCCATGTGACCGAAGGCCCGAACCGCGCGCCGCACCGCTCATATTACTATGCGATGGGCCTGACCGAAGAACAAATTCATCAGCCTTTCGTCGGAGTTGCGACCTGCTGGAACGAGGCCGCGCCGTGCAACATCGCGCTGATGCGCCAGGCGCAGGCGGTGAAACAGGGCGTCCTCGAAGAACACGGCACGCCGCGCGAATTCTGCACGATCACCGTCACCGACGGCATCGCGATGGGCCACCAGGGCATGAAGTCCTCGCTGGTCAGCCGCGAGGTTATCGCCGACTCCATCGAACTGACCATGCGCGGCCACTGCTATGACGCGCTTGTCGGCCTCGCCGGCTGCGACAAATCCCTGCCCGGCATGATGATGGCGATGGTCCGCCTGAACGTGCCCAGCGTGTTCATGTATGGCGGCACGATCCTGCCGGGCAGGTTCAAAGGCAAGGAAGTCACCGTCGTCGACGTCTTTGAGGGCGTCGGCAAGCATTCCAGCGGCCAGATGTCCGACGAGGACCTGCACGAACTGGAATGCGTCGCCTGCCCGAGCGCCGGGTCCTGCGGCGGGCAGTTCACGGCGAACACGATGGCCTGCGTCTCCGAGGCGATGGGCATCGCGCTTCCCGGCTCGGCTGGCGCGCCCGCGCCCTATGAGACGCGCGATCAATACGGGGCGGCTTCCGGTCGCACGGTCATGCGGCTCATCGCGGACGGTCTGCGCCCGCGCGACATCGTTACACGCGAAGCGCTGGAAAACGCGGCGGTCGTGGTTGCGGCCACCGGCGGCTCGACCAACGCGGCGCTGCATCTGCCGGCGATCGCGCATGAGGCCGGCATCAAGTTCGATCTGTTCGACGTTGCGGAAATCTTCAAGAAGACGCCGTATATTGCCGACCTGAAACCGGGCGGCAAATACGTGGCCAAGGACCTGTTCGAGGCTGGCGGCGTCCAGATCGTGCTCAAGACCTTGCTCGAAGGCGGTTATCTGCACCCCGACTGCCTGACCGTGACAGGCAAGACCATCGCGGAAGACCTGGCCGGCGTTCGCTTCCCCGACAATCAGGATGTGGTTTATCCGGTCACCAACCCGATCAGCCCGACCGGCGGCGTCGTCGGCCTGAAAGGCTCGCTGGCGCCAGACGGCGCGATCGTGAAGGTCGCCGGAATGCAGAACCTTGTCTTCCGCGGCAAGGCTCGCTGCTTCGACAGCGAGGAAGAGGCATTCGCCGCCGTCGATGCGCGCCAGTACGAAGAAGGCGACATCATCATCATCCGCTACGAGGGGCCGAAAGGCGGCCCTGGAATGCGCGAGATGCTGTCCACCACGGCAGCGATCTACGGCCAGGGCATGGGCGACAAGGTCGCGCTCATCACCGACGGGCGCTTCTCCGGCGCGACGCGCGGCTTCTGCATCGGCCATGTGGGGCCGGAAGCGGCGGTCGGCGGGCCGATCGCGCTGGTGGAAGACGGCGACTCGATCCTGATCGACGCCGCGAACGGCGTGATCGACCTCGAAGTCGATGCCGCGGAACTTGAGCGGCGCAAGGCGGCGTGGACGCCACGCGAGACGGATTATCAGAGCGGTGCGCTGTGGAAGTATGCTCAAACGGTGGGTTCGGCGCGCGAGGGAGCCGTGACCCATCCGGGGGCCGAAGCGGAAGTGTCGTGTTATGCAGATATTTAAGCGGGGTTGGCGGGGTGCTGCGCTCCTCGCCGTCATGACGATCGGCGTTGGCGGACTCGCCGCGTTGATCTCCAGTAGCCCGGACACCGAAACGTCGCAGGTCGAGTCGGAGTTCGCCTCGCCCCATGCAGCCCACCTCGCGGGCGTGCGGTCTCTGGCGAAGGGCGAGATCGGCAAGGCGCTCCCGGCGCTGAAGTTCGCGGCGGATCGCGGCGTGCTGGGCGCACAATTCCGTCTGGCCCAGCTTTACAGTGGCGAAGGCGAACACCGCGACGATGCCAAGGCGCTGGTCTATTACCACATGATCGTCAACGGGTACGGCGACATCGACCGGCTGCACCCGGCCTCGCGCCAGGTGGCGGAGGCCATGCGCAAGCTTTCGCGCTACTACCGCGAGGGCCTACCGGAGATCGGGCTCCGGCCCGATCCGCAACGCGCCGCGCAGATCATGCGCGACGCAGCGAGCTATTTCCGCGATCCCAGCGCGCAGTTCCAGATTGGCCGGATGTACGCCGAAGGCGATGGCGTGACGCGCAGCCAGCGGCTTGCCGCAAGCTGGCTGCTTAAGGCGAGCCAGAAGCGATATGCGCCGGCGCAGGCCTATCTCGGCGATATGCTGTGGCGATCGAAAGCCAATGACCGGCTGCGCGCGCAGGGCCTGGCGCTGCTGGCGCTGGCGGCTGACAACGCGGGCGCGGGGCAACGCGAACGGATCGAGGCGCGCTACCACGCCGCTGGCCAGGATGCCGAGGCGGCGGTCATCGAGCAGGCCGAACGTTTTGTGGCCGCGTGGGACAGCTTCCGCACCTCCGCCGCGCTGCAAACCGCCACGGCAAAACTGCGCTCGTTGCGCTCCACGCCGCTGGAAGCCGCGCCGGTGGGCAGTCTCGTGGTCTCCGGGAGCGACGAAGACTATGCAGGCGATGGCGCGGTCAGCGCGCTGATGCGGGACATCAGGCTCTACCTGCCCTACGACACGGCGAACGAAGCCGGGAGCGCAGAGGCGAACCTCGCGCCGCACCCGATGGAGAAGTTCGTGCGCGGCCAGCCATCGATGCAAGCCGACGAGACGAGCGACGACATCACAACGGTCGAGGTCAACCGTTATGGCGGCGAGATGCTGTCCGTGGGCGTCGAAGTGCCGGCGCAGTAGCGGGCCGCCGGCTACTCCGCAGCCTGCTGCGCGGTAACGGCTGGCTCAGACGGCGCGCGCCAACCGGGGTCGCCAGCCAGCAAGCCGCGATATGTGGCGCGCGCGCCCTCGCGCAGTTCCCGCACCAGCAACCGCTCCGGCGCGACCGGCCCCGGCAGGATGACCTGCCCCGGCGCGATACGTTCAAACCCCATGCGCGCGTAATATGGCAGATCGCCCACGAGAATGACCAGCGCAGCGCCACGCGCCCGCGCCTCCTTGACGCCTTCCTCGACCAGCCAGCGTCCGAACCCTTGCGCCTTGAACGCTGACGCAACCGCCAGCGGCCCAAGCATCATCGCCCCGCTGCGCCCGCCGATCGTCACCGGCGTGAAATGCACCGACCCGGCGAGCGCGCCGTGATTCCAGGCGGTCAGCCCGAAACCCGCCTCCTGCGCCTGCTCGCGCACGCGATATGCCGTCCGGGCAAACCGCCCCGGACCGAAAACCGCGTCATGAAGCTGCTCGATCATCGTCGCGTCTTCCGGCTTGCTCAGCCGGATCGACCGATTGTCCATCATCTCGTTTCCCCACCGCAAACACGACCAGACATCAGCGGGCGCTGGCGCGGCGGGTTCGGTCGGTTCAGAAACTGGATGCGTAATGGGGGACCGGACGCACGCGCGCGCTGAAGCGCTCGAAGCTGCGGCTTCGTCGTCGCGCGCCCACGCTTGCGGGATTATGGATCGGCTCGTGCGTCATGGAGCGGGCGATAGCACGCGCTTACCCGTCCGTCCAGCAAAACCGCGCCCGGCCCGCCCTCACCCGATCGTGACAGGCAAAATCGCCCGCGCGCCTTGATCCGCGGTCGCCGCGCCCAGACATCCCGTCATCAGGCGAACCGAGGAGACTGGCATGGGACTTCTGATCGACGGCGTCTGGCACGACAAATGGTACGACACGGGCAAGACCGGCGGGCGCTTCGTGCGCAGCGACCCGGTTTTCCGCAACTGGATCACGCCGGACGGCGCGCCCGGCCCGTCGGGCGAAGGCGGCTTCGAGGCCGAACCAGGCCGCTATCATCTCTATGTCTCGCTCGCCTGCCCATGGGCGCACCGCACGCTGATCTTCCGCGCCGTCAAGGGGCTGGAGGACATGATCAGCGTCGATGTCGTCAGCCCCGACATGCTGTCGGAAGGCTGGGTGTTTGATGACAGCTACCCTGGCGCGACGCGCGACACCGTGAACGGCGCCAAGCGGCTCTATGAGAACTACCTGAAAGCCAAACCGGACTACACCGGCCGCGTCACCGTCCCGACCCTGTGGGACAAGAAGCGCGAGACGATCGTCAGCAACGAGTCGGCGGATATCATCCGGATGCTGGGCAGCGCGTTCGACCATCTCGGCGCGGCAGCGGGCGACTATTACCCGGCGGACCTGCGCGAGGACATCGAGGCGATCAACGAGCGCGTCTACCACACGTTGAACAACGGCGTTTACAAATGCGGCTTCGCCACGACGCAAGAGGCGTATGAGGAAAACTTCTCCCCCCTGTTCGACACGCTCGATCACATCGAGGAGCGGCTGTCGCGCCAGCGCTATCTGGTCGGCGACCGGCTGACGGAGGCGGACTGGCGGCTATTCACCACGCTCGTGCGCTTCGACGCCGTCTACTATAGCCACTTCAAGTGCAACCTGCGCCGTATCGCGGATTATCCAAACATGTGGGGGTATGTCCGCGAACTGTACCAGATGCCGGGCATCGCGGAGACCGTCTCGCTCGACCACATCAAGCGGCACTATTACGGCTCGCACGAGACAATCAACCCGACACGGATCGTCCCGGTTGGCCCGCGGATCGACTTCGAGACGCAGCATCGCCGCGACCATCTGCCGAAGGCGTCGCCGCTACCAATGAGCGCTTGATGCCGCGCCGTCGAAAATCTCCGCCAAGCGCCGGCGCACAGGCCGCACCGTGTCTTCGGGCAGCGCGTCGCGCGGGAAAAAGCCCTGCGCGGCGATCTCCCGGTTCGGCTCCGGCACTTGCGGCTGGTCCCACTCACGGATGACGAACAGCGCGACATGATCGCTCGGCAAGACGGTGAAGTTGCCGAACACGCCGTGCAGCGAGGGCCGGCCCGCAATCCGCACGCCCGTTTCCTCGAACAGTTCGCGGGCCAGCGCCTCCTCCAGCGTCTCGCGCCATTCGACGCCGCCGCCGGGAAAGCGCCAGCCGGGCTGATAGCCGTGGCGGATCAGCAGCACGCGGTCACTGCTGTCGAGCACCACGCCCTGAGCGCCCAGCGTCATGCCGCGGGTGAGCCGGAAATAGGGCCGGAGAAAAGGAACGGCGGCGCGAAAGAGCATACAGCCGTTTTGCCGGCCGGAAGGTGTGGATGCAAGCCGGTCTGGCCACACTGGGTCCGAAAAACGCGTGATAATGAACCGTTATGGTCGCGCCTCTGGCGTTCGCGTCGGTATGGCTTACCTGTTAGAGTGTGCGCGAAAGCGTGAGGGCGAAACAGCGGCGGCAAGCGCATGTGAGTTGACGTTTACGTCAATCGAATGCAGTTTTAGTCAGGTGGCTCGCGCCGCCGCACCGTATGCCGTCAGGAGAGGATCGACAGGCCATGATTACGCTCGTGTTTGTTCTCGTGAGCCTTGCCGCGCTGGCGGCGCTGGCCATTCAGCGCTCGCCGCTATGGGCGTGGGCGCTCGTCGTCGCCGCGATTACATTTCTGGCTCAGACCGGCCTGCCCTGGGCCACGTTCGAGGCGCCGTTCGGCAGCATCGGCGCGTGGATCGCCTGGGCGCCCGCGATCGCGCTTGCGCTGCTTTCGATCCGGCCGATCCGCCAGCAACTCGTCACGCGCCCGGCCTTCCACACCGTCAAGCGCATTCTGCCGCCGGTTTCCGACACGGAGAAGGAGGCGCTGGAGGCGGGCACGGTCGGCTTCGATGCGGAGTTCTTCTCCGGCGAGCCGTCCTGGAGCAAGCTGCGCTCCGTGGGCGCGCCGGCGCTGACCGACGAGGAGCGGAAATTCCTGAACGAGACCGTCGATGAGCTGTGCGCGATGATCGACGACTGGAACATCCGCGCCGAGCAGCGCGAGATCCCGCCTCACATATGGCAGTTCATCATCGACAAGGGCTTTTTGGGGATGCTGATCTCCAAGGAGCATGGCGGTCTGGGGTTCTCGCCGCAGGCGCAATCTCTCATCATCGGCAAGATCGCCTCGCGCAGCCCGGATGTCGCAACCGTCGTCATGGTCCCCAACTCGCTCGGTCCGGGCGAGCTGATCGAGAAATTCGGCACCGACCATCAGAAAGACTATTACCTGCCGCGTCTGGCCAAGGGCGAGGAAATCCCCTGCTTCGCGCTCACCAGTCCCTTTGCCGGCTCGGACGCCGCGTCCATGCGCGATGTCGGCATCGTCACAAAAGGCGAACACAACGGCCAGGAAACGCTCGGCATCAGGCTCACCTGGAACAAGCGCTATATCACGCTCGCGCCGAACGCGACGCTGCTGGGCCTCGCCTTCCGGCTACATGACCCGGAAAACCTGCTCGGCAAGAGCAACGAGCTTGGCATCACGCTGGCGCTGGTGCCGACCGACACGCCGGGCGTGAACATCGGGCGTCGTCACCTGCCCTGCGGCAACGCCTTCCCGAACGGCCCGACCTGGGGCGAGGACGTGTTCGTGCCGATGGAGGCAGTGATCGGTGGAGCCGAGCGCACCGGTCAGGGCTGGCGGATGCTGATGAGTTGCCTGTCCGCTGGCCGTGCGATCTCGCTGCCCGCGACCAGCACCGCGGCGGCCAAGCAGATGTTGCGCACTTCGACGGCGTATGGGCGCATCCGCAAACAGTTCGGCATTGCCATCGGCCGGATGGAGGGCATCGAGGAGCGGCTCGCGCGGCTGGTCGAGACCGCCTACACGCTTGAATCGGCGCGCTCCGTCACCGCCGCGATGGTCGGCGAGGGCGCGAAGCCGTCGGTGCTCTCCGCGCTGATGAAATACCAGTCCACCGAGCGGATGCGCGAGGCCGTTTCCGACGCGATGGACATTCACGGCGGCAAGGCGATTTGCGACGGCCCGTCGAATTATCTCCAGTCCGCCTACCAGATGGTGCCGATCGGCATCACGGTCGAAGGCGCGAACATTCTCACGCGCAGCCTCATCACCTTCACGCAGGGCGTGCTGCGCTCGCACCCGTTCCTCTACAAGGAGATCGAAGCCGCCCAGCACTGGGATGAGGATCAGGGCTTCGCGATGTTCGAGGAGGCGTTCGAGAACCATGTCGCCTTCGCCACCGGGAATGTGTTCGGCGCGCTGTTCCACAACATCACATTCGGCAGCTTCGCCGATGCGCCGCAGGTGTCCGAGACGGCGAAGTGGTACCGCCAACTGAGCCGCGCCAGCCAGAACTTCGCGCTGGTGGCCGATATGTGCGTCGCGCTTTTGGGCGGGGGCTTGCGCACGCGCCAGCGCCTGACCGGCCAGATGGCCGACGCGCTCTCCGAGCTTTACCTCGCCTCGACGGTGCTCAAGCGCTACGAGGACGATGGCCAGCCGCTCGCGGACCGGCGCATCGTCGAGCTTTGCCTGCGCAATTCGCTGCACCGCTTTTACGCCGCGCTGCAGGAAGTCACGCGCAACTTCCCCTTCTTCGGCGTCGGCTGGGTGCTGCGCCGTCTGGTGTTCCCGTTCGGCTTCCCTGTCGAGCCGGCCGGGCATAGCGTCGGCAAGTCCGCCGTCCGCGCCGCGCTTGGTCCGGGCGAAGTGCGCGACCGCCTGACCCGCGACATCTACATCAGCCGCGACGCGGACGATCCGATGGGCATCCTGGAAGTGACGCTGGAAAAGGTCATCGAGGCCGAACCGGCCGAGCGCAAGGTCGAGAAGGCGCTGAAAGCCGGTGTGCTCCGCCGCTCGCTCGACCGCGACTGGCTGGGCGATGCCGAGGCCAAGGGCATCATCACGGGCGACGAGGCCAAGCTGTTGCGCGAGACCGAAGACCTCGTGTTCAAGGTGATCTCGGTGGATCACTTCGACCCCGAGGCGATCACCGGGCGCGGGCGCGACGACGATGCCGGCCCGCCCCGCACGGAAGAGGCTGCGGCCACCGAGCGCTCGCCCTGGCCGGACTATCAGGACCGCGTGAGCGAGCCCGCCGAGGCGGAGGCCGTGCCCGATGCCGACCGCAAGGACGGCGGCGTGCAGGCGGCCGAATAGAACCATAACGACTGGAAACGACATGTCTTACGAACTCCCGAACCTGAAGCATTGGCGCTTCGAAATTGACGTCGACAACATCGCCTGGGCCTGGTTCGACACCGTCGGCCAGCGAATGAACACGCTGGGCCGCGAGCCGGTCGAGGAACTGGCGCAGATCATCAGCGCGGTCGAGGACGCGGCGCAGCGCGGCGATGTGAAGGGCGTGGTGTTCATCTCCGCCAAGTCCAACAACTTCATCGCCGGCGCGGATATCGGCGAGTTCGACGCGCTGCGCACGCAGAAGGATGTCGAGGACGTCATCAACCCGGTGATCGAGCTGTTCAACCGCGTCGAGCGCCTCAAGGTGCCAGCGGTGGCGGCGATCAACGGCTACTGCCTTGGCGGCGGACTCGAATTCGCAATGGCCTGCCACTACCGCATCGCAACGCGCGACGAGGGCACGCGGATCGGCCTGCCAGAAGTCAAGCTTGGCATTATTCCGGGGCTGAACGGCACGGTGCGGATGCTGAAGCTCGCCGGACCAATCGCCGGAATGCAGGCGATGCTGACCGGCAAGATGCTGCGCCCTGGCGTGGCACGCGGCATGGGCGTGGTCGACCAGCTTGTCCCGAGCCGCCTCGAGCTGCCCTGGACAGCGCGCAAGGCCGTGCTCCAGAAGCGGAAATCCAAAGGCGGCGCATGGTGGAAGCGCCTGCTCACAAAATCGCCGGCGCGCGGCTACCTCGCCAACCGGATGCGCAGCGAAACCGAAAAGAAGGCGCGGCCGGACCATTACCCCGCGCCATACAAACTGATCGACCTGTTCGAGCGCTATGGCGGCGACGCGCAGCGCATGGCCACAGCCGAGAGCCGGACCTTCGTACCGTTGATGATCAGCGAGACCTCGCGCAACCTGCGCCGCGTGTTCCGCCTGCAGGAGATGCTCAAGGATCAAGCGCCGAAGAGCCGCTTCAAGCCGCTGCGGCTACATGTCGTCGGCGCGGGCACGATGGGCGGCGATATCGCCGCGTGGGGCGTCTATTCCGGCATGGAGGTCTCGCTGCAGGACCAGACGCAGGAGCAGGTCAACAAGGCGCTGGGCCGTGCGAAGCAACTCTTCAAGAAGCGGATGCGCTCGTCCCGCGATGTTGATGTCGCCATGAGCAGGCTCATCAGCGATGTGCCGGGCGAGCATATCAAGCGCGCTGATGTGGTGATCGAGGCGATTATCGAAAATCTCGACGCCAAGCAGAAGCTGTTCGCCGATCTCGAAGCGCAGATGAAGCCTGGCGCGGTGCTGGCGACCAACACATCCTCGCTGCGCATCGAGGACATTGCCCAGAGCCTGAACGATCCGGGCCGGCTGATCGGGCTGCATTTCTTCAATCCGGTCGAAAAGATGCCGCTTGTTGAGGTGGTGAAGGGCGAACAGTCGCGCGAGGACGAAGTCGAGAAAGGCGCGGCCTTCGTCAACCACATCGGCAAGCTGCCGCTGATCGTGCAGAGCTGCCCCGGCTTCCTCGTCAACCGCGTGCTCGCGCCATACCTGCTCGGCTCGATCACCCGCCTGCAGGAAGGCACGCCAAAGGAGAAGCTGGACGCCGCAGCGGAGAAGTTCGGTATGCCGATGGGGCCGATCGAGTTGGCCGACGTGGTCGGACTGGATGTCTGCATGAATGTCAATGAAACGCTCGGCTCAGGTCCTGCGCAGGACAGCGATCTGGGCCGGCTCGTGGCCGCGGGCAAGCTCGGCAAGAAGACCGGCAGGGGCTTCTACATCTGGGACAAAGGCAAGGCTCAGAAGGCGGCGGCCGATTACGACGAGGCGGAACTGGAAAAGCTCGGCGAGGAGATGCTCAAGCCGCTGATCGACGAATGCGAGCGCGTGCTGGAAGACGGCATCGTCGCCAACGCCGATCTGGTCGACGCGGGCGTCATCTTTGGCACCGGCTTCGCACCGTTCCGCGGCGGGCCGCTGCATTATCGCCGCTCGCAAAACGAGGCTAGCGAGAGCACTGCCCAGGCCGCCTGAACCACAAGCTGAGAGAGCCAACCCATGCGAAAAGTCGCCGTCATCGGAGGGGTGCGCACGCCATTCTGCCGCTCCCACACCGCCTATGCCGATCTGACGAACCTCGACATGATGACCACCGCGCTGAACGGGCTGTCGGAGAAATACGGCCTGAAGGGCAAGCACATTGATGAGGTGGTCGGCGGCGCGGTCGTCACCCACGCGAAGGACTGGAACCTGGCGCGCGAAGCGGTGATCGGCACCGAGCTCGCGCCCTCGACGCCGGGCATCACCATGATGCAGGCCTGCGGCACCAGCCTGCAGGCGGCGCTGGGCAGCGGCGCGAAGATCGCCACCGGACAGATCGACTGCGCGATCGCCACCGGCTCGGACACGGTGTCGGACGCGCCGATCGTCTTCAACCGCAAGTTCGCCAAGCGGCTCATTAATGCGTCGCGCGCCAAGAGCTTCGGGCAGAAGGTCAAGCAGTTCGGCGACTTCAAGCCGGGCGAACTGGCTCCGCAGGCCCCGAACGTCAACGAGCCGCGCACCGGCCTGTCGATGGGCCAGCACTGCGAACTGATGGCCAAGGAGTGGGACATCCCGCGCGCAGAGCAGGACCTGCTCGCCTACAACAGCCACAAGAACGCGGCGCAGGCCTACAAGGACGGCTTCCTCGACGACATGATCGTCCCCTGCGCGGGCGTGTTTCAGGACAACAACATCCGCCCGGACATCGACCTCGAAAAGATGGGCACGCTCAACCCGGCCTTCGACAAGTCGAAAAGCGGCACGCTCACGCCAGCAAACTCAACCCCGCTGACCGACGGCGCGGCGGCCGTGCTGATCGCCTCGGAGGACTGGGCGAAGGATAACGGCGTGGTGCCGCAGGCCTACATCGTCGAGAGCCAGACGGCGGGCATCGACTTTGTTGGCGGACGCGGTCTGCTGATGGCCCCGACCATCGCCGTATCGAAGATGCTCGACCGCGCCGGGCTAACGCTTCAGGACTTCGACTTTTACGAAATTCACGAGGCGTTCGCCGCGCAGGTGCTTGCGACGCTCAAGGCCTGGGAGTCGCCGGAATACTGCCGCGAGGTGCTGGGCCGGGACGCGCCGCTGGGCGAAATCGACCGCAGCAAGCTCAACGTGCGCGGCTCCAGCATCGCCTACGGCCACCCGTTCGCGGCAACCGGCGCGCGGATCACGGCGCATCTGGCGAAGCTGCTGAACGAGCGCGGCGGCGGACGCGGGCTGATCTCCATCTGCACAGCCGGCGGCATGGGCGTCGCGGCGATCCTGGAGGCCCCGCGCACCGAACAGGCGGCCTGAGCAGGGCGCTATTTCTCGCTCTCAAGCTGATTGAGGCATTGCGCGCGGATGACGGCCAGTTCGTCGAGTGTTGAGTCGATATCCGCGCGCTTGCGCTGCAAATCCTCGATCGCCTCTTCCACCTTGTTCAGCAGATGCCGGGTCTGCAGCTTCTGCTCAGGGTCCTCGTCGTAAAGGTCGAGATATTCCGATATCTCCTGCAGCGAAAACCCCAGCCGCTTGCCACGCAGGATCAGCTTTAGCCGCGCGCGATCCCGGCGGTCGTAAACGCGGTTGACGCCCACGCGACGCGGCTTGAGAAGCCCCTTGGTCTCGTAGAACCGCACCGCCCGCTGGCTGATCCCCAGTTCTTCGGCCAGTTCGCCGATGCCATAAAGGGCCTGCTGGTCGCTGGACGCGCCGCCAGTCTGGTCATGCATCTCGGATGGTGGGTTTTTGGCCATAGCCGTGGGCACTTGTCGCGATTGGGGTGACACTAACATGCGCGGTTTAAGGGCCGGCACAATGAACGGGATCAAATTCGCCGAAAACCCGGCCCTCGCAACACGGGTGTCACTTTCGTAACACAATCGCCGCGATGATGGATGCAGGATGGGGCGAAGAACAAGGCCAGCCGGCAACAACCCGCGTTCGCTGACGCGGAACCGGGAACGCGCGATTGAAAGGCGAGATCGGCATGATCCCGCGCTGGACTTAGGCTTCGTTTCCGATTAAGGGGAAACCAGCAATCCGCTGGGGCGCCGATATTTTCCAGGCATGAAGTTGTGTGCATTCCAGATCGGCGAATGACAAACCAGCCACGGCAGGCAGGGGGTTCGGTATGGACGAAGTCGCTTCGAAAATCATAGAGATCCTGAAAAAGAACATGAAGGATCCGCCGGAGACAATCTCTCTGGACACAAAGCTCAGCGATCTGCAGATCGAGTCGCTCGACCTGGCTGTGATTGTCTTCGACATCGAGGACAGCTTCGGCATCGAAATCCCGTACAACGCCAACGAGGAAGTGGAAGACTTCGCCACCGTCGGCTCAGTGGTCGAGCGGGTGCGCCAGCTCGTTTCCAGTTCCGACTCCTCCGGCGCCGCGGCCTGATACGGGCTGCGGCGATCCGCGCGGCCCGGCGGGCGCTCTCCACCGCGTGTTGGCCTACAACGAGACGAAAAAGCAATGACCAAGTCCAATGGCGCGCGCCGCGTCGTCGTTACTGGCCACGGGGCCGTCACCCCGATCGGGATTGGCATCGAGCCGTTTTGGGAGAGCGTTCGCGCCGGGCGCTGCGGCATCGGCGAGATCAAGGGCTTCGACACCAGCGAGCTTTACATCCACATCGCCGGCGAGGTCGAAGGTTTCGAGCCGCGCAAGCTGCTGGACAGCAAACATATCCTGCTCGCCGACCGCTATTCGCAGTTCGCGGGCGCGGCCGCCAAGGAAGCGATGACCCAGGCGGGCTTCGACGGCCCGGTCGAGAACGGGTTGCGCACGGCCTGCATCATTGGCTCGGGCATCGGCGGGCTGGTCAGCCTCGAAAAGGGGTATGAAGACCTCTTCGTCCACAACAAGAAGGCGACGCATCCGCTTACGCTGCTGCGCACCATCGGCAGCTCGGCGGCCGCGCATGTTGGAATCGACTACGGCATCAAGGGGCCTTGCTTCGGCACGGTCAGCGCCTGCTCCACGGCCGCGCACGCGATCGGCCTGACCTACCAGCTGATCCGTGGCAACGCCGCCGATCTGGGCGTCGCCGGAGCCTCGGAAGCCGCGCTCACCTTCGGCTCGATGCGCGCCTGGCAGGCGATGCGGGTGCTCTCGCCAGAGGGGTGCTTTCCTTTCTCGAAGCGGCGCAACGGCACGGTGCTGGCCGAGGGCGCGGGCATCCTCGTGCTTGAGGAGCTGGAGCGCGCGCAGGCCCGCGGGGCCACCATCCTCGCGGAAGTGCTCGGCTTCGGCATGACGGCCGATGCCGGGGACATGGTCAACCCGGATATCGAAGGGCCGACGGCGGCAATGGAGCTTGCGCTGGAGGACGCGCAGATAAGCCCGTCCGACATCGACTATCTCAACGCCCACGGCACGGCGACGGCCATCAACGACGTCAACGAAACCAACGCGATCAAGCGCGTGTTCGGCAACGCCGCGAATGACCTCCTGGTGTCCTCCACCAAGTCGATGACCGGCCACACGCTGGGCGCGGGCGGCAGTATCGAGGCCAGCGCCTGCATCAAGGCGATCGAGGAGAATTTCGCCCCGCCAACGATCGGCTTCGACGAACCAGGCGATGAGTGCGACCTGGACTACGTGCCGAACGAAGGCCGGGCGCATGAGATCAACTACGCGATGTCGAACTCCTTCGCCTTCGGCGGCCTCAATGCGGTGCTGGTGTTCGGCCCGCCGCCGGCCTAGCCGCGATGGCGCGGAGTCTTCGTCGCGACTCGTCATTGTGAGGCCAAGGTGGGCCGACCGAATCCAGTAACTGGCCCAGACGTTCCGTACTGGATTGCGTTGCTGCGCTCGTGACGAAGCCGGGGCATCCCCTGCGCTGCGCGGGACAGTCTTTTGTTTTTCAGGCGACATCCGTCGCCCGGCTCCGCGCCAAGCCGGGCGAGCGGTCGGCCTTACAGCGCGCCAGGGCGCGCTGGGGCGGTATCCTTGCGGGCGTCCGGCAGACTGTCATCCCGTGCGCGGCGCGGGACAGCGTCACGCGGCGCAGACACGGGATCCAGAGGCGAGCGATCCCGGATCAGCGCAGCACCGCTTCGCGCTGCAGCGCATCCGGGATGACATGCAACGTCCTGCGCAGTACGGGCGCGCTACATCAGCCCGGCGCCGCGCAGGCTGCCCGAGCCTTCCCGTCCGACAATGATGTGATCGTGAACGACGATCCCCAGCTTCCCAGCCGTCTCCATGATCTCCCTGGTCATGGTGATGTCGGCCTGCGAGGGCGTCGGGTCGCCCGAAGGGTGGTTGTGCACGAGGATCAGCGCCGTCGCCGATAGCTCCAGCGCGCGCTTGATGATCTCGCGCACATAGACCGGCGTGTGGTCCACCGTGCCTTCCTGCTGCACCTCATCGGCAATCAGCCGGTTGCGCTTGTCGAGAAACAGGATGCGAAACTGCTCGATTTCAGAATGCGCCATCGCCGCCTGGCAGTAATTCATCACCTGCGTCCAGGAGCTGAGCACCGGCTTGTCCATGATCTCCCGGTTCAGCAGGCGCAGCGAGGCGGCGCGCACCAGCTTCAGTTCGGTAATCACGGCCTCGCCCATGCCCGAGACCTCACGCAGCCGCGCGGGCGAGGCGTTCATTACCGCGGCGAACGAGCCGAATTTCGCCAGCAGCGCCTTGGCCAGCGGCTTGGTGTCGCGGCGCGGGATGGCGCGGAACAGGATCAGTTCGAGAAGCTCATAGTCTGGCAGCGCATCCGGCCCGCCCTCCATGAAGCGCTGGCGCAGCCGCTGCCGGTGGCCGTAATAGTGCGGCTTGGCCGCCTTTCCGTTCTCGCGGGCGCGCTTCGACTCCGCCTCGGCCTCACCCATTGGCAGCGAGGGCTGCGCGCCCCCGGCTAATGACTGCCGGCCCTGGGCATCGTCAAACCCGCTCATGACGCGCGCAGTTGCTCCATGTGATACGGCGGCTTATGCAGGCCGGCCGGCGAACAGGTGAACACCTCGCACCCCTCCTCGGTGATGCCGACCGTGTGCTCGAACTGCGCCGACAAGGAGCGGTCGCGCGTCACCGCCGTCCAGCCGTCCTTGAGGATCTTCACATGCGGCCGGCCCAGATTAATCATGGGTTCGATGGTGAACACCATCCCCGGCGCAAGCTCCAGCCCCTCACCCGGATTGCCGTAGTGCAGGATGTTGGGCTTGTCGTGGAACACGTCGCCGAGGCCGTGGCCGCAGAAGTCGCGCACCACGCTGCACCGCTCGGCTTCTGCATAGCGCTGGATCGCCGCGCCGATGTCGCCCGTCGTGTTGCCGGGTCGCGCCGCCGCGACGCCCCGCATAAGCGCCTCATGCGTCACCTCGATGAGCCGTTCGGCCCGCCGCGCCACCTGCCCGACCGGATACATGCGGCTCGTGTCACCGTGCCAGCCATTCAGGATCAGCGTCACGTCAATGTTGACGATGTCGCCTTCGTAGAGCTGGCGCGGTCCGGGGATGCCGTGGCAGACGACATGATTGATCGAGCTGCAGATCGACCTGGTATAGCCGCGATAATTCAGCGTCGCCGGGATCGCGCCGTGATCGAGCGCGAACTCCAGCACGAGATCGTCCAGCTCCTGTGTGGTGACGCCCGGCTTCACATGCGGCGCAACCATGTCGAGCGCCTCTGCCGCCAGATGGCCAGCCGCACGCAGCCCTGCGAAGGCTTCATCGTCGTAAAGCCGGACCTTGCGATCCGCGCGCCTCATATCGCTCTCCGGTTCTGTCATTCCGTATCTTCCAACGCCGGTCAGGATGCCGCCCGCGCCGCCGTCGCAAGTTCCGTAAATGGAATGCGATTTCGTACACCTATACCGTCAAGGCCGACATCGCAAACATAACACAACGCTTCGACGCCGCCCTCGCGCGCCCGCGCGAAGGCCGCCGCGTAGCCCGGATCGATATCTTCGGCAAGCGCGAAGCGGTTCGCCGGGCGCTGCACGATGTAGAGCATGACGGCCCGGTCGCCTTCGGCCACGCTTGCGGCAAGCTCGTCGAGATGCTTCGCCCCGCGCGCTGTCACGCAGTCCGGGAACTCGGCCAGACCTGGCGCGCGGCTGAGATGCACATTCTTCACCTCCACGAGGCAGCGCGCGCCCGCGCCCTCCAGCAGGATGTCCATCCGGCTGTTCTTGCCGTATTTGACCTCCCGGCGCAGCGTCTCGTAGCCCGCAAGCTCGGGGATGCGGTCCGCCGCAATCGCCTCAGCGGCCAACAGGTTCGGATGCGCCGTATTGATGCCGGCGTAACCGCCCGCCTCCGCGCCGGTCAACTCGACCAGCTCCCACGTGTATTGCAGCTTGCGTTTCGGGTTATTGCTGGGCGACAGCCATACGCGCATCCCCGGCTCAGCCAGCCCCAGCATCGATCCCGGATTGGGACAATGCGCCGTCACCGTTTGCCCGCTGTCGAGCCTGACATCGGCAAGAAAACGCTTGTATCTTCGCTCAAGCTGACCGGGTATAAGCGAACACGCAAACTGCATTGTCCAAGAGTAGGATGCGCCTGCGCCCGCGGCAAGAGCCAGTTCTGGCGCAGGGGCGGCGAGAGGCAACGGCGAGCGCAGATGGCGGGAACTGAAACGGCTATCGTGACGGCCGGGCTGGTCGTGATCGGCGACGAAGTGCTGTCCGGGCGCACGAAGGACAAGAATATCGGCTATGTCGCCGAGAGACTGACCGAGACCGGCATTCAACTCCGGGAAGTGCGGATCGTGCCGGACGATCAGGATGCCATTGTCGAGGCCGTCAACGCGCTGCGCGCCCGCTGCGATTATGTGTTCACGACCGGCGGCATCGGCCCGACGCATGACGACATCACGGCGGATGCCATCGGCGCGGCATTCGGCCTGCCTGTTGACGTGAATGAGCGGGCGCTTGACATCCTGCAGCGCCACTTCCGCCAAACTGAACTCACTCCGGCACGGCTGCGCATGACGCGGATGCCCGCGGGCGCGGCGCTGATCGACAATCCGGTGTCAGTCGCGCCGGGCTTTTCGGTCGAGAATGTCTACGTCATGGCTGGCGTCCCGCAGATCATGCAGGGGATGCTCGACCAGCTGCTGCCGAACCTGCGCGCCGGCCGGAAAATCCTCAGCCGCACACTGCGCGTTTCGGGCAAGGAGGGCGACATTGCCGATATCCTTGGCGATGCCCAGGAGCGGTTCCCGGAAGTCTCCATCGGCAGCTACCCTTTTCACGTGGACAACCGCTTCGGCGTCAATGTCGTTTTCCGCTGCCCCGAGGAAGAGCGCCTCGAAGCGGCCGCACGCCTGGTGCAAGCGCAACTAACGGCGCGAAACATCGCCTCAGACGTACCGGGCGAGGACGACGCGGGTTAGCCCGAAGCGGCGCGCGGCGGCTCCGCGGGCGCGGCGGTCCGCTCTGTCGGCGCAGCGGGCTTGCGGCGCTCGGCCGGCGCGCCGCTATCGGCGGTCTGGTCGGGCGCAGGCTCTTTCCCTTCTGAAGATTTCGCCTCACCCTCTTTGACCGATGCCGTCTCGGCGGCCAGCTTTTCGCCCTCCCTGGTTTCCGGGGTGTCGGCGACCGCTTCGGTCTTTTCAGGCGATTCGGTCATCGGGGCGCTCCGGGCGTCGCTCTCGCGCGCTGCCGTTTGCTCCGGCTCCGCAGGCCCGGCGTCAGCCAGATCGGCCGGCGCATCTTCGTCTGCGTCCACCTCGTCAATCTCCGGCTGATCAAGGTCCGCCGCCGCCTCATCAGCCGGCAGCCCTTGCGCCTCATCCGCCCAGCCGTAATGCGCGGCGAGCCGGGCGAGCAACGTCTCGCACACATCGTTCAGCGCCTCGACGCCGATCTCGCCGCCGATAAGGTAGCCGGGCGACTCCTCGTCGGCGACCTCGCCGCGTTCTGCAGCCTCCAACCGCTCCATCAGCGACAGCGCCGCCTCCGCCGCCACGCGCCCGCCCGGCACGCGATCGGCCAGAAACCGCTTCGGCTGCGCGTGTCCATCAAAAAGGCTTTGCGCATCGCTCCTGCGCTCGCGCGCCATCGCCTCGCAGCGGACGGTTGCCGCAAGGAATGCGTCGATGTCGGCGCGCAAATGCGGCTCGTGGCGGCGCAGTTCCTGCGCCCAGTGCCGCGCCCGCGCCAGCCTGGTCACGATGACGTATTCTCGCTCGCTCACATCGCAGACCTGCTGCCGGAACACCGCCAGGCGCGAGGCGATCTCCGCCGTTGCCAGCCCGGCCCCGATCTGCGGCAGCGCCGCGTGGTGCCGCGCAAGATAGCTGCTTTCGTCGATTACCGACGTGAGCGCACTCGAAAGGAAATAGAGGATGCTGTCCAGTTCCTCCGCGCTCTTGCGTTTGATCGGCCACATGATGTCTTGCCCCCGAAAATTGCTCTCTTTGGTTGCCGGAAACCCGCCCCCCGGACTCAAAACCGGCCCGACTCCCTTCAGAGCCGGACCGGCGATGCTGAAAGTCTGTTCTGCGCGCGTCTTACGAACAGCCGCTCGTCGCGCCGCAGGTGTCGCACTTCAGGCAGGTGCCGTTGCGCACCAGCGTGAAGTTGCCGCAATCGCCGCAGGCTTCGCCCTCATAGCCCTTGAGCCGGGCTTCGGAGCTGAGGCGCGCGGTGGAGACAACCTCGGCCTCGACGCCGCCCTGCACAGCCGTTTGCTCCATCATGCGAGATGCCGCGGCCTCGTGCAGCGCGGTCGAGATGGTGTGCTGCAGCGCGGCCACCGGGTTGGCGCTGGCCTTGTCCTCCGCGACCATCACGACCTTGTTGTCGAACGAGCCGCGCATCATGCCCCGGCTCATGTAACGGTCGGCGACCATGGCCACCTCGCCGCCGTCGTTCTCGCCGCGGCCAATCGTGGTGTCGTCCGCCTCGGACGGATCGACATGGGCGAGATCGTGCCGGGCGAGATAGGATACCGCGAGCTCGCGGAAGATATAGTCGAGAATCGAGGTGGCGTTCTTGATCGTATCGTTGCCCTGCACGAGGCCCGCCGGCTCGAAGCGGGTGAAGGTGAAGGCGTCAACGTACTCCTCAAGCGGCACGCCGTATTGCAGGCCGAGCGAAACGGCGATGGCGAAATTGTTCATCAGCGAGCGGAAGGCCGCGCCCTCCTTGTGCATGTCGATGAAGATCTCGCCAAGCTGGCCGTTCTCGTATTCGCCTGTGCGCAGATAGACCTTGTGGCCGCCGACGGTCGCCTTCTGGGTGTAGCCCTTGCGGCGGTCGGGCAGCTTCTCGCGGTGCGCGCGCATCCGAACGCGCTCCACGACGCGCTCGACGATCTTTTCGGCGACCACCTCGGCCTTGGCCTGCGCGGGCTGCATCGCCGGGACTTCGGCCTCGTCGGTCTCCTCCTCGTCGTCGTCCAGCGCCTGGGTGCTGAGCGGCTGCGAGAGCTTCGACCCGTCGCGATAGAGGGCGTTGGCCTTCAGACCCAGCCGCCAGGACTGGAGATAGGCGTTCTTGCAGTCCTCGACGGTGGCATTGCCGGGCATATTGATCGTCTTGGAGATCGCGCCGGAGATGAACGGCTGCGCCGCCGCCATCATCTGGATGTGGCTTTCCGCCGAGAGGAAACGTCTGCCCTTGCGCCCGCACGGGTTGGCGCAGTCGAACACCGGCAGATGCTCCGGCTTCAGGCCCGGCGCGCCTTCGAGCGTCATCGCCCCGCAGACATACTGGTTCGCCGCATCAATCTGTTGGCGAGTGAAGCCAAGCTCGGCCAGCATGTCGAAGTCCGGCGCGTCCAGCCGCTCGGATGGCAGACCCAGCACATCCGCGCAGAAGTCCTCGCCCAGCGTAAACTTGTTGAAGGCGAACTTGATGTCGAAGGCGCTGGCCAGCCCGGCCTCGATCGCGGCGATCTTCTCCGGCGTGAAGCCCTTGGCCCGCAGCGTCTCGTGGTTGACGTGCGGCGCGCCCCGCAGCGTGCCGTTGCCAACGGCGTAGCTGACGATTACGTCCACCGCGCCCTTGTCGTAGCCGAGCTTTGCGAGGGCTTCCGGCACGGTGCGGTTGATGATCTTGAAATAGCCGCCGCCGGCCAGCTTCTTGAATTTCACCAGCGCGAAGTCCGGCTCGATGCCGGTCGTGTCGCAATCCATGACCAGGCCAATCGTGCCGGTCGGGGCGATCACCGTCGCCTGCGCATTGCGGTAGCCGTACAGTTCGCCCAACGTCAGCGCCTTGTCCCAGGCTTCGCGAGCGGCTGCGGCCACGCGCGGCTCCGGGCAGGCGGCGGCGTTCAGCGGCACGGGCGGCGTGTTTAGCTGCTCATAGCCGTCGATATGGCCATGCGCCGCGCGGCGATGGTTGCGCATCACTCGCAACATGTGCTCGGCATTCTTCGCATAGCCCGCAAACGTACCGAGTTCGGCGGCCATTTCGGCGCTCGCGGCGTAGGCGGTGCCGGTCATCAGCGCGGAGATCGCCCCGGCCAGCGCCCGGCCTTCCTCGGAGTCATAGGGAATGCCGGCGGCCATCAGCAGCCCGCCCAGATTGGCGAAGCCGAGGCCGAGCGTGCGGTATTCGTAGGACAGCTGCGCGATCTCCGGCGACGGGAACTGAGCCATCGTCACCGAGACCTCCAGCACAACGGTCCAGAGCCGGCAGGCGTGAACGAAGGCATCGACGTCGAAACGGCCCTCGCCATCGCGAAACGCCATCAGGTTCAACGAGGCGAGGTTGCAGGCCGTGTCGTCCAGGAACATGTACTCCGAGCACGGGTTCGACGCGCGGATCGGCCCTGAGGCCGGGCAGGTGTGCCAGTCGTTGATCGTGGTGTGGAACTGGATGCCCGGATCGGCGGAGGCCCAGGCGGCATAGCCGATCTGGTCCCACAAAGCGCGGGCGTCGAGCTCACGGACGGTTTCGCCGCTAATGCGGCCACGCAGCGGCCAGCTTTCGCCCTTCTCGACCGCGCGCAGGAAGGCGTCGGTGACACGCACCGAGTTGTTGGAGTTCTGCCCGGCGACGGTGCGATAGGCTTCGCTGTCCCAGTCAGTGTCATAGACCTCGAAATCGATCTTCTTGTAGCCCTGCCGCGCGAACTGGATGACGCGCTGGATATAATTTTCCGGCACATGCGCGGCGCGCGCCGCCTTGATCTCGCGCTTGAGCGCCGGGTTGCGGGCGGGATCGAAGCAGTCATCGCCCGTGCCCTCGCAGTTCACCATCGCGCGCATCACCGCGCCCAGATGCCTGGCGCAGGCTTTGGAGCCGGCCACCAGCGCGGCGACCTTCTGCTCCTCCACGACCTTCCAGTTGACGAACGCCTCGATGTCCGGGTGGTCGACATCGACAATGACCATCTTCGCCGCGCGACGGGTGGTGCCGCCCGACTTGATCGCGCCGGCCGCGCGGTCGCCGATCTTCAGGAAGCTCATAAGGCCGGATGACTTGCCCCCGCCCGACAGCCGCTCGCCCTCGCCGCGCAGCTTCGAGAAGTTGGAGCCGGTGCCGGAGCCGTATTTGAACAGGCGGCCTTCGCGAACCCACAAATCCATGATGCCGCGCTCGTTCACCAAGTCGTCCTCGACCGACTGGATGAAACAGGCATGAGGCTGGGGATGCTCGTATGCGGAAGCGGCGCGGGTCAGTTCGCCGGTCTGGGGATCGACGTAGAAATGCCCCTGACTGGGCCCGTCGATGCCGTAGGCCCAGTGCAGGCCCGTGTTGAACCATTGCGGGCTGTTCGGCGCGGCCATTTGCATGGCGAGCATGTAGCGCATCTCGTCGTAAAAGGCGCGCGCATCGCTCTCGTCATGGAAATAGTCGTTTTTCCACCCCCAATAGGTCCAGGTGCCGGCGAGCCGGTCGAACACCTGTCGCGAATCCGTCTCGCTGCCGTGGCGCGCGTCCTCGGGCAACTCCGCCAGCGCATCATGGTCCGGCACTGAGCGCCACAGCCAGGACGGCACATCATTTTCCTCGACGCGCTTCAGCCGCGCCGGCACGCCCGCCTTGCGGAAGTATTTCTGCGCCAGAATATCGGCCGCGACCTGGCTGAAATGTGCGGGCACCGAAAATGCGTCCAGCCGGAACACGACCGAGCCGTCGGGGTTGCGAATTTCACTGGTGGCCTTGCGAAAGCCGATCTCCGCGTAGGGTGACTGCCCTTCTTTGGTAAAGCGCCGTTCGATCCGCATCTGTGCATCCCTCAAGGTTTCGCCGACTTGCGCGACGATTCTAAATTTGTGAATTGTCCAGCTTGACGCGAGAACGCAAACGCAACACAAAATTGGCGCACACCAACGTCTTTACCCCGAGACGAATTCGGCGGCCAATACGCAACGATGACTATGGAAATACGCACACTTGGCGGCGCTCTGGGAAAGCGCCGTACGAATCGCATGCCAGCACCTACACGGCTGACGGCGTACGCAGTTTAATTGATCAGAGTGACGGCGCCCCGCCGCCGAACACCCGGGAACGATGTCGTGAGTCGGGGCGCAAAGTCAAGTCTTGGTGCATGGTTTTAACCTTTACCACAACATATGGTGCCAGACCCACCTTTCCGCGAGGTCTTGTGTTCAGCCGGCGGTCGCGCTGCAACGAACCAGCCGTGTTTCTACGGCGATTCGCTCTGCCCCCGATGCGAGGCCGCGCGGTTCGCACAGCCTTCTGGAAAAGCTGGGGATCAGCCGTTTTCGCGGAGAATTTCCGAGGTATTCGCGCGCTCGGGCGGCGGGGACAGGCGGATTTCGCCAAGCGTGTCCACCCGCGCGCCGCCCTCGATAAGCCCGCGGCGTGTCATATGGATCACACAGCCGCGGTTATCACGGCCGATCCGGTACAGGTGATAGGCCGCGGGCGGCTTGCCGTGGCCGCTGGGCCGCGTCGCCGAGGCCGCCGCCGAGGCCGAGGGCGCGCCGACGATCGGGATCATGCCGCCGGACCATTCGAGCCAGTTCAGCTTGAAGCGATGCTCATGACCATGCAGCACCAGTTCCGCGCCCTGCGCGCGAAGCACATCCCTGAGAGCGCCCGCATCATGGAGGCCGCGCCGCCAGCTCGCCATGCCCGGCAGCGGCGGGTGATGGATCAGGAGCACCCGCGTCAGGCCTGCCCGGCCCAGCGCCTCCAGCGCCTTCTCCAATCTGCTGATCTGCGCGCGCCCAAGACGCCCTGCGGCCATGAACGGCGCGGTTGCCCGCGCCGTGGATGCGCCGATCAGCGCGACATCGTCGAAAATCCGCACATACGGAAACCGCGCGCCTGTTCCTTCGAGAAACGCGCCGCCCCGTGCATCCGAGCGCATGTAATCGGCCCACAGCCGGTAGCCGTCGCGGCCCCATTGCGGCACGTAGGCATCATGGTTGCCCGGAATGACGCTCACCTGCTCCGGCGCGCCCAGTCCGCGCAGCCAGGCCAGCGCCTGGGTGAACTCGGCGGGCAGCGCGATGTTGACCAGATCGCCTGTCACCGCGATGTGGTCTGGCGAATGCGCGTTCAGATCCGCCACGATCGCATCGAGCGCCTCGGGCCGGTGCACGCCCTGACGCCGGTACCAGTTGAGGTAGCCGAACAGCCGCTTACTCAACAGCTGGTGGAGCCGCGCGGGCGGCAGCGGGCCGAGATGCGGGTCCGACATGTGGGCGAGCGTGAACATCGGCCTTCAGCGCCCCGCCTCGCCCTCCCGGCTAGATGCGGGTGATGGTGTTGGTAATCATCGGCTCGCTGCTCGGCTCGGGCATCTGGTCCGCCTCGCCGGGCGGCAGGAAGCGCGGGTTGATCGGCTTCGGCCGGATCAGCTCGACATCATTGCCCGGACCATAGCGGAACGGCAGCCGGCGTCCGACCAGAAAGCTCTGTTCGCCGTAGGAACTCCAGCGCATAAGCCGTTTGCGAGCATTCATGAAGCTGGCATAGATTCGCGACAGCAATTCGTCGCCCTGCACCTGCTCGGCGATGACTTCGCCCGCCGCCTTGCCGATGCTGGTCAGCACTTCGTTGGGGAACTGCCGCAGTTGGACGCCATCCTCGTTGATGAGCTGCTGAAGCGCCAGGCCGTGGTAGCTGTAGAAATCTCCCTGCATGTCCCGGCGCTCCTGCAAGCAGGCCATCTCCATGATCTTCTGCTGCTCGGTCGTCAAGCTATCCCAGACCGCCATGTTGATGCCGAGCACCTGCATATCGACTGGCGAATGCACGCCTGGCCAATAATAGTATCTGGCATAGTTGTGCAGCCCCATTTCGCGGTCCGTCCATGGACCCACGAACTCCGCGCCGTCAATCTCGCCCGCCTCGAAGGCCGGGACGATCTCGCTGCCGGGAAGGTTGACGCCTTTTCCGCCAATCCGGTCGATGACAGGCGTAAAAACGCCAGGCACCCGATAGCGCAAGCCTTGGAAATCCGTGATCGAGTTGATTTCCCGCTTGAACCAGCCGCCCATCTGGTTGCCGGTGTGGCCGGCGTTCAGCGGCATGATGTTGTAGCGCGCCGATAGCTCGCGCCAGAGTTCGTTACCGCCGAGATATTCCATCCAGGCGTCGTGCTCGGTGGTGGTCATGCCGAACGGCATCGAACCGAAGAAACCGAACCCTGGCGACTTGCTAGAAAACCAGTAGTGCTCCGAGCCGAAATACATGTCGGCGTCGCCGCGCGATACCGCATCGAAGCTGTCGAACGCCTCGACCAGCTCCCCAGCCCAGAAGACCTTGATGTCGATCTGGCCGTCCGTCACCAGGCGGATGCGCTCGACAAGCCGGCGCAAACCGGTCGAGAGACCGCGCGCCCCCGCACCGTAAGGACAGGCCAGCCGGAATTCTCGAAGCCCTTGCGCGATTGCGGGGCGCGGGAAGGCTGCCGCGGCTGGCGTGGTCGCCAGGCCGCCGAGAAATGATCTGCGCTTCATGACGATCCCCCACATTCGCGAACGCTGCGTCAACCGCGACCCGCGAATGCCCAGAGATCGCCATGCGCGTCAATGACGCGAAATGGCGCACCCCCAGCCGGTCAAATGCGGGTGATGGTGTTGGTGATGACGGGTTCGGCGCTCGGCGCGGGCATCTGGTCCGCGTCGCCCGAAGGCAAAAAGCGTGGGTCGACCGGCTTGGGCCGGATTAGCTCGACGTCGCCCGCGGGGCCATAGCGGAACGGCAGCCGGCGGCCGACAAGGAAGCTCTCGTCGCCATACGACCCCCACCGCAGCAGGCGCTTGCGCGCGTTCATGAAGCTTGCGTAGATGCGCGAGAGCAATTCGTCCCCCTGCACCTCCTCGGCGATGACCTCGCCGGCGGCCTTGCCGATGCCGGTCAGCACTTCGTCCGGGAACTGACGCAAAAGCACGCCGTCCTCCTTGATAAGCTGCTGCAGCACGAGGCCGTGGAAGCTGTAATAGTCTTCCGTCATGTCGCGGCGCTCCTGCTGGCACGCCAGCTCCATCACCTTCTGATGCTCTGGCTTCAGGCTGTTCCAGACCTGCATGTTGACGCCGATCGCCTGCATCGCCATCGGCGAATGCACGCCGGGCCAATAATAATAACGCGCGTATTTGTGGAATTCCTTCTCGCGGTCCGCCCAGGGGCCGACGAACTCCGCTCCGTCAAGCTCTCCGTTGCGGAACGCCTCGGTAATCTTGCCGCCCGGCATACTGACTGACTTGCCGCCAACCCTGTCGATAATCGGGCCGTAGATCCCCGGAACGCGGTAGCGCAGCCCCTGAAAGTCGGCCATCGAGTTGATTTCGCGTTTGAACCAGCCGCCCATCTGCACGCCGGTGTCGCCGGCTGCCAGCGGCATGATGTTGAAACGCGCGGACAACTCTCGCCATAGCTCTTGACCGCCGAGATATTCCATCCACGCTTCGTGTTCGGTCACGGTCATGCCGTAGGGCAGCGAGCCGAAGAAGGCGTAGCCGGGGGACTTGCGATTGTACCAGTACTGCTCCGACCCGTAGTACATATCGACATCGCCGCGAGATGCGGCGTCGAAGCTGTCGAAGGCATCGACAATCTCGCCGGGCCAGAAAATCTGAATGTCGACTTCGCCCCCGGTCGCCAGCCGGATGCGCTCGACCAGCCGGCGCAGACTGGTGGAGTAGCCGCGCGCGCTGGCGCTGTAGGTCGAGGCCAGCCGGAACTGCCGTCTGCCTTGGGAAATCGCCGGGCGCGGAAAAGTTGCCGCCGCCGCTGATGTCGCCGCTACGCCCCCGATAAACGCTCTACGCTTCATAACGATCCCTCAAAACTCATGCGGGCCGCGGACCCGTTGCCCGTGCCTCGATTACTCTGGCTGAACGTCGATGATCCTCGGCCCCGCGCCGACGGAACTGCGCGTCTCGCCCGGCACTTCGCGCGCGCCCTGGCGCAAAAGCTGCTGGCCAGAGCCGTCCTGGCCCGGCGACAGATCGCGCTCCAGTTCCAGCGCCTCGGAGCGGTCGTAATTGAACGGCAGCCGCCGCGCGAGCAGGAAGGCGTCCTCCGCCACCTTGGTCCAGCGCAGAAGCTGGTAGCGGGCGCTCACGAAATTTTCGAAGATCCTCTGGGCATGGTCGCTGCTGCCGGCCAGCCGCATCGCGACCTCGCTGGACGCCTTGCCCATTTCGTTCAGCAAATTGTCGGGGAACCCCACGATCTCGTTATTGCCGGCGCGCACCAGCTGGGCAATCGCCGCCGCGTTGCGCGAATTGAACTCGGCCAGCATCCGCACCGCCTCGGTCCGGCAGGCCATCTTGATGAGTTCCTTCTCGCCCTCGGACAGTCCGATCCATAGGTCGAGATTCATGCCGACGCTGATTTGCGTGCCCGGCTCGTGAAAGCCCGGGTGATAGTAGTAGCGGGCAGCGCGGTGCAGTCCGAGCGCCATGTCGTTCCACGGCCCGACCCATTCGGCAGCGTCGATCTCGCCGGACTCGAGCGCCTCGACGACCTTTCCGCCGGGCACCAGCACAGGCTCCGCGCCAAACGATTTGTAGACCTCCGCCGCGAGGCCGGTGACGCGAATGCGCAGGCCGCGCAAGTCCGCCTCGCTGCTGATGCGCGTGTTCGACCAGCCGCCCATCTGAACGCCGGTATTGCCGGCGGCCAGCGGCTTGATGTTGTAGCGCGCGGAGAGTTCGTCCCACAACTCCTGGCCGCCATACTTGTTCAGCCAGGTGTCCATCTCGATCGGGCTGAGGCCGAAAGGCACCGACGCGAAGAAGTTGAAGGCCGGATCCTTGTCTTCCCAGTAGTACTCGATGGCGTGATACATATCGACCCGGCCATCAGCGACGGCGTCGAACATCTCCGGCACCGGAACCAGATCGTTGGCGGCGTAGGGCGTGACGGTGAGCCGGCCGCCAGTCGCTTCGGTGATCTTCTTGGCAAGGATCTGCGCGCTGGTCCCGTAGCCGGGATAGTTCATCGGCCAGGCGAGCGCCATCTTCAGTTCGCGCTTGCCCTGCGCAACGGCCGGCGCGGCAACCGCAGACGTCGCAGCGACGGCGCCAGCCGTCAGAAAGGTTCGGCGTTTCATTGACCCCACTCCCCCGTGTACGCACTCCCGCGCTGATCCTCGACCGTAGAGCGACCTCTGCGCGGACAAATTTCTCCAAATTCACCGGCAATTTGATGCGTTCGCGCGCGGAACGCCCATGCCGTGTCCCGGACGCGCCCGCAGCCGTATCGATACCGCCGGACAGTCTGCCACGCCGCGCCGCTCGGGAACACGGATGGCGTAAAAACTTTTTCATATCCTGCTAGCACGTGCCGCCGGCGATGTGGCAAAAAAATGATACCCGGACGCTCAAACGATGGCGGCATGAGACCGAAAATCCCCGTGCATGGTTAATCATCAGGAAAGCGAGGCGGGCTGATGAATTGGCAGGCAAACAATCGCGCGCGGCAGCCGCTGTTCGTCTACGGCACGCTGCGGCGCGCCAGCGGACACCCGATGAGCCGGGCGCTTGCGCACAATGCGCGCCTTCTCGGGCCCGGCGCGATGCGTGGACGAAAAAGCGTGCTCGGACCCTATCCGGCTGTCGTCCAGGACAATCGTGCGGGGTGGATTACTGGCGATGTTTTCGAGATCACGGGCGGGCGGCATTTCTGGCGCGTGCTCGACATTTATGAAGGCTGCCATGAACCGGAGCCGGATTACCGGCGTCAGCGCGTTCCGATCTTGCTGGCTGCTGGCGGGCGCGGAGTCTGGATCGACGCCTGGTGCTATCTCATGCGGCAGGAATCGGGGACTGCCGACCAAACGCGCATGGGTTGCGGTCCATACCCGCGCGGTTGAGATCGCACAGCGTTTCATATACCAATAAGCAGTTTTGAGCGCTCGCGCGGCCGCGAATGGACGATAAACGTCTGGCTGGCGCAGCGCCCAGGCCACGAGTAAATTAAAAGACAGCCGGGATGTCTCTCCAGTCGCTTACATCGTTTTTCGCCAGCGCCCTCGAATTGCAGAGCCGCTGGCTGGCGTATCACGCGCGCCTGCTGGAGACGATGACCTCGGATAATCCTGTTAACCCACGGCAGAAAACGCAGATGATGGATACGATCACGACCGAAGGCCCGGAAACCCCCGACGCATCGGAACGTAAACACGTTTACCGTTTCGGCGCAGGCGAGGCCGAAGGCGGCGCCGAGATGCGCAACCTCTTGGGCGGCAAGGGCGCCAATCTTGCGGAAATGGCCTCGCTTGGCCTGCCTGTTCCGCCCGGTTTTACCGTGACCACCGACGTCTGCACCGAATACTTTGCCAATGACCACCAGTTTCCCAAAGGCCTGAAAGACGAAGTCGCGCAGGCGATGACCTTCATCGGCGAGGCCGTGGGGGCGCGCTTCGGCGACACCGAAAACCCGCTTCTCGTGTCGGTGCGCTCTGGCGCGCGCGTCTCCATGCCCGGCATGATGGACACGGTCCTGAACCTCGGCCTGAATGACGAGACAGTGGAGGGCCTTGCACGCAAGGCGGATGACCGCCGCTTCGCATTCGATTCCTACCGCCGCTTCATCCAGATGTATTCCGACGTGGTGCTCGGTCTCGACCATCATCTGTTTGAGCAGGCGCTGGAGCAGTACAAGAACCTGAACGGGATGGAACTCGACACCGAGCTTTCCGCCGAGAACTGGGCCAAACTCGTCCAGCGTTACAAGGAGATCGTTCACGACAAGCTGGGCCGGCCGTTCCCGCAGGACATCCATGAACAGCTCTGGGGCGCGATCGGCGCGGTGTTCGAGTCGTGGCACACGGCGCGCGCCGTCACCTATCGCCGCCTGCATGGCATCCCGGAGGACTGGGGCACTGCCGTCAACGTCCAGGCGATGGTGTTCGGCAACACCGGCGATTCCAGCGCCACCGGGGTAGCCTTCACACGCAACCCCTCGACCGGCGAAAACGCCCTTTACGGCGAGTTCCTTGTCAATGCGCAGGGCGAGGACGTCGTCGCGGGCATCCGCACCCCGCAATACATTAGCGAGGCCGCCCGGCAATCCGCTGGCGATCAACGCCCGTCGCTCGAAACGGTCATGCCCGCCGCTTTCGCGGAGCTGCGCGACATCTGCCTGAAGCTTGAGCGCAACTACCGCGACATGCAGGATGTCGAATTCACCATCCAGGACGGCAAGCTCTGGATGCTCCAGACCCGCAGCGGCAAGCGCACCACCAAGGCCGCGCTCAAGATCGCCACGGAGATGACGGCCGAGGGGCTGATAACCAAGGAAGAGGCGCTGCTGCGCATCGACCCGGAGCAACTCGACCAGCTCCTGCATCCGATGCTTGATCCCAACGCGGAAAAGGACGTGCTGACCACCGGGCTGCCGGCCTCGCCCGGCGCGGCGACGGGGGAGCTGGTGTTCACGCCGGACGAGGCGGAGACGCTGCGCAATCTCGGCAAGCCGGTGATCCTGGCGCGGATCGAGACCAGCCCGGAGGACATCCACGGGATGCACGCAGCCGCGGGCATCCTGACCGCGCGCGGCGGCATGACTTCGCACGCGGCGGTGGTGGCGCGCGGCATGGGCCGGCCTTGCGTCTCCGGCGCGAAAGACCTGTCGATCGACTATGAGGGCCACACCATGACCGCCGCCGGCCGGACGCTGCACCGCGGCGATGTCATTACCATCGACGGCAGCACCGGAGAGGTTATCGCGGGCGAAGTGCCCACCTTGCAGCCGGAGTTGGGGCCAGACTTCCAGCAGCTGATGGACCACGCCGACGCGGTGCGCCGCATGAAGGTGCGCGCCAATGCCGAGACGCCGCGGGATGCGCGGCAGGCGCGCGAGTTCGGCGCGGAAGGCATCGGCCTGTGCCGCACCGAGCACATGTTCTTCGAGGGCGAGCGCACCACCGCAATGCGCGAGATGATCGTGGCGGACGACGAGACGGGCCGGCGCGCGGCGCTGGCGAAAATCCTGCCGATGCAACGCCAGGACTTCCTGGAGCTGTTCGAGATCATGGCGGGCCTGCCGCTGACAATCCGCCTGCTCGATCCGCCGCTGCACGAGTTTCTGCCGCATGAGGACGCGGACATCCGCGAGACGGCGGAGAAGCTTGGCATCACCGAGGAAAAGCTGCGCACGCGCCTTGCCCAGTTGCGCGAGTTCAACCCCATGCTCGGTCATCGCGGCTGCCGCCTGGCGATTAGCTACCCGGAAATCCCCGAGATGCAGGCCCGCGCGATCTTCGAGGCGGCGACCGAGGCCGGCCAGCGCACCGGCGCGCCCGTGGTGCCGGAGGTGATGGTGCCGCTCATTGGGCTGGCGGGCGAGTTCAACCAGATCAAGGCGCGCATTGACGCGACCGCCGAACAGGTCGCGCGCGAAACCGGGGTGACGCTGGACTATCAGGTCGGCACGATGATCGAGATCCCGCGCGCTGCATTGCGGGCCCAGGAAATCGCCAAGTCGGCCGAATTCTTCTCGTTCGGAACCAACGACCTGACGCAGATGACCTACGGCCTGAGCCGCGACGATTCCGGCAGCTTCCTCGGAGATTACATGTCGCGCGGCATCATCAGCGCCGACCCGTTTGTGACGCTCGATGCCGACGGCGTGGGCGAACTGGTCCACATCGCTAGCGAGCGCGGTCGCGCAACGCGCAGCGACATCAAGCTCGGCATCTGCGGCGAGCACGGCGGCGACCCGGCTTCGATCGCGTTCTGCGAGAGCGTGGGGCTGGACTACGTATCCTGCTCGCCGTACCGCGTGCCGGTGGCGCGGCTGGCTGCGGCGCAGGCGACGCTGCGCGCGCGTCAGGCAAAGAGCTAGCCGGAGATACGGCGGGCGGCGCGCGCCGCCCGCTTCCCAACCCGCTGAACGGCGGCGTCATCCACAACCTCGACGCCCGCCACATGACGTTATCCCGCGAATCAGGCGTGCTTTCCCCAGCAGAACGGCGCGATGCGCTGAACAGACTGCCGGGGAAGGCGCATTCTCAGATCGGTGCTCATAGCCATGGCGATTGGCCTTGCCGCGGGCGCAGCCGTGGCGATTTGGGCGTCGAAGCGCGACGCTTCTGACACTGCCTCGGCCGAGCGACCCAGCACTTTCCGCCTCGTGCCACGCGAAGCGCCTGAAGCATGGCATGGCGCAGCAATTCCGGACGCCCCGAACCACATCATCGGGCGGGCATCGGTCATCGACGCCGACACCATCAAAATCCGCGGCCAGTCCATCCGTCTGTTCGGCATCGACGCGCTGGAAGACGACCAGAAATGCCTCGCCGATGGCAAGCGCCAGCGCTGCGCGCAGCGGGCCGCCAATGCGCTCGCCGCGAAGATCGGCCGGCGCAACGTGGTGTGCGAAAAGCGCGCTCGCGATCGTTACGGGCGGATCGTCGGGCTCTGCCATGCCGATGGCCATGACCTGAACGCCTGGCTGGTAGCCGAAGGCTGGGCGCTCGCCTACCGCCGTTACTCCCTGCTTTACGTGGAGCAAGAAGAGCGCGCCCGTCTTGCCAAAAAGGGCATCTGGGCGACACGGTTCGTGAAACCCTGGGAGGCGAGACGTGGCAAGCGGCTCGGCCAGCGCGTGGCGCAGCGGCCCTGCGCGATCAAGGGCAATATCGGCGCGCAGGGCGAGCGCATCTATCACGTCCCCGGCGGCTATTATTACGGGCAAACGCAGATCGATGAGAGTGAGGGCGAGCGCTGGTTCTGCTCCGAGGCGGAAGCCCGCGCCGCCGGCTGGCGCCGCGCGATGCGGTGAGGCTTGGTCCGGCACG
>CAZINX010000013.1:0-60691 GCA_964540795.1 uncultured Hyphomicrobiaceae bacterium | reverse complement strand
GCTGACCTACGCCTCGACCGAGAGCCTGAGCATGTTCATGTTCCAGAAGCCGCGCGCGGCCAAGAAGCTCTATTTCGACGTCATCCCGAAGACGGTGGATGAATATCTGACATTCCTGGCGAAATACCCGGACCAGACGCCAAAAGAGAAGGTCGCCAACCCGGTCTGGCATATTCATCTGGGCGACCCGCCGCGCGTCGACGCGCCGATCAGCTTCTCGCTGCTGCTCAACCTCGTCAGCGCGTCAAACGCCGACAACAAGGACACGCTGTGGGGTTTCATTGGCCGCTATGCGCCAGGCGCGAGCCCGGAGAATTCGCCCGAGCTTGACCGGATGGTGGGCTATGCGATTGCCTATTTCCGCGATTTTGTCGCGCCAGCCAAGCAGTTCCGCGCGCCGGATGAGCGCGAGCGCGCCGCGATCACCGAGCTTTACGAGCGCCTCGGCGAGCTGGCTGAGGGCACGCCGGGCGAGGACATTCAGGCGGTGGTCTACGAGATCGGCAAAAAGCACGAATTCGACCCGCTGCGCGACTGGTTCCGCGCGCTCTACGAGGTGTTGCTGGGCCAGAGCCAAGGCCCGCGCTTCGGCTCATTCGTGGAACTTTACGGCATCGCGAACACCCGCGCGATGATCGCCGAGCGCCTGTGGGGCGGCGAAGAAGGCAACGCGTGAGGCAAGACGCTCACAGGATGAAAGGGCTTTGGCATCGGCGCGGCTATCGCTTGCTCCGCGCCTCGGCGTGTTGACGCCGGGGCCAACCAGGCGGACGATAACCGCATGGCGGCCGCGCCGTTGCGGCCGGGCGACCTTTGGGCCGAACACGTCATGCTCACACCTCATCTCATCGACAGCGTCAGTGCGGGCACCGATGGCCGCTTCAGCCTCGACGCCCACAAGACGTCATGGGAGGGCGCAGAGCCTTTCGGCGAACTCTCCCGCAAGGCGCTCAAGAAGCGGGCCAAGGCCCATGTCAAGGCGCAGCGCAAACAGCTCATCAAGACTCAGGAAAAGCTCTACGCCGCTGACCGCTTCTCGATTCTCATCATTTTTCAGGCCCTCGACGCCGCGGGCAAGGATGGCACGATCAAGCACGTCATGAAGGGCGTCAATCCACAGGGCTGCCAGGTTTTCAGCTTCAAGAAGCCATCTGCCAAGGAACTCGACCACAATTTCCTCTGGCGCTACTGGCGGAACGTTCCCGAGCGCGGCCGGATCGGCATCTTCAACCGGTCATACTACGAAGAAGTTCTGGTGGTGCGCGTTCACCCGGAACTTGTTCAGACCCGGCGCCTGCCAGCGACACCGCATGGAAGCGATTTCTGGGCAGCGCGGTTCGAGGACATCAACGCTCTCGAACGCCATATGAGCCGGAATGGTACAGTGATCCTGAAATTCTTTCTCAACGTCTCGAAGGATGAACAGCGCAGGCGGTTCATCAGGCGTCTTACGAAACCCGAAAAACGCTGGAAATTCTCGACGGATGATCTGCATGAGCGCGCCCACTGGGACCAGTACCGTCACGCCTACCAGGAGTTGATCGCTGCGACGAGCACCGAGTGGGCGCCCTGGTACGTTATTCCCGCCGACAACAAGTGGCTGATGCGCGCACTGGTTAGCCAGGTCATCGTCGAAGCGATCAACGGGTTGGGGGTGCGCTTCCCCAAGATGCCGCCGGGGCGGAAGGCGGAGTGCCGCCAGGCGCTCAAGGCGCTGCGCGCAGAGGGCGCAGTTTCAACCACGAAAGCCTGATATGGGTTCGCCTAATCCTATCCCCTGAAAGCCGAATGTCACCGCAATTTTTGATGGTGGGCCCGGCAGGACTCGAACCTGCAACCAGACGGTTATGAGCCGTCGGCTCTAACCAGTTGAGCTACGGGCCCGGTGTCGGCAGGCGCTCGACTCTATAGCAATTTTGTCCTATGCGCTAACCGTAGACAGCGTTTTTCGCAACGGGCGCTCCGGCATCGTTCCGGCGAATGCGCGATGCGCTCCAACAGACAGATTGTCAATACGGAAGGCCCTCATGTTCACCCGCAGTTCAGCCGTTTTCGCCGTTGTCGCCCTGGTGCTTGCCGCGGCCGCCGTCAACGGGCCGTCGCGCGCCGCCGCGCAGTCGGTCGACGCCGAACAGCGCACCCTCTCGCTCAGCGCCACGGGCAGCGTCAACGTCCGCCCCGATACAGCGCACATCACTGTCGGCGTCGTCAGCGAGGCTGAAAACGCCCGTAGCGCCATGGACGACAACAACGGCGCGATGGCCAAGGTGATCGAGGCGCTGAAGGAAAAGGACATCGCCAGCAAGGACATTCAGACGACGAATTTCTCCGTCCACCCGCGCTATCAGCACTTCGACGACGGCAAGCCCTCGGTTATCTCCGGGTACCGCGTCGTCAACTCTATCCGCATCACCGTGCGCGAAATCGGCCGGCTCGGCGAGGTGCTCGACAAGGTCGTCGGCTTCGGCTCCAACCAGATCGGCGGCATCAGTTTCTCCGTCAGCGAACCGGACGAACTGATGGACCAGGCCCGCGTTCAGGCGATCGAGACGGCCCGGGCACGCGCCGAGCTTTACGCTCAGGCCGCCGGCGCCGCCATCGGCGAAGTCATCAGGATCGAGGAAGTCGCCAGCGACGGCGCGCCGGAGCCGCGCTTCCGCGCCCTGGCCGCAAAGGCCGAGGGCGAGGTGCCCATCGAAGCCGGAGAGACCGAGATCAAGGTGCGCGTTCGCGTGGTCTGGGCGCTGACCGATCAGGGCTAGTGGAGCGAATTTGACATTTGAGTCCCGTGTGCGGCCGGGCTCTCGATCAAATGTCAAATTCAAAAGCTCCACTAGATTCAACAAGTTGCTAGTGGTCCTGATGATTCAGACATTTGCTCGGGCAGGTGCTGCGACGGGAGGCAAATGTCTGAATCGGACCACTAGCGCAGGCGCCGGAAAATCGGTGTTTTCAAGGCGGCGGCTGGCCCTGTAAGCTTATGATCTGGCAGTAAGCGCCTCTGCGCGCAGCAGCTTTTGCGGCGCGCCCAACCCGGAACCGCCATGTTCGACGGCTGGATCATCGTCGCCGCCGCCACCATCTATCTGGGCATCCTGTTCGCGGTTGCCTACTACGGCGACCATCTGGCCGCGAAACGGCCGGCCCGGCGCGATCGCCCGACGATCTACGCGCTGTCGCTGGCCGTCTACTGCACCTCATGGACCTTCTTCGGCAGCATCGGCCTGTCCGCGCGCACCGGACTGGACTTCCTTCCCGTGTATGTCGGCCCGATACTCGTGCTCATTCTCGGCGCGCCGCTGATCAGCCGCATCATCCGCATCGCCAAGAGCCAGAACATCACCTCGGTCGCCGACTTTCTGTCCGCGCGCTACGGCAAGAGCGCGCCGCTGGCCGCCGTCGTCACCGTGCTGATCGTGATGGGCACCCTGCCCTATCTGTCGCTGCAGCTCGAAGCGGTTTCGGTCTCGGTCAAGACCATGCTCGGCCCCGAAAATCCGCTGAATCTCGGCGCCAGGCCGCCCGACCACGTCGATATCGCCTTCATCATCGCCGTGCTGATGGCCGTATTCGCGATCCTGTTCGGCACCCGCCACATCGACGCCACCGAGCACCAGGAAGGGCTGATGCTGGCGATCGCGATGGAGTCGGTCGTCAAGCTCGTCGCCTTCATCATCGCCGGCGCCTACATCACTTTCGCGATGATGGGCGGTCTCGGCCCCCTGCTCGACCGCGCGGCCTCCGACCCGCAGGTCTCGGAGTTGTTCAGCCGGGGGTTCAACGGCGGCGCATGGATGACCATCACGCTGCTGAGCGCGGTGTGCATCATTCTGCTGCCGCGCCAGTTCCACGTCATGGTCGTGGAGAACAACACGCCGAACGAGGTGAACCGCGCCGTCTGGCTGTTCCCGCTTTATCTGGTGCTGATAAACCTGTTCGTCGTGCCGGTCGCCATCGCCGGGCTGCTCACCTTCGGGCCGGGCAATACCAACGCCGACATGTATCTGCTGTCGCTGCCGCTCTCGGAGGGCGCGAACACCGTCGCCATGATCGCCTTCGTCGGCGGGCTTTCGGCGGCGACCGCCATGGTCATCGTCGCCTCGGTCGCGCTGTCGATCATGATCTGCAACGACCTGATCGTCCCGCTGATCCTTCAGCGGCGCAAGATCACGGTGTTCGACCGGCGGGACATGGGCCGGGTGCTGCTCCACATCCGGCGCGGCGCGATCTTCGCGATCATGCTGTTGACCTACGTGTTCTACCGCATGATCGGCGGCTCATCCGGGCTGGCGGATATCGGCCTGTTGTCGTTTGCGGCGATTGCGCAGCTTGCCCCCGCCTTCTTCGGGGGGCTGATGTGGCGCGGGGCGACGGCGCGCGGGGCGCTCGCGGGCATCTTCGCGGGCTTTCTGGTGTGGTCCTACACGCTGCTGCTCCCCTTCCTCGCCAAGGCTGGCGTCATCGGGCCGGAGCTGATCGAAAGCGGCCCGTTCGGGATCAGCCTCCTGCGGCCGCAAATGCTGTTCAACATGAGCTTCGAGCCGCTCACCCACGGCGTGTTCTGGAGCCTGATCTTCAACGTCATCGCTTATGTGTCGATCTCGCTTTTGCGCCCGCCGGAGCCGATCGAGCGCCTGCAGGCGACCCGCTTCATCGACGAGCGCCCCAGCGCGCCGGCGCACGGCCTGCGGCCATGGCGCGAGAAGGTGAAGGTCGCGGACCTGCACGCCACGGTGGCGCGCTATCTGGGCGACGAGCGCACGACGCGCTGCTTCGAGGACTACGCCCGGCGACGCGGCGCGCCGCTGTCCGAGGAAACCGTGGCCGACATCCACTGGGTGCGGTATTCCGAAAAGCTGCTGGCCAGCGCGATCGGCGCGGCCTCCTCGCGGCTGGTGTTTTCGCTGGCGCTGCGCCGGCACGACGTGGGCAACACCTCCGCCCTGAAGCTGCTCGACGATGCGTCCGAGGCGATCCAGTACAATCGCGATCTGCTGCAGCAGGCGCTCGACCAGGTGCGCCAGGGCATCGCCGTGTTCGACAAGGACATGCGGCTTATCTGCTGGAACCGGCAGTTCCGCGAGGTGCTGGGCCTGCCGCCCGAGGTCGGGCAGGTCGGCGTGCCGCTCGACCAGATCGTGCGGGTGATGGCGCAATCCGGCGACCTCGGCCCCGGCGAAACCGAAAGCATCGTCGCGGACCGGCTCAAGCGCTTCGTCGTGACGATGGAGACCTTCCAGGAGCGGCTGCACAGCGACCAGCGCGTGATCGAGGTGCGCACGAACGCCATGCCCCAGGGCGGCATCGTCACCTCTATGACCGACATCTCCGATCGCGTGGCGGCGGCCGAGGCGCTGGAGCGCTCCAAGGCCGAGCTTGAGCATCGTGTGAAGGCGCGCACCGCCGAACTGACCAAGCTGAACGAGGCGCTCAAGGAGGCCAAGGCGCGCGCCGACGAGGCCAATCTCGACAAGACGCGCTTCCTCGCCGCGGCGAGCCACGACATCCTGCAGCCGCTGAACGCCGCGCGGCTTTATGCGACCAGCCTCGTTGAGCGCGACATGCACGGCGACTCCGGACGGCTGGCCGGCAACATCGACGCGGCGCTGACAGCCGTGGAGGACATCCTCAACACGCTGCTTGATATCTCCCGGCTCGACACCGGCGCGCTGCGGCCGGAATTCGGCGCGGTCTCGGTCCACGACGTGCTCAAGCAGCTTCAGCTCGAATTCGCGCCGCTGGCCGAGGAACGAGGGCTGAAGCTGGTCATCATGCCTTCGACGCTGTGGGTGAGGTCGGACGCGCGGCTTTTGCGGCGCATCCTGCAAAACCTGCTTTCCAACGCGATCAAATACACCGAACACGGCCGCGTGCTGGTTGGCTGCCGGCGCGACGGGGAAACGGTGCGCCTGGAGGTGCATGACACCGGCCCGGGCATCCCGATCGCGCAGCAGTCGCTTGTCTTCAAGGAGTTCCTGCGGCTCGACCAGCACGCCGCGACCGTGCAGGGGCTTGGGCTGGGCCTGTCGATCGTCGAGCGCATGGGCCGGGTGCTCTCCCACCCGATCAAACTGAAATCGCATCCGGGCCGCGGCTCGGTGTTCTCGGTCACGGTGCCGGTCGCTGACGCCGACGTGGTCCGCGCGCGCCCGGCCGCCGAGCCGCCGCGCCAGATCGGGGACATGCAGGGCGTGCGCGTGCTGTGCATCGACAACGAGGCAGCGATTCTCGAAGGTATGGACGTGCTGCTGACAAGCTGGGGCTGCGAGGTCGTCACGGCGCTCGATGCGAATGAGGCGGCCGTTGCGCTTCACGCGCAGAACATCACGCCCCATATCGTGATTGCGGATTACCACCTGAACGACGGCTCGGGCTGCGAAGCGATCGTCGCGCTGTCGCGCAGCCTGGACCGCGAAATTGCCGGGGTGATCGTCACTGCGGACCGCTCGCCCGAAGTTCAGGACGAGGTGCGCGCGGCCGGCTACCGCCTGTTGCGCAAGCCCGTGAAGCCCGCCGCGCTGCGCGCCGCCATCGCACAGGTGCGCGTGCCGGGCCTGGCGGCCGAATAACCGGCGATGACGGCAAGCACGACTGGCGATAATGCGCGCCCGCGTGCTATATCGCCGATTCAATCAGAACTCACGCAAGCGGAGACATTATACGCTCATGGCGCAACAGTATGTCTATGTGCTCAACGGCCTGTCGAAGAGCTATCCCGGCGGCAAGACCGTCCTGAACAACGTCTCGCTATCCTTCCTGCCCGGCGCGAAGATCGGCGTCGTCGGCGTCAACGGCGCGGGCAAATCCACGCTTCTGCGCATCATGGCGGGCCTCGATACCGAGTTTAACGGCGAGGCCTGGGCCGCGGACGGCGTGCGCGTCGGGTATCTGCCGCAGGAGCCGCAGCTCGACGAGACAAAGGACGTGATGGGCAACGTCATGGAAGGCGTCGCTGACAAGAAGGCCAAGCTCGACCGCTTCAACGAGCTGGCGATGGACTATTCCGACGAGACGGCCGACGAGATGGCCGCGCTCCAGGACGAGATCGACCGGCTGGACCTGTGGGACCTCGACGCGCAGGTGGAACAGGCGATGGACGCGCTGCGCTGCCCGCCATCCGAGGCCGGCGTCTCCGCGCTGTCGGGCGGCGAGCGCCGGCGCGTGGCGCTTTGCAAGCTGCTGCTGTCAAAGCCGGACATGATCCTGCTCGACGAGCCGACCAACCACCTCGACGCCGAGACGGTGGCGTGGCTGGAGAAATTCCTGCGCGACTATTCGGGCACCGTCGTGCTCGTTACCCATGACCGCTACTTCCTCGACAACGTGACGGGCTGGATCCTCGAACTCGACCGGGGCAAGGGCATCCCGTACCAGGGCAACTATTCCTCCTGGCTGGAGCAGAAGCAAAAGCGCATGGAGGTCGAGGGCCGCGAGGAGGAGGCGCGCAAGCGCACGCTCTCGCGCGAGCTTGAATGGATTCAGGCGAGCCCCAAGGCGCGGCAGGCGAAGTCCAAGGCGCGTATCAAGGCCTATGAGGAACTCGCCCAGCAGGCGGGCAACGACAAGGTGGGCCGCGCGCACATCACCATCCCGCCGGGGCCGCGACTGGGCGGCAACGTGCTGGAGGCCGACGGGCTGACCAAGGGCTTCGGCGACGAGTTGCTGATCGATGATCTCAGCTTCAAGCTGCCGGCCGGCGGCATCGTCGGCGTGATCGGGCCGAACGGCGCGGGCAAGACGACGCTGTTCCGCATGATTACCGGGCAGGAAGAGCCGGACGGCGGGTCCCTGCGCCTCGGCGACACGGTCCAGCTCGGTTATGTGGACCAGTCGCGCGACGCGCTCGATCCGAACAAGACCGTCTGGGAGGAGATTTCCGGCGGCAACGACGTCATCCAGCTCGGCAAGCGCGAGGTGGCCAGCCGCGCCTATGTCGGCTGGTTCAACTTCCGCGGCGGCGACCAGCAGAAGAAGGTCGGCCAGCTATCGGGCGGCGAGCGCAACCGCGTGCACCTCGCCAAGATGCTGAAGGAGGGTGCGAATTTCCTGCTGCTTGACGAGCCGACCAACGACCTCGACGTGGAGACGCTGTCGGCGCTGGAGGCCGCGCTGGAGGATTTCGCCGGATGCGCGATGGTGATCAGCCATGATCGCTTCTTCCTCGACCGGATCGCGACGCACATGCTGGCGTTTGAGGGCGACAGCCATGTGGAGTGGTTCGAGGGGAACTTCGCCGATTACGAGGAGGACAAGCGGCGCCGGCTGGGCGATGCGGCGGTCGAGCCGCACCGGATCAAGTTCAAGCGCTTCGCGCGGGCTTGAGGGGGCGTATCCCCCTCACCGCTCCTCACAGTGACTCAGGCTGCCAACAAAATATCTGAGAAGCTCTCTCTGTCAGTAAATGGAATAATAATCGCCGTACTCTCTATTCGCGAAATATCAGCGTCGGGATAAATTTGTTTTCGATCATCAAGTACAGCGATACGCTGGCCCGACCAGCTCTGCAAATCGAAAAATGTCGCAAAAACGTGCTCCGCCCGCTGCCTAGCTGTTGTCTCATGGCTGGTTTCAGCGGGCAATAACATTAGCGCAGAGTCAGTTCTAGGGCCATGCACCCTAAAATCTACTTTGACCACATTCCCTGCACGCCCCTCAATCTCGAAGCTTCGTTCATAATATAATCCTGTTTCGTCTAAGACCTCTTCAACTTCCTCCATAAACTGTGATTTTGGAGCAAAACGGGCCATGTAACTTAGATCTGCCACTCTAAGACACGCTTGCGCCAATCTAATTAATCCAGTCGCCATTTCATCAGTATTAACTTTACATTCCAAACAGGCACCTGACTCATTGACATCATAGGTATCAATGATCGATTGAAAAATACGATTCCTTTTTTTGTTTTTAAAGGGCTCTAACCCTAGAAAGCCAAGCCAGGATAAAGTATTTCCAAAGTCTGTTAATGTAAGTTCAGCGGGCCACAAAAGCTTGTTATGATTCTTGACATAGATATCAATTGACGATCCATCTGGATATTTGAAGCCAGTTTCTATCTGAATATGCCCACGATTAACAGGCACAACATCACGCACAAGCGTAGTGCGTTTTAGGCAGTCGATATCAGGAATGTTTAGGTACGTTTCCATACGCGTTACGAGGTCTCTAAATGAATCTGCCCGCTGAATTCAATATGGGCCATACGGCAGAATTCAGCGAACACCTCATGGATGTCCATGCCAGATAAATGGCTCATGTCGGTCATGTCGCGCTTCAAGTTTTCTTGCGGTTGAGGACACTGTTCGGTCTGCAAAGCATGTTTGTGGCTTCGCCCTAAGGGTCGATGAGCGCGAGCATCTACCTCCAATCGACATATCGGGCCGACCCCGGCTACCGACACGTTGACGGTTTTCGAATCTGTCTCTGTATTATACTCGATATTAAGTTGCGCTGGAACGTCTCTCGCATTTTCTATGGCCACACGGCCTGAGGCGAGAACCGGCGAATGGCGCCGCTTTGGGGTAAGCTTAATTTGCTCAGAAATGCGCTTCTCAGTTAGATCACGGAGCGCTTCAAACTCTTCTCTCGTCATAATCCGCTAACATTTTGCTGATTTAATCCCCGTCCATCTTCAGCGCGGCGATGAACGCATCCTGCGGGATCTCCACCTTGCCGAACTGGCGCATCTTCTTCTTGCCGGCCTTCTGCTTCTCCAGCAGCTTGCGCTTGCGCGTCACGTCGCCGCCGTAGCACTTCGCCGTCACGTCCTTGCGCATTGCCGCGATGGTCTCGCGCGCGATCACCCGCCCGCCGATCGCCGCCTGCACCGGGATCTTGAACATGTGCCGCGGGATCAGCTCCTTGAGCTTCTCGCACATCGCGCGCCCGCGCATCTCCGCGCGGCTGCGGTGCACGATCATCGCCAGCGCGTCGACCGGCTCCTCGTTCACCAGCAGCGACATCTTGACCAGGTCGCTCTGCTCATAGCCGGTCATGTTGTAGTCGAAAGACGCATAGCCGCGCGTCACCGACTTGAGCCGGTCGTAAAAGTCGAACACCACCTCGTTGAGCGGCAACTCGTAGACCACCATCGCGCGGTTGCCGGCATAGGTCAGCGTCTTTTGCCGCCCACGCCGGTCCTCGCAAAGCTTGAGCACCGCGCCGAGATAATCGTCCGGCACGAGGATGGTCGCCTCGATCCACGGCTCCTCGATATGGTCGATATGCACCGGGTCGGGCATGTCGGCGGGGTTGTGCAGCTCGTGCATCTCGCCGTTGGTCATGTAGAGGTGATAGACCACGCTCGGCGCGGTGGTGATCAACTCGATGCCGAATTCGCGCTCGATCCGCTCGCGGATGATCTCCAGGTGCAGCAGGCCGAGGAAGCCGCAGCGGAAGCCGAAACCCAGCGCGGCGGAGTTCTCCATCTCGTACTGGAAGCTGGCGTCGTTGAGCCGCAGCCGCCCGACCGCTTCGCGGAGCGCCTCGAACTGCGAGGAATCCACCGGGAACAGCCCGCAGAACACCACCGGCTGGCTTTCCTTGTAGCCGGTCAGCGGCTTGTCGCAGGGGCGTCTGTCGTCGGTGATCGTGTCGCCGACATTGGTTTCCGCCACTTCCTTCATCGAGGCGGTCAGAAAGCCAATCTCGCCGGCGGCCAGTTCGTCCACCGTGTGCTTGCCGGGGCGGAAGATGCCCACCCGGTCGACCGTGTAGACCGCGCCATTCGACATGAAGCGGATGCGCTGGCCCTTCCTGATGCGCCCGTCGAACAGCCGCACAAGGACCACGACGCCCAAATAGGTGTCGTACCAGCTATCCACCAGCAGCGCCTTGAGCGGCGCCTGGTCGTCGCCCTGCGGCGGTGGCAGACGCTCGATGATCGCCTCCAGCACGTCGGAGACGCCAAGGCCCGTCTTCGCCGAGATTTCCAGCGCGTCATGCGCCTCCAGCCCGATCACATCCTCGATCTGCGCGCGCACCCGCTCCGGCTCGGCGGCCGGCAGGTCGATCTTGTTGAGGACGGGGATGATTTCAAGGTCATTGTCCAGCGCTTGGTAGACATTGGCGAGTGTCTGCGCCTCCACGCCCTGGCTGGCGTCCACGACCAGCAGCGCGCCCTCGCACGCTTTGAGCGAGCGGGAGACCTCGTAGGAGAAGTCCACATGGCCCGGCGTGTCCATCAGGTTGATCTGATAGATCTGGCCGTCTGGCGCGGCGTATTCCAGCCGTACGGTCTGCGCCTTGATGGTGATCCCGCGCTCGCGCTCCAGGTCCATCGAATCAAGCACCTGCTCTTTCATCTCGCGCTCGGTCAGGCCGCCGCAGAGCTGGATCAGCCGGTCCGCCAGCGTGGACTTGCCGTGGTCGATATGCGCGATGATCGAAAAGTTGCGGATGCGCTCGCGCGGCGTTGCGCCCGGCGGCGTGGCGGGCGCGCCGGGCTGCGACGGCTTGGCGTCCTTGCGGTTGGGTTTGGCAGGCTTGGTCGTGGTCTCGGTCATACTGGGTGATCTAACACTGCCGTGTGAGTGGTCAATATCGGATACGCGCGCCCGCGTCGGCGGGATGAGCGCGCTGGTGCAGCTCGCGCTTCAAAAGCCAAGATAGGGCAAAACATTCACGCCGAACAGCCAGCCGTGACCGTGCAGCAAGCCTAGCCACAGCAGCACTGCGGCGAGCAGCAGATGATAGCCGATCGCGCGCAGGTTCAGTTCGTTCCGCCCGGCCAGGATCGCGGCGAACGGCCAGAACGAGGTTTTCTGCCGCCAGCGCGCCCAGGCGTCACCCCACTCGCGCGCCTTGCGCTGTTCCTGCCGCCAGGAGCCGAACAGCGCGACCACTACGATCGCCCCGAAGAAAAGCAGCGCCCGCCACGAGGGCTGCGAGATGATGTGCGTGATGCCCCAGATTCCGATGCCCCACATGACGGGGTGGCGGGTGATCCCGAATATTCCCTTGGAGATATCGACCTTTTCGATCGCCCCGCCCTGCCCCACGGCCGACGGGTTCGGGCGCCCCAGCCCGCCGGTGATGAGCGCGAAGGCCGGAAGCAGCAGGATCGCCTGAATCCAGACCCAGACCGGGCCAGGATACCAAAGCTGCGCGCCGCGCGGCGCGTCGTCGAAAGCAATGATGAGCCAGGCCAGCGTCGCTGTCGCGCCTATCGAAAACGCCAGCAGATAGACAGGCTCGCCGAACCGCTTGACCGCCCAGCCCCGCAGCGGCGACGACGGCGCCATGTGAAAGCCGACGAAGGCAAGCGCGGCGACGGCAAGCTCGATCATGGTCCCCCCAATAGCGCAATCCGAAGGGAGCGGAGCGAGGATTTGAGAAAAATGCCCGTCAGTCCTTCAGCCGCGCAGCCACATCATCGACATCGCCAATAGCGAGATACTGCATCTCCCTTACCAGCCGGATCGTCGGTTTCAAAGCGAAACAGATCGAGCCGATGAGAAACATCCATGTGCCGGTGTCGAGCATCTTCGGATAAAAGAAAAAGATCGAGCCGATGATGAACAGGAAGGCCGCGGAGAAGTCCACGATCGTGTAGAGGATTTCCCACGCCGCCCAGATGCGCGCGTGGCGCGGCGTGCGCGTGCGGTTTGCAGGGTCGAAAAGTCTCATGCCGGTCCCTCAATGGTTGCAGGCCGGCACAAGGGATAGCGTAACAGGGGTGCGATTTTCTTAACCGCGATGCGCGTTGAGGCGTTCGAAGCCTGCAGCCAGATCGCGCTTGAGATCGTCGACATCCTCCAGCCCGATATGGAAGCGCAGCGCCGGGCCTTCGGCCTCCCACCGGGTCGCAGAGCGGTAAGGCGAGGGGTCGAACGGCACGACGAGGCTCTCGAAGCCGCCCCACGAATAGCCCAGCCCGAAAAGCCTGAGACCGTCGAGCATCGCGGCAACCGCATCTTGCGGCGCGGGCTGCAGGATCACCGAGAACAGCCCGGACGCGCCCGTGTAGTCCCGTTGCCAGATCGCGTGGCCGGGATGTTCGGGCAGCGCCGGGTGCAGCACCCGCGAGACCTCTGGCCGCGCGGACAGCCAGCGCGCGATGTCCAGACCCGCCTGCTGGTGCCGCTCCAGCCGAACGCCCATGGTTCGCAGACCGCGCAAGCCCAGAAAACAGTCCTCCGGGCCCGGGCAGAGGCCGAAATCGGTGTGGATCGCCTCGATCCGCCCGGCAGCGCGTTCGTTTGCGGTCATCGCGCCGAGCATCGCGTCGGAATGGCCAACGATGTATTTCGTCGCCGCCTGGATCGAGACGTCCACGCCATGATCGAACGGCTTGAAATAAAGCGGCGTCGCCCAGGTGTTGTCGGTGAGCACCCACGCCCCGCGTTCACGTGCGACCGTCGCGATCGCCGGGATGTCCTGCATTTCCATGCTCTGCGAGCCGGGGCTTTCGGTGAAAACAAGCCGGGTGTTGTCTCGCATCAGCGCGCAGAGGCCATCACCTGTTTCGGGGTCATAGTATTCCGTCTCAACGCCGAGACGCCCCAGCACCCGGTCGCAGAAGCGCCGCGTCGGCCGGTAGACGCTGTCGGTGACGAGGATATGGTCGCCGGCCTCGACGAAAGCGAGGAGCGCCGCGGAGATCGCCGCCAGCCCGGACGGCGCAAGGCGCGTGCGGGCCCCGCCCTCAAGCTCCGCGAGCGCCTCCTCCAGCAAACGGACGGTCGGCGAGCCGTGGCGGCCATAGGTGTAGCGCGCGTCGCGCCCGTTAAGCGAGACGACATCGGGGAACAGCACGGTGGAGCCGCGCACCACCGGGGGGTTGACGAAGCCGAACTGCTCCTGCGCATCGCGCCCGGAATGCGCAAGCCGGGTCAGCGGGCCGTCCTCATGCCCCTCGCCGTCGTCGTGGTCCTGAGCCATATCGCCTCCTTGTTCCGTGGGATCCGGTGTGCCCGTCTGCCGCGCTGTGGTCAAGCCGCTGGCGGCGTGGCCCGTCAAACCCGCCCCGGGGTCCTCTGGTGGCAGCGCGGTGTTTCCCATTGCGAAAGATCGCAGCGAACCGTTATTCAGGGCAAGCGCCGATCGGCGCGTTGCAATTAGCAATCCGACAAGAGGCAGAAAAAGTGGTGGCGCGGCTGGCATGGCTTGTGGCGACGCTCGTGCTGGGCGTCGGCGCGGCGCAGGCGGGGACGCTGGAGCAGGTCAGGGAACGGGGCAACATCACCTGCGGCGTCAGCGCCGGAATGCCGGGCCTTTCTGAAACCGGCGGCGCAGGCGCATGGTCCGGGCTATTCCCGGATTTCTGCCGAGCCGTCGCCGCCGCCGTTTTCGCCGATCCCGCCAGGGTGAGGTTCGTGCCGATCACGGAGAATAAGCGATTTGACGCGCTGCGCGCCGGCGAGATCGACATTCTGGCGCACCCCGGCGCATGGAGCTTCAGCAATGACACCGAGACGGACGTGCGGTTCGTCGGGGCGCTCTACCATCAAGGCTTCGGTCTCATGGCCCCTCGGCGGCTGGGTGTGGCCACCGCGCTGGAACTGTCGGGCGCGGACATATGCGCGGTCGAAAGCGCGCCCGACGCGCTCTACACGGCTGAATACTTTCGCCGACACGACATGCCCTACCGGCTCGTCCACTTCGCGCGGGTCAGCGACGCGCTGCAGGCTTATGATGCGGGCCGTTGCGATGTATTCGCCGGCGATATCGCCAGCCTGGAAGCGCGTCGGGACACGCTGGCCCGCCCGGAGGCCCATATGGTTCTGAGCGACGTCATCGGCGTTGCCCCGCTCGGCCCCGCAGTGCGCGCGGGCGATCCGCAATGGGCGCGCATCGTGCGATGGACGCTGTTTGCGCTTATCGCCGCTGAGGACATGGGCCTGGCCTCAGACACGATTGACGACGCAGCCGCCGCGGACAGCGCGCTGGCGCGTCGCTTCATCGGCGTCGATGGCGCGCTGGGCCAGAGGCTCGGGCTTGATCCGGGATGGGCCTACAACGTCGTGACAACGGTTGGAAACTACGGCGAGCTGTTCGCACGCAATCTCGGCAATGACAGCCCGCTCGGCCGGGAGCGCCGGCTTAACCGGCTCTGGCGCGAGGGTGGGCTGCTCTCGGCCCCGACCATTCGCTAGAATAGGTGCAGCAGCGCCGCAGGCGACTCAGTCGAGCCGCCCGCTCGCATGGGCCAGCATGAGATAAATCTTGCCGGTCTCCGAGACGAGATAATTCTGCAAGGCCTTGCTGTCCTGTCCGGCCTGGCTGGCATCCTTCAGCACTTTTTCGAAATCAGCCATGTAGCGGTCCGCGATATGCCGGAACGCCGCATCGCTGCGGTATCGCCGCTGCACCAGGTCGAAGGTCGACTGTCCCTGCCGGTTGTAGACATCGCGGCTGATGACGCTGCGGTCGCCGCGGTGATACCGCTTCCAGACCTCCACGACGGTTTCCTGATCCACTGCGTCGGCAATGTCTTTCATGTTGAAGTCCGCGCGGTCGTCCTGCGGTGCCGGCTTTTCCTGTCGCGACGCAGGTTCCGGCGCGACCTGCGGCGGCCGGCCGTAGGAATCGTCGCCGCCCAAACGGTCCTCGCCGCGCAAGCCGCCGTCGTCGAAGGACAGATCATCTTCCTCCTCGGCCTCGGAGGCGCGCGCCAGCAGATCGCCGAGCGACCACTCGCCCGCAGCCTGCGGGCTTTCATCGTCCCGCCGCTGCTGCGCGCCCGCCTGCCGCGGTGGCGGGGTCTCGCGGCTCTGACGCGCCGGCGGCTCTTCCTCTGCGCCGAACCGCTGGTCCGTCTCAGGCTGATTGCGCGGCTTGCCTTCCAGGCGGTCGATCAATCCGGCTGTCAGCGCATTGAAATCGTCGTCGGGGCGCGGAGTCGAGCGGCTCCGGCGGGACGCGGGCGCGGCCTCCTCGTCCCAGGAGGGCCGCTTGGGAAGCTGCGCCGGCGCGCTGCGCTGAACAGGCCAGCCGTCGTCATCGCGACCGCGCTGGCGCGGCGCAGCTGGCTGGGCCGGGGTCTCGCGGTATCCGCCGCCGTCGCGCCGGGCGGCAGTGCGTTCGCCGCTGCGCGCTGAAGGCTGCTCCCCGCGTGAGACCGCGCCGGAATAGCGGTGCCGGTTGGCGATGTCGGACAGCGAATCCAGCGCGGCAAGCTGGTCCTGCAGCGCCTTGCGCATGGCCGAGGCGCTTTCGCGCGTCGTCTCGGGGATCGCCTTGGCCTGACGCCGCAACTCGGAGTTGGTCGTCTCCAGGTCCATCGAGGCGCGCCGCGTGGAGTCCTTGACGGACTCGGAGGTCTCCGAGAAGCGCGAGCTGAGCGAGTTGAGCTGGTCGCCGATCTGCTCCGACAGCGCGGCGAAGCGGGACTTCAGCTCCTCGATCGCCTCGAAGGTGTGCGCCTGCGTCTCCGAACGCAGCTTCTCGATCTCGCGCACCGCCGACTGGCTTTTCTCAGCAGAGTCCTGCGCCAGCATTTCGGTCACGTTGCGCGCCCGGTTCTCCGCGCGGGAGAGCGATTCTTCCAGCATACTGGAGTAGTTGTGCATCATCTTGTCGAGTTCGGCGGCGCGCATCCCGATGGTCTCGATCAGCTTGCCAAGCTGCGCCTGGCGCTGCTCCATCACGCTGTCAACGCGCGTGTTGGAGACTTCCAGCGCCTTCGCCGACTTCATGATGGTGACGCCCTGCTCCTCGAAGCGTTTGGTCAGGCTCTGAATCTGGTTCAGCATACCGCTGGACATCTGCCGCAGCGTCTCGGCCTGCGCTTCCAGCGCCTCGGAGCTTGCGCCGGTGCGCTCCGCCAGTTCGCTGACCGCACGTTCGATATTCTCCGAGCTCTGGCCGACCGATCGCTCGATATAGGCCGCCTGACGGGAAAGCGACTGCTCCATGTTATGGGCGTGCTGATCCAGCGTCTGCCGGATCGCGCCGGACTGACGGCTGAGCGCCTGCTCAAGCGCCTGCGCGCGCGAAACGATCGAGTCCTCGATGTGCTTGCTGCCTGAACTGATCGTTTGCTGAAACTCCTTTGTGCGTTGACCGAGCAGCGCTTCGAGCGCGCGCGTGCGCTCCGACAAGGAACTGTCGATGGCCTGCGAATGCTCGGCCAGAACGCCCTGAAGCACTCTGGTCCTGTCGTTCAGGCTGCTGTCCAGCGCCTTGGTCTTGTCCGACAGCGCGTTCTCCAGGGCGGACAGGTTGGTGGTCGCGTCGGAGATGATGCTGTTGAGCCGCTGCTGTTCGCCGCCGAGGCGGTCGAGCAGCGCCGGGATCTCCTGGGCAACGCGCTCACTCATGCTCATGACGGAATGCACCAGACTGTTGCTCTTCGCGGAGATTGCCGCCGAGGCGCGGTCGGACGCCTGCTGGATCGCCGTCGTGACCTGCAGGCTCTGCTGGTGGATGTTGTCGACGGTCTTGGCGCTGTGCCGGGTAAGCTGCTCGTTAACCTGCGCGCCGCGCTCCGCCAGCTTCGCGTCGACCGCATCGCCCGCCTCGGTCACGGCCGTGGTGATCTTCTGCGCGCGCGTCGAGATCGTGTCGGAGAGCGTGCTGGTCGCCTGCGTCAACGACTGGGTCGCCTCGTCCGTCGCGGCGGCGATCTCGCGGCGCACGTCGCCGCCGATCCCGCGCAGCGCCTCGCTTACGCGCGCGCTGTTGTTGGCAAGCGCCTCGCGCTCGCTCGCCAGTTCGTTGATGAGGCTGCGGATGCGGTGCTCGTTTTCGCTGTAGGACCGCTCCAGCGCGGTCACTTCGTTATGCACGAGCGCCTCAAGCTCGCCCGCGCGGCCCAGGGCGCGCGAGATCGCGTCGTTCATGGCCGCGACCTGTCGCCGCACCGTCTGCCCCAGCGAGGCGACCGACTGCTCGGCCATCTTGTCCGGTTCGGCGAGCCGCACGGCGACTTCCGTCATCGCGGTCGACATCATGCGCAGTTCCTGCGCGCGCCAGATCAGATAGGCGAGGAACCAGAACATCGCGACCGGAACGACAGTGCCGGAGATGACGCCGAGCATGACCGGGCTGGCGAAGAAGTCGACGAAGCTGTTGATGCCGCCGCCATATTTGTTGAGGACCGACACGCCGACGAAAGCGCCGAGAACAGCCCACACAACCGAGGCGATGCCGGCCACCATGAACGGCGAGCGCGATGGCTTCTGCTGCAGCGCGTAGACCAGCCCGCCGATGGAGGGCATGTCGTCGTTCGCCGGGACGGGGGCGCGCGCAACGGCCGCCGCGCTCCGGCGCGCCGGGGATTGATGGCGCGAATCGCGAACGCCGCGACCACCCTGCTCATCAGCGGCCGCGCCCTGTTCGGCATTCCTGTCGCCCGCGCGCTGGCCGCGCCGGGACGTCATTTCGATGGTCTTGTCGGCGGACTTGTCGAGGGTATTGCCCTGCTTGCCCTCGCTTGCAGCCGCCGATCTGGACTTGCCGGGCGCGTCCTTGGATTTTGCGGCCGCCCTGTCCTGGCCCGGAGAAGACCCGGCCTTCTTCGCCGCGCCAGGCGCCGTGGCGTGAGACGGGGGCGCGCCCGGCGGTTCGGCCGCGCCGTCGTTTTCGGCAGCCTGCCGTTTCGCCGCCTGCGGACCGCTCAACTTGCCGCTTGTCTTGAAGCTGGCGGCCTTGGCCGCGCCTTCGCCCGATGCGTGAGATTTCGATGAATTCTGAGCCATTCCGCCATCCGTTCAGGACGTTCGTTGTGAAGAATTGAGGCAAGAAATCAACATGTCGATGCGCCGGCCTCCCCCTTTGCGACTCGCCAAGAGCCTACCATTGCACATGAATGGCCGCCAAACGCCTCGCCCCCTGAACTCGACGAAGTTCACATTTTTCCTTTTCTGATGCAACGACGCATCAGGCATACTCCCCCCATTGGCCGAGGGTGTACCGATTTTTTGCGGCCAAAAAAAGAAAACCGTTGCCATTCCGGCCTCTGGCTCCGAGCGCGCCGGTCCTTGCGGGAATCGCGGCTGGCCTGAGTCCCGGCGCGCCGCGTGCGGTTGGCAAATTGCGGCCCCTGGCTTATAGAGGCGGTCGAGCGACTGGAGCGAGTCGCGCGGGCCGCCGCTGTCCGTCATATGGCTTGCACACGGCCTGCGCACGGCTCACATACTTCGCGTGGAATTCGCAACCGAGAGCAGCGAGTGAATGCCGACCATCACCTTTGTGCAACCTGACGGAACCAGGCAAGTCGTCGAGGCCAGAAGCGGACAGACCGCAATGGAAGCGGCCATTGCCCACAACGTCCCCGGGATCGTGGCCGAATGCGGCGGCGCCTGTTCATGCGCAACCTGCCATGTCTATGTCGAGGACGAATGGACGGAGCGCGTCGGCGGCCCCTCCGAGATGGAGGAGGATATGCTGGATTTCGCCTTCGATGTGCGCCCGACCAGCCGGCTGAGCTGTCAGATCCGCCTGACTGACGAGATGGACGGGCTGGTGCTGCATGTGCCGGAAGAGCAGGTTTGAACCGGCGCTGGCGCTTGTCGTATCGTTCATCAGCAGCACATTCTCATGGGGCCTTCGGCATGTATCAGGAATTCAGCGGCAGCAACGGTTCAGGCGCGGTGAAGACCGACGCCCTCATCATCGGCGCCGGGCCTGTGGGCCTGTTCGCCGTGTTCGAGCTGGGGCTGCTGGACATCAAGGCGCATCTGATCGATATCCTCGACCGGCCAGGCGGGCAATGCACCGAGCTTTACCCGGAAAAGCCAATCTATGACATCCCGGCGCTGCCGGTCGTGACGGGCCAGGAGCTGACCGACCGGCTGATGGAGCAGATCAAGCCGTTCGGGCCGGAATTCCATTTCAGCCAGCGCGCGGAGACCCTGCGCCGCTCAGATGACGGCTTCGTCATCACAACGGACGCCGGCACGGTAATCGAGGCGAAGGTCGTCATCATCGCCGCGGGCGGCGGCTCCTTCACGCCGAAGCGCCCGCCGCTGCCCGGCATCGAGGACTTCGAGAGCAAGTCGGTCTTCTATTCGGTCCGCCGGATGGAGGACTTCCGCGACCAGGAACTCATCATCGTCGGCGGCGGCGATTCCGCGCTCGACTGGACGCTCAACCTGCAGCCGATCGCCAAGAGGGTCACGCTCATCCACCGGCGCGACAAGTTCCGCGCCGCGCCTGACAGCGTGAACAAGATGTTCCAACTGGTCGAAAGCGGCGAAATGGACTTTCATATGGGCCAGGTAACGGGGTTAAAAGGCGCGGACGGGCAGCTCGAAGCCGTCACCGTGAAGGGGCCGGCCGACACCTTCGATCTGCCGGCGACGCGGCTGCTGCCGTTCTTCGGGCTGACGATGAAGCTCGGCCCGGTCGAGGAATGGGGGCTGGAGCTGAAGGACAATCTCGTGGTCGTCGACACCGAGAAGTTCGAGAGTTCGCAACCGGGCGTGTTCGCCATCGGCGACATCAACACTTATCCGGGCAAACTGAAGCTGATCCTCTCGGGCTTCCACGAGGCCGCGCTGATGGCGCAGCAGGCGCACCGCTATATCTATCCCGACAAGAAACTGGTGTTCCAGTACACGACCTCGTCGACCAGCCTGCAGCAGAAGCTGGGCGTGCGCTGACACTCAGGCCAGCCGTGTGGGCGTGATCCACCAGCCATGGTGGGATCGGGCGAGCGCGTCGGCAGCCTGAGTCGCTTCTTCGCGTGTGCCGAACAGGCCGTAGCAGGTCGGCCCGCTGCCCGACAAACGCGCCAGCTGGCAACCCGGCGTCTCGGCAATCGCCGCGAGCACATCGCCGATGACCGGCGCGAGACGGCGCGCGGGCGGCTCCAGATCGTTCGGATGCTCGTGCAGGTAGGCGATCAGCGGCATCGCCCCGGCGAAAATTTCCGGCGTTTCGATCTCCGCCGCATCGCCCAGCACCGGCGCAGCAAGCGCGGCGAACACGTCGCGCGTCGGCAGCGGAATGCCGGGGTTGACCAGCACAGCCGGCAGTCCGGGCAGCGAGTCGAGCGGCGCGACCGTCTCACCGATACCGCGCACCCATGACGCGCGCGCCTCAACGCAGACCGGGATGTCCGCCCCGAGCCGCGTCAGCGCCGGCCATAGCCGCGCGCGCCAGCCGGGGTCGCTGCCGTTCGCGCAGGCGAGCAGCCGCACGGCCGCCGCCGCATCCGCCGAGCCGCCGCCGATCCCGCCGGCCACCGGCAACCGCTTGTCGAGCAGGAAGTGCCCGCCGCGCGCGTCCGGCTCGCTGTCAAGGAAGGCCCGCGCCGCGCGCAGGATCAGGTTGTCGCCGTCGAGCGCCGCGGCGAACGGCCCTTGCACGTCCAGCGTCGCATCGCGGGACTCGCCTGGGTGAAGCGTGAGCCTGTCGCCGGCATCGGCGAAGGCGACGAGGCTGACAATCTCATGGTAGCCGTCAGCCCGGCGGCCCGGTATTTCAAGTGTAAGATTGACCTTGGCCGGCGCGAATTCCGCCAGCGCGGCCGGCGCGCCCTCGGGCATGGCTCCCGTTCCCGCCTGCGCGGCTATTGCATACTGGCCGCGCCCGCCTCGTCCAGTTCGGCTTTCTTGTTCACATCTTCCTGCAGGCCATTGGCGAGCTTCTCCAGGATATATTCACGATCCTCCGGCTCCGGGTCGAGGCTCAGCGCGTGCGACCACTGGAACCGCGCTTCGCGCTTGCGCCCCGTCTGCCAATAGGCATCGCCCAGATGGTCGTTCAGGATCGGATCTTCAGGCCGCAACTCGACAGCCCGCTCCAAGTGCCGGACCGCCTCCTCGAACTGACCCAGCTTGTAGTAGGCCCAGCCAAGGCTGTCGACGTAATAGCCGTTGTTCGGCTCGCGCCGGACCGCTTCGCGGATCAGGTCCATAGCCTCTTCAAGATGCATGTTCTGGTCGACCCAGGAATAGCCCAGATAGTTCATCACCGAAGCCTGATCCGGGTTGAGTTCCAGCGCCTTCTGCAGATCGACCTCGGCGTCGCGCCACACCTTCATCCGTTCATAGCAGATGCCGCGCGCGTAGTAGTAGAGCCAGTGCTCCGGCTTGGGGTCGCCGAGGATCTCGATCGCTTCGTCGTAGTAGCCGACGGCCTCGGCGTATTCCTCCCGATCGCGCAGGATATTTCCGATCGCCTGCAACAGACGCGGCTCCTCCGGGTAGTCTTCGATCATCGCGGTCAGCAGGCCGATTCCCTCGTCGCTGCGATCCAGCGCGTTGAGGATGAAGGCCGCGCGAATGCGCGCATCAAGATAAAGCGCGGAGGACGAGTCGACATTACGATAGGCTTCCAGTCCCGCTTCCAGCCGGTCATCGCGCATCTCGATCTCGCCGAGCAGATAATGCGCCCGGTCAAATTCCGGCCGCAGGTAGAGAGCCATCTGCAGATAGAACCGCGAAACGGCGGCTGCCTGCTCGCTTGAGAGAACCGCGCCGATGCCGAAATAAACTTCCGCCAGCCCTTCGCGCGCATTGGTCACGAGAAGCTCCGGCTGTTCCGCATCCTTGAGTTCGGCGTAAAGCGCGCGCAGCGCCTCGTCCGCGCCGTCGCCGTTCCGATATCGTCCCAGGACCTTTTCAAGCAGCTGCTCGTCCCCCCGCGCGGCGGCGTGGCGGGCGTAAGCCTGGATCAGCCGGCGGTTCGTCGAGTGGCGCACGAAAGCCTTGGCGTAGAGATCGCGCGCCTCGTCGGGACGGCCCGCGAGATCGGCGGCCAGCGCCATGTGCATGTGCTGGAAGTATTGCGAGCGGTCCGCGCTTTGACGCACCGACAGCGTGTCGATGGCTTGCGCCTCGCGGCCCTGCGCGAATTCCGTCCACGCCAGCGCGAGCCGGTCGGTGAGCTGGATGATCGGGCTGTCGCCGACGGCGCGGAACAGACGCTCGGCCTCGGCATAATCCCCGCTCTTGAAGGCGTCCGTGCCGAGCAAGAGAGACGCAAAGCCGTATTCCGAACCGCCAGCCGCGACCAGACGCTGCGCAAGTCTGACGGCCCGGGACATGTTGCCCGCGCCCAACTCCGCCTTGAAGGCTTCGCCGAGCATATCGGCATTGTCGGGATCACGCGCCAGCGCGCGATGGTAATATTCCGCAGCGGCTTCGAGGTTGTTGTCCCGGTTGGCCACATGCCCGGCGAGGTAGCTCCCGAGCAATGAAAAGCCGGGCGAGATTCGCAGCAGCTGACCGCCGCCGTTGTCTTCACGGGCGTCACTCGGGGACGACACAAGACCGATGGCGGCGGCGATGGCGAGCACCCAGACGAACCGGACACCGGAAAGCGATTTAAGCCTAAGCAAACGTAACTCCTTTGGCTCTCTCGCGCGGCGGATTGGTTTATCCCTCGTAAACCGCAACATTCAAACTGGAATTATAGCACTTGTTTGCACATCTCTGCCAGCATGGCGTGCAGGCGCGCGCAGATGTCGCGCGGTTGTCGTCAGGAATCACAACCTGAAGGGGAAAACGGAGTCCTTTCGGTCCGTTCTCTCGCGCCTCACGTCGACGAATCCGCTTCGCGGTCGCCCTTGGCCCCTGCCGGCGTGTCCTCCGGCACAACCCACGGGCCGACCTCGGCGGCAGGATTGCTCTCCGCCGTCCCGGAACGCGCTGCTGGCTCAGCCGTCTCCCTGTCCGCGGCAGCTTCTTCGCCGGACATGGAAGCCGCCAAGACCGGCCGCCGCGGCGCGGGTTCGGAGCGCGGCGTCTGCGAAATGCTCGCGGTCGTCTCGTCCCGCTCACGCGGTTCCGGGCGCGACTGCGCCGCCACCCGCGTCTCATCGCCCGCCAGCCGCGCCAGAATGGTCTCGGAGTCGAGAATCCGGTGCGGCGGACATTCCTTTTGCGGGTCCGGCTTCGCGACATCGCCCAGGAACTCGGCGTTTACGAGATAGCGCCTTTCACAAACCGCGATGCTCGGCTGCACGCGGGTCTCCTCAAAGGCGTCATAGCCGGCCTTGAGCATCTGCCAGAACCCGAACCACCGATTGTCGCGGTGCCGCGCCATGTTCTCTTCGGTCATGCGGAACGGGAACGCGTGAACATGGAACTCGCGCTGGCCGCCTTCAAAGGCTTCGCGCGCGATCGCGTAGATTTCCTCGATCAGCGCATCCGTCATGGCGTAGCAGCCCGCCGAGCTGCAGTCGCCATGCACCATCAGATGCGCGCCAGTGCGTCCATGCGCCGCGTCATAGCGATTCGGGTAGCCGAGATTGAAGGACAAGTGAAAGTCGCTGTTCGGGTTCATCAGGCCGGGGCTGACCGTATAAAAGCCTTCGGGCGCCTGCTTGTCGCCTTCCTTGAGCTTCGGCCCCAGTTCGCCGGAGAAAAAGCAGACCGGATAGGACTTGAAGAGGTGGAAGCGGCCATCGTCCTTCTTCTTCCAGATCTCCAGCTCGGCCTCTTCCTTGAAAATGCGCATCAGGACCGGCGCGTCCGCCGTCATGCCGAGCTTGGCCATGCGCGCCTGCGCGGCCGCAGGGATCGGCTTCAGATGCGGGGCGGTGGATTCTCCGAGACATCCGCTCAGGCCCACGGCTGCAAGCAGAAGCGCGAGTACTGTGAGCCCGCGGTGAAAGAAGGCGCCAGCCATGAGCAATTCCCCGGCAGTGAGCGATACGCCGCGTTGTCGATTTATCCGCGGCGCGTGGAGCGTCTCGACACGTAACATGCGATGGTTTCCGGGCTATAAAGCATTCGTGTCAATTTTGTGAGGCGAATCACAGCCTTGCTCAAGCTTGCGTGAGTGTGCTGTCCCCGGACGGATTTAAAGATCGCGGCCGATGGCCAGGAATTTGGCTTCGCGCGCCTTGCGCAGGCGCTCGCCGGAAATGTTGTCGTAATCGGCGAGGGCCGTGTCCAGCATGTCGCCGACCCGGGCGATGGTCTCTTCGCGCGCGCGGTGCGCCCCGCCGACCGGCTCGGGAATGACCTCGTCGATGACCCCGAGGCCATGCAGGTCCTGCGCGGTGATCTTCATGTTGGTTGCGGCTTCCTGCGCGCGCGCCGAGTCATGCCACAGGATCGAAGCCGCAGCCTCGGGCGAGGCGACCGTGTAGATGGAATGCTCCAGCATCATCACGCGGTTCGCCGTGGCAATAGCCACAGCGCCCCCGGAGCCGCCCTCGCCGATTACGACCGAAAGCATCGGCGTCTCCAGCGCAAGGCAGCGCTGCGTCGAGCGCGCGATCGCCTCCGCCTGGCCGCGCTCCTCCGCGCCGATGCCGGGATACGCGCCGGCCGTATCCACGAACGAGAGCACCGGCATTCCGAACTTCTCGGCGAGGTCCAGAAGGCGCACAACCTTGCGATACCCCTCCGGCCGGGCCATCCCGAAATTGTGGTGCAGCCGGGATTCGGTGTCGAAGCCCTTTTCGTTGCCGACGATCATCACCGGGCGGCCGCGGAACCGGCCCATGCCCGCGACAATGGCGGCGTCCTCGGCGAAATAGCGGTCGCCCGCCAGCGGCGTGAACTCCGAGATCAGGCCGCGTACATAGTCCATCGCGTGCGGACGGTCGGGGTGGCGCGCGACCTGCGTTTTCTGCCAGGGCGTGAGGGAGGCGTAGGTCTGCTTCAGCGCGTCGAGCGCCTTTGCTTCAAGCTGGGCGACCTCGTCCTGGAACTCGACCGAACTGTCCTCCTCGGCGAGGGATTTCAGCTCCTGGATCTTGTTCTCCAGCTCGGCGATCTGCTTTTCGAAATCGAGATAGGTTCGCATGGACGTTCAAGCCGTTTGTCTTGTCGATCGGGCAAGCGGGCGAACCGTGCGCCGGACATTCTGGCGCTGTCAAGGCGACCCGGCGGAGCGCTCAGCCCGCCTCGCCGCCTGTCAGCATCGGGGTCTTCGCCAGCGGATGATGCGTGTGCACGATCTGGCGCAGGCGTTCCTCCAGCACATGGGTGTAAATCTGCGTCGTCGATATGTCGGCGTGGCCAAGCAGCATTTGAACCGCGCGCAAATCGGCCCCCCGCTCCAGCAGGTGGCTGGCGAAGGCGTGGCGCAGCACATGCGGCGAGAGTTTCGCCGGGTCAATGCCGGCATCGCGCCCGAGCGCCTTAAGCTCCTGCGAGAGCCGCTGGCGGGTGAGATGCCCCGCCCGGCCCCAGGACGGAAATAGCCAGACCGATTGCCGCTCCGCCCCATCGCGTTGCGCGAGATAGTCCTCCAGCGCCTCGATCGCCGAGTCGTTGAGCGGCACGATGCGCTCCCGCCCGCCCTTGCCCCGGATCGTCAGCACCTGCTTGTCCCCGGCCAGCGCGCAACGCGGCAGGGAAACCAGCTCGCTCGCGCGCATCCCCGTGGCGTAAAGCATCTCCAGCAGGCAATGCAGACGGGCCGCGCGCTTGCGCTCTGAGCCGCTTGCCTCCAGCTTGCGGGCTTTCGCTTTCGACAACAGCAGATCGACCTGCGCCACGCTCAGCGTGTCGGGCAATGGCAGGCGGCGGCGCGGTCCTTCCAGCAGCGCGGCCGGATCGTCGTCGCGCACGCCCTCAGAAGCGAGGAACGCGAAAAACTGCTTGATCGCCGACAACTTCCGCGCGCGCGAGGACAGAGCCAGCCCGCGCTCGCCAAGCCCCGTCATGTAGGCGCGAAGATCGCTTGCATCCACGCTGCGGAAATCCCGCCTATGCGCCGTGAAAAATGCGCCGAGATCAGCCAGATCATTGCGATAGGCCGCGAGGGTGTTCGCCGCCGCGCCTTTTTCAACGCTCAGCATATCGAGAAAGCGCGTCAGGTCGGCATCCTCAAACATCTCACGCAAGGGCGCTCGCGCGGGCGAGGCAGATGCGGGGTCGGCTGCGGCATCAGCTTTTTGCGGCGATTCAGCCATCGCAGGACCGTCCACGTTGGCCGGGCCGGCGCGCAGTTCCCGGCGCGAGGATCATTTCAACTCGATATTGCGGACCGGCTTGGTGATTTCTTTTTGCGCGGGCGGGAAATATTGCGGCAAGGCATACATGGTTCCGTAAAACAACGCAACGATTAATCCGACAATGAACAGAAACCTGAAAAGTGTCGGCATTCCGATCCCCCGGTTGCGCCCGGCACGGGCGCGTTTATGGCTGGCCCGGTTGTCGCTGGCTTGTCAAGCGCCGGGCGGAAAAAAATTGCCATGCGCGCGCAGTTATGGAACCGTTCCCGGCGGCGAATTTGCGCCGCTAGCAGTCCAAGTTTCTAGTCGTCATGGCCGCGAAGTCCAACGAAACCGAGCCGTCGGAAAAACCGCCTCAAGACAAGACGGCGAGGCGCGTCCTCGATGCGCTCGGGGGGCGCAGCCTTGTGATGATCGGTCTCATGGGCGCGGGAAAGAGCGCTATCGGACGGCGGCTGGGCAAGCGGCTGGGCCTGCGCTTCGTCGACGCAGACAAGGAGATCGAGGCCGCCGCCGGCAAGACGATCAACGAGATTTTCGCGGATCATGGCGAAGAGTATTTTCGTGATGGCGAACGGCGGGTTATCGCCCGGCTTTTGGGCGAGGGGCCGGTCGTGCTGGCCACCGGAGGCGGCGCGTACATGAACGAGCAGACGCGCGCGGAAATTGCGGAGAAAGGGCTGTCGATCTGGCTCAGGGCCGATCTGGACGTGCTCATGGAGCGCGTGTCCCGGCGGGATACGCGGCCGCTTCTCAAGGCCGGCGATCCGCGCGAGATCATGCAGCGGCTGATAGATGAGCGTTATCCCGTATATGCCGGCGCGGATGTCACGATTGAAAGTCGCAACGTGCCCCACGAAGTTATCGTCGAGGAGATCGTCGCGGAGATGGCCGCGCACCTGCTGGGCGGCGAGGCCCGCCATTCCGGCGATGCCTCCGACCGATAGCACCCCATGTCCGAAAAGCATATGAGCCAGGCCACCACCATGCCCGCCGCGACCAGCGGCGAAAGCCGCACCGTCGCCGTGACGCTCGACCAGCGCAGCTATCCGATCCATATCGGCGCGGGGCTGCTCGGCCGAGCCGCCGAGATGGTTCACGCCACCGGGGACTGGCGGCGCTGCGCGGTGGTGACGGACGAGACTGTCGCAAGGCTGCATCTGGACGTATTGCAGGCCAGTCTGGGCGAGGCCGGACTGGCGGTTGATCCGGTCATCGTCCCGGCCGGCGAGTCCAGCAAGAGCTTCGCGCATCTCGCGCCGCTGTGCGAGGCGCTTCTCGCGCGCGGGATCGAGCGGGGCGACGCGGTGATTGCTCTGGGCGGCGGGGTTGTCGGTGATCTCGCTGGGTTCGCGGCAAGCATCCTGCGCCGGGGCGTGGCCCTCGTTCAGGCGCCGACGACGCTGCTCGCGCAAGTGGACAGCTCGGTGGGCGGCAAGACCGGCATCAACACGCAGCAGGGCAAGAACCTGATCGGCACGTTCCACCAGCCGCGCCTCGTCATTGCCGATACCGGCACGCTGGATACGCTGCCCGCGCGCGAGATGCGCGCCGGTTACGCCGAGATCGCCAAATACGGGCTACTTGGCGACGCCGGCTTCTTCGCCTGGCTGGAGGCGAACGGACTCGCGCTCCTGCGCGGCGATGTGGAAGCGCGCGCCGACGCCATCGAGACGAGTTGCCGGATGAAGGCCGAAATCGTCGCCGAGGACGAGCGCGAGGCCGGCAGGCGCGCGCTGCTCAACCTCGGCCACACCTTCGGGCACGCACTGGAAGCCTGGGCCGGCTATTCCGGCGACCTCCTGCACGGCGAGGCGGTATCGATCGGCATGGCGCTCGCCTTCAAGCTGTCGGAGCGGCTCGGCCTGTGTCCGCCGGGCCGGCATGAGCGCGTGACGGCGCATCTGCGCGCGGTCGGCCTGCCGGTTGCGATAGGCGAACTGGGCGCGGCGGGGCGCGGCCTGCCCGAGCCGGCCGAACTCATCACGCACATGATGCAGGACAAGAAGGTTTCAGGCGGCCGTCTGACGTTCATACTCGCGCGCGACATCGGCGAGGCGTTCATCACGCGCGATGTGGCCATCGACGATCTCAAGCGCCTGCTTTCTGAGGAATGCCGGGGACAATGACGCTGGAAATCCTTCTGACTTCGGCCGCGATCCTCGTTCTACTGGGGATGTCAGGCTTTTTCTCCGGTTCCGAGACGGCCGTAACGGCCGTTTCGCGGGGCCGCATGTATACGCTGGCTCAGGAGGGCGATAGCCGCGCCGCGGCCGTCAACCGCCTGATCGAGAGTCAGGAGCGCTTCCTCGGCGCAATCCTGCTGGGCAACAATCTCGTCAATATTCTCGCCTCGGCGCTGGCCACCAGCCTTTTCGTGCAACTTTTCGGCCAGGCCGGCGTGGGCTATGCCACGCTCGTGATGACCGCGCTGGTGGTGATTTTCGCGGAGGTCATGCCGAAGACCTACGCGATCGGCAACTCGGACCGTTTCGCGCTGACAGCGGCGCCCATATTGACGATCCTGGTGCGTGTTTCCTCGCCCATTACCGCCGGCATCCAGATACTCGTTTCGCGGCTCCTGACATTTCTCACCCGGCATCAGGCCGAGGATCATTTCTCGCCGCGCCAGGAGATTCGCGGGGCGATCGACCTGCATCACCGCGCGGGGCGCGTCGTGAAGTTCGACCGCGACATGCTCGGCGGCGTGCTCGACCTGCCGGACCTGACGGTTTCCGACATCATGGTCCATCGCACGAAGATGGAAACCATCAACGCCGACGAGCCGCCCGAACAGCTCGTGGAAGACGTGCTGCACAGCCCGCACACCAGGCTGCCGATCTGGCAGGGCGACCTCGACAATATCGTCGGCATCGTCCACGCCAAGGCGCTGTTGCGCGCCGTGCAGCAGGCGCAGGGCGACATGAGCAAGATCGACATCATATCCGTTGCCGCGGAGCCGTGGTTCGTGCCCGACACGACCAGCCTGAAGGACCAGCTCAACGCCTTCTTGCGGAAAAAGGCGCATTTCGCGCTCGTGGTGGACGAGTACGGCGAGGTCATGGGGCTGGTCACGCTTGAGGACATCCTGGAGGAGATCGTCGGCGAGATTTCCGACGAGCTGGATGTAACCGTCACCGGCATCCGTCCGCAGCAGGACGGCAGCCTGATCGTCGACGGGACCGTGCCGATCCGCGACCTCAACCGCCTGCGCGACTGGGACTTGCCCGACGAGGAGGCGACGACCATCGCGGGGCTGGTCATCCATGAGGCCGAGACAATTCCCGACGAGGGGCAGGTGTTCCGCTTTCACGGCTTCCGGTTCGAGATCCTCAAGCGCCAGCGCAACCGGATCACGCAGTTGCGGATCTCTCCCGTCAAGACCGTGAAGGTGCGCGAGGCCTAGGGCGCGTTCAGAGAAATCCGGGTCAGAGAACGCGCCATAAGTTATTGTTTTGTCGCATTTCGGTCCTTCGCGCCCGCCCGAACAAATGTCTGAATCAAGGCTCCGCTAAGCTGCGGTCTTTCTCTTGATCCGGGGGCGCTGGTGAAACGTGTTCCGCTCGATGTACTCGATCACCGATTCGGCGATCGTCTCGCCGACCACGGACTCGATCCCCTGAAGCCCCGGGCTTGAATTGACCTCAAGGATCAGCGGGCCGTTCTTCGAGCGCAGCAGATCGACGCCCGCGAATTTCAGCCCCATCTTCTTGGCCGCCTTGATCGCGACCGTGCGCTCCTCCCGCGAAATCTTCACCGGCATGGCCGAACCGCCGGAATGAATATTGGAGCGGAAGTCGCCAGTGCCCGATACGCGGCGCATTGCGGCGATGACCTTGCCGGCCAGCACGATGCAGCGGATATCCTGGCCGGCCGCGTCCGCGACGAATTGCTGCACGAGGAAATTCGCCTCCGCGTTGCGGAACGCGTCAATGAGCGAACTCGCCGCCTTGCGCGTGTCGGCAAGCACGACGCCGCGCCCCTGGGTGCTTTGCAAAAGCTTGATGACCAGTGGTGGCCCGCCGACCATGTCGATCAGGTCATCGGTGCTGTGCGGCGAACTGGCGAAGGCGGTGATCGGCATGGGGAGCTGGTTCTCGGCCATGATCTGATGCGCGAGCAGCTTGTTCCGCGCGTTGCTGATCGCCCGCCCGGAGTTGAGGCAGAACGCTTTTGTCAGCTCGAACTGACGCACCAGCGCGGTGCCGTACTCGGTGATGCCGGAGCCGATTCGCGGGATGACGGCATCGAACTCGGCCAGCGCCTTGCCCTTGTAATGCACCGCCGAAGCGATCCGGTTGATGTTGATGTAGCAGCCCAGCGTTTCCAGCGGCTCGATGACATGCTCGCGCGCCTCCGCCGCCGCGACGAAACGCTGGTTCGAGTAATTTTTCGGCTCCATCGTCAGCAGCGCGATGCGCAGCGGCCGGTGCTCGATGGGCTGGCGGACGACGGTATCGTAGACCTTGTAGTCCATATGCCCCTGGTAGAACTCGCCCCAGGGCTTGACCACCGCCTCGATGGACTCCAGCGCGGTCCGGCCGATCAGCATCCTGTGAGTCATCGTCTCCCGGTTGCACAGGGAGATTTCGATCGGCCATTCACGATCGCCGATGCGGATCGGCGTGCGGATGATGTAGCGCAACTCGGACACGCCGTTGGAGCTGACCACCTGCCGCCGGTCCAGCACCTTGGCGGTGCATTTCACCTCGATGTCGTCGCGGCCCTCGACCGGATGCACCCAGAAGCGCACGCGCGGATTCTCCTCCGGCCCGAAGGATTCCACCTTGAAGGCGTGCAGCGCCGAGGTGCGCGCGCCCGTGTCGATCTTCGCCTTGATCGCCGGCAGGCCCAGCTTGGGCAGCGCCGCCCATTCGCGCCAGCCGATCGCCATGTTCTCCATTTCCGACCCCAAATCACCAAATGCGTTCAAACGGCCCGTCCTGTGCGTTGATAAGGCGCGGTTTCCTCAGTGCGTATACAATTTTGGTCGGATAACGCGTTAACGCCGGGCGAACGAGCGCCTGGGCGCCCGCAGCGAAACGTTCGCGAACTGGACAAGAATGCTTGGCGGCGGCGATACGCGATTAGCAAGCGACAACCGCGGCTATATTCTGGGGCGTGACGTCATGGCCCGTCCTCGGTCACGCTAGCGTTTAGGCTCATGCCCGGAACCACATGTATTCAGCACGTTCTGCCGAGATTTGTCCCGGCGCTATATGTAAATTTAACGCAGCCGACGCGCCCGACGTCAAGCGAATATGCTGACGCGGCCGCGCTGAAGCGCGAAAAAGCGTTGTTTTATCGGGTGTTATTTTGACCGGCTCAGACCGGCGCAAGCGCCGCCGTCGCGCCCAGCCCGCCGGCCGCGGCCAGCATCGCGACGCCGAGGCCGCTGTGGCCCTCACGCACCATCCGCGCGAACAGGCGGACCACAAGCACCGCCCCGCTCGCGCCGTAGGGGTGGCCGAGCGCGATCGCGCCGCCATGCGGATTGGCGGCGGCGACGGGAAGGTCGAGCGCCTGCATTGTCGCCAGCACTTGCGAGGCGAAGGCTTCGTTGAACTCGATCGCCGTGGGGCCGTCCCAGCGGGGGCCGAGACGGGCGCGCATCCGCTCAACGGCGGGAATCGCGCCCAGCCCGAGCCGCGCCGGATCGACGCCGCCGGACGCCGCGTCCACGAAAGTCAGGCCCGGCGGATGCCCCAGCCGCGCGTGAAGCGCCGGGGAGACGATCACCACCGCCGCCGCGCCGTCGCTCACCGCGCAGCTGTTGCCCGCCGTGACCGTGCCGTCCGGGAGCAGCGGGGCCGCGCGGGCGAGCGCCTCGGGCTTGAGGCGGGGCTTCGGTCCTTCGTCGCGCTCCGCGCCGCCGCCAACCGGCACGATCTCCGCATCGAATGCGCCCGAGGCGGCCGCAGCTGCCGCGCGTTGATGGCTGCCATGGGCATAAGCGTCCTGCGCCTCACGGCTGATCCCGAATTCGCGGGCGACGCGCTCTGCCGCGTCGATCATCTGCCGGTCGCCGGCCGCGCCCGGCGCGAACCGCGCCTCGCTGAAAAAGCGCGGCAGCCCGCGATAAAGCGAGGCCGGCTTTTCCACCCGCCAGGGCGCTGTCGAGGGGCTTTCCGCGCCGCCCGCGATGACCGCCTCGACGGCGCCGGTCTGGATCAGCCGCGCGCCCATGACGATAGCGTCCAGCCCCGACGCGCACTGCCGGTCCACCGTGATCGCCGGCACGCTTTCGGGCAGGCCAGCGCTCAAGCCGATCAGCCGCGCCGGGTTGCCGCCGCCGCCCGCCGCATTGCCCATGATGACTTCGCCGATGTCACCCGCGCTCAGGCCGCTGTCGGCAAGCGCCGCCATGACGGCCGCCGCGCCGAGTGTCTCGACGGGGCGCGCGCGATGCATCCCGCCGACTTTACCGATGGCAGTGCGCCGCGCCGCGATGATGACCGGCTGGCTCATTCCAGCGCCTCATAAGCCGAATCGCCGCGCATCAACGCCTGCCAGAGGGCATCGACGGCGACCTTGCCCGAGCGGGTCTGCGGCAGCGCCGATGCGCGGAAAAAGCTCTGCGGCGTCATGCGCGGCCCCAGCGCAGCGCGGCAATGCGCGCTCAGGCGGGCCCGGTCAACCCGCCCGTTGCGCGGAACCACCACCGCGGCGAGACGCTGCCCGCGTTTTGGATCATCCAGCCCGACCACCGCCGCGCCGGCGACATCCGCGTGCGCCAGCAGCGCCCGCTCGATGGCTTCGGGATGGATCTTTACTCCCGCGACATTGATGACACGATTGGCGCGCCCCTTCAGGTACAAAAAGCCGTCAGCCAGCACGCCCGCATCGCCCGCAGTAACCCAGCCATCCTGCGCGATTGCCGGCCCGCCGACATAGCGCGCGAAGGTCATCGCACTGCGCACCCAGACCGTGCCGCTCTCGGCCGGCGCGCAGAGCTGCCCATCCGCGTCACGGATGCCGACCTCGACGCCGGGAAACAGCCGCCCCACAGAGCCGAACGGCGCGGGCTCGCGCGTGCTGACGTAACTCACATAGCTTGTCTCCGATGCGCCGTAACCCTCGACCAGATCGACGCCCGGCAGCGCCGCCTCGACGCCATCGCGCATCTCGTCCGACAGCTTCGCGCCGCTGGAGAAGATGCGCCGGACATGGGCGCGCCACGCCGTCTCGCGGGCTTTCATCAACGCGTCCAGCATCGCCGGCACGACGTAAAGAACGCTGGCGCGATGCGCCGCCAGTTCCCGCGCCACGCGCGCCGGACGGAAGGGACCGCACAGGATCGCCGCCATGCCCCGGCACAACGCGTGGACCGCGCCGTAGAGAAACAGCGAATGGCTCAAGCTTCCGGGCAAAACAACGCGATCCTCCGGCGTGAAGTCGAACACAGCTTCGGCCGCCGCGAAGGTCGCAAGCCAGGAGCGGTGCGTGCGCGCGAAAATCTTCGGTGCGGCGGTCGTGCCGGAGGTGAGGCCCCAATAGAATTCCGCTTCCGGTGAGACGTCGGGCAACGCTGCCGGCCCCACAGGGTCCGGCAGCGCGGTGAGATGAGCCGCCGGTTCAGCCTGCGCCAGCGCCTTTGCGACCGCCTCGGGTGGCGCCTGCGGGTCAAGCACAAAGGCAGGCCGCGCAACGGCCGCCGCTGCGAAAAAGGCAATCAGCGTATCGGCCGGGTCAGGCATCGCAAGCGCCACAGGCCCAACAGGCAATGTCTGAAAGTGACCGGCCACGCCGCGCACGCGCTCAAGAAATTCAGCGAAGCTGAGCGCGCCGTTCCTGCCGATCAGCGCGAGTTTGTGCCGATTCGCCCGCGCCGCCGCCTCCAGCTCGGTGAAGATCGTTGTCATTTAAGAGCGCGCGCTTTCGATCAGCGGATAGCCGCGCCGCACGAAAACCGCTGCGAGCGCCGCAACGACCGCCTTGATGATGTCGCCGGGGATGAAAATCGCCGAGCCTGCCGCCGCCTGCACGAGGCTGAGATCGCCGATCAGCGCCACGCCGGGAATGCCGATCGCGTAGACCACACCGATTCCGCCGACCACATTGATGAAAAACGCGCGCACGACATCGAGCCGCCGCCAGAACCGCTCGGTCAGCCAGCCGATCACGAAGGCCGCAATCGGGAACGCCAGCAGGAAGCCGGCGCTCGGCGAAAACAGGAGGACGCCCAGGCCCCCGCGCCCGCCGGCCAGCACCGGCAGCCCGGCCGCCACAAGCGCGATGAACAAGAGCAGCGCCAGCCCGCCACGCCACGCCCCGAGAATAGAACCGGCCAGCATCACGCCGAGAAACTGCGCGGTGATCGGCACCGGGATGACCGGCAGCGTGATCGGCGGCACAAGCCCGAGCGCGGCGGTGATCGCCGCGAACAACGCGATATAAACGATATCGTTGACCCGCATGATGCACCTCTATTCTCGGTTGTCGAAACCGCGCGCCTCGACCGCATCCGCCAGCGTTCCGGCCATGCGCAGCGTCTTGATGAGCAGCGGTCCGGCGGCGAACAGCCCCGGCGCGCGTGCCCCGCGCGCCTGACGCGCCGCTTGAATTTCGCGGTAGTCGGCCAGCAGCACCGGAATGAACCGCACGGCCAACGCGGCGGCCAGCCCCACCTTGTGCGGGTTGATGCCTAGCGGCCGGACGAACGAAGCGGCGCGCGTGAATGCGTCGATCATGCCGGAGAATGGCGTCGTGAGCGTCACCAGCGCGGCGAGCAGCACGAGCGTAATGATGCGCAGACCGATCGCGGCGGCGGCCAGCGGCCCGGCGACGAACCATTGAAACGCGCAGATCGCCACGACCAGCACGATGACCGGCTGAAGCGCCCGCGCGATCTCGCCCACTGGCAACCGCGCCAGCGGATAGAGCAGCGCCACCAGCGCCAGCGCGCCCGCCTGCCAAGCCAGCCCAGGCAGCAGGAAGACGCCCGCGCCCGCCAGCGCCAGCCCGGCGAGCTTCGCGCCCGGCGGAAGGCCATGCAGCGGACTGTCGCGATGAATGTAAAGCGCGATCATTCTTCGCTCTGTTCCTCGTACCGCGCGATGACCTCGCCCGGCGGGCCGTCGGCGGCCACCGCTCCGCCCGCGAGCAGGATGGCGCGATCATAATCCGCGATCAAATCGAGGTCGTGCGTAATGGTGATCAGCTGCTGCGGCAGTTCGGCCATCACGCGGGCAATGCGCGCGCGGTTCCGCCGGTCGAGCGAGGTCATCGGCTCGTCGAAAACGATGGTGCGCGGGCGCATGATGACGACCGACAGGATGCTGAGCAGCTTCTTCTCCCCGCCGCTGAGCAGATGCGCCGGCTGCGTGCGCTTGTCAGCCAGACCATAGCGCGTCAGCAGATCATCAACGCGCGCGGCGGCCTCCTCGCGCGGCAGGTTCAGGTTGCGCGGGCCGAAGGCGAGATCTTCCTCGACCGTCGGCATCACGATCTGATGCTCCGGGTTCTGGAATACCAGCCCGACGACCGCGCGCGCCGCTTTCGCGTCTTTCCGGGTCGAGACGCCGCCCACCAGCACCTCGCCCGCGCGCGGGATCAGAAGCCCGTTAAGCATCCGCGCCAGCGTGCTCTTGCCCGAGCCGTTGTCGCCGATGATGGCGATACGCCGCTCGGCCAGCCGCAGATTCAGCCCGCGCAGAACCGTCACGCCGTCGAAATCGTGCCGCACGCCCAGCAGCTCGATAACCGGCGAATCCGTCACAGCGGCCACACGATCAGGATCATCGGAAGGCCGACAGCCAGCACAATCAGTTCCAGCGGCAACCCCAGCCGCCAGTAATCGCCGAAGCGATAGCCGCCCGGCCCCATGATAAGCGTGTTGTTCTTGTGCGCGATCGGCGTGAGGAACGATGCAGACGCCGCAACCGCGACGCCCATCAGGAACGCATCCGCGTTCACGTCCAGCCGCCCGGCGATGTCGATGGCGAGCGGCGCGGCGATCACCGCGGTGGCGGTGTTATTCATCACCGACGAGAGCATGATCGTCACGACCATGAGAACCAGCAGGATCGCCGCGGCGGATAGCCCCGCGGACATGCCCACGATCTGGTCGGCAAGCTGCGCGGTTGTCCCCGAGCTTTCCAGCGCCGCGCCGATGGGCAGAAGGCTGGCGAGCAGCACGATCACCGGCCATTCGATGGCTTCGTAAATCTCTCGCGGCGGCACGATCCCCGAAGCGACGAAGCCGACGCATACCCCGCCCAGCGCGATGGCCAGCGGCAGAACCTCGAAACTGGCAAGCGCGATGGCGGCAGCAAAGATGCCAGCGGCCAACCATGTCTTTTGCGGTCGCGCAGGCCTCGTCTCGCCGCCGGCCAGCCGGAGGCCTCCGAGCCAGTCCGCCACGGCCGGCAGACGCTCGACCGGCCCGTAAAGCAGCAGCACGTCGCCGGGTTGGATCGCCAGCTTACGCACCTGTTCGACAAAACGGCGGCCCTGACGCGACACCCCCAGCAGCACGACGCCCTGGCGGGTCAAAAGGCGCAGGTCCGATGCAGAGCGGCCCGCTATCCGCGCGCCTTCAGGGGCGACGATTTCGAGGAAGCCCAGATCGGACGATTTCAACCGATCCCTGTCCGCCTGGTCCTCGACATAACTCAAGCCCAGTTCGTTGCTGAAAGCGTCGATGTCGCCGGGCGCGCCTTCGACGACCAGGGTGTCCCCCGCCTCGATGACGGCGCGCCGCGCCATGCCGGGCATCCGCTTCTTGCCGCGCAGCAAACCCAGAATGGCCACGCCGGTGCGCTCCGCGACGTCATCGAGTTCGCGCACCCGCTTGCCGACGATTTCGGCCTCTTCGGGCGCCTTGATTTCGGCAACGTAGTCATCGAGCTTGAATTGCTTCTCCTCTTGCCTCGCCGGGCGGCCATTGCCCGAGAGCATCAGCCGCCAGCCCGCCACCGCGATGAAGGCGACGCCCACCAGCGAAATCGCCAGGCCGACAGGCGCGAAATCGAACATGGCGAACGGCTCGCCGGTGGTTTCGCTGCGGTAATTTGCAATGATGATGTTCGGCGGCGTCCCGATCAGGGTGATGAGACCGCCGAGCAGGGTGGCGAAGGCGAGCGGCATCAGCGTCAGACCGGGCGGGCGTCCCGCCTGTTCGGCAGCCTTCATGTCCACAGGCATCAGCACCGCGAGCGCCGCCACGTTGTTTATCACCGCTGAAAGCGCCGCGCCGGCCGAGGCCATGATTCCGACATGGACCGAGAGACCGCGCCCGGCGTTCATGACATAGCGCGTCAGGAATTGAACCACGCCGGCATTCGTCAGCCCCCGGCTGACGATGAGCACCAGCGCGACGATGATGGTCGCGGGATGGCCGAAGCCCTCGAACGCGCTGTCCGCTGGCACCGCGCCGACGACGACAGCGACGATCAGGCCGCCGAAGGCCACGACGTCATAGCGCCAGCGCCCCCACATCAGGAGCGCGACGACGCCGGCGAGCACCCCGACGACGAGCCATTGTTCCATATTCATGCTTCAATGCGTCTCTTGCGCGGCAAGAATATACGATCGGGCTTTGCGCGGCTTGACATGGCCGTTGGTCCGCTTCAGCTTTCCGTGCGCCTTCGTATTTGCTCAACCAGTCATTATCTGAAATCGATATGCAACGGCACCTTTTCGATCAGAGGCGGAATTTGCAAGTGTTGTCGCCCAGCGACGAGAATATTGCGCGTGCCGCCAGCTTCCTGCGTGACGGCAGCCTCGTCGCGTTTCCGACCGAAACCGTCTACGGCCTCGGCGCCAACGCCGCCGATGGCCGCGCGATCGCCCGGCTCTATGAAGCAAAGGGCCGGCCGCGATTCAACCCGTTGATCGTGCATGTGGCGGACCGCGACCATGCGCAGCGGCTCGGGCTGTTCGATGAGCGCGCCCGGCTGCTCGCGGAGCAGTTCTGGCCGGGGCCGCTTACGCTCGTCGTGCCTTTGGCCGACGGCGCGCCGATCAACAGCCTCGTCACGGCAGGGCTGGACACCGTGGGGCTGCGCGTGCCGTCACACCCGATTGCGCAAAAGCTCATAACCTTCGCGCGCGTGCCTGTCGCCGCGCCCAGCGCCAACCGATCCGGCCGGGTCAGCCCCACGACGGCGGAGCATGTCGCGGGCGATTTCGAGAATGTCAAGGGGCTGATCGTGAATGGCGGGCGGTGCCCCGGCGGGCTGGAATCCACGATTGTGGCGCTGACTGGCGGCGCGCCGAGGCTGCTGCGGCCCGGCGGCATTGCGCGCGAGGAAATCGAGGACGTGCTGAATGAGCCGTTCCAGCAGCCGGACGACCAGCCGGATGCGCCCGCCGCGCCCGGAATGCTGATGAGCCACTATGCCCCACGCGCGCGCCTGCGGCTCAATGCCGAGGCGGTGCGGCCCGGTGAAGTTCTGCTGGGCTTCGGCCCGGACGCGCCCGACGAAGCGATCCTCAATCTGAGCGAAAGCGGCGATCTGAGCGAGGCCGCGGCGAACCTGTTCGGCTATCTGCGGGCGCTGGACAGGTGCCGGTCGGACACCATCGCGGTCATGCCCATCCCGAACAAGGGGCTGGGCGAAGCCATCAACGACCGGCTGGCGCGCGCCGCCGCGCCCAGGCGCAACGGCGGCTGAACGGGCCCGATTTGGGTCTGGCGGAGCTTTGCGCTAAACTCGCGCGAGCGAACCCCAACCAATCCGAAAAAACCATGTTGCATCATCCCGGCGGCACGCCGCCCACGCCCGATATTCTGACGCGCCTGACCGAAGTGGTCGGGCCGCAGCACGTCATCACCGAGCAGACCGACCTCGCCCCCTACATGGAGGAATGGCGCGGCCTGTATCACGGCCGCACGCCGCTGCTGCTCAAACCGGGCAGCACCCACGAGGTCGCGCAAATCCTCAAGATCGCCAATGAAACCGGCATCGCGGTGGTCCCGCAGGGCGGCAATACCGGCCTGGTAGGCGGCCAGATCCCCATGACGGCGGGCCACGAGATCGTGCTGAACCTGTCGCGGATGAACCGTGTTCGCGCCGTCGACCCGGCGAACAATACGCTGACAATCGAGGCCGGCGCGACGCTGGCGCAGGCGCAGGAAGCCGCAGGCGAGGTCGACCGGCTGTTCCCGCTCAGCCTGTCGGCCGAAGGCTCCTGCCAGATCGGCGGCAATCTCGCGACCAATGCGGGCGGCATCAAGGTGCTCGCCTATGGCAATGCGCGCGCGCTGACGCTCGGCCTTGAGGTCGTGCTCGCGGACGGCCGCGTCTGGAACGGCTTGCGGGGCTTGCGCAAGGACAATACGGGCTATGATCTGCGCGACCTGTTCATCGGCTCTGAAGGCACGCTCGGCATTATCACCGCCGCGGTGCTGCGGCTGTTTCCGCGCCCGGCGGAGCAGGCGGCGGCGTTCGTTGCGCTTGAGACGCTGGAGGACGTTGCGCGACTGTTCGAGATGGCGCAGGCGCAGGCTGGCCCCGCGCTCACGGCGTTCGAGTTCATCCCGCGTATTGCCCTCGACTTCCTCGAAAAGCACATGCCCGAGGCGCGCGATCCGCTTGAGGCGCGGCATCCTTGGTACGTGTTGATGGAGGTGTCGGGCTCGCGGCCGGACGGCGCGGCGGAGGGCGCGCTTGAAGCGCTGCTTGAGCAGGCCTTCGAAGCAGAGCTTGTGACCGATGGCGCGGTCGCGGCCTCGCTGGCGCAGGCGCAATCGTTCTGGGACCTGCGCGAGCGCCTGTCGGAGGTGCAGAAATACGAAGGCGGCTCGGTGAAATGCGACGTGTCAGTGCCGGTCAGCCGGGTGCCGGAGTTCGTCCAGCGCGCAAATGCTGAAGTCGAGCGCATCATGCCCGGCGTGCGGCCGTTCCCGTTCGGCCACTTCGGCGACGGCAACGTGCACTACAACGTCAGCCAGCCGGGGGGGATGGACAAGGATGCCTACCTGGCGCGGTGGGACGACATTGCCGGGGCGGTCTATGGGCTTGCCGTCGAGATGGGCGGATCGATCAGCGCGGAACACGGCATCGGCCGGATGAAGCGCGACCTGCTGCCGAGCGTGAAGGATGACACCGAGATGGCGTTGATGCACGCGCTCAAGAACGCGCTCGACCCGAACGGCATCCTCAACCCCGGCAAGGTGGTTTAACGCGCGTTCCTCAGTCATCCCGTGCGCGATGCGGCGCAACCCGAGATGTCATCCCGGATGCGCTGCAGCGCGAAGCGGTGCGGCGCTGATCCGGGATCGCGCGGTGACAAGCCCGACGACGTTCCCGTGTCTGCGAAGCGGCACAATGTGCCGCTTCGCAGACACGGGATGACACATTCTGGACGATTGCTTTGCTGCGCTCACCATGCCGGGGCTTGAACGGATTGGACCGGGCCCAAACGCGCTTCACCGCGCCGGGCGCTTCGTCGTTGCCGTCACGCCGCGCGCAGCCTGCCGTTCGCGATAGAACACGTAAAGCCCAGCCGCCAGGATCAGCCCTGTACCCGCCCAGGTGAGCGCGTCCGGGAAGTCACCGAAGACGAAATACCCCAGCGCCGTCGCGCCAACGATCTCCAGATACTGGAACGGCGCCAGCGCGCCCGCCTCGACTCGCTGAAAGGCCATCGCGAACATCATGTGGGCCAGCGCCGCGATCGCGCCCATCGCGGCAAGGTAATACCAGGTCCAGGCCGGCACCGGCTCGAACCTGAAAATCGGCACATCGCTCCATGAGCCGAGCAGAACCACGACGAAAATGATGAGCGTCGCCCAGGTCCCGGACCACGCCTGCATCGGCAGCCCGGCGAGCCGGACCGACAAGCCGCGGATCGTCGCGACATAGCACGCGAAGAAGAACGCCGCGGCGGCGGGCAAAAGGATCACCGGACCGAAGCTCACCCAATTCGGACGAATCACGATCATTGCGCCGATCAAGCCGACGACGATCGCGCCGATCCTCCGCGGCCCGATCTTCTCGCCCAGCGCAAGCGCCGCGATGATCGTCAGCAACAGCGGCTCGATGAAGAAGATCGAGATGGCGGTGGCGAGCGGCAGCAGGCTCACCGCCCAGATCAGGCAGATCACCGCGCCGGCCGCGAATGCGCCCGCCAGCATCAGCCAGCCGGTCAGCCGCCCGGGCCAGAACAGCTCGCGCCGCGCCGTGAGGATGGTCATCAGGATGAGGCTCTGGATCGCGAAGCGGAACAGCGCGATCTGCCCCGGCGCGAGCCAGGCCGAAAGATACTTTGCAAGCGCATCCAGCATCGGCACCAGAAACACGCCAGCAATCATGAACCCGATGCCGGATGTGGTGCGCAGGTCGTGGTCGGACGCTGTCGGCAGCAGTGACGGCATGGGCGACGCTTCGCGGTTGTTGGTGATGGATGCCGCCGGCCGCCCGGTCGGCGCGCGCCTTTAGCTCTGAGATAGCTTTGCCACGTAGGCCGGCAGCGCAAAGGCGGCAAGATGCACCTCGGGCGTGTAATATTTCATCTCGCCCTTCAGGTTCGCCAAACGCGCCTTCAGCGTCTCGCGTTCCGGGGTCCGCCGCGCGGCATCGTCGCAGCCCCAAGACAGCGCCATCGGGCCGCCGATATAAGTTGGCGTCGTGATGATGTAAGCCGCCGCATCGGCGAACAGTGCGCGAAAGCGCTTTTGAACATCGCGCAGCTCATCGCCCTGCAGGAAAGGCAGCCCGGACTGCGCAATCAGCACGCCGCCCTCGTTCAGCGCGCGCTTGCAGTTTGCGTAGAACTCGCGGGTGAACAGCGCGACGGCCGGGCCGATCGGGTCGGTGGAGTCGACCAGGATCGCGTCGAATCGCTCCTCGGTTTCGGCCACGAATTTCGTGCCGTCGGCGATGACCACCTCCGCACGCGGATCGTCAAACGCGCCCTTCGAGATGAATTCGAGATAGCGCCGCGACAGGTCGATGACGCTCTGGTCTATCTCGCACAACACCGCGCGCTCCACGCTGGGATGGCGCAGCGCCTCACGCAGCACGCCGCCGTCGCCGCCGCCGATGATGAGCACGCGCTTCGGCTCCGGCTGCGCCAAGAGCGCCGGATGCGCCATCATCTCGTGGTAGACGAACTCGTCCTCCTCGGTGAGTTGCACCACGCCGTCAAGCATGAGCACGCGTCCGAAAGTGTCGTTCTCGAAGATGACGAGATGCTGGTGCTCCGTCTGGCTTTCATAAAGCACGTTGTTGGTCTTGAAGGAGAAGCGGAACGCTTCGTGCAGCGTTTCAGGTATCCAGCGGGCCATGACGACCTCCTGCAGGCAATCGGATGGCGTTCAAGCGAAGCGGGCCGCAGCCATCGTCTGGCCGCGGCCCGAATTCCGTCTCCAGCGCGATGAAGCCGCTTTAGGCAGCCTCCGCGACTTCCCAGACGTGGCGGCCGCGCAGATGCTCGGTCACCACGACTTGCTCCGGTTCAAAAGCATCGCGCAACACCGGTATCGCGGCATGGGGGTCCGCATCACCGCACATGAAGATATCCAGCGCAGCGTAGCCGTATTCCGGCCAGCTGTGGATACTGATATGCGACTCGGCGAGAACAGCCACCCCTGTCACGCCGCCGTTGGGCGTGAAATGATGCATGTTCATATGCAAAAGGGTCGCACCCGCCTCGTCCACGCATCGTCGGAAGGTCTCCTCGACATGCGCGACATCGTCGATATGCTTCGCATTCATCAGATCGACGATGAGATGCGTTCCCGCGAAACGAACCCCGTCGCGCTCGCAGAAATAGTCCTTCCGATCGTCCGCTTCCGTGTGAGCGGAACCAGACACAGATTTTTCTTCCGTTTGGGCGGTGCTTGAACCAGGATCCAAGTCCATCCCCAATTGGAAGAGGGCGTCATCGTAAGCCATATGGCGTCCTCCCCAACCAGTAGATGACCGAACACACTGAGTGAACGAGGCAGGGTTCTGCCTGCCTCAAGCGCGAGTTTCAAGAGAAAAATTTCCGGCCGGCGACGGCTCCTGTCCGGCCCGCAGCAATTTCCGTGCAGGCCGGGACAAAATGCCACGCAGCGGTCGCGAATCCCCCGCTTCTCAGATGTCAATAGCGCTCGGCGCGCCGTCGCGCTCCCGAGCCATTCAACCGGGCGACCTGCTCGCCGTCGCCGTTTCACGCGCCGTTCAGCGCCGTCGCATCGCTTAATGAGCGCCTGGCGCGCCAGCGCCCCAGACATAGATGCTGGCGAACAGGAACAGCCAGACGACGTCGACAAAGTGCCAGTACCAGGCCGCTGCTTCAAAGCCGAAGTGCTTCTGCGGCGTGAAGTGCCCGGCCATCGCGCGTATGAGCACGACAATCAGGAACAACGTGCCGATAATCACATGCGCGCCGTGGAAGCCCGTCGCCATCACGAACACCGAGCCGTAGATATGGCCCGAGAACTCGAATGCGGCATGTGTGTACTCGTATGCCTGCAAGGCCGTGAAGGACAGCCCCAGCAGAATTGTCAGCAGCAAACCCCAGATAAGTCCGCGCCGGTCGTTGTTCAACAGCGCGTGGTGCGCCCAGGTCACGGTGGTGCCGGACAGGAGCAGCACCAGGGTATTGACCAGCGGCAGCCCCCAGGGATCGAAGGCGGCTTCGAAGAGGCCATCGCCCGTGGCGGCCGGCGGCCACTGCCCGCCCGTCGCCTCGTGGCGGCCGACCACGCCGACCATTTCGCCGTTGACCGTTTCAGCGGCCGGGAACAGCGCGGCGTCGAAATACGCCCAGAACCAGGCGACGAAGAACATCACCTCCGAGGCAATGAACAGGATCATGCCGTAGCGCAAATGCAGCTGCACGACCGGGGTGTGGGCCCGCTCGACAACGGATTCGTGGACCACGTCGCGCCACCAGCCGATCATCGTCGCGAAGACGCCGAGCAGGCCGATGAAGAACATCCACGGCCCCTCAACGCCGAACAGGCCGCCCTGGCCCGTGCGCATCCACGCAATCGCCCCTATCGCCAGAACGAAGGCTGAAACCGATCCCACGAGCGGCCAAGGGCTCGGCTCGACGATATGATAATCGTGCTGCTTGCTATGCGCTTCGGCCATGACGTGATCTCTTCCCCTATGCTCTCCCGAGGGCGCTCCGCGCCTCTTGTTATCCGTGAGGTTTCATAGCCGCGCTACTGCGCCGCCGCCACCCTGTTCTGCGAGACGTCCCGCGCCGCCCCGGTCTGCGTCTGCCCTTTCATCGGGAAGAAGGTGTAGGACAGCGTGATCTCCTCGATCCCGCGGGCCTCCGGGTCGTCCATGATCGCCGGATCGACGAAGAAGCTCACCGGCATGTCCATGCGCCGGCCCGGCTCCAGCGTCTGCTCGGTGAAGCAGAAGCACTGCACCTTTCTGAAGTAATAGCCGGCGATTTCCGGCGTGACGTTGTAGGTCGCCGTGCCCGCGAGCGGCTGGTCGGTCGGATTGTGCGCCTCGTAGACCGCAAGCGCCGATTCTCCGATATTAACCTTCATCGAGGTCTGGACCGGCTTGAAGCCCCAGTCGAGCTTCGGCGAAATGTTCGCGTCGAAACGGATCGTGATCTTGCGGTCCAGCACCTCGGTCGAGTCGGCTTCGGCCACCTGCGTGGTGCCGCCATAGCCCGTCACGCGGCAGAACAGGTCGTAGAGCGGCACGGCGGCGAAGGCCAGCCCCGTCATCCCCGCGACGATGAACACCAGCGGCAGCGCCGTGCGGCGCAGCGCCCGCGCCTTCGCGATCTGCTGCGTTTCATTCCGGTCTTCGTTCATATCTCGTACGCCTCTCCCGCGTCTCACAACGGCCGGTTAGCCACCATCGGCCCCAGCCGCACGATCGTTACGACGAAAAACAGGACGGCCAGCGCCACCAGCGCCAAGGCCAGCGCGATCGAACGCTTGCGCTGGCGTTTGCGCCTGATGCGGTCCTCCTCGCGATAGCGCGCCTCGCGCTCCTCCGCGCTTTCCGCTTCCGGGTTGCCGACCTGACTTTCCGACATGAACCGTCTTTCTTCAGACCGCCCATCCGGCCAGATGATCGACGACCAGCGCGCCGAAAATGCCGAACAGGTAGAGGATCGAAAATTTGAAAAGCCGCCGGGCCGCGCGATCCGCGCCCCCCCCCTCGCGACACCGCCACGTTTCAACGGCGAGCGCAAGCAGACCCGCCCCCAGCGCGCCGGCGACGATCGCATAGCCGAGCGAGGCGAAGCCGAACAGCGTCGGCGCGATGCTGAGCGGCGCGAGCAGCACGCTGTAGATCAGGATTTGCCAGCGCGTCGCATCCGCGCCAGCGACCACCGGCAGCATTGGGATGCCCGCGCGTTGATAGTCCTGGCTGCGCACCAGCGCCAGCGCCCAGAAATGCGGCGGCGTCCAGAAGAAGATGATGGCGAACAGCACGATGCTTTCAAGCGATACCGACCCGGTCACCGCCGCCCAGCCGATCATCGGCGGGAACGCGCCGGCCGCGCCGCCGATGACGATGTTCTGCGGCGTGCGCCGTTTGAGCCACATGGTGTAGATGACGAGGTAGAAAAGGATCGTGCCGGCCAGCAGCGCGCCGGCGACCCAGTTGACCATGAGCCCGAGGCAGAGAACCGAGCCCGCGCCCAGTACGACGCCGAGCGTGAGCACCTCATCGCGCGATACGCGCCCGCGCGGCAGCGGACGTTTCGCCGTGCGCTGCATCACCGCGTCGATGTCGGCGTCGTACCACATATTTAGCGCGCCCGCCGCGCCCGCGCCCGCAGCAATCGCGAGCAGGGCTGCGATGGCGAGCACCGGGTGGATTTCGCCGGGCGCCGCGACCATGCCGGCGAAGGCGGTGAAGATCGACAGCGACATCACCCGCGGCTTGAGCAGCGCCCAGTAGTCGCGCAACTCCCCGGTATCGTCCGCGCGGGACCGCGGCTGCGGCCGCCCGCCGCTGAAGCCGTGCGGCTGACGCGCATCCTGGGTCGCAATGTCGAAAGCCGCGCTCTGATCTGTCATTCTTGGTCTTGGATCCCGTCAAGGCGGGGCCGCGGGCCGCACGGCCCCGCCTGGCGTTGCACTTTTGCCGCGTTATTTGATGCGCGGCAGCGTCTCGAACTGGTGGAACGGCGGCGGCGAGGACAGCGTCCACTCCAGCGTCGTCGCGCCTTCGCCCCAAGGATTGTCGGCAGCCTTCCGGCCGTGCGCGAAGGCATGGACCACGCCGATCAGGAACACGATCGCCGCCGCGGCCGAGATGTACGAACCGATCGAGGACACATAGTTCCAGCCGGCGAAGGCGTCGGGATAGTCGACATAGCGGCGCGGCATACCCTGCAGCCCGAGGAAGTGCTGCGGGAAAAACAGCAGGTTCACGCCGATGAAGGTCATCCAGAAATGCAGCTTGCCGATGAACTCCGAGTAGTTGTAGCCGAACATCTTCGGGAACCAGTAGTACCAGGCCGCGAAGATGCCGAACATCGCGCCCATCGACAGCACATAGTGGAAGTGCGCCACGACGTAGTAGGTGTCGTGAAGCGCGCGGTCGATGCCTGCGTTGGCCAGCACGACGCCCGTCACGCCGCCAACAGTGAACACGAAGATGAAGCCGACGGCCCAGAGCATCGGTGTCGGCAATGTGATCGAGCCGCCCCACATGGTGGCGATCCACGAGAAGATCTTGATGCCCGTCGGCACCGCGATGACCATCGTCGCGAACACGAAATAGGCCTGCGTGTCGACGCTCAGACCGGCGGTGTACATGTGGTGCGCCCACACGATGAAGCCGATCACGCCGATCGCCACCATCGCATACGCCATGCCGAGATAGCCGAAGATCGGCTTGCGCGAGAATGTCGCGATGATGTGGCTGATGATGCCGAACGCCGGCAGGATCATGATGTAGACTTCCGGGTGTCCGAAGAACCAGAACAGATGCTGGTAGAGGACCGGATCGCCGCCGCCGGCCGGGTCGAAGAAAGTCGTGCCGAAGTTGCGGTCGGTCAGCAGCATGGTGATCGCGCCGGCGAAAACTGGCAGCGCCAGCAGCAGCAGGAACGCCGTCACCAGGATCGACCAGGCGAACAGCGGCATCTTGTGCAGCGTCATGCCCGGCGCGCGCATGTTGAAGATCGTGGTGATGAAGTTGATCGCTCCGAGGATTGACGACACGCCCGCGATGTGGAGCGACAGGATGATGAGGTCCATCGCCGGCCCGGGATTGCCCGAAGTCGAAAGCGGCGGGTAGAGCGTCCAGCCGCCGCCGAACCCGTCAGCCCCGGCGGACCCCGGCACGAAGAGCGACAGCAGCAGAAGCGCAAAGGAGAACGGCAGCAGCCAGAACGAGATGTTGTTCATGCGCGGGAACGCCATGTCCGGCGCGCCGATCATTATGGGCACGAACCAGTTTCCGAAGCCGCCGATCAGCGCCGGCATGACCATGAAGAAGATCATGATGAGGCCATGCGCGGAAACCAGCACGTTGTAGGTGTGCGGATTCGCAAAGACCTGCATCCCGGGCTCTTGCAGCTCCATGCGCATACCGACCGACATGGCGCCGCCGATCAGGCCCGCGACGATCGCGAAGATCAGGTAAAGCGTGCCGATGTCCTTGTGGTTGGTCGAGAAGAGCCAGCGGCGGACAAAGCCCATCCGCTCTTCGTGATGCGCGGTAGCGTCAATGCTCGTCATATCTCTTTCAAGCCCCTTTTTCGATGCGCGTGCGCCGGCGTTAATCCCTCACTGAAGCGAGTTGCGGCTGCGCGGGCGCGTCCAGCGGCTCCCCTGTCGCCAACCGCGTCTCGTCCAAACGCCCTTTACGGGCGTATTCGTCCGATGCCTGCTCAAGCCAGGCCTCGTATTCCTCCTGCGTCACCACGCGCACGGCGATCGGCATGAAGGCGTGGCGCGCGCCGCAAAGCTCTGAACACTGGCCGTAGAAGGTGCCTGTCTCTGTCGCCCGGAACCAGGTGCGGGTCACGCGCCCCGGGATGGCGTCGATCTTGGAGCCGAAGGCGGGAACGGTCCAGTTGTGCATGACGTCAGCGGCCGTCACGAGCACCTGAATGTTCTTGTCGACCGGCACGACGACATCGGCGTCCACGGCCAGCAGGCGCGGCTGGCCCGGCTCCAGGTCGGCGTCCTCCACCATGAACGAGCCGAACGAGAAACCGGCGTCCGGGTATTCATATTCCCAGTACCACTGATAGCCGGTCGCCTTTATCGTCAAGTCCGCCTCGGGGTAACTGTGCTGCGCGTAAAGCAGACGGAACGACGGGATTGCGATGATTACCAGAATTAGGATCGGCACCACCGTCCACAAAACCTCAAGCGTCGTGTTGTGGTGGAACCTCGCTGGCTGCGGATTGCCGCGGCGATTGTAGCGGATCAACGCCCAGACCAGCAGCACCGTGACGAAAATCGTGATCGCCGTGATGATGACGAGCAGCAGGTTATGGAAGTCGACCATCTGCTCCATGATGGGCGAGGCCGCTTCCTGCAAATTCAGGCCCCACGACTCGGGCTCGCCCGCAGCAGCGGCGGACGCGCCAGCCAAGCTCGGCAAGACCGCGAGCGCTCCTGCTTGCGGAACGCGCTGCAACATCGTTTTCGACACCGCCCCGATCTTCATGCTTCCGCGATCTCCATTGTTTCCCGGCCAGATCGTGCTCACGCACGCATACGCACTGCAAAGCAACTTAACGCAGGATCGCCGCGTTTGTATCCCCTTGGGATAGCGGCAAAGGCGCGCGCTTTACAACTATTCAAATTATCGCATTCGTGTCCGTTCGGGTAAGCCAGACGCGCCCGCGAAAGGATGCGGCATAACCTCGCACCGACGCAGGCGGGCCGTCCGCGCCGGACACGCCGCATGTCGAAATGTAGCCGCATTGAGCGCGCAGTGACGGCTCGCTCAGGCGCGGGCTTGCGCGCAGCAGCCCCGCGGCCTATAGCCGATGCCACTCAGCGCAATTTTCCGGCGCCAAAGCCGGCGAGACGTGAAAGCCAGCCCTTCAGGACGTGATGGATCTCTGTAAAGCGCTCACAAAACGACGGGTTTTTGCCGTTGGCATTCTCCTGGCCCTCGCAGCGGCTCTCGCCTCGGTCGATGGCGCGCAGACCCCGGCGCAGGCGCAGTTCAGCGAGAGCGAGCTGAAAACCACGGTGGGCGCGTGGCAGGTGCGTTGCGGCCGCCCATCGGGCGCGCGGGCGGAGAAATGCGCGCTTGTGCAGAGCGTCAAGGCCGAGGACCGCCGGAACGTATCGCTCACGATCATCTTTTTGCGCTCGTTCAGCGGCGACAAGCGGCTGCTGCGCGTCGTCGCGCCGCTTGGCGTGCTGCTGCCCACCGGCCTTGGCCTGAAGATCGACGGCGAGGATGTTGGCCATGCGCCCTTCCTCAAATGCGGTCAGGTCGGCTGCGTCGCAGAGGTGGTGGCGGATGCCGACCTCGTCGAAAAAATGCAGTCGGGCCAGAACGCCATCTTCATCATCTTCCAGACGCCCGAAGAAGGCATTGGCGTGCCGATCGACCTGACGGGATTTGGCGACGGGCTGGCGCAACTGAACTAGCCTGGCGGCGTCCCCGGGTTGTATCTTGCGGTGACGGACCGTAAGCTCCATGCCGACTGTGAGAGACGACGCGCTGCGAACCGGCGCGCGAGTCCGCCCGATCACAACAATTCAGCGAGGAGGCTCCCATGACCGTCAGCGATTTCGAGCCTGAGACGAAGTTTGCCACGTCCGAACAGCACGACTTTTTCACGAAGTCGCTGGCCGAGAGCGACCCGGAAGTCGCCGAAGCTGTTTCCCTCGAACTCAGGCGCCAGCGCGAGGAGATCGAGTTGATCGCTTCGGAAAACATCGTCTCGCAGGCCGTGCTCGAAGCGGTCGGCTCGGTGCTGACGAACAAATACGCAGAAGGATATCCGGGCAAACGCTACTATGGCGGCTGCCAGTACGTGGACATCGCGGAAAACCTCGCGATCGAGCGCGCCACGCGGCTGTTCGGCTGCGGCTACGCCAATGTTCAGCCCAACTCCGGCAGTCAGGCGAATCAGGCGGTGTTCCTCGCGCTGATCAAGCCGGGCGACACGATCATGGGGCTTAGCCTCGATGCTGGCGGCCATCTGACGCACGGGGCAGCGCCCAACGTGTCCGGCAAGTGGTTCAACGCCATTCATTACGGCGTGCGCAAGGAGGATGCGCTCATCGACTACGATGAGGTCGAAGCGCTCGCCAAACAGCACCAGCCGAAGATCATTCTCGCCGGCGGCTCGGCCTACCCGCGCCAGATCGACTTTGCCCGCTTCCGCGAAATCGCCGACAGCGTTGGCGCGTATTTCATGGTGGACATGGCGCATTTCGCCGGTCTGGTCGCGGCGGGGCTTTATCCCAGCCCGTTCCCGCACGCGCATGTCGCCACCACCACGACGCACAAGACCCTGCGCGGCCCGCGCGGCGGCATGATCCTCACCGACGACCCGGATCTGGCCAAGAAGTTCAATTCGGCTGTGTTCCCCGGAATGCAGGGCGGGCCGCTGATGCACGTCATCGCCGGCAAGGCAGTCGCGTTCGGGGAGGCCCTGCGCCCGGAGTTCAAGGTCTATTCGCAAACGGTGATCGACAATGCCAAGGCGATGGGCGAAACGCTGAAATCGGGCGGGCTGGACATCGTCTCCGGCGGCACCGACACACATGTCATCCTCGTCGATCTGCGCCCGAAAGGCGTGACCGGACGGGCCGCCGAAGCGGCGCTCGGGCGCGCGCATATCACCTGCAACAAGAATGGCGTGCCGTTCGACCCGGAAAAGCCGACAGTGACCTCCGGCATCCGTCTCGGCTCGCCCGCAGGCACCACGCGCGGCTTCCGCGTGGCAGAGTTCCAGGCGGTCGGCCAGATGATCCTCGACGTGCTCGATGGGCTTGCGCGCAACGGCGCCGAAGCAAACGCCGGCGTCGAAGCGGACGTGAAGCGCCGCGCGCTGGATTTGTGCGGCCGTTTCCCGATATACTGATTTCACGTCATATGCGAAAAGCTGTCGCGACGTCATGAAATCCGTTCGGCCTCGAAGCGCATTCGGGGCCGCGCGGCTTCTGCCATCCGAATCCCTAATCACGCCGCAAACCCGCTTTGCCGGCGAAAGGGTTTTCATAGATGAGATGTCCTTTTTGCGGAGCACTGAACACGCAGGTCAAGGACTCCCGTCCTGCCGAGGACAACGGCGCAATCCGGCGTCGCCGCTTCTGCGGGGAATGCGGCGGACGCTTCACCACTTTCGAGCGCATCCAGCTCCGCGAACTCACCATCATCAAGCGCAATGGCCGCCGCGTGCCGTTCGACCGCGACAAACTGGCGCGCTCGATACAGATCGCCGCGCGTAAACGGGCGGTTGAGCCGGAACGTATCGACCAGCTCGTAAGCGGCATTGTCCGGCGCATGGAAAGCTCGGGCGAACCGGAGATCAGCAGCCACCGGCTCGGCGAAATGGTCATGGAAGGCTTGAAGACGCTGGATGACGTCGCTTACGTCCGCTATGCCTCGGTCTACAAGAATTTCCGCGAGGCCAGCGACTTCGCAGAGCTGCTCAGCGAACTTTCGGAGAAGCGGCTCGCGCGGGTGGACGACAAGACGGATGAGCGATAGCACCAGCGCCCTCGCGGCCTTCACCCTTCCGGTTGACGAGATCGCCGCGCGCCGCGTGACGCCGGTGCGCCTTGCCCTGCGCGCCGCGCGCACGCCGCTGGGGCAGACCTGGCCAAACCCTGCCGTGGGCGCGGTGGTGACGAACGAAGCGACCGGCGAAATCCTGGGGGTCGGCGGCACCGCGCCGGGCGGGCGGCCTCATGCCGAGGTGATGGCGCTGCGCATGGCCGGCCAAGCGGCGCGTGGCGCTACCATGTTCGTCACGATGGAGCCATGCTGCCATTACGGCAAAAGCCCGCCTTGCGTCGAGGCAATCGCCGCAGCCGGCATCAAGCGGCTGATCTACGCGGTCGAGGACCCGAATCCGCTCGTCGCCGGCAAGGGGCTGGACGCGCTGCGCGCCCATGGCGTGGAGGTGCGCCGCGCCGCCGACACAGCCGAAGCGCACTGGATTTCGCTCGGCCATATCCTGCGGATGCGCGAGAACCGGCCCTTCGTTCAGCTCAAGCTCGCGGTCGGCTCGGACGGACGAATACCGCGCGGCGGCGGCAAGCCGGTTTTCGTCACTGACGAACTCGCGCGCAACCGCGCCCATCTGATGCGCGCCCGCGCCGACGCGATCCTGATCGGCAACGGCACGGTCAAGACCGACGACCCGTCGCTGACCTGCCGCCTGCCTGGGCTTGGCTGGCGCTCGCCGGTGCGCGTGGTGCTGGCGCGGCGCGCCGACCTGTCGCATGACAGCAAGCTGGCGCGCTCCGCTAAAACGCATCCGGTCTGGGTGCTGCATGGCGTGGACGCGCCGCCCGACAATATCGCGCGGCTGCGCTCGATCGGCGTCGAGTGCTTGTCGTGCGCGCTCACGCCCGATGGACGCCTCGCGCCCGGCAGCATCCTGCAAGTGTTGAGCGAGCGCGGCATCACCCGGCTGATGGTCGAGGGCGGCCCGGCGGTGGCGCGCGCGTTCCTCGACGCCGGTTATGTCGATGAGCTGGCGCTGTTCCGCGGCGCACGGGCGGCGGGCGCGAACGGCCTCCCGCCATTCCCGCCGGATGGGCTGGACCTGATCCCGACGCTGCCCCAGTTCGTTATCCACGAGGCGCGCGAGCTTGGCCCGGACCGGCTCACGCTCTACCGCAACGCACAGCGCATGGATCATGTTCACCGGGATCATCACTGACGTCGGCACGGTGCAGTCGCGCCGGGACGGGCGCTTCCAGATCGCCTGCAGCTATCCGCGCGACCACATCGTATTGGGCGCGTCGATCGCCTGCGACGGATGCTGCCTGACCGTCACCGAAATTCTGCCGCGCCCCGAGGGCGGCTGCATCTTCGGCGTCGATGTTTCGCTGGAGACGCTCTCGCGCACCACGCTGGGCGACTGGACGCCCGGCCGCCGCGTCAATCTGGAGCGGTCGCTGCGCCTGAGCGACGAGCTGGGCGGACATCTGGTCTCGGGCCATGTCGACGCCGTCACGGAAATCATCGCGGCCACGCCGGACGGCGAGTCCACCCGCTTCGAGATCGAGGCGCCGCCCGAGGTCGCGCCTTTTATCGCGCCGAAAGGCTCTGTCGCGCTCGACGGCACCTCGCTCACCGTCAACGAGGTCAGCGGCACGCGCTTCGGCGTCAATCTGATCCCGCACAGCCTTGCGGTCACCACCTGGGGCGAAAAACGCCCCGGCGACCGCTTAAATCTGGAAATCGACATGCTGGCGCGTTATGTAGCGCGTCTGTTGGAGGCGCAGAAGCAGGGCCTGACGGGTGAAAGCGCCTGAGCGTCGGGCCTTGAGCGCCAGCAAGGCGCACGGCCGGAAAGACCATACCCATGAGCGCACAATCGCCCGGCGACGGGCCGCAAGCGCCCGCGATCCTGATCGTGGAAGCGCGGTTCTACGATGACATCGCCGACGAGCTGTACAACGGCGCGGCCAAGGAGATCGAGAGCCGCGGCGGCGCCTGCGAGCGGATTTCCGTGCCCGGCGTGCTGGAGGTGCCGCAGGCGGTGACGCTGGTGCATCGCGCCGGCCTCCTGCCCATGCGCAGCCATGCCGGAGGATATGACGGCTGCGTGGCGCTTGGCTGCGTCATCCGCGGGGAGACCGCGCATTATGATATTGTCGCCGGAGAGAGCGCCCGCGCGCTCATGGACCTCGCCGTTCAACACGCCATTCCGATCGGCAACGGCATCCTGACCGTCGAAAACCACGCGCAGGCGATGGAGCGCGCCAGGGTGGACCGCCGCAACAAGGGCGCGGGCGCGGCGGCGGCCTGTATGGACCTGATCGACCTGTCCCGGCGTTTGCATGTGACCCAGTAAGCCTTTTGCAGCGAAGCCAAGATGTCGGAGTCCGCGAAACCGTTTCGGAAACGCTCGCTCGCGCGCAGCGCCGCGCGACTCGCCGCGGTGCAGGCGCTTTATCAAATGGATGCCACGCGGATCGGCCTGGATGACGTGATCGCCGAGTTCGGCAGCTACCGCTTTGGCCAGCGCGAAGGGCTGGGTGATCGCGCCGAGGGCGAAGTCCCGGCCGAACCCGATCAACCCTTCTTCGCCGATCTGCTGCGCGGGGTGGTGCGCGAACAGGACCGGATCGACGGACTGATTGCCTCGCACCTGCCGGAGGGCTGGCGGCTCAGCCGTCTGGACAGCACGCTGCTGGCGATCCTGCGCGCCGGCGCATATGAATTGATTGCGCGCCTGGACGTTCCGTTTAAGGTGGTGATCGACGAATACCTGAATATCACGCACGCCTTCTTCGCGGGCGAGGAACCCGGCCTGGTTAACGGCATCCTCGACCGGCTGGCCCATGAGCTGGGCCGCGTGGAAGGCAAACAGCGCTGAGGGACTGACGTGGCGGTTTATACGGTGCACGCGCCGGGTGAGAGCGAGCTGCAGAAGACAGGCGATCTCGGCGCCTATGCCGAGCGATTCGTGTTCGTGCCAGAGCGGTTCTCGCTGCTGGCGATGCTGTTCGCCCTGCCCTGGCTGCTGCTGCACCGGCTCTGGCTTGCCTCGCTTGGCTTTCTCGCGATCGTCGTCGCGCTTAACCTGATCGGGGCGGCGCTCGGTTTGAACCAGCAAGCGCTCGGGTTTTTCAGCATGGCGGTCTCGGTGATCGTCGGCTTCGAGGCGCAAAACCTGCGCCGCTGGTCGCTGGAGCGCTCGGGCTACAGACTGGCGGGCGTCGTGTCGGCGTCGAACCGCCAGGAGGCCGAGCAGAAGTTCTTCCGCGAATGGCTGCGCGACCGCGGGCAGGCGCTCGAAGCGCGCTCCCACCAGGAAAGAACCAACGGCGAAGCCGCCGCACCGGCATGACGCTCATCATCGACTACGGCTCCGGCAATCTGCATTCCGCGAAGAAGGCGTTCCAGCGCGCCGCGCGCGAGACCGGCGCGTCCGATCCGGTGCGCATTTCCAGCGACCCCGAGGATGTCCGCCGCGCCGAGCGGATCGTGCTGCCGGGCGTTGGCGCGTTCGCCGACTGCCGCGCGGGGCTGGAGCGCATCGACGGGATGCTGGAGGCGCTGGAGGAAACCGCGCGCCGGCGCGCCCGCCCCTTCATAGGTATCTGCGTCGGGATGCAGCTCATGGCCGAGCGCGGGCTGGAGCATGGCGACTGGCCGGGGCTGGGGTGGCTCGCCGGGACCGTGGACAGGATCGCGCCGAACGACCCGGCGCTGAAGATCCCGCATATGGGGTGGAACACGCTGGAAACGCCGCGCGAACACCCGCTGTTCGACGGCATCCCGACCGGACCGGACGGCTGGCACGCCTATTTCGTCCACTCCTACGCGATGCGGCCAGCAGACCCCGAAGTGGTCATCGCCGCAACGGATTACGGGGGGCGGATCGTCGCCGCGGTTGCGCAGGACAATATGGCGGGCACGCAGTTTCACCCGGAGAAAAGCCAGAAACTGGGGCTGAAACTCATCGCCAACTTCCTCCATTGGTCGCCTTGAGCAGCAAATCGGGCTTAAATCGTCTTTATTTTCACGGTCGCGTGGGGTAGGTAACGGGTCGAGTATGACGCTGCCCGATCAGCGGAAGATGCACCGCGCAAGGCTTGGCGCGCGTCGCGATCCGCCCTGACCCTCGAAACACGTTGCGCGTGACCGCCGGCTGGTTGGCAGAACCAAGAGGCGCCATGATCCTTTTTCCCGCCATCGACCTGAAGGACGGTCAATGCGTGCGCCTGCGCCGGGGCGACATGGATCAGGCCACGGTCTACGGCGACGACCCGGCCGCGCAGGCCCGCGCCTTCGCTAGTGACGGCTTTGAATACCTGCACATCGTCGATCTGAATGGCGCGTTCTCGGGTAAGCCGGTGAACGCCAGCGCGGTCGAGAGCATCCTCGCCGCCGTGGACATCCCGGTGCAGCTTGGCGGCGGCATCCGCGACTTGGGGGGGATAGAGGCGTGGCTGAGCCGCGGCGTGCGGCGCGTCATACTCGGCACGGTTGCCGTGCGCGATCCTGATCTGGTCAAGGACGCTTGCCGCCAGTTTCCGGGCCGGATCGCGGTGGGCATTGACGCGCGCGACGGCAAGGTGGCGATCGCTGGCTGGGCCGAGACGAGCGAGCTGAGCGCGGTCGATCTGGCCCGGCGTTTCGAGGACAGTGGCGTGGCCGCGATCATCCACACGGACATCGCGCGCGACGGAATGCTCGAAGGGCTGAACCTTGCCGCGACGCGCGAACTGGCGGAAGCCGTGGACATCCCCGTGATCGCCTCGGGCGGGCTGGCCGGAATGGACGACATCGAGCGGCTGCTGCAACCGGAAAACGCCAGGCTCGCCGGCGCAATCGCAGGACGCGCGCTCTACGACGGGCGGCTCGACCCGCGCGCCGCGCTTGCCCGCATGGCCGAACGGCGGAGCGCACACCATGCTTAAGGTCCGCATCATCCCCTGCCTCGACGTGAAGGACGGCCGGGTGGTCAAGGGCGTCAACTTCGTCGATCTGCGCGACGCGGGCGATCCGGTGGAAGCCGCAACGGCCTACGACGCCGCGGGCGCGGACGAACTCTGCTTTCTCGACATCACCGCCAGCCACGAGCAGCGCGGCACCATCCTCGACGTGGTCCGGCGCACCGCCGAGCGCTGCTTCATGCCGCTGACCGTGGGCGGCGGCGTGCGCACGGCGGGCGACATCCGCAAGCTGCTGGAAGCCGGCGCGGACAAGGTCTCGATCAATACCGCAGCGGTGAAGAACCGCGACTTCGTGCGCGAGGCAGCCGACAAGTTTGGCCGGCAATGCATCGTTGTCGCCGTCGACGCCAAGAAGGTCTCCGAACCGGGAGAGCCCGGCCGCTGGGAGATCTTCACGCATGGCGGGCGAGAGCCCACGGGCCTAGACGCCGTTGACTACGCGCGCGAGGTTGTTGAACTCGGCGCGGGCGAAATCCTGCTGACCTCGATGGACCGCGACGGCACGCGCGCGGGCTTCGATCTGGCGCTCACGCGCGCGATCAGCGATGCGGTGGAAGTGCCGGTGGTCGCCTCGGGCGGGGTCGGCACGCTCGATCACCTTGTCGAAGGCGTGGAGGACGGCGGCGCAAGCGCGGTGCTGGCGGCGTCCATATTTCACTTCGGCGACCACACTATCCGCGAGGCGAAGCAGCACATGGCCGAGGCCGGCATCGCCGTGCGGATGGACGACTGACCCGCACCCAATGCAACAAAGGGGGGTTGTGACATGCCGGACGATACACTCTCGCAACTGGCCGCGATCATCAAACAGCGGCGCGAGGCCTCCGCGGAGTCCTCGTATACGCGCACGCTGCTCGACGCCGGGCCGGCCTATTGCGCACGCAAGATGGGCGAGGAAGCGATCGAGACGGTCATCGCCGCCCTGCATGAGAGCGACGACGCCCTGAAGCTGGAGGCCGCCGATCTGCTGTATCATCTGCTGGTGTTGCTGGAGGCGCGGGACATCCCTTACGAGGATGTGATGGCCGTGTTGGAGCAGCGCATGTCCGCGCCCACCCCCGCAGGACCGCAAGACTAACGGCGCAATGCCGGCGCGAGACCGGAATCGCATGACGACAGACCACGCCTCACCGATCTCGCCCTATCTCACGTTCGACAAGAAGGAATGGGCGAAGCTGCGCGCCGAAACGCCCATGACCCTGGACTCCCGGGATCTGGAGCGGCTGTCCGGCGTGATCGAGCGCGTCTCCGAGCAGGAGGTGATCGAGGTCTACCTGCCGCTGTCGCGTCTGCTGAATTTCTACGTCGTCGCGTCTCAGGCGCTGCACGCGGCCACCTCGCGCTTTCTCGGGCAGAGCGAGGGCAAGACGCCCTTCATCATCGGCATCGCCGGGAGCGTGGCGGTCGGCAAGAGCACAACGGCGCGCGTGCTGCGGGCGCTTCTGTCGCGCTGGACCAACTCGCCGCGCGTGGATCTCGTGCCGACCGACGGCTTCCTGCTGCCCAATGCCGTGCTCGAAGAGCGCGGGATCATGAACCGCAAGGGTTTCCCGGAGAGCTTCGATACCCGCGCGCTGTTGCACTTCCTCGCCGAGGTGAAGGCGGGCCGCCCGCAGGTCCAGGCGCCAGTCTACTCGCACTTCCACTATGACGTGCTGCCCGACAAGACGATCTGCGTGGACCGCCCCGATATTCTGATCGTGGAGGGGCTGAACCTGCTGCAGCCTGCCAAGCTCCCGAGCGACGGCGAGGCGATCCCGTTCATCTCCGACTTCTTCGACTTCTCGATCTATATCGACGCCGATCCGGAACTGATCGGGCAGTGGTATGTCGAGCGTTTCATGCGGCTGCGCAAGACGGCATTCCGCGATCCGGCGGCGTATTTCTATCGCTACTCGAAGCTGTCGGACGAGGAGGCGCGGGCGACGGCGCGGCACATCTGGGAGACGATCAACCTCGCCAACCTACGCGCCAATATCCTGCCGACCCGCCAGCGCGCCATGCTGATCCTCGAAAAGGTCGCGGACCACACCGTCCAGACCGTGCATCTGCGCAAGATCTGAAGGGCAAGCGGCGAATCCGCGGTGCCGAGTTCGCACCGCCGTCATCCCGGACGCGGTGCAGCGCGCCAGCGGTGCGCCGCTGATCCGGGATCGGGATGCGTCTGCCGACGACGATCCCGTGTCTGCGGAGCGGTACGAGGCACCGCACCGCGCACGGGACGACAAATCTGGCTGTTTCAACGCAGGCTATATCAGCGCAAGTTCAGCGAGCGCGGCGCGCATGGCAGGCGGGATGTCCTCTCCGCCGCTGGTCGCGAGGTCGGGCGGTGCGTCCTCGGGCTTGAGGTAGCGCCAGCCCTGGAACGGACGGCGGCGGCGCGGCTGCACGGGGATCAGTTCCGGCGCGAGCACGATGGCGCACAAGGAGCGGCCCTCGGCGTCGGTCTCGCCGCGCAGATCGCGGATCGGCTGGCGCGCCTGGATCAGCCCCTTGATGACCCAGTAGAGCGAGCCGCCACCCAGCACCGCGTCCGCCTGGCGCGGCGTCTGGCGCGTGGTGTGGACGATCTCGCCGCGCGCGGCGCGCCGGGCGATGTGCCGCTCCAGCTCTTCGATACTATCAACGCCCACGCACAGCTTGATGAGATGCAATTCCGCCATGTGTGCCCCCTTCGCAGGCAGCATCGGCGGTCTGGGCGCGGCGTGCAAGCCTGGCGCGTCAATGCGCGCGCCCGCGCCCGCGCTCATCCACAGATCGGCATTGGGGACAGCCGCTCACGCGACGTGGCGCATATGCGCCACTTCCCGGTCGCGCACCGGGCGGACCGCATCGGCGGGCAGATCGGCGATGGCGAGCGTATTGCCGCGCAGGTCCATGAATTCGACCGTGTAGCCGCGCGCGGCCTCATGCACCATGACGACGGTGCCGACGTCGCCGGCTTCGAGGCCGTGCTCGGGAACAGCCCGGGTCAGCGCGACAACTTCCAGTTCCTCGATCATTGCCCATCACCTCGGCAAACCAGCTTATAGAATAGCGTGCGTCTCGCTCAGAAGGAGGTGAGTCCACATTTGTCGTTGCCGGACTTGCCTGTGCTCGGGCGTGACCCGAGCAATCCGGCAACCCAGCCCAGAAGCGTGTTCGCCAAGGTTATGGATGCCCGTGTCAAGCACGGGCATGACGAGGCTCTTCCAAATCCATAATCCTTCCAATTCGGTTCAGCGTTGGGTAGCTTTGCCACTCGACGCTCGCAAGAACCGAGGTGAGGGCCGGGACGGAAAGCCCTGGCCGCTCGCCTGCCTACGCGAAGGCTTCGTCGCCCTGCTTCTCGGCCTCCACGTCGCCCTCTTCGAGCAGGCGGATGCCGATATAGCGGATGCGCCCGC
>CAZINX010000012.1:15472-66274 GCA_964540795.1 uncultured Hyphomicrobiaceae bacterium | reverse complement strand
CGGCGATGTCGTCATCAACTGCATGGGGCCGTCGCCCGACATCACCCGAAGCAAAAATCCGATCGTCCGCGATCTGCTCGATCGGGGCATCACCCGGCCGGATCCGCACCGGCTCGGCTTCGATGTCGACGACAGTTTCCGCCTGCGCGATGCCCACGGCAAAACCGCGCCGGAATTGCATGCGGTCGGTCCGCTCACGCGCGGCGTGTTCTGGGAGGTTATCGGCGTGCCTGAATTGTCGAACCACTGCCGGCGGCTTTCCGTACAGCTTGCGAAAGAACTTGCCGAGCGCCCGGCGACCCATGCGATGCTCTCTGGATAACCCATCAAAAGAAGAGGGAGTTTGAACGTGACGAAGACGCATTATCAGGTGCCCAACGCCGCGCCCGCCCCGGCGACCGCGCGGTACAGCCATTGCGTCAAGGTTGGCGGTTGGCTTTATGTCACCGGCCAGCTTCCGGTGGACCCGGACAACCCGGACGCGCCGTTGCCGGGCGACATCAAGAGCCAGACAGAGCTGTCCTTTCGCAACGTCGAGCGCATTCTGGCGCATGTCGGTTATGCCTTCGCGGATACAGTGTTCGCGCGCGTCTATCTGGCCAACTTCGAGCGCGATTACCCCGGCTTCAACGAGGTCTATCTCCGCTATTACGACGCGGAGGAGACGCTGCCCGGCCGCACCACGGTGGGCGTGGCGAAGCTGGGTCGAGACGCGCTCGTCGAGGTCGATCTCGTCCTTTACCGGGAGGCGTGAGCGTTGCGCCCCACGTCAAGCGCGGACACCGTTATCATCGGGGCAAGCCATGCCGGGGTTACGCTGGCCGCCGCGCTAAGACAGAAGAAGTACGCCGGCGAAATCACGCTGATCGGGAACGAGCCGCGCCTGCCCTACCATCGGCCGCCGCTGTCGAAGGCCGCGCTGGCTGGCGCAGAGCCGGCGGTCGCTGGCGAACTGCGCTCAGAAGCCTTTTATGCGCAGAATGACATCGCGCTCCTGACCGGCGTGAGCGTCATCGAGGTCGACCGCGCCGCCCGCCGCCTGTGGCTGGAAGATGAGAGCAGCGTCGACTATCGAACGCTGGTGTTTGCAACCGGGGCCCGCCCCCGGCGCCTTCCGGTGTCCGGAGCCGATCTCGATGGGGTTTTCACGCTGCGATCGGCCAAGGATGCCCAAATCCTGCGACGGCACCTGGTGGAAGGCTCGCGGCTCGTGATTGTCGGCGCGGGATATATCGGTCTTGAAGTGGCCGCGACCGCGCGCAAGCTCGGGGTGGATGTTTTGGTCGTTGAGGCGGCGACGCGCGTGTTGAGCCGGGTTGCGTCCGAACCGGTTGCAGAGTGGGTAATAGCTCGTCACCGGAAGGAGGGCGTCGATTTCCGGCTGGGCGCAACGGTCACGCGCATCAGCGGCGCGGACGGCCGCGTCCACGCCGTCGAGCTGTCCAGCGGGGAAACCCGTGCCGCCGACGCCGTGCTGGTTGGGATCGGCGTCGCGCCCGACACTGACGTTGCAGCCTCTGCCGGCGTCGCCACGGAACAGGGCATCATCGTCGACTCCGCCTGCCGGACGGATACCGCGGACATTTTCGCAATCGGCGACTGCGCGCGGTTTCCCTGCCCGTGGAGCGGGTCACGGCAGCGGCTTGAGTCGATCCAGAACGCGCAGGATCAGGCCCGGACGGCGGCCGCCGCAATCTCGGGAGACCCGGAGGCGCGCTATCGGTCCGTGCCCTTGTTCTGGTCGGACCAGTACAAGGACAAGCTGCAAAGCGCCGGAATGGCTTTGGCTGATGACGAGCTGTTTATCGAGGGCGATCCCGAAGCTGGCAGCTTCACGGTCCTCCACCGGCGGGACGGACGCGTTGTCGCATCTGAGTCGGTCAACGATGCGCGGGGGCATATGCGCTCACGGCAGCTTATCAAGGAAGCGCACTCAGGCTGATGCAGAGCGCAAGGAAATACCCCCGAAACGCGATCAGACAGTCTGATCACAAATTTCAATCTGAACGGACACAGCCCTAAGAACGCGCATTCTGTGCCGACGCAGCGACTTTCACCTCTCCAGGCTTCCGCCCGGTCTCGCGCGCGCCGTCACCAACCCGCGCCGTCCTGTGGCTGACATCGCTGACTGCCGCCAACGACGCCTCGGCCGCGCTCAACAGATGTCTGCGCAGATGCATCTCCGCAGCGGCGGGATCGCGAAGGATAATCGCGTCGACGATCGCCTGATGCTCGCGGTGCGAACGCGCGATGCGCTCGGCGTCGCGGAACTGGAAGCGCCGGTACGGCGACAACTCCAGCCGCAGCGAAAGCGCCATGCTGGCGAGCGCCTCATTGTGGGTGCCGTGATAGATCAGTTCGTGAAACTGCTCGTTGAGCGCCTCGTACTCCTGCCGGCCACGCGCCCGCGAAGCGTCGGCGAGCCGCTCATTGGTCCGGGTCAGTTCGGCCCGCTCCCAGGTGGTCATGCGTTGCGCGGCGATGCGCCCGCACATCGCCTCGACCTCCGCCATCGCCTCGAACAGGCCGTCCAGCCGCTCCCGCGAAACCTCTGCGACGACGACGCCGCGATAGGGCTGGCGGATCGCCAGCGATTTCGACACAAGCTGTTGCAGCGCCTCACGCACCGGTGTGCGCGACATGCGAAAGCGGGCGGCCAGCGCTTTTTCCTCTAGCCGAGTGCCTGGCGCGAGCGCCCCGGAGACGATCTCGTCTTCCAGCTCACGGCAGACGGCCTCTGCGCGCGTCGCCTTCTTTTCCCTCGGTTGCGGCACTTGTTCCACCCACGGCTTTTATGCGGTTTTTCTCGGTAAAGTGGCACGAATTCGCCTGCGGGAGAACCATCTTGTTTTTCAGAATGGACCATCGGGTGACTGTGTATACACATTGATCCATAAGCGCATTCTGTGTGCACAATTCGCAGGCCGCGTGCGATTAGAATCAGAATAACCTTGGAAAATCAATATCATGCGTCTCTGGCACGCCGGTTGCTAAGCATCGTGCGTCGCAATAGCCAAGGGAGACATCGGCATGAAACGACGGGATTTCCTGAAGACAGCCGGCGCCGCCTCCGCCGCCACGGCCGGCCTTGCCGCGCCGTCCATCGCGCGTGCGCAAGAGACCTTCACCCTGAAGATGACCAACGCCTACCCGCCGGGCGCGCCGTTCTACACCGTCGGCCCCGGCAGCCCGACCAACTTCTGCGAGAAGGTCGAGGCGATGTCGGGCGGCCGGCTGACGATCCAGCATTTCGCTGCTGGCGAGCTCATCCCGGCGCTGGAGGGCTTTGACGCGGTACAGGCCGGTACGGTCGAGATGAATGCGGCCAACGCGTATTTCTGGGCTGGCAAGCTGTTCGCCGCGCAGTATTTCACGACTGTACCGTTCGGCCTGAACTTTCAGGGCGTGAACGCCTGGCTCTATCACGGCGGCGGTCTGGAGCTCTGGCACGAGCTTTACAAGCCGCTCGGCCTGATCGCCTTTCCGATGGGCAACACCGGCGTGCAGATGACCGGGTGGTTCCGCGAACCGATCGAGTCTGTCGAGGACTTCAACGGCCTGAAAATGCGGATACCGGGCCTCGCAGGCAAGGTCTATCAGGAGCTTGGCGTGGACGTGAAGCTGTTGCCCGGCGGCGAAATCTTCCCGGCGCTTGAGCGCGGCGTGATCGACGCGGCGGAGTTCGTCGGCCCGTATCAGGACCGCCGGCTCGGGCTGCAAAACGCCGCGAAATACTACTACACCACCGGCTGGCACGAGCCGTCCAACGTCACGGAGCTGCTCATCAACCTCCAGACCTGGGAGTCGCTGCCGGCCGACCTGCAGGAGATCGTCAAGGCCGCGGCGTCGGCCTGCAACATCGAGAGCCACGCCTGGTCGGAGGCCAACAACGCCGACGCGCTCGACGACCTCGTCAAGAACTACGACGTTCAGGCCGGCGTCCTGCCCGCCGAGATCGTCGCGAGGATGCGCGAGATCACCTTCGACGTGCTGGAAGCCGAGGCGGCCAAGGACCCGCGGACCAGGAAGGTCCACGACGCCTTCATGGCCTTCCGCGACAAGCACCGCGCCTGGGCTGCGATCAGCGAGAAGCCGTACCACGAGTATCTGAGCTGACCGGCGCTTCCCGGATCGCTCGATGAAAAGATCGCTCTCCGGCCTGATCGACCATGCGGACAAGCTGGTCGGTCAGGCTGGCCGGCTCACGGCCTGGCTCGGGCTGGGGCTGGTTTTGCTCGTCGCCTTCAATGTGCTGGCGCGTTACCTGTTCGCCTTCGGCGCCGTGGCGCTGCAGGAGCTGGAATGGCATCTGCTGGCCGTCACCATGCTGATTGGCATGTCATACACGCTCAACCGCGGCGACGAGGTGCGCGTCGACATCCTCTACGCGCAGTTCGGGCCGCGCGCGAAGGCGTCGGTGCAACTGCTGTCGGCCCTGCTCACGCTCGCCGTCGCGGTCATCATCATCAAGCTTTCCCTGCCCTATGTCGGCCAGAGCATGGCGTTGAACGAAGGCTCGCCCGATCCCGGCGGGCTGGCCTACCGCTTCGTGCTCAAGGCGTTCATTCCGCTGGCCTTCGCGTTTCTGGCGCTTCAGGCGCTCGTGCAAGTCGCGCGCACGGCGCAGGCGCTGGCGCAAGGCGAAACCGGCACAACGAAGAGCGACCGTCATGGAAACTGAACTGCTCGCCATCGCCATGATCGGCGGCTTCTTCGTCCTCATCATCATCGGCGTGCCGGTGGCGATCAGCCTTGCGGTCTCCGGTTTCGTGTTCGGCTATCTCGGCTTTGGCGCGACGCTGTTCAATCTTGTGCCCGCGCGGATTTCCGGGGTCGTAACGAACTACACGCTGCTGGCGCTGCCGCTGTTCATCTTCATGGGCGTCATGCTGGAGAAATCCCGGCTGGCCGAAGACCTGCTCGAAGTCATCGGTCTGGCGATGGGACGGATGCGCGGCGGCATGGCAATGGCGATCGTGGTGGTGGGCGTCCTGATGGGCGCATCGTCGGGCATCGTCGGCGCGACGGTTGTCACCGCCGGGCTGATCGCGCTTGGACCGCTGATCCGGCGCGGCTACGATCACGGTGTTGCCTGCGGCGTGATTTGTGCGTCGGGTACCCTCGGCCAGATCATCCCGCCCAGCCTCGTCCTGATCCTGCTGGCCGACATCATGGGCGAGTCAGTCGGCACGCTGTTCGCCGCAGCACTGATTCCGGGCCTGATCCTCGCCGGGCTGTTTTTCCTTTACCTCATCCTGCTGGGCATCTTCCTGCCGCATACCGTGCCCGCCATACCGCTCGCCGAGCGGCAGGAGGTTAGCGCCGGGCGGCTGATCCAGCGGATCGCCCTCGTGGTGATCCCGCCCATTGGCCTCGTCATCCTCGTGCTCGGCTCGATAATTGGCGGTGTAGCCGCGCCAACCGAAGCGGCGTCCATGGGCGCTCTGGGAAGCATCCTGCTGGCCGCGGCCTCCGGGCGGCTGTCGATGTCGGTCATGACCGAGGTCGTGCGCTCCAGCCTTTCCACCAGCGCCATGTGCTTTTTCATCCTGATCTGCGCGCAGCCCTTTGCGCTCGCCTTCCGCGGGCTTGGCGGCGAGCATCTTGTGCAGGAGGCGTTCGCGATGATCCCCGGCGGTCTCGACGGCCAACTCCTGTTTCTAATGTTGATCCTGTTCGTGCTCGGCTTCTTTCTGGAGTGGATCGAGATTTCCTACATCGCGCTGCCGATGTTCCTGCCCATATTCCTCGCCGCTGACGTGGACATGGCCTGGGTCGCGATCCTCGTCGCGATGAACCTGCAGACATCCTTCCTCACGCCGCCATTCGGCTGGGCGCTGTTCTTCCTGAAAGGCGTTGCGCCGCCGCAGATTTCCACACTGGCGATTTATCGGGGCGTGTTGCCCTTCATCGGCATTCAACTGATCGGTCTTGCGCTGCTATTCCTGTTCCCCGGCCTGGCGACCTGGCTGCCGGATGCGATCGGCTGGTGAGCGGAATGGATTTGGGGGCATGGCAGGATCTGGCGGCGCTCGCCGCCGTGCTCGTCGCGTGCGGCGCGGTCGCCGGCGTGACGGCCGGGCTGCTCGGGGTCGGCGGCGGCATCGTGATCGTGCCGGTCCTGTTCGAGATGCTGCCGTTCATCGGCGTGCCGGATGACTTGCGGATGCATGTGGCGGTCGGCACATCGCTCGCCGTCATCATCCCGACCTCGATCAGTTCGGCGCGCGCGCATTACCGGCGCGAGGCGGTCGATACCGGAATCCTCAGGACCCTCGCGCCGTCGGTGTTTGCGGGCGTCGTCGCGGGCACTCTGCTGGCGGCTTTCGTCGCCGGAGCCGTGCTGACGGCGGTGTTCGCCACCGTCGCTCTGCTTGTGGCCGCGAACATGCTGCTGCGCCCGGAAGGCGCGCGGCTGGCCAATAACCTTCCCGGCCCCGGCGGGCAGGGCGCGCTCGGCCTGTTTATCGGCGGCGTCTCGGTCATCATGGGCATCGGCGGCGGGACTGTCGGCGTGCCGCTGCTCAGCCTGTTCAACGTGCCGATCCACCGCGCGGTGGCGACCGCTTCGGTGTTAGGGCTCATCATCTCGGTGCCCGGCGCGATCGGCTTCGTGGTCAGCGGCTGGTCGCAGACCGCGTTCGCGGATGGGTATCTCGGCTATGTTCTCCTGCCCGGCGCGGCGGTCATCGCCATCCTTTCGACAAGCCTCGCTCCACTGGGCGCGCGCATCGCCCACGCGCTGCCGGCGGTATGGCTGCGGCGGGCTTTCGGCGTCTTCCTGCTCGTTACGGCGATAAGGCTTTACACGTCTGCGATTTAAAGCGCCGCCGCCGCGCCGTCGCTGCGCGGATCGCTCGCGCCCTCCAGCGTGCCGTCTGGGTGGCGCACGATCGCACCGGCATGGCCCATGATCTGCGCGAACCGTTCGGCGACCTCGACAACGTGCCCGGCGTCGCGCAGGCGCGCGATCAGGTCATCACCGAAACCATCCTCGATCTTCAGGCTCGCGCTCTCCTCGCCCCAGGTCCGGCCCAATAGCCAGCGCGGCGCGCTTAAGGCCTGCTGAAGCGGCGCGCCGTGCATGGCGTAGCGCGAGAAGACCGCGGCCTGCGTCTGCGGCTGGCCGTCGCCGCCCTGGGCGCCGTAGGTCATGACGCGGCCATCGCTCAGGCGCGCCAGCGCCGGGTTCAGCGTGTGGAACGGCTTGCGCCCCGGCTGGAGCGGGTTCGCCGCCGAGGGGTCGAGCGAAAAGCTGATCCCCCGGTTCTGCCAGAGCACGCCGGTCGCGGGCGAGACGACGCCTGAGCCGTATTCCCAATAGATTGACTGGATGAAGCTGACCGCGCGGCCGTCCGCGTCCACAGCCCCCATCCAGATGGTGTCCTTGCCGCCCGGCTCCGGCGCGGGCCAGGGCGCGGCGCGTTCGGTGTCGATCGCGTCGGCCTCGGCGGCGATACGCTCGGGCGTCAGGAAATCCGCCGGCGCCGCGCTGGCGAAGCGCGGATCGGTGACATGCGCATCGCGGATCAGAAAAGCGCGCTTGGTCGCCTCGACGATGTGATGGACATGATCGAAGCTCTCAGGCACCTCGGCACGCAGCCGCTCGTAGATCGCGAGGATGAGAAGCGAGGCCAGCCCCTGCGTCGGCGGGGGCATGTTGTAGACCGTGCCGACGTTGAGCGCGACGCTAATCGGCGTGACCCTCCGCGCGGCAAATCCTTCCAGATCGCCCAGCCGCACGGGGCTGCCCGCCGCTTCCAGATCGTTGGCCAACGAGCGGGCAATGTCGCCGTCATAGAAATCGCGCAGGCCGGCGCGCGCGAGCTGGTCCAGCGTCTCGGCCAGGCGCGGCTGGCGCAGCGCATCCCCCGGCTCAGGAGCGCGCCCTTCGATCAGGAACGTATCGGCGAAGCCGGACACATCCGCCAGTTCGCCCTGCTTCGCTTCAGTCAGCGCCGCCATGCTGTCGGTTATGACGACTCCCTCGCGCGCGTGGTGGATGGCATCCGCCAGCAGCCGGTCGAGCGGCAGCCGTCCGCCCGCCGCACGCGCCAGCCCGTGCGCTGCTTCCCAGCCCGCAATCGTGCCCGCGACTGTCAGCGCCGCCAGCCCGCCGCGCGGCGGAATCGCGCCGCGCACGCCTTGTGCGGCGTAGAAATCCGTATCGGCCATAGCCGCCGCCGGTCCGCAGGCATCGATCCCCACGGGCGTCTCGCCCGGCTCGGCGATCAGCCAGAAACCGTCGCCGCCGATCGCGTTCATGTGCGGATAGACCACAGCGATTGTCGCAGCGGCCGCAAGCATCGCCTCGATCGCGTTTCCGCCCTCGCGCATGACGGCCAGACCCGCCTGCGCGGCCAGGTGATGGGGCGCAGTGACCATCGCAGCGCGCGATCGCACTGAATACAGCATCCAATTCCCGCTTTCTTGTCAGAGAGTTGGCAATGGTGTGGGCTTGAAGATGATGACCCTTGCACCTTCCCGCGCTGGACGCAAGGTGCGTGCTCCATCAACAAAAGCGCCAACTCTGTTGCGCCTCACTCCTCGTCGCGCCGCGCGGCCTTCAGGAACGAAATGATGCCGGAGAAGTCGCGGTCTGCGCCGCCCTGTGCGGCGAAGCGTTCATAGAGCTTCAAGGCATGTGCGCCCATTGGCGTGGCCTGGCCGGTTTCGCTGGCCGCCTGTTGGGCGAGGCCGAGGTCCTTGAGCATGAGGGCGGCAGCGAAGCCGGGCGTGTAGTCGCGATCCGCGGGGCTTTCCGGCCCAACGCCGGGCACCGGGCAATAGGTATTGACCGACCAGCAGGACCCGGATGACGTCGAGATGACGTCGAACGCCGCCTGCGGCGACAGGCCGATCCGCTCCGCGAGCGCAAACGCCTCGCCCGCGCCGATCATCGAGACGGCCAGAAGCATGTTGTTGCAGATCTTCGCGGCCTGGCCCGAGCCGCCCTCGCCGCAGTGAATGATCTTTCCGCCCATGACGTCGAGGATCGGCTTCGCTTTCTCGAAGGCCTCTGCCGAGCCGCCGGCCATGAAGGTGAGAGTGCCCGCTTCCGCGCCCGCCGTGCCGCCGGAGACCGGCGCGTCAAGCGGGAGCAGCCCGGCCTCGCGCGCCATCTCGTGCGCGGCTTTGGCGCTGGCGACGTCGATGGTCGAGCAGTCGATGATGACCGCGCCTTTGGACGCGGCCGGCACAACCTCCTCGAACACGTTCAGCACGACGGGACCGTCGGGGAGCATCGTTATGACGAACGCCGCATCCCGGACCGCATCGGCCGCGCTTGATGCCGCCGTCATGCCTTCGGCGCTGGCGGCCTCCACCGCTTCGGCCGCGGTGTCGTAGATGCGAAGCTCGTGCCCCGCCCGGTGAAGGTTGCGCGCCATCGGCAATCCCATGTTGCCGAGGCCGATGAATGCAATCCTGCTCATGGGTCCACCTCATCGTAAGGACATGGCACGCTCTGCGCCGCTGTCAGCGATCCGACATTCTTCAAGGATTCAGCTCCCGCTGCAAAGCCGCTTATTGCGATCCGCGTGTCCGATCACCGTTTCCGTGCTGTCGCACAGAGTGCTAGTCTTCGTTTCAGGGACCGAGCGACCCGAGGCCACGCGCGCCGGGTTTCACAGGAGATGCGCAGAGGGGAGACGCGACGTGGAAGACGTCCATGTCCTTGAGGGCGATTACGACTACATCATTGTCGGCGCCGGCACCGCTGGCTGCGTGCTCGCCAACCGGCTGACCGAGAACCCGGCCACGCGCGTTCTGCTGCTCGAAGCGGGCGGCAGCGACAACTACCACTGGGTGCATATCCCCATCGGCTATCTCTATTGCATCGGCAACCCGCGCACCGACTGGATGATGAAAACGGCCAGGGAGCCGGGCCTGAACGGCCGCTCGCTGGTCTATCCGCGCGGCAAGGTGCTCGGCGGGTGCTCCTCTGTCAACGGCATGATCTACATGCGCGGCCAGGCCGCCGACTACGACCACTGGCGTCAACTCGGCAATATCGGCTGGTCATGGGAGGACGTGCTGCCGTACTTCCTCAAGTCGGAGGACCATCACGGCGGCGACAGCGAACATCACCGGGCCGGCGGGGAATGGAAAGTCCAGCAGCAGCGCCTGTCCTGGGAAATCCTCGAAGCCTTTCAGCGCGCGGCGATGGAGTTCGGCATCATGCCGCGTGAAGACTTCAACGACGGCAACAACGAAGGCTCGGGCTTGTTCGAGGTCAACCAGGATCGCGGCGTGCGCTGGAACACAAGCAAGGGCTTCCTGCGCCCGGCTATGAAGCGCCCGAACTTGCGCATTCTGACCAAGGCCAGCACCGACCGACTCATCATAGAGGGGCGCAGGGCGGCTGGCGTCCGGTTCCGCCGCGGCGGCAAGACGTATGAGGCCAGGGCGCGCGGCGAGGTGCTGCTGGCGGCCGGGGCGATCAACTCGCCGAAGCTGCTGGAACTCAGCGGCATCGGCCAGCCCGACATCCTGCGCGCCCTGGGCGTCGATGTGATCCTGGAAAGTCCTGGGGTCGGCGAAAACCTGCAGGACCATCTGCAAATCAGGACCGCGTTCAAGGTCCACAACGCCAAAACGCTGAACACGGCCGCCAATTCGCTGGTCGGCAAGGCGCGCATGGCGCTGGATTACGCAATCAACCGCAGCGGTCCGCTGTCGATGGCGCCGAGCCAGTTCGGCATGTTCACGAAGTCCGATCCCGCGCTGGAGACGCCCGATCTGGAGTATCACGTCCAGCCGCTGTCCACCGACAGGCTCGGCGATCCGCTGCATCCGTTTCCCGCGATCACGGTGTCGGTGTGCAACCTCCGCCCGGAGAGTCGGGGCCACTGTCATGCGGTGACGCCGGACCCCGACCAGCAACCGGAGATCAAGCTCAGGTATCTTTCCGCGCCGCGCGATCAGCAGGTCGCGCTCACGGCGGTGAAGCAGGCCCGGCAGATCATGACCGCCAAGGCGCTGGCGCAATATGCGCCGGAGGAGTTCCTGCCAGGGCCCGATGTCCAGTCCGAGGATGAGCTGCTGCGCGCGATCGGCAACATCGCCACCACGATTTTCCACCCGGTCGGCACCTGCAAGATGGGTCAGGATGAGCACGCCGTGGTCGACAGCGCCCTGCGGGTGCGCGGGATCGATCGCCTGCGCGTGATCGACGCTTCGATCATGCCAAAGATCACGTCGGGCAACACCGCGTCGCCGGTCATCATGATCGCGGAGAAGGCCGCCGATATGGTCCGCCAGGATGCTTCGGTCAGCGGCGGGTCTCGCGGGGAGCGAGTTCTCTCGCCTGAGGCCGCAGCGGGGTGATCTTTGCCACGACTTTTCCGGCGCGCTGCTGCGGCGCGTTCAGCCTGTTGATGCTGCGCCGGGCGCGGCGTGCTGCACGAGCAGCGTCTTGGCGGACGCGCCGACGACATCCGCGATCTGCCGGAGTTGGGCGGCCAGCGGGCTGGTCCGGCGCCAGACCATGCCGACAGTCCGGGCGGGCTGCGGATCGGGGAAGCGCGCGAGCGCGACCGAGGCGGAGCGCGTCTCCACGCCCACGGCCATCTCCGGGATCAGCGTCACGCCGATGCCCGCGCTGACCATCTGCACGAGCGTGGAGAGCGAGCTGGCGTCCAGGACCTCGCGCGGCCGCGCCGAGCGCATGTTGCAAAACGACAGCGCCTGATCCCGGAAGCAGTGCCCTTCCTCCAGCAGCAGCAGCCGCTCGTTGCGCAGCGTTTCGCTGCTTGGCACGGGCGTGGCCGCGTCCGCGCCGGGACGGACCAGCAGGAAATTCTCGGTGAATAGCGCGACCTCGCTCAGCGACGGCTCCGATACCGGCAGCGCGACGATCGCGGTATCAAGCCGGCCTTCCGTCAGCTCCTCGATCAGCCGCGGGGTCACGGTCTCCCGGACATGGATGTCGAGTTCGGGCGCGATGCGCATGAGGTTGCCGATGACCGTCGGCAACAGATAGGGCGCGATCGTGGGGATGACCCCGATGCGCAGCCGGCCCACCAGCCGTTCGCGCGAGGCCCGCGCCAGATCGCCCAGTTCGTCCACAAGCCGCAGGATGTCTCGCGCGCGCTGGCTCGCCTCCTCGCCGAACTTGGTCAGCCGGACCTGCCGGGCGTCGCGCTCGACCAGCATCGCGCCGAGGGCATCCTCCAGCTCCTTGATCTGCATGGATAAAGCTGGCTGGGAGATCGCGCAGGTCTCGGCCGCGCGCCCGAAATGCTGATGCCGGGCCAGCGCATCAAAATAACGGAGCTGTTTAAGGGTTACTTGAGGCATAAGGGCATCTTATCGCTGCGATCATAAAATGCAAATTTACCTGATGGCATGTGTCTGCTAGTCAAGGGAGTGCGCGAGATCGACGCAACCTGCGGACGTGAAGGTCCGGGAGGAACGCCTGGCGCGATGGTCATCCCGCGTGAGAAGGCGGGACGAAAGTCCGGGCGGTGTCGCGCTGTCGCGCCCGGCCCTCGTACTGACCGCGGATCAGCTTCAAGACTCGCAGCGCGCAAGACGGAGAGAGACAGAGACATGGACGCGAAAAATCCTGAAGCCGGTGGTTGCCCGGTCATGCACGGCGCAATCACCAGGAGCGGCGCAGATGTGATGGACTGGTGGCCGAACGCGCTCAACCTGGACATCCTGCATCAACACGACACGAAGACCGACCCGCTGAAGGGCTTCAACTATCGCGAGGCGCTGAAGGAGCTTGACGTCGACGCGCTGAAGGCCGACCTCCGCGCCCTGATGACCGACAGCCAGGCGTGGTGGCCGGCGGACTGGGGCCACTATGGCGGCCTGATGATCCGCATGGCCTGGCACGCCGCAGGCTCCTACCGCGTGGCGGACGGGCGCGGCGGCGGCGGCACCGGCAACCAGCGCTTTGCCCCGCTGAACTCCTGGCCGGACAACACGAACCTCGACAAGGCCCGCCGGCTGCTCTGGCCGATCAAGAAGAAGTACGGCAACAAGGTCTCCTGGGCCGACCTCATCCTTCTGGCCGGCAACGTCGCCTATGAGACCATGGGTCTGAAGACCTACGGCTTCGCGTTCGGCCGCGAGGACATCTGGCACCCCGAAAAAGACGTATATTGGGGCAGCGAGAAGGAATGGCTCGCCCCGTCAGACAGCCGCTACGGCGATTTGGAGAATCCGGCCACGATGGAGAACCCGCTGGCCGCGGTGCAGATGGGCCTCATCTACGTCAACCCCGAGGGCGTGAACGGCCAGCCCGATCCGCAGAAGACCGCGGAGCAGGTGCGCGAAACCTTCGCCCGCATGGCGATGAACGACGAAGAGACCGCAGCGCTCACAGCCGGCGGCCACACTGTCGGCAAGTGCCACGGCAACGGCGACGCGGCACTGCTCGGCCCCGAGCCGGAAGCCGCAGATGTCGAGGAGCAGGGCCTGGGCTGGATGAACCATCATGCGCGCGGCATTGGCCGCGACACGGTGACCAGCGGCATCGAGGGGGCGTGGACGACCCACCCGACAAAGTTTGACCAGGGCTATTTCTCGATGCTCCTCGACCACGAGTGGGAACTGAAGAAGTCGCCCGCCGGCGCCTGGCAGTGGGAGCCGAAGGACATCGCCGAGGAGGACAAGCCGGTCGACGTCGAGGACTCCTCGATCCGCTACAACCCGATCATGACCGACGCCGACATGGCGATGAAGGTCGATCCATCGTACCGGCATTACATGGAGAAGTTCCGGGAAGACCCGCAATATTTCCAGGACACCTTCGCCCGCGCCTGGTTCAAGCTAACCCACCGCGACATGGGGCCGAAAGCGCGCTGGTTCGGCCCGGAAGTGCCGCAGGAAGACCTGATCTGGCAGGACCCGGTGCCGGCTGGCCGCACGGACTATGACGTCGCCGCCGTCAAGGCAAAGATCGCCGCCTCCGGGCTGTCCGTCGCCGAGATGGTCGCCACCGCCTGGGACAGCGCACGCACATTCCGCCAGTCGGACATGCGCGGCGGCGCGAATGGCGCGCGCATCCGTCTTGCGCCGCAAAAGGACTGGGAAGGCAATGAGCCGGAGCGCCTGCAGAAAGTCCTCTCGGTGCTTGAGCCGATCGCGGCGGAAACCGGCGCGAGCCTCGCGGACGTGATTGTCCTGGCCGGCAATGTGGGCGTTGAGCAGGCGGCCAAGGCGGCGGGCGTCGATATCGAGGCGCCGTTCACGCCGGGCCGCGGCGACGCGACGGAGGAGATGACCGACGCCGAGTCTTTCGAGTGGCTTGAGCCGGTCGCCGATGGCTTCCGCAACTGGCTGAAGAAGGACTACATCGTCTCGCCGGAAGAGCTGATGCTCGACCGCACGCAGCTGCTCGGCCTGACTGCGCCGGAGATGACCGTGCTCGTCGGCGGGATGCGCGCGATGGGCGCGAACCACGGCGGCACGGCCCACGGCGTGTTCACCGACCGCGCCGGCGCGCTGACCAACGACTTCTTCGTGAACCTCACTGACATGAAGTGGAAGTGGGTGCCGAAAGACACCAACCTCTACGAGATCGTCGACCGTAACACCGGCGATGTGAAGTGGACGGCGACGCGCGTCGACCTTGTCTTCGGCTCGAACTCGGTGCTTCGCAGCTATGCCGAAGTTTACGCCCAGGACGATTCGCAGGAGACGTTCGTGAAGGACTTCGTGACGGCCTGGACCAAGGTGATGAACGCGGACCGCTTCGACGTCGCCGCGTAATCAGGCCCACAAGCATTTGCGACATGGCGGGGCGGCGCTCGAACGGCGCCGCCCTTTTTCACATGGTGCGGTTGCAATCTGCCCGCCAGTTGACAGCGCAGCGCTCATTGCCGCAAATTCATGCGGTCCGATGATATTTGGGGTGTAACCTACGTGCTTCGCGCGAGACTTTCGCGGGTGTAGTTCAGTGGTAGAACGCGAGCTTCCCAAGCTCGATGTCGTCGGTTCGATCCCGATCACCCGCTCCAACCTCCCAGATGATGCAGCCCCTGCCTGCAGACAGAGCGCGCGCATCTTGCAGCACCGCCAGAAGTCGGCTGTTAGGTGATCGCAAAGGCCTTGAATCACAGCGCCCAACTCCGCATCGGGGAGGTCTTCCGCCGCATTGTATCCGGCGCTCCACGGTCATCCGTACAGATAAAGCGGTGTTTTATCCCCGGCGGGGCGGGGGTCTGAGCGGGCGCATGTCTCGCCGTCTGAGAAAGCAGCACGAGCGCGCCAGTGCTGTCCATGAAAACCGTCGGAAACCCTAAAGAATCGGGTTTGGTCACGGGCCGTCAGCCCTCGCGCGAATACTTTCTCAGCTTGCTTTCGCTGACCCAGCGCAGCGGCCGTCCTTCAGACTCAAGCCGCTGATACTCTGGCTCATAGCATGTATCCAGCAGGTGGCGCATGCGAACGCAGTTGGGCTCACGGCAGCCCTGTAAAAACAACGCTCCCAGCCTGGTCAGGCTGATCATGGTGCTTCCCTCCCACTTGTGCGCCATGATTAGCATTAGACGAAAAACTTGCAAAATTCGCTATATAATCTGATAAAATTTGATTTTATACAGTATTCGCTGCCTGGATCGCGATATGCCGGAAGAGAAGAAATCCCAGTTCCATTCGGCGTCGCAAGAGCGGTGCGCGGTGAAGGAACCACTGGGCAAACTGCGACGCGCTTGCGGACCGATCTCGGAACCGGCGGGCCTGTTGTGCGCTTAACGGATCGGCAATGCCTCCGGCAGCGGCGGGGAACGAAGCGCGCGGGCGCGGCGTTCAATTCAGGGGTAACCGAGATCCGGCGGTGAAGTGGAAGCGGTCCCGGAGATTTCACGCGATACGGAGATAATCATGTCGACCACTGGCCTGGAAGTTTTCGACAAGACTTTGCAATCCACCCATATCTGGCTCAACGACATCGGCGAGCATATCGGCCCCGACAAGCAGCGCTGCTACCACGCGCTGCGCGGCGTGCTGTTCGCGGTTCGCGACAGGCTGAGCGTCGAGGAGGCCTTTCACCTGAGCGCGGAACTGCCGATGCTCGTGCGCGGCATCTTCTGGGAAGGCTACCGGCCGACCGGCAAGCCGGAGAAATTCCGCTCGCGCGACGAATTCCTGGAAAAGGTGAACCACGAACTCAGCCACATCGCGCCGATGAATGCGCTGGATGCCTCGAAAGCCGTGTTTGCGGTGATGGAGCAGCACATCCCCAGCGGCGAAATGGACGACATCAAGCACATGCTGCCCGATCATGTGCGCGACCTGTTCCCCACGCCGCCCCGTCACGGTTAGGCCACGCAGACGTTCCTCCGCCCCCGCTTTCAGCGCGCACCGATCGCCAGAATTGCGATCCAGCCGCCGATTTCGCCGATTTGCTGGGTCGCGCCGAGCACGTCGCCGGTCTGGCCGCCGATCTGCCGTGAGGCGATGATTGCGGGGACCGCCGCAGCTGCAAGCGTGCCGATGACCGCGCCAACGCCCGCCAACCCGAGCGGCGCAGCCGCCAGCAACGTCAGCGTCAGACCAACCACGACACGCCAGAGGCCGGGCGCGCCGGCGTCCCTGCCCAGCCCGTCCGCGCGCGCAGGCGGCATCAGCGCCATCGCGACCAGCATCGCCGAACGGCTCGCCGCGCCGAGCGCGACCAGCGCGGCCAGCAACACGCCTGCTGCGCCTATTTCAGCGATTGCGACAGTCTTGATGGCCACCGCGAGGATCAGCGCCAGCACGCCATAGCTGCCGGTTGCGCTGTCGCGCATGATCTCCAGCTTGCGCGCGCGATCACGCCCGCCGCCCATCCCGTCGGCGAAGTCCGCCAGCCCGTCCTCATGCAGCGCGCCAGTGATGAGCACGCCTGCCGCCACAGCGATAAGCGCACAGACGAGGGCAGGCAGCGCGAGGGCCGCCCCGGCCGCATAGCCCAGCCACGCGACCAGCCCGGCGGCCACGCCGCAGATGGGGAACGCCCAGCCGGCCTGCGCGAGCGTCGATGGTCGCGCCTCATCAAGCGGGACCGGCACGCGCGTCAGGAACACGAAGGCCAGCCGCAACTCGGCCAGCCGCTGCGCTGCCGCGCTCATGCGCCGCTGACCCCGGCCTCATCGAATGTCGCCATGCCGTTGTGGCAGGCCAGCGCCGCGCGCACCACGCCGAGCGCCAGCGCCGCGCCTGTCCCCTCGCCAAGCCGCATGTCGAAATCCAGCACCGGCCGCTTGCCCAGCGCCTGCAACAGCCGGCGGTGCCCAGGCTCCGCGCTGACATGGCCGATTAGCGCGTGATCCAGCAGCCGCTCATCGACCGCGTGCAGCACGGCCGCTGCCGCTGTGCAGATGAACCCGTCGAGCAGCACCGGAATGCGCCGCGCCCGCGCCGCCAGAACCGCACCGCAGATCGCCGCCTGTTCGCGCCCGCCAAAGGTGCATAGAACGCTGACCGCATCGCGCTCCGGGTGCAGCGTCAGCCCGGCCTCGATCGCCGCGACCTTGCGCGCCACGCCGGCATCATCCGCGCCCGCGCCAGGGCCGACCCAGTCTTCGGCGCGCCCGCCGAACAGCGCACAGGCCAGCGCCGCTGCGATCGTGGAGTTGCCGATGCCCATCTCGCCGAGGATCAGGATATCCGCCTGCGCGTCCACCGCTTCCGCGCCCCGGTTGAGCGCGTCGAGGCATTCGCCCGCGCTCATTGCCGGTTCGGTGGTGAAGTCGCGCGTAGGCTTGTCCAGATCGAGCGGGATGACGGACAGCTCGGCGCCGTTCACCGCGCAGAGCTGGTTGATCGCTGCGCCGCCTGCGCGGAAGTTCTGGACCATCTGCGCCGTCACGACCTGCGGGAACGGGTTGACGCCCTGTGCGCAGATGCCGTGATTGCCGGCGAAGACGAGCGCCTGCGCCCGGTCGATGCGCGGCCGTGCCGTGCCCCGCCAGCCAGCCATGAACACGGCCAGTTCCTCCAGCAGTCCCAGCGATCCCGGCGGCTTGGTCAGCGTGTCCTGCCGCGCGCGGGCGGCCTGCGCGGCCGTGGCGTCGGATGTGGGCAGCTTCTCGACCAGCACGGCGAGGGAGTCGAGGCCGGCAAGGCTAAACGGCATGGTCATTCGGCTTCACTTTCATTGGGATGCCCGACACGGTGAGGTAAACGTCATCGACGGTCGCGGCGATCATCTGGTTGAGCTGTCCGGCGGCATCGCGGTAGGCGCGGGCGAGGGCGTTTTCCGGGACGATGCCGCTGCCGACCTCGTTCGTGACGAACACGACGGGCGCGGCCTGGCGCGGGATCGCTTCGGCCAGCGCGCGGCCTTCCGCCTCCCAGTCGCGCTCGGCGAACATCAGGTTGCTGAGCCAAAGCGTCAGGCAATCGACGAGGCGCGGGGCCGTGCCGTCCGTCGCCGCCAGCGCGCCTACGAGATCGAGCGGCGCTTCGTGCGTGGTCCAGCCGCCGCCGCGCCGCGCCCGATGCGCCTCGATACGCGCGGCCATCTCGTCATCATGAGCCTCGGCGGTGGCGATATAGACCGCCTTCGGCCCCAGCGCCTCCACCAGCCGCTCGGCAAAGGCGCTCTTGCCCGAGCGCGCGCCGCCGGTCACGAGTATCGACTTCGACATGGTTTCATGAGAAAGCAGAATCCGTGAGCAAAGGGAAGGCCGCGTGTCAATCGAATTGTCACACGAATTGTCACAGCCGGGATTGTTATTGATCCGCCATGCGCCGTCGGACACCGAGGGCCGGCTATACGGACGCGTCGATGTGTCCGCGCGGATCGACGGAGAGCCGGGGGTTCCGGCGCTGCGCGCATTGCTGAGCGGGTTCGAGCGGCGGGTGAGCAGTCCGGCGCGGCGCTGCCGGGAGACGGCGGCAGCGATCTGGCCGGATGGGCCTGCGGACGAGGACGCGCGACTGTGGGAGCAGGATTTCGGCGCGTGGGACGGCAAACCTTTCTCGGAAATTCCCGATCTCGGCCCGCTGCAGCCGGAACAACTCGCCGCGCATCGCCCGCCTGGCGGAGAGAGCTTCAATGATGTAGTCCGCCGGGCAGTTCCCGCCCTGCGCGAGATCGCTGAAGCAAACCGGGAGGCACCCGTGGCGGTCATTGCCCATGCCGGTACCATCCGCGCCGCGCTGGCTCTGGCGCTGGGGGCGAACGGCCCGGCGCTGGCTTTCGAGATCGCGCCGCTGTCGGTCACGCGCCTGCGGCTGCTGCCGTCCGGCGACTTCTCGATCGGCTGCACGAACTGGCGCCCGGCATGACGATGGCCGCGGCCATGCTGGTGGCGCTCGCGCTCGATGCGCTGGTCGGGTGGCCCGACCGGCTTTATACGCGGATCGGGCATCCGGTGACGTGGCTGGGCGCGCTGATCGATGCGCTGGATGCGCGGTTCAACCGCGAGGACTGGCACGCGCGGACGCGGCGGCTGACGGGCATCGGCGTGACCGTTGGCATCACCACGCTCACCATCCTCCTTGGCGCGGCGCTTCAGGCGCTCGCGCCGGAGGGCTGGGCCACGGTGCTGCTCGTCGGCGTGCTGGCCTGGCCGCTGGTGGCCGCGCGGTCCATGCACGATCACGTGGTGGATGTTGCCCGCCCGCTTGCGGCCGATGACATGGATGGCGCGCGCCGAGCAGTCGCCATGATCGTCGGGCGCGACCCGGCGCGGCTGGACGCCGCGGGCATCCGCCGGGCATCGCTTGAGAGCCTGGCCGAGAATACTTCGGACGGGATTGTCGCACCGCTGTTTTATGGCGTTATCTTCGGCCTGCCGGGTATCATGGCTTACAAGGCGATCAACACTCAGGACTCGATGATCGGGCACCGCAACGCACGTTATTCGGATTTCGGCTGGGCCGCCGCGCGGCTCGACGATGCCGTGAACCTGATCCCCGCGCGGCTGACGGGCTTCATCTTCGCCGTGATCTCGCGGCGGCCGGCAACGGCGCTGCGCGTCATGTGGCGGGACGCGGCGATCCACCGCTCGCCGAATGCGGGATGGCCCGAGGCGGCGATGGCCGGGGCGCTCGGCGTGCGGCTGTCTGGCCCGCGCATGTACGGCGACCGCGTGGCGGACGAGCCGTGGCTGAACGGAGGCGCGGATGATCCGACCGATGGCGACCTCGCGGACGGGCTGGCGCTGTTCCGCCGCGCAATGTTCGCTGTGGCCGGCCTGCTGGCGGTCCTGGCGCTGATTTGAGGAGCGACATGCGCGATCATGGCGGCAATCTGGACGCGGCGATGGCGCGCTTTGGCGGCGCGGCTGGCGACTGGATCGACCTCTCGACGGGCATCAATCCGCGGCCATATCCGATCCCCGACATCCCGCGAGAGGCGTGGGCGGCGCTGCCGACCAAGGCCGAATTGGCTGGCCTTTGCGAAGCGGCGGCGCGCGTCTATGGCGCGGCTTGCGCGATCGCGCCGGTGGCGGGGGCGCAGGCCGCGATCCAGATGATCCCGGCAATGATGCCGCCCGGCGAGGCGCGCGTGCTCGGCCCGACGTACAACGAGCACGCGGCGTCGTTGCGCGCGGCGGGCTGGGCGGTGCGTGACGTTGCGCGCGCGGATGACCTCGCGGGCGCCGATCTGGCCGTGATCGTCAATCCGAACAACCCCGATGGACAGCGGCACAGACCGGATGCCCTCCTCGCGCTGGCTGAGCAGGTCGGAATGCTCGTGGTCGATGAGAGCTTTGCGGATACCGCGCCGGAGCTGTCGTTGATCCCGCATCTGACGGGCGAAACCGGGCGCATCGTCGCGCTGCGCTCCTTCGGAAAGTTCTACGGGCTGGCGGGGCTGCGCCTCGGCTTCGCGGTGGGCGGCGCGCGGCGCATCGCACGGCTCAAGGAGTTGGCCGGGCCGTGGCCGGTCTCCGGCCCGGCGATCACGATCGGCTGCGCGGCCCTCGATGACACGGCGTGGCAGGAGGCGACGCGCGCGCGCCTGAGCGCCGATGCCGCGCGGCTGGACCGGCTCGCTTCGTTGGCTGGCTGGGAAATGGTCGGCGGTACGCCGCTGTTCCGGCTCTACGAAACAGGCGACGCGGCGGCGGCGCAGGACCGGCTAGCCCGCGCGCATATCTGGTCGCGGACCTTCCCCTATTCGCGCGGCTGGCTGCGACTCGGCCTGCCCGACGGCGCGGATCAGTGGGCGCGCGTCGAGGCCGCACTCGCTTAGGCTTATTCGCGCAATAGTTCGTCATTGCGAGGCCCGCCGGGCCGACGCAATCCAGCGACTGGCACGTGGGCTGGATCGCGTCGCTGCGCTCGCGATGACGTTTTGAGGCAGCCGAACCCGAGCTAACGACAAATGTTGAGCAGACCCGCGATATCCAGATGCGCCTCCATGTGGTCGGCCAGCGCATCAAGCGTGCGCTCGACCGTCTCGCCGTAGGAGGCTTCGGCCGGCGCGGCCCCGAGCGCGCGCAGATAAGCGGCGCGGAAGCCGTCGTCGCAAAACATGCCGTGCAGGTAGCTGCCCGCGATGCGCCCATCCGCGCTTACCGCGCCCTCGGCCCGCCCCTCGACATGGGCGAACGGCCGCGCGCAGTCCGGCCCCGCCGTCTGGCCGATATGGATTTCGTAGCCGCTAAAGGCGGCGCCCGTCGCGGCGTGAACGGCCTGCGTCTCAGCGAGACGCTTTTCCGGCGTCATCGTCGTTTCAATGTCGAGCAGGCCAAGTCCCGGCGTGTCGCCCCGCGCGCCTTCCAGCCCGTCGGGGTCGCGCACCACGCGGCCCAGCATCTGGTAGCCGCCGCAAATGCCCAGCACCTGTCCGCCGCGCCGGACATGCGCCACCAGGTCGACATCCCAGCCCTGCCGCCGGATTAGGTCGAGATCGGCGCGCGTCGCCTTGCTGCCCGGCAGGATGACGAGATCGGCGTCGCCGGGGATCGGCTGGCCCGCGCGCAGCATGGTCAAGCGGACGTCCGGCTCCTGCGCCAGCGGGTCGAGATCATCGAAATTGGCGATGCGCGAAAGCCCCAAGCAGACCACATGGCATTTCCCGCTGCCGCGCCCCGGCGCGATGTCGAGCGCGTCTTCCGCCGGCAGCTTCCACGCATCGGCGAAATAGGGCAGGACCCCGAAGCCGCGCCAGCCGGTGCGCGCCGCGATCAGCCTATAGCCGTCATCGAACAGGCTGGGGTCGCCGCGGAACTTGTTGATGAGAAAGCCCGCGACCAGCGCCGCGTCGCCTGCGTCCATCACCGCCTGCGTGCCGACCATCTGCGCGATCACCCCGCCGCGGTCGATGTCTCCGGTCAATACCACGGGCACCGCCGCCGCGCGCGCAAAGCCCATATTGGCGATGTCGCCCGCGCGCAGATTCACCTCCGCCGGGCTGCCGGCGCCCTCCACGACGATCAGATCATTGTCCGCCTTCAGCCGCGCGAAGCTCTCCAGCACCTTCTCAAGAAGCTGCGGCTTCAGAGCCTTGTAGTCGCGCGCGCGCACGGTCGTCAGCTTGCGGCCCTGCACGATCACCTGCGAGCCGGTGTCTGTCTCCGGCTTCAGCAGCACCGGGTTCATGTCGATGACCGGCCGCTGCCCGCAAGCCAGCGCCTGAAGCGCCTGCGCGCGGCCGATCTCACCGCCATCGGCCGTGACGGCGGCGTTGTTCGACATGTTCTGCGGCTTGAACGGCGCGACGCGAAGCCCCTGCCTGCGCGCGGCGCGGCAAAGGCCCGCGACGAGAAGCGACTTCCCGACATTCGAGCCCGTGCCCTGGATCATCAGCGCGCGCGCCATGCGCCCTAGAACTCCACGCCCGGCTGCGCCTTGATGCCGTCGCGGAACGGGTGCTTGACGAGGCTCATCTCGGTGACGAGATCGGCGGCCTCGATCAGCTCCGGTTTGGCGTTGCGCCCGGTCAGGACGACGTGGGTCATCTCAGGCTTCTCGTTCAGCAGGAAGCTCACGACCTCGTCGATGTCGAGGTAGTCGTAGCGCAGCGCGATGTTGATCTCGTCCAGCAGCACCATGCGGACCGCGGGATCGCTGATGAACGCCTTGGCCTGCTCCCAGCCAGACCGGGCGGCTGCGATGTCGCGCTCGCGGTCCTGCGTGTCCCAGGTGAAGCCCTCGCCGGAAACGACGAACTTGCATTCATCCGCAAAACGCGTGCGCAGGAATTCGCGCTCGCCCGTGCTCCAAGTTCCCTTGATGAACTGAACGACCGCGCAAGGCATCCCGTGAGCGATACAGCGCATGATCATGCCGAAAGCGGAGGACGACTTGCCCTTGCCCGCGCCGGTGTGAACGATGATGAGGCCTTTTTCTTGGGTTTTTGTGGCCATCAGCTTCTCGCGCGCCGCCTTGATCTTTTGCATCTTTTCCCTGTGGCGCTCGTTCACGTCGTTCATGCACACCTCTCGTTCTTGACAAAGCCGCGCGGTATCGAAAAACATACTGCCGCGCTGGTGCTTGTGAAAGGCAAGTGAAAAGGGAATGTGACACGGGGCCTGAACGCCCCGGAGCACAGCCGCCCCCGCGACCGTGACCGGAAAGGGCGTCCATCGCCACTGGCCGATGAGGCTGGGAAGGCCGGATGACCGCTGGAGCCTCGCCGCTCCAATATCCGTAAGCCGGGAGACCTGCCAGCGCAAACGACGTGAACCGGACGGGGGTATCCGGTGACGGGTCATGCCGCGGCAAAGCCCGCCATCCGCCCTTGTCCCTTGCTTGAAGGGGCAAATCCTTGAGTCCTGCATATATTCGCCGAAACCGGGAAAGCCGGGAGGCGCGCCGATGAGCGACGCCGTGGAACTCCTTGTGTGCACCACCTGCCGTTGCGGCCAGCCCACCGATAATCCCGCACCGCGCCCGGGCAAACAACTTTTCGAGGCGCTGAATAAGGCGCGGCTGCCTAATGGCGTCCGGCTGCGCGCGGTCGAATGTCTGTCCAATTGCTCGAAAGGCTGCACGATTGGTCTGCGCGGGCCAGGCCGCTGGACCTATGTCTATGGCGGCCTCGACGCTCACGCAGATATCGACGTGATCCTTGACGGGCTGACCCGCTACCTGAACGCGCCCGACGGCATCGTGCCCTGGCGCGAGCGCCCGGAGCATTTCAAACGCAACTGCGTCGTCCGCATCCCGCCGATGGAGGCCGCCCATGCCTGATCTCGCGAAGCTTCCCGTCACGGTCATCACCGGCTTTCTCGGTTCCGGCAAGACCACGCTCATCAGCCAGCTCATGCAGAACCCGCAGGGCAAGCGGCTGGCGGTCGTTGTCAACGAGTTCGGCGATGTCGGCGTGGACGGCGATATCCTGAAAGCCTGCGCGATTCCCGACTGCCCGGCAGAAAACATCATGGAGCTGGCCAACGGCTGCATCTGCTGCACGGTGGCCGACGACTTCATCCCGACAATCGAGGCGCTCTTGGCGCTCGACCCGCGGCCCGAGCATATCCTGATCGAGACCTCCGGGCTGGCGCTTCCCAAACCGCTCCTGAAGGCGTTCGACTGGCCGGACATCCGCTCGCGCATCACCGTGGACGGCGTGGTCGCGCTGGCCGATGCCGAGGCCGTCGCCGCGGGCCGCTTCGCGCCCAGTGTCGATGCGGTTGAGGCGCAGCGGCTGGCTGATGACAGCCTCGATCACGAGACGCCGCTGTCCGAAGTTTTCGAGGACCAGATCGCCTGCGCGGATATCGTACTGCTGACCAAGCCGGACCTCGCGGGGGAAGAGGGCGTCGCCAAAGCGCGCGCGACTATCGAGGAGACGGCGCATCGCCCGCTGCCGGTGGTCGAGGTGAGCGAAGGCAAGGTCGATCCGCGAGTCATCATCGGGCTGGAGGCCGCAGCCGAGGACGATATGGAGGCGCGCCCCTCGCATCATGATGGGCCGCATGAGCACGACCATGAGGACTTCGACAGCATTGTCATCGCGCTGCCCGAGCAGGCTGACCCGGAGGCTTTAACGGAGCGTATCATCCGGCTCGCCGAGGAGCGCGACATCCTGCGCGTGAAGGGCTACGCCGCCGTGACCGGCAAGCCGATGCGCCTGATGGTGCAGGCCGTGGGCGCGCGCGTGCGCACGCAATACGACCGGCTGTGGCGGCCCGACGAGGCGCGCGCGGGCCAGCTTGTGGTGATCGCCGAGCATGACCGCATCGACGAAACCGCGATCCGCACCGCGCTGAGCGAGTAGGCGTGGCCGATGCATGTCATCTTTCGCGAATCCCACGGGCTGGAAGAAACCGAGACGCCGACCGATCTGGGCCAGAGCCCGGCTGATCTGGTCGTGCTGTCCTTTTCCGACAGCGATCTGGGCGCGTTCGCGGCAGGGTGGCATCGCGCCAATGCGAGCGGGGCGGCGCTGCCGAGCCTGCGGCTGGCCAACCTTGCCGCGCTGAAGCATCCGCTGTCGGTTGACACCTATATCGAGCAGACGCTCACCGGCGCGAAGGGCATTCTGGTCCGCCTGATCGGCGGCGTGCCGTACTGGTCCTATGGGCTGCAACAGGTCGAGGCGCTGGCGCGCGAGAAGGGCATCGCATTGGCCGTACTGCCGGCGGATGGGCGGCCCGATCCGCGCCTCGATGAGGTCTCGACGGTGCCGGAATCGACGCTGCGGCGGCTGAACGACCTGTGCGACACTGGCGGCGAGGTTGCGGCGCAGGCGGCGCTGGCGCAGCTTGCGCTGGCGGCGGGCCTGTACGGTGGGCCGGTGACAGGCGCGAAGGCCGTGCCGATGGTGGGCGCGTGGACGCCGGAGCACGGGGCGTGCTGTCCGCTGGCGGCGTTTCCGGCGGGGAGCGCGCGCCCGCGTATCCTCGTGACGTTTTACCGGGCCTATCTGACGGCTGCGGACCTTGCGCCCGTGAAGGCGCTGTTCGCGGCGTTTCGCGCGCGCGGCTTCGATATGGCTGGGTTGTTCGCGCCTTCGCTGAAAGCGCCGGAACCGGCCGGATGGCTGGCGCGGCAGGTGGCGTTCGCCCAGCCCGCCGCGATCGTCAACGTGACCTCCTTCTCCGGCAAGGGCGATGACGGCACCTCGCCGCTGGATGCCGCAGGCGTGCCGGTTTTCCAGATGGCGCTGGCGACCTCGACGGAAGAGGCGTGGGCGGAGTCCGAGCGTGGGTTGTCGCCGCCCGATCTGGCGATGCATGTGGTGCTGCCGGAGGTGGACGGGCGCGTATTCGCGGGTGTCGGCTCATTCAAGGAGCCGGGGGCGCTTGATGAGGATTTGCAGTTCTCGCGCTATTGCCATCAGCCGCAGGCAGAGCGCATCAAGGCGGTCGCGGACCGCGTGGTGCGATGGGTTGCGCTCGCTGAGAAGCCAGCGGCGGAGAAGCGTCCGGCGCTCGTGCTTTCGACCTATCCGGGCAAGGACTGGAACATGGCCCATGCGGTTGGTCTGGACGCGATCGCGTCCGCCGAGGCGATCCTGAGCGATCTGGGCGCGGCGGGCTACGCGGTCGCGGACGGTCCCACGCTTGAGGGCGCTCTGTCGCAGGAGACGATTGCCTGGCCGCTGGAAGATTACCGCGCGGCGCTGGAGACGCTTCCGCCGAAGCTTCACGCTGATCTGGCCGAAGCGTGGGGCGCCCCGGAGAATGATCCCGCCTGCCGCGACGGGGCCTTCCATTTCGCCGCCACCTGGCGCGGATCGGCGCTTATCGCACTGCAGCCCGAGCGCGGCGCGCCCGAACGCCGCTACGATGACTACCACGACATTTCCCGCGTGCCGCGCCATGCTTATGTCGCGTTCTATCTTTGGCTGCGCCACGCGATAGCGACCGACGCGCTCATACACATCGGCGCGCATGGCACGCTCGAATGGCTGCCGGGCAAGTCAGTGGCGCTGTCCGGCGACTGCTGGCCCGAGGCGCTGATCGGCGACCTGCCGGTGATCTACCCCTTCATCGTCAACGACCCCGGCGAAGCCGCGCAGGCCAAGCGCCGGATCGGCGCGGTCACGCTCGGCCATGTGCCGCCGCCGCTGCGCACGGGCGGCGCGCCGGAGCGGCTTTCGCGGCTGGAGGGGCTGCTGGACGAGTTCTCCAACGCCGACGGGCTGGACCCGAAGCGCCGCGACCGGCTGCAAGCCGACATCCGCGAGGAGGCGCGCGCGCAGGGCGTGGAGGCTGATCTCGGGCTGGACGAGGCGGCCTGCCCGGCAGAGGCGATCACGCGGATCGACCGCTTCGTCTGCGACGTGAAGGAGAGCCAGTTCGGTGACGGGCTGCATGTTTGGGGGCGGAGCCCCGCGCGGCCCGGCGCGTTCGATGTGCGCCAGTCCGTGGCCGATGAGCGCCGCGCGCTGCTCGACGCGCTTTCTGGCCTGCGCATCCCGGCTGGCCCCTCCGGCTCGCCATATCGCGGGCGCACCGACGTGCTGCCCACTGGCCGCAACCTTTACACCACCGATCCGCGCGCGGTACCGACCCGCTCGGCCTACGCGCAGGGCGTCAAGCTCGGCGAGGAGCTGGTGCGCCGTCACCTGCAGGACCACGGCGACTGGCCGCGCGGTCTCGTCGTCGATCTCTGGGGTTCGGCGACGATGCGCACGGCCGGCGAGGATTTCGCGATGGCGCTGCATCTGCTGGGTGTCAAGCCGGTCTGGGATGACGGCTCGGAGCGGGTGTCGGGCATCGAGGTACTGCCGATTGCCATGCTGGAGCGTCCGCGTATCGACGTGACGCTGCGCGTGTCTGGGCTGTTCCGCGACGTGTTCCCGACGCTCTCGGCGCTTTATGCGCAGGCAATCCGCGCGCTTGCAGCACGCGACGAGACGGCTGACTGGAACCCCTATGCCGGTCAGGATACTGGCGCGCGCGTCTACGGCCCGAAGCCGGGCAGCTACGGCCTGGGCATGGGAGCAGCGGTCGAGGACTACACGCCTGAAGGCCGCCGCGTCGCCGGCGAGGCATGGCTCGCGGCCAGCGCCTGGGCGCTCGACGGCGACAGCGCGACGCGCGACGATGCCGGTATCGCCAATCGCGTCGCGGCTGCCGACAGCTTCGTCCACACGCAGGACCTGCCGGAGACCGACCTGCTGCTGGCCGCCGACTACGCCACGCATGAAGCCGGATTCGCCGCCGCGCAGGCCGTCACGGGCGGCAACGCCGCGCTCTATCACATCGACAACGCAGACCCGGCCAACCCGCGCGCCCGCACGCAATCCGAGGAAATCGCCCGCGTTGTCCGCGCCCGCGCCGCCAACCCGGACTGGATCGCGGGCATGAAGCGCCACGGGTTCCGCGGCGCGGCGGAAATCGCGGCGACGCTGGAGCACATGGCGGCTTTTGCGCATCTGTCCGGCCAGGTCGGCTCACATCTTTTCGATACATTCTTTGACGCCACGCTCGGCGATCAGGACGTGACGGCGTTCATGGATGAAGCCAACCCGCAGGCGCTGGAGGCGATGCGCGCGCGCTTTTCCGCGCTACGCGAGGCGGGCCTGTGGCAGACGCGGCGCAATTCGATCCTCGCGGCGCTGGAGGACTGCGCGTGACGATGATGATCAAAGGCTGGTGCCCGAGCGCCTACCGCCCGATGATGTCCGGCGACGGGTTGATCGTGCGGGTGCGTCCCCATGCGGGGCGGCTTGACCGCGCGCAGGTCACGGGCCTTTGCGAGGCGGCGGCGCAATACGGCAACGGCTTCATCGACCTGACGAACCGTGCCAACCTGCAAATTCGCGGCGTGGCGCAGGAAGATCATGCGGCGCTCATTGAAGCGCTTTCGGTGTTCGGCCTGCTGGACGCCGACCCGGCGCGGGAGGCGCGGCGCAACATCATCGTCGCGCCGGACTGGCGCGCGGGCGATGCGACAGCGCGGCTGGCGGACAAGCTGGCGCAGCGGCTGGACGAGTTGCCCGCGCTGCCGGGGAAGTTCGGTTTCGCGGTCGATGCTGGCGACGGGCCGGTGCTGGGTGATGCGCCCGCCGACATCCGCATCGAGCGCGGCGCGGGCGGCGGGCTGATCGTGCGCGCGGATGGCGCGGCGCAGGGCTGCCCGGTGGCCGAAAGCGAGGCAATCGACGCGGTCATCGCGCTGGCGCGCTGGTTCGCGGCGCGCGGGGCGGAGGTCAAGCGTATGGCGCGGCTGTTGCGCGCGGTCCCGCTGCCTCAAGCCTGGCAGGGCGAGCCGCCCGCCCCGGCGCGGGCGCGGCCCGAACCGGGCTATGAGATCGGCGGGCCTGTGCTGGGCACGCCGTTCGGCCAACTTCCCGCCGAAACCTTGGCCGACCTCATGATGAAAAGCCGCGCGATCGCGCTGCGCGTGACGCCCTGGCGGCTTTTCGCGCTGGAGGGCGCTCGCGCGCTGCCCGCGCATCCGTTCATCAACGCGCCGGATGATCCGCTTTTGCGCGTGGATGCCTGCCCCGGCGCGCCGGCGTGCCCAGCGGCTACGGTGGAGACCCGTGCGCTTGCCCGCGCGCTTGCCGGGCGCGTTGACGGCGACTTGCACGTCTCCGGCTGCGAGAAAGGTTGCGCCCGTCCGCGCCCGGCGGATGTGACGCTGGTCGGGCGCGATGGCGGCTTCGACCTGGTGCGTGACGGCGGCCCGGGTGACGCGCCCGCGCGGCGCGGCCTGACGGCTGACGCCATCCTCGCGGAGCTGCCGTGATGCCCCACATCTACGAGACAGATGGCGCGGCGATCTACGCCCAGTCCTTTGCAACGATCCGCGCGGAGGCTGATCTCGCGCGCTTCGAGGCGCTGGAAGAGCCGGTCGCGGTGCGGATGATCCACGCCGCCGGCCTCGTCGAACTGGCGCGCGATATTCATTTCTCGCCCGGCTTCGTGGAGGCAGCGCGCGCGACGCTGGAACAGGGCGCGCCGATCCTGTGCGACACGCGGATGGTCAGCGAGGGCATCACGCGCAAACGGCTGCCGGCGGACAACGCGGTGATATGCACGCTAAACGATGAGCGTGTCCCCGCGCTGGCGGCGGAGTTGAACACGACGCGCTCGGCGGCGGCGCTGGAGCTTTGGCGGGGGCGGCTAAAGGGCGCGGTCGTGGCGATCGGGAACGCGCCCACGGCGCTGTTTCACCTGCTCAACATGCTGGCAGACCCGGCCTGCCCGCGCCCGGCGGCGATCATCGGCTGCCCGGTGGGCTTTGTCGGCGCGGTGGAATCGAAGTACGCGCTGTGGACCGATCGGCCCGCGCCGTGCTGCATCGTGCGCGGGCGGCTGGGCGGCAGCGCCATCACCGTCGCGGCGGTCAACGCGCTCGCGAGTGCAGCGGAATGAGCACAGGCACCATTTACGGCGTCGGGCTTGGCCCCGGCGATCCCGAGCTGATGAGCGTGAAGGCGGACCGGCTGATCCGCGCGGCGCGGCATGTCGCCTATTTCCGCAAGGCGGGGCGGGCCGGACACGCGCGGCGCATCGTGGAGGGGCTGCTGCACGCCGACGCGCGGGAGTACCCCATGGAGTACCCGGTCACGACCGAAATCTCCTTCCGCGATCCCGCCTACAACGAGATGCTTGGGGCGTTCTATGCCAAGTGCACAAGGCATCTGCGCGGCCTCGCCGAGGCGAGTGAGGATGTCGTGGTGCTCTGCGAGGGCGACCCGTTCTTCTATGGCTCCTTCATGCATCTGTATGAGCGGCTAAAAGGTGATGTGCCGGTCGAGGTTGTGCCGGGCGTCACTGGCATGTCGGGCGCGTGGACGGCGACCGGGATACCCGTGACCTGGGGCGATGATGTGCTCGTGGTGCTGACCGGCACGCTATCCGAGGACGAACTGACCCGGCGCATGGCCGATGCGGACGCGGTCGTTGTCATGAAGCTTGGCCGCAATCTCGACAAGGTGCGCCGCGCGCTGGCCGCGAACGGCCGGCTGGAGGCGGCCTGGCTGATCGAATACGCGACCATGCCGAACCAGACCGTACGCCGGCTGATCGAGGCCCCGAGCAAGCCCGCGCCCTACTTCTCGATGATCGTCGTGCACGGGCAGGGGCGGCGGCCATGAGCACAGGTGAGACCGGCGGGTGGCTGGCGATTGCCGGGCTGGGGCCGGGCGCGGACGCGTTGATGACGCCCGAGGTCGGGCAGGCGCTCGAAGCGGCGAGCGATGTGGTCGGCTATGCGCCTTATGTCGCGCGCGTGCCGCAGCGGCTGGAGCAGGCGCGTCACGCAAGCGACAACCGCGTTGAGCTGGACCGCGCGCGCGAGGCGCTGCGCATGGCCGCCGAAGGGCGGCGTGTGGTGATCGTGTCGTCGGGCGATCCCGGCGTGTTCGGCATGGCCGCAGCGGTGTTCGAGGCGCTGGAGGCGGAGCCTGCGTGGCGCGACGTGGATATCCGCGTGCTGCCGGGCGTGACGGCGATGCTTGCAGCCGCCGCGCGGGCGGGCGCGCCGCTCGGGCACGACTTCTGCGCGATCAACCTGTCGGACAATCTGAAACCGTGGGCGTTGATCGAAAAGCGGCTCCGGCTGGCGGCGGAAGCGGACTTCGCCATGGCGCTTTACAATCCACGCTCAAAGGCGCGGCCGGAAGGGTTTGCCCGCGCGCTTGCCGTGCTGCGCGAGGAATGCGAGCCCGAGCGGCTCATCATCTTCGCCCGCGCGGTCAGCACGCCGGACGAGCAGATCGACGTGTTGCGCCTGCGCGACGCCGCGCCGGACATGGCCGATATGCGCACCGTCGTGATCGTCGGCTCCAGCCGCACGCGGATCATCGAGGGTGCGGGCCGGCAGTTCGTCTACACGCCCAGATCGGTGCCGGCATGATCGAGCCAGTCGAGAACAGCCTCCGGCGTCGTCACCTCCTGCCGCTCGGGCAGGGGCGGGCGTGCAATCATGATGACGGGCAGGCCGAGCGCCCGCGCCGCTTCGAGCTTGGCCCGCGCGCCGCTGCCCCCGGCGTTCTTGGCGACGAGCAGCTCGATCCCGTACTCGCGCAGCAGCGCCGTATCGCCCTCCACGGTAAACGGTCCGCGCGAAACGATAATGGCATGGCGGGGCAGCGGCGGCGGGGTCTCCGGCGGATCGACGAGGCGCAACAGGTAGGCGTGCTGGGGCTGCGCGGCGAATGCGGCAAGGTGCATGCGCCCGATCGCCAGCATCACGCGGCGCGGCGGCACGTCCAGCGCGGTGACAGAGGACGCGATGTCGGGCACCTCGCGCCAATTATCGCCGGGGCCAGGCGTCCAGGCCGGGCGCGTCAGCGCGACGAGCGGCACGCCGGTCAGCACGCATGCTTCCACGGCGTTGCGGCTCATCTGCGCGGCGAAAGGGTGCGTGGCATCGACCACGTGCGTGATGGCGTTCGCGCGCAGGTAATCGGCCAGCCCGGCGACGCCGCCGAAGCCTCCGACCCGGCGCGGGACGGGCAGGTCGCGCGGGCGCTCGACCCGGCCGGCATAGGAGATCACCGCGTCGATCCCGCGCGCAGCCACGGCGCGGGCGAGCGCGCTGGCCTCGCTCGTGCCGCCGAGGATCAGGAGTTTGACGCGCATGGCTGAGGCTCCGTGGCTCACCATCATCGGGATCGGCGAGGATGGACCAGATGGCCTGCCGCCGGCAAGCATGACGGCGCTGGAGACGGCCGAGATCGTCATGGGGCCGAGGCGGCATCTGGGGCTGTTGCCGCCGCTGCGTGCGGAGGTCGTCGAGTGGCCCGTGCCGTTTGCGGAAGGGCTGCCACTGTTGACGCGCTATCGCGGTCGGCGCGTGACGGTGCTGGCCTCGGGCGATCCGTTCTGGCATGGGGCGGGGTCTGTGCTGGCGCGGCATCTTGAGGCGGGCGAGTGGCGCGCGCTGCCCGTGCCGTCAACCGCCTCGCTCGCTGCCGCGCGGCTCGGCTGGCCGCTGGAGCGGGTGACCTGCCTCGGCCTGCATGCCGCGCCGCTCACGCGCCTGTGCCCGCATCTCGCGCGGGGGGCGCGGCTGATCGTGCTGCTGCGTGACGGCGAGGTGGTGAGCACGCTGGCCGAATGGCTGACGGCGCAGGGCTTCGGCGCGAGCACGCTCTGGGTGATGGAAGCATTGGGCGGGCCGCGCGAGCGCATCCGGCAGGCGCGGGCGGACGAAATGGCCTTGGACGACATCGCGCATCCGGTCTGCGTGGCGCTGGAAGTCGTGGGGGACGGCGCGGCGATCCCTGCCGTTCCAGGCCGGTCGGACGACCTGTTCGACCACGACGGGCAGATCACCAAGGCCCCGCTGCGCGCGCTAACGCTGGCGGCGCTGGCCCCACGCGCTGGCGAGCATTTGTGGGACATCGGCGCGGGGTCGGGCGCGGTCAGCATCGAATGGCTGTTGGCGCATCCGCAGACGGCGGCCACGGCAATCGAGGCGGTGCCGAAGCGCGCGGCGCGCGCGCGGGCGAATGCCGAGCGGCTGGGCGTGGACCGGCTGGAAGTTGTCGAGGGGACCGCGCCAGAGGCGCTCGACGGGTTGGCGCTGCCCCAAGCGGTGTTCATCGGCGGCGGGTTGTCGGAGGCCCTGCTTGAGGATTTGTGGGCGCGGCTTCCGGTGGGCGTGCGCGTCGTGGCCAATGCGGTGACGCTGGAATCCGAGGCGCTGCTGGCGCGCATACAGGCGGAGAAGGGTGGGCGGCTCATGCGCTTCGACATTTCCGAGGCCGCGCCGCTGGGCAGCAAGCGCGGCTGGCGCACGGCCTATCCGATCGTGCAATGGAGCGTGACGCGATGATCGTGGCGGGTTTCGGTTTTCGCGCGGCGGCGACGTCGGACAGTTTGCGCGATGCGCTCGCGCGCGCGGCGGGCGAGCGCCAGGTCACGGCTTTCGCCGCGCCCGAGGACAAGGCGCGGGCAGCCTGCCTTAGTGAACTGGCGGGGGAGATGTCTGTCAGCGTCCGCGCCATCGCTGCCGATGACCTCAGCAGCCAGCAGACACCAACAGAAGCGCCCCGCGTGCGCGCCGCGCGTGGCACCGGCAGCGTCGCCGAGGCCGCCGCGCTGGCCGCCGCCGGGCCGGGCGCGCGCCTGCTCGCCCCGCGCAGCATCTCCGTCGACCGGCTTGCAACCTGCGCCATCGCGACAGGAGAGAGCGCATGACCGTGCATTTCATTGGCGCAGGCCCCGGCGCGCCGGACCTGCTGACGCTGCGCGGGCGCGACCTGATCGCGGCCTGCCCGGTGTGCCTCTATGCGGGTTCGCTGGTGCCCGAAGGCGTCCTGGCGCATTGCCCGCCAGGTGCGCGCATCGTCAACACCGCGCCGCTCGACCTCGACACGATCATAGCCGAGTGCCGCGCGGCGCACGACGCGGGCCACGATGTTGCGCGGCTGCATTCCGGGGACGTTTCGATCTGGTCCGCGATGGGCGAGCAGATCCGCCGCCTGCGCGCGGAAGGCATCCCGGTGAGCGTGACGCCCGGCGTCCCCGCCTTTGCCGCTGCCGCCGCTGTGCTGGAGGCCGAATTGACGCTGCCGGGGCTGGCGCAATCGGTGGTGCTGACGCGCACGCCGGGCCGCGCCTCTGCGATGCCTAAAGCCGAGAGCCTCAGCAACTTCGCGGCGACGGGCGCGACGCTGGCGATCCACCTGTCGATCCACAACCTCGCGCAGGTCGTTGCCGATCTGCTGCCCGCCTACGGGCCGGACTGCCCGGTCGCCGTGGTCTACCGCGCAAGCTGGCCGGATCAGCGAATCGTGCGCGCCACGCTGGCCGGGATCGAGGCCGCGCTAGGCGAGGGCATCGAGCGGACCGCGCTGATCCTCGTCGGCCCGGCGCTGGCGGGCGAAGGCTTCGACGACAGCCGGCTCTATGCCGCCGATTACGACCGCCGTTTCCGCCCGCGCAGCGCAGATGGAGGCCCGACATGAGCATTCCCGGCCTGATGATCTCCGCGCCCAGCTCCGGCACCGGCAAGACGACCGTGATGCTCGGCCTGCTGCGCGCGCTGGCGGAGGACGGGCTGAGCGTCCAGCCGTTCAAGAGCGGGCCGGATTACATCGACCCCGCGTTTCACCGCGCCGCCGTCGGGCGCGATTCCTTCAACCTCGACACCTGGGCGATGGATGAGCGCCTGCTCGCGGCGATCGCGGCGCAGGCCGAGGGCGCGGATATCGTTGTGGCGGAAGGCTCGATGGGGCTTTACGACGGCGTGGCGACGCGCGGGGCGAGCGGCTTTGGGTCGAGCGCGGAGACGGCGGCGCGCATGGGCTGGCCGGTGGTGCTGGTGCTCGATGTGGGCGGGCAGGCGCAATCGGCGGCGGCCACTGCGCTTGGCTTCGCGCGCTACCGGCCGGACTTGCCGCTGGCGGGCGTGATCCTCAACCGGGTTGCCAGCCCACGCCATGAGCGGCTGATCCGGCTCGGCATGGAACAGGTGGGACTGCGGGTGCTCGGCGTGCTGCCCCGCCGGGGCGATCTGGCGCTGCCGGAGCGGCATCTGGGGCTGATTCAGGCGGTCGAGCATCCCGATCTGGAAGCGGCGATCGCGGGCTATGCGGCGTTTCTGCGCGAGCATGTCGATCTGGCGGCAATCCGATCGGCGGCGCAGGCGGGGCCGGCTGCCAACGCCTCCGGCACACTGCCGCGACCGCCAGCGCAGCGCATCGCGCTCGCGCGGGACGAAGCGTTTTCCTTCACCTATCCGCACCTGCTCAAAGGCTGGCGCGAAGCTGAGGCGGAGGTCGTGCCGTTCTCGCCGCTGGCTGACGAAGCGCCCGACCCGGACGCTGATCTGGTCTGGCTGCCGGGCGGCTACCCGGAACTGCACGCTGGCCGGCTCGCTGCCGCCGAAACGTTCAAGGCAGGGCTGCGCCGCCACGCCGAGACGCGCCCGGTTCATGGCGAGTGCGGCGGCTACATGGCGCTTGGCGCGGCGCTGATCGACAAGGATGGGGCGCGCCACGAAATGGCCGGGCTGCTTGGCCTCGTCACGAGCTATGAGACGCGCAAGCTGCATCTTGGCTATCGCGGCGCCCGGCTGGTCGCGCCGATGCCGGGATTTCACGCGGGCGCACGTCTGCGCGGACATGAGTTCCACTACTCCACCATCCTCGATGAACCGGACACGCCGCTGGCCGAGGTTGCGGACGCCGACGGCAACCCCGTGCCCGAGACCGGCTCGCGCCGCGGGCACGTCACCGGCACCTTCTTCCACCTGATCGCGGAGACCGGCGCATGACCGGCTTCGTCAGCTTTGTCGGCTCCGGTCCGGGCGACCCCGAGCTTCTGACGCTCAAGGCGGTCGACCGGCTGAAGCGCGCGGATGCCGTGCTGTTCGACGATTTGTCCTCCGGCCCGATCCTCGAATATGCGCGAAAGGGCGCGGATCTTGTCGGCGTGGGCAAGCGGGCCGGGCGGCCCTCGCCGCGCCAGCCGCATGTCAGCCGGCTGCTGGTGGATTATGCGCTCACGGGCGCGCGCGTCGTGCGGCTCAAATCGGGCGATCCGGGGCTGTTCGGCCGGCTGGAGGAAGAGTTGAACGCCCTGCGCGCAGCGGGCATCGACTACGAGATCATTCCAGGCGTGCCGTCAGTCTGCGCGGCGGCCGCGGCGGCGGACATGCCGCTCACCCGGCGGCTGACGGCGCGGCGCGTGCAGTTCATCACCGGGCATGACGTGAGCGGGCGGTTGCCTTCGGATATCGACCTCGACGCGCTGGCCGATCCGGGGACAACGACCGCAGTGTTCATGGGCAAGCAGACCTTTCCCGCGCTGGTCGAGGCGCTGATGGCGCGCGGGTTGCCGCCCGAGACGCCGGCGCTGCTGGCCGAATCGATCAGCCGCGCGGACCAGCGCCTGCGGCGCAGCACGATCGCCGAACTCGCCGCGCAGCTACGCGAAGACCCGGGCGACAAGCCCGCGATCATCCTGTTCGGCCCGCTCGCCGACACAGCGGAGTAAGGCGAGGGATTGGGAGTAGGGCGATGGAACTGCGGCTGATTGGCATCGGCACCGGCAACCCCGACCACATTACGCTGGAGGGCGTCCGCGCGCTGCAGTCGGCCGATCTGGTGTTGATCGCGCGCAAGGGCGCAGAAAAGCGCGATCTGGCCGATCTGCGCCGGGAGATTTGCGCGCGCGTGCTAGGCGAAGAGGCGCGGATCGTCGAGTTCGACCTGCCCACGCGCGATGACGGCGGGGACTACATTGCTGGCGTCAACGACTGGCACGATGCGGTCGCCGCCGCCTGGCAAGCCGCGCTCGCCGCGCAGACGCCCCGACCAGCCTCTGCCGCGCTGCTGATCTGGGGCGACCCCTCGCTTTACGACAGCTCGCTGCGCATCGCCGCGCGGCTTCACCCGCAACCCAAGGTTCGGGTCATCCCCGGCATCACCGCGCTTCAGGCGCTCACAGCCGCGCACTGCATCCCACTGAACGCGCTGGGCGCTCCGGTGCTGATCACGACGGGCCGGCGGCTGCGCGACGAGGGCTGGCCCGTTGGCGCAGATACCGTGGCCGTCATGCTCGATGGCGGCTGTGCTTTCCAGGCGATTGACTCCGAAGGGGTGACGATCTGGTGGGGCGCTTATCTGGGGATGGATCGGCAACTGTTGCTGGCCGGACCGCTGGCGGAAGTCGGCGCTGAGATCGTGGCGGTCCGTGAGCAGGCGCGAGCCGCGCATGGCTGGATCATGGACACCTATCTGCTCCGGCGCGAATGAGACGAAGGGCGCGCCGGAGCGCACCCTCCATTTTGAATGTGCGGCGGGTCAGGCCCGCGACAGCGTGTTGAGCTGGGAGCGCACGACTTCGATCCGCGGCTGCGCGATTTCCGCGACACCCGGAATAGCCAGAATCTTTTCATAAAGCCGTTCCAGCCTAGGCTGGGCCTGATCTACCAGCCGGGCAAGCGCCGTGCGTCCCGCCGGCGGCAGTTCTTCCGACAACTGCGCGAGACGCTCAAGCTCGGTTGCGGCAGCCTGCAGCTTGGGCAGCGCCTGCCGGGCCGTATCCACGTTTGTCACGGCTTCCAGAGTGCCGCGCAGCTCGCCGAAGGTCTTGTCCCAGGCACTGGCCAGATCGACCCCGCCCGCAACCATGCGCACGGGGCCGGTCGCGACGATCTCGCTGTTGGCCGCGTTTTCTTCGATCACGACCTCCTCGACCGGGGCCTCGCTGACATTCGTGGGGCTGTCGCCCAGGAACCACCAAGCCAGAGCAGCGACTGCCGCTATTGGCAGCAGCATGGCGATCAGGCCGGGCGAGCCGCGCTTTTGCGCCGGTTGCGATTGGGAGAATGCCGGATGCGCGACTCTCTCGGGCGATGGCATCGCGGACGCTCCCAGGCCGGGAATGTCCACGCCCTTGAGGTAGCCGGCGAAGCCGGCGGGCATCGCGTCCTGCACGTACGGCTTCTGCTCGCTCAGGAGCCGCCCCACCCCGGCGGCGTCCAGACCCTTTTGCGCCTTCTGCCTGCCGAGAATGCCGAGCACGGCCGGGGCCAGCATCCCCAGGAGCGAGGCGCTGTTGCTCTGGCTCATGCCGGCGAACTTTCCGATCGCGCTGGCAAGCGAGGGGATCGTTGACGTGCCAAGGATCGTCTGCAGCACGTTGCTGCCCTTCTGGATCAGGTCCTGCTGGCTACCGCCTTCGAGCATGTCGGAGAAGCTGTCGAGGATGCCGTGGTCCTGATCCCGGACCGCCGCGTCGAGGGTCGCCGCGCCGCGCGGCCTGGAGGCGGCCCCGGCGAAGCTGCCGATCAGCGCGGGAATGGCCGCGGACACGGCCTGGCTGATCGTCCGGCGATCGATGTTCAGCGCGGAGGCGATCCGGCCGATCATTTCGGGCGTGAGGTACTGCATGGCGATGGAGACGAGATTGGTACGCATGACGGGACTCCGGTTTTTCGCTGTGCAAAGGCGCGGGCTGGCGCCGCGCAGATATCCGAGCAAAAGGCTCTGCCGTCCGCGAGACGACAGTGATGCTCAGCTTGCAACGTTACTTGCGAAGACCGGGCGAGCCGATGTTTGTCCTTGGATTTGGTGAGATTTCAGTGGCCGGAACCGGACAAGCGTTCCGAAGCGGGACAATTGCAGCGGCAATCAGTCTGAAATGTGTCAGAGTTGCGACGACAGAGACGGCGGCATCCCTGTGTAGCGCGAATTTCACATTGGGGGATGGCTTGCGGCGAGTTGGTCGCACGAAGCTTGAATTCAAACGCTCAAGCCCTGCGGATTTCGGGCATACACTGGTCTGAGAACGCGCTATAAATGGCAGCCCGGCGCATCCGCCTGTTGCAACGGGATCGCCTTACGGCGGACATATTGCTCGCGCACGCAGACCGGGCTCTCAGACGCGGCCATTGTTTATCGCGTGTGAAACGCCGCCTTGCGCCGGGGGCGGCAACGGGACGCCCGCAGACAAATCGATCTGCCGCAGCGCGGACCGACGAAAAACCGACACGGGGCTTGTGGCAAGCGGCAAGTGTTTGCGCTATTTGGAGGATGTTGAAGAATGCTGTACGTCGATCTGCCTACGCGAAACGAGATCCTTCAACTCTCGCGCAGGCGCGCAGACGCTTGCATTTCGATATATCTGGCAACGAGTCCGCACTCGCAAGAATCTGATGCCAGCCGGACTGAACTCTCGCAATTGTATAAAAGCGGGCGGCAACAGCTCGAGGAGGCCGGCCTCGATAAACGGCGGCTGGCCGATCTGGACGAGCTTGTCGATGACCTGTTGCAGGAAGACGACTTCTGGAGGTTGCTCGCAAACAGCCTAGCGGTTCTGGCGACGCCTGAGCGGCTGCAAACATTCCGGTTGGCAAATCGCCTCTCGTCGATGGTGCAGGTTTCGGATCGGTTTCACCTGACGCCGCTATTGAGGGCTGTGTCGTTCTCCAACGCTGCGCTGGTCCTGGCCATATCGGAAAACGCGGTGCGCCTGGTCGAGGTGCATCCCGATCTTCCGCCATCCGAGGTCAAGGCGCCCGGGCTGCCGCATGACGCTGCCAGCGCGCTGGGCAAAGCGACGCTGAACGATCGCGGCCACAGCGGCCGCATCCACGGAAGCGAGGGGCAGAACGTCCGTCTTCGCCAGTACGCCAGAAAAATCGATTCCGCCTTGCGCCCGATCCTGGCCGGCCGCGACACGCCGCTGATCCTCGCGGCGCAGGACCGCATGGCGTCAATCTACGGTTCGGTGAACAGCTATCCGCATCTGGCCGCCGAGCATATTTCCGCGACGACGGACCGCACCAGCGACGCCGAATTGGCTGATGCCGCGCGCGCCATCCTTGATCGCCTGAACCAGGAGCAGGTCGGCGAATTCATGGCGTTGTTCCATCAAAGAGCCGGCGCGTCGCGCGCGACGACCGATATCTCCGAGGCCGCGCGCGCCGTGTCGCAAGGCGCGATCGACGTCCTGCTCGTGGACATCGACGCGGAGGTGCCCGGAACCATCGATGCGTCGAGCGGCGCGGTAAGCTTCGCGGATGCGCCGAGCGCGGACACCTATGACATCGTCGATGAGATTGCCGCTCAGGCGCTGGCCACGGGCGCGAGCGTGGTTGGCGTGCGCAAGGTGGACCTGCCCGGCGACAGCCCTTTGGCGGCCATTCTGAGGTTCGCGGTCTGAGGGAAAGTGCGTCAAAGGGCGCTTGGCGCCTGCTGGCTGGGGAACCTGGATTCGAACCAGGACCGACGGAGTCAGAGTCCGCTGTTCTACCGTTAAACTATTCCCCAGAAGGTCGATGCAACGCGCGGCGTTCGCCGCCCGGTCCTGCGCTGCGCCGGCCCAACATTAGTCACGCGCGGGCCGCGACGCAAGGGGGTGATCGCCCAGCGCGCGCTCGCCTATTGCCCGCCGCTGCTGCGCCGGAAGATCAGCCGGATGACCTGCACCACCGCCCATATCGGCACGACCACCACCGCGCCGATCAGCAGCTGCGTGCCGAGCCATTCCAGCGCGTCCAGGCCGGTCTCGGAGATGTAGCGGATCAGCGCGCGCACCTTCTCGACAAGATCGAGCGGATCGAGGTTGAACGTGTTCAGCACGATGCCGACGACGATCGAGATGACCGCCAGCCTCAGGGCCACGCCGGCGACGTTGCTGCCGGTCCATCTTTCCATCCGGCCCTACCTTTGGGGGCTGCTGCCGCGCGCGCTTCAGGCGCCGAGGATCTGGCTGAGGAACAGCTTGGTGCGCTCGCTTCTCGGGTTGTTGAAGAAGCCTTCGGGCGGCTGCACCTCGACGATCTGGCCAAAATCCATGAACACGATGCGGTCGGCCACCTTTCGTGCAAATTCCATCTCGTGGGTGACCACCAGCATGGTCATGCCGCTTTCCGCCAGGTCGATCATCACGTCGAGCACCTCGGAGATCATCTCGGGATCGAGCGCCGAGGTCGGCTCGTCGAACAGCATGATGCGCGGCTGCATGCATAATGAGCGGGCGATGGCCACGCGCTGCTGCTGGCCGCCGGAAAGCTGTCCGGGGTATTTGTGCGCCTGCTCGGGGATGCGCACCCGCTCCAGGTATTTGTGAGCCGTCTCCTCGGCCTGCTTCTTGGGGATCTTGCGGACCCAGACCGGGGCCAGCGTGCAGTTTTCGAGAACCGTCAGGTGCGGGAACAGGTTAAAGTGCTGGAACACCATCCCGACTTCCTTGCGGATGTCCTCGATGTTCTTGAGGTCGTCGTTCAGCTCGATGCCGTCGACGACGATGCTGCCTTCCTGATGCACTTCGAGCCGGTTGATGCAGCGGATCAGCGTGGACTTGCCCGAGCCGGAGGGGCCGCACACCACGATGCGCTCCCCCGTGCCCACGGTCAGGTCGATGTCCTTGAGCACGTGAAAGTCGCCGAACCACTTGTTCAGCCCGCTGATCTCGATGATCGGACGGTCGAGCCGGCGCTCGGGCGCCTGATCTGCGTCGGTCCGGCTATCTCGCGAAAGTGCCATGCGATCGGCTCCCTACCGTTGCGTTTCCCTGTCCAGCTTGCGCTCGATATACTGACTATAGCGCGACATGCCATAGGTGCAGATGAAGAAAATGGCCGCGGCGAAGGTGTAGGCCTCGAAATCGTAGCCCTTCCACTCGATAGAGCGGCTCGCCGTCTGCGCCATGTTCAGCAGATCGAGCAGGCCGATGATCGATACCAGCGAGGTATCCTTGAACAGGGCGATGAAAGTGTTGACGATGCTGGGGATCGAAATCCGCAATGCCTGGGGCAGAATGATGAAGATCGTCTTTTTCCAGTAGCCCAGCCCAAGCGCATCCGCCGCTTCATATTGCCCGCGCGGAATCGCCTGCAGACCGCCGCGGACGGCCTCGGCGGTATAGGCGGACTGGAACAGCGTGATGCCGAACATGGCGCGCACGATCTTGTTGAAGTCGATGTCCGAGGGGAAGAACAGCGGCAGCATCACCGAGGCCATGAACAGGATGGTGATGAGCGGCGTGCCGCGCCAGAATTCGATATAGATGACGGACAGCGCGCGGATGATCGGCAGTTGGGACCGCCGCCCCAGCGCCAGCAGAATGCCAATCGGCAGCGCCAGCACGATGCCGACGCTCGCCAGCGTCAGGGTCAGCAGGAACCCGCCCCACTCTTCCAGATTGGCCGCTGGCAGGCCCAGCCATTCGCCCTGCACGACCGCGTAGGTCAAGACCGGGAAAGCCACCAGGGTGAACAGGGCCACTTGCGGCTTGAAGGGCGTGCGCGGGATCGTCAGCCAGGCGATCAGCCCGGCGAACACGGCGAACGCCAGCGTGGGCCGCCAGATCTGCTCCGGGTTGGAGGCGAAATAAAGCCCGAACATCAACTGATTGAAGCGGACCTTGATGAAGGTCCAGCACGCGCCGTCGGGATTTGCCTCGCAAACTGAACGGTCCCGGCCAGAGATGTTCGCGTCGAGGATCGCCCACTGCACGATGGGCGGGATGATAAGGTAGAGCAGGTACAGCCCGAGCAGCGTGAGGAACGTGTTCGTGACCGTGCCGAACAGGTGCTCGCGCATCCATTCCCACGCGCCGGTCTGGCGCACGGGCGGGGGGCGGCTTTCCTTTCGCTCGAAAACGCCTGTCTGCGCCATGGCCTATCTCTCCACCACTTGTACGCGCCGGTTGTACCAGTTGAGGATGCCCGAGGTTGTCAGGCTCAACGTCTCGTAGACCAGAATGGTCATGGCGATGATGATCAACGCCTGACCTGTCTGGTTGAGCGCGATGCCCGCCCAAAGGCTGACGAGTTCCTCGTAGGCGACGGCGACGGCCAGCGACGAGTTCTTGGTCAGGTTCAGGTACTGGCTGATCGTCGGCGGGATGATGACGCGCATCGCCTGCGGGATAATGACGAGGCGCAGCATTGTCGGGCGCTTCAGGCCGAGCGACGATGCAGCCTCGGTCTGTCCTTTGGTCACCGAATTGATGCCGCCGCGCACGTTCTCTGCAATGAACGCCGCTGTATAGGTGGTCAGCGCGAACCAGAGCGCGAACAGCGGCAGCGGCACCTGAATTCCGCCGCTCAGATTGAAGCGGCCAAGCTCCGGCACGTCGAAGCTGAGCGGCGCAGGAAGGGTGAGGAAAACGAGGAACAGCAGCGCGATAAGAGTGAGCAGCCCGTACAAGCGCCCCGGCGGGCGGTAGCCGGTATGGTACTGCTTGACCTTGGCCCAACGGTTAAAGGCGAAGATCGCGAACAGGCCGATTGCGATTGCAATAAACATCGCCCAGACGCTGAAACTTTCCGTCAGCATCGGGCGCGGAAGATACAGGCCCCTGTTATTGAGGAAGACTTCCTCGCCGATTGAAAGGCTCTCGCGCGGGCCGGGGAACAATGGCAGAAACACCGCGAAGTTCCAGAACATGATCTGCAGCAGCAGCGGCGTGTTTCGGAAAATCTCCACATAGACCGACGCAAGGCGGGACACCAGAAAGTTCGGAGACAGTCGCGCAACGCCGATGAGGAATCCGAGAATCGTCGCCGCGGTGATGCCGAGCACGCTCACGATCAGTGTGTTCTGGATGCCGATCAGAAAGACGACCCAGTAAGGGGTCTCGCCGAGTTCGAAATCGATGAATGGGGAGAAGCCGACGGCGAACGGCGCGGTGTCGGTCAGGAACCCGAAGCCCGTCTGGATGCCGCGCTCGTTGAGGTTGGCGACGGTGTTCGTGAATACTGTGTAGAGCGCCCAGAGGACAAGCGCCAGAACGGTGATCTGAACCGCCATGCCGCGGTAGACGGGATTGCGATAGAACGGAATCCGGTTGTTACGGCTCAAATCGCGTCCTCACGGTGCGGAGAAGGGTTGTTCGATCGGGCGAAGGAAAATCCGGGCGCGGCGGCATCCGCCCGTGAAGGAGGACGCCGCCGGCGGTTTCGTCAGTTAGCGGATCGGCGGGGCATAGAGGATGCCGCCCTCGGTCCACAGGGCGTTCACGCTGCCCTCGCGCTGCAAGCCGAGCGGCTCGACATTGCGCGCGTATATCTCGCCGTAGTTGCCGACCTGCTTGATGGCGTTATAGGCCCAGTCGTTCGACAGGCCGATATTCTCGCCCATTGTGCCTTCAACACCCAGCAGACGGCGCACGTTCGGGTTGGCGCTTTCCTCGCGCATCTGATCGACGTTCTCGGAATTGACGCCAAGCTCCTCGGCGTTGATCAGGGCGTACAGGGTCCAGCGGACAATGTGATACCACTCGTCATCGCCCTGGCGCACGGCCGGGCCGAGCGGCTCTTTCGAGATGGTCTCCGGCAGGATGACCGCGCCTTCTGGATCGGCCAGCTCGGTGCTGATCGCAGCAAGCTGGGACTTGTCGGAGGTCAGAGCGTCGCAGGCGCCGCCGTCGAAGCCCTCGCGGGTCTGGACGGAGGTGTCGTAGACGACCGGCTCGAACTCAAGGTCGTTCTGGCGGAAGTAGTCAGCCAGGTTCAGCTCGGTCGTGGTGCCGGCCTGCACGCAAATCTTCGCGCCGCTCAGCTCGTTCACGGAGGATACGCCCAGATCCTTCTTCACGAGGAAGCCCTGGCCGTCGATGTAGTTGTAGTAGGTGAAGTTCACGCCCAGCGTGGTATCGCGCGTCATGGTGTCGGTGGTGTTGCGCGAGAGCACGTCGACCTCGGCGGACGTCAGGGCGGTAAAGCGCTCTTTCGCCGTGAGGTTCGTGAACTTGACCGAGCTGCGGTCGCCGAAGATGGCCGCGGCCAGTGCGTAGCAAACGTCCGCGTCGATGCCGGCCATGTTGCCTTCGTCATCCGGCGCCGAGAAGCCGGGGATGCCGCCGTCGACACCGCACTGCAGATGTCCGCGTTCCGTCACTTCTTCAAGCGTGTCAGCAGACGCCGGCAGGACCGACAGCGCCAGTGCGGCAAACGTGCTGATCGCGAGTCCCAGAGCACGCATCGCAAACCCCTTTCGTTAGTGGTTAAAGTGAGTGTGTAGTACTATCGCTAAGGCACAATCTGTGCCGGAACGCGAAGCTAGCAAAAACTTTCGTTGATGAACAAGCAGTTTGCGTCTCGTTCTTAGGTCGAGTGGCGGAAAACGGAATTTCGTGGTGACCTTTCTTCCCGCCCTGCCGGGGCGTATGGTCGCTGGCGGCGGCCGACTGGCGGTTCCGGATTTTTTTCGCCGGAGCAGCTATCCTGATTGTCCGTCAGCCGGTTAACCGTTGTGCAGCGATGCACAAATCCAACGCAAGCGCGGAGAGTCTGGCATGAAAATGCGCGCCGCCGTTCTGCATGAGCGGGAAAAACCGCGCCCCTATGCCGAGAGCCGGCCGCTGGCGATCGAGGAAGTCGATCTGGCGCCGCCGGGCGACGGCGAGCTTCTGGTGAAGATCCGGGCGGCCGGGCTGTGCCATTCCGATCTCTCCGTCATTAACGGCGACCGGCCGCGTCCTGTGCCGATGGTGATCGGGCATGAAGCCGCCGCCGAGGTCGTGGAGGCTGGGCCGGGCGTGGACGACCTTAAGCCGGGCGACCGGGTCGTGCTCATCTTCGTGCCGAGCTGCGGGCGTTGCGTGCCCTGCGCGGAGGGCCGACCGGCACTTTGCGAACCCGCGGCACGGGCGAATGCCGCCGGCACGCTGCTCTCCGGCGCGCGCCGCCTGAGCCTCCAGAATGGCGAGCCGGCGCATCACCACATCGGCGTGTCCTGTTTCGCGGAATATGCTGTTGTCGCGCGCGAGTCCGCGATCAAGGTCGATGACGATCTCGACTTCACCGAAGCCGCCCTGTTCGGCTGCGCGGTGCTGACGGGCGCGGGCGCGGTGGTGAACACGGCGAAGGTGCCCCCCGGCGCGTCAGCGGCGATTGTCGGGCTTGGCGGCGTCGGGCTGATGGCGGTGATCGCGGCGAAGCTGTCCGGCTGCACCGACATCGTGGCGATCGACCTGTCGGAAGCGAAGCTCCAGACCGCCGCGCAGCTCGGCGCGACCCACACCTTCAACGCCGGCGACCCGGAATGCGCGGACAAGGTGCGCGCGGCGACCGGCGGCGGTGTGGATTTCGGCTTCGAGATGGCGGGCGTCGTGCCCGCGCTGGAGATGGCCTATCAGGTGACGCGGCGCGGCGGCACAACGGTCACGGCCAGCCTGCCGAACCCGGCGGACCGGCTGCCGCTGCCGGCCGCCCACATTGTCGCCGAGGAGCGCACCTTCAAGGGCAGTTATATCGGAAGCTGTGCGCCGATCCGCGACGTGCCGCGCTTCATCCGGCTCTATCGCCAGGGCCTTTTGCCAGTGGACCGGCTGGTGAGCGAGCGGGTGTCGCTGGACGAACTGAACGTGGCGTTTGACCGGCTCGCCGACGGACAGACGATCCGCCAGATCCTCATCCCGTAATGCCGTCATAGCCTTGTTAAGCTGTTTTGCGACACTGCTCGGCCGGGCGGGGTCCGGGCCGCCGATCGAGCGCCCTCGCGGTGCAGATCGTGCAGGGCGGAGAATGAAAATCATTCCAGCAAACCCCGCTCCGTTTGTTGCACGCCGCAAGTAATCCGAATTTGTCGTGGCTGGTTGATAAACGATGCAAATTGTCTAATATGAACGGAAATTTGGAAACTGCGGTCGACTCGGCCCGAGATTTTGCGGGGTGTGTGACGGGACGTCCGCAAAGGCTTGGGTTGCCGGAAGGAAATTCAAAAACGAGGTGTTTCTTGCCCGAAAACCGTGAATCGCACTCGACCCTCCAGAAAGCCTTCGCGGTTATCAAAGTTCTTTCAGAAACCGGATACCCTATGAACGCGCCGGACATTGGCGCGCAGCTCGACATGAATCGCCAGACGGTGCACCGGCTGCTGAACCAGTTGGAGGCTATAGGGATGGTCCGGCGGGACGTGGCCCGCGAGCGCTTCGAAATCGGGCCGGCGCTGGTTCAGCTCGGCCTGCGCGCGCAGAATGGCAATCACACAACCAATTTGCGCCGTGCTGTGATGCAGAGACTGGTCGACGAGACGGACGAAAACTGCAATCTCGGCGTGCTGGACGGGCACGAGATCGTCTATATCGACCACGTCGAATGCCGCTGGCCGCTGCGCCGCCAGATGGAGATTGGCAGCAGGCTGCCAGCCTATTGCACCGGCATCGGCAAGGTGCTGCTCGCGCATCTGCCGGAAAAGACGCTGGAGCAGTACCTCTCCGTCGTCGAGCTCAAGCCGCAGACGGAACATAGCTGGACGGACCCCGAGGCTTTTCGCGAGCACCTGGCGGAGGTTCGCGAGCGGGGTTATGCAATTGGCAACCAGGAGAACCTGATCGGTTTGTTGTCCGTCGGGGTGCCTGTCCCCGATCCGCTGGGGCGCGTGGTGGCCGGCCTGTCGATTCACGGCCCCGTGGCTCGCCTGCCCGAGGACCGGGCGCGCGCGTTCGTTCCAATGCTGCAAGACGCCGCGCGCACCATCAGCGAACTGATGATCGAAAGCGCCAGCCGCCGGCTCACGACCTGAGCGGCTCGCCGCCCGCGGTCTGCGTCGCCGCGGCGCGCCGGCGCACCAGCTCGTTGATCGCAGCAAGCACTTTCCCCCGCGCGACGTGATGCGGCATGTGGCCGACGCCCGTGAGCACCTCCAACCTGGCATCAGGCACTTTGGCCACCAGCGGCGGGGTGTGCAGATGCGTGTAGATCACGTTATCCGCGTCCCCGGTCAGCGCGATCAGCGGCGCGTCGATGAGCGGATATTCCTGGGCCATATCCCTGACGATCGGCTTGAGCCGGGTGAGATCGCGCGCGTTCGCGAGAAACGTAGCGGGGCGGCTATAAAGCGCGGTTGCGGCTGCTTCGCGGTAGTGGCCGGGCGGGCGGTTCGGGCGGAACACATTTCGGATGCCTGCATCGGCGCGCGCGAAATAGCCCGGAGCCACCAGCGTCGCGGCCATCAGCGGCCCCAGCAGCGGCACTGATGCCGCCTCGTGCTCCCAGCCGACGCCGCCGGGCCAGGGGTGCGACACGCCGGAGAGGAACAGGATGCCGCCGGTCTCTTCCGGGAACTCCAGCGCGTAAGCCAGCGCGAGCGCGCCGGCCCAGGAATGCGCCACGAGAATTGGCCGCTCCAGCCCCATTTCGCCGAACGCGGCACGGCAAAGCCGCGCCTGAACGCGCGGATCATGCGCTTTTTCCGTGCGCCGCGTGCTCCAACCGAAGCCGGGCCGGTCGAGCGCAATGGCGCGGTGGCGTTCCGCGACCTCATCGAAGATCGAGGCGGTCCACTCGCGTAGATTGCTGCTCGCTCCGTGGATCATCACCACTGGCGCGCCGTCGCCCGCCTGAATGACATGAAGATCATCTATGCCCGCGCGGACAAAATGCCCGATGGGGGGAAAGCGCCGGTTGACCCGCCACTGATGCAGCAGCGTGAACAGCGCCAACCCCGCCAGAAGCAGCACCAGCGCAAGCGCCGGCCAGAGCCAGACCGTCAATAACACCTCCTTAACAGGCCGCGCGCCAGAGCGTCATGATTGCGCCCCCGCGACCTCATCCGGCAGGGCGCGTCGATGCCGGTGACATCTGATCGCTCCTGACGCGCTTGCGCCGACCGCGATACCGCTCGCGCCGCCCCGCGCAAAATGTCTGACACAAATGCGCCACCGCGATTGCGCCGACCCGCGCCGTCTTCGATCTTCGCGCTCAAGCTCTACCAGAAAAAGGCGAGGGAAGAATGGGCCATCACGCCAACATGCCCGAGGCCGCCGCGTTCGCCGGGCTGTTCGACCAGCAGCAGGCGCAGGCGCTCAACGCGCTGCTGCCTACGCTCACGCCCGAGCAGACGTTGTGGTTGAGCGGTTTTCTCGCGGGTCTTAGCCGGCAGGGCATCGCGGTGCCGGCGCAGGGGCCTGTCGCGGACGCGCCCGCCGCCGGGCCGAAGGTCATGGTGCTCTACGCCACCGAGACAGGGAACGCAGCGGGCGTGGCGAAGCAGGCCGCCGAGCGCTTCAACGCGGCGGGCCTGGAAGCGCGCGCCGTCAACATGGCCGATTACAAGCAGCGCGACCTGAAGGGCGAAACGCATGTCGTCATGGTCGCCGCCACGCACGGTGAGGGAGATCCGCCCGAAGGCGCGGCGGGTTTCTTCGAGTTTCTCGCGGGCCGCAAAGCGCCGAAGCTCGACGGCGTCAAATTCGCGGTGCTTGGGCTTGGCGACACCAGCTATGTGCATTTCTGCGAGGCGGCAAAGATACTCGACCGGCGCTTTGAAGCGTTGGGCGCTGAGCGGCTTGCCGAGCGCGTGGATTGCGATGTTGATTATGAGGACGCGGCGGAGGAATGGATCGCGCGGCTGAGCGAGATGCTCGCGGCGGACGCGCCCGCGCAGGCGGCTGAAGCCGCGGCTGCCGCGCCGTCCGGCTTGGCCGCGTTCGGTCTCGCGCCCGCCGACGCGCGCGCCCCGGCCTACACGCGCAAGAATCCGTTCGATGCGGAGATGCTTGAGAGCATCCGGCTCAATGGCCGCTACTCGGACAAGGAGACACAGCACATCGAGTTGTCGCTGGACGGCTCCGGCATCAGCTTCCGGCCGGGCGACAGCCTCGGCGTGCTCGCCAGCAATGATGTGGCGCTGGTCGATGAGATCGTCGAGACGCTCGGCTTCGCGCCGGATGCGCCGGTGAAGGTGAACGGTACGGACAAGCCAGTGGCCGAGGCGCTGCGGGATGATCTGGAACTGACCATGCTGACGCCCGGCTTCCTGAAAGCCTATGCCGAGGCAGCCGGCGCGGAGGCGTTGGCTGATCTGACGCGCGCGGGCAACGAAGCGGCGCTGCAGACCTTCCTCAAGGAGCATCAGGTTGCGGACGTGGTCGCGCGCTGGCCCACGCCGGGCCTCGACGCCGCGACCTTCGCCGGAATGCTGCGCAAGCTCCAGCCCCGGCTTTACTCTATTGCTTCCAGCCAGGCGGCCGCGCCCGATGAGGTGCATCTGACCGTCGCCGTGACGCGCACAACGCCGCGGGGCCGCGCGCGCGCCGGGGTGGCCAGCACCTTCCTCGCCGACCGCCGCGCGCCGGGCGAGCAGATCCGCGTCTATGTCAGCGAGAACGAGAACTTCCGCCTGCCCAGCGATCCCGACCAACCGCTCATCATGATCGGGCCGGGCACCGGCGTCGCGCCGTTCCGCGCCTTCATGCAGGAGCGTGAGGAGACCGGCGCGGGCGGCAAGAGCTGGCTGTTCTTTGGCGACCGCCGCTTTACCGAGGACTTCTTGTATCAGACCGAATGGCAGCGCTGGCTGAAGGACGGCGTGCTCACGCGCATGGATGTGGCGTTTTCGCGCGATCAGGCCGAGAAGGTCTACGTGCAGGACCGGCTGCGCGAGAAGGCCGCGGATGTCTATAGCTGGATCAGCGACGGCGCGGCGGTCTATGTCTGCGGCGATGCCGACAGCATGGCCCCGGCGGTGCATGAGGCGCTGGCCGGCATCCTGCAGGAGCAGGCCGGCATAAGCGCCGAAGACGCCGAAGCGCACCTGAAGCAGATGCAGCGCGAGCGCCGCTACCAGCGCGACGTGTATTA
>CAZINX010000012.1:11029-15372 GCA_964540795.1 uncultured Hyphomicrobiaceae bacterium | reverse complement strand
ATGAGCAAGGCAGCCGAACGCTACAAGATCGACCGCAGCGTGGATCGCTCCCAGCCGGTCGACAAGCTGCACCCGAACGAGCGCATGAAGGTCGAAAGCGGCTATCTGCGCGGCTCGCTCGTTCACAGCCTCGCCGAGCGCATCACCGGCGCGGTGCTGGAGGACGATCACCAGCTTACCAAGTTCCACGGCACGTATCAGCAGGACGACCGCGACCTGCGCGAGGAGCGCCGACGCTCCAAGCTGGAGCCGGCCTATTCCTTCATGATCCGCGTGCGCCTGCCCGGCGGCGTGTGCCAGACCGATCAGTGGCTCGCCCTCGATAATCTCGCGACGACTTATGCCAACAACACCCTGCGCCTGACCACGCGCCAGACCTTCCAGTTTCACGGCGTCCTGAAGCGCGACCTCGAAGCGACGATGCAGGGCATCCATGACAGCCTGCTCGACACGATCGCGGCGTGCGGCGATGTCAATCGCGGGGTGATGGCGACGCCGATCCCGGAATTTTCCGCGCTCCACGCGCGGGTGTTCCCGATCGCCAAGGAGGTGAGCGATCACCTGCTGCCCGGCACGCGCGCCTATCACGAGATCTGGCTGAATGAGCAGCCGATTTACCAAGGGGACAAGGAAGACGAGGTCGAGCCTGTCTATGGCCGCACCTATTTGCCGCGCAAGTTCAAGATCGGCTTTGCCGTCCCGCCGGTGAACGATGTCGATGTCTTCACGCAGGATATCGGCTTCATCGCCATCGCGGACGGCGATGACCTAGCCGGGTTCAACATCGCCGTGGGCGGCGGCATGGGCCGCACCGACAACGAACCGTCCACCTATCCGCGGCTCGGCGACGTGATCGGCTTCATCCCGCCGGACAAGGCCGTGGAGGCCGCGGAAAAGATCGTCACGATCCAGCGCGACTTCGGCAACCGGGTCGACCGCAAGCTGGCGCGGATGAAATACACGATCGACCGTAATGGGCTGGACTGGTTCGTCGATGAACTGGAAGAGCGGCTCGGCTGGAAGCTGGAGCCCGCGCGCGATTATCACTTCGACACCAGCACCGACCGCTTTGGCTGGACCAAGAACGCGGACGGCACCTGGAACTACACTGCTTTCATCGAGAACGGCCGGGTGAAGGACGACGGCGATCATCAGGTGATGACCGGTATCCGCGAGATCGCCAAGCTCCACAAGGGCGACCTGCGCATCACGCCGAACCAGAACCTTATTATCGCCTGCATCCCGCCCCGGCGGAAGCCGAAGATCAAGAAGCTGCTGGAGAGCCACGGCATTATCGCGGCTTCAGAGCGCAGCACGCTGCGCCGGCATTCGATGGCTTGCGTTGCGTTTCCGACCTGCGGGCTGGCGATGGCCGAGAGCGAGCGGTATCTGCCGACGCTCATCACCAAGGTTGAAGGGCTGCTGGAGGAGACCGGCCTCGGCGATGCGGGCATCGTCATCCGCATGAGCGGCTGCAACAATGGCTGCTCGCGCCCCTATGTCGCGGAGATCGGCTTTTCCGGCCGCGCGCCGGGCAAATACAATATGTATCTGGGCGGCGGCTATTACGGCCAGCGGCTCGCCAAACCGTATCTCGACAATATCGGCGAGGAGACGATCCTGGAGACGCTGAAGCCGATGTTCGCGGCGTATGCGCGCGAGCGCCGCGAAGACGAACCGTTCGGGGACTTTGTCATCCGCAAAGGCTACGTCGCGGCGGTGCGCCGCGGCACCGACTTCAACGCCAGGGTGGAGCCGGAGGCCAGACCCGAAGCCGGCTAGTTCTTTGCCTCCGGCGCTGGCGCCTGCGGATAATGCGAGCCGTCGATCGGCTCGTCTCGTTCGCGCTCTTCGCGGACCCGCGCCATCTGCTCGGCCAGCGCTGTCTTCAGCCAGTCCAGATCGCGGAAATGAACGTCCGACTGGGGGAACGGGATTTCGATGCCCTCCTCGCGGAACTTCTTGATGATGGCGATGCGCAAATCCGTCTGGATGCCGAGACCGCGCGTGATGTTCAGCGCGTAGGCGAACAACGTAAAGTCCAGCGAGCTGTTGCCGAAGTTGCTGAACCACACATAAGGCTCCGGGTGTGTCAGCACCTGCGGATGCTCGCGCGCCAACTCCAGCAGGATGTCTTTCACCCGCTCAGGGTCACTGTCGTAGGACACGCCGACGTCGACCGAGATGCGGCCGACATTGTTGTGCAGCGTCCAGTTCTGCACCTTCTCCGAGATCAGCACCGAGTTCGGCACCACGACATTCGCGCGATCGAACGTCTCGATTTCCGTCGAGCGCACGCTGATCTTGCGCACGAAGCCCTGATCCTGCCCGACGACGACCCAGTCGCCGACCTTGATCGGCCGCTCGGCCAGCAGGATCAGGCCGGAGACGAAATTGTTCACAATGCTCTGCAGCCCGAAGCCGATGCCGACCGAGAGCGCGCCAGCCACAATGGCCACGTTGGAGAAATCGAGACCCGCATAGGACGCGGCGACCAGCACAGCGGCGATGAAGCCGACGTAACCCAGTCCGGTGCGCACCGAGTCGCGCACGCCGCCCGACAGCCCGGCCGGCTCCATCACCTGGTTGTCCAGCCAGCTCAGCAGCACCCGCGCGATCGCGTAGGCAAGCGCGAAGACCAGCACCGCGCCGAGCAGCGTGGCGAGCGAGATTGTCAGCCCGCCGACCTGGAAGCCGAAAAACAGCTTCTGCGCCCAGCCGGTAAGGTCTTTCCAGTCGAAGCCCCACTGCAGCAGAATGATAGGGAAGGCCACCGCGAAGACCAGCGCCTTGAGCGTCAATGTGAGCGCAAGGGCCATCCGCTCGCGCTGCCGGTTGTCCCCGGGCGGCGCGGTGATGCCGCCGGCCCCGCTCTGGCCCGAGCGGATACGGTCGCCCACCGCGTTGACCCAGACCAGCATCAGATAGACGACGATCACGATGCTACCGGAGATGACGACCTGAGCGGCCAGAAACCGTCCGAAGGCGACATAGCCAGCGGCGGTGGCCAGCAGGATCGTCAGCACCAGCGCAAAACCGGGAAGGCGCAGCCAGCGCAGCCAGTTGAGTTGGCTCTCCTCCTTTCCCTCCTCGGCGCCCATTCGCGTCATCAGCACCGCCCCGAGCAGGACCGCGAACAGGATGTTGGTCGCGGAGGTCTGGGCGATGGTCGTCGCGAGCGGCATGTAGAGTACATCGTTGATCGTGCTTACCGCCTTGTCGATGCCGAACACGGCAGCGATCGCGAGCACCAGCCGGTTCACCAGCTTTGCGCCGTCATCGCTCACCGGCAGAATGCGCCAGTGCGGCCGGTTGGGCGCGAGTATGGTGGTGCTAAGCGCGCTCACGATTGCCACGGTGACCAGCGCGATGGCCGTGGCGCGCACGATTTCTTCCATCCTTGGGGCCAGAAGATCAGCGGCCGAGAGCATCCCGTAGACCGCGCCCGCGGTGACCATGGTGGGCAGCGCGCGGAGAATAATGACCCACGCGCCGGATGACGCCCTTTGCCAGAAAGGCGGCGCCGTGTCGCTGTCCCACGCGCGGAAATGTTGAATGCCCTTCCATGAGGCGGCCATCAGCAGAACGAAGATGACGATCCCGAAAAACAGCACGGCATAGAGCGTCTCGTTGCTTTCCAGGCTGCGGGCCGAGTCCTCCAGCAGCAGGCTGAAGCGGCGCTGCCCCGTTTCGACCTCCACGGCTGCGGTCTGCCACAGCGACAGCGACAGCGGCGTCGTCGTGCGCTCGAAGAGCTGGCTCGTGAACAGGTCGCGCCGCCGGTTCTGTATGCGCTCGCTGAGCTGGTTGGCGCGCACCTTGGACGCTTGCGCGGCCTTTAGCGTCGATTCCAGCCTGTTGGCCCGGCCCTGCAGCGAGGCGCGCTCGGCAGCGATGGCCTGCGGTTCGGCGGGCTGGTCTTCGCCCGGCGGATCGCCGAGCTTTTCCAGCTGGCTATTGACGGCCTCCAGCTGCGGCCGGATTTCCTTGATGAGCGTCCCGAGTGCGGCAAGCGACTCATCGATATCCTGACGCAGCCCGTCAAGCTGGCCATTCGACAGGTTTTCCCGCGTCAGCGTTTCCTCGACCTTGTCGAGACGCGCAATGATCTCGGCGACTCGCTGGGGGAGCTGGTCTGCGTCTTGCGGGCGTTCGACCTCCGCGGCAACAGGGCCGGGCGCTTGCTGTTGCTGCTGCTCCTCCTCCTGCTGCGCCGGCGTTTCGCCTGTGGTCGCGGGCTGCGGCTCGGCGGGGGTCTGTTGCGGCGAACTCTGCGCGGGAGCCTGGTCGGGAGCCTGCTGTTGCTGCGCGCCCGCGCCGGCCTGCGCGAAAACGATTCCGCA
>CAZINX010000012.1:0-10929 GCA_964540795.1 uncultured Hyphomicrobiaceae bacterium | reverse complement strand
CGGGAGCCTGCTGTTGCTGCGCGCCCGCGCCGGCCTGCGCGAAAACGATTCCGCACAGCAGCGCGGCGAGGATCGGGATGAGACGCTGGCGCATGGCGGTTGTGTCACTCTTTACGTTTCGCAGAGATCTATATCCGACCGCTTATGAACGCTCGGTTTGCGCCTCCGCGATACGGATATGGCCGTCATCCAGCGGCGTGACAGGCGTGCGGTCGATGTCCTTGAAGCGCTCCGGGGCGTTTGCGCCGATCCCTGTCTCGATCACGATATCGATCGGCCCGCCGGTCATCACAAGGTGCTCAACCTCGTCGCGCCGGATGAGCACCAGCCGCCTGCGGCCGTCCACAGGGGCCTGTTCGACAACGCCGAGGCGCTTGTTCCGCCCCTTGAAGATCAGCGCGCCGCCGGATGTCATGAAACCGCGAAAAATCCACAAAGCGATGACGAAAAAAAGGAGAACCCCGGCGCCAGCCGCCAGATACCATGCCAGATCGAGAAAACTCTGATCGATTTCCACAATGCCGCTCCATTGACTTTGGGTGCGCCGGGACGCTCTCGTGCCGCCGCAGCGCGCCGAACAACATGTTTGATAACGGAAAAAGCCGCCTGCAGCGTTCTGTATAGCCGGAGATTAACCGCTTTTTAACCCCGGGATCGGCAATTTTTGCCGCGTGTCTTAGTGTCGCCTTTCTGAACGTTCAGGTTGTAAACTACGAAGATTCGCCTTTGGCGCGCCACCTGGCCGATGCCCGCGCCGGGCCGAAGCGATTTCGGGGAGGGAAAATTCACCATGAGCGAGGCCCAGGCGGTTCTGAGCGATGCCCAGATCACGCGCCGGCGCAGTGGCGGCCGCGCAGTCGCGTTTGCGCTGGCGGGACTGGCGGTCTCCGGTCTGGTTGCAGCGGCTTTGTTCTTCGCGCTTGACGCTCGTGCGCAGTCGGAAGCGGCGTGGCTGGTGCCGGTTGCCGCGTTCCTCGCAGGCGTACTGGGCGCGGGAACCGTTGGACTCGTCACGCACCGCAGAAAACGCGCCGGCGTGCTGGCCGAAGGGCTGGCGCAAACCGCACGGGTCGGAGCAGCCGTGGCAACCCCCCGCGGCGATCTGGTGGAGTCCAATGCCGCCTATCAACGTCTGTTTGCGCGCGCCGGACGCGCACCTGGCGATCCGCATAACATCCTGGCGGCCAACGGCGATGACGGCGCGGCCGCGTTCCGCTTCGCGCAGGCAGCCGCCGCGCGCGGTTCGCACTGCGAGGTCGTGCGCTGGCTGGAGCCGGGCACGGAGGGCAGGCCCTCACCCCGCTGGCTCGAAGCGCGGGTCGAGCCGGTGTACCGCGCCGGGCTGGCAGAAGGCCGCCTGATGTTCTGGCAATTCCGCGACGTGACGGCGGAGATAAAGCGCCTGCAGGAGCGGGATGCGCGGCTGGAGCAGATGCGCGCCCTGCTGGATGCCGACCCGGCAGCGCGGCTTACCGTGAACGCGGCCGGACGCATTATCGACATGAACGCGACGATGCGCGGCTGGCTGCCTCAGGCCGCGCGGGAAGCCGATCCGCTCCATGTCGCGCAGGTGTTTTCGGAGGCAAGCGTCAGTCTGCTGATGGCGCGTCTGAACGGTCCGCGAAACGGCGCAGCGCCGCGCACGGCGATGCTTGAAGTCGTCGATGAGGCGGGCGGCATTCGCCCGGTGTGGACCAGTTTCCGCACGACCGCCGAGAATAAGGGCGCGCGGCCGAAGCTGCAGATCACCGCGCTGAACGGCACGGGCGGCGACGCGGTCGAGGCGCGGGCTGCGGAGACCATTGACGCCGAAGAATTGTTCCACGCCGCGCCGGTCGCGATGGCCACCGTCAACGCCAAGGGCAAGATCGCCAGCCGCAACCACGCCTTTTCCCAGACCTTCGCGATCCCCGCACAGCGCGGCAACGGGCGGCTGAATGTGCTCGATCTGGTGGATGAGAACGCGCGCGAGCCGCTGGCGCAGATGATCGCCGATGCCGCCGCGCGCAAGCAAGCGGGCGCACCGCTCGACATCGCCTTCGCCCGCGACGATAAGCGCGCCGGCCGGCTTTACGTCGTGCCCACACCGGGCAAGCGCAGGTGCGGCGGCGCGGACGCGGCGATGATCTACGCCATCGACACGACTGAACAGCGTGCGCTCGAAGAGCAGATCGCCCAGAAGCAGAAAATGCAGGAGGTCGGACAGCTCGCAGGCGGCATCGCGCATGATTTCAACAACCTGCTGACCGGCATCCTCGGCTATGCCGACCTGCTGCTGTCCAGCCACCGGCCAAGCGATCCGGCCTTCAAGGACATCATGGAGGTGCGCAACAACGCCAATCGCGCCGCGGCGCTGGTGCGGCATCTGCTGGCATATTCGCGCCGCCAGACGCTACGGCCCAAGGTGCTGTCGCTGACCGATGTGATCGAGGACTTCGGCCTGCTGCTGAACCGGCTGATTGGCGAAAAGGTTACCTCGAACATCATCCATGCGCGCGACCTTTGGCTGGTGAAGGCCGACGCCAACCAGCTTGAGCAGGTGCTGATGAACCTGGCGGTCAATGCGCGCGACGCGATGATGCCCGACGGCGGCGAACTGACCATTCGCACCGCGAACGTGGCCGAGCGCGACGCTGCGAAGCTGGACCGGCCGGGCCTGCCGGTTGGCGAATACGTCCTGCTGGAGGTGACCGACACCGGTTGCGGGATGCCACCGGAGGTGCAGGACAAGATTTTCGAGCCGTTCTTCTCGACCAAGGAAATCGGCGAGGGCACGGGCTTCGGGCTGTCGGTGGTTCACGGCATCGTCAAGCAGACCGGCGGTTACATCTACGTTGACAGCGAGGAAGGCCAGGGCACGACCTTCAGGATTTATCTCCCGCGTCATGTCGAGGAAGAGACCGCGGATGCCGCCGAAGCGCCGAGCGATGGCGGCGACAACAAGCGCAAGGATCTGACCGGGCACGGGACAGTTCTGCTGGTCGAGGATGAGGAAGCGGTCCGCCGCTTCGCCGCGCGGGCGCTTGAATCGCGGGGTTACAACGTGCTGAAGGCGACAACCGGCGTCGAGGCGCTGGACGTGCTGGCAGAGCACGCAAATGAAATCGACCTTGTGATCAGCGACGTGATGATGCCCGAGATGGACGGGCCGAAGCTGCTGCAGCAGATGCGCAAGACGCTGCCAGACATGAAGGTGATCTTCATCTCCGGTTATGCGGAGGAGGCGCTGCGGCGCGAACTGGCCGAGGACGAGAGCTTCGTCTTCCTGCCCAAGCCGTTTTCGCTCAAGGACCTCGCGTCGGCTGTAAAGGAAGCTCTGGCGGCGAAGTGACCAGGGCGGATGCATCCACGGTGACGCAGGCGAACTGGCGCTCGAAGGCGGCGCGCAGGGCCGCGTCGACCTCTGCCATTTCCGCATTCACGCCGAGATCGGCGAGGCTGGTGACGCCGGCATCTGTCACGCCGCACGGCACGATCCCGGAGAAGTGCTCAAGGTCTGGGGCGACGTTCAGGCTGATTCCGTGAAACGACACCCAGCGCCGCAGCCGCACACCCAGCGCGGCGATCTTGGCCTGCGCCAGCGCACCGCCGTTGGGGCGCGAGACCCAGATGCCCGCCTGGCCCGCGCGGCGCTCGCCGCGGACGCCGAATTCGGCCAGTGTCGCGATGAGCCAGTCCTCAAGGCTGGTGACGAACCACCGCACATCCTCTCGATGCTTCGTCAGGTCCAGCATCACATAGGCCACGCGCTGGCCAGGGCCGTGATAGGTGTATTGGCCGCCGCGGCCGGTCTCGTAGACCGGGAAGCGGCCGGGGGCAAGCAGATCGTCTGTCTTGGCGCTGGTGCCGGCCGTGTAGAGCGGCGGGTGCTCCAGCAGCCAGACAAGTTCGCCGGCGCGGCCATCGCGAATCGCGCGCACCTGCGCCTCCATCGCGGCCATCGCGTCCGGGTAGTCCACTGGCGCAGGGCTGAGCGCCCAGCCAACGGGCGGTTCCTGGCGGTGTCGTGCGATGTCGCTCATCGGCGCTGGATCAGGGTTTTGCATTCGCGCGCGTGAATCGCAATATAAGAGGGCGCAGGCGCACTTGCACCGGGCGGACGCCTTTGCTAACTCCTAGCGGGAGGTTCGCCGACATCGGCATCAATTCGATGCGTTTCAGCGGTCGTGGCGGAACTGGTAGACGCGCAGCGTTGAGGGCGCTGTGGGCTTTGCCCGTGGAGGTTCGATTCCTCTCGACCGCACCAACCACTCCCCCAATCGACGATTATTCAGGACATGCCCGTCGGGGCGGAACCGCGCGTCCGAACACGCGGCGCGTGCCAAACCGCCGGATGCGGCAGCCTGACACGCGCCGGGACGCGCTTCGGGGGAGGAGACCTGTTCGTTAAAGGCCGTGAGCGTCAGCAGCCGCTGCAACTCAGCTTCGATCCGCGGCGAATGCCGGCATCGGCGCGCCCCAGGCGATGTCGGCCCGGGAGGCCTCGCGATGGCGCGGGCGCTCGATATCCGTCTCGACCACCGTCCAGGCGGCAGGGTCGGCGTGCAAAGCTTCCAGCATCATGGCGTTGACCCGGTGTCCGCCACGATAGGATCGGTACTTGCCCAGCAGCGGCGCGCCGGCCAGCGACAGATCGCCCACCGCATCGAGCGCCTTGTGCCGGACGAATTCGTCCTCGTAGCGCAGCCCCTCCGGGTTCACCACGCGGTCGTCGGCAATTGCGACAGTGTTGTCGAGCGAGGAGCCAAGCGCGCGCCCGGCCTTCCAGAGCATCTCGACATCCTTCATGAAGCCGAAGGTGCGCGCGCGCGACAGGGCGCGCAGGAAGACCTGAGGCGTAACGTCGCCGCGCCAGCGTTGCCGGCCGATGACCGGCGTATCGAAGTCGATCTCGACATCCAGATAAAAACCGTCATAAGGCTCCAGCGAGGCGAAGGCGTCTCCGTCCGCGATCTGCACCGGCTTGAGCACCTGGATGAAGCGCCGCGAGCGCGCCAGCGGACGAAGGCCGGCTTCGAGCACCGCTTCCACGAACGGTTCCGCGCTCCCGTCCATGATTGGGATTTCGCCCGCATCCACCTCGACATCGACGTTGTCGACGCCGATCCCGCGCAGGGCCGCCATTAAATGCTCGACGGTCGCCACGCAGGCGTCTTCGCCATTGCTGAGCACCGTGCAGAGCATGACGCTGGAGATGGCGCGGAAATCCGCCGGGATGCGCACCTCGCGGCCCGTGTCGTTACGGACAACAAAGACAATGCCGTTATCGGGGTCTGCGGGGTGGAGGATGAGCGAAGCGGGCCGGCCGCTGTGAACGCCGGTACCTGAGATGACGACGCTCTGTTTGAGCGTGGTCTGTCGCGCCCCCGTGAAGTCTGCGATCATTGTTTTCTCGCGCCGTTGTCTTTGTCCCTTCAAGGACAGAACGGGCATGATACGCAGCTCGTCTGTCCCCCCATCAGATCACGGAGGCAAGGCGCGAGCGGGCACACAGGAAGCGTTGCTGAGATTTGTTAGACGCGTAAAGAAACGAAGTTGACGACCAGCTTGACGCTCCGTACCCGATCACGCATGGACGCTCACCCCATATCCCGGCCAGGAACTCGCACGCCGGAAGGTCTCGCCGGAGACCTCTTCTGGCCGGGCCCTCAGCGTTCGCGTCACTCTCGACGCCTCACGCCCGTGATCTGTGGGGAGATTAGCCAGCGGCCCGTGTCGCGACAAATCACGCTTGTTTACATTCTGTTACGGATAACTGTGCCGAATCAGCCACTTACGGCGCAGAATTAAGGAAAGGCCGACGGGGTGCTTGACAAGCAGCGAATCGCATTGAACACGGCGCGGGTTCCGGCGCGTCTCAGTTCAGCGGTCGCTTGAAAAAGTCAGGAATATCAAACGGCTCTTCGGCGCTCGCCGCGCCGTTGGCTGCCCCTCGATTGATACGCGGCTTCGCCGTTTTTTTGCCATCTTCGCCCGCCGGTTCCGCTGCCTCGTCGCCCGTTTCACGCGCGGGGTCGGCCGTCGGAAGGCGCGGCTCCTCCCGTCTTGCGACAGCTTCATGGCTGGAGGCTTCGTTCTCCGGGCTGCGATCCTCGCGTCCGCGGGCGCGTCCCGCCATCCAGGAGAACAGGCCGCCCTTGCGACGATCGCCGCCTTCAGGGTCTTCGCCGTCATCATTTCCGCTCAATTCCGGGAAGTCCTCGTCGGTCAGCGGCCGGCGCGGTCGCCGACGTGGCGCGCTGGGCGCGACCGGCTCGAAATGCGGGTGGCTGCGCTCGGAAGTTGCGCGCGGCTTTTCCTGCGCGGCGCGCCGGGGCGGACGCTGCTCGATGGTCACGCTGCCGGGGCCTTCCCAGACCTTGCCGGCCTTGGCGGCCGGGGCTTCGCCGGCGCCGTCATTTCGCGCCGTGCGCAGCCGGTCGCCCAGCGAATGGGCTTCGGCGGCGCGTCGCGATCCGGGCGCGGGCCGCGGGCTGTCCGCAATCTGATCCACATCGATGCCGGTCGCCACCACCGAGACGCGCAGCAGGTCTTCAAGCGTCTGATCGAAGATCGCGCCGACAATGATGTTCATGTCCGGGTTTTCGTCCGCGGCGACTTCGCGGCGCACGCGCTCGGCGGCCTCCTGCACGTCGTAAAGCGTCAGATGCTCGTGGCTGCCGGTAATGCTGATGAGCAGACCCTGCGCGCCGCGCATCGAGCCGTTGTCGAGCAGCGGGTTGGACACCGCCAGTTCCGCCGCCTCCAGCGCGCGATTGTCGCCCCTCGCTTCTCCGGTGCCCATCATGGCCGTGCCCATGTCCTTCATTACGGCCTTCACATCGGCGAAATCGAGATTGATGAGGCCTTCGCGGATCATCAGGTCGGTGATGCAGGAGACGCCGGAGCGCAGCACGTCGTCGGCGCGCTGGAACGCATCGGCGAAAGTGGTCTTTTCGTTGGCGACGCGAAACAGGTTCTGGTTGGGGATCACCAGGATCGTGTCGACGTGCGCCGCCAGTTCGCTGATCCCGGTGTCGGCGTATTTCATTCGCCTCTGACCCTCGAACTCGAACGGCTTGGTCACGACCGCGACGGTGAGGATGCCCATGTCCTTGGCCGCCCGCGCGATGATCGGCGCGGCGCCCGTGCCCGTGCCGCCGCCCATGCCGGCGGTGATGAACAGCATGTGGACGCCTTCGAGATAGCTGCGGATATCGTCCAGCGCCTCTTCGGCAGCCGCCGCGCCGATGTCCGGCTTCGAGCCCGCGCCCAGGCCCTCGGTCAGGTTGACGCCCATCTGGATGCGCACGCCCGCGCTCGACATGGATAGCGCCTGCGCATCCGTGTTCGCCGCGACGAACTCGACGCCTTCCACGCCCGCCTGGATCATGTTGTTCACGGCGTTGCCCCCCGCGCCGCCGACGCCGATCACAGTAATGCGCGGGCGCAGTTCGGTCAGCTCCGCCGGCTTCAGATGAATGCTCATTGCAGCCTCACAAATTCGCGTTCTGCTCGGGCGCACCGCCTTGCCGATGCGCGACGCCGCTGTGTCTAGCCAACCTGTCGGAGCGTCGCGTCATTGCGCGACATGCCCCGGCCTCGCACTCAGAAATTCTCACGCAGCCACTGCCCGACCCGGGCGAAATAACCGCCCGCGGGAACATGCGCCGCCATCGCCGGGGCCTCGCTGTGCCGCGCGCTGACAGCCCGCTCGGCGGGCGCGCGCAGGAGGTAGTGGAGCGTCCCGACCGCGGCCGAGAGCGACGGGTCGGCGCCAGGCGGCAGCCCCGTCACCGCTTCGGGCCGGCCGGCGCGCGCAACGCCGCCAAAAACGCGCTCCGCAAGTTCCGTCGCGCCGACAAGCTGCGCACCCCCGCCGGTCAACACCACCCGCTCGGTGACGGCCGGATCGCAGCCGGCCTGTTCGAGCCGTTCCTGCAGCTGCGAGAACATGTCCTCCAGTCGCGTGCGCACAATCGCGGCGATATCCGCCTTGGTCGGATAGATGTAACGTTCTTCGCCATCTTCACCAATCAAAGGACACACGACATGGTCGTTATCGAGCGCCGCATCGCTAAAAACGCTGGCATACAAGGTCTTTAGCCGCTCCGCCTCGGCGCGGGGTGTGGACAACATCCGCGCGAGATCGCGGGTCAGATGCTCGCCGCCAGACGAAAGCGAATCAATATGCGCCACCTGCCCCTCGCAGAACGCGGCCAGCGAGGTCGCGCCCGCGCCCATGTCGATGCAGGTCACGCCGAGGTCGCGCTCCTCCGCCGTGGCGGCTGCCAGACCGCTCGCCAGCGGCGCGGCGACAAGACCGGCCAGATGCAGATGGCAACGCTCGACGCACAGCGCGATGTTCTTTGCCGCCAGCGGCGCTATCCCCGCCGCGAGCACGTTGACCTTCAGCGTGTCGCCGATCAGCCCGCAAGGGTCCTCGATCTCCGCGACGTCGTCCAGGCCGTAGCCCGATATGACCGTGTGCAGGATCGACTGCCCATTGCGCCTCGCGTACTGCCCCGCCGCGAGCAACGCGCGGCGGATGTCGAGTTCGTCCACCGTGCGCCGGGCGATCGGCACGCTGGCGGTGAAGCTCTCGCTGGACAGACCCGCGCCTGCGAAGGTTACATGCACCTCGTCGATGGTGACGCCGGCATTGTGCTCCGCGCGCCCCACCGCTGCCCGGACCGCCTCTTCCGCCGCGTCCAGATCGCCGATGTTTCCGCCTGTGATGCCGCGCGCGGCGGTCTGGCCGAAGCCGAGAATGTTGACGCGCGCGTGCTCAACCTTCTGCGCGAGCCATTTTGGCGGCGGCGACAGACGCGCGATCATGCAGGAGACCTTGCGCGTTCCCAGATCGAGAACGGCCGCCGTGCGCTCTTTCGTGATTACCGCGCTGCGATTGTCCCGCATCTCTGGCTCCGCGAACCGATCACAGAGGCCGCGCCCGCGCTTGCCCGCCCTCATTCGGGAGCGAAGCGGTTGGACCCGGCGCATCCGTTTCCGGCGCGTCCCGGCGCAGGGCGATCCGCCCCGGCACGCGCATGTCGATGATCGTCACATCCCCCGGCAGGCGGCCGTCGAGCAGACGCGCGAGCGTCGGCAGCGCCTCGCCCGTCTCTTGGGCGGGAAGCTGCACACGCAGACCGCCGCGCAGGACCAGATCCCAGCGGCGGTGCTCGATCCGCTCTGCCAGCCTCACCTGGCGCGCGACCGCCTCATGCACCTCCAGCGTGGCCAGCAGATCGGCCGCTGCGGTATGCGCGCCCTCGCCGGCGATGCGGGGCAGATCGGAAAATTCCGCTGTTACCGGGCCGAGCAATTCGCCCGCACGGTCGATGAGGACGGTGTGCCCGCGAATATCCCAGCGCGCGAACGGTTCGCGCTCGCGCAGCTCCACAATCAGCGTTGACGGCCACAGCCGCATCACCCGCGCGCTCTTGACCCAGCCGATCGCCTCCAGCCGCCCCTTGGCGGCGCGCGTGTCATAGCCGAAGATTGTCTGGGCGCGCGACGTCTGCAGCGCCTCCTGGACCCGCCCCCCCGGCGCGTGCGCGCTGCCTTTGACGATGATCTCGTTAATGCCGAACCCCCCCGCAATCAGTGCCGTTTCCGCGCGCGACGCGAGCGTCTGCTGCCACGCCGCCAGATGCCCCCCGAGCGCCGCGCCGTAGACAGCGACCGCAAGCAGAAACGCAGCCGACAGATAAACGCCCAACCGCGAGGCTTCGTCCGCCTGCGAAGCCATCAGCCGCCAGATGGCGGGGTCGCGCGTCTCGTCCGCGCGACGGGCGGCGGCCCGAGATGCTCTACGCCGGCTGCGTGCGGCACTCGCTCTGGACGCGATCTTATCGCGAGTCGTGGGATCAATCCAAGATTGCAAACGCTTTACTCAACAACTCGATTTGCGCGAAGCGCCGAGCGCGGGCGCAACCTGCCTGATGCCCACGATTTTCAAGGCTGATCCCTTAAAATTCGGTAAATTTTTACCTTGTGGTGAAACGGAATTGGGCGTGCCGGCTTGGGATGGCTCGCTTTACCGGCGCTTATCCGAGACACAAAAAAAGCGCGGCCGGGGCCGCGCTCGCATTCGCAATTATCGCTGCGTTGCGGCGCGCCCGGCGCGGGGCCGGACGCGCGCGATGTCTTAGCGCGCCTGGTTGAACAGGTGCTCCACATACTCCCAGTTGATGAGGTTGTCGACGAACGCCTCCAGATACTTCGGCCGCGCGTTGCGATAGTCGATGTAGTAGGAATGCTCCCAGACATCGCAGCCGAGCAGCGGCGTCGCGCCGTGGACCAGCGGGTTCTCGCCGTTCGGCGTTTTCATGATGTGCAACTTGCCGTCCTTCATCGCCAGCCAGCACCAGCCGGAACCGAACTGCGTCACCCCGGCGTCGATGAAATCGGCGCGAAACTTGTCATAGCCGCCCAGATCCTCGTCGATTTTCGCGGCCAGCGCGCCCGGAACGCTCGCGCCGCCGCCGCCGGGCTTCATCCACTGCCAGAAATGCATGTGGTTGTAGTGCTGGGCGATGTTGTTGAACAGGCCCTGGTGGGTGCCGTGCGCGCCGGTGACGACCTCTTCGATGCTCTTGCCTTCCAGGCCGGTGCCCTGGATCAGGTCGTTCGACTTCTCGACGTAGGTGTTGTGGTGCTTGTCGTGGTGATATTCGAGCGTCTCGGCCGACATGTACGGCTGAAGCGCGTCATAGGCATAAGGCAATTCAGGCAGCGTGAAAGTCATGGGAACCCTCCAGGCGTTTGGCGTTGAAAAACGTCTACGCAGTAGCTAATCGCAAGCGGAGGGATAGGCAAGCCGCGCGGGCGGCGGTGTGGAGAGCGAAGGCGGCCCGGAACCCCTGCATTCCGCGCCGCCTCCAACCGTGCCGAGGAAAGGTATGGTTGATCACAGGGATTGACGGTTATGAGGATGCCAGCGCG
>CAZINX010000011.1:36235-69617 GCA_964540795.1 uncultured Hyphomicrobiaceae bacterium | reverse complement strand
CGGCCGGACCTCGCGCACCCCTGGCAGCGTCTTGATCGCGCTCAAGCTTCGCGGCGACAGGTCATACCCCTCGCCCAGCTCGAAGCGTACCTCCCGCCCAAGCTCATCCAGCCGCAGCGCAAGGCTCAGCCGCCCGTAGCCGCCCGGCGACAGCCGCTTCACCAGCTCGTCCAGCGCCACGTCGCCGTCGATGCAGATCGCCGCGCCGGACTGCCTGCGGCCCATCAGATCATCCAGCGTCTGGACGCTCGCCACACGCGTCTTGAGATTGTCCCCCTCGACATCGCACTCAACCGTCAGGACGACATTGGCGCCCGGCTCCAGCGCCTCGCCCGCCGCGCTGAGCGTGTCGGAGAACACCACCGCCTCGAACTGGCCCGTCGGATCGGAGAAGCCCGCGAAGGCGAAGCGGTTCCCCGATTTCGACTTGCGCTCCTGCTTGTAGAGTACCGTCGCCGCGACCTTGCCGCCCGCCCCGTTTTGCGCACGCGCCTTGGCCTCGAAACTCGCCCAATCGGGAATGTTCAGCGCGGAGAGCATCTCGCGATAGTCGTCGAGCGGGTGGCCCGAAAGGAAAAACCCGACCGCCTCCAGCTCCTGCGACAGCCGCTCCATCAAGCCCCAACGCGGGGCCGCGCGCAGCGCCAGGCTCGGCGGCTCGGCCTCGCCCGCGCCAAACAGGTCGCTCTGGCCCGCCGCCCGGTCGCCCGCCAGACGGCCCGCGGCGCCGAGGATGACGTCGACATTCGCGCAGACCTTCGCCCGGTCCGGCTCCAGGCAATCGAACGCGCCCGACGCCGCGAGCGATTCCAGCGCGCGCTTGTTGACGATGCGCGGATTGATGCGCGCGGCGAAGTCGGCGAGGCTCTGGAATGGGCCGCCGCTCTCGCGCTCGGCGACGATGTGCTCAACGACGGACCGCCCGACATTGCGCAGCGCGGCCAGCGAATAGCGGATCGCACCGTCCTGCGGCAGGAACTCCACGCCCGACTCGTTCACCGACGGGGGCTCCAGCCCCACGCCCATGCGCCGTCCTTCCTGCACGAACATGCCCACCTTGTCGGTGTTGCCCATGTCGAGCGTCATCGACGCGGCCAGGAATGCAACCGGGTGGTTCGCCTTGAGATAGGCCGTCTGGTAGGCAAGCAGCGCGTAAGCCGCCGCATGCGACTTGTTAAAGCCATAACCCGCGAACTTCGCCACCAGCTCGAAAATGTGCGCTGCCCGCGCCTTTTCGACACCGCGCTCGACCGCCCCGGAGATGAAGCGCTCGCGCTGCTTGTCCATCTCCGCCTTGATCTTCTTGCCCATCGCGCGGCGCAGCAGGTCGGCTTCGCCCAGGCTGTAGCCGGACAGCTCCTGCGCGATCTGCATCACCTGCTCCTGATAGATGATGACCCCGTAGGTCTCCTTCAGGATCGGCTCGATGCGCGGGTGCAGGTAGTCCGGCTCCTCGCGGCCGTATTTGCGGTTGATGAACGGGTCGATGTTGTCCATCGGGCCGGGCCGGTAGAGCGAGACCATCGCGATGATGTCCTCAAAGCGGTCGGGTTTCAGCTTGCGCAGCGCCTCGCGCATACCCGTGCTTTCCAGCTGGAACACGCCGACCGTATCGCCGCGCGCGATCAGCTCATAGGTGGCCGCATCGTCCAGCGAGAGCTTGTCGAGATCGAGGCCGCCGCTCTCCTGCGCCACGAGCCGGCGCGCGTTCTCGATCACCGTGAGGGTTTTCAGGCCGAGGAAGTCGAACTTCACCAGCCCCGCCGGCTCGACCCATTTCATGTTGAACTGCGTGACAGGCAGCGGCGAGCGCGGGTCGCGGTAGAGCGGCACCAGCTCTTCCAGCGGGCGGTCGCCGATCACCACGCCGGCAGCGTGCGTCGAGGCGTGGCGGTAAAGCCCTTCCAGCCGCTGCGCGATGTCCAGCAGCCGGGCAACGATCTCTTCGCTGTCGCGCGCTTCCTGCAGCTTCGGCTCATCGTCAATGGCCTGCTGCAGCGTGACCGGGTTCGCCGGGTTGTTCGGCACCAGCTTGCACAGCCGGTCCACCTGCCCATAGGGCATCTGCAAAACGCGCCCGACATCGCGCAGCACCGCGCGGGCCTGCAGCTTTCCGAAGGTGATGATCTGCGCAACGCGGTCATGCCCGTATTTGCGCTGGACATAGCCGATCACCTCGTCGCGCCGGTCCTGGCAGAAGTCGATGTCGAAGTCCGGCATCGACACGCGTTCCGGGTTCAGGAAGCGTTCGAACAGCAGCCCGTGGCGAAGTGGGTCAAGGTCCGTGATCGTCAGCGCCCACGCGACCGCCGAGCCGGCGCCCGAGCCGCGCCCTGGCCCGACGGGGATGCTCTGCTGCTTCGCCCACTGGATGAAGTCCGCGACAATCAGGAAATAGCCGGAAAAGTTCATCGAGGTGATGACGTCCAGCTCATGCGTGAGCCGCGCTTCGTAATCAGCCCGCTCATGGCCCGGCGCGAAGCCCTGTTTTGCCAGCCGCGCCTCCAGCCCCGCCCAGGCCTGTTCCCGCAGGGCGGCGTCCTCGGCGGCTTTGCGCGCCTCAGCGCCGCCCGCGCCATCGGTGGCGAATTCCGGCAGGATCGGCGGATGCGTGCGCACGCGGAAGGCGCAGCGCCGCGCGATCTCGACTGTATTGGCGAGAGCCTCGGGCAGGTCCGCGAACAGGCGCATCATCTCCGCGCGGGGCTTGAAACGGTGCTCCGGCGTCAGCCGGCGGCGATCCTCCTCGCCGACATAACGGCCTTCGGCGACGCAGATGAGCGCATCGTGCGCCTCGAAATCGTCTTCCGCCGGGAAATAACACTGGTTGGTCGCAACCAGCGGCAGCTCGCGCGAATAGGCCAGTTCCACCAGCGAAGGCTCCACGGCGCGCTCGCTCGCCAACCCGTGGCGCTGCAGCTCGACATACAGCCGGTCGGCATAGATCGCCGCGAGCCGCTCCATAAGGCGATCGGCGCGGGCCTCGTCGCCCTCGCGCAAAGCCGCGTCAACCGGGCCTTCCGGCCCCCCGGTCAGCGCGATCAGCCCCCCGGCGTGGCGCTCAAGATCGGCCAGCGTGACGAACGGCTCAGTGTCCTCGCAGTGGTCGAGATAGGCGACGCTGGACAGCTTCATCAGGCTGGCATAGCCGGTCTCGTCCTTGGCGATCAGCGCGAGCGACCCGTCCGGGCGCGGCGCGGCATCAGGACGCCCCTTGCCGGTCTCGCCAAAGCTCACCGACAGCGTGCAGCCGATGATCGGCTGGATGCCCGCGCCGGCCAGGGTTTCGGAAAACTCCAGCGCGCCGAACAGGTTGTTGCGGTCGGTGATCGCCAGCGCCGGCTGCGAGTCGGCGGCCGCCAACTCGGCGAGTTTCTTGATGGGCAGCGCGCCTTCGAGCAGCGAATAAGCCGAATGCACGCGCAAATGGATAAAGCCGGGTCCCTTGGTCATCGTTCCTAACGATAGCCGTTTGACGGAGCGCATCGATTAGAAAAAGCGCGGAAAAGAGAGCACAGTGTGCTGCGATTCGCGCAAGCCGCCGAATCGCTCTCCCCAAGTGATAAAAACCTGTCAGCCACCACAACGTCATGCCCGTGCCTGACACGGGCATCCATTACCGCAAGTTATCCAACTCGGTAAGTGGATTGCCGGATCAAGTCCGGCAACGACGAAGGCGGCTAGGCGAGCACGATGTCGAACTGGCCAGCGACCGCGCCCGGTTCGACCGCGCCAGCGTCATCAAGCGGAACGATCACGCTTTTGCGCTGGGCCGGATCGGCGATGCTGTTGAGGATGAAGTCGCGGTCATTCGTCGGCTCACCCGCGAAATACATCTGCGTGACGAGCGTATCCCCGCCCGGCTGCATGATCTTGAAGTGGATATGCGGTGTGCGCCCGGAATAGGCGGCCGGCTTGATCGTGCGGAAGACATAGCGGCCCTCGGCGTCCGTCTCCACGCGCCCGCGCCCCTGAAAGCCGGCATCGGCCTTGCGCTGGCCGCGCTCATCCCACGGGTGGTGATAAATGCCTTGCGCGTCGCACTGCCAGATTTCGACGATCGCACCCTCGACCGGCTCGCCGCGCCGGTTCAGAACGCGCCCGCGCAAGTGCAACACCGTGCCCATTGGCGCCGCGTCCTCGCCCTTCACCAGCACGAGGTCATTGTCGATGTCGCCGAGCCATTCCGGCGGGTAGAACGGCCCCTCGCTCTGGCCCGGCGTTGGCGTAAGTCTCGGCTCCAGCGCGGCGCGCGCAGGGTCAAAAGGGCGTGCGGCGGCAAGCCCGAGCGCGGCAGCGAGACCCGACAGCGCCGTGCGGCGGCCGATCCAGGGCGTTCGAATTCGGAACATGGTCAGTGTGGCTCCCGCGCGGGTGTTGTCAGACGCCGCCAGCCGAGGCGCGCGCGTGGGCTGGATCATGCTCCAAAAGCAGACCGTCTTCAAGCTGCACGACCCGGTCCATGCGCCCGGCCAGCTCAAGATTATGCGTGGCAATGACGGCGGCCAGCCCGGCCTTGCGGACGAACTGCAGAAGCTGCTGGAACACGCGCTCGGCCGTGGGCGGGTCAAGGTTGCCGGTCGGCTCGTCGGCCAGAAGCAGCTTGGGCGCGTTGGCCACGGCGCGGGCGATGGCTACGCGCTGCTGCTCGCCGCCCGAAAGCTCCGCCGGGCGGTGATCGGCGCGCTCGGCCAGCCCGAAAATCTTCAGGAGATCGCGCGCCCGGCGCTCGGCCTCCTTGCGGTCCAGCCCGGCAATGCGCTGAGGCAAGACGATATTCTCCAGCGCGGAGAACTCCACCAGCAAATGATGGAACTGGTAGACGAAGCCGACTTCGGTGCGGCGCACGCGCGTGCGCGAGAGATCGTCAAGATCGGCGCACTCCTGACCGCCAATGCTTACCGAGCCGTTGTCCGGGCGCTCCAGCAGCCCGAGTATCTGCAAAAGCGTCGATTTGCCCGCGCCGGACGGCCCGACCAGCGCCACGGTTTCGCCCGGCCAGATTTCCAGCTCCGCTCCGCGCAGCACATGAATTTCGCGCGGGCCTTGCCGGAAGCAGCGATGAAGCCCGCTGGCCTTCAGCGCCGGTTGTGTTATCCGCTGCTCCACGCCGCCTCACTCATATCGCAGGGCTTCGACCGGATCGAGCCGGGCCGCCCGCCAGGATGGATAGATCGTCGCCAGCACCGACAGCGACAGCGCCATGACGACGACGGTGACAACCTCCCACGGGTCCATGTCCGCCGGCAGGCGCGAGAGGAAATAGACATCGGGCGAGAACAGGTCGGTGTTGGTCGCATAGGCGATGAATTCACGGATCGTCTCGATGTTCAGGCACACCACCACGCCGAGAACCAGTCCCGCAAGCGTGCCCACAACTCCGATGCTCGCGCCGGTGATGAAGAACACCCGCATGACCGCGCCGCGCGACGCGCCCATCGTGCGCAAGATCGCGATGCTGCTGCTCTTGTCCTTCACCAGCATGATAAGACCGGAAATGATGTTCAGCGCCGCGACCAGAACGATCAGCGTCAGGATCAGGAACATCACGTTCCGCTCGACCTTGAGCGTGTTGTAGAAGGTCGCGTTGCGCTCGCGCCAGTCCGACATAACCAGGTTCGGCGGCAACAAGGAGGCAAGCTCGGGCCGCACGGCATTCACCGCGTCCGGGTTGTCCAGCATCAGCTCAAGCGCCGAGACGGACTCCGGGCTGTTGAAGAAGGCCTGCGCCTGCTGCAGCGGCAGAAAGGCGATGGTCTCGTCGTATTGGCTCATGCCGATCTCGAAGATCGCCGCCACCGGATAGCGCTGGATGCGCGGAGCGGTGCCGAACGGCGTTTGCGAGCCGCGCGGCGAGACCAGTATGATCCCGTCGCCGACGCGCACATTGAGCGCGTTCGCCAGCCGTGTCCCCAGCACGATGCCGCGCCGGCCGTCGAAGCCGTCGAGCGTGCCGAAATAGATGTTGCTGCCGACAGCTTCCAGGTTCTTCAGGTCATTCTCGCGGATGCCGCGCACGATCACGCCGCGCGCGGTGTCCTCCGCTGAAATCATCACCTGCCCTTCGACCAGCGGAATCGCCTTTTGCACCTGTTCGACCGCGCGCAGGCGCTTGGCCACTTCGTCGTAGTTCTTGAACTCCCCGCCGACCGGGCGCACCAGCATGTGGCCGTTCAATCCGAGGATCTTGTCGAACAGCTCGTTGCGGAAGCCGTTCATCACCGCCATGACGATGATGAGCGTGGCCACCCCCAGCATGATGCCGATGAAGGAAAACCCGGCGATGACCGAGATGAACCCCTCCTTGCGCCGCGCGCGCAGGTAGCGCAGCGCCAGCATCCATTCGAAGCCGGAGAAAGGTCCGGTGTCCTGCGCGCGGGCCATGCGGCTCCCCTAATCGAGTTGCATCGGACGCGGCGCGCCAGCCGGGCGCTGCGCAACCAGCATGTTGAGCGCCTCGTCCGGGCTCATCGTGGTGCGCTCCCCGGTGGCGCGGCGCTTGACCTCGACCTCGCCGGATTTCAGCCCCTTCGGCCCGACAATCACCTGCCAAGGCAGACCGAGCAGGTCCATCGAGGCGAACTTCGCGCCGGCGCGCTCGTCCGTGTCGTCGTAAAGCACGTCCAGCCCGGCGTTGTGCAGCTTGGCGTACAAATCTTCGCAGGCCGCGTCGGTCTGGGCGTCGCCCGACTTGAGGTTCACCAGACCAACGAAGAATGGCGCGACCGTGTCAGGCCAGACGATGCCGGCCTCGTCATGGCTGGCCTCGATGATCGCGGCAGGCAGGCGCGAGACGCCGATGCCGTAGGACCCGGAATGCAGCGTGACCAGATCGCCGTCCGGCCCCTGCACGCGGCAGCGCATCGGCTCGGAATACTTCGTGCCGAAGTAGAATATGTGGCCGATCTCGATGCCGCGCGCGCTGACCTGCTTGTCCTCCGGCACTTCGCTGGCGAACTGCGCGTGGTCGTGCATGTCGCTGGTGGCGGCGTATTTGCTCGTCCATTCCTCGACGACAGGGCTGAGATCGGCGTCGTAGTCGATGTCCTTGGGCGCGGGCGTCTCAACCAGATCGCGGTGGCAGAACACTTCGCTCTCGCCGGTCTCGGCGAGAATGATGAATTCGTGGCTGAGATCGCCGCCGATGGGGCCGGTTTCCGCCGCCATCGGGATCGCGGTCAGCCCCATCCGCTGGAAAGTGCGCAGGTACGACACGAACATCCGGTTGTAGGACCTGCGCGCGTCCTGAGCCGTCAGATCGAAGGAATAGCCGTCCTTCATCAGGAACTCGCGCCCGCGCATGACGCCGAAGCGCGGCCGCACCTCGTCGCGGAACTTCCACTGGATGTGATAGAGGATGCGCGGCAGATCGCGGTAGGACTTTACGGAATCGCGGAACAGCTCGGTGATCTGCTCCTCATTGGTCGGGCCATAGAGCATGTCCCGCTCGTGCCGGTCGGTGATGCGCAGCATCTCCAGACCGTAATCGTCATACCGGCCGCTCTCGCGCCAGATGTCGGCAAGCTGGATCGTCGGCATCAGGAGCTCGATCGCCCCCGCGCGGTCCTGCTCCTCGCGCACAATCTGCTCGATTTTCTTGAGCACGCGAAAGCCCATCGGCAGCCAGACATAAATGCCCGCGCTCGCCTGGCGGATCATGCCGGCGCGCAGCATCAGCCGGTGCGAGACGATCTCCGCCTCTTTCGGGTCGTCGCGCAGGATCGGCAGGAAGTAGCGGCTCAGTTTCATCGCATATCCCGGAACTGCAAGCGTAAGCGGGCCGCGGGCGCGGCGCGATGCCCTTCGAGCGGCATACCCGACTACGACGCCAAGCGCAATGGCGGCCCCGCCGCACTCACAAGCCTTAATCGTTAGAAACCGCGCCCGGTCTTCAACGAATTGCTCATTGAATGGGCAACATCATCACGAAATGATGACAACGCGCGCAGGTTGGGCTATCGTCGTGATGCGGCTCTGACGTCGTCCGACGAACCCCTTCAAGGAGCACAAACGCATGTATGCCGGTGTCAGGCGCGCCCGGGTCTGGGGAGGAAGACAGAAAAAGTCAATAATATCCGGTTAACCGGACGCCACAGGTTGCACGGTCGATAGAAAAAGGGCGGCTCAACCCCCGGTTCAGATGCTACTCACATGTCTTGAATTAAGACAGGCAAGGTCGTGCGCCTTGCCTTTTTTATTCAGTCAAACGTCTCGTATTTCGGCAGGAACGGGATACTGTCGAGCGGGATCAGCCGGTACTCCACCACGGCATAGATCGGCGCAAAGATCAGCGCGGCCACGACGGTCGTGATAGCGAATTTGCGCCAGATATGCGGGATCGACGGGGCCGCCGGCTCCGAGCCGTCGACAACCTCGCCCTGCTCCTGCTGTGAGCGGACGCCGAACGGCAGGACCGTGAACAACACCATCCACCAGCATATGAAATAAACCGCGATCGCAAACGGTAAGCTCACGCACGCCTCCTATTCGTTCTTTTCGCGCGCGACAGGCCGGCTCAGGCCTGCTCAAGTTCTATCAAGGTGCCGCAAAAATCCTTGGGGTGCAGGAACAGGACGGGTTTGCCGTGCGCGCCGATCTTCGGTTCCCCATCGCCCAGCACCCGCGCGCCCTCGGCCAGCAGCTTGTCGCGCGCCGCCAGAATATCCGCCACCTCGTAGCAGAGATGGTGGATTCCGCCGTCGTGGTTCTTCTCCAGGAATTTGGCGATTGGCGAGGCGTCTCCCAAGGGTTCAAGCAACTCGATTTTCGTGTTCGGCAGTTCGATGAATACTGTGCTCACGCCATGATCCGGCTGCGCGACGAGATCGGAGACGGTCGCGCCGAGCGTATCGCGATACTGCGCGGCGGCGGCGCGGGCATCGGGCACGGCAATGGCCACGTGGTTCAGTCGTCCAAGCACCAGTATCCTCCATTTCGCGGATGCTCTTGAGGCGACAGGATAAGCGGCGCGCTCACACCGTGGCAACGCGAACCGTGCACAGCGGCTTCTTGCCCCAGGCCTGGTTGATCGCCCCGCGAACCGAACGGCGCACCGCCTCGCCGACCGTGCGCGGGTCCTTGCGGCGGGGGCGCGGAATCCCGTCGAAAGCGTTGAAGATGGCGCGCTCGGCGATCTCGGCGAAGAGCCGGCCGTTCTCGTCGAGGTTGGGAATGCCGTGCATGACGATGTGCGGGTCGGCGGCCATCTCGCCCTTGCGATCGACCACCACGAACACCGTGACCGCGCCGACGAAACTCAGCTTGCGGCGTTCACGCAGCGGGCCGTCGTCCTCGCGCAGCAGCAGCGTCCCGTCGCGCAGCAGCCGGCCGGACGGCGCTTCGTCGATGATCTCCGCCGGGCCGGGATGGAGCCGCGCCATGACGCCGTTGCGCACGCCGCGCAGCGCCGGGACGCCCTCCTCCTTCGCAAGGTTGACGTGCTCGTACAGGTGCCGGTCCTCGCCATGCATCGGCACGACGACCCGCGGGCGCGTCCACTGATACATCTGCCGCAGTTCGCCGCGCCGGCAATGGCCGGATGAATGGATCGGGCCGTCCGGGCGGTGCTCGATGATCTTCACGCCCAGCCGGGCCAGGTTATTGTACACCCGGTAGATCGCCTCCTCGTTGCCGGGGATCATGCGGCTGGAATAGACGACCCAATCCCCGCGCGAGAGCGTGACGTTCGGGTGCTCGTCCTCGGCGATCCGGGCCACCGCCGCGCGCGGCTCGCCCTGGCTGCCGGTGCACAGCGCCACGACCTTTTCCGGCGGCAAATAGCCGTAATCCTCCTCGTCCAGATAGCTCAGATGCCCGGGCCAATAGCCGGTTTCCTCCGCCGCGTCGATGATGCGGCGCATGGACCGTCCCACGATCACCAGATGACGGTCTGCGGCCTGAGCGGCCTCGGCGATGGCGATCAGCCGCGCGACATTCGACGCGAAGGTGGTAAACGCCACCCGCTGCGGCGCTTCGGCCACCAGCGTCTTGAGGGTCTGCGCCACCGTCCCTTCCGAGAACGTCGTGCCCTCGGTAATGGCGTTCGTGCTGTCGCAGATCAGCGCATCGATGCCCTCGTCGCCCAGTTCACGCAGCCGCTTGACGTTGGTCGGCTCGCCAAGGACCGGCGTTTCGTCGATTTTCCAGTCGGCGGTGTGAAGCGCAAGCGCGCCCCCGGCGCGGATCGCCAGCGCGCTGGTCTCGGGGATCGAATGCGCCATGTTGATGAATTCGACATTGAACGGACCGATGTCGATGCGGCCTTCATAGGGCACCTCAATCAGCTCCACCTGCTTGCCCCAGTCGCGCTGGGCGAGCTTGCCGCGCAGCAGCGTCAGCGCAAACTGCGTACCGTAGACCGGCGCGCGCAGCCGCGGCCACAACTCCTCGACCGCGCCGATGTGGTCCTCATGCGCATGGGTCAGCACGATGCCGACGAGGTTGCGCTCGGCCTCGATGAAGGCGGTGTCCGGCGTGATGATCTCGATGCCCGGCTCGTCCGCGCTCGGGAAGGTGACGCCGCAGTCGACCATCAGCCACTTGCGGTCATCGGCCGGGCCGACGCCGTAGAGATACATGTTCATGCCAATCTCGCCGATGCCGCCCAGCGGCAGAAAGACGAGGCCGGCCTCATCGCCATTACTCATGTTGTGCCGTCTCTGTCTTGCCTCCAGGCGCCCAGCCGATGGCAACGTCGCCCGCGGTGATGATCCGTTCCGTCCCGTCCTGGCGCAGACGCAGCGCGCCGGTTTCGTCCAGCCCGCCGAAGCGCCCGTCGACCTTCTGGCCGCCCAGCGTCACCGAGATGGGCGCGCCCAGCGGGACCGCGTGGCGCAGCCAGGCCTCCCGGATTTGCGGAAAGCCCGCGCCATTCCCCCAGGTCTCCAGCCACCGCGCGCTTGCCTCCGCCAGCGCCGTGAGCGCCTGCTCCGGCGCGACCGCAAAGCCATGCTCGCGAAGGCACGTCACCGCGCGGCCCAGGCCTGACGGCGCGGCGGCGAGGTTGAGGCCCGTGCCGATGACCACCGCCCGCGTATCGCTATCGAGCACCACGCTCTCGATCAGCACGCCGCCCAGCTTCGCGCCCTCCAGCATGATATCGTTCGGCCATTTGAGCCGCAGGCGGACGGCCAGCGCTTCGCCCATCAATGCCGCGATCGCCCCGCGCGCGGCAAGCCCGGCCACCAGCGGCAGGCCGCCGATCGCCTGAGGCAGGCAATCGGGGCGGAGCAACAGGCTCGCATGGAGATTACCCTCAGGCGAGTCCCAGTCGCGCCCGAGCCTTCCACGCCCTTTCGTCTGCCGTCCGGCCCAGACCCACAGCGGCGGCTCCGCGCCCCCCAGCGCCAGCGTCATGGCCTCGGCGTTGGTGGACGGCGTTTCAGGCAGAAAGAGCGCGCGGCGCCCGCAAGGCAGCGTGATGGCGATGCTCTCGGGCGACATTACACGAACAACGCCCTGGCGGCGATATCGGCTGCTGCGACCAGCGGGCCGGGCGCGATGAAGAACAGCAGCGTGAATGCGCTCGTCACGCCAAGCACGAAGCCGGGGCCGCGCTGCATCGGCTCGAACGCATCGGCCGGCTCGTCGAAATACATCACCTTGACGATGCGCAGGTAGTAATACGCTCCGATCACCGAAGCGACCACGCCCACGACCGCCAGCCAGGCCAGTCCCGCATTCACCGCCGCGGCGAACACGTAGAACTTGGCGAAAAAGCCCGCAAGCGGCGGGATGCCAGCCATCGAGAACATCAGCATCGCGAGCAGAAACGCCACCAGCGGCTGGTTCTTCGACAATCCCGCAAGGTCGTCAATGCCTTCGACCATGCCCTCGGCGCGCCGCATCGACAGGATGCAGGCGAAGGCGCCGAGCGTCATCGCCACGTAAATCGCCAGATAGACGAGTACAGCCTGCGTACCCTGCTGGCTGCTGGCGGACAGGCCTACGAACATGTAGCCGACATGGCCGATCGAGCTGTAGGCCATCAGCCGCTTGATGTTGCGCTGGCCGATCGCCGCGAATGCGCCAAGCGCCATCGAGGCGATGGACACGGCGATGATGATCTGCTGCCACTCAGCGGCCAGGGCCGGCACCGCGCTCATCAGCACGCGCACCAGAAGCCCGATTGCCGCCGCCTTCGCCGCCGCGGAGAACAGCGCGGTCGCGGGCGTCGGGGCGCCTTCATAGACGTCGGGCTGCCACATGTGGAAAGGCACGGCCGACACCTTGAAGGCCAGCCCGGTCAGCACAAACACAAGGCCGAAGATCAGCCCGAGCGACGCCCCTTCGGCTTGGGCGCTCAGGGCAATGGCATCGAACGAGGTGCTGCCAGTGAAACCGTAGATCAGCGAAGAGCCGTAGAGCAGGAAGCCCGACGCCAGCGCCCCCAGCACGAAATACTTCAGCCCCGCCTCGCTGGAGCGCAGCGAATCGCGCCGGATCGCCGCGATGACGTAGAGCGACAGGCTCTGCAGTTCCAGCGCCAGATAAAGCGAAATCAGGTCGTTCGCTGAGACCATCAGCATCATGCCGGCGGTCGCCAGCAGCACGAGCACCGGATATTCGGCGATGTCGAGTTTGGCGCCGCGCAGATAGTCCTGTGACATGGTCAGCGCGAGCGCGCTGGCGAGCAGCACCACGACCTTCATGAACCGCGCGAAGCCATCCGCGATGAAGGCGCGGTCGAACAGGGTCACCGGCTCCGGCGACTGCGAGATCACCAGCACCGCGGCGATAGCCAGCGCGCCAACACTCGCCCAGGTCACAGTGCGCGCCGTGTCTTCGGTGAACACCGAGAACATCAGCAGCGCAATCGCCGCGAGCAGCAGGAACGCTTCCGGCGCGAGGGCGCTGTGCGCGATCAGGAACTCGGTAAAACCTTCCACCGCAAAAGCTCCTTATTGCGCCGCGGCCACGCGCGCCTGCTCGGCGGCGGCCAGCGCGGCGTTGTAATCGTTGACCAGCTTGGCGACCGACTCGCTCGTCACGTCCAGAAGCGGCGCGGGATAGAAGCCGAACAGGATCGTCAGGATCACCAGCGGCAGCATGATCGCGGCCTCGCGCGGCGTCATGTCGGTCATCGCGCGCAAGCTCGGCTTCTCAAGCACGCCGAAGATCATGCGCCGGTAGAGCCACAGCGCATAGACCGCCGACAGGATCACCCCAATCGCGGCGAACACGGCCAGCCACACGTTGACCTGGAACGCGCCGGTCAGCGCGAGAAACTCGCCCACAAAGCCGCTGGTTCCCGGCAGGCCGACATTGGCCATCGTGAACACCATGAAGCAGAAGGCGTAAAGCGGCATCCGGTCGGCCAGCCCGCCATAAGCGGCGATTTCCCGGGTGTGGATCCGGTCATAGACCACGCCGACGCACAGGAACAGCGCGGCCGAGACAATACCATGGCTGAGCATCTGGAAGATGCCGCCCTGCACGCCCTGCATGGTCAGCGTGAACACGCCCATGGTCACGAAGCCCATGTGCGCGATGGACGAATAGGCAATCAGCTTCTTCATGTCGTCCTGCGCGAAGGCGACCATCGAGGTGTAGATGATCGCGATCACGCTGAGCGCGAAAATGAGCGGCGCAAGCTCGGCCGAGGCTAGCGGGAACATCGGGATCGAGAAGCGCAGGAAGCCGTAACCGCCCATCTTCAGCAGGATCGCGGCCAGCACCACCGATCCGGCGGTCGGCGCCTCGACGTGCGCGTCCGGCAGCCAGGTGTGCACCGGCCACATCGGCATCTTCACCGCGAAGGATGCGAGGAACGCCAGCCACAGCCAGGTCTGCATCTCCGCCGGGAAGTCATAGGCCAGCAGCGTCGGAATGTCGGTCGTGCCGGCCTCGCCGTACATCACCAGGATCGCTACTAGCATCAGCACCGAGCCGAGCAGCGTGTAGAGGAAGAATTTGATGCTGGCATAGACCCGGCGCGCGCCGCCCCACACCCCGATAATGAGAAACATCGGGATCAGGCCGCCCTCGAAGAACAGGTAGAACACGACGAGGTCGAGCGCGCAGAACACGCCGATCATCAGCGTTTCGAGCACGAGGAACGCGATCATGTATTCGCGCACGCGCTCCTTGATCGACACCCAGCTGGCCAGAATGCACAGCGGCATCACGAAGGTCGTGAGGACCACGAACAGCAGCGATATGCCATCGACGCCGACGTGATAGGTGATGCCGGTGGCGAACCACTCATACTTCTCGACGAACTGGAAATCCGCCGTCGTTGGGTCGAATTCCGCCCAGATCAGCAGCGACAGCGCGAAGGTGATGACCGTGGTCCATAGCGCCACGTAGCGGGCGTTGCGCGCGGCGATCTCGTCATTGCCGCGGATCAGGAAGATGAACAGCGCGCCCGCAAGCGGCAGGAAGATCGTCACTGAGAGGATCGGCCAGTCGGACATGCCCTTACAAGCCTCCCCGGCTCAGGATCAGGTAGAGGAAATAGCTGATGATGAGCGCGACGCCGACCAGCATGATGAAGGCGTAGTGATAGACGAAGCCGGTCTGCAGGCGCACGACGCGCGATGTGATGTCGATGACGCGCGCGGAAATGCCGTCCGGCCCCAGCCCGTCGATGATCGCGCCGTCGCCGACCTTCCAGAACTGGCGCGCCAGCCATTTGTACGGCTGCACGAATATCCAGTGGTAAAGCTCGTCGATGTACCACTTGTTGAGCAGGAACAGGTGGACCGGCTTGAAGGTCCGCGTCAGCAGGCCCGGCACATACGGGAAGGCGATGTAGGACAGCCAGGCGACGGCGAGGCCGATCAGCATGGCGATGGACGGCGACGCGACCACCCAGGCCGGCACATGGTGCAGGTCCTCCACGATGGTGTTGCCGGGGGCGGTGAACAGCGAGCCGCCCCAGAACCCGTCATAGCCATCGCCGATGAAATAGGTCTTGAAAGCGAAGCCCGCGGCCAGCGCGCCGATCGCCAGCACGATCAGCGGGACCGTCATCACCGGCGGCGATTCGTGCGCGCCCGCCAGCTTTTCCTCGCTCATGCGCGGCTGGCCGTGGAACGCCATGAACATCAGCCGCCATGAATAGGCCGAGGTGAGTAACGCCGCGATCACCGTCGCCCAGAAGGCGTAAATCGCGATCGGGTCCGCCGCCGCATAAGCCGCTTCGACCACCGCATCCTTCGAGTAGTAGCCCGCCGTCAGAGGGAACCCGGTCAGCGCCAGCGTGCCGATCAGCATCATCGCCCAGGTCAGCGGGATCTTGCGCGCGATTCCGCCCATCTTGCGCAGGTCCTGCTCCTCGTGCAGCGCGTGGATGACCGAACCGGCGCCGAGGAACAGAAGCGCCTTGAAGAAGGCGTGGGTAAACAGGTGAAAGATACCGACCGAATACGCCCCGACGCCCAGCGCGACGAACATGTAGCCAAGCTGCGAGCAGGTGGAATAGGCGATCACGCGCTTGATGTCGTTCTGGGCGATGCCGACCGTCGCGGCGAAGAACGCGGTGATCGCGCCGAATGCAATCACAACGGTAAGCGCCACAGGGGCCAGTTCAAAAAGCGGCGACATCCGCGCGACGAGGAACACGCCCGCCGTCACCATCGTCGCGGCGTGAATCAGCGCGGAGACCGGCGTGGGGCCTTCCATCGCGTCGGGCAGCCAAGTGTGCAGCAGGAACTGCGCGGACTTGCCCATCGCGCCCATGAACAGCAACAGGCAGGCGACAGTGAGCAGATCGAAATCCTGCCCAAGGAGGTTGATCGTCTCATCCGTCATGCCCGGAGCGGCGGCGAAAATCGCGTCGAAGCTGATCGTCCCGAAGTAGGCGAAGATCGCGAAGATGCCGAGCAGGAAGCCGAAATCGCCGACGCGGTTGACGACGAACGCCTTGATCGCCGCGGAATTGGCCGAGGGCTTGTGATACCAGAAGCCGATCAGCAGGTAGGACGCCAGCCCGACGCCCTCCCAGCCGAAGAAGAGCTGCAGCAGGTTGTCCGCCGTCACCAGCGTCAGCATGGCGAAGGTGAACAGCGAGAGATAGGCGAAGAAGCGCGGCTGGCTCGGGTCGTGCGCCATGTAGCCGATGGAGTAGATGTGCACGAGGCTGGAAACGGTCGTGACCACGACCAGCATCACTGCCGTCAGCGTGTCGATGCGCAGGCTCCACTCCGCCACCATGTCGCCGGAGACGATCCACTCGAACAGCATGACGCGCGCCGTCTCGCCCTCGAAGCCGACGGAAAAGAAGGCGATCCAGGAGAGAATGGCGCTGATGACGAGCAGGATGCTGGCAATCCAGCCGGAAGCCGCGTTGCCAATGTAGCGGCCGAACAGGCCGACAAAGAGCGCGCTGATCGCGGGCAGAAGAACGATGGCGGTGTACATCTGGTCCGTTCCCTTGGTCCGCGCCTCAGCCCTTTAGCACGTTGATCTCGTCCACCGCGATGGTGCCGCGGTTGCGGTAATAGACCACGACGATGGCCAGCCCGATGGCCGCCTCGGCCGCGGCGACGGTCAGAACGAACAGCGTGAAAATCTGGCCGACAAGGTCGTTCAGGAAGGCCGAGAACGCCACCAGGTTGATGTTCACGGCGAGCAGCATCAACTCGATCGACATCAGGATGACGATAACGTTCTTGCGGTTGATGAAGATGCCGAAGACGCCGAGCGTGAACAGGATCGAGGCGACCGTAAGATAGTGGGCCAGACCGATTTCCATCATTCATGCTCCATGCGCCGCGCGCCGCCTGCGGCGATGCCATATCGCGCATACGCGGACGCGGCAAGACGTTCGGACGTCACAAGCCCTGGCCGGGCTCGACGTGACGGACTTCGATGGCTTCGCTTGGCCGGCGGCCGACCTGGGCGGCGATGTCCTGCCGCTTGACCCCTTCGCGCTGGCGCAGGGTCAGGACGATGGCGCCGATCATGGCGACCAGCAGGATCACCCCGGCAAGCTCAAAGAAATAGACATACTCGGTATACAGGATCGCGCCGAGCGCCTCGGTGTTGGTCACGTCGCCGCCTGGTATCGGCGCGGCGCGCTGCGCCAGGCTCTGATCGGAGATGGTCCACGCGCCAATGACCAGACTCAACTCCACCAGCAGAATGATGCCCACCGCCGCGCCAATGGGCAGATATTTCATGAAGCCGGCGCGCATCTCGGCAAAGTCGACGTCCAGCATCATCACGACGAAAAGAAACAGCACCATCACCGCGCCGACATAGACGACGACGAGGATCATCGCCAGGAACTCCGCGCCCAGCAGCACGAACAGACCAGCGGAGTTGAAGAAGGCGAGGATCAGGAACAGGACGCCGTGGACGGGGTTGCGCACCGTGATCACCATCAGCGCCGAGGCGATGGTGATGAACGCGAAAATGTAAAAGAAGGCCCCCGCAACCATGCCCGATGATCCGCTTCGTTCCGACGCCTGCGAGGCTTAACGGTAGGGCGCATCGAGCGCAAGGTTTTTGGCCACCTCCCGCTCCCAGCGGTCGCCATTGGCGAGAAGCTTTTCCTTGTCGTAGAGCAGCTCCTCGCGCGTCTCGGTGGCGAATTCGAAATTCGGCCCCTCGACGATGGCGTCCACCGGGCAGGATTCCTCGCAATAGCCGCAGTAAATGCACTTGACCATGTCGATGTCGTAGCGCGTCGTGCGGCGCGTGCCGTCGGCGCGGCGCGGGCCGGCCTCGATGGTGATGGCCTGGGCCGGGCAGATCGCCTCGCACAGCTTGCAGGCGATGCAGCGCTCCACGCCGTTCGGATAGCGGCGCAGGACGTGCTCGCCCCGGAAGCGCGGGCTGAGCGGACCTTTTTCGAACGGATAATCGACCGTCGCCTTGGGCTTCACCAGGTATTTCAGGCCGAGCCAGAACGCGGCGAAGAATTCCGCCAGGATCGCGCCACGCAGCGCCTGAACGATTCGGCTCATCGGAACCTCCTTACTGTGCCGCCGCGCCGGTGTACTGCAGGACACCGGCCACGACCACCACCATAAACAGCGACAGCGGCAGGAAGACCTTCCAGCCCAGCCGCATCAGCTGGTCGTAGCGGTAGCGCGGCACGATCGCCTTGACCATGGCGAACATGAAGAACACGAGGACGACTTTCAGCGTGAACCAGACCACCCCGGGAATCCAGTTGAACGGGGCCACGTCAAAGGGCGGCAGCCAGCCCCCGAGGAACAGGATCACGGTGAGCGCGCACATCACGGTGATGGCGACGTACTCGCCCAGCATAAACAGCAGATAGGGCGTCGACGAATACTCGGCCATGTAGCCAGCGACCAGCTCGGACTCCGCCTCCGGCAGGTCGAACGGCGGGCGGTTGGTCTCCGCCAGAGCCGAGATGAAGAACACCACGAACATCGGCAGCAGCGGGAGCCAGTACCAGTTGAACAGCCCCCAGTCGCCGCGCTGCGCGTTGACGATGTCGCTCAGGTTCAGCGAACCGGCCAGCAGCAACACGGTGATGATGACGAAGCCGATCGAGACCTCGTAGGACACCATCTGCGCGGCCGAGCGCAGCGCGCCGAGGAACGGATATTTCGAGTTGGACGCCCAGCCGCCGATGATGACGCCGTACACCCCGAGCGAGGAGATCGCGAAAATGAACAGGATGCCGACGTTGATGTCCGCAACCACCCAGCCGTCATCAACCGGGATGACCGCCCAGGCCGACATTGCCAGGACCGCCATGACCACCGGCGCGAGCAGGAACAGGGGCCGGTCCGCCGCGGCCGGGATGACCGGCTCCTTGAGGATGAATTTGAGGAAGTCCGCGAAGGATTGCAGCAAGCCGAACGGCCCGACCACGTTCGGCCCCTTGCGCAGCTGTACCGCCGCCCAGATCCTGCGGTCCGCCAGCAGCAGATAGGCGATGATGATCAGCACGCTGGAAAGCAGCAGCAAGCTCTGACCGACCATGATCGCCGTCGGCAGGCCGTAATTGGTCCAGAACTCACCCATCGGTCCCGGTCTCTCCCAGCGCATCGGCCCGTTCCAGCGCCACCAGCTCCTGCATGACATGCGAGGCGCGCGCAACCGGGTTGGTGAGATAATAGCTTTCGACCGGCGAGGCAAATGGCGCAGACGTCACTTCGGCTGCCCCGTTGGCCAGCGCCTCGATCTCGCTCGCATCGCCCGGTTCGCAATGGTCGATTTCGGCCAGGTGCGGGTGGTCGCGATACATCGCGCCGCGCAGTTGCTCCAGCGTGTCGAAGGGCAGCGGACGGCCGAGATGCTCAGACAGGGCGCGTATGATCCGCCAGTCCTCCTTCGCTTCGCCCGGCGGAAAGACGGCGCGCGTGCCGAGCTGGACCCGGCCCTCGGTGTTGACGTAAGTGCCGTCCTTCTCGGTATAGGCCGCGCCGGGCAGGATCACGTCGGCGAGCCGCGCGCCGCTGTCGCCGTGGCTGCCCTGATAGATGACGAACGCATCACCGGTCTGGCTGACGTCGAACTCGTCGGCGCCAAGCAGATAGAGCACTTCCATCTCGCGGGTCTGCGCCGCGGCGAGCATCGTGTCCAGGTTTGCGCCTTCTTCCGTTGGCACGCAGCCGATGTCGAGCGCGCCCACGCGGCTGGCCGCGGTGTGGAGCACGTTGAAGCCGTTCCAGCCCTCGTCAGGCTTTAACATCCCCATATTGACCGCGGTTTGCGCGGCCAGCCGCAGCACGCCCTCGCCGTCGGGGCGCGCCAGCGCGCCCTGCCCGACGATCAGCATGGGGCGCTCGGCGCTCTTGAGAACATCGGCGAAGTCGTGCCGGCCTTCGGCGATCTCACGCAGCGTGTCCGGCCCCGCGCCGAGATAGGTGTACTCATAGGTAAGGTCGGCCTGCTCGCCAATAACGCCGATTTTCGCCCGGCCGGCGCGATACGCCTTGAGGATGCGAGCGTTCAGCACCGCGCTTTCCAGCCGCGGATTGGCGCCGACCAGCAGGATCGCGTCGGCTTCGTCGATGCCCGCGACGCTCGTATTGAAAATGTAGCTCGCGCGGCCGAACGCCGGGTTGAGCGCGGAACCGTCCTGCCGGCACTCGACATATGGTGAGCCGAGCCCGCCCAACAGCGATTTCAGCGCATAAGCGTCCTCGACCGGCGCGAGATCGCCGATGACCGCGCCGACGCGCTTGGACGCCGTGTTGCGCAGGCGTGCGGCGATCGCGTTGAAGGCTTCGTTCCAGCTCACCTCGCGCAGCGTGCCGTCCTTGCGGACATAGGGCCGGTCGAGCCGCTGCCGACGCAATCCGTCCCAGACGAAGCGGGTCTTGTCGGAAATCCACTCCTCGTTCACGTCGGCGTGCTCGCGCGGCAGGAAGCGCATGACCTCGCGCCCGCGCGAATCCACGCGGATATTCGCGCCGAGCGCGTCCATCACGTCGATGCTTTCGGTCTTGGTCAGCTCCCACGGCCGCGCGGTGAACGCATAAGGCTTGGAGGTCAGCGCGCCGACCGGGCACAGGTCGATAACGTTGCCAGACAATTCCGACGTCATGCCGTGCTCCAGATAGGTCGTGATCTCCATGTCCTCGCCGCGGCCGATCGCGCCAAGCTCGGGCACGCCCGCCACTTCCGTCATGAAGCGCACGCAGCGGGTGCAGTGGATGCAGCGCGTCATGATCGTCTTGATGAGCGGGCCGATGTTCTTGTCCTCGACCGCGCGCTTGTTCTCGTGGAAGCGGCTGCCGTCCACGCCGTAGAACATCGCCTGATCCTGCAGGTCGCACTCGCCGCCCTGATCGCAGATCGGGCAATCCAGCGGATGGTTGATGAGCAGGAACTCCATCACGCCTTCGCGCGCCTTTTTCACCAGCGGGCTATCCGTGCGCACTTGCGGCGGGCTGCCGTCGCGGCCCGGACGCATGTCGTTCACGCTCATGTGACACGAGGCGATGGGCTTGGGCATACCAACAACCTCGACGAGGCACATGCGGCAGTTGCCCGCGATAGACAGGCGCTCGTGGTAGCAGAAGCGCGGGATTTCCTCGCCGGCCTCCTCGCAGGCCTGCAGCAGGTTTATCCCGTCCTCGACCTCGATCTCGCGATCGTTGATGATCAGCTTTGGCATTCGCTCGCCTTTCAGCGTGTCAACTGCGCGGTCCTATTCCGCTGCAATCCCGGTGGTTTCGGCGCGGCGACTGACGGCCTCGATGCGGCCTTCGATCTCCCCGCGGAAATGCCGGATCAGCCCCTGGATCGGCCAGGCGGCGGCGTCGCCCAGCGCGCAGATGGTGTGGCCCTCGACCTGCTTGGTCACATCCAGCAGCAGATCGATCTCGCGCTTGGTCGCGTCACCTTCGATCATGCGGGTCAGCACGCGCCACATCCAGCCGGTGCCCTCGCGGCAGGGAGTGCACTGGCCGCAGCTCTCATGCTTGTAGAAATAAGCGATCCGCGCGATCGCCGAGACAATGTCGGTCGATTTGTCCATGACAATCACGGCGGCGGTGCCAAGGCCGGACTGCACCTCCTTCAGCGCGTCGAAATCCATTAGCAGGTCGTCGCATTGCCAGTGCGGCACCAGCGGCACCGACGAACCGCCGGGGATCACCGCCAGCAGGTTGTCCCAGCCGCCGCGCACGCCGCCGGCATGACGCTCGACCAATTCGCGCAGCGGGATGCTCATCTCCTCCTCGACCGTACACGGCTCCTCGACATGCCCGGAGATGCAGAACAGCTTGGTCCCGGTGTTGTTGGGCCGGCCGAGCGAAGCAAACCAGGCGCTGCCACGGCGCAGGATTTCCGGCACGACCGCGACGGACTCCACGTTGTTCACCGTGGTCGGCGCGCCCCACAGCCCGACATTCGCCGGGAATGGCGGCTTGAGGCGCGGCTGGCCCTTCTTGCCTTCCAGACTTTCCAAAAGCGCGGTTTCCTCGCCGCAGATATACGCGCCCGCGCCATGATGGATGTAGATGTCGAAATCCCAGCCATGCACGTTGTTCGGGCCGATCAGCCCGGCCTCATAGGCCTCATCGATCGCAGCCTGCAAGATCTCGCGCTCGTGGATGTATTCGCCACGAATGTAGATGTAGCAGGTGTGCGCGCCCATGGCGAAGCCGGCCACCAGGCAGCCTTCCAGCAGGATATGCGGGTCATGCCGCATGATCTCGCGGTCCTTGCAGGTGCCCGGCTCGGATTCGTCGGCGTTGACGACCAGATAGTGCGGCCGCCCGTCATTCTCCTTGGGCATGAAAGACCACTTCAGCCCAGTCGGAAAGCCCGCGCCGCCGCGTCCGCGCAGGCCGGACGCCTTGACCTCCTCAAGAATGGCCTCGCGGCCCTTCTCCAGCAGCGCCTTGGTGCCGTCCCACGCCCCGCGCCGGCGCGCATCTTCCAGGCGCCAGTCATACAGACCGTAAAGGTTGGTGAAGATGCGGTCCCTGTCCTCGAGCATTCGCTCCGGCTCCTCTAACTCACTCGCCCGCTTCCGGCCCGCGCTCGATGGCGCTACGATCTTTCAGCGTGGTCAGACCGCTGAGCGGCGCGGCCTTCTGGCGCTGCACCTGCGGGCCCGGCGTCACCGGCTTGCCGTCGCGCAGACTGTCAAGGATTTGCGCGAAGTTGTCCGGCGTCAGGTCTTCGTAATAGTCGGCGTTGATCTGCACCATCGGCGCGTTCACGCAAGCGCCCAGACATTCGACCTCGATCCAGGAGAACAGCCCGTCGGCTGTAACATCGCCCGGCTCGCCGATCCGGTCGCGGCACACTGCCTTCAGGTCGTCCGCCCCGCGCAACATGCAAGGCGTCGTGCCGCAAAGCTGGACATGATACTTGCCCACCGGCGAGAGGTTGAACATCGTGTAAAACGTCGCGACCTCATAGGCGCGGATGTACGGCATCTCCAGCAGTTCGGCGACATAGCGGATCGCCGGCTCGGGCAGCCAGCCATGCTGCTCCTGCGCGCGCCAAAGGAGCGGGATGATCGCCGCCCACTGGCGTCCCTCGGGATATTTCGCGATCTGCGCCTTCGCCCAGGCCAGATTCTCTTCGGTGAATTCGAAGCTCTCCGGCTGGATCGCGTCGAGACGGCGTACGCTCATTCGTTCTCCCCCGGGCCGCTAGCGGTCGATTTCGCCGAAGACGATGTCGAGCGAGCCGAGCACCGCCGACACGTCGGCCAGCATATGGCCCTTGGTCATGAATTCCATCGCCTGCAGATGCGGATAGCCCGGCGCGCGGATCTTGCAGCGATACGGGCGGTTGGTGCCGTCAGCGACCAGATAGACGCCGAACTCGCCCTTCGGCGCTTCGACGGCGGTGTAAACCTCGCCCTCGGGCACATGGAAGCCCTCGGTGTACAGCTTGAAATGGTGGATCAGCGCTTCCATGGAGCGCTTCATCTCCGCGCGGCGCGGCGGCGTGACCTTGTTGTTCGGCGCGAGCACCGGCCCCTGCCCCTCGCCCGAGGTCAGCTTGTCGATGCACTGCTTCATGATCCGCACCGACTGGCGCATTTCCTCCATGCGCAAGAGGTAGCGGTCGTAGCAGTCGCCGTTCTTGCCGACGGGGATGTCGAACTCGAAATCGTTGTAGCATTCGTAGGGCTGCGCCCGGCGCAGGTCCCACGCGCCGCCAGAGCCGCGCACCATCACGCCAGAGAAACCGCGCGCCAGCGCCTCGTCGAGCGTGACCACACCGATATCGACATTGCGTTGCTTGAAGATGCGGTTTTCGGTCAGCAGACCTTCGATATCGTCGAGCACCTTAAGGAACGGGTCGCAGAACGCGGCGATGTCGTCGATCAGATCGGGCGGCAGGTCCTGGTGCACCCCGCCGGGGCGGAAATAATTGGCGTGCAGCCGCGAGCCGGAAGCGCGCTCGTAGAAGATCATGAGCTTCTCGCGCTCCTCGAAACCCCACAGCGGCGGGGTGAGCGCGCCGACGTCGAGCGCCTGCGTCGTGATATTCAGCAAATGACTCAGGATGCGGCCGATCTCGCTGAACAGCACGCGCATGATCTGCCCGCGGATCGGCACCTCGATGTCCAGCAGCTTCTCGATCGCCAGGCAGAAGGCGTGTTCCTGGTTCATCGGCGCGACATAGTCAAGCCGGTCGAAATAGGGGATGGCCTGCAGATAGGTCTTGTATTCGATCAGCTTCTCGGTGCCGCGATGCAACAGGCCGATATGCGGGTCGACGCGCTCCACGACCTCGCCGTCCAGCTCCAGCACAAGGCGCAGCACGCCGTGCGCCGCCGGGTGCTGCGGCCCGAAATTGATCGAGAAATTGCGGACTTCGGCTTCAGCTTCGGCCATTCGTTGTCAAGCGTCCTCGTCGCGTAATTCTGTGCGCGTTATGTCTTTCCGTCCGAACCGGATGACGCCTTTTCGTCGCCCGGCAGAATATATTCCGCGCCTTCCCAGGGGCTGATGAAGTCGAAGTCGCGGTATTCCTGCTGGAGTTTGACCGGCTCGTAAACCACGCGCTTGAGATCCTCGTTGTAGCGGACCTCGACGAAGCCGGTGAGCGGAAAATCCTTGCGCAGCGGATGCCCCTGGAAGCCGTAGTCGGTCAGGATGCGCCGCAGGTCCGGGTGACCGGAGAAAAAGATGCCGTAGAGGTCGAACGCCTCGCGCTCGTACCAGTCGGCGGCGGGAAAGATGTGCGTGACGGTCGGAACCGGCGCCGTCTCGTCGGTGTCGGTCTTGACGCGGATGCGCTTGTTCTGCCGCGCGCTCAGCAGGTGATAGACCACCTCGAAGCGCTTTGCGCGCTCGGGATAGTCCACGCCGCAAATGTCGATCAGGCAGGTGAACTGACAGCGCACATCGTCGCGCAGAAAGGTCATCAGCGAGACGATGTTCTCCCGCGTGGCGCGCATCGTCAGCTCGCCGAGCGCGACATGCCAGCTGTCCACCGCCTCGGGGCGAGCGGCGGCGATATGTTCGCCCAGCTCGTAGAGCGCCTCTTCCTGCGCGGTCGCCGTCGGAGGAACCGTTGCCAATTGAACCTCCTAGCGGGTGATGGTGCCGGTGCGGCGGATTTTGCGCTGCAGCAGCATGATGCCGTAAACCAGCGCCTCGGCGGTTGGCGGGCAGCCAGGCACGTAGATGTCCACCGGCAGCACGCGGTCGCAGCCGCGCACGACGGAGTAGGAGTAGTGGTAATAGCCGCCGCCGTTCGCGCAACTGCCCATCGAGATGACGTAGCGCGGCTCCGGCATCTGGTCGTAGACCTTGCGGATGGCCGGCGCCATCTTGTTGCACAGCGTGCCCGCGACAATCATGACGTCCGACTGGCGTGGACTGCCGCGCGGCGCGAAGCCGAACCGCTCGACGTCATAGCGCGGCATCGACGACTGCATCATCTCCACCGCGCAGCACGCCAGGCCGAAGGTCATCCACATCAGCGAGCCGGTGCGCGCCCAGTTCACGAGGTCCTGCGACGACGTGACCAGAAAGCCCTTGTCGGCCAGATTATTGGACAGTTCGGTGAAGCTGTCGTCGCGCAGCGCCATCGCGCCGCCGCTGGTCGTTCCGTCGGGCTGGCGAAGCACCGCGTCGTCCAGCGTCTGCTCTGGTTTTATCAATCCCATTCCAGCGCTCCCTTGCGCCATTCATAGATGAAGCCGACCGTGAGGATGGCGAGAAACAGCATCATCGCCCAGAAGCCGAACAGCCCGGCCTCCTCGAACGCGACCGCCCAGGGGAACAGGAAGGCGACCTCCAGATCGAAGATGATGAAGAGGATCGCCACCAGATAGAAGCGCACATCGAAGCGCATCCGGGCGCTCTCGAACGCGGGGAAGCCGCATTCATAGGTCGACACCTTTTCCGGGTCGGGGTTGTTCGGGGCCACCAGGAACGGCGCGATCAGCAGCGCCGCGCCGATCACCGCGGCCACGCCGAAGAATATAAGCAGCGGCAGATAGTCTTGCAGGAGGTCGGTCATCGTTCGGCCCAATCCGGCGCGGCAGCCGGCCGGCTGGCCAGCTCACGAAATCGGCCGCGCGTGTTTGAAACTTTTCTAATGATACCGCATCGCAGCACCCGTAGACCACCCCCGATCCCGGCGCGGACTGTGAAAATTTGTCAGGGGCGTGACGCGCCGCAACGGCGATGTGGCGGGAGTGACGGGACTCGAACCCGCGGCCTCTGGCGTGACAGGCCAGCGCTCTAACCGACTGAGCTACACCCCCAACGCGTCCGTGAAGGGACGATTGACCGGATCATCAGTGATGTACGTGAGGCCGTGTCCGGCGTCAAGACGCTCTTGCAAGCGATCGACAGCGGCGCTGGTGGGCGGTGAGAGATTCGAACTCCCGACATCTTCGGTGTAAACGAAGCGCTCTACCAGCTGAGCTAACCGCCCGCGCGCTTGGAGAATACGGCTGTTGCGCGCCGCGCGCAACGGGCAGCGACGGCTTGCCTGGCCTCAGTGATTCGCGCAGCAGTGACGCAAAAAGAGCCGGGCGCGAAGGCCCGGCTCAGGAGATGATTCAGAGGATCAGTCGAGGTCTTATTTGTAGTATTCGACCGGCTCCGGTGCCCGATTGAACTTGTAGGTCAGAGCAACACGGCCCGTGTGGATGGACGGCTCCAGGTCAGCCGAAACGCCCGCTTCGTAAGCCCAGCAGCCGCAGTCTCCCCAGGAGTCGCTCCACGAGAACAGTTCCTCATCCTGCAGCTGCGTGAAGCGGTATTCTAGTTTGAGGCCCCAATTATGATTCAAACGGGTTTCCATGCCCGCCCCAACAGTCACGCCGCTGAACGTATCAAGCGAAGTGCTTACGGTTTCGGAACCGCCGCCCCAATTGATCGTCAGGCTGGGATCATCGAATTCGGCTTGCGAATAGCCTGCGAGGATGTAAACGAGCGTGTCCGGGGTCGGCAGAAAGCCGAGGCGCGCGCCGATCGTCCACATCCAGTTCAGGTCGACCTCGCCATCGCCGGTTATCTCGCCACGAGATGGGCCATTCACGTAACTGGTGGCCTCACCGTTGCGGGGACGGAGGAGTTCAGTGCCGCTAGCCGAAAAGTCGAGATCGGTCGAAATGTTGGTGAAATCCGCATCCGCGAAAAAGCCAAACACCGCGCGGGGCTTGAACTGCCAGTCGTAGCCAACCTGAACCGTGCCGAACAAGCCTTCGCCGCCGATACCGTCAAAGTTTAGTGAGGCTTCGCTACCGCCACAGTGGTCCATCTCGTACACAGGGATGTAAGGCTTCTCCAGTTCAATTGACCGAAGGTTAGAGAAGCTCTCTGTCGGAATAACGTGATCGAGTTCACCGCACTTGTCGGCGTAATAATCGCCGAAGGCGTTGACATCCAGCTCATGCACTACAGCGCCAGCGCCCACGCCAGCGCCAATGTAAAAGCCGGTCCAAGTCGCAACCGGCATCGGAGCCGGCGCATCCTTCATCGAGCCGTCATACATATCACTCGCCATGGCCGGCGCGGCCATGCCGAGACACGCCGCAGCCGCGGCGCAAAAAGCCAGTTTGCGCATAAAAAGTCCCTCTCGATATGCCCAAAATCCCGCCTGCCCCCTGCAGGCGGGTGACGCCCAGCTCACGTCCGAAAACGCGATCCCCTGCTGCACGTCATGGTTTCGGAACTATGGTGATTCGCCTGTCACGCATACCGTCACGAGAGGTCTCACAAAGCGGACACTGGTCGCTGTTATGAAAAAGACACACCTGTCAGACGCGCCGGACACGCTTCTTGCGCGGTCAGGTTGCCGCCTCAGGCCGCCTTCTTGAGAGGGTAATCCGGCCTTACAGGCCGTTTTCGCGCTCGATTTGCACGCCCAGCGACGCACCCGGCACGCGGTCCAGCTTTTCCACGCGCACCCGCGCCCGCCGCGCGCCCTCAAGCGCGAGGCACGCATCAGCCACGCGCTCCGCGAGCGTCTCCATCAGGTTGATGTGGCCCTCGTCGATCACGCCCTGGATCGCCGCGATGATCGAATCGTAGTCGACCACCGGGCGGCGGCGGTCGCGGGTTGCGCCATGCGCGACGGCGATGTCCACGCTGAAGCGCACGCGCTGCTCGCCGTTGTACTCGTCCGCGTGAAGGCCGATCCGGCACGGCAGAACGAGATCGCGCACGAAGATGATGTCGGAAGGGGGAGGATGTTCGGTCATGCGGGGCGCACCGTCAGCCGGGCGTGGCGGGTCTGGCGCCGGTCACAATGCGCGCCGCAGAGACGCCGGCCGGGCGCTAGTGGTCCGATTCAGACATTTGCCTTCCGTCGCAGCACATGCCCGAGCAAATCTCTGAATCATCGGGACCACTAGCAAATTTCTGATTCTAGTGGAGCATTTGAATTTGACATTTGAGAGAGAGCCTGGCTGCAAGCGGGACTCAAATGCCAAATTCGCTCCACTAGGCATTGTATTTGATGTATTTGGCGATCGACTCGTTCTCCGGCGTGCCGGTGAGCGCGCCGCCCTCCTTGCCGGGCTGCCACATGATCACCTCTTCGATCTTGGCGGCCAGCTCGAAGTCGCGGTCCGTAATGCCGCCGGCATCGTGCGACTCGATCGCCACCTCGACCTTGCCAAAGGAGATTGTGATGTCCGGGTGGTGCCAGGCGGCCTCGGCCAGATGCGCCACGGCGTTCGCCACCATGACGGAGGCCTTGAAGCCGTGCGTCCCGTAAGTCCGGCGGAGCTGCCCGCCCTCGTAGCGCCAGGCCGGCAGGTCCTTGCCCAGCCGCGCGGCGATGTCGCTTTCGTCGTAGGTGCTCGTCGCTTGCATCCTTGACCGTCCTAGGTTTTCGTATCGTCAGTGTCGTCGCTCGCACGCTCCACAGCCGCCGGCTGGCGCGGTCCCCTGAGCCGCTCGGCCTCGGTCAGGGGCGCGTCTTCCGGGCGCACCTGAAGCATGTTGGGCGGCATACTTTCGGGCGCAAGCGCCCCCAGCGAGAAATAGATCTTGAGAAGGTCGTCCACCTTCATGTCCGGCACGACCGTGATGTGGTCCTCCGGGACCAGCACCAGCCCGCCGGTCATCGGCAGCGGCGCGGTCGGCAGATAGACCATCACCCGGCGCAAATCGCCGATACAGTAGCGGTCGTGGCTGGCCAGCAGCGCCAGAATATGCGCGCCCTCCGTCCCGCCAAAGCGCACGGCCACCACATCCATGCCGGAAAGATCGCCGCCGCCCTTTTCCGTCGCCAGCCGGATCACGCGCGACACAGGGTTGTAGATGCTTTTGACCAGCGGAACGCGGGCGAACATCAGGTCGATCGCGCCCTGCACGCCGCGCCGCGCCTCGGTGCGGACGATCGCCCCCAGCAACCAGATGCCGATGAGCGCGATGGCCACGCCCAGCCAGAACGCCAGCGTGTCATTCTCCACCAACGCGCTGCCGCCGCGGCGCAGCAATTCGCCGAGGAAAGTGCCGGGGCCCAGCGCATCGCGAAGGATCTGCACGAGCCAGGCGATGATGACGACGGTCAGGACGATCGGCAGCAGAACGATCAGACCCGCGAGAAACGTTCCCGTCACGCGGCTGCGCCAGAAACTCCTGAAAAACTCCCACATGCCGACCCAACGCCCCTCAAGCAAGCTGCCGCCGAAACCCTATCAGACATCGCTTCCCGGCGGCCATGCTTTTTGCCATCGAACCACGCGCGGCGCAAAGCAAAAGGGGCGGCTCGACCGGGCCACCCCCTCGCAACGCGCGCTCACAAGCGACGGCTCCGGCTCAAGGATTGAGCGCTTCCTTCAGGCCGCGCGCCGCCTGAAACTTCGGCACCCGGCTGGCCGGCACCTCCACGGTTTCGCCGGTGCGCGGGTTGCGCGCCGTGGTGGCCTTGCGATCGGACACCTTGAAGCTGCCGAAGCCGGCGATGCGGACTTCGTCGCCGCCCTGAAGCGCGTTCTGGATGTGCCGGATCACCGCGTCCACAGCCGCGCTTGCCTGATCCTTCGTGAGATCGGCATCGTCGGCGACAGCCGAGACCAGCTCCTTCTTGTTCATCTTCTTTTCCTTTCGCCACAACACATGGTCGTCAAAACTCGTGCTCACACACGGAAATCGAGCGGTCAGTGAATGGCACATGCCCCCTGCCCGCCAAGTGTGTCCAAGGATTTATCCACGCAAAAGTTCCTTGCAAGGGCCGGGACCGCGCGGTGTTGCGCAATTCTTGCGAAAAAACAGGCCGGGACGGCGCTATTGAGCCGCCCCGGCCATGATCGCGCGGCGTCGGCCCGGCCTCAGCGTTCAGTGGGCGCGGAAGCTGGCGCCGACAGGTTTGTCCTGCTCCACGCTCGGCTCGGACGCCGCGGCGGCTGCGGCCGCGGAAGCCGCTTCGTCCCAGTCCTTCGGCTCGGGCGGGCGAGTCAGCGCAATCCGCAGGACATCGTCCATGCGCGCCACCGGCGTGATCTGCAGACGGTCCTTCACGTTTTCGGGAATATCCGCAAGGTCCTTGGTGTTTTCCTCGGGGATGATGACCGTCTTCAGGCCGCCGCGCAGCGCCGCCAGCAGCTTCTCCTTCAGGCCGCCGATCGGGAGCACGCGCCCGCGCAGCGTGATCTCGCCCGTCATCGCCACGTCGCGATGCACCGGGATGCCGGTCATTACCGAGACGATCGCCGTGGCCATCGCCACGCCCGCGGACGGGCCGTCCTTCGGCGTTGCGCCTTCGGGAACGTGGACGTGGATGTCCAGCTTGTCGAAGACCGACGGATCGATGTGGAAGTCCTTGGCGCGGGAGCGGACATAGGCCGCGGCCGCCTGAATCGACTCCTTCATCACGTCGCGCAGGTTGCCCGTGACCGACATCTTGCCGCGGCCGGGCATCATGGCGCCCTCGATGGTCAGCAGTTCGCCGCCGACCTCGGTCCAGGCCAGCGCCGTGATGACGCCGATCTGATCCTCGGTCTCCGCCTCGCCGAAACGGTACTTGGCCACGCCCAGGTAATCCTGCAGATCCGCCTTGGTCACATGGACCTGCTGCTTCTCGCCGGCCTCGATCTCTTTGACCGCTTTGCGCGCCAGCTTCGCCAGTTCGCGCTCCAGGTTGCGGACGCCGGCCTCGCGCGTGTAGCGGCGGACGATCTCGACGAGCGCCTCGTCGTCCACGCTCCATTCTTCCGGCTTCAAGGCATGGGCCTCGCTCTGGCCGGGGATCAGGTGGCGCTTGGCGATCTCCACCTTCTCATCCTCGGTGTAGCCGGCGATGCGGATGATCTCCATGCGGTCCATCAGCGCCGGCGGGATGCTCAGCGTGTTCGCCGTCGTGATGAACATCACTTTCGACAGGTCGTAGTCCACCTCAAGGTAGTGGTCATTGAAGGTGTTGTTCTGCTCCGGGTCGAGCACCTCCAGCAGCGCAGACGCCGGGTCACCGCGGAAGTCCGCGCCCATCTTGTCGATCTCGTCCAGAAGGAACAGCGGGTTCGCCTGCTTGGCCTTGCGCATGGACTGGATGACCTTGCCCGGCATCGAGCCGATATAGGTGCGGCGGTGGCCGCGGATTTCGGCCTCGTCGCGGACGCCGCCCAGCGACATGCGCACGAACTCGCGGCCCGTGGCCTTGGCGATCGACTTGCCCAGCGAGGTCTTCCCGACGCCCGGCGGCCCGACCAGACACAGAATCGGCCCCTTCATCGCGTCGGTGCGCTTTTGCACCGCGAGGTACTCGACGATCCGCTCCTTGACCTTCTCAAGGCCGTAATGGTCGTGATCGAGGATCTTCTGGGCCTCGTCCAGGTCGGTCTTGACCTCGGCGACGTCGCCCCATGGGATCGACAAGAGCCAATCCAGATAGTTGCGCACGACCGTGGCCTCGGCGGACATCGGGCTCATCTGCTTGAGCTTTTTCAGCTCGGCCAGAGCCTTCTCGCGTGCTTCCTTGGTGAGCTGGGTCTTCTCGATCTTCTCCTCGATCTCGGCGATATCATCGCGCTCGTCGGAGTCGCCCAGCTCCTTCTGGATCGCCTTCATCTGCTCGTTGAGGTAGTACTCGCGCTGGGTCTTCTCCATCTGGCGCTTCACGCGCGAGCGGATCTTCTTCTCCACCTGCAGGACGGAGATTTCGCTTTCCATCAGCGCGAGAATGTTCTCGAGCCGGATCGCCACCGACGTGGTTTCCAGAATGCTCTGCTTGTCGGTGATCTTGATCGCCAGATGCGAGGCAACCGTGTCCGCCAGCTTCGAGTAATCCTCGATCTGGCTCAGCGTGCCGAGCACCTCCGGCGAAATCTTCTTGTTCAGCTTGACGTAATTCTCGAACTGGCTGATGACCGTGCGCGCCAGCGCCTCGACCTCTTCATCCGGCCCGGCCTCTTCCTCGACGCGATCGATCTCGGCCTCGAAGTAGTTCTCATTGTCAGTGTAGCGCACAATGCGCGCGCGCTCGGCGCCTTCCACCAGAACCTTCACAGTGCCGTCGGGCAGTTTCAGAAGCTGCAGCACGGACGCCAGCGTGCCCATCTCGTAGATGCCGTCAGTCGTCGGCTCGTCCTCGCCCGCATCCTTCTGCGCGACGAGCAGGATCTGCTTGTCCGCGCTCATCACCTCTTCGAGCGCAGCAATCGATTTCTCGCGGCCGACGAACAATGGCACGATCATGTAAGGGAACACGACGATGTCGCGCAGCGGCAGGACGGGATAGGTCGTTCCGCCGGCCTCTGCCGATTGTGTGATTTCGTTGGATTGATCCGTCATATACGTCTCCTTGGCATCGAACCGGCCCCGACTGCGCGGCGGCCATGCGGCTGGGGAACCGTGAGCCCGCCCCCGATGCCCCGGTTGGTGTTGCCGTCAGTCGCGGGCCGCCGCCTCAAGCGCCCGGCCCGGACGCACGCTTGCTTACTCAACTGTCGTAGGTGGCGAGAGCGTGTCGCAGAATCAAGTTGCGGGGTGTTCTCAAGACTCGCGCGCGGGTTACAGCTACGCGCTGCTCTCGACCTCGTCCTGGCGCTCGGAGTAGATGCGCAGAGGTTTGGCCTTTCCCTCGACCACTTCGGGGCTGATGACCACCTCTTCGACGCCTTTCAGGCCGGGCAGTTCGAACATGCTGTCCAGCAGGATCGCCTCCAGGATGGAGCGCAGGCCGCGCGCGCCGGTCTTGCGTTCGATCGCCTTGCGGGCGATTGATCGAAGCGAGTCCTCCGAGAAGGTCAGGCGCACATCCTCCATCTCGAACAGGCGCTGATACTGCTTGACCAGCGCGTTCTTGGGCTCCAGCAGGATCTGCATCAGAGCGCCTTCGTCGAGGTCCTCCAGCGTCGCCAGAACCGGCACGCGGCCGATGAACTCCGGGATCAGGCCGAATTTCAGCAGGTCTTCCGGCTCGACCTTGCGCAGCAGATCGCCGGTTTTGCGCTCATCCTCCGCCTCCACCGATGCGCCGAAGCCGATGGCCGTGGTGCGGCCGCGCTGCGCGATGATCTTGTCGAGGCCGGAGAATGCGCCGCCGCAGATGAACAGGATATTGGTGG
>CAZINX010000011.1:0-36225 GCA_964540795.1 uncultured Hyphomicrobiaceae bacterium | reverse complement strand
GCCCGCCCTGCGGCGGCACGCTGGCGACCGTGCCTTCCATCAGCTTCAGCAGAGCCTGCTGCACGCCCTCGCCCGAAACGTCGCGCGTGATGGACGGGTTGTCGGATTTACGGCTGATCTTGTCGACCTCGTCGATGTAGACGATGCCGCGCTGGGCGCGATCGACATTATAATCCGCCGCCTGCAGCAGCTTCAGGATGATGTTCTCGACATCCTCGCCGACATAGCCGGCCTCGGTCAGCGTGGTGGCATCCGCCATCGTGAACGGGACGTCGAGGATGCGCGCCAGCGTCTGCGCCAGCAGCGTCTTGCCGCAGCCGGTCGGGCCGATCAGCAGGATGTTGGACTTGGCCAGCTCGACATCATTGTTCTTGCCGGCATGGCTCAGGCGCTTGTAGTGGTTGTGGACCGCAACCGACAGCACCCGTTTGGCCATGTCCTGACCGATCACATAATCGTTCAGAACGTCGCAGATCTCCGAAGGCGTGGGGACACCGTCGCGCGATTTGACATAGGCGTTCTTGTTCTCCTCGCGGATGATGTCCATGCACAACTCGACGCATTCATCGCAGATGAACACGGTCGGCCCCGCAATGAGTTTGCGCACTTCGTTTTGGCTCTTGCCGCAGAAGGAGCAATACAGGGTGTTCTTCGAGTCGTTTCCGTTGACTTTGCTCATAGACTCACACCTCGGTGTCTGGCCGTCCTGTTCGCCGATGCACCGGCGATCCGGCGCGTCGCACTTCTGTCATATAGCGCGGCATACGTTGCCATTCCGCTGACGGACCGCCCCATCAATCCAATTTGACCATGTGAAGCGCTTCAGGATCAAGCATCCAGTTGCACCGCCAATGTTACAAATCGTTGAGGCCCGGCGCGCGGCCGCAACCGCCCCGCCTGCCCGAACGCGCTGCCCGTCAGGCTGGACGAGCCTGATAGCCCAACGAGGCATACAGAGGGTAAACATCGCAGGCGAAATGGGCGGATTGTGGCTTCAGGCCGACACCAATTTTCCGTTGTGGATGGACGCGCAGCCGATTTCCCGTCTCTCGACCTTAGGTAGGCGTCTTATGGCTTTTCGTCTACCGGCAGTTCGCGCTTGTCGAGCACCTGGTCGATCAGGCCGAACTCCTGGGCGTCTTCCGCTGACATGAAATAGTCACGGTCCAGCGTGCGCTCAATCACGTCATAGGGCTGGCCGGTGTGCTTCACATAGACCTCGTTCAGCCGGCGCTTGAGCTTCAGGATGTCCTCGGCGTGGCGCTCGATGTCGCTCGCCTGGCCCTGAAAGCCGCCTGAGGGCTGATGCAGCATGATGCGCGCGTGCGGCAAGGCGAAACGCATCCCCGACTCGCCGCCGGCCAGCAGGAGCGAGCCCATCGACGCAGCCTGCCCAATGCAGAGCGTCGCAACCGGCGGGCGGATGAACTGCATGGTGTCGTAGATCGCCATGCCCGAGGTCACGATGCCGCCTGGCGAGTTGATGTACATGGAGATTTCTTTTTTCGGGTTGTCCGACTCCAGGTACAGAAGCTGGGCCGTCACCAGCGAGGCAACCGTGTCCTCGATCGGGCCGGTTACGAAGATGATGCGCTCCTTCAGCAGGAGCGAGAAAATGTCGTAGGCCCGTTCGCCGCGGTTGGTCTGCTCGACCACCATCGGCACGAGCGAGGACATGGTGATATCGTTCGGATCGCTCATTTCTTCTTCCTGGTCTTTTTCGCGGCAGGCTTCGACGAAGCGGCCTCAGCCTCTTCGTTCTCGTCTGGCATCTTGAACAGCTCGTCCTTCGAGACGGGCTTTTCGTTGACAGTGGCCATCGCCAGCGCATAGTCGACCACCTTCTCCTCGAAGATGGGGCCGCGAAGCTCGATCAGAGCGCCGGGGTTCTGCTGGAAGTATTCGATGACCTGTTTTTCCTGACCGGGATACTGGCGGGCCTGATCCATCATCGCCCGCTTCATCTCCTCGTCGCTCACCTCGATATCGTTGCGCTGACCTATCTCGGCAAGGACGAGACCAAGCCGCACGCGCCGCTCGGCGAGCTTGCGGTGCTCGTCCCTGGCTTCGTCTTCGGTCTTGCCGCTGTCCTCGAAGCTCTCGCCGGCGCGCTCCATCTGCTGGGTCACTTGCCGCCAAAGCTCGTTGAACTCCTGCTCGACCAGCGAGCTTGGCAGCTCGAAATCATGCGCCCTGTTCAGCTCGTCGAGAAGCTGGCGCTTGAGCTTTGTGCGGCTGGCCTGTTCTAGCTCCTTGGACAGTTTGTCGCGGATCGCCTCGCGCAGCTTGTCCATGGATTCGAAGCCCAGGTTCTTGGCGAATTCGTCGTCCGCCTCGGGCAGCTTCGGCGCGCCGACTTCCTTCACCGTGATGTCGAACTGCGCAGCCTTCCCGGCCAGATGCTCCGCGCCATATTCCTGCGGGAATGTCACGTCGATGGTGCGCTCTTCGCCTGGCTCGGCGCCAACAAGCCCTTCCTCGAAACCGGGGATGAACTGGTTCTTGCCGATCACCACGGCAATGTCCTCGGCCGAACCGCCCTCAAAGGGCTCGCCGTCGATCTTGCCGACGAAATCCACCTTGACCTGATCGCCCTCTTCCGCCGCGCCATCCTTCGGCTCATAGGTCGCGCTGGATTCGAGAAGCTGCTGAACGCTCTTCTCGACGTCCTCCTCCTCGACCTCGGCAACCTCTTTCTCCAGGGTGAACTTGCTCAGATCGGCCAATTCCATGTCCGGGATGACTTCGAACGACATGGTGTATTCGAGATCGGCATCGCCGCTGATGATGTTCTCGACGCCCTCCGAGTCCTCCGGCAGGTTGATCTGGGGCTGCTGGGCCGGGCGCTCCTCCCGCTCGGAAAGCGCCTGCTGGCTCGTTTCGGAAATCGTCTGCTGCAGCACCTCGGTCATGATCGAGCGGCCATAGAGCCGGCGCAGATGCTCGACCGGCACCTTGCCAGGCCGGAAGCCCTTGATGTTCGCGCGCTGCTTCATCTCGTGCAGGCGCGCATCCACCTTTTCTTCGATCTGCGGGCGCGCAACCGTCACCTTCAATTCGCGCTTCAGACCATCCGAAACCGTTTCTTCAACTTGCATAATCCGCGTTTTCCGTTCGTCTTTCGTGATTGTTGCCAGCTCGGGCGCACCCGGTTCAGGCGCGCGCCGCCGTGGTGCGGGCGGAGGGACTTGAACCCCCACGGCTTGCGCCACCAGAACCTAAATCTGGCGTGTCTACCAATTCCACCACACCCGCACGTCGCTTTCGCGCCAGAACTTTGTGGGCCGTATATCACAGCCGATCCGCGCGGGGCCAGCGCGATATCACGGCTTTGCAAAGGGCGCAAAAGTCATCACGCCGGCTCGACGTTCCAGTCCCAGTTCTCGGGGATAAAGCGGAACGACGTATTCAGGCGCGCCGCGCGCCCGAGACCGGGAAACGGCGCGTGATAGAGCGCCAGGCGCATGTCCTCGCTCGCGGCCATCTCCAGGATCTGCTTGCGCGTTTCCGCCGCCTGCTCGCCGTCCATATCGAAACCAAAATGCCAATCCGGCTGCTCGAACGAGATATTGGGATGCATCAGCGCGTCGCCGACGATCAACAGGCGTTCGCCCGCCGACTCGACCATCACGCCGGAATGGCCCGGCGTGTGCCCCGGCGCGGGGAACAGCCGCACGCCCCGCGCGACCTCGGCATCCGGGTTAGAGCGGGTTGTGCGCGCGGACACAGCAGTCAGGTTCTTGCGCGCGCCCAGCGCCATCGGCCTGCGCCCTTCGGGAAGCCGATCGGCCAGTTTGTCGTCGGTCCAGAAGCGCCATTCCGCGCCGTTGATCGCATATTCGGCATGGGGAAACCGCGGAGCCTCGCCCGCGTCGTCGAGGATGCCCCAGACATGGTCCGGGTGGCCGTGGGTAATGACGATCAGGCTGATGTCCTCGCGCCTGTAGCCCGCCGCCTTAAGGCTCGCCTCGATCCGCCCGGCGCTCTCCTGGAAATCAGGCCCGGCGCCTGCATCAACGAGGATGACCTGCTCGCCAGTGTCGATCAGCGTCAGGTTCAGATGGCCGCGCTGGGTGTCCCCGCCCTGGCGGATCGTCTTCAGATAGCTGCGCAGCGTCGCCTCGGGCACGTTCGCGGCCAGCGCGCCCGTGGGCAGGCTCAGTTGCCCGTCGCTCACCATCGTGACGAGATAATCGCCCACGCGAAAGCGGTAGAACCCCGGAGCCTGACGCGCGCGCGCCTGCGGCTCAGGTTCAGGCACCTGCGCGGCCGCGGAGCCGGCCACGGAAATGAACGGCGCGGCCGCGCCCGCACGCAACAGCAAGCGGCGGCTGAACGAAAATGCCGTCATGAAACTGCCTTCCAGGAACGCATTGCCGAGAATGAATTCGGGGCGAAAGCGCCCTCGTGCCATAGATGGCATGACGCCCGCGAAAGTCCAGACGAAAACTCAAGAGCGATAATAGCGCCAGAGCCGCAGCATTGTGTTGTGGATTTGCTCCGGCTCCGGGCGGAACGGCTCCAGCCGGATGCGGATGACATTATCGGGGCCGAGTTTCCAGGGCAACTTCATCAGGATGCGGTAGAGGGGCTGGCGGCGCCAGTCGGCGATGAGCGCGTGATCGAGGTCGCGCTTGAGCTGAATGTGCAGTTCCTTGTCCGCGATGTTCCGCACCGCAAAGGTGCGCAGGAGGATGTCGTTCACCTCCCGCCACGGGATCAGCCCGAGCCCGTCACAGAAGACGCCGTATTCGTTCGCGCCGATGCGCGGCCGTCCCTCGATCAGCGGATAGAAATAATAGGCCACGCTGCCGGCGGCGATGGCGACCGGCAAAAAGAACTGGTCCCCGCCCGAGACATAGAGACCGAGCGACATCAGCGCGACGAAGGCCATGAAATAAAAGCGGAACCCGCCCCGGTTCGCGCCGTAAGGCAAGGCGAAACCGCGATACATGACTTCCTCGGGCGACGGCTGGCTCTCTTCGGAGGGACTGTGGGGGGGTTGCGCCTGTGCCGCCATCAAGAGCGCCCTCGGGGTCTGGTGGACGTCGCTCACGTACCGCCGCATTGCGCGCGGTGACGCAGCAGGTGATCGGCCAGGACCAGCGCCATCATCGCCTCGCCGACCGGGACCGCGCGAATGCCCACGCAAGGATCGTGCCGCCCCTTGGTCGCAATTTCAGTTTCCTGCCCGCTCGCATCGACCGTCCGGCGCGGCGTCAGGATCGAGGAAGTCGGCTTGACGGCAAAGCGCGCGACGATCGGCGCGCCGGTGGACAGGCCTCCAAGCACGCCTCCAGCGTGATTTGACAGGAACTCCGGCTTGCCGTCCGGGCGTGTGCGCATTTCGTCGGCATTTTCCTCGCCCGACAGCGCCGCCGCGGCGAAACCTGCCCCGATTTCGACCCCCTTGACCGCATTGATGCTCATAAAAGCGGCAGCGATGTCCTGATCGAGCTTGCCATAAAGCGGCGCCCCCAATCCCGGAGGCGCGCCCTCGGCGACGATTTCGATGACGGCCCCCGCCGAGGAGCCGGCCTTGCGCACACCATCCAGATAATCGGCCCAAGCGGCGGCGACCTCGGCGTCGGGCGAGAAGAACGGATTGCGCTCGACCTCTGCCCAGTCCCAGTTGGCGCGGTCGATCTCGTGCGGCCCCATCTGCACCAGCGCGCCGCGAATGGTCATGCCGCCAAGCACCTTGCGCGCGACCGCGCCCGCCGCCACCCGCATCGCCGTCTCGCGCGCCGAGGAGCGCCCGCCGCCGCGATAGTCGCGGATGCCGTATTTGGCGAGATAGGTGTAATCCGCATGGCCTGGGCGGAACTTGTCCTTGATCTCGCTATAGTCTTTCGAGCGTTGGTCGACATTCTCGATCTGAAGCGCGATCGGCGTGCCGGTGGTGAGCTGGACGCCGTCCTCGCCCGCGAAGACGCCGGACATGATGCTGACCTGGTCAGTTTCCTGCCGCTGGGTCGTATAGCGCGACTGGCCCGGCCGGCGGCGGTCAAGCCAAGGCTGGATGTCCTCTTCGCTCAGGGGAATGCCGGGCGGGCAGCCGTCGATCACGCAGCCGATCGCCGGACCGTGGCTCTCGCCCCAGGTCGTGACGCGGAACAGATGCCCGAAGGTGTTGTGAGACATGGTTTTGCGACCTTCGCTGAAGGGGCGCGGAACGCGGCGTGGTCAAATCCAGTCGAGCGCGCCGGCGCGGATGACCATCACCTTGTCCTGTGGCGCGTCCAGCTTGAACACATCTTCCGCGCCCAGCGCTTCGACGTATCGCCGCAGGCAGCGCATCACGCCCCCATGCGCCGTCGCGACTGTATCGCGCTTTACCCCGCCAAGCCAATCGCTGACGCGCTCATACAGCATCGCATAGCTTTCGCCGCCCTCGCCAGGGTGGACGAAGTCCCAGCGATCTTCCGCACCGGCGCTGGCATCAGCCGCCTGATCGCCGAAGACTTCCCGGGTCAGACGGCCCTGATAATCGCCCACATTGATTTCGCGCAGGCGCGCATCGGTTCGGTAGGCGGACGGATCCAGCGCCAGCGCGCGGCGCATAATCTCCATCGTTTCGGTCGCGCGGCTGAGCGGGCTGGAGACAAAGTCGAACCGCGCTGGGTCGCCGATCACCCCGGCCAGCGCCGCGCCGTTCCGGGCGGCCTGCGCCCGGCCCGTGTCGTTCAGCGGAATATCCAGATGGCCCTGGAAGCGCCGTTCGGCGTTCCAGTCGGTCTGACCGTGGCGCACGAAATAAATGGTGACGCCGTCCCAGCCCATCCCGCGCCAGCCGTTATTGCTTGCAGGCCAGCGAGAATTGCGCGCGCTGCACAGTCTGGTCGGTATCCAGCAGGATCAACTCGCAGGTGACGCCCTTGTGGATGATCTGCTTGCCGTCCTGCACACGCATACTGATGCGCTTGCCGTTGACGCTGAGGCCCGCAGAGCGCGAGCCGACGGTCTCAAGGCCGAAGCGAAGATCGACTTCATCGAAGCCGCGCGCAGCCTCGCGCTCCAGCTGAAAGCGGTCATAAAGAAGCACTGAATCGTCGCCCGGCTCCGGCGTTTCGGCCGCCGCCGCGGTGCGCTGCTCGCCGCCCTCGGCCGGCGCGGCTGCCGCCTGGCCCGGCTGCGCCGCCGCGAGCTGTTGCTTCAGCGAAGCGATTTCGTCCCGCGCAGACGCCAATTCCTGCTTCGCTGCATCGAGCTCATCCGCCATCGTCGCCAGCCGCGCCTGGCTCTCGGCAAGCGCGTCGGCCCGTTCCTCGTTGCTGCTCCGGCGCTGCGCCAGCGCGTCCTTCAGTTCCGCGATCTCGCGGTTGAGCCCCTTGATCTCCTCCAGCGCCGCCGTGGACACTTCGGGCGTTTCTGAGCTTGTTCCGGTCTGGTTCGGCCCCAGCCCCGCCGTGTAGCCGACGTAATACGCCACGCCGCCAAGCGCCACCAACGCCACGACCGCCGTGATAGCGACATACGTAATGATCTTCATCGGATCCATGATGGATCGTCCCCTTCCCTCTTACACCACGGAGATGTCCGGCGCGTCTTCGGCCTTCATCCCGACAATATGATACCCGCAGTCCACATGATGGACTTCGCCGGTCACACTGCGCCCCCAATCGGACAAAAGATAGACAGCCGAATAGCCAACATCCTCGATGGTCACGGTCCGGCGCAGCGGCGCGTTGTATTCGTTCCACTTGAGGATGTAACGGAAATCGCCGATGCCTGACGCCGCCAGCGTCTTGATCGGCCCCGCCGAAATCGCATTGACGCGAATGCCCTCCTTGCCGAGATCGGCGGCCAGATACTTCACGCTCGCCTCCAGCGCCGCCTTGGCGACCCCCATGACGTTGTAATGCGGCATGACCTTTTCGGCCCCGTAATAGGTGAGCGTCAGGATCGAGCCGCCGTCCGCCATCAGTTTTTCCGCGCGCTGGGCCACAGCGGTAAGCGAATAGCAGGAGATAAGCAGGGTTTGTTTAAAATTCTCTTCCGAGGTGTCGACGTAGCGGCCGTCCAGTTCCGACTTGTTGGAGAAGGCGATGGCATGGACGACGAAATCGAGTTTGCCCCACTGCTCGGAAAGGGTGGCGAAGACCGCGTCCAGCGAAGCCGCGTCCGTCACGTCGCAGGGCATGACAAGCTTGGCGCCGACTTCCTCGGCCAACGGGCGCACGCGTTTTTCCATCGCATCGCCCTGATATGTGAGGGCCAATTCCGCGCCCGCTCCCGCGCACGCTTTCGTAATGCCCCAGGCGATCGAGCGGTTGTTCGCCACACCCATGACGAGCCCGCGTTTGCCCGCCATCAACTGTTGTCCGTCGGCCACCGTCGTCCTCTTTCTTTCGCGGATTGCAAGTCGGGCTGCATCCTACACGAAAGGCCATGCGCGTCCAGCCCGCGTGACGCCCGATTCGCAGCCCCTGGGACGGCCTGACAGGCCCCGCGCCTCGCCGCATTGACATTTCCGGCGAACGGCTGAACGCTCGCGGGCAAACTGCGGTGACAACAGCAAGATCAGGCTTGAGCACCATGAGCGAAGACGGCACGAACGAAGACGCGGACCTGCCCGGCGACCGCGACCCGGCGCACAAGGACGAGCCTTTCGCGCTATTCGACGCCTGGCTTTCGGACGCAGCCAAGAGCGAGATCAACGATCCGAACGCGATGGCGCTCGCCACCGTCGACGCCGACGGGTTGCCGAATGTGCGCATGGTGCTGCTGAAGGAGGCCACGGCGGCGGGTTTCGTGTTCTACACCAACACCGAGAGCGCCAAGGGACAGGAACTGGCCGCGCAGCCGAAGGCGGCGCTGTGCTTTCACTGGAAGAGCCTGCGCCGGCAGGTGCGCGTGCGCGGGCCTGTGGAGCCGGTGAGCGCGGAAGAAGCCGACGCATATTTCGAGTCGCGCGCCTATGGCAGCCGCGTCGGCGCGTGGGCCTCGCAACAGTCGCGTCCGCTCGGCACCCGGTTCGGCCTGGAGAAAGCGGTTGCGAAATACACCGCGAAATATCCCACCGGCAGCGTGCCGCGTCCGCCCTACTGGAGCGGCTACCGGCTGATCCCCGTCGAGATCGAGTTCTGGCGCAACCGCCGCTTCCGGCTCCATGACCGCTTCGTCTTCCGGCGCTCACGCCCGGACGCGCCGTGGGCGCGCGAGCGGCTCTATCCTTAGAGATGGGCAAGGCGAGCTACCTGCTGTGCGGCGCGCTGGCATGGCTGCCGATGCCGGTCATCGCCGTGGCCAACGCCGCGCTCCGCGAACTCGCGTTGCAGCCGGTCTTCGGCGCGGCGGCGCAACCCGTGAGCGGCATCACGCTGGCCGCCCTTCTGGCGCTCTATGCTTTCGTAATGTTCCGTCGCGTGACCGGCGGCGCGCCGCGCCAGGCGGCCTGGCTGCTCGGTATCATCTGGGCCGCGCTGACCCTCGGTTTCGAATATGCGCTTATCGCCTCGCAGCAGCGTGAACCATTGGCCCGGCTGGTTGACACCCTCTCGCCCGCGGCGATCGCGCACGGTAATCTTTTCGCCCTCGCGGTGCTGGTCGTGTTGTTGGCGCCGCCGTTGTTCACCCGGCCACCCGGCTGAGTTTACATCAGCCGCGTTTCCTCGGCTTCTTCCTCGCCAAGCAGCTGCCCCGCGGCGATCGGGAACGCCTGCCCGTGGCTGACCACCCAGACAAACAGGCCCTCATGGCCCATCAGCGGATCAAGCGAGGTATCCAGCACGTTGGTGCCCGGTCCGTAATGACCCATCGACGGCAACAGAAGGCGCATACCGTTGGAGACGAAGCAGCGCACCCGCGTCATCCGGTCATACTGCGAGAAGGTTGCCACCGGATGGATGCCGCCGGCGATTTCGTGGGTAATCGGCGCGCGCACCGGCTCATGCCGGAAGCGCAGGCTCGCCAGCGAGACATTCGGGCAGACGGTGCCGCCGACTTTTTCCGGGATGCCCGGGTCGTTGTCGCCCGAGACCCAGTACCAGTCGCGACCGTCCATCAGGTCGATCAGCCAGTCGATGTCGTGAATCGACAACCCCCGACGGTAGGCATTGCCGCCGCCGAAGCTTTCGCCGAGCGCGATGACCCGCGCGGGATCGTAGCGCGTCAGCGCGTCCTCAAGCTTCTCGAACACCGAGAGCGTGTCATAGGGAGGGAGAACGGCGTCGTCCTCTGCGAGATAGGAGCCTTTGTCGAGGCACAAATCGGAGACGATCAACGTCTCCTCGGCCGGCCAGTACAGCGCGCCGGTGTGATCCGCGATAAACGATTTGCCGCAGAACAGAATCCGCGCCGCGCCAACCTGGAAGAGATCGTCGCGCTCGTATTTGAGAGAAGCGGTGTTAGCCATGTCTTGTTACCCCCTCGCGGGCGGCGGGCGTCCGGCCCTGCCGCCTCAGGCGTTGCGCATCCAACTGGCACGCGCGACCGGGAGGCCATATCGGACGAATAACTTGATTGTTGCCTGATTCGCACAGTGGGCTGTGAGAAAAATCTGCAACCGGCGTTAGAAACCGGCAAATTTATCCACATCAGTGAGGCTGAAACGCCACGCGCCGGGACGCGGCGTGGGCAAACTGGTCACGCGCCGATCGCCACCGGCTCCAGGTCATTGATCGCCCGCGCCGCATTCACCGTGTTGGCGAGCAGGCAGGCAATCGTCATCGGCCCGACGCCGCCCGGCACCGGCGTGATCGCGCCGGCGACCTCGCGCGCTTCCTCGAACGCCACATCGCCGACCAGGCGGCCCTTCTCCTCGCCCGGCTGCGGCTCCAGCCGGTTGATGCCCACATCGATGACCGTTGCGCCCGGCTTGATCCAGTCGCCGCGCACCATCTCGGCCCGGCCCACGGCCGCAAGCAGGAGATCGGCGCGGCGCGTCACCTCCGGCAGATCGCGGGTGCGGGAATGGGCGATGGTCACCGTGCAGTTTTCCTTCAGCAGCAGCTGGGCCAGCGGCTTGCCGACGATGTTCGACCGCCCGACGATCACCGCCTCCGCGCCGCTCAGATCACGCTGCACGGTCTTCGCCAGGATCACGCAGCCCAGCGGGGTGCATGGCGCGATGCCGCCCGCACCCGTGGCCACGCGCCCGACATTGACCGGGTGGAAGCCATCGACATCCTTGGCGGGATTGATCGCTTCGAGCACGCGGGTCTCGTTGATCTGATCGGGGAGCGGAAGCTGCACCAGAATCCCGTGAACCGACGGGTCGTCATTCAGGTCCGCCACCAGCGCCAGCAAGTCCGCTTCGGAGGTTTCGGCCGGCAGCTTGTGCATCTGCGAGTTCATGCCGACGGCCTCGGTCTGGCGGCTCTTGTTGCGCACATAGACCTGGCTTGCCGGGTTCTCGCCGACCAGCACCACCGTCAGCCCAGGCGTTATGCCGTAATCGCGCTTGAGCGACGCGACCTCTTGCGTAACGCGGTCTCTGACCTGCCGCGCGACCTGTTTACCGTCGATGATCCGGGCCCCGGACATGGCGCGCTCCTTTTGCTCGCAAATGCTGTGAAGGCAAATCCGGCTCTGCCATAGACGATCGAGCCGCTCTGCCAATCGTCTATGCGAGGCATCAGCTTCGCCCGTAGCGACAACGGCTATGGCCCGGGATCGTTCACACGGAACACGCCGGGCATCCAGCGGCCCCACAAGGATAATGGCCCCTGCCGCTAGAAGCCCCGGAAAAACGGGATGAGCCAGCCGTGAATCACCACCACCTGAATGAAGTATATGCCGATGATGAGCACGATCGGCGACAGGTCCAGCCCGCCGAAGTCGGGCAGCGTGTTGCGGATCGGGCGCAGCGCCGGCTCGGTCAGCCGGTAAAGCGCGTCCGAGACCATGCGCACGAACTGGTTGTGGACATTGATAACGTTGAAGGCGATCAGCCAACTGAAGATCACCGCGACGATGACAACGGTGACGTAAAGCCCTAGTAGCCACGAGATAAATTGGAGAAGCGGTATCATGCGTGCCCCCTGGCTGCGCTGTTCGCCTCCATTTAACCGCCTTGACCGCGCCCCGCAAGCAGCCCGCCCCGCTCATCCACGCGCGGGCGGCGCGACGCGCAGCTTGACAGGCCAGCGGGGGCGCTCCTAAATGGCGAACGTCCGGGGCCGTAGCTCAGTTGGGAGAGCGCAGCAATCGCACTGCTGAGGTCAGGGGTTCGATTCCCCTCGGCTCCACCAAGTTTGGTTGCTCACCGACGCTTCTCAGCGAACTCTCACCGGCAAGTTAATTCGGCCCACGGCATACGAAAGTTCATCGACGCCAGCCTGTGTCGCCGACAGCTTGACCGCTCTGAGCAATCTTGCGCTCGACCGAGCATCACCGAGCAATGGTACGTCTGTCCCTTGGACGGGGGTACCGCAAATGGGCTCGTTGGTTGGTTCGTCTGTCCGAAGCGTAGCCTGCTCATGTTACGCACACCCTTTCCGGCATCCTGACGCCCGTGGCACTATAAATGCATCGTTAATTACGTCAGGCACCTTTAGTCATGAGAGAGCAGTTGGGCCATATAGGTTTATGGGTGCTCAGAGCTGTCTTAGCTGCGATCTTTACTTCTGCGCCAATCCATGTGGTGCAGGCTGCATTCATCGAGAAAAAGCCTCTCGGCCCGGAATCGCCGGACCTGATCATGGTGTTTGGTGAGCTGGAGGCGCGCGACATCGAGCGTTTCAGAGAGGTCGCGACCAACACGCCGGAGGCGATAGTGGCTCTGGCTGGCCCTGGGGGAAGCGTCGCCGCAGGTATTGAAATCGGACACATGATCCGGCTGCGCAACTACAAGACGGTCGTCTTTGGCGATCAGCAATGTGCTTCATCCTGCGCATTGGCTTGGCTAGGAGGTACGCAGCGCTTCATGGCGGAATCCGCCAAGATAGGCTTCCACGCAGCAAGCGATGGGAGGTCCGGGCAGGTGAGCGGTGCGGGCAACGCCCTCGTGGGAGCTTATCTAAACCGGATAGGACTTCAGGCCAGCGCCATTGTTTACATCACGCAGGCCGCCCCGGACCGCATGATCTGGCTGTCTCCGGCCCAAGCCAAGAGATACGGAATAGAAGTCCAGACTCTTGAGAGCCAACAGAGAACTCTTTCGGAAAACCGAGGTGTCGGACTGTCGGCTCCAGCTGGGTTTGGGCGAGGCGTAGCACAGGCGGCTGCTTCAAGCGCAGGTCATAGCTACTCGCTCGAATGTAACGAACATGGCTTCGTCCTGCGTTCGGATTCTCCCGTAATTCGATGGGCCAGGAGAGGCTTTCACGACATGCGAAAGCTCGATCCGGAAACAATTTATTTGGGTAAGGATTGTGATGTTTTTCATAAGGATTTGGGCTGGCGTGGAAAATGGGGGTGGGCAAACGGTGGAGTTAGGATCGAGTTCGAGAATACGGTCGGCAGTATTGGCGCATATGGCCAATTTCAACCTGACATGATCGGATTTCCGCGGGCTGACATAGATGTCTGGGCAGACCAGTGCCCTCGTGATCTCGACTTGACAAACTGCCGTCCCTAAACAGGAAGTGGACGGAGGCGCACGTCTGCCGGTGAGCCGCGGACGCTTGCCGCACTTGTTAAAATTTGAGAGACGGGCAAGAGTTATGCGCTACGCAGTTGTGATCGAGCAGGCTAACGGGAACCATTCGGCCTATGTGCCGGATTTGCCCGGCTGCGTGGCCACGGGCGCAACGCGCGCAGAGGTCGAGCGCGAAATACGCGAAGCGATCCGGTTCCAGCTCGACGGCATGGGCGATGATGGCACGCCGCCGCCGACGCCGAAGAGCACGCTGGCCTATCTCGAAGCGTGAAAATTCCCGCCCGCGGCGCTCTCTTTTGTGAGCGCCAGCGCCAGGCTGGCGAGAGTTGCGCGATTGATCGGTGGAAGGGCGTTGGCGAACACACACGCTTAGAGGGGATCGTCTTGCCGGCCTATTGCGGCGCGCGGCAGAGGATAATCGCCAAGGCATCGCACCCACGGTCGGAAATACGCGATGTCATCCAAGAGCAACGGGGGCTTTTCAACGCTTCACCCATGCCTCGAGGGGCATAGGGAAACTGGTGATGGCGACATAGTTGACATGGCCGGAAGCGCGCCGGACATTGTCTTAAATGCTCACCAATCCAAGACGTTTTGTTGCTCCAGAGCGCCGGGAGCGGGCGGCCTGATGGAGCCTGCCCCGCGCGCAAGCATCGCCATCCAACTCCGCACCCTGGCGGTCGCCGCGGCCGGCGGGCTGGCCTTCGCGCTGATTGGCGTGCCCGGCGGCTATCTCAGCGGGGCGATCCTCGCCTGCGCGCTCGCGGCGCTGGCAGGGCTGGACGAACGGATCAGCCAACCCCTGCGCAATGTCGCCCTGCTCATGCTCGGCGTCGTCGTCGGCTCCACGGTCACCGCCGAAACGCTCGCGGCCCTGCCCCGCTGGCCGCTCTCGCTGCTGGCGCTCGCGCTGGCGATGGCGGCGCTGGTCGTCGTCCTGCCGCGCTATTTCACACGGATGCACGGCATCGACACGCCCACAGCGCGGCTCTGCGCAATCCCCGGCGCGGTGTCGCTGGTGCTGGCGCTGGCCGATGAGTTGAACGTCGATGAGCGGCGCGTTGCTGTGCTCCAGTCGCTGCGGCTTGCGATCTTGATGATGGCGGTGCCCCTGGTCGTCAGCCTCGGCGTCGATCTTGGAGACGGGGCGCAGGCCGTCGCGCCGCTTGTCGGCCTACCACAGTTGTTGGCATTGCTGGCCGTCGCCATTGCCGGCTTCCTGATCGCGCGGCGCGTCGGCGTCCCCGCCCCGGCGCTCACCGGCGCGATGCTCATTTCCGGCGCGCTGTTCGCCTCCGGCACGGTCGCGGGCCGCCTGCCAGAGCCCCTCGTCGCCGCCGCGTTCATCGTGCTGGGCGCATCGGTCGGCGCACGCTTCGCCGGGATCGATCGCGCCTATCTGAGCGCTTCCTTGGGCATGAGCGCGGGCGGCATCAGCATCGCTGTCGCGATCACCGCTCTGATCGCCTGGCCGGCCGCGGCGTATCTCGACCTGCCCTTCATGCAGATGTGGCTGGCGATGGCGCCGGGCGGGTTCGACACGATGGTCGCGCTGGCGCTGGCGCTCGGCGTGGACCCGGCCTTCGTCGCCGGGCATCAGCTCATCCGGCTGCTCGGCCTGTTCCTGATCGTGCCGTTCCTGTTCCGCGGGGCGCGGCGCGCGCCGTAACCGCTCGCTGGCCAGGCGCATCGTTCGCGCCGCCAAAGCGGTTGTGCGCGAGAGAGCCGGATGCGCCCGCCGCTACATCCCCTCGATGCGGATCATCTTCGGCGGCCGGTCGATGTGGCCATCGCCCTCGATCGCGTCGAAGGCGCGGCGGATCGCCGCCTCGGTCGTGCGGTGCGTGATCATCACGACGGGCACGGGCGCGCCGCCGCCCTCTTCCATCTGCGCGGCATCGCCCTCTTCCGGGCTTTGGACAATGCTTTTCAGCGAGATGTCTTGCTCGGCCATGCGCTGCGCGATTGCCGCGAACGCGCCCGGCCGGTCATAAACCGACAGCCGGATATAGTAGCCGCCCTCATGGGCGCGCATCTGCGCCCGCTCATAGGGCGCGAGCTTCGCCGCAGGCACGATGAAAGGCGCGCCGTCGACGCAGCGCGCGATGTCCGTGATATCGCTGACCACCGCCGAGGCCGTCGGGCCAGCGCCCGCGCCGGGGCCAACCAGCATGATATCGCCGACAAAATCGCCCTGAATCGTGATGGCGTTGGTCACGCCGTCGACCTCGGCGATCGCGGTGTGCTTCGGCACCATCGTCGGGTGGACGCGCTGCTCGATGCCGCTTTCGGTCTTCATCGCCACGCCCAGCAGCTTGATCCGGTAGCCCAGCCGGTCGGCCGAGCGGATATCGACATCGTCGATCTGTTCGATGCCTTCAAGATAGATGCTGTCGTAGGAAAGCTGCGTGCCGAAGGCCAGGCTGGTCAGGATCGCGAGCTTGTGCGCGGCATCCTGTCCGCCAATGTCGAAGCTTGGGTCGGCCTCGGCATAGCCAGCGGCCTGCGCCTCAGCCAGCACCTCGTCGAAGGCGCGGCCCTCATGCTGCATCCGCGTGAGGATGTAGTTGCTCGTGCCGTTCAGAATGCCGTAGACCCGGGTGATCTCGTTGCCCAGCAGGCTCTCGCGCAGCACCTTCACGACCGGGATGCCGCCCGCCACCGCCGCCTCGAACTTCAGCGCGACGTTCCGGGCCTCGGCCCGCTCAGCGAGCGCCACGCCGTGATGCGCCAGAAGCGCCTTGTTCGCCGTCACGACATGCTTGCCTGCTTCGAGCGCCGCCTCGACGGCGCTGTGGGCCGGATCGCCCTCCCCGCCGATCAGTTCCACGAACAGGTCGATATCGCGACTGCGCGCCAGATCGCGCGGATTGTCGAACCACTCAAACGCCGACAGGTCAATGCCGCGGCGCTTCTCGCGGTCGCGCGCGGACACGGCGGTGACCTGCAACTCGCGCCCACAGCGGGCGGCTATGCGCTCGGCATGGGCGCGCAGCAGCGTGAGCACGCCGACGCCGACGGTGCCGACGCCCGCGACGCCGAGTCTCAAGGGTTTCGGCATGGCAGCTCCAGACAGCTTGGGACTTGTGGATCAGGCCCCCGTCTTAGCCGCCGGAACGCACCCGTGACAAGCCCGTCCATCTGGCAAGCATTCAGCGCGCCTGCGATGAGGCGAGCGGGATCACATTGTGCAGCGTCTCGTCGGCCTCGGCGAGGAAACGCTTGACGTTGCGCGCGGCCTGGCGAATGCGCTGCTCGTTCTCCACCAGCGCGATGCGCACATGCCCCTCACCATATTCGCCGAAGCCCACGCCCGGCGAGACGGCTACGCCGGCCTTTTCGATCAGCAGCTTGGAGAAATCCAGCGAGGACATGCCGCGCATCTGCTCCGGCACCTTCGCCCAGGCGAACATTGTCGCCGGCGGCGCGGGCACCTGCCAGCCGGCCCGGCCGAACGCCTCGACCAGGCAGTCGCGACGCGCCTTGTAGACCTGGCGGATGTCTTCCACGCAATCCTGCGGACCGTTGAGCGCGGCCGCAGCGGCGACCTGGATCGGCGTGAACGCGCCGTAGTCCAGATATGACTTGACGCGCCCCAGCGCCTTGATCAGTCGCTCGTTGCCGACTGCGAACCCCATGCGCCAGCCGGGCATGGCATAAGTCTTCGATAGCGAGGTGAATTCCACCGCCACATCCATCGCGCCGTCGACCTCAAGGATGGAGGGCGGCGGGTCGATGTCGAAGTAAATCTCCGAATAAGCGAGATCGGATAGCAGGATCAGGTCGTTCTTGCGGGCGTAGTTCACCACCTCGCGGTAAAAATCGCGCTCCGCGACCACGGCGGTTGGATTTGCCGGGAAATTCAGCACCAGCGCCGTCGGCTTCGGCACGCTATGGCGCAGCGCGCGGTCGACATGCACCAGGAACTCTTCATCCGCCGAGGCCGGCACATGGCGGATTGCCGCACCGGAAATGATGAAGCCGAATTCGTGGATCGGATAGGTCGGGTTCGGCACGAGAATCACGTCGCCCGGCGCGGTGATGGCCTGCGCCATGTTGGCGAACCCTTCCTTCGAGCCGAGCGTGGCGATCACCTGCGTGTCCGGGTCCAGCTTCACGCCGAAGCGCCGCTCGTAGTAGGCCGCCTGCGCGCGGCGCAGGCCCGGAATGCCGCGCGAGGCCGAATAGCGCGTGGTGCGCGGCTTCTGCACGGTCTCGACAAGCTTGTCGACGATGTGCTGCGGCGTCGGCATATCCGGGTTGCCCATGCCGAAGTCGATGATGTCGTCGCCGCGGGCGCGGGCCTGTGCCTTGAACGTGTTGACCTGTTCGAAAACGTAAGGGGGAAGCCGCTTGATCCGGTGAAAATCCATATCCATTAGGGTCTCGCTCCCTGCAAACGCCCCGCTGCCGCGCCGGCGGCGCGCTATTCCGAAAAATGTCGAGAGGCGGTCTGGCCCGCCGGGCCGTCAGCGTTCTTCAATAGCCGCCGTGGCGGCAGCCTTGTGCGTCTGCTGATCCTGCTTCAGGTCTTCGATCAAGGCGGTCCGCTCCTCGGGCGACAGGCCCGGATCGTCCGCGCGCGTCACCTCCGCCAGGTTCGGGTAGGGAATCTCGCTGACGCTGGAGCAGCCAGCAAGCAACGCCGCCGCGACCACCGCCGCGGCAGCTCCCTTGAGCACGGATTTGTCCCTCATCGCCGGTTCCGTTCTAGCCGTTGTTATACGATCGACGCACGCCGACGCAGACTTTGGCCGCAAAATTCCACAACCGCGCCGCATCCGCAACACTTATGTCGAAACGCTTCGCCAGCACTGGACATCCCCGCAGGACTTGCGTTGCCGGCGCAAGATGGGTTTTGCTGCAGTGCCGAAAGGCTATATCATTATGGCACGCAAATCATTTGTCCTGATTCATTGGGGTAAAGTATGGCAGACGGAAGCAAGGGCGACGCCGGCGGCGAAACCATCGGGGGCGGCCAGCGACCTCCCGCTGCGCCCGATCAATTTTCGCGCAATCTCGTCACCGCCATCGACCGCGGCATGGTGGCGCTCGCGCGGATGCTGGAAGATCGCAAGATGGTCTACGGTCCCTATAGCGCGCCGACCGAGGCGAGCGAGGCCGGCCACGCGCTTTCCGCCATCATGGAATACTGGCTGAGCGAGCCGGAAAAGCTGACCCAGGCGCAGACCAGGCTGGCGGGCGACTTCGTTGAGCTTTGGGGGCGCACCTATCAGCGCTTCCTCGGCCAAGAGGTCGAGCCGGTGGCCAGGCCGGAGAAAAGCGACCGGCGCTTCGCCGATCCCGAATGGGAGGAGAACCCGCTATTCGACTTTCTCAAGCAGGCCTATCTGCTGACCTCGAACTGGGCCGGCGAGCTGGTGGAAAACGCCGAGGGCGTCGAGGAGCGCAAGAAGCAGCGCGCGCAGTTTTATCTGCAACAGATGACCACGGCGCTCTCGCCGTCCAACTTCCCCTTCACGAACCCCGAAGTTATCCGCGCCACCCTCAACTCCAACGCGGAGAACCTCGTCGAAGGCATGAACAACCTGCTCTCCGACCTCGAAAGCTCGGGCGATCTGCTGAAAATCCGCCAGACCGACATGAGCGCCTTCAAGGTGGGCGAAAACCTCGCGATCACGCCCGGCAAGGTTGTTTTCCAGAACGAGCTGATCCAGCTGATCCAGTATTCACCGACCACCGAGACGGTTCACGAAACGCCGGTGATGATCGTGCCGCCGTGGATCAACAAGTTCTACATTCTCGACCTCGTGGCGAAGAAGTCCTTCGTCAAATACCTCGTGGATCAGGGCTACACCGTCTTCATGGTGTCCTGGGTCAACCCAGGCCCGGAACTCGCTGACAAGACCTTCGAGGACTACATGCGCGACGGCGTGCTGACCGCGAGCGATGTCGCGCGCCAGATCTGCGCCACCGAGCAGGTTATTCCGGTCGGCTATTGCGTCGGCGGCACGCTGCTCGCCACGACGCTGGCCTACAACGCCGCGCGCGGCGACGAGCGCTTCCCCGCCGCCGGCTTCCTCGCGGCCCAGGCCGACTTCTCGAAAGCGGGCGATCTGCTGGTCTTCATCGACGAGCCGCAGCTCGCGGCGATCGAGCGAATGATGCAGGAGACCGGCTATCTGGACGGCTCGCGCATGGCGACGGTGTTCAACATGCTGCGCCCGCGCGACCTGATCTGGCCCTACGTCGTCAACAACTACCTGCTCGGCAAGGAGCCGTTCCCGTTCGACCTGCTGTTCTGGAACTCTGACTCGACGCGCATGACACGCGCGAACCACAGCTTCTATCTCCGCGAATTCTATTACAAGAACGAGCTGGCCCGCGGCGAGATGGAACTCGGCGGTCAGACGCTCGATCTGTCAAAGGTCACGATCCCGATCTTCGAGATCGCCACGCGCGAGGACCATATCGCGCCGCCCGATTCGGTGTTTATCAGCGCCAAGCTTTTTGGCGGGCCGGTGCGCTTCGTGCTGGCAGGCTCGGGCCATATCGCCGGCGTCGTCAACCCGCCCTACAAGGAGAAATACATGCATTGGGCCGGTGGTGACGACTCGGATGGCCCCAGCATCCGCGATTACGAGACGCTTGAGGGCTGGATCGCGGCGGCGAAAGAGGCGCCGGGGTCTTGGTGGCCGGATTTCGTCGGCTGGCTGGCTCCGAAGGCCGGTGAGCAGGTTCCCGCGCGGGAGCCGGGCGCGCCGGACTTCCCGCCGATCGAGGATGCGCCAGGCAGCTACGTGGTGGCGTGAGGCGCGCTATTTCGTCTCGTGCGGCGCGCGGGCGTAGACATCGTCGCTGCGGATGATGTCGTCCTCGCCCAGATAGCTGCCGATCTGCACCTCAATGATCTCCAGCGGCACCTTGCCGGGGTTCTCCAGCCGGTGCCAGTGCGTCGCGGAGATGTAGACCGACTCGTTTTCGCAAACGAGCCGTTCCTGCCCGTCGCAGGTCACGCGCGCGGTGCCCCTCACCACGACCCAGTGCTCCGAGCGGTGATGATGCATCTGCATTGAGAGCTGCCCGCCCGGATTGACGTGCAGCAGCTTGACCTGAAAGCGCGGGCCGAGGCTGAGCGTCTCGAAATGCCCCCACGGCCGATGGCAGCGGATGTGCTGCTCCGGCTCCCGCCGGTTCGCGGCGCGCAACTGCTTGACCAGTTCGCCGACATCCTGGGCCCGCTCGCGCTTCGCCACCAGCGCGGCATCGGGCGTGTGGACCACGATCATGTCATCGATGCCAACTGTCGCGACCAGCGCGCCGTTGGAGTGGACGTAGCTGTTTCGTGTGTCCATCAGCATGGCGTCGCCGCGCACCGCATTGCCCTCGGCGTCATGCGCGCTCTCGGCCCAGACCGAGGACCATGAGCCGACATCGCTCCAGCCGGTGTCCAGCGGCATGACCGCCGCGCGCGCGGTTTTCTCCATCACCGCATAGTCGACCGAGATGTTCGGGCACTGCGCATACGCCTCCCCCGCCAGCCGGCGAAAGCCCAGATCGTTCTCCGCGCCATCGAGCGCGGCCCGCGCTTCCTCGTTGATCTCCGGCGCGAGCCGCTCGACCTCCTCCGCAAAAGCCGCGGCGGGCAGCACGAAGATGCCGCTGTTCCAGAGATAACCGCCCTCGCCGAGATACCGCGCCGCCGTTTCGGCGTCCGGTTTCTCGGTGAAGGCCGCGACCTCCGATGCGCCGTCGGCCAGCGCGGCCCCGGCGCGGATATAGCCATAGCCGGTGTGCGGCGCGCCCGGCGCAACGCCCAGCAGCATCAGCCGGCCGTTCGCGGCGACGGCCGCTGCCCGGCGCACCGTCTCGACAAACGCCCCGGCATCCTCGATGAGATGATCCGACGGCATGACCGCCAGCACGGCGTCAGGATCGTCTGCCGTGATCGACAGCGCCGCCGCCGTGATCGCCGGGGCCGTGTTGCGCACAACCGGCTCCAGCAGGATTTCGCGCGGCTCCACGCCAGCCCGCTGCACCTCGTCGCGCAGCAAAAAGCGGTGATCGTTGTGCGTGAGCAGCGTCGGCGGCTGGAACCCCTCGTCAGGGTGCAGCCGGCGCAGCGTGGCGGCCAGCAGGCTGTCTTGCGAGCCATCAATCAGCGGAATGAATTGCTTGGGATACTGCGCGCGCGACAGCGGCCAGAGCCGGGTGCCGGACCCGCCGCAGAGAATCACCGGATAAATGTTGCTCGGCATGGCACCCCCCGTTTGGCCGGCTCAGCGCTCCGGCTCATCCGGGTCGCCAACCGCCTCACTGTCCGGCATCGGCATGGCGTAACTCTCCGAGAGCCAGCGGCCCAGGTCGATATCCGCGCAGCGCCGCGAGCAGAACGGGCGATAGGCCGCGTCGCGCGGCTTGCCGCAGACCGGGCACTTCGCCTTGCCCGCCTTGTGCGTGCGATGTTTTTCGTCCGTCATCATGCAGGGTCGATCTCGGCGCGGTTCAGCCAGCCGAAATACACCGGCATCCCTTCGCCGACCAGTAAACTCACAACCTCGTTGAGCGGCAGCCCGACGACCGCCGAATAAGAGCCGACGATCTTCTGCACGAAGGCGCCGGCGATGCCCTGGATCGCGTAGCCGCCCGCCTTGCCGCGCCATTCGCCGCTGGCGAGATACGATTCGATCTCCTCAGAGCTGAGCCGCTTGAAGCGCACCCGCGTCTCGACCGTGCGCATCCGCGCCGCTCCATCGGAGGTAATGAAGCAAACAGCCGTATAAACCCGGTGCGAACGCCCCGAGAGAAGCTGCAACGCCGCGGCCGCCTCATCCAGATATTCCGGCTTCATCAGCACACGGTTGCCCACCGCGACGACCGTATCCGCCGCCAGCACGCAGGCATCCGCCAGCTCGGGCTCGCGGTGCAGCCTTGCGCGCGCCGCCCGCGCCTTTTCGCGGGCCAGCCGGCGCGCCAGGGTGCGCGGGCGCTCGCCCTTGCGCGGCGTCTCGTCGATGGAGGCGGGCCGGAGCGCATCCGGCTCGATGCCGATCTGCTCCAGCAGCGCCAGCCGGCGCGGCGAGGCGCTGGCCAGCACCAGCGGCTTGCGCTCAACGCCGGGCCGGCGCGCCGGCAGCCCAGCGACCCGATTCGCGGACGCATCTTCCGCGCGCCTCGCCACGGTTGTGCGCGAGGGCGCGCCGGACAGCGAGATGTCCTTCGGCATTATCATGGCGGTAAACAGGACTCCGTGAAAACCTCGGTGTATTTCGCGGGCGCAGAGCGTCGCGAGAATGGGCGCGCTCCGGCTCAAAATCAAGCCATCAGAGCATGGAGCAGCGTAGCGCAATGCCCTTACGAAACGACCACTGGCTATTGGAGCGCGCACTCCCGCCCCAACGCGCTTGCCGCGCGGTCAAAAAGTCTTAGCCTTGCACCCGGCATAGTGTGTTGCAGCGCTGCCTGCCAGCGCAACCGGAGGAAACGCAATGAGAACGGCAACAACGGCTTTGGCCTTCTGCCTCGGGGCGTTGATCGCGTCCCCGGCGACGGCGCAGACGCTGCCGGAGTGGAACATGTCGGAGGTCTGTCCGTCGGCGTCCGACTACGCGCATTGCGCCGAATTTGAAGCCCGCGCGCGCCGGATCGTGGCCGCGCCTTGGCAGACCATTCCGCCCAGAGCGCGCTGGACCTGCCTGCGCGAGCTGCGGCGCGAGGGCGTGAAGAGCTATCGCGCGCTTCAGGAGTGTCTCAAGGAAGAAGCGTTCCGGCCGCATGGCGTGGCCGCGCGGGAAGCGGAGGGAACGAGCTGATTTTCGGAGCGTGTCCGGCTCATACATGCGGCGCGCCGGGAAATGGAAACCGCGCCTTGATCCGCTGCAATATCCCGTCGCGGCAGGCCCGGTAGGCCTCCATGATCTGCTCGCGGCTGCCGCTGGTCAGCGTCGGGTCGAGCGTCGGCCAGTATTCCACCTCCACCGCCATGGTCCGTGTCATCTCCAGCGCCTGGTGATGCGCCTCCGGAGTGAGCGTGATGACCACATCGAACGAGGTGTCGAACAGATCAGCAATGGTGTGCGGGCGGTGCCCTGCGATGTCCAGCCCGACCTCATCCATCGCCGCGATGGCGAACGGGTCCGTCTCGCCGGCGCGCACGCCCGCGGATTCGACATAGACGCGGCTGCGCGCCAGATGCCTGAACAGCGCCGCGGCCATCGGCGAGCGCACGGCGTTCATGTTGCACGCGAACAGCACGGCGCCGGGCAGGTCCGGCATAGGGTTGGGCGGCTTGTCGCTGGGCGGCGGCGCGTCCAACGGCTCATCCCTTCCAGTGGAGCGCGCAGATCAGCGTGAACAGCCGCCGGGCCGTATCGAAATCCACGCTGATCTTTCCTTCAAGCCGCTGCTGCAAGAGCTGCGTGCCTTCGTTGTGCAGCCCGCGCCGGCCCATGTCGAGCGCCTCGATCCGGCTGGGCGGCTCGCTCTTGATCGCGGCGTAGTAGCTCTCGCAAACGAGGAAATAGTCCTTGACGATCTTGCGGAACGGCGACAGCGACAGGAGAAACGTCATCGCGTGCGCGCCGTCATCCCGCGCGACGTGAAAGGCCAGCCGGTTCTCCACTATCTCCAGATGAAGGCGGTACGGGCCGGGCGTGCCGTCCTCCAGTACGAAGGTGTTTTCCTCCAGCAGATCGAAAATGGCGACCTTGCGCTCGTGCTGGACCTCGGGCGAATTGTGGCTGATGGACGTCTCGTCCAGCGTGATGTCGATGAGCCGGTCGCGGCGTTCAGGCGTCTCGGGGTCGTCTGTCATCGGCTCCGGCTCACGGTTTGCGCCTTCAGCGGTTCAGCCGCATCTCGATCGAGCGCGCGTGGGCGTGCAGCCCCTCGGCGTCGGCAAGCGTCATCGCCGCTGGTCCCAGCGCGCACAAGGCATCCGCGCTCAGTCGCAGGATAGATGAACGCTTCATGAAGTCCAGAACGCCAAGACCAGACGAGAAGCGCGCGGTGCGCGATGTCGGCAGGACGTGGTTCGGCCCGGCGACGTAATCGCCAACGGCTTCGGGGGTGTAGTGGCCGAGGAACACCGCCCCGGCGTTGCGGATATCGGCGAGTAGCGCCTCCGGGTCGGCGGTGGCGAGTTCGAGGTGTTCCGGGGCGAGGCGGTTGACCAGGTCCGGGGCTTGGTCCAGCCGCTCAAGCTTGATGATCGCGCCGAACCGCTCCCAGCTTGCCCCGGCGATATTGCCGCGCGGCAGCGTGGCGAGCTGCTTGCCAACCTCGCTCGCGACCGCTTCGGCGAGTTGGCCGTCATCGGTAATGAGGATCGACTGCGCGGCGGCGTCGTGCTCGGCCTGCGCGAGCAGGTCGGCGGCAATCCAGTCTGGCCGGTTGTCCTTGTCCGCAACGATCAGCACCTCGCTGGGCCCGGCGATGGAATCGATGCCAACGACCCCGAACACCTGCCGCTTGGCCTCGGCGACATAAGCGTTGCCCGGCCCGACGATCTTGGCGACCGGCTCGACCGTCTCCGTGCCGAAGGCAAGCGCCGCGACCGCCTGCGCGCCGCCGATGCGATAGACCTCATCGACCCCGGCCAGCAGCGCGGCAGCGAAAACCAGCGGGTTCATCACCCCGCCCGGCGTCGGCACCACCATCGCCACGCGCGGGACGCCCGCGACCTTGGCCGGCACCGCATTCATCAGGACCGAGCTGGGATACGCCGCCTGCCCACCCGGCACGTAAAGTCCGGCGGAGTCCACGGCCGTCCACTTGTAGCCGAGCTCCGCGCCCTGTTCGTCGGTATAGCGGTCGTCGCTGGGAAGCTGGCGGCGGTGAAACGCCTCGATCCGGTCGCGCGCCAGCTTCAGCGCATCCATCGTCTCCGCGGGCGCCTCGGCCACGGCCGTCGCGATTTCGTCGTCGGTCACGCGCATCCCGGCGGCAGCGACGTCGATCTCGTCGAAGCGCCTCGTCAGCTCCGTCACCGCCGCATCGCCGCGTTCGCGCACATCCGCGATGATCTGCGCAACGGTTTGCGAGACGTCGGCTTCCTCCTCGCGCCGCGCGGCGAGAAAGGCGTCGAACTGGCGTGCAAAATCCGCATCAGCGGTGTTCAGGGAAACGGGCATGGCGGCTCTTTCGAGGTTGCGGTCAATCGGAATGGTCCGACCGGGCGGGCGCGTCGTCGATGTTGTGTTCGGGCTTGCTGCGGGCGCGCCAGGCGGCGGTCAGGTCGCGCAGCTCCGCTTCGATGCATTCGACCGTGAGCCGGATCGCGGCGTCGCCGGCGAAAATCAGCAACACCTCGCCGCCGGGCGGGTCCGTCGGATGAAACTGGATGGCGAGCAGCTCGAAGACGCCGTCATTGCGCCGCTTGTCGATGTTCTGAATCTTGGCGTCCAGCACGCGGTCAAACCGCAGCGCCGACTGACGCCGCCGATAGCGCCCGCGCTTGCCGCTGCCGCGTTCGGCATCCAGCCAGTCGAAGCGGTTGAGCACCGCGGCGAAGCGATGCTGGCGCGGCTGATAGGTCATGTCCTGCACGCGCATGATCGCATCCTGCAGATGCGCGGAAATCACCTGCAGGTCCTCTTCGTCGAGCGCATGCAGTTTCAGTGCCGTCATGGATGAGTCCTGTCGCGCATAGGCAGGCCCAAGGCCCTTTGCGCGCCGGTCGTCGTGGCGCGCAGCCGCGTCACATGCCTGATAATCTGCCGGAAATACCGCCCGCGCTCAAGCGGCGAGACGCTCGATCTGCGCGCCGCAGTCGCCCAGCTTGCGCTCCAGTTCCTCGAAGCCGCGGTCGAGATGGTAGACGCGGTTGATCTCCGTGTCGCCCTCGGCGACCAGCCCGGCGATCACAAGCGAGACCGAAGCCCGCAGGTCGGTGGCCATCACTTCCGCGCCGCGCAGCGCCTTCACGCCATGCACCGTCGCCGTGTCGCCCGCCAGGTCGATCTGCGCGCCCAGCCGGGCAAGCTCCTGCACATGCATGAAGCGGTTCTCGAAAATCGTCTCGCGGATATGCGACGCGCCGTCAGCCTTGCACATAAGCGCCATGAACTGCGCTTGCAGGTCGGTCGGGAAGCCGGGGAACGGCTCAGTTTCGACATCGACCGGAATCAGAGCCGCGCCGTTGCGGGCAACCCGGATGCCTTCATTGGTGACGTCGACCTGCACGCCCGCCGCGCGCAGCACCTCGATCGGCGCTTCCAGCAGGTCTGCGCGGGCGCCCTCCAGCATCACCTCGCCGCCCGTGGCCGCCACGGCCATGGCATAGGTGCCGGTTTCGATCCGGTCGGGCAGGACGGTGTGCACCGCGCCTTCGAGATAGTCGACGCCCTGAATGCGCAGCGTCGGGCTGCCGATGCCCTCGATATGCGCGCCCATCTTGGTGAGACAGGTCGCCACATCGCCGACCTCCGGCTCCATCGCCGCGTTCTCGATGACGGTCTCGCCCTTGGCCAGCGTCGCGGCCATCAAGACGTTCTGGGTTGCGCCGACGGAGACCTTCGGGAAGGTGATGCGCCCGCCCTGCAGGCCGTTCAGGGCTTTTGCCACGACATAGCCGCCATCCAGGTCGATCTGCGCACCCAGCGCCTTCAGGCCCTCAAGATGCAGGTCGACGGGCCGCGTACCGATCGCGCAACCGCCGGGCAGCGACACGCGCGCCTCCCCGCACCGCGCCAGAAGCGGACCGAGCACCCAGAAGCTCGCGCGCATCCGCCGCACCATGTCATAAGGCGCGGTCGTGTCGACAATGTCGCGCGCGGTCAGGTGCAGCGTGTCGCCCTGCTTGGGCGCGCCGTTGGCGCGCTTGCCGTCGAGCGCGGAGTCGACCCCGTGATTGCGCAGGATCCGCGCCAGCGTCTGCACATCCGCCAGGTTGGGCACATTCTTGAGCGTCAGCGTGTCGGACGTGAGCAGGCTGGCGATCATGAGCGGCAGCGTGGCGTTCTTCGCGCCGCTGATACTGATAGCGCCATTGAGCGGCACGCCGCCGGTCACGCGAATCTTGTCCATTGCATCTCGCCGGGTTGAGTCAATGCCCCCATCGGCGGTCTGGCCCGCCGACGTCTTTGTTAATCCTCACCTGTAGCCGACCCGGGGGAGGCGCGCAAGAAGGGGACTTACAGGGCGATCAGCCGAGGCGCCCGGCGTGCCAGGCAATATGATCGGCCATAAAGGTTGAGATGAAGTAGTAGGAGTGATCGAAACCGTCGTGGCGGCGCAGCGTCAGGGGGATTGAGCCGGAAGCGCAGGCTTCTTCAAGCAGTTCAGGGCGCAGTTGCTCGGCGAGGAAGACATCCGCCTCGCCTTGATCAACGAGCAGTTCGTTCACGCGCGCGCCGTCTTCAATCAGCGCAACCGCGTCGTATTTGCGCCACGCGTCGGGGTCCATCCCGAGATATGTGGAAAACGCCTTCTCGCCCCACGGCACGCGCGCGGGCGCGACGATCGGCGCGAAGGCCGAGACCGTGCGGAAGGTTTCCGGCAGGCGCAAAGCGGCGACGAGCGCGCCATGCCCGCCCATCGAATGACCGAAAATGCCCGCGCGGTTCATGTCCGCCGGGAAGGACGCGCCCACGAGCGCGGGAAGCTCCTCCGTGATGTAGCGCCACATGCGGAAATGCCGGGACCAGGGGGCCTCGGTCGCATCGACGTAAAAGCCCGCGCCCTGGCCGAGATCATAAGCCTCGTCGTCCGGCACATCGTCGCCGCGCGGGCTGGTGTCCGGGCAGATGACGATCACGCCATGTTCGCTGGCCGCGCGGCGGTATTCGCCTTTTTCCATGACGTTGGCATGGGTGCAGGTCAGCCCGGACAGGTAGAACAGCACCGGCGCTGGCGCGTCCTTGGCGCTGTCCGGCACATAGGCCGCGACGGTCATCGGCGTGCCGGTCGCTTCGGACGGGTGCTGGCAGACATATTGCGTGCCGGCAAAGCAGCGGTGTTGGCCAATGGTCTCCATGAAGCCCCTCTTGCGGCTGCGCGCTAAAACGTCACGACGCTGCGGATGCCCTGCCCGTGGTGCATCATGTCGAAGCCCTTGTTGATGTCATCGAGCGGCATGGTCTGGGTAATCATCGGGTCGATCTCGATCTTGCCGTCCATATACCAGTCGACGATCCTGGGCACGTCGGTCCGCCCCCGCGCGCCGCCGAATGCGGTGCCGCGCCAGACGCGCCCGGTGACAAGCTGGAACGGGCGGGTGGAAATCTCCGCGCCGGCCGGCGCAACGCCGATGATGATGCTCTCGCCCCAGCCCTTGTGCGCGGATTCAAGCGCGGCCCGCATGACATCCACGTTGCCAGTGCAGTCGAAGGTGTAGTCGCCGCCGCCGCCGGTGAGATTAACCAGATAAGGGACCAGATCGCCCTCGACCTCCTTCGGGTTGACGAAATGGGTCATGCCGAAGCGCTCGCCCCATTCCTTCTTGGCCGGGTTGACATCGACTCCGACGATCATGTTCGCGCCGACGAGCCGCAGTCCCTGAATCACGTTCAGGCCGATGCCGCCGAGGCCGAAGACGATGCAGTTCGCGCCCGGCTCCACCTTTGCGCTGTTGATCACCGCGCCGATGCCGGTGGTCACGCCGCAGCCGACATAGCACACTTTGTCGAACGGCGCGTCCTCGCGGATTTTCGCAACCGCGATCTCGGGCAGCACAGTGTAATTCGCGAAGGTCGAAGTGCCCATGTAGTGGTGCAGCGGCTTGCCGTCGAGAGAGAAACGCGAGGTGCCGTCGGGCATCAGGCCCTGCCCCTGCGTCGAGCGGATTTTCTGGCACAGATTGGTCTTGGGGTTCAGGCAGTATTCGCACTCGCGGCATTCCGGCGTGTAGAGCGGGATGACGTGATCGCCCTTTTTCACGTGCTTCACGCCGGGCCCGGTGTCGACCACCACGCCCGCGCCTTCATGGCCGAGAATCGCCGGGAACAGCCCCTCCGGGTCCGCGCCGGAGCGGGTGAATTCATCGGTGTGGCAAATGCCCGTCGCGTGGACCTCGACCAGCACTTCGCCCTCTTTCGGGCCTTCGAGCTGGACGGTTGTGACTTCGAGCGGCTTGCCGGCTTCGAAAGCGACGGCGGCGCGAACATCCATGGCGTTTCCTCCTCCCGATTGGCGGCGATGCACTGTTTACCGGACGCTGGGGCTGCCAGACTTATCGGAAACGACCTTGGCTGGCGTGAATGAACCCGCGCGCTTAGCCCAGTTTGCCGTGACAGTGCTTGTATTTCTTGCCCGAGCCGCAGGGGCACGGCGCGTTGCGCGAGACCTTCCCCCAAGTGGCGGGGTCGTTCGGGTCGAGCGACACGCCGGCCGGCTTGTTGCGCATGGGCTGGGCGCGCGCGCCGCCGTTGCCGCGCTTGCCGCGCGCAGGCGCTCCAGCGCCCTCCATGGCCATCTCCGGCTCGCGCTCGAACTCGTCCTCGCCCGTCAGCGGATCAAGGTGATGCGCGCTCATTTCCGGCAGTTCGGCCATTTCGAGACTTGGCTCGGACGGCGCAGATTCCACGTTGACATGCATCAGATGGCTCGTGACCTGCTCGCGGAGATTGGCGAGCATCGTCTCGAACAGCTCGAAGCCCTCGGTCTTGTATTCGTTGAGCGGGTCGCGCTGGCCGAAGCCGCGCAGGCCGATCACCTGGCGCAGATGCTCCAGCGTCACCAGATGCTCGCGCCACATGTTGTCCAGCGTCTGCAGCAGCACCGCCTTTTCGATATGGCGCATCATGTCCGGGCCGACCTCGGCGACCTTCCTCGCCGCCGCGGAGTCGGCCTCGTGGATGAGCCGTTCGCGGATTTCCTCATCGGCGATGCCCTCCTCCGCCGCCCAGTCGGAGACCGGCAGGTCGAGGCCGAAGATGCGTTGAACCTCGTCCTTCAGTCCCTCGGTATCCCACTGCTCGGGGTAGGCCTTTTCCGGGATATGCCGGGAGACCAGATCCTCGATGACCTGATGGCGCATGTCGCGCACCGTTTCGCTCAGGTCGTCCTCCTGCATCAGCTCGATACGCTGCTCGAAGACGACCTTGCGCTGGTCGTTCATCACGTCGTCGTATTTGAGGATGTTCTTGCGCGCGTCGAAATTGCGCGCCTCGACTTTTGACTGCGCGCGCTCCAGCGCCTTGTTGATCCACGGGTGGACGATCGCCTCGCCCTCTTCCAGACCGAGCCGCTTGAGCATCCCGTCCATGCGGTCGGAGCCGAAGATGCGCATGAGATCATCTTCGAGCGACAGGTAGAACTTCGACGCGCCCGGGTCGCCCTGACGGCCGGAGCGCCCGCGAAGCTGATTATCGATCCGCCGGGATTCGTGGCGCTCGGTTCCGATCACATACAGACCGCCGGCTTCAAGCGCCTTCTGCTTCTTCTCCTCGATGTCCGCGGCGATCTTCTTGCGCTGCGCCTCGATCTGCTCGTCGCTCGGCTCCTTGCCCTTCTCGTGCTGCTCGTTGAGCCACATCTGCAGGCGCATATCCGGGTTGCCGCCGAGCTGAATGTCGGTGCCGCGGCCTGCCATGTTCGTAGCGATCGTCACGGCGCCGGGCACGCCGGCCTGGGCGATGATGAAAGCTTCCTGCTCGTGATAGCGCGCGTTGAGCACCTGATGCGGGATTTTCAGCTTTTTCAGGCGTTCAGCGAACATCTCCGACTTGCCGATGGAAGTGGTTCCGACCAGTATCGGCTGCCCGCGCTCGCGACAGTCCCTGATGTCCGCGATGATCGCGTCGATCTTCTCCTCGAAGGTGCGGTAGACCTCATCGTGATGGTCGATGCGGACCATTGGCTTGTTGGTCGGCACCTCGGTCACGCCAAGGCCGTAAATGTCGCCGAACTCGGCCGCCTCGGTCACGGCAGTGCCGGTCATGCCCGCCAGCTTCTCGTATAATCTGAAGTAATTCTGGAAGGTGATGGACGCGAGCGTGACGTTCTCCGGCTGGATCTTCACGCCTTCCTTGGCCTCCAGCGCCTGGTGCAGCCCTTCCGAGTAGCGCCGGCCCTCCATCATGCGGCCGGTGAACTCGTCGATGATGACGACCTGGCCGTTCTTGACGATGTAGTCGCGGTCGCGCTGGAACAACGTGTGCGCCTTGAGCGCCTGATTGACATGATGAACGAGGGTGACGTTTTCGACATCGTACATCGAACCGTCGTCCTTGATGAGGCCCTCCTTCTTGAGAAGTTCCTCGGCGTGCTCGTTGCCCTTTTCGGTCAACGTGACCTGGCGCATCTTTTCGTCGAGTTCGTAGTCATCCTCATCAAGCTGCGGGATGATCGCATCAACGGCGGTGTAAAGCTCGGTGCGGTCTTCCACCGGGCCGGAGATGATGAGCGGCGTGCGCGCCTCGTCGATGAGAATGGAGTCGACCTCGTCGACGATCGCGAAATGGTGCCCGGCCAGTTCCCAAGGACGCCCGCCGAACTGGACCATCTCCGAGGTTGAGTACTTCATGTTGTCGCGGAGATAGTCGAATCCGAACTCGTTATTGGTGCCGTAGGTCACGTCGCAGGAATAGGCCTGCATTCGCTGCTCATCGTTCAACTCATGAAGGATGCACCCGACGCGCAGACCGAGAAATTCATAGATTGCGCCCATCCATTCCGCGTCGCGCTTGGCGAGGTAGTCGTTCACGGTGACGACATGCACGCCACGCCCTGTCAGCGCATTCAGATACACCGGCAGCGTGGCCACCAGCGTCTTGCCTTCGCCCGTCTTCATCTCGGCGATGTCGCCTTCGTGCAGCACCATGCCGCCGACAAGCTGCATGTCGAAATGGCGCTGGCCTAGCGTCCGCTTGGCCGCCTCGCGAACCGTGGCAAAGGCGGGCGCCAGCAGCTCGTCCAGCTTTGCGCCATTGGCAAGCTGCTCGCGGAACGCATCGGTGCGCGCGCGCAGTTCGTCGTCCGAAAGGCGTTCCAGTTCAGGTTCCAGCGCGTTGATCGCCTCAACACGGGGGCCGTATTTCTTCAGCTTGCGATCATTCGCGGACCCTAGGAATTTCCCGACGATCGCATTCAACGAAACCATAATTCTTGAGCCTTCCTCGTTAGCGGCTTGCAGCGGCATGTCGCGCGGGCATCAGCGCGCGCCGGGCCTGCTCAACACTATCTCTTTCTCTCGGCTGGAGGCCATGATGGCTGCCCTGTGGACCCCGCGCTTCGCCCCTCGCAGTTTATCCCTCGTGACGGCCTCGCTGGGAACGTGCGCGGCGATACCGCAGGCTTCTCTGGAAATAAGCGGGGCGTCTGCGCCTGTCAACGCGCCGGCATCTGCGCCGCCGCTGGCATCGATCGGCTTTGCATCGCGCCGGCGGAACGGCTACAAGAGCGCCGTTGAAGACCGAACGCATCCCGGACGCTGATCCCGCGCGGCAGGGCAGCTTGAAATACCGCGCCGCTCCGCCCAGTTCCGGCCGAAACATTTCGTGAAACCCCGCTCAAATCGAGGTGAATTCCGTGACTATTCGTGCCCTTACCGCCGTATTCTGCGTGGCGCTCGCCGCGACGATGACCGGCGCGCTGCTCTCGCCTTATGGCTTCGCGCAGGATCAGGAGAGCAACCCGGACGAGGTGGTCGCCCGCGTGGACGGCACGCCCATCACCCGCGGCCAACTCGACCTGGCCGAGGACGAACTTGGACCTGACCTTGCCCAGTTGCCGTCCGGGACGCGCGACGAGGTCGTGCTGCAATACGTCGTTGAGCTGACGCTGCTCGCTGAGGCCGCGCGCGAGGCCGGGCTGGATGAGACAGATCAATACAAGCGGCTGTCCCGCTATTACGAGCTGCGCGCGCTGCGCGACGTGTTCTTCCAGCAGGAAATCCGCGCCAACGTCACCGACGAGGCGGCGCAGCAGCTCTATGACGAGCGCATCGGCAGCGCCGAGCCGGAAGCCGAAGTGCGCGCGCGGCATATCCTTGTCGAAACCGAGGATGAGGCCAAGGCGATCATTGAGCAGCTGAATGACGGCGCCGACTTCGCGGAACTGGCCCAGCAGGAGTCGACCGGCCCGAGCGCGGCCAATGGCGGCGATCTCGGCTTCTTTTCCAGGGAGCAGATGGTGACGCCATTCGCCGAAGCCGCCTTTGCGATGGAGACAGGCGAAATCTCCGGGCCGGTGAAAACCCGCTTCGGCTGGCATGTCATAAAGGTTGAGGAGAAGCGCGACCGCGAGCCGCCGAAGTTCGCGGACATCGAGGAGCAGCTCAAGTCTTCGCTCATCCGCCAGCAACTCCAGACGCGCATGACCGAGTTGCGCGACGCCGCCAATGTCGAGGTCCTCGACGAAAGCCTGCAGCAGGACGAGCAGGAGGGCAGCAACGCCCAATGACGAAGCCGTCGCCCTTCGCGCCAACGGAACTGCCCAAGCTGCCGGCCATCGGCGGCGTGGCGCTGGCGGCTGTCGAGGCGGGCATCCGCTATCAGGGCCGCAAGGATCTGCTTCTGGCGCGGTTCGCTGACGGCGCGCGGGTCGGCGGCGCGCTGACCACATCTCGCACTCCCTCCCCGGCGGTCAACTGGTGCCGCGACCTCTTGAGCGATGACCGGCAGGCCCGGGCGCTCGTCGTCAACTCGGGCAACGCCAACGCCTTTACCGGCCAGCGCGGCGTTGATGCCGTGCATCTGACCGCGCAGATCGCCGCCGAGACGGCGGGCTGCGCGCCGGAAGACGTGTTCCTGGCCTCCACCGGCGTGATCGGCGAGCCGCTGGAGGTCTCCGCCTTCGCGGACACGTTGCGCGGCCTGCACTACGCGGTCCGCCCGGACGCCTGGGAAGACGCCGCACGCGCGATCATGACAACCGACACCTTCCCGAAGCTCGCAACCCGCACAACCGAGATCGACGGCGTCGAGGTCACGATCAACGGAATCGCCAAGGGCTCGGGCATGATCGCGCCGAACATGGCGACGATGCTCGCTTTCCTGTTCACCGACGCGCCGCTGCCCCGCGAAACGTTGCAGACGCTGTGCCAGGAGACGGTCGCGCAAAGCTTCAACCGCATCACAGTGGACAGCGACACCTCAACGAGCGACACCGTGCTGCTGTTCGCCACGGGCACAGCGCGAGAGCGCGGCGCGCCGGAAGTTGACGACCCGCACGACCCGCGGCTCGAAGCTTTCCGGCTCGCGCTCGATGAACTCACGCTCGACCTCGCGCATCAGGTGGTCAAGGACGGTGAGGGGCTGACGAAGTTCGTCACCGTCCGCGTGGATGGCGCGCACACCGACGAGGACGCGCAGGCCATTGCCTTTTCGATTGCCAATTCGCCGCTGGTGAAAACCGCGCTGGCCGGCGAGGACCCGAACTGGGGCCGGATCGTCATGGCGGTCGGCAAGGCCCGCGTCGAGATCGACGCGGACGAACTGGCGATCTGGTTCGGCGAGATTCCCGTCGCGGCGGGCGGCGAGGTCCATCCCGACTATGAAGAAGCGCAAGCCGCGGAGTACATGAAGCGCGACGAACTGCTGATCCGGGTCTATGCGGGCCTCGGCGGGCCGGGCGCGGCGAGCGTATGGACCACTGATCTGACCCACGGCTATATCGACATCAACGCCGACTACCGGAGCTGAACGGGCGACGCCATGACCACCGCCCAGGCAAAGCCGATCAAGCTCGTCGTCGCCTGCGCGCTGATCGACCCGGACAACCGCGTGCTGCTGGCCCAGCGTCCGGAGGGGCGCAAGATGGCCGGGCTGTGGGAGTTTCCCGGCGGCAAGGTTGAGCCGGGCGAGACGCCCGAAGCCGCGCTGATCCGCGAGCTTAAAGAAGAGCTTGGCATCGACATGCCAAACCGCTGCCTTGCGCCGCTGACCTTCGCCAGCCACACCTATGAGGACTTCCACCTGTTGATGCCGCTTTTTATCTCACGCACCTGGGACGGCGAGCCGGAGCCGCTGGAGTTCCAGGCGCTGAAATGGGTGCGCGCGGCCCGGCTGCGGGATTACGAGATGCCCCCGGCGGATTTGCCGCTGATCCCGATCCTGCAGGACTGGCTATAACCTCCCAAAGCCAACGAACGGGGCGCGCAATGAGCGAACCGGACCTGCCCGACTTCTATAACGACCTCGACCTGAGCTTGCGCGCGGCGTGGTCGATTCTGGGGCGCGGCGCGAATGACCGCAAGGCGCCGGCGCACACGCCCGTGCTGGCGACGCTGCGCGATGGCATTCCGCACGTGCGAACAGTCGTGCTGCGCGGCTGCGACCGGGACGCGCGACGGCTGCGCTTTCACACCGACCGGCGCTCGCCCAAGGTGGCGGAGATCGAAGCCAACCCGGCCGGCGCAGTGCATGTCTATGACCCGAAGCAGAAAATCCAGCTCCGGCTCGACTGCCAGTTGAGCGTCCATATCGGCGATGAGCTTGCACAGGAGGCCTGGGCCGCCACGCGGGATTTCAGCCGGATCTGCTATCAGGTGATGCAAGGGCCCGGCGAGGCAGTGAGCGACCCGCGCGAAGTGCCCTTCTCAGCGAATGAGAGCAACGAGGGCTGGGACCATTTCGCGGTCATCTCCGCGCTGGTCACGCGCATGGAATGGCTCTATCTCGCGCATCAGGGCCACCGCCGCGCGGAATTCCGCTGGCAGGACGGCGACCGGCATGGCCGCTGGCTCGTCCCTTAACGCTTGAGTCGTCTGCCGTCCCGTGCCCCCGGCTCGCAGGCCGGGGCAGGCGCGGCGCAGCGCACCCCGCCGTCTTCCCCCACACCCC
>CAZINX010000010.1:60460-94580 GCA_964540795.1 uncultured Hyphomicrobiaceae bacterium | reverse complement strand
TGCGAGCAGTGATGCAAGGTTGCTTTCACATCGAGGCAATCATGGGTGTTCACGACCGGCTTGTGTTGAGCGACGATCATTGGGCGCGTATTTGTGAGGCGATCATCTGACCGCACGGCCAGCGCGGCTCCACGGGCCGCGACAACCGGATGTTTGTTGAAGCGGTGCTCTGGATCGTTCGCACGGGCGCGCCGTGGCGCGATCTGCCCGCGGAATTTGGCAATTGGAACGGCGCTTTCCGCCGTTTCAGCCGATGGAGTGCAAAAGGCAGATGGGAGCGGATGTTCGCCCGTCTGGCCGATGATCCCGACTTCGAATATCTGATCGTCGATTCCACCATCGTCCGCGCCCACCAGCACGCGAGCGGGGCAAAAGGGGGGATCAAGATCAAGTGATTGGACGCTCGCGCGGCGGGTTGAGCACAAAGATCCACATGGCCGTGCGCGGCCTCGGCAACCCTGTCCGGCTGGCGCTCACGCCGGATCAGGCCGGCGATGCGCCGCGTGCGCATACCTTGCCGGGCGGCCTTGAGGCTCAATACGTGATGGCAGATGCCGCTTACGATTCCGGCCGGCTGAGAAAGCAGATCGCCGGGATCGGCGCGCGCCGTGTTCCCCAACAATCCCTCCCGGCCACGCAAATACGCGCGAGATAAACACGCCTGCAAGGAGCGTCACCTTGTTGAATGCTGCTTCTCGCGCCTCAAACAGTTCCGCCGCGTGGCCACGCGCTACGAGAAGACCGCGCGCAACTACCTGGCTATCGCCACCCTGGCGGCTATCGTCCTATGGCTCAGATAAGTGTCCACACGACCTGAAGCCTCGAAAGCCCGGCGGCCGGCGCCCGAAGCCGCACGCCCAAAGCCCGATCGCGCCCCGATGCCGGCCAACGTCCGAAAAAACCGCGGTTGATGGAGGTTCTCAGCTAACTCTGCCCCGACCGAAAATCCAGACCCCCACGGTTACAGAGCCGATATCGGTTATGGAATCACAAGCGGTCTTCGGCCGTTCAATCGCTCCCGCCGGCAGTCTTGCCCGGCTTCGCGCCGCCGCCCGCCGACGTCTCCGCCCCGCCGCCCGCCACGAGCGCGCCAGACTTGGGCGGGGCCGGTTTCTCGCTGCCCAGCGTGTTGAGCCGCGTGCTGGCGTCCTTCACGATCTGCGCCATCTCTGCGCCGCTCGGCGCGCGGGCGCTCGACCTGTCGCTGAGCGCATTGCCCAGCCGGGCGATCTGCTTCAGCGTGCCTTGCAGCTCCTCACGCGCCTCGAACAGCTCGTCGGTCACGAGCAGCGCGGCCATGAGAAACAGCTGGTCGGCCGGCATTCGCGGGTACCGCTCGCCAAGCTCGTCCACCCGCGCCTTGAAGTGCGCGGCCAGCGCGTGAACGCGTTGCTCCTCGCCCTCCGCGCAGGCCAGCCGATAGGTCTTGATTCCGATTGTCAGGGTTATCTGAGACATTCGCGCCTGCCTTTCCCGGCGGCGACCGGATCATACGCCGGCGTGCCCCAGAACGCCGGACGGCTCACGACGCCAGCAACGTCTTGATTCGTCCGATCACGCTTTCGATCCGCTCCCCGGCCTGTTCATTGATCCGTTCAAGCCGCTCGGCCCGCTCCCGCTCTCGGCGCAACTCTTCTTGGAGCTCCGCATTGATCTGCTTGAGTTTCGCCAGTTCCTGTTCCAGTTCGGCCTTGGTCCGCGACCCCGACGCCCCCTGCCGCGTTCCTCCTGACGCCCCGGCCCCCGATTTGCCTTGCGCGCTGCCCGCTGCCCGCGCCTTCGTCCGACCACGCGCACCTGCTGCTTTGTTCGGCTTGCTCACCACACACCGCGACGTTGAACCGCATTTTTCGCTTGAGACGCTAACGACTGTGCCCCCCGCCACCATAGGCAGCGCCCGCGAAAGGCGTCAAGCGCGCGTCAGGAGGCTGGAAAGCGCGCGCACGCGGCGCAGCGCTTCAGACAAAGCTGTCGGCTAACTGGTTGATTCGAAGTGGTTTTTCTGGTCGCGCCACGCCCGCCAGGGGGTGCAACCTCTGCGCGCATGTCGACAAGCCCGGCGCGCCGCCGCCGGATCGGCGCGATCAGGCGCGGCACGTCCGCGAATCAGCGCGCGCAGGAGCGGGACGCCACAACCAGGCGAGCGGCTCTTTCACAAGCTTTTTCGCCGTTTTGCTCCAGCCCGTGGACCCAACGGCTTTTCCTTGCGTTTTGTGTTTGCCGACATACAAGGATGGGGCACGGAAACGGATCGGCGCGCCGGCGTGGCATCCAGAGGCCGGACGGCGCTGACTCCCAACACAATCGAGGATCAACTCAGGAGGCGCGCATGGCTGTCAGGGTCGCTATCAACGGATTCGGACGTATCGGGCGCAATGTCTTGCGGGCGATCGTCGAGTCCCGCCGCACGGACATCGAGGTGGTCGCGATCAATGACATCACGTCCCCGGAGACCAACGCGCACCTTCTGAAATACGACTCGGTGCATGGCCGCTTCCCCGGCGAGGTCAGGGTCGAAGGCGACACGCTCGACGCAGGCATGGGGCCGATGAAGGTGTTCGCCGAGCGCGACCCGGCTCAGCTCCCCTGGGGCGATCTTGGCGTGGATGTCGCGCTGGAGTGCACCGGCATCTTTACCGACCGCGAGGGCGCCAGCAAGCATCTGTCGGCCGGCGCGAAAAAGGTGCTGATCTCCGCTCCGGCAAAAGGCGCGGACATCACTGTGGTCTACGGCGTGAACCATGATGCGCTCGGCGACGGACACAAGATCGTCTCAAACGCCTCCTGCACGACCAACTGCCTCGCGCCGGTGGCCAAGGTGCTGCACGAGATGTGCGGAATCTCGCAGGGCTTCATGACGACGGTGCACGCCTACACCAACGACCAGCGCATCCTTGACGCGCCGCACAAGGACATGCACCGCGCCCGCGCCGCCGGCGTGTCAATGATCCCGACGACCACGGGCGCGGCCCGCGCCGTCGGCCTCGTCATGCCCGAGCTTGACGGCAAGCTGGACGGCACGGCCATCCGCGTGCCGACGCCGAACGTCTCGATGATCGACCTGAAATTCATCCCCACGCGCGAGACGACGGTGGACGAGGTCAACGCCGCCATGAGCCGCGCCGCGGAACAGGAACTCGCCGGCGTTCTGGCCGTGACGGATGAGCCGCTCGTCTCGATCGACTTCAACCATAACCCCTATTCGTCCACCTTCGACATGACCCAGACGCAGATCGTCGATGGCCGGCTGGTGCGCGTGCTGTCCTGGTACGACAACGAGTGGGGCTTCTCCAACCGCATGGCCGATGTCGCGATCGCGATGGCGAAAACCGGCTGATCGGAAATGCCCGGCGGCGAAGCGGACCAAGTCTGCCAGATCTACCTCGCCGTGCCGGGCGACGCGGACCTTCGCACGCTTGAGGTGCTGCTGAACGGCGGCAGGGTATCTGCCCTGTTGCTCTACGGCGTGGCCGGGCCGCCCGAGGCTGTCGCGCATGAGGTGGCGGCGATCGCCCATGCGCGGGGCCTTCCGGTCCTTATCGGCGATGCGCCAGAGCTTGCGCACGTGACTGGCGCGGACGGCGTCCACATTCCCGCCAACGAAGAGCGCTATGCCGCGTGCCGAAAGATGCTCGGCTCAGAGGCCATGATCGGCGCGGGCTGCGGGTCGTCTCGGCATGATGCGCTGGTGCTGGGCGAACTGGGCGCGGATTACGTCGCTTTCGGACCGGAGCCGGGGCAAAGGCAGACGCAGGACGTCACCGGGCTGGTCAGTTGGTGGCAGGAGGTCTGCGAACCGCCGGTTGTCGGCTGGCACAGCGGCGGCTGGGACGAGGCAGCCGAGCTTATTGAGGCGGGCGCGGACTTCATTGGGGTCTCGAAGCTGATCTGGGAAGATGACGAACCAGCAGCGGCGCTGGACAGGCTGGACAGCATGATCGCGGAAAGGCAGCGGGGAAGCGCATGATGATTGCGAGGAGGCATCGCGCGCTGGCGGGCGCACTGGCCGTTGCGCTGGGCCTGACCTTCGGCGCGCCTGCGGCCCTGGCCGCTACTGAGGATCCGGCCTATGCCGCCTTTTTTGAAGGCCGCTATCTCGAAGCCCTGAAGCTGGCGAAAGAGGCCGCCGAGCGCGGCGAGGCGCAGGCGCCCACACTCATCGGCCGCATTTACAGCGAGGGCCTCGGCGTCCCGCAGGACAAGGTCAAGGCCGCCGAATGGTATGCAGCCGGGGTCGAGCGCGGCGATCGGGACGCGCAATTCGCCCTGGGAATGATGCGCCTGACCGGCGACGGCATCAGCCGGAACATCCCGCAGGCGGCGGCGCTGCTGGAGCTTGCTGCCGAGCAGGACCATGACGAAGCCGCCTATAATCTGGGGCTGTTGCACATCAACGGCGAGGGCGTCGCTTTCGACCTGGAGCGCGCAGCAACGCTCTTCCAGCAGGCCGCGGAGAAAGGCAATGCGCCGGCGCAATACGATCTCGGCGCGCTCTATGCGGCGGGAGAGGGCGTGCTGCCCGACCCGGAAAAAGCCGCTTACTGGACCGGAAAGGCCGCCGAGGCCGGCCTGCCGGATGCTCAGCTCGATTATGCCGTCATGCTGATCCAGGGCCGGGGCGTGGAGAAGGACCACGACAAGGGCCTCGCAATGCTCAAGGCCGCGGCGGAAAACGGGAACCCGGTGGCGCAGAATCGGGTGGCCCGCGTGCTGGCCTATGGCGTGGAGGTCAAATCCGATCCGGTCGCCGCAGCGAAATGGCATCTGCTGGCGCGCGAAAGCGGCATCAGCGACGGACGGCTCGACGTGTTCCTCGCGGGGCTGACCAGGGAGCAGCGCGAAGAGGCCGAAGCCGCCGCCAGCGCCTGGCGGATCACACAAATGAGCGCCTTGCAGTGATCGCGTCCGGGCCGCACAAACGGAAACATTGAGCCGCGCGAGCGTTTTCGTCTAAAGCTGATGGCGAGGACGCGGCGTCGCGCGTGCGGCCGAAGTCATCAGGACAAACGAGGAACCCGTGGCGCTCAAGACCGCCTTCCAGATGGACCCCATCGACCGCATCGACATCAAGGGCGATTCCACATTCGCCATGATGCTCGAAGCGCAGGCGCGGGGCCATTCGCTGTTCTACTACACGCCGGACCGGCTCGTTTACGCCGACGGCGATGTCCATGCGACCGGCTGCGACGTCGAGGTCCGCGACATCGAGGGCGACCGCTGCACACTGTCGGATGAGAAGCGCGTCAATCTGCGCGATTTCGACGTGGTCATGCTCCGGCAGGATCCGCCCTTCGACATGGCTTACATCACGACGACGTTCGTGCTTGAGCAGCTTGTTCCCGATGTTCTGGTGGTGAACGATCCAGCGAATGTCCGCAACGCGCCGGAAAAGATTCTCGCGATGGCTTACCCGGAGCTGATGCCGCCGACGGCCATCGTCCGCGATCTGGACGGCGTACGCCGCTTCCGGGCCGAGCATGAGGACATCATCCTGAAGCCGCTCTACGGCAATGGCGGCGCGGCAGTGTTCCGGCTGGCGGCGGGCGACACCAATCTCGGCGCGCTGGTGGAGCTGTTCCAGGGCGTGTTCCGCGAGCCGTTCCTGGTGCAGAAATACCTGCCGCAGGTCCGCGCCGGCGACAAGCGCATCCTGCTGGTGGACGGCGAGCCGGTTGGCGCGATCAACCGCGTGCCAGCCGACGACGAGACGCGATCCAACATGCATATCGGCGGGCGCGCGGAGCCGACCGAAATGACGGAGCGGGACCGCGAAATCTGCGAGGCCATCGGCCCGGAGCTCAAGCGCCGCGGGCTGACGCTGGCCGGGATCGACGTCATCGGCCCCTACCTCACGGAGATCAACGTCACGTCTCCGACCGGCCTTCGTGAAGTGAAGCGCTTCGGCGGCGCCGATATCGCCGCGCTGCTGTGGGACTGGATCGAGGGAAGGCGCGCGGCGCGCGGATAGGCGGCTTTGTTCGCATATTGTTCTTGAAGTTGGGTCACGGAATGCGTAACCTCCTGGCAGGAAAGTTGCAGGAGGGGAAATGTTCGCGCGTATTTCCACGGTGGCGCTCCACGGCATCGAGGCGCGTCAGGTTGACGTTCAGGTCAGCCTCTCGGCGGGACTGCCATCTTTCACGATCGTAGGGCTGGCGGACAAGGCGGTCGCCGAAAGCCGGGAGCGGGTCCGCGCGGCGCTCGGCGCGATCGGACTTGGCCTGCCGCCGAAGCGGATCACCGTCAACCTGTCTCCCGCTGACCTGCCCAAAGAAGGCAGCCATTACGATCTGCCGATCGCGCTCGGCCTCATGGTTGCAAGCGGCGCCATCCCCGGCGATCTGCTGGAGAGTTACTGCGTGGCGGGTGAGCTTGCACTCGACGGCAGCCTTTCGCCCATCGTGGGCGCGCTTCCCGCGGCGATTGGCGCAAACGCGCTCGGCAAGGGGCTGATTTGCCCCGCGGCTTCCGGCTCTGAAGCGGTCTGGGCCGGACAAAACGTCGATGTGCTGGCTCCGCGAGATATTCTGTCTCTGGCGAATCACCTCAAGGGCGAGCAGATGCTGGCCCGCCCCGAGCCGGCGCGCTCCGTCGCAAGCCGCATGGCCATGCTGGACCTGAGCGATGTCCGCGGTCAGGAGAGCGCGAAGCGCGCGCTGGAAATCGCCGCGGCGGGCGGGCACAACATGCTCATGGTCGGGCCGCCCGGCGCGGGCAAGTCGATGCTGGCGGAAAGGCTGCCAACCGTTCTTCCGCCGATGACGAGCGAAGAGATGCTCGAGGTTGCGATGATCCAGAGCATGGCGGGGTTGCTGTCAGACTCCGGCCTGAGCCGCGAGCGGCCGTTCCGCGCGCCCCACCACTCCGCCACCATGGCGGCGCTTGTCGGCGGCGGCACGCGGCCGCAGCCCGGCGAGGTGGCGCTGGCGCATCGCGGCGTGCTGTTCCTGGATGAGCTGCCAGAGTTTTCGCCGCGCGTTCTCGATTCCCTGCGCCAGCCGCTGGAGACCGGCGAAATCTCGATCGCCCGCGCGAACCACCGCATCTCCTATCCCTCGCGCATTCAACTCATTGGCGCCATGAACCCCTGCCGCTGCGGCCGCGCCTTCGAGCCGGGCCGCAGCTGCCGGCGCGGACAGAACTGCATGAGCCAGTACATGAGCCGGATTTCGGGGCCGCTGCTGGACCGGATCGATTTGCAGATCGAGATGCCGGCGGTCAGCGCGCTCGACTTGACGCGGCCTCAAACCCCGGAAACCAGCGCGAGCGTTCGCGACCGCGTCGTCGCCGCGCGCGAGCGTCAGCGCCGCCGCTTCCAGCAACTCGACCTCAAGAACACCTGGACCAACGCCGAATGCCCGGCGAGCAAGCTCCCTGAAATCGCTGCGCCGGACCAGAAGGGCGCCGCGGTCCTGCACGAAGCCACGCAGAGGCTCGGCCTGACCGCGCGCGGCTACCACCGCACCCTGCGGCTTGCTCGCACAATCGCCGACCTTGATCAGTCCGCGGGCGTAACGCATATCCACATTGCCGAGGCGCTGTCCTACCGCGGCGAAATGATGACTGCCCGCATGGCGGCTTAGGTCCGCGGTCGCGGCAACCAGTTCTTTCGCGGCCTTGCGCTTCAAGCCAGCAGGTCGTCCAGGGCGCGGAACGGCGCTCAAGATGGCGACAGCGTGGCGCGACGCAAAACGTCTTGAGATGATCCGAGACTTTCCCGGCGCGGCCCATAAGGTTATGAAGAGATTGAAGGCAGGAGCGTCGCGGTCGTGACAAGCCTTTTCGGGCAGGGCACACTATTGGGGATCCGTGTTGGGCAAGCCGATGAGACTCAACGTTCGACGCATCGCGAGCAAGTTCCGGCCCGCGCGCGCCGCAAGCCTCCCGCTCGCGCAGGGCGCGCCTTTTCATCCGAGCCGGGGAAAGGCGCGCAGTTTCATGATGCGGCGCGCGCCAGAGAAAGTATACGGCCAGATCGGCTCGCTTGAGGTGCGGCTTGCGCGCTCGCGCAGCGACATCCGGCGGGCGCAACGCCTGCGCTATCGCGTCTTCTACGAGGAAATGTCCGCGATCCCGGACGCGACGACGATGCTCAACCGCCGCGATGAGGACCCGTATGACGCGTTCTGCGACCACCTGCTGGTCGTGGACCGCGGGGTCGTCCCCCGGCAGCGGCAGCGCTGGCCGCGCCGCGCCCGAGTCGTCGGCACCTACCGCGTCCTGCGCCAGGAGATCGCCGAACGCAACGGCGGCTTCTACACCCAGAGCGAATACGACATCGCTCCGCTGATCGCCCGCAAACGCGACACCCACAAGTTCATGGAACTGGGCCGGTCCTGCGTGCTCAAACCCTATCGCAACCGGCGCACCGTTGAGCTTCTCTGGCAGGGCATCTGGACCTATGTCCGCGAGCACGGCGTCGAGGTCATGCTCGGCTGCGCCAGCTTCGCCGGCACCGACCCGCAGGACCACGCGATGGCGCTGTCCTTTCTGCACCACTTCGCCAGCGCGCCGGACGAATGGCAGGTCCGCGCGCACGAGCATCTCTATCGCGACATGAACCTGCTGCCCGCTGACAAGGTGAACCAACGCGCGGCGCTGAAGGCGCTGCCGCCGCTCATCAAGGGCTATCTCCGCCTCGGCGCCTATGTCGGCGACGGCGCGGTGGTCGACCAGCAGTTCGGCACCACCGACGTGCTGATCATCCTGCCGGTCGAAGCGATCGACTCGCGCTATTTCGGCCATTTCGGTGCGCCGAACCAGACGGCGGCGAGCGTGGCCATGCGCCCGCGCAGCGAAATGATCTGAGGCGGAAGCCTGGACGCGCCCGCCGCCAACCAGACAAACCCGGAAGCGATGCCGAAAATCGAAATCTATACGACGCTCTTCTGCCCCTTCTGCATCCGCGCCAAGCGGCTTTTGCGCCGCAAAGGCGTCAGCTTTGAGGAATTCGACGTCACCATGAAGCCGAACGCCCGCGCGGCGATGCGCGAGCGGGCTGGCGGCGCGCACACGGTGCCGCAAATCTTCATCGACGGGCAGCATATCGGCGGCTGCGACGAGCTTCACGCGCTGGACGCGGCAGGCGGACTCGATCCGCTGCTCGCGCGCGCCTGAGCGCCAGCGCGGCCGGAATGGGCCCGCCGACGAGCGGGCCGCAAGCAGCAAGCCGGTCTCCCGCAGGAGCGTAGAACATGTCGGACCAGGCCGGTTGCTCAAACACCTTCCGCTGCGCTCTCGTTCAATTGCGCTCCAGCCGCGATCCGCATAGCTCGGTCGATCAAGCGATCCCGCTGATCCGCGCGGCGGCGGCTCACGCCGATTACATCCTCACGCCGGAAAATACCTCGGTCATGGAGCTGCGCAGCGCCGCGCTGTTCGCCGCCATCGCGCCGGAGGAGGCGACGTCCGCTCTGCGCATCTTCCGCGAACTGGCGGCGGAGTTGCAGGTCTGGCTGCACATCGGCGGGATGCCGGTGCTCGTGGGCGAGCGGCGGGCCGCCAACCGCTCCTTCCTCATCACGCCAGAGGGGGAGATCGCTGCGCGCTACGACAAGATCCACATGTTCGACGTGGACCTGCCGGGCGGCGAGAGCTATCGCGAATCGAAGAATTACCGCCCCGGCGAGGAAGCGGTCCTGGCGGCGCTGCCCTGGGGCACGCTCGGCCTCACGACCTGCTACGACCTGCGCTTTCCCGAGCAATACATTGCGCTGGCGCAGGCCGGAGCGCATTTCATCACCGTGCCCTCCGCCTTCACGCGACAGACCGGCGGGGCGCACTGGCACATCCTGCTGCGGGCGCGGGCGATTGAAACGGGCTGCTACATTTTCGCGGCGGCGCAGGGCGGGATGCACGACAACGGCCGCGAAACCTACGGGCACAGCCTGATCGTGGGGCCGTGGGGCGAGTTGGTTGCAGAGCGCGCTGGCGACAAGCCGGGCGTAATTGTCGCCGAAATCGATCCGGCACGGGTCGGCGAAGCCCGCCAGCGCATCCCCGCGCTGCAACATCGGCGCGACTTCAGTATCCGACAGGGGTGATTGGCGCTACCGCGCTAATTGAACGCGCCGGCTGTCAGATCACGCCGGAAGGCGTTCAGCCAGGCGTGCCGGCGGCCGCGGCGATAGGCCTGCCAGGCCTTGCTCACCTCGTTGCGCACGATGACGATCTTCGCCTTCGAAGCTGGCGCGCCGCTATCAAGCTGGTCGGCGGTTGTGACTTCGACGGAAAAATCCTTGTGCAGATAACCGACGTCCTCGACGGCCTGCTGCAGCGCTTCCTGCTCAAGCTGCTCGCTCATTCCCGCTCCCTCCGTTTCAACGAGTGCACGGAGCAGGCTGCCAAGGCATGGTTATCGAAGGGTTAAGCTGGCAGGCGGGGCCGCGCCGGATGTCCCGGCGCGGCTATCCTTGACACAGGTTTCAGCTCGCCGACGTGAAGCGGCTCACGGTTCGCGAAACCTGCTGCTGGAACGGCTGCGAGGCATCGGTGGCGATGCGCGCGCTCAGCTGCTGGAGTTCTTCGGCCTGCGCCTTCATGGCGTCCATCTGCTCGCGCAGGAAGCCGGTCTGCAGCTCCATCGCCTCGGTCTGCGTGCGCGCACTGGCCAGCTTGCGGGCAAACTCGAACCCGGCGTTCATGTTGCGCTGGGCCATCTCCATGACCTTGCCGTTCAACTCGGCCGAACCCCTGGCCGCCTGATCGAGCGAAGCTTCCATCGCCGCGGTCGCATCCTCAAGCGCCTGACGCGCCTCGGCATAGGACTCGCGAAGCTGCGAGATGGTCTTCTCGGCGTAGGCGCGGATCGCTTCCGGCGTCTCGTCGACATCGGCGCTGAAGTTCGGCGCCGGCGCGGCCACCTGGGCCGGCGCGAAGCCGCTTTCATGCCCGCTCGTCGCCGGCGTGTTGGTCCACTGTTCACTCATGTTCGGTTCTCCTCGTTAGTCCGACCGGTCCTTCCCCGGTTCAGGCTCCTTAAGCCTTCGGCTGCGCCTTCTGGGCGGCTTCGGCCATCATGCGGGAGATTTCCTGGGCCTGCTGGGTGTAGGCCTCCATCTGCTGGCGCGCGAACTGGGTCTGGATCTCCATAACCTCCTGCAGGTCCTTCGCCTTCACCAGACGCTCGGCCAGATCGAAGCTCGCCTGCACGTTGGCCTCGGCATACTGCATGGTCTTTTCCTGAATTTCCTTGCTGCCCATCCCCATGGCGCTGGTCGAATCGGCGAACATGCCCTGCGCCTGACGGGCGGCTTCGAGCAGCCGGTCATACGCCTGCTTGGTCTGCTCAACCGACTTCTCGGCCATCTGGCGAACCGGGGCAGGAATGTCAAAATTGCTGGCATCGTTCATTTTTGTGTCTCCTCACATGGAATTTCCACAGAACCTTTGATCTTGCAGCCGGCAGGGCGTCTTACGTCCGATCCCGGCGAGCTCCGTCCTAATACGATTAATGCTGCGATGCAATATATTTTTGCAGTGCAACATAAAATTCTCCGCTCGGGATTGTTGCGGCGCACAACGGCGCGCGCCCATCGCAGTTGGGGGCAAATCGGGAATTTCCTTCAACCAACAGTCGCTTGGTGATACTTCTTTAACCGTTTACGGACGGGCAAATATCGATGGCGCAGACTGCAAGCGTTCCGCCGCCGGCCGCCCCGGCGGCGCGCGCATTGCCTTTAGAGAGCTTCCTGACGACCGACGATCCCGTCTGGGTCTGGGACGGTCAGGGCCGGCGCATTGTCTGGGCCAACGCGGCGGCCACGAAGCTTTGGGGCGACGCGACGCCCGAGCGGCTCAGGCGCCGGCGCACCGGCGCGACGGCCGGCGCGCCCGCCCGGCTCACGGCGCTGGCGCGCTCGGGAGAGGCGCTCGGCGATCATGTCGAGACGCTGCGCGTTCCAACCCCGGATGGCGATGTAGCCGTTCGCTGCGTGTTTCAGCGGCTGCAACTGGCCGGCGGACGGCCGGGCCTGGTGGTGCGCGCAGCGAGCGAACGCGAACACGCCGATCACTCTGCCGAGATCGCGATTCATCCCGCCGCGGAAACCATGCAGGCCGCGCGCCCGCAGCCGGCGGGCAAGCCCCGGCAGCAGCCGAAAAAGCCGCGCAAGGCGGCATCACGGTCGGACATCGGCGCGCTGAAAGCCATCGCGCGCGATCTCGGCGACGCGAAGAGCCGGACGCAGGCGAGCGGCGCGAAAGCCGCCAAGAGGCCAGTGAAACCCGCTTCAAAGCCGGCGAAACCCGCGCCTCCGCAGAAGCGCGCGCCCGGCCCGCGCAAGGCGCGAAAGCGCATCCCGGAGGCCGCCGCGCCGTCGAGCGCGGAGATGACCGCGCTGCTGGCGCGCGTCAGCCACGAGATCCGCAACCCGCTAACGATCATCCTTGGCTTCGCGGAAATCCTGCAAAGCGACCGCGCCGACCGCCTGCCGCCCGGCAAGGCGAAGGAATACGCCAGCGACATTCACCGGACCGCCCAGCTCGCGCTGGGCCTCGCCGACGATCTGCTGGGCTTTGCCGAGCGGGCCAGCGGCGAGCCGCCGCCGCATGACTGGTTCGATCTCAATGCGCTGATCGCGGACTGTTTGCACCTGATGGGGCCGGTTGCCGCCGCCCAGGGCGTGACGCTTATACGGCGGCTCAAGCGCGATGCGCCGCAGTTGCTCGCGCATGAACGCTCGGTGCGGCAAGTCCTGCTCAACCTGTTGATGAACGCGCTGCGCCATGGCGATGGCGGCCAGAAAATCCGCGTCATGACGCGGCTGGACCGCGATGGCGGGCTGATCCTTAGCGTGAAGGATCACGGGCCGGGCATGACGCCCGAGCAGATCGCCGCGGCGAAGGCGCCTGAGCAGGCTGGCGACGTAAAAGCGGCGGGACGGCGCGGGCTTGGCCTGCGGCTGGTGCTCGGCTTCGTGCGCGACAATCAGGGCGAGTTGGAGATCATCAGCAAGCCGGGCGAAGGCGCGGATGTGCGCATCCGCTTCGGCCCGGACAGGCTGCGCGCTTGAAAGCCGCAAACGCCCCAACCGAGCCGTAGGCCGCTCGGCGCAAGGCGATGAATTGCACGATGGGCACTTAGGACGCCAAGGGCAGGTACAGGAAACGAAAACGCCAAGTCGAGCTCGCCTTCGGCATCATGAACAACGTCCCCGCATTTTGCGCGCTTTTCCGCCAGAGGCATCGAAATCATCGAAAACGAATGGCCCTTCGTGGCCCTCGCCTGCAAATGCAACCGACTGGACACCCTCGAACCCGCATCGGACCAACGCAGTCGCGATCAATCCGATGATGCGAACGCGAAATTGGACCTGCTGCGCGTTAGTCGGCCGGGGCGCACCAGAAGGTGTACATGGCGTCAAACGTGCGCGGGTTCTCGCGCTCGAACGCCGCCCAGTCCTCCAGCCGGCCGGGCCACGGGCTGTCCGGGAAGGTCGCCAGGAATTTCCGCACGACTGGCCCCGGCAGGGCGAAGCCGGCGAATTTCAGCTTCTGCGCGTCGAGGAACGCGGCGATCTCGTCGAGGGTGAAGCTGGCCTCGTGGGAATGCAGGACGAGATCGCGGAAGTCGTTCAGCGTATAGAAGTCAGCCGAGTCGAACAACGTTTCATCGGAGCGGTCCTCGATCAGCGCCGCGCGGAAGGCGCGCGCCTCGGCATCCGTGCAGCCGGGACCCGGATAAGCCGGATGCTCGCGCAACGGCCCGAGCTTGGCGCGCGCGACCTTGCTGTAAAGCCCCACCAGCATCAGCCCGCCGGGCGCAAGCCGGTCGAGCAGGGCGCGCCAGCCGGCGAACGGATCGGCCATGTGGTGTAGCACGCCGACTGTCTCGATGATGTGGTACGGGCCATTTTCGCCGAGGTTCAGGATGTCGGCCTGCGCGAAGGCGACGTTGTCGGCCCCGAGGCGCTGCGCCATCCATTTGCCGTAGGCGAGGCTGGGCCGGCTCAGGTCGATGGCGGTGACGCTGGCGGCCGGACCGTAGCTCGTGGCTGAGGCAATGGCGTGCTCGCCCGTGCCCGCCCCGGCGATCAGCACCTCAAAATCGCCGTCCATGAAGCCGAGCCGCGCATCCGGGAAAAAACGCGAAAGCATACGCCGCGCCCGGCCGCGCGCTGGGCTATGCAGGCTTGTCCAGCGGGGGTAGGGGCTGGTCTGGTACTGCGCGGCGACCTTTCGGGATACGGAATCGGCGATCTTGCCGAGCGTCGGGATGGTCTGCTCGAGCTGCGCGCGCTGGTTCTCGGCCTCCAGCAGCGGCTTGAGCATCTCCCCGAGCGCCTTCGGACGAATTTTCTGGCAGTCGGCGGGCGTCAGATGCGGCGCGGCGACCTCGCGCACCGGTGCGTAGAGCAGATGGAGCAGCAGGTCGCGCCCGGCATCGGCGTCGCCGTCTTTCACCGCCTGCCAGTCGATCTCCAGCGCTGCTAACCGCTCGTCTTCCTCCGGCGTCGTCGGAAAGACATGATCGTTAAGCTGGCACTGCTGCGCGAGCGCGACCGCAAAGGCGAACAGGTCGCGGTCGATGAACCGCTCGCCCGGCACATCCAGCAGCAGCGCGCGGCGCAGGCCCGTCAGCAGCCACTCGACGTCGATGGATTTGTTGACCCCGTTCGCCAGCGCGCGGTGCAGCAGCGGCTCGGCCAGCACATCCGCCGTGCGCTTGACGACCAGCGCGCTCGCGTCGGTCTGCGCCACGAGACCGCGCGCGTCCCGGAGATAGGCGATGGCGACTTCGGAGAGCCGCTGCCGATCGACACGCGGCGCGGCAAGCGCGGCTTTCAGCCCCACGGGGTCCAGATCGCTGTAATCATCAAGCCGGAAAATGCGCAGGATCCGCGACAGGCTGCGCGTTGCCGTCTCATCGTCGGGCTTTAGCCTTACCGCGCGCGTGAGATTGGCGATTGCCGCGTCGATCTCGCCGATGCGCTCCTGCGTGCGGGCTAGCCTGACCAGCGGCGCGGCGTTGCGCGGCTCGGTCCTGTGGGCCTTCTCGAAGAATTGCCGCGCGCGCAAGAGCCGGCCGGCTTCGAACTCGCGCGTGCCGAGCGTCATCCAGTTGGTGCGCCGCGCCGGACGCTTGCCTAGCCGCGCCATGAGCGAGACGCTTCCCTCACAGCCACGGACGGACGGTTTGCGCGCGCTCCTCGTAAGCGGCGATCTTGTCGGCCCGTTCCATCGTCAGGCCGATATCGTCAAGCCCTTCCAGCAGGCATTTCTTGCGGAACGGATCGATGTCGAAGGCGATTCGCCCTCCATCCGGGCCGCTGATGGTCTGGTTTTCCAGGTCCACCGTCAGCGTCGCGTTCGCGCCGCGCGCCGCGTCGTCCATCAGCTTGTCGATGTCCCCCTGCGGCAGGCGGATCGGCAGGATGCCGTTCTTGAAGCAGTTGTTGTAGAAGATGTCGGCAAAGCTCGGCGCGACGATACAGCGGATGCCGAAGTCCAGAAGCGCCCAGGGCGCGTGCTCGCGGCTGGAGCCGCAGCCGAAATTGTCCCCAGCAATCAGGATCTTGGCGTTGCGGTAAGCCGGCTTGTTCAGAACGAAATCCGGGTTTTCGTCGCCGTTTTCGTCAAAGCGCATCTCGTGAAACAGGTTCTTGCCCAGCCCGGTGCGCTTGATCGTCTTCAGGAACTGCTTGGGGATAATCATGTCGGTGTCGACGTTGATCATCGGCAACGGCGCCGGCACGCCGGTCAGGGTGGTGAACTTTTCCATCGTCGTTTTCGTCCCGGTTGTCTTGCGCTCCAGCACACCTAGCGCAGATTGCGCCCCCGGCCAAGGGGCGATCACAGCGATGCGCGCAACCCCGGCGTGTCGGCGAAGCAGGCGCGGATGTGTTCGCAGCGCTTCGGCCCGGGCGGATGCGTCGGGCTCGCCTTGGCCTGGCCGATGAAGCTGCAGATCGTGTCCACGCCAAGCTCGTCCAGCCAGCCGTCGCGCCGGCCCTGCTGAACGGCGTAGCAGTCCGCCGCGAGCTCGCCGCGCCCGACGAACTGATGCGCGCATTCATGCGCATAGACGTAGCGCTTCAGCGTCATCGGCAGCCTGGAAAACCGTTCCTCGCTGACGATCAGGAAGCCGTAATAGGCCGCCGCGTAGTCGTCCAGCTTCTCGGCGATGACCGTCGGGCGGTGCCCGCACGAGAATTGCGCTCCGTCGATCTCGAACGCGCCCGCGGGGACGATCTCGCCCTTGCCGCCGATAAAGCTGAGATACTGCTCGGGAGTGGGGTCGGCGTACATATGGCGCAGCGCCGCCGTCGCGGCCAGCCCGGCAGCCGTCACCCCGCCAATCAGCGCGATCGCCAGCAATGTGCGCATGATCCTCCCGTCCCGGCTTCAGTCCGCGTCCTGTTCAATGGCTTCCATATCAGCGTCGGAAAAGCCGAAATGATGGCCGATTTCGTGAATGTAGACGTGGCGGATCACCGCGTCCACGTCCTCACCCGTTTCGCGGGCATAGTTCAGGATCGGCAGGCGATAAAGGAAGATCATGTCCGGGCCGTCGCCGCTCTGCAGCACGCTTTTGAAGGGCAGGCCGATGCCATGATAAAGGCCGAGCAGGCCCATCTGATGACCGATGCCGAGCGCATTCAGGGTTTCGCGGTCGGCGTAGTCCTGCACTTGCGTGACGAGATTGCCGGTCGCCGCGCGGAATTCCTCCGGCAGGCTCTTCCAGGTCTGTTCAGCGATCTCGATGAATTCGGCTTCGGTCATGTGGGCCGCCTCCTTTGGATGGAGGTAAGGGGCCGCGCAGCCCCGCGCAACGGCTCAGGCGGCTGCGGCGTGGCGCTGCTTGACCGTGGCGAAGGCCCAGTCGAGCCAGGGCGTCAGGGCTTCCAGGTCGGCCTTCTCGACCGTCGCGCCGGTCCAGATGCGCAGGCCCGCCGGCGCGTCGCGGTGCGAGCCGATGTCGTAGGCGACCGCCTCTTCTTCCAGCAGCGCGGCGATGTCCCGCGCGACCGCGTCCCGGTTCGCGGCGTCCATATCGGCAACCTGCGGATCGACGATGCGCAGGCAAACCGAGGTGTTCGAGCGGACGCTGGCCGCCTCGGCGAGGAAGTCGACCCAGTCGGCGCGCTTCACCCAGCCCTTGATGACGTCCAGATTTCTGTTCGACCGTTCGATCAGCGCGGGCAGCCCGCCGATGCTCTCGGCCCAGACCAGTCCGTCGAGATGATCCTCCACGCAGAGCATGGACGGCGTGTTGATGGTCGCGCCCTCGAAGATGCCCTCGTTCAGCGCGCCGTCCCTGGTCAGCCGGAACAGCTTGGGCAGCGGCCACGGCGGCGTGTAGCTCTCCAGCCGCTCGACCGCGCGCGGGCTGAGCGCGATCATGCCGTGCTGCGCCTCTCCGCCGAGCGCCTTTTGCCAGGACCAGGTGGTGACATCGAGCTTCGACCAGTCCAGTTCCTGCGCGAACACGGCCGAGGTCGCGTCGCAGATGGTCAGGCCCTCGCGGTTGTCGGTGATCCACTCCGCGCTGGGAATGCGCACGCCCGAGGTCGTGCCGTTCCAGGTGAAGACCACGTCGCGGTCGAAGCTTACCTGTGTGAGGTCGGGCAACTGACCGTACTCCGCCTCGTAGACGTTCACGTCCGCCAGCTTGAGTTGCTCCGCCGCATCCTTGGCCCAGGTCTTGCCGAAGCTCTCCCATGCCAGGATGTCCGCGCCGCGCGCGCCCAGCAGCGACCACATCGCCGCCTCGAACGCGCCGGTGTTGGAGCCGGGCATGATGCCAACGCGGTAATCTGGCGGGATGCGCAGGATCTCGCGCGACTTGTCGATGAGCGCCTTCAGCCGCGCCTTGCCGTCCTTTTCCCGGTGCGAACGCCCCACCAGCGCGCCGCCCAGCGCCTCCGTCGACCAACCCGGACGCTTGGCGCAGGGACCGGAAGAAAAATGCGGGTTGGCCGGGCGGGTGTCCGGGCGCGGTGGCGTGCTCATGGCTGTGGCTCTCTGGAACGCTGCGGTTGACACGGAGAGGTTGCAGCAAGGCTTACGGTCCGCTCCGCGGGCGAGTCAACAGCCTCCGCGGCCGCGCCGCGACATTAAACTGTCATGCGATCTTAGCTAAACTCCGGCAGGCGTTGCAAAGTCAGTCGGGAGGGAAGCCATGAAACGTCTGTTTGTCGCATTGCTGATCGCGGCCTGTATGCCGCTCGCTGCTCATGCGCAGAGCGGCGGCAACGTGATCTTCTTCCACCCCGATGGCGCGGGTCTGAACCATTGGACGGCGCTGCGCATGAAGGATGTCGGGCCGGACGGCCGGCTGAACTATGACGCGCTGCCGGCAATGGCGGTCTACACCGGACACATGACCGACGCGCTCACCAGCACCTCCCACGGCGGCGCGACGGTCCATGCCTATGGCGTGAAGGTGCAGGGCGACAGCTTTGGCATGGACGGCGCGACCCCGGTTAAGGCCGCCTCGGGCGTTGACAAATCCCTGATGCAGCAGGCGCGGGACGAAGGCCGCGCGGTCGGCATCGTGCAGACCGGGCACATTGCCGAGCCGGGGACGGCGGTATTCCTTGCATCGTCCGAAGATCGCGGCAATCGCGATGACATCGCCGCACAGGTGATCGCCTCTGACGCGCGGGTTATCATGGCCGGCGGCGAGAAGTTTTTGCTGCCCGAGGGCGTCGAGGGCACGCATGGCGAAGGCGTGCGGAAGGATGGCCGCAACCTGATACGCGAAGCCGAGGAAGCGGGGTACGCCATCGTCTACGATGCCGAGCAGCTCGCCGCGCTCGATCTCTCCGAAGTCGAGAAGCTCCTGGGCGTGTTTGCCTCGGGCCACACCTTCAATGACCAGAGCGAAGAGGAGAACGCGCGCGAAGGCAAGGAAGCATATGTGCCGGGCGCGCCGACGGTGGCGCAGATGGCCGAGGCCGCGCTGGCGATCCTGTCGCGCGCGGAAGACGGCTTCTTCCTGGTCGTGGAGGAAGAAGGGACCGATAACCTCGCCAACGCAAACAACGCGCGCGGTACGCTGGAGGCGCTGCGCCGCGCCGATCAGGCCGTTGGCCTGCTGCACGGCTTCGTGCGCGAGAACCCGGACACGCTGCTGCTGATGACCTCCGACAGCGACGCGGGCGGAATGCAGGTGCTCGGCCCCGATCCGCGCTATGCCGTTTCGCCGGGGGACACCGTGCCCGGCAGCGGCCCAAACGGGGCGCCGCTAGATGGCAAGGCGGGCACGGGCACGCCGCCTTTCATCTCCGCGCCGGACCGGCGCGGCCAGACCTGGCCGTTCGCCATTGCCTGGGCCACCTATTTCGATGTGTCGGGCGGCATTCTGGTGCGCGCGGCGGGCATGAACGCCCACATGGTGCGCGGCGTCGTCGACAACACCCAGATTTACGACATCATGCACGCGACGCTGTTCGGCCAGAAACCCCAGCGTTAATTCGTCTGTGCGCCGAGATGGGCGTCATGCTCGCCGCGCAGATGCGCCTTGATGACCTCCAGGGTCTCGGCGGGCTTTTCTTCCTGCGGGGCGTGGCCGCAGCCGCGCACGATGCGCAGCCCGGCGTTGGGCATGTTCGCGGCCAGCCGCTGCCCCAGCTCGATCGGGACGACCCGGTCGCGGTTGCACCATACGATGAGCGTCGGCACCTTGACGTTCGGATATTGCCGCGCAATGATTTCGATATCCTCCGGCACGATATTGCGGATCGTCTCGACCAGGGCATGTTTGCCGCCCGTGGTCGCCAGCGGCGCGGAATAGCGCGCGATCGCTTCCGGGGTAATCGCCGCGTGGTCCTCGTAAGCCAGACGCAGCGCCTGCTCGATCTGCACGTCGGCAGGGATCATCGACATGCTCAGATCGCCAATGACCGGGACCTCAAGCAGATCGAAGAAAAGAGGCGTCTCCTGCGGGTAGGCGATGCTGTCAAGCAGAACGAGCCGGCTGATGCGCTTGTCGCCCGCCTTTGCGTCATCGAGCGCGAGCAGCAGCGAAATCCCGCCGCCATAGGAATGGCCGATGAGCGTGACGTCGCTCAGCCCCTTGGCCTCGATCACCTCCTGCACCAGATCGGCCTGCGCGCGCACGGTGTAGTCGCCTTCCAGCGGCTTTTCCGAAGCGCCGAAGCCCTTCAGGTCGATGGTGATGACCCGGTGGGTCTGCGCCAGTTCGGGCGCGATCCGGCGCCAGGTGTAGCTGTTGGTGCCCAGCCCGTGGATCAGAACGACCGGATTTCCCTGTCCGGTATCGTTTACGGCCAGACGCACCGGCGGGTCCCCCACCTCCATATAGGTCTGCGCGGGCGCTGCCGCCTGTGTGGCGCTGGACAGTTCGGCCAGTCCCGAGCCGCAGCCGGAAAGCGCCAGAACAAGCACAAGTGTCGTGACCACGCCAGCGATCCGGCGCATCCTCTCCCGTCCTCTCAAACGCATACGCGCAACTGCCCGTCCCTGCCAGCCATCGGAAAACCGCGGCAAACGAAAGCCCGCGCCCGCCCTGCGTCAAGCCAATTCCGCGCACAGGCGCTTCACGCGCATGATCCTGCCCGCAGGTTGTGGCGCGAATGCGTCGGCTCACGCGCGCTGTATCCCGATTTGACACGTCGTTAACGAAATGCGTAAATAAATGCGGGTTGGGGTATAACAAGGCCGTAAAAAAATGGGGCCGATGGGGGGCAGGCGGCCGCGCCGTCGCGCGCGTGCGTGGCGCGCTTTACTTGTCGCAATCTGGTTATGCGCGGGCGCAGCAGCCGGGGCCACGCCAGCGCGGGCGGTCGATCTCTCCACGCTGCTCGCGCCGGATATCGCCGATTCCGACTGGATCAGCGGCGCGGACGTTTTCGCCGGCATGGATGTCACCGACAGCGCGCTGTTCAGCTATGGCGGCGTGACGTTGGCGCCCGCCGGACTTGACCGGGACGGTCTGCGCGTCCGGCTCTACGCCGGCTCCGGCTTTCACGGCCTCAGGTCCAGCAAGGACAGCGCCGTCGGCCTGGCGACATTCGACCGGCGCGCTGATGTTGTGCAGGCCGAGGCGCTTATCGGATGGCAGCTCAGCACCGGGCCGATGACCGCAAGGCTGTTCGCCGGCGTGGCTTACGAGGAGCAGGCCATAACCCCAGTTGACTGGGAGAATCCGCTGGCTGGCGCGCATGTAGGGGCAAAGGCCGCGCTTGAGACCTGGGTCGACCTCGCGACCTGGGCGTGGCTCAGCGTGGATGTATCCTACGCGACCACGTTTGACGCGTATTCCGGCGCGGTGAAGCTGGGCCTGCGCCCAGTGCGGTGGCTCTCGCTCGGTCCGGAGGCGCGGGCGTTTGGCGACCGGGCGTTTGACGGACACCGGCTCGGCGGCTTTGCGCGCTGGCATTGCGGCAGCTGCGACGTGACGGTCTCGGGCGGCGTCGCCGGCAACTATGACGCGGAGACCGGCGCTTACGGCGCGTTGTCGTTCTATCGGCGCTTCTGATCCGCGAAGATGCCGCGCGGCATTTGAAAGCTGACGGTCCAGTTCGGCGCATCGACGAGCTGGCTGATGCGCAGGCCGCCCGCCACGCTGCAAAGCATGTAGGCATCAACCGGCGCGAGGCCGTGCCGCGCGCTGAGCAGGTCGATCATGCCGCGCAGCGCGTCCCGCGCGGCCCTGTGCAGATCGGGGCCGATGCCCATCGTCACGTCGACCGGGCCAGCGGGCGGCATTTCGGCGCTGGGCCGGATCAGGCGCGGGAATGCAGCGGCGTTGCCTTTCTCCAGATCGAGCCGCACCGTCACCTCCATTGGCGTCTCGATCGCGGTGCCGCAGACCTCGCCATCGCCCTGCGCGGCGTGGGTGTCGCCGATCGACAAAAGCGCGCCCGCCACCTCGACCGGCAGGCGGAGCACGCTGCCCTCGACCAGATCACGGACATCCATGTTCCCGCCGGTGCGCCGCGGCGGGATGATGTCGTGCGGGCCCGGCGCGGCGGGGGCGATGCCGATCGTGCCGGTGAACGGCGCGAGCGGGATTTGCGCGAGCGCGCCGAACATGAGCGGGGTGCCGCCCGTCGGATCATAATGCCAGTGGCGCAGCGCGGGTTCGGTGAAATCCTCGGCCAGCAGCCCGAAGCCGGGGATGTTCGCCGTCCAGCCCCAGCCCGAGGGCCGGTAGCTCTCCATTGTAACGACCAGCGTGTCGCCGGGCTCCGCGCCCTCCACGTAGACCGGCCCCGTGACGGGGTTCACCCGCCCGCTCATGTCGGCGCGCAGGATGTCCGGGCCGCTGGCTGGCGTGATGACGCCGTCCCAGGCGTCGCGGCAGATCAGGGTGAGGGTATCGCCCGGCGCGGCGGTGGCGACTGGCGGGGCCGCGCGGTCCCAGGCGTAATGGCGGTGGGTGTCGTGGATGGTGCGGTGGAGCATGGAGTTCCGATCCTCTGGCGCGGCGGCAATCCGGCGGCTGCCGCCAGCGTATGATAGCGGGGACCGTAACGAAACCGCATGGGGAGATTTCCCGTGAACAGCCTTCTTGGCGCGCTTTTCGCCGCCTTCGCTTTCGCCTACCTGATCGTCGCGCCCGCCCATGCCGACGACAGCCTCGCCGAGAAGCTGGCCGAGCCGGGCCACATCGCCATCATGCGCCACGCGCTCGCGCCGGGCGGCGGCGATCCGGCGAACTTCACGCTTGGCGACTGCGCGACCCAGCGCAACCTGTCGAAGGCCGGCCGGCGGCAGGCGCGGCGCACGGGCGATTTCCTGCGCAGCGTTGGCGTCGAGCGGGCGCGCGTGTTCTCCAGCCAGTGGTGCCGCTGCATGGACACCGCGGAGCTTTTGGACCTTGGCCCGGTGGAGCCTCTACCCGCGCTCAACTCGTTCTTCCGCAATCGGGAGCGTGGCCCGGCGCAAACCCGCGAACTGCGTGAGATGATCGCCGGGATGGACCTGTCGCGCCCGGTCGTCATGGTCACGCACCAGGTGAACATCACGCGGCTGACGAACGTGTTTCCCAGCTCCGGCGAGATCGTGGTGCTGAGGCGCGTGGCGGGCGGCGAACTGGATGTGCTCGGCACGGTCGATCCGCGCTCGACGCAGTGACGGCTTGACCCGGCGCGTGCGCGGGGTATACATCACAAATCAACCGAATGCGATGCGCGCGCGGGCAGCTTTCGCGCGCGCTTTCAGTTTTGAGAGACGAGAGCCGCAATGCCCAATACGAAAACCGCCAAACGCGCTGTCCGCAAGATCGAGCGGCGCACCGAAGTGAACAAGGCGCGCAAGAGCCGGGTGCGCACCTTTATCCGCCGCGTGAACGACGCCGTCGCGGCCGGAGACGCGGAAGCCGCGCGCGAAGCCCTGCGCCAGGCCCAGCCGGAGATCATGCGCGGCGCGCAAAAGGGCATGATGCACAAGAACACGGCCGCGCGGACCATCTCGCGGCTGTCGCATCGCGTGCGCAAGCTGGGCGAGGCGTAACCGCTCAAAATCCGAGACCCCGTCCGCTGCGGCGGCTACGCGGCGGCTTTCGCTTGCTCAGTCCGTGTGACTCGGGCCTTCGCGCCGTCGCACCCCCAATATGTGCGCCTAGTGTTGCCGAAAAGCCAAAATTCAAGTAGATTTGGGCGTTTTCGGTTGGCACGGGGGACGCGATGGAAGCCGTCGCACTGGCCATTATTGGCTTGGCCGTGCTGCTTGTTTTCAGCCTCGGCAGTAAAGGCAGCGCTTCCAGGGACGCCCCGGCTGATCTTCCCTCCGCCAGGATATACGACATCTACGGCGATCTGATCGCGCCCAACAAGGGCGACTCCGACGACATCAAGGGCAAAAAGGACAAGCTGAGGCTCAAGCTCGGCGAACTGGAGTCCGAGCTGAAGTCTCTGGAAAATCTCCGCGCCGCGTGGGAGAGCGGCCGGCAGAACAAGTCTGACGTGTTCGACGCCTTCAAGACGCGCGGCGAAACGGTAACGGAGACGGCGGGCGAGGCGAAGGCGCTGCTGACCGCGCTCAAGGACACGTTGAAGGGTTAGCCCCAGCCTCGCGGTTTCTCGGCGTTGCCCCATGGCTCGGCGGCATCCCGAAGATGTGCGGCTTCGCGCAACCGGGGGCGCGGCGACGATGTCCCGGCCCGCCGCGCGCCGATCAGCCGTTCGAAACCGCGACGATCACGGAAACGACGCCCTGAATGGATTGCCAGCGGCATGGTCCATGCTTACCTCCTGAGCGCGCGTTCGCTCTGCGCGCATCCTGTCAGGCAATGTTCTCGTTCATCCTGCGGTAATTCGATCATGACAAGCCAACAAAGCGCGCTCGCCGAGGAACGTCAGGACAACGGCGACGAGCATCATCCGGGTGCCAGCGCCTTCCATGCGCTGCCGATCGGGGACGCGCTCCGCGCGGTGGATGCAACGCCGGAAGGGCTGACCTCCGAGGAGGCCCGGCGCAGGCTGCAAGAATACGGCGAGAACCGCCTGCCCGAGCCGCCCAGGCGCAGCCCGATCCTGCGCTTCCTGAACCACTTCCATAACGTCCTGATCTATGTGCTGATCGGCGCGGCGGTCGTCACCGCGCTGTTGCAGCACTGGGTCGACACCGGCGTGATCCTCGCGGTCGTGGTGGTGAACGCGATTATCGGTTTCGTGCAGGAGGGGCGCGCCGAAAAGGCGATGGAGGCGATCCGCGGGATGCTCGCGCCGCGCTCGGCGGTTCTGCGCGACGGACGCCGGCAGCGGGTGGACGCCGCGGAGCTGGCGCCCGGAGACATCGTGCTGCTTGAGGCCGGCGACCGGGTGCCCGCCGATCTGCGGCTGATCGAGGCGCGCGGGCTGAAGGCCGAAGAGGCGATCCTGACCGGCGAATCCGTGCCGGTGGACAAGGACTCCCGGCCCGTCGCGGAGGACTCGGCGCTGGGCGACCGCACGTCCATGCTTTTCAGCGGCACGCTCGTCGCCGCTGGCGCGGGGCGCGGCGTCGTTGTGGCTACCGGCCCCTCAACCGAGATCGGGCGCATCAGCGGAATGCTGTCGCGCGTGGAGCAACTGACCACGCCGCTTGTGCGCCAGATGGACGGCTTTGCGCGCTGGCTGACCCTGTTCATCCTGCTCGTGGCCGCGAGCATCCTCGCCTACGGCTATTTCGTCGGGCAGATGCCGTTTGCCGAGTTGTTCATGGCCGTCGTCGGCCTCTCCGTGGCGGCGATTCCCGAAGGGCTGCCCGCGGTGCTGACGATTACGCTCGCCGTCGGCGTCCAGGCGATGGCCAGGCGCAACGCGATCGTCCGCCGCCTCCCCGCCATCGAGACGCTCGGTTCGGTCTCGGTCATCTGCTCGGACAAGACCGGCACGCTGACCCGCAACGAGATGATGGCGGTCACGATGGCCGCCGCCGGCGGCCATCTCTATTCGGTTGAGGGCAAGGGATATTCGCCTGAGGGCGAGGTCCGTCCGCGCGAGGCGGATGCCGGCCCGGCAGACCACGCGATTCTGGTCGAGTTCGCCCGCGCCGCCGCGCTGTGCAACGATGCGGCGCTCCGCGCGGCTGAAGAGGGGTGGCGCGTCGAGGGCGACCCGATGGAGGGCGCGCTGCTGGCGCTTGCGGGCAAGATTTCGGGCGAAGGACCGGAGCCGTTCCGCGACTGGACGCGCACCGATGCGATCCCCTTCGATTCCGCGCATCGCTACATGGCGGTGATTCATCACGACCATGAGAGCCACGGCTGCATTCATGTGAAAGGCGCGCCGGAGGTCGTGCTCGGCATGTGCGCGAACCAGCGCGCGCCAGAGGGCGGGACCGCACCGCTCGACCGCGATTACTGGCACGAGATGGTGGACTGTCTGGCAGGTCAGGGCCAGCGCGTTATCGCCGTGGCCTCGCGCCCGGTCGCGCAGGACCACATGATTCTGAACACCGGAGATATCGAAGGGCAACTGACGATCATCGGACTGATCGGCCTGATCGACCCGCCGCGCCCCGAAGCCATCGAGGCGGTCGCCGAATGCCACGCGGCGGGCATCCGCGTGAAGATGATTACCGGCGATCACGCTGTCACCGCCCGCGCCATCGGCGCGCAGATCGGCCTCAAAAATGCCGAGCGCGTGCTGACAGGCAATGACGTCGAGGGGCTGGACGACGCCGCGCTCGCCGATGCGGCAGTGTCGACCGACATCTTCGCGCGCACCTCGCCCGCCCACAAGCTGCGCCTCGTGACCGCGCTGCAAGCGCGCGGGCTGACGGTTGCGATGACCGGCGACGGGGTGAACGACGCGCCCGCGCTCAAGCGCGCCGATGCCGGCGTCGCGATGGGACAGAAGGGCAGCGAGGCCGCCAAGGAGGCTGCCGAGTTCGTGCTGGCGGACGACAATTTCGCCTCGATCGCGGCGGCCGTGCGCGAGGGGCGCACCGTCTACGACAATATCAAGAAGGTCATCAGCTGGACGCTCCCGACCAATGCCGGCGAGGCGCTGACGATCATCGTCGCGCTGTTTGCCGGCATGGCGCTGCCAATCACGGCAATCCAGATCCTCTGGATCAACATGATCACCGCCGTGACTCTGGGCCTGTCGCTCGCCTTCGAACCGTCGGAGCCGGGGACCATGCGCCGCCCGCCGCGCCCGCGCGAGGAGCCGCTGCTCACCGGCGAACTGGTCTGGCATATCGTGCTGGTGTCGACGCTGTTTCTGGGGGCCGTGTTCGGCGTCTACGCCTACGCGGTGGAGAAGGGCTATCCGCAGGTGCTCGCGCAGACAATGGCGATGAACATGCTGGTGGTGCTGGAGATTTTCCACCTGTTCTTCATCCGCAACATCTACAGCACCTCGCTCAACTGGAACGCGGTCAAGGCCACCCGCGTGGTCTGGGCCTCGGTGCTGACGGTGATCGCGGCGCAGTTCGCCATCACTTACCTGCCGCCGCTGCAGGCGATTTTCGGAACGCAGGCCGTGCCGCTCGTGGACGGCGTCCTGATCGTGGTCATCGGGGCGGTGTTCTTCGCGCTTATCGAGACGGAAAAGCAGATGCGCCTGGCGTTCCTGCGAACGGGGGAAATGCAGCCTGGTTAGTTGCCTGGCTGCGGCGGCTTGCGGCGCATGAAACGGTCATGCGAAAACCGCGCCGGTGAGGCTTCCGGTGCGGAACCCAATCAAGGGGGAATGGCCGGGCGCTCCCCGCGCCTATCGGGACCACGCGGCCAGACCGCGCATTCAGGCGCGCCGCCCGCAACGCCGCCGCGCAAAACGCGAGATTCCGGGCCGCTGCCATTGAAAAACGCTTGTCTGCGCGCCGCTGGACACGGACAATCGGCGCAGTTTGGTTAATGCTTTTGCACCGCAATGCCGCTGCGCCAGCCCGAGGAGACCTGTCATGTCCGCTGATCCGAACATGCCCTCGGGCGAAAACCCGCGCGAAGAGGAAGAGCGCGAGCGGTTCGGCCCGATCCGCTGGCTCTATCGCCGCTACAAGCAGTACGACACGTGGAGCGGCCGCTGGGACTGGCTGAAGTGGCTGCTGGAGATGTTCCGCACGCACACGATCACCAGCGTGGCCGCGACCGGGACGACCGCCGCCGCGGTGACGGGCACGGCCGTCGTCCTCAGCGATCCCGAGTTGCGCGAGCGCTGGCTGCCGTTCATCTTCGCCGAGCAGACCGCCGAGACAGTCGATACGCTGCGCTGGGGCGATGTGGTTGTTTATCCCGTGACGGGGCAGGACGACGCCGGCCGGGCGGCCGACTTTGACGTGGCGGTCCTGCCCGCCGGCGTTACCTGGGTGCAGGAGAGCACGAGCGTGCTGGAGCGCGACGGCGATCGCATTCCTGTCATGGCGACAACGGAAGCGATCTTTACGCCCGAACTGCGCGACGGACTGGACCGCTCCGATGCGGTGATGGCCATTGGCCTCGCATCGCAAGAGGGGCGTCAGGACATCGAGACCGAGCGCGCGCGCCGGCGCGGCATGACGGCGGCTGGCTGGCTGGAGGAGGCGGTCGCGCCGGAAACGCCCGTGTGGATGCTCAATCTGGGCCAGTACCAGAGCGATTGCCCCACCGCGCGAGAGGACGCCACGGGCACGAGCTGGCAGCGCCCGGTGATCTTCGTGGGCATCCGCCCGGAGGATGAGGGGGTGCGGCTGAGCGAGGCCTTCGCCGACGCGATCAGCGGCAAGACCAACCTGCCCAGCCAGCAGTGCTACACGAGCTTCGAGATAACGCGCATCCGTTGACGCGGATCAGCCGCCGGGGCCGCAGTCCATGCAGCGGCGCGGGCTTTCCGGGCCGATATGGAGCCTGGCGTTGAGGTCGCGCAGCGCGCTGCGCAGCCCCTCCTCGATGACCGGATGGTAATAAGGCATATCCAGCATCTGCGACACGGTCATCCGCTGCTGATACGCCCAGGCGAGCAGATGCGCGATGTGCTCCATGCGCGGGCCGGCCATCTCCGCGCCCAGGAACAGCCCGGTTCCGTATTCGCCGTAGACGCGCAGCAGCCCGTGGTTGACCAGCATGACGCGGCTGCGGCCCTGACCGCCGAAATCAACCTGTCCGATGGCGTAGTCGCACTGGAGCCCATCGAGTTCGCGATACGAATGGCCAACGGTCGCGATATTCGGGTCGGTGAACATGATGCCGAGAGGCGCGCGGCGCAGGCCGGTACGGATGTCCGGGAAGCGCCCGGCGTTGTCGCCCGCGATGCGTCCGCTATCGGCGGCCTCGTGCAGCAGCGGAACGTCGCCCGTCACGTCGCCGGCGATGAAGACGTGGCTGTCGCCCGCCTGCATCGTGTAGCGGTCGAACACGGGGATGCCCTTGTCGTCCAGTTCCAGCGAGGTGTTCTCCAGCGCGAGGCTGTCGACATTCGCGCGCCGTCCTGTGGCGGCGAGCAGATAATGGAAATGTTCATTGGTCTCGCGCCCGTCGGCGTCGGTGAAGGTGATCGAGACGGCATCGCCCGCGCGTTCGATGTTCGTCACATCGGCATCCGGGTCGAACGGGAACTCCGCCTGAAACGCCTGAAGCGCGGATTGCTTCACCTCCGGGTCCGTCAGCGGGCCGATATCGCCGAACTTGCCGAACAGCCGCACCCGCACCCCCAGCCGATGGAGCGCCTGGCCCAGCTCCAGCCCGATGATGCCGCCGCCGAACACCGCGACCGATCCCGGCAGCTCCTGCCAGTCGAACACATCGTCATTAATGATGAGCCGATCGCCCGCCGCCTCGAACTGTTTGGGATAGACCGGGCGCGAGCCGGTCGCGATGACGATGCGCTCAGCCACGACGCGGTCGCCGTTGTCCATTTCCAGCGTGTGATCGTCGAGGAACTTCGCCCGGCCCATGATGCGATTGTCCTCTGGCCAGGTCTCGACGGCCTCGACCACAAAGCTGACGAAGCGGTCGCGCTCGCGCCGGACCCGGTCCATGACCTCGCGCCCGTCGATGCGCACATTGCCGTCGACATGCACGCCGAAGCCTTGCGCCTTGCAGATATCGTGCGCGGCGTCGGCGGCAGCGATCAGCAGCTTCGACGGCATACAGCCTACCCGCGCGCAGGTCGTGCCGTATTGATCGCCCTCGATCAGGACCACGTTGTCGGTATGCTTCGTCGCCGCGCGATAAGCGCCCATGCCGGCCGTGCCGGCCCCGATAATCGCTATGTCGACATCTCGTGTCATCATGCCTTGCGCGTCCTTCGCTTGTCTGGCGTCGCCCCGGTACCGCGGTCGCCCGAAGCCGCCCGCCGTCACCGCCGTCACAGTCTCGACCCTATCAGACAGCGCCCGCTGTGTTTGTCACGTTCGCCTCGCAACCCCATAACATTCCGTGAAGGCGATGCGTTCATCGTCGCGTTGCACGACCGGTTTAAAAACGGTCATCGTCAGGCGCGTCATGTTGTGCCACCCATCGTGATGTCCAACATCTCACAGGTTTGCGTTCCCGCCCGCTCATGCTGACCGATCCATCCGAGTTTCCCGATGATCCACCCACCGCGCTGCGGGCGTGCGTGGCGCATGACGGCGCGGCCGGCCGTTTGCGCCTGAGCGTTGCGGGCATGAAGCGCGCGCCCGCCGTTGCCGCGCGGGTCGAAGCGGCGCTGGCCGGCGTGGCCGATGTCACTTCGGTGCGCGCCAACAGCCGCACCGGCAATGCGCTGGTCTGTTTCGACCCGGCCGTCGGGCATGAGACCATGCTGCGGCGCGCCGCCGACGCGCTCGATAGCGCCGCCGCGAAGCCCTTGTCCGCCGCGCCGGCCCCAGCGCCCGACTACAGCGCCGCAGTCAGCGACTGGCATACCCGCGCCGCCGCCGACATCCTCGAAGCTCTCGCCGCAACCGCGCAGACCGGCCTCGACGCGGAGGACGCCGCCGCGCGCATCCGCCAGCATGGCCGCAACATCATTCCCGAAGCGCCGCCGGCCAGCGCGCTCGCGCTCATCGCGCGGCAGTTCAACAACCTGCCGGTGTGGATGCTGCTTGGCGCGTCGGCTGCCTCGATCCTGAGCGGCGGCGTGCTCGATGCGGTGGTGACGATCGCCGTGGTCTCCGCCAACGCCGGGATCGGTTATGTGACCGAAAGCGGCTCGGAGCGCACAATCCGCCGGATGACGCAAAAGCGGCGCGCCACCGTGCCGGTGCTGCGCGGCGGCCGGGAGATGGATCTTGACAGCACGCAGGTCGTCCCCGGCGACATTCTTGTGCTGAAACCTGATACAATCATCGCCGCCGATGCGCGCGTGATCGAAGCGCGGACGCTGATGGTCAACGAGTCGCTGCTCACCGGCGAAAGCGAGCCGGTTGAGAAGCAGCCGGAAACCGTATGCCCCGCGCGCACGCCGCTGAGCGATCGCGTGAACATGATCTATCAGGGCGCGTTCGTCGCCTCGGGCGCGGGCAAGGCTGTCGTCGTCGCGACCGGGACGAACACCGAGATCGGCCGGATCCAGACCGCCGCGACCGAAGTGGCCGTGCCGCGCACGCGCCTGGAGACCGATCTGGAAAAGCTGGGCACGCAGCTTTCGGTCATCTCATTGGGCATTTGCGGCGCGACCTTTCTGGCGGGGTATCTGCGCGGGCGGCCGACCGCGCGGATGCTTAAAAGCGCGCTGGCGCTGGCGGTCGCCTCGATCCCCGAGGGGCTGCCCACGACCGCGACGACCACGCTGGCGCTGGGCCTGCGCGAGTTGCGGCGCAAGCAGATTCTGGTGCGCCGCCTGTCCGCCGTGGAGGCGATGGGCGGGGTTCAGGCCATCTGCTTCGACAAGACCGGCACGCTGACCGAGAACCGGATGCGGCTGCATTCCGTGCATCTCGGCGGCGAGGCGCAGGCGCGTCCGTTTGATCGCGAGGTGACGCGGGCGGGGCACGACCCGGTGCTCGCCCGGCTGCTGGAGATCGCCGCGCTGTGCAGCGAGGTGACGACCGAGCACCAGGCGGGTGAACGGCGGCTGGCCGGCTCGGCGACGGAGACCGCGCTGGTCCGGGCCGCGGAGCAATTCGGCGTGGAACTGGACGCGCTGCGCGAACGCTGGCCGCTGGACGAGATGCTCCACCGCAATCCCGAGCGGCGCTACATGATAACCCGGCACAAATCCGCGTACGGCGCGCACGCGGCCGTTGCCGCCAAAGGCGATCCGACGCAGATCATGGAACGCTGCCGCCACGCCATGATGGCCGATGGTTCGGTGGCCGCGATGGACGACGCCATGCGCCGTAGCATCCGCGCCGAGACCGAGCGCATGGCGGGCGAGGGCCTTCGCGTGCTGGGCTTTGCCTATGCGGCTGACGGCGCGATGGACGCGCTGGCGTCCGAACTCGTCTGGGTCGGCGCGGCGGCGCTGCGCGATCCGATCCGGCCGGGCGTCCACGAGCTGATTGACCGGCTTCGGGGCGCGGGCATCCGCCCCTTCATGATCACGGGCGATCACAGCGCCACCGCCCGCGCCATCGCCCAGGACATCGGCCTTGCCGGAGACGGGCCGCTCAAGGTGCTCGACAGCACCGAGTTCGACAGCCTCTCGCCGGAGCTGCTCGCCGCGCTGGCGCCGCAGACGCATGTGTTCGCGCGTGTGCCGCCGGAAAAGAAGCTTCGGCTGGTGCAGGCGCTTCAGCAAAACGGCATCACCGTGGGCATGACCGGCGATGGCTTCAACGATGCGCCCGCGCTCAAGGCCGCGGATCTCGCCATCGCCATCGGCGCGGAAAGCGCCAGCGTCGCACGCGATGTCGCGGACATCATCGTGGATGAGGGCGAAATCCGCGCGATCGGCGACGGGGTCGAGCAGGGCCGCGCGATTACCTCGAACATCCGCAAGGCCGTGCACTTCATGATCGCCACGAACCTCAGCGAGATCCTCGTTGTGCTGGCCGAAACGGTCACGGGCGATGAAAGCGTGGAGTCGCCGCTGGAGCTGCTGTGGCTCAACCTCGTCTCCGATGTGTTCCCGGCGCTGGGACTGGCGCTGGAGCCGCCGGAACGCGACCTGATGCGCCGCCGTCCGCGCCCGTCCGGCGAAGCCCTGTTGCGCACCCGCGACCTGCGCCATGCCTTCTACGAATCGCTCGTGATTGGCTCCGGCGCGCTGACCGCGCATTTCTACGGCATCAGCCGCTACGGCCCGGCGCCGCACACGCGCACGATAACCTTCATGAGCCTCGTGCTCGCGCAGCTTGCTCATGCGCTCACCTGCCGTCACGACCGTTTCGAGCCGCTGGGCGGACGCGCGCTGTTCAGCAACAGCCGGCTCAACTGGGCGCTGGCGGTGTCGCTGGCGCTGCAGGCCGTGCCGTTCCTGTCGGGTCCGTTGCGCCGGGCGCTGGGCATTGCGCCGCTGCAGCCGGGCGATCTCGCCATCGCCGGGGCCACGGCGCTGAGCACCTTCGCGGCCAACGAGGCGATGCTGGCCTATCGCACGCGCCCCCGCCTGCCCTCGCCAGAGTCCCTGGAACAGGAGGCCGGAAATGCGTGATTTCGTGATGACCTCGACATCGCTGAGCGAAGGCCACCCGGACAAGCTGTCCGACAGCATCAGCGACGCCATCGTCGACGCGTATCTGGTGCGCGATCCGCAAGCGCGGTTGTCGGCCGAGTGCGCGGTCGCGAGCGGCGTGGTGTTCCTCTCGGTGCATGTGGCCTCCGAAGCGAGCGTCGATCTTTCGCAGATCACCCGCGATGTCATCGCCGAGGCGGGGTATGAGGGCACCGACTTCAGCCCGGACAAGGTGGCGATCCTGTCCTCCGTTTCGCCGCGTCGCCGATCTTCGGAGACGATGGGCAGTCAGATCGAGAGCCTGAACGCGACCGTGTTTGGCTATGCCTGCCGCCATACGCCCGAGATGATGCCGATGTCGATCGCGCTGGCGCACCGGCTGGCGCGTCGGCTGTCATCCGTCCGACGCGAGGATGAGCGGTTCGCCGCGCTGCACCCGGATGGGCAGGTGCAGGTCGCGGTGCGCTATGGGGACCGGCAGCCGCAACGGCTGGAGACGGTGATGGTGTTTTCCGCGCTCAGGACGGGCGAGCGATTGACGCCCGTGGCGGAAGCCGATGTGCGCGGCGCGGTCGTCGCGCCGGTGCTGGAGGAGCTGGATTTGCCGAGCGGTGAGGCGTCCGTCGCGGTGTCGCTGGAGAACGCGGAGACCTCCGGCGGGCCGACCTGGCATGGCGGGCTGACCGGGCGGAAGAACCAGGTCGACTGCTATGGCGGCTATTGCCGGCACGGCGGCGCGGCGCTGAGCGGCAAGGACCCGTGGCGCATCGACCGGCTCGGCGCTTATGCCGCGCGCTATGCGGCGAAGAACGTCGTCGCGTCGGGTCTGGCAAGCGAATGCGAGGTGCAGCTCAGCTATACGATGGGCAAGCGCATGCCGCTCAGCGTCGAGATCGACACCTACGACAGCGGCGTGAAACCGGACAATGTGATCGCCGGCGCGCTCGCCGAAATCATCGACTTCAGCCCATCCGGGCTGATGGAGCGGTTCAAGCTGGCACAGGCGCCGGCCGAGCGCGGGGGCCGGTTCTTTCAGGACCTCGCGGTGTTCGGGCATTTCGGTCGCAGCGAACTGGACCCGCCCTGGGAGCGCACCGATCAGGCCGAGCGGCTTGAGCGCGAACTGGGTTGAGCCTCAATCGCCGTTGCCGTCGCCGCCTGGCCCGCCGCGCCCGTTCATCAGCAGCAGCGTCAGCCCGTAC
>CAZINX010000010.1:0-60360 GCA_964540795.1 uncultured Hyphomicrobiaceae bacterium | reverse complement strand
GCCGTCGCCGCCTGGCCCGCCGCGCCCGTTCATCAGCAGCAGCGTCAGCCCGTACCATAGCGCCGTGGTCGCCGGCGCGAACACCTGGCCCCGCGCGATCTGGACGACGCCCATCAACACGAGCCCGAAGGCCGCGAGCGCGCGCAGATCGAGCTGGCCGCCAGACGCCTCGTAGAGCTGCGCGTTCAACTGCCTGCTCAGATGCCGCGCCTCGATCTCCGGGCGGTGATCCTCCGGCTCCGGGCTGACGTCGCACACGCCTTCTTCCCGCAGGCGCTGCGCCAGCGTATCGAAGTCGCTCTTGTGCCGTATGATGAGGCTGCCAGTCGCCGGACGGCCGGTCGCCGCCAGCACGCCCTCCACGAACAGCGCGTTGCGCTCCAGCCTTGCGAAGAAATCCGCGTCGCCGCGCTGGCGCGGGAACCGCAGCCGCAGCCGCTGGCTGGCGCGATGCGCAACCTCGGCTTTCGGCAGATCAGCCAACGGGACCCCGCTGGCCGTTGCCGACGCCGTCGCCGCTCGTTGCATGGCTGGCCTCTTCGGCGGCCTGGGCGGCCTGCGCCTGCTTCTCCCTGGCCTCGCGCTGCAGCTCGTCCAGCGCCTCGTGGTAGGCGTCCTCGGCGGTTTCCGCCAGCTCGGAAAGCTGCTCGCGGCTCTGCTCATACGCCTTGATGCCCGCCTTCATCGCCTTGCGCATCGCCGGCTGCGCCGCGCGGTACACGCCGGGCATGAACACCGCCAGCGCGCCGGCAGCCGCCGCCCCGGCCAGCAAACCCCTTAGAAAAGCCCCGTTCATCGCATCCTCTCGAATATCCCCGTTAACGAATGATTATCCCGACTCGCCCAGGGCCGCCCGCGCCGCCGTTGCGCCGCCGAACATCGCGCCGGAAAACCCGCCATACCACACATAGCTGGACGCCAGGTAAAGCCCCGGCACCGGCGTTTTCGCTTGGCCGAAGCCCTCCTGATCGTCCGGCGGTACTGCCGCGAAGCCATAGACCGCGCCGCCCGGCGTGTTCAGATAATGCTGGATGCTGCGCGCAGTGACCATCTCCTTGTAGCACACCGCATCGGCGAAACCGGGGTAGTGAGCGTCCAGTTCGGCGATGATGCGCTCGGTCCAGCGCGCGCGGCGGGCATCGTCGGCGGCCTCATCCAGATCGCGCCAGTTAACGAGTCTGTCGAGACCGACAACGCTGAGCGGGTAGGCGCCTTCGGCGGTGATGCCGCTGTCGATGGCGTCATAATTGACCACGCCGAGCATCGGCATCCGCCGGCCCGGGTCATCCGCCAGCAGGTCGGCGTTGAGCGGGAGCTTGCGCGCGGAATCCATCCAGTCCGGGAAGATGAAGGTGGAATAGCGGTTCAGGCCGACATTCGCCGGCGGCTCGCGCAGGCCCAGATAAAGCGCGAAATGCGAATGCGACAGCGGGCGGCCTGCATAGCGCTTCTCGAAGCCGCCGCGCTGATCCTTCGGCAGCATCTCCGCGAGCCTGTGCGGCGCGGCATTGCCGAAGATGAGCGGCGCGTGCGCTTCTTCCACCGTGCCGTCGCCTTCATGCGCCACGCCCGCCGCCTCGCCGTTCTCGGTCAGGATGCCCGTGACCGTGCGCCCCGTGTGCGCCGCCCCGCCATGCGCTTCGATGACCGCGATCAGCGCCTTCGCCAGTTCCGCCGAGCCGCCCTTTATGTAATGCGCGCCGCCGATGAGATAGGACGCCTGCGCCACCGCGAAGCCGGGGAACCAGAGGCGGGCCGGATCGTCGGTGAAATAGCTCATGTTCGGCACTAACGCGAGCTTCAGCGCCTCCTCGTCACCGAAATGGCTGTCCATCACCTCCGCGGCCGTGGCCTTGCGGTTGCGCGCGAGGCTCCAGAACCGCATCGGGTTCGACAGCGCCGCCGACAGCCAGTTGCTGCCCGCGCCCTGCTGGCCGAGTTCGTTGATTGCCGCGCGGATATCGCAGAGCAGATCGACGAATTCGCCGATGGGCCGGCGGTGATCAGAGAAGCGCGCGCCCGCCGCCTCTTTCACGGCCTCGACGCCGCTCGGCAGCACGAACGGTGCGCCGAGATGTTTGCTGCGGACCTCGTGCAGTTCGGGGATCGGCACGGTCGCGATGCGCTCGCTCAGGCCGAGTTCTGCGAACAGCGCGGTCTTGTGATCGGCCTCATCGAGGCCGTCAAGCTGGTGCAGCGCGGCTTCGATCGTGAGGCCGTCGCGCCGGTAGGTGGAGGCCGCGCCGCCGAACTCGTCGTTGCGCTCCAGCACCAGAACCTTGCGGCCCTGCTTCGCCGCGAGCGCGCCCGCGGTCAGCCCGCCCAGCCCGGAGCCGATCACGATGGCATCATAAGCTTCACTCATGGCGCGCCTCTTCGCGCTGCGTGGGTATCGCGGCTTTGCCCGGCGACGGTTTAGTATATCCGGCCAAGCGTGAACAGGACTTGCGTTTCGTCAATCCGATGCGCGGTCGGGTTCGGGCGGGCCGCCGGGCGCAGGCGCGGCGAAATCCTCTTCGGTGTCGAGATCGACCAGCACGCCGGCCGAAGCCGCCGGGACGCCGAGCAAATCCACCGCCTCGCGGAGGATGCTGCGCGCGCCAACATCGCCCGTCAGCGCCGCCAGCGCGCCGCGATGGTCCCCGCCGAACAGCACCGGGTGGCCGCGCCGGCCTTCCCATACCGGGACGCAGATGCGCTCGGGCCGCTGCTCGTGCGCCGTCGCCAGCCGAGCATAATCCTCCGGCATGACCTCCGGCATGTCTCCCAGCACGATGAAGACCCCGGCCAGCCCCTCGCGCAGCGCCTTCACGCCCGCCGCGATCGAGCCGCCCATGCCGGCAGCCGCATCGTCATTGCGCACGCAGCGCAGCCGCCATGGCCGCGCCAACTCCGAGATGCGCGCCGCCGCGCCGCCAGTAACGAGGACCGTATCGCCCAGGCCAAGCCCGGCGACCGTGGCCAGCGCGTGCGCCAGCAGCGGCCGCCCGCGATATAACTTCAGCAGCTTGTCCTCGCCCGGCAGCCGACGTGAAAAGCCTGCCGCCAGCACCACCGCGCCATATGCCTTCATTACGGCCTCGCTCAACTGTCGTCCGCTGACCCATCCTTCGGCTCCTGCCGCATGGACGGGCGGTCGATGAACTGCCGCTCGATCCAGCGGATTACCGTCAGGATGACGAAGGTCACGGTCGTGGCCAGCACCGCAAGGATCATATAGCCCGCCCCCGCGCTCACGCCGACCGCTCCGGCCGCCCACATGCCCGCGCCGGTTGTCAGCCCGCGCACACGGTCCGCCGTGCGGATGATCGTGCCCGCCGCGAGGAAGGCCACCCCGGCCGTCACGGCCTCGATGATGCGCAGCGGATCCGGGTTCGCGCCACTCTCGCCGCTTGCTTCCGCGAAGATCTCGAAGGTGATGAGCGTAAACGTCGCCGCCGCCACCGAGATCAGCATATGCGTCTTGAGACCGGCCTGACGCCCGCCCACCTCGCGCTCGATGCCGATGACGGCGCCCAGCACCGCTGCCAGCACAAGGCGCAGCAGCGCGGCCAATGGCGGCGTTGAGGTGCCGGCCCACCAGTCGATCCCGGTCGCGGGGTCCATGATCGCGGAGTCTCTTGTTGTGCGGAGCGGAAACGGCTACGGCTGAGCGAGGCTAGCGCGGCGCGGTTAACGGCACAACCGGCGCGCGTTGCAAGCGGCCCGCGCGGCGTGGCAAAAAGCCTCTACTCTGATCTGTTCGTAACTGCACTGCGCTGAACAAGAGATCAAGCCGGAAAGGAGGAGGCCCCAATGCCGGAATCAATCTTTTCGCCTTATCAAGGCCCAGAGAACCGCGTCACCTCTGCAATCCTCGCCGTATTTCGCTCTATCTCAATCGAGTTGACCGAAACGATCCTGAGTCGACTTTTGGGTAACAGTGAATTTAACTTGATAAACTTTCAGAACCAAGCTGTCCAAGGCGGTCAAGGCGTTCCTGATGCTAAAATTACAAGCAATATTAACGTGCTGATCGAAACTAAAATAACGCGCAACGCCATACTTCAACCTCAACTAAACCAACATTTAGAACGAATCAATAACGATAAGAATGGGTATCTTCTGCTACTCACGCCAGACAATGAGCAACCTCAGAAGGTTTTAGAATTACAGAGCAATAAATTGCGGTGGGCATCCTTTGGCGATTTTGACCAAACAATAGCAGAGATTATCAGGGATGAAGACCAATTCATCTCGGAGCGTGACGATTTTATGTTGAGAAATTTGCGTTGGTTGTTCGCAGATCCGAGACTTGATTTGTTGCCACGCCGAGAGGTCTGTATTGTAGCGGCAAGAAAAGCATGGCCGCACTATATAGAAACGGGTTTTTATCGTTGCCAACCGAATCGCAGCTTCCGTCCTGTTGAATATTTTGGCTTTTATGCAGAGCAGGCTGTGCAGCCGAAATTAGCAAAGGTTCTGAAGCGCTACGGTCCGATTTTTTGTTCTATTAATTTTACAAACAAAGAAGATTGTGAATTGCAGGAATATATTCGCAACGAAGTGCGTCATAACCGAATTGTTGAGGGAGAAATTTTGCAAGTATTTAAACTATCCCGTCAAGAATCAGCTGATACAAAAACCGTGAACAGGGGGGTGCCGATCCCTCACAAACCACGCGGAGCTGGAGATGCGTTCACAATGGGCCAACGATATATACGTTTGGAGAATTTTTGTCAGCTCCCAGAGAACCCAACCACCAAAAATTTAGTCAACAGAGATTAGAGCATGAGCTTTGACCGCAGCATCAAGATCGCACCTTCGATCCTGTCGGCGGACTTCGCCAATTTCGGCGCGGAAATCCGCGCGATCGAGGCGCAGGGCTGCGACTGGGTGCATGTCGATGTGATGGACGGGCATTTCGTGCCCAACCTCACCTTCGGGCCGCCGCTGGTGAAGGCGATCCGCCCGCATGTCACCACCGTGATGGACGTGCATCTGATGATCGCGCCGGTCGATCCCTACATCGCGGCGTTCGCGGAAGCCGGCGCGGACATCATCACGGCCCATCCCGAAGCCGGCCCGCACACGCACCGCACGCTGCAAGCCATCCGCGCCACAGGCGCGAAGGCAGGCATCGCGCTCAACCCCGGCACGCCTGTCGAGGCGGCGGAATACCTGCTCGATCTTTGCGATCTGGTGCTGGTGATGACCGTGAACCCCGGCTTCGGCGGGCAGAAATTCATCACCTCGCAACTCGACAAGATCCGCCGCCTGCGCGCGATGATCGGCGACCGGCCAATCCATATCCAGGTTGATGGCGGCATCACGCCGGAGACAGCGCCGCAGGTGGCCGAGGCCGGGGCGGACGTGCTGGTTGCGGGATCAGCGGTGTTCGGGGGCGGCTCGGTCGATAACCCGCAGACCTACGGCGAGAACATCCGCGCGATCCGCGCGGCGGCGCAGAGCGCCCGCCCCGCCGGCTAACCGAACGCGAAGAACAAGAGCAACAGCGCAACCAGCACCGCCATCACGATCCATACCCAGGACGGGATGCTGATCGCCTCGGTATGCACGGGGGCCGCGCCCGGCCGCTCGATCTCGTTGGCGAAGTTGGCGAAGAATTTCTCCGCCATGCTGCGCGCGGTCGCGTCGATCAGGCGGTTGCCGAGCTGGGCGATCTTGCCGCTGACGCGCGCGTCGACATCGTAAGATAGTTCCGTATCGCCGCCATTTTCCGCCAGCCGCACATTCGCCCCGCCAGAAGCCGAGCCGGCCTGGCCGCCGCTGCCGCTGCCCTCGATCCGGTAGGATTCCGGCGGGTTCAGGTCTTTCAGTTCCACCTCGCCGTTAAACCTGGTGTTCATCGGGCCGATCTTGACGTTCACGACGGCCGCCAGCTTGTTCTCGCCCACCTGCTCAAGGCTTTGGCAGCCGGGAATGCACCGCTGGAGCACCGACGGATCGTTCAGCTTTTCCCAGACCTCCTGACGCGGCGCTGGCAGCATGTGCGAACCGGACATCTTCATGGCAGCTTCCTCCCTGATAGGCCGCATATGCGCGGTGCGGCATCCGAGGCCGCAGCGTCGCTTTCCGCAATTATGACTCCAGTGAATTAAGTATCGCGGGATGGGTGTCGCGAGCAACCGCGGCATCGGTTGCGGAGCCATATGCATTCAGCCGGGAGTATTCGATACACCGGCGCGGCCGCCGATCACCGCGTTTTGGCGCGCGCCTTCACGCGGATTTGGCGGCCGGCCTGTCCGAGCCGACGGATCGTCGCGACGACCTCATTCAACTCGAAGGGCTTGGTGAGGAAGGCCTCCACGCCTTTTGCCGCATAGGCGGTTTCCGCGCCGCGCATGGCGTTGGCGGTGAGCGCGATGATCGGGATGCGCCGCTTCCAGTCCCTGCGCGCGCGGATGCGGTCGATGGCCTCCAGCCCGGTCATTTCCGGCATCTGGTTGTCCATGATTATCAGGTCGAAGTCGCCTGTCTCGACCGCGTCCAGCGCCTGCCGGCCGGTCTCCGCCAACGTGACCTGGCACTGCAGCGCGTCGAGCATCTCGCTGATGAGCCGCTGGTTCACCGGATGATCCTCTGCGACAAGAATGTCATAGCCGGCGGACGAGGGCTCGGCTCCGCCCGTTTCCGGCCCCGACCCCGAACCCGGATCCGGCGCGCACACGGGCAACGGCAGGCGGACCGTGAAGGTCGAGCCGGACCCGGGCGCGCTGCGCACGTCAATCTTGCCATTCATCAGCTCGACCAGGCCCTTCGTGATCGCCAGACCAAGGCCCGCGCCGCCCGAAATGCTTGCGCTCTCCGCGCGGGTGAAGCGGTCGAAGATCGCTTCCAGCTTCTCCGGCGGGATGCCGGAACCCGTGTCGGCAATCTCGAAGAGAACGGCGCTGTCTGCGGCGCGCACGGCGAGCGTCACCCCGCCCGTCTTCGTATAGTTGATGCCGTTGCCGATCAGGTTGAACAGAATTTGCCGCACCCGCGCCCGGTCCCCGTCGACCATCGCGTTCGCGGGCAGGGAAACGTCAGCGTGCAGCGCAAGCCCCTTTGCGTCGGCGAGCGGCTTCAGCAGGCTTACCGTCTCCTGCGCCAGGGCCGCGAGATCGAACGGCTCCGGCGTCAGTTCGATGCTGTTGCTGGCGATCCGCGACAGGTCGAGCAGGTCGTTGACGAGTTGCAGCAGGTGCTCGGACGAGGATCGGATGATCTCGGCGCGCTCGCGCTGTTTCTCCAGAAGCTCATCCATCAGCATGAGCTGGACGAAGCCCATGATCCCGTTGATTGGCGTGCGCAGCTCGTGACTGATATTGGCGACGAACTCGCTCTTGGCCTTGTCGGCGGCTTCGGCCCTTGCCCTGGCTTCTTCAAGCGCCGCTTCCTGCTGCTTGAAGGCGGTGACGTCGGAGCGGATGCCGATCATCTCGCCCTGCGGCGTGCGCCGCTCCCGGCGCAGCATCCATCGCCCGTCGGTAAAATGAACCAGCGTCTCGGCATGGTCGCTCTCGCGGCGCTTTGCGATCTGCCGTTCGACCCAGGTTCCGGGATCCTCGCCCTGCGTATCGAAGTGACCGTTTTCGGCAGCGGTGCGGATGAGATCCTCGAATTTCGCGCCGGGTACGAGCTGGTCGGCGAGGAATGGGAATTGTTCGCGCAGCGCGCTGTTGCACATGACGAGACGGTCGTCGGCATCGTAGATCACGAACCCTTCGGAGATCGCCTCGATCGCCGAAGCCAGCCGGTTCTCCGCGCGTTCGGCCTTCAGTTTGGCGTCGCGCAGCGCCTCTTCCTGCCGTTTGAACCCGGTGATGTCCGAGCGGATGCCGATCATCTCGCCCTGCGGCGTGCGCCGCTCCCGGCGCAGCATCCAGCGCCCGTCGGTAAAGTGAACCAGCGTCTCCACATCGGTAGCCGACTTGCGGGCTTCGATCTGGCGCTGAACCCAGGTCTCAGGGTCTTCGCCTTCGGTATCGAAATGGCCGCGCTCCACGGCTGTCCGCACGATGTCCTCGAAGGTGACGCCCGGGACGATCTTGTCGGCGTCTTCCGCGCGCATCTGCTTGTAGGCGCTGTTGGCCATGACCAGCCGGTCATATTCGTCGTAGATGACGAAGCCTTCCGAGATGGCCTCGATCGCCGATGACAGACGGCTCTCGGCCCGCTCCGCCGCGCGCCGGGCGGCGTCCAGCGCCCGCTTCTGCTGGCAGTCCGCCGTGACGTCGCGCTGCACGGCGATGAACTTGTCGATCCGGCCTTCGGCATCCCGAACTGGGCAGATGTTCAGGTCGGTCCAGTAGCTCTCGCCGCTCTTGGCGTAATTGAGAAGCGTGCAGCGGATATCCTCACCAGCGCGGAGCGCCGCGGCGATACGCTGCACGGCAGCCGGGTCGGTCTCCGGTCCCTGCAGCAAATCGCCAGGCCTGCGCCCGCGAAACTCGTCCGCGCTGTAGCCGGTGAGCCGCTCCATCGCCTTGTTGACCCAGATCACACGGCCTTGCGCGTCGGTAATCACGACGCAGTCGGAGATATGCTCGGCGACCAGCGCGAGCAGGGCGTTTTGCTCGCCCTTCTCCGCAAGCGCGGCGTGCGCGTCGACGACGGCGGCCTCGCTCGCGGCAAGTTCGCTCATGTCGCGGACGAAGGCGACGACGCGCTGCTGGCCGTACTCTGTGTCGCTGGCGAGCCAGACCCTGATGGGGAACTGCGTGCCGTTGCGGCGCTGGGCCCGGGCGGGCCGCCAGCGGGACATGTTGACCGGACTGCGCAGCGACCCGCGCCTGGCGCGCATCATGGCTGCATGGCGCCGGCGAAGACCTTGGGGTACAAGCATGTTGACGTGCTGGCCGATCAACGAATTGCCCGGCCAGCCGAACATGCGGCGCGCCGCATCGTTGACCCACATAATCCGCCCACTCCGGTCAACGACCAGAATTCCGTCAGGGCAAGCCTTCGCGATGCCGTCCCAGTGCATGGGGCCTTCCAAACGCCACAACTCGATTTCGGAAACAAGTAAATCCGATCGAGACTAATATTTCGTCGCGACATTTGCTCAAATGGGACAGGCTGCACTTGGAAAGACTTCGTCAAGCATCCGGGCGCGCGCCCTGATCGGCGATCCAGCCTTCGGGCGGGTCGGTATGAGCGGGCGCGGCCGGCTGGCGAGGTCGACGCCGTAGACATCCATCCGGCCGCAACTGCTGTTAGTCGATGAAGCCGCGCAACTCCGGCCCTGGCAGGACCATCACGGTCGGCTTCGCCGGCAGGCTGGCCGCGGTGACGGTGATCGAGGGGGATTTGCTGATCTCCACGTCATAACCCTCGCCAACCCGGTCCAGAAAAGTCTGCAGCCGGTTCCGGCTGAAATAGTGCATCGGCAGGACGAGCCGGGCCTTCAGCAGCTCCAGCACCCTCATCATCGCGGGCTGAGCCATCGTGTAGGAGCCGTCGACCGGCACCATGACCACGTCGAGTTGGCCAATCATCCCGAGGTATTCCGGGCCGAGCGTGTGGTGCAGATGCCCCAGATGCCCGATGCAGATGTCGGCCACCTCGAAGATGAAGATCGAGTTGCCGTCCTTCTCGCGGATGCCGCCCCAGCGGCGGATGTCGGTCGTCACGTTGCGGATCAGGACATCGTCCACGGTAATGTGGTGCTTGGCGGGCGCGTCCTCCGTGCCCCAGCCGCGCAGCACATGGTCGATGGCCGGGTCGGGGTTGTTGGTGTAGTGCGTCGAATGCGCGTGGTTCATCGTTACGACGTCGGGCACGCGGCCCGGTCCGGCGTAGCCGGCATAATCGGTGGCGATAACGACGCCCTCCGCGCTCTCGATGCGAAAGGTCGCGTGGCCGACGAAGGTGATCTTCACCTCGAACTGCGACAGCGATGCGGTGTTCAGCGAGGCGTACTGGACACGCGGCACACTCTCGGCGAGCGCGAGACAGCGGGTGGCGGCCGGCGGCTCTTGCGCGATGGCAGGCGCGGAAAGAGAAGCAAAAACAACGATGGTCAGACTGAGAACAAAAACGCGAATACCCATGCGCAGCTCCATGATTAAGGCGCTCATGGAGCATAGCATAGAAATTTCCCGATCGCGCGCCCGCGCGAATTCTCATGGTTTCACGGGCCAGTCCTCGCGACGCCATGCCGCATCCCAGAACATCCACTCATACTGGGTCGTGCGCGTGAAGGCGTGGTGCATCGCGGCGACTGTATCGGGGCCGGCCGCCTCCGCCGCGCGGTCGACATGGCCGATCACCGCCTGCACGGCCTCGCCGAAGCTCTCGTCGGCATAGGTGTCGATCCACGCGCGGTAGGGGTTGTCGGCTGAGGCTTCGGCGTCGATGCGCTTGCCAACCTCCCAGTAGACCCAGAAGCACGGCAGGATCGCCGCGACCAGTTCGGCGTAGCCCGCCGTGTGCGCGACGCCGAGCATATAGCTCGTGTAGGCGAGGCATGTGGGCGACGGCTCAGCCACGCGCACCTGCGCCGGGTCGATGCCGAATTTTTCGAAATAGCTGGCGTGCAGCGCGCGCTCGACCTGGATCGCCTCCTGCGCGGAGCCGGTGAAGGTCAGCATTGCCTCGGAGTCCGGGGCCTTCACGGCGGCGGCCGCCAGCGCGCGGGCATAGGCGGCGAGGTAGATCGAGTCCTGAATAACGTAATACTTAAAGACGTCCTGATCGAGCGTACCCGCGCTCAAGCTGCGGTTGAAGTCCATCTCCTGGATCGTGTCGATCAGGCGCGCGTTGCGCTGCCATGCGTCCGTACTGAAAGCCATGCCTGTGCTTGCCCCTTGCCGGTGTTGCAATTCCCGAGCACAAGGCTAAGACATTGGCATGGCACGCGGCAAGAGGTAGTGGGTCACGGCCCCTTCAGGCGATGGCTCAGGCGCTGCGCGGCACGGCCTGGGCCGTGCCGCGACGCCGTCCCGCAAGCAGCGCGAACAGCGGCAGCAGAGCGAGGAACGCCGCGACGCCTGCGCCAATGCCCGCAAGGATCAGCGCGCCCCAGTCCACCAGCCCGGCCAGATCACGGTAGGCCGCCTGCGTGAGCAGCGGCGCAACGACGATCGTGGCGATGCTCGCGCCGATGCCTATCACGAAGGCGAGGGACCGCGGCGCGCCGGCGAAGCGCACGCCCCGGGCGAAGGCGACGATATACAGAAGCACCACCAGCGCAGCGGCGGCGACAGCGGCCCACAGCCAGATGCCCAGAGCCTCCTGGGCGATGGCGAATAGCGTTACGGGATGAAAGTCTTTCATTGCTGCACCTCCCTCAGGCAAGCCCGCGCAACATGGCGTAGTAGGTGGGTTTGAGACCCTGCTCCTCGATCACCCAGGACAGCCACATGGGCTTGAGCGGGTCGATGAACGGGAAGGACGGCACGAGATTGTTCTCGTAGTCGAACTCGATGAGCATGGCCTGGCCGACGCGCGTGACCATCGGGCAGGACGTGTAGCCGTTATAGGTCGCGGTCATCTCCTTGTCCGCCGCGACCGCGAGCATGTTCTGCGCGGCAACCGGCATCTGCCACTTCACGCTGGCCGCCGTCTTGCCCTTCGGCACGCCGTTGACATCCCCGATGCCGAAAACGTTGGGGTAGCGCCGGTGCTGCATTGTGGCCTTGTCGACCTCGATCCAGCCATCCGCCGCGAACGGCCCTTCGCGCCAGGGCAGCGGGGAATTGCGCACCGGCTCCGGCGTGCGCATCGGCGGGATGACGTGGATGAAGTCGTAATCCAGCGCCTTCGTGCCCTCCGGCGTGTCGAAGGTGGCGACGCGCTGGCCGGGATCGATGGCGCGGAGCACGTGGCTTTTGTTCCATGAAATGTCGCGCTGCGCGAACAGTTCGCGGACCTTGTCGTCGACAACCGGCACGGAGAAGGTCTCGTCGTTGTGCGCGTTGTAGATCAGTTCGGCCTTGCCGCGATTGCCCGCGCGCCGGAGCCGGTCATCGGTGAGGAACGTGTATTTGAGCGGGGCGCCGGCGCATTTCATCTCCGTGGCCGGACGGGTGAAAAGACCCGTGCCGCCGGTTTCGACGAATTGCTGCATGGCTTCCCACGACGCGGCGGCGGCTTCCGGGCTGGCGTAGATGCTCGATATGCCCTCGCGGCCGATCAACCCTTCTTCCATGCCTTCGATGGCCGGATAGTCGAGGATGCAGCCGGTCGCCACGATCAGGAAGTCGTAGGGCACGTTCTGGCCCTCTGCCGTGACGACCTTGTTGCCGTCCGGGTCGAACTCGGCGACTGCGGATTTGATCCACTCCACGTTGCGCGGAATATATTCGGCATTCGAGGAGATGACCCTGTCCTGGGTCCAGACCCCGCTGGCGACCAGCGTGTAGCCCGGCTGGAAGTAGTGGTTTTCGCGCGCGTCGATGATGGTGATGCGCGCGCCCTCGGTCATCTGCGACAGGCGCGATGCCGCGCTGATGCCGCCAGCGCCCGCGCCGGCGATGACGATGCGCGCGCCGGTCCTGAACGGCTCGGCCCGCGCCTGACCGCCCGCGCCCGGCAGCATGGCGACGCCCGCCGCGCCGGCGGCGAGCTTGATGAACTGCCGGCGATCCGGCCGCGCGCCCGTCTTCGGCGTTTCATCGTCGTGTGCTGTCATGCGCTTCTCCCTGCACTTCTTGCGACACGCACCCCATGCGCAGGCGCTGGGACGGCCGCACGGCGCGCTGTCGAATTATCTTCAAATTATTGCATGGGAGCGCGCAGCCGTCCTTGATGCCTATCAAAGCGGCATCGTGCGCAATGCGTCGCCGGCGGCGGCCGGACAGGCTACTCCGCCGGCTTCGGCGCGGCGCCCGGCGCGGCTTCCTCGGAGTCTGTGATCGGGCCGGGCATCGTCTTCCGGGCGAAATAGGTATAGACGACCGGGATGACGAACAGCGTGAAAAGCGTGCCGACCAGCAGGCCGCCGACGATCACCAGGCCGATATCCTGCCGGCTCTCCGCGCCCGCGCCGCTGGCGATTGCGAGCGGCGTCGCGCCGAGGATCGTCGCGCCCGTGGTCATCAGGATCGGCCGCAGGCGCAAGACCGAGGCTTCCAGCACGGCGTCATGTGTTGTCTTGCCGCGAATGCGTATCTGGTTGGCGAACTCGACGATCAGGATGCCGTGCTTGGTGATGAGCCCGATCAGCGTCACCAGACCGACCTGACTGTAGATGTTCAGCGTGCTGCCCGTCAGATAGAGCGCCAGAAGGCCGCCAGTGATCGACAGCGGCACCGTGAGCATGATCGTGAGCGGATCGATGAAGCTCTCGAATTGCGCCGAAAGCACCAAGTAGATAAAGGCGAGCGCAAGGATGAAGGTGATATAGATTTCCGCGCTGGATTCCTTGAATTCTCTCGACTGGCCCGCGTAGTCCACCTGCGCGGTGGACGGGACCACCTCGCGGACGATCTCTTCCAGTTCGTTCAGCGCCTCGCCCAGCGTCGCGCCTTCGGCGAGCGTCGCGGTGAAGGTCGCGGCGCGAAGCTGGTTGAAGCGGTTGAGTTCTTTCGGCGCGACCGTCTCCTCCAGGGTCACGAGGTTGGAGAGCTGGATCATCGCGCCGTTTTCCGCGCGCACGTAAATCTGTTCCAGGTCCGCTGGCGTCACGCGGTCCTCGGCGGCCACCTGGACCACGACGTCATACTGCTGGCCCTCGCGCTTGAAGCGCGTGACCTGCCGACCGCCGAGCAGCGACTCCAGCGTGCGCCCCAGGGTCTCCAGATCGACGTCGAGCGCGGCGACCTTGTTCCGGTCGACGTCCACCTTGAGTTGCGGCTTGTTCAGGTCGAGGTCGCTATCGAGGTTTTGCAGGGTGCCGCTGCCCTGCGCCTTGTCGAGGATCTGTTCAACATAGCCATTCAGCGTCGCATAGCTCTCGGACGTCATGACCACGAGCTGGATCGGCTGATCACGCACGCTCTGGCCGAGCGGCGGCGGATTCACCGGGAACGCCAGCACGCCCGGCACGCCGAACATCTGCGGCTGCAGTTCGTTGACGATGTCGCGCTGGCTGCGTTCGCGTTCATCCCACGGCGTCGTCTTCACGAAGCTGATGCCCTGCGTCACTGTCGGGAAGCCGGACACGACGAAGTAACGCGCCACATCGTCAGTCTTCTCGTAGATCGCCTCAAGCTGGCGGGCATATTTGTCGGTGTAGTCGATCGTTGCGCCCTGCGGAGCCATGAAGACGCCGACGATCGTGCCCTGATCCTCGTAAGGCGCGAGTTCGGATGGGAGTTGCGTGAACAGGTACGCGCCGGCGCCAGCCAGGATGAGGCCAATCAGAAGCACAAGCGGCCGCGCGCGCAAGCAAGCGCGCAGGAGCCAGCGATATCCCGCGGTCAGGCCGCGCAGCGCCCCCTCGATCACGCGGATCAACAGGTTCGGGCGCGGCTCGCGTTTGAGCATCTTCGAGCACATCATCGGCGTCAGCGTCAGCGCGACGAACCCGGAAACCAGCACCGCGCCGGCGAGCGTCCAGGCGAATTCGGTGAACAGCTGGCCGGTCTGGCCGGTGAGAAAGCCGACCGGCACGAACACCGCGACGAGCGTCAGCGACATCGAGATGATGGCGAAGGTTATTTCCTTCGCGCCTTTCAGCGCGGCATTGAAGGGTGTCTCGCCCTCTTCCACATGCCGGGCGATGTTTTCCAGCATTACGATGGCGTCGTCCACCACAAGACCGATCGCCAGCACGAACGCCAGCAGCGTCAGGGTGTTGATGGAGAAGCCGAACAGCAGCATCAGCGCGAAGGCGCCGACGAGCGACAGCGGGATCGTCACCAGCGGAATCAAGGTGGCGCGCAGCGAGTGCAGGAACAAGAAGATGATCAGCAGCACCAGCACGACCGCCTCGGCGATCGTCATGTAGACGTTGTCGAGCGATTCCTGAATGAACACCGAGGCGTCATGCGCGATCTCGACATTCATCCCTTCTGGCAGCGTATCGAGCACCCGCGGCAGCGCCTCGCGCACTGCGGCGGATACGTCCAGAGGGTTCGCCGTCGCCTGCTTGATGACGCCGAGCGCGATCGCGGGTTCGCCGTTAAAGCGCACGACGCGGCGCTCATCCAGCGGACCCAGCTCGGCGCGGCCAATATCGGAGAGGCGCACCAGATAGCCGTCGGCCTGCTTGATGACGAGGTCGTTGAACTGCTGCGGCGTGCGCAGATCGGTTTCGGACAGGACCGTGAATTCGCGCAGCCGGCTTTCGATCCGGCCGGCCGGCACCTCGACGTTCTGTCGGCGCAGCGCATTCTCGACATCCTGCGGGGTGAGATCGTAGGCCGCCATGCGCAGCGGATCGATCCACAGGCGCATGGAGTATTCGCGCTCGCCGAAGATGCGGACCTGCGCGACGCCGCCCAGCGTCTGGAGCTGGTCCTTGACGTAACGGTCGGCAAAATCGGTGATTTCCAGAGCGGAGTGCTGGTCGCTTGAGAACGCGAGATAGATGATCGGCTGCGCGTCAGCCTCCACCTTCTGGATCACCGGCTCGTCGATCTCATCGGGCAAGTTGCCGCGCACGCGACTCACGCGGTCGCGCACATCCGCCGCGGCGGCGTCCGCGTCGCGGTCCAGATTGAAGTTGACGGTGATCTGGCTGGCTTCCTCGCGGCTGACCGAGTTGATGTAGTCGACGCCCTCGATGCCCGCGAGCGATTCTTCGAGAATCTGTGTGACTTCCGTTTCGATGATCGCCGCGCTCGCGCCCTGATAATTCGTCTCGACGTTGACGACCGGCGGATCGATGTTCGGATATTCGCGCACGTTCAGCCGCTCATAGGCGACCAGCCCGAGCAGGAACACGATCAGGCTCAGCACCGTCGCAAAGACCGGACGGCGGATGCAAAGTTCCGAAATGCCCATGCGGCGATGCTCCTGCGATCAGCGGGGGCTGCGGGGTTCAGGCGCCTTCCGCGCCGTCGAGCGGCTGGACCGGCGCGCCGGGGCGCACTTTTTGCTGGCCCGCGACAATGACCGTCTCGCCCGCGGACAATCCCGAAACGATCTCGACCTCGCCAGCCATGCGACGGCCGATGGTCACATCCGCGCGCTCTGCCTTGCCGTCCACGACACGGTAGACGAAAGCGCCCTCGATGGTGGGCACGATCGCGGCCTCCGGGACGATCACCGCGTCCTGGCGCAGTTCCGTCACGAGGTTGACGCGCGCGAACAGACCGGCGCGCAGCAGCAGGTCGGGGTTCGGCACGCGCGCGCGCACCTGAATGCTGCGGCCGTTGATATCGACGACGTTGTCCAGCGCGAACACCTTGCCGTCGAACGCGCGATCGGGGAATGCATCCACGCCCACGGTGATGTTCTGCCCCTTGCGCAGAACAGGCAGGAACCGCTCGGGCACGCGGAAGCTGACCTCGACAGGATCGGTCTTGACGAGGCGCACCAGATCGGCCCCGGCCGATACGTAAGCGCCGACGCTGACCTCGCGGAAGCCGACGATGCCGCTGAAGGGCGCGCGGATTTTCGTCTTGCTCAGCCGCGCCTTGGCGAGCGCCAGCTTGGCCTCGCTGCTCTGCATTTCGGCCAGCGCTTCGTCGCGCGTGCGCTCGGAGCCGACCTGGCGGCTGAAAAGCTGCGTGGAGCGGTCGAAGTTGCGCTTCGCCAGCTCGTTCGCGGCCTCTGCCTCCGCCACCTCCGCGGCGAGGATTTCATCGTCCAGCGAGAAGAGCGGCTCGCCCTCCTCAACCGTGTCGCCCTCGCTGAAGTGGATTTCCTTCACCTGCCCGCTGATCTCCGGGCGGATCATGACGGTCTCGTCTGCGAGGATGTTCCCGACGACTTCGACTTCGTCGCGCACGGCCCCGCTTTCCACCGTCTCGACTTCGACGGGCACGGCGTTCTGGGCCCTTGCGAAGGGGGCGCCCGAGACGGCCGCAAACGCAATTAAAAAGGCCGCGAGCCCGCAAACCGGCAAACGGCCGAACAAACTGGACAACATGTTGTGACCTGGATCTCGGTCTTCCACTAAGTTAATGACGGTAACACATCAACGGCGGATCGCCAACGCCGCAGGGTTGCATCACGGCGCGGCCAGCTTTGCGGAGCGCTGGCGTCGATCCGGCATCGTTCAGGTCCCGTACATCTGCCAGTTGTGATACACAACGACCGGCGCGGCTGTCATCGGAACTCTGCAAGGCAAAGCGTCGCGCCCGCCAGGCGCCGGGCTATCGGACAGCCATTCCGTGTTAATCTTTGAGCCTACTGTGTCCTCCGGGGAGCGCCCATGACGCGCCAGCTGGCCATCTGGAAACAACTTCTCGTGATCGCGATCGTCGTCGGCCTCGGCTACGCGGCGTGGGATCAGCGCGCCCGCCTTGCAGAAATGACCGGCGTCTCGCTCGGCCGGGAAGCGCCGGAGCAGCGGCGCGGGGGCAGGGCCAGCGCGGGCGTGCCCGTGATCGTCGAGCCGGTGACGCTCATCGAGGCGGTCGACCGGCTGCAGGCCATCGGCGATGGGCGCGCCAACCGCTCCATTACGATCTACCCGGAAGTCTCGGGCATCGTCGCCGAAATCGACTTCGACGCGGGCGACCGGCTGGAGGAAGGCGATGTGGTCCTGCGCCTGAACGATCGCCAGGCGCGCATCGCCGTCGATATCGCCGAGGCGAAGGTGGCCGAAGCGCGGCGCACGCTTCAGCGCTACGAAGCGCTGCTGGAGCGCAACGCCATACCCGAGGCGCAGGTGGATACCGCCCGCACCACGCTGCGCACCGCCGAGCTTGAGTTGGAACAGGCGCGCGAGGCGCTGGCGGACCGGACTATCCGCGCGCCCTTCGATGGCGTTGTCGGCATCCCGCACGTCGAGGTCGGCGACCGTGTGACGGACACGACGGCGATCGCCTCCCTCGATGATCGCAGCCAGATTCTCGTCGAGTTCGAGACGCCCGAAATCCATCTCAAGCGCATCGAGGCGGGTCAGCCCATCACCGCCACAACGCCCGGATTCCGCGGACAGACTTTCGAGGGCCGCATCACCCAGATCAACACCCGCGTCGATCCGCAGTCCCGGTCCGTGCGCCTGCGCGCGGCGCTGGAAAATCCCGGCGAGGTGTTGCGCGGCGGCATGTCCTTCAACGTCAAGCTCGTGCTCGACGACGGCGAATATCCGTCGATCCCCGAACTGTCGCTGCTTTGGGCGCGGGACGGCTCTCATGTCTGGGCCGTAGAGGACGGCAAAGCGAAAAAGGTTGCGGTGACGGTCGTGAAGCGCGCGGAAGGCCGGGTGCTCGTCGCAGGCAACCTTGCGCCGGGCCAGCTTGTCGTCGTTGAAGGCACGCAGCGCCTGCGGCCCGGACGGGAACTGAGCTTCGAGCGGCCCGACGCCACCGCACAGAACGAGGCGGGACTGTGAGCGCGTATGGAAGCGGCCTGCCAGGCCTGAGCGTGCGCCGCCCCTATCTGGCGGCGGTGCTTAACCTCCTCATCATCATCGCCGGTTTGGGCGCGCTGATGGCCGTGGAGGTCCGCGAGCTGCCCAATATCGACCGGCCGATCGTCAGCGTGCGCGCGGACTATCCCGGCGGCTCGCCAGAGACGCTTGACGCCGAGGTGACCAGCGTGCTGGAGCGCGCCGTGGCGCGGGTCAATGGCGTCAAGTCGGTGGCCTCCTCCAGTGAAGAGAACAACATGCGGATGCGCGTGGAGTTCTCGCCCTCCGCCAACCTGACCGATGCGGCCAACGACGTGCGCGAAGCCGTCTCGCGCGCCGAGCGCGACTTGCCCGGCGAAGTCGAAAACGTCACTGTCATCAAGGCGGACGACGATGCGCGCCCGATCATGCGCCTGGCGGTGACGAGCGGCGCGCTGTCCGTCGAGGAGGTCACGCGGGTCGTCGAGAACGAGATCGTGCCGGAGTTGCTCGCCGTCGAAGGCGTGGCGGACGCCCGGCTGTTCGGCGAACGCGAGCGGGTGTTGCGCGTCGTCGTCGATCCGAACCGGCTGGCGAGCTATGGCCTGTCCATCCGCGATGTCTCCGACCTGATGGAGCGCGCGCGCTACGACGTACCGGCCGGCAGCTTCGAGTCCGCGGAGCAGGAAGTGCTGGTGCGCGCCAATGCTTCCGTGGTGGAGCCGTCGGAAATCCGCGATCTGCGGCTGCGAGATGATGTCCGGCTCGGGCAGGTGGCCGATGTTTATTTCGGCCCGGCGGATGAAAGCTCGCGGGTGCGTCTCGACGGTCGCAGCGTCGTCAGCATCGGCATTATCCGGCAGGCCAAGTCCAACACGGTCGAAATCGCGGAAGGGGTGCGCGCCGCCGTAGGCAATCTCGACACGCGCCTGAGCGATGTCGATATCGCCGTTCTGTCCGATGACTCGGTGTTCATCGAAGGCGCGATCTCCGAGGTGCTGACCTCGCTGGCGCTGGCGACTCTGATCGTGGTCACCGTTATCTGGCTGTTCTTCGGCCGGTTCCGCGCCACGCTCGTGCCCGCCGTGGTCATCCCTGTCGCGCTGATCGGCGCGGTCGCGGCGCTGTGGGCGTTCGGCTTTTCCATCAATATCATCACGCTGCTCGCGCTGGTGCTCGCCACCGGCCTTGTGGTCGATGACGCCATTGTCGTGCTGGAAAACATTCAGCGGCGGCAGGCGCAGGGCATCGGCGCGAAGGCCGCGGCTGTCATCGGCACGCAGCAGGTGTTCTTCGCCGTGCTGGCGACGACAGCTACGCTGGTTGCGGTGTTCGTGCCGATCTCGTTCCTGCCGAGCACCGCTGGCCGACTGTTCCGCGAATTCGGCTTCATGCTCGCGGCAACGGTTATCATTTCGTCCTTCGTCGCGCTGACGCTGTGCCCGATGATCGCCTCGCGCCTGCCGCTGGCGCAGGGAGGGGGCGGTTCGCGCGCGTCGCTGCTGGGCGCGCTCGGAAACGGGCTGCAACGCGCCTATGACAAACTGCTGAGCGTCGTGCTCGCCGCGCCGCTGATCGTGCTGGCGGCAGCCTGCGGGGCCGGCGCGGTCGCGCTCATCTTGGTCCAGACGTTGGGCGAAGAACTGGTGCCGCAGGAGGATCGCGGCGAGATCACGGTATGGACGCAGGCCCCTGACGGCGTCGGGCTGGATTACATGGACCTGCAGGTCGAAAAGGCCGAACGGGTTTTCGATCCGCTGATTGAAGACGGCACGGTCGAGCGGCTTTTCTCGATCGCCGGCCGCTGGGACTTCAATCGCGGCTATCTGAGCGCGCCTTTGGCCCCGTGGGAGGAACGCGCGCGCACGCAGCAGGAAATCGAGGCGACGATCCGCGAACCGCTCAATGACATCCCAGGCTTCACCAGCCGAATCTCTCGCGGCAACAGCCTGGGCTTGCGCGGCTCCGGCGCTGGCGGACTGGAGATCGCCCTGACGGGCAGCGACTACCCGGCCATCGCGGCGGCGGCGGACGACTTCGCGCGCAAGCTGGAGACTGAAATCGCGGGCCTGAGCAACACGCGCGTGCAGTACCAGGCGACGCAGCCGCAAATTTCCCTGAGGATCGACCGCGAGCGCGCCGCGAACCTGAATGTAGACATCGACGATCTGGCCAGCACGATCCGCGTGCTTGTCGACGGCTTCGAGGTCGCGGAGCTGACGGTGGACGATCAGGCCGTGCCGATCATGCTGCAATCGGCAGCCGGGTCGGTGGCCTCGCCCTCCGATCTCGGCAATCTCTACGTCCGCTCGCAGGATAACCGGCTGATCCCGCTCATCCAGATGATCTCGTTCAGCCAGGAGGGCGTCGCGGCCGAGCTTGACCGCCACGCGCAGCGCCGCGCCATCGAGATCGACGCCGACCTGTCGCCGGGGTTGCCGCTGCGCGATGCCGTGGATGAGGTGCGCGCGCTGGCGCAGGCCGAGTTGCCGCGCGGGATCGGGCTGCTGTTCCTCGGCGAGGCGCAGACGCTGGAGGAAACCTCGCGCGAAATCGCTATCACCTTCGCCATCGCCCTGCTCGTCGTGTTCCTGGTGCTGGTCGCGCAGTTCGAGAGCCTGACAAGCGCGACCGTCATCATGATTACGGTGCCGTTCGGCATGGCGGCGGCGGTGTTCGCGCTTTATCTCACCGGAACGACCATCAACATCTACAGCCAGATCGGGGTGCTTGTGCTCATCGGCATCATGGCGAAGAACGGCATCCTGCTGGTCGAATTTGCCGACCAGCTCCGCGACCGGGGCGCAAGCGTGGTCGAGGCGGCGCGCGAGGCTGCCAGCGTGCGCCTGCGCCCGATCGCCATGACGATGATCTCCACGATCTGCGCCGGGCTGCCGCTGATCCTGAGCGCCGGGCCGGGGTCGGAGTCGCGCACCGCGATTGGCTGGGTGATCTTCGGCGGCCTGGGGCTGGCGGCGGTGTTCACGCTGTTCCTGACCCCGGCGGTCTATACGCTGGTGGCGCGCTTGTCGAAGCCGCGCGCCAGCGCGTCGGAAGAACTCGCCAGGCAGATGCGCGAGAGCGAGCGCCTGCTGTAGAGCGGCGTTCGATCCGAGGGGAGCGTGAAACCGGCTCGCTCCTCGCTCAACGGGCGCGTGCGTTTTCAAGCGCCAGTTGCCTATGCCGCCATCTATTTCGTCAAGGTCCAAGCTTGCGCGGATCGGCACGGCGATTATAACGGCGCGCCAGACGCTTCAGGCAACCGGGGGGCATATGGACGGCATTCTCGCTCTGGCGGCGGACAATCTGCTGTCGCCCATCATCCTGTTTTTCGCGCTGGGGATGCTGGCTGCATTCGCCCGGTCCGACCTCACGGTCCCCGAAGCCGTCGCCAAGGGCATGTCGATCTATCTGCTCTTCGCCATCGGCTTCAAGGGCGGCGTCAGCGTGTCCGATCATGGCATCGACAGCACGCTCCTGCTGTCGCTGCTGGCCGGCCTGGTGCTGTCCTTCGCGATCCCGTTGATCGCCTTCGCGCTGCTGCGCGCGATAACTCGTCTCGATGTCACCGACGCCGCCGCCGTCGCCGGGCATTACGGCTCGATCTCGATCGTGACTTTCGTCGCCGCCACCACGGTCGCCGGTTCCGCGGGCCTGACGCCAGAGGGCTACATGGTCGCCGTGGCAGCGGTGATGGAAGCGCCCGCGATCCTGTCGGCGCTGTGGCTGATCGCGCGGTTCGGCAAATCCGCCAACGGGATGGATGAGGGCCTGATGCGGGAGATCCTGCTCAACGGTTCCATCGTGCTGCTGGTGGGGTCGTTCCTGATCGGCTGGATCACCGGGTCCGAGGGGATGGCCATGATCTCGTCCTTCATTGTGGCCCCGTTCCAGGGCGTCTTGTGCCTGTTCCTGCTCGATATGGGGCTGGTCGCGGGGCGCGGCCTGCGCGAGGCGCGCTCAGTGCTGACCCCGGGCGTGTTCCTTTTCGGCGTCGTCATGCCCCCGATCGGCGCGAGCCTGGGCCTCCTCGCCGGGCTGTTGCTGGGCCTTTCTACCGGCGGCACGATGCTGTTCATGACGCTCTGCGCATCGGCCTCTTACATTGCGGTGCCGGCGGCGATGCGCGTGGCCCTGCCCGAGGCGAACCCGTCGATCTATCTCACGCTGTCGCTTGGCGTGACCTTCCCTTTCAACCTGACGCTCGGCATCCCACTTTACCTGGCGGCAGCGAGCGCCGCGACCGGAGGCTAGGGCCGATGCAGACCCACAAGGCGAAACGCGTCGAGATCACCATCGAGGCGGTCATGGAAAAGCGGCTGACCAATGCCTTGGTCAAGGCCGGCGTTACGGGCTTCACCGTGTTGCCGGTGCTCGGCGGGTCGGGCCGGTCCGGGCAGTGGAGCCGCGAGGGCGAGATCAGCCCGGCCAGCGGAATGGTCAGCGTTGTGTGCATCATCCGCCCCGAACGGTTGGACGCTTTGCTGGAAGCCGCCTTCGCGGTCGTCGAACGCCATATCGGTGTGGTGAGCGTGGTCGATTGCGAGGTTCTGCGCGCCGAGCGGTTCTGACGGCCGCGCGGCTGCTCTGACCATCAGCGCTTTAACCGCAATCAAGCACCGCGCCATCCGCAAATGCCATCATCGCGCCGGAGGGTGGCTGCGATGCGGATTTTCCTGTGCGGCGACGTGATGACCGGGCGCGGGATCGACCAGATTCTGCCGCACCCCTGCGACCCGGTGCTCTATGAACCCTACATGACCTCGGCCATTGACTACGTGCGGCTGGCCGAGGAGTGGGCGGGCGACGTCCCGCGCAGCGTGCCGCCAGAGTATATCTGGGGCGATGCGCTGGCGGCGGTCGATGCGGCGGCCCCGGACATGCGCGTCATCAATCTGGAGACCAGCATCACAGCCGACGGCGCGCCCGAGCCGAAGGGCATCAACTACCGGATGCATCCGGACAACACACCGGCGCTCGCGGCCTTTAAGCCAGACGCCTGCGTGCTCGCCAACAACCACGTCGCCGATTGGGGGCCGGAGAGCCTCACCGACACGCTGGCCGCGCTGGCCGCCGCTGGCCTCGCCCATGTGGGCGCGGGGCGGAACGCGCAAGAAGCCGCGCAGCCGCTCACGCTACACCCAGACGGCGCGCGCCTGCGCCTGTTCGCAGTCGCCTGCCCGTCCAGCGGCACGCCCGAGCATTGGGCCGCAGGGCAGGAGACGCCGGGCGTGCACTTCCTGCCTGACGCCAGCACGACCTCCTTTGAGCGCCTCGCCCAACAAATCGCCGCGCACAGCGGGCCCGAGGACATTGTGATGCTGTCCATCCACTGGGGCGGGAACTGGGGCTATGACATATCAGAGGCGCACCGCACGTTCGCCCATGCCCTCATCGAGCGCGCCGGCGTGGACATCATTTTCGGCCACTCGTCGCACCACCCCAAGGCGATCGAGGTCCACCGAGGCCGACCGATCCTCTATGGCTGCGGTGATTTCCTGAACGATTACGAAGGCATCCGCGGTCACGATAGCTACCGGCCCGAGCTGGCTCTGGGGTATCTGCTCGACCTCGACACGCACGGGGCGCTAACGCGGCTGGAAATGCTGCCGTTTCGCCTGCGCGGGTTCCGGCTGAACCGCGTGTCGGCCGAGGAGGCGGAATGGCTGCGCGCGCGCATGGACCGGGAGTGCCGCAAATTCGGGCGCGGCGTGCGGCTGGCGGATGGGCGGCTTGTAATGGAAACCGAGCGCGCTTTTCGATCAGAAGAGCCACGTCATGCCCGTGCTTGACACGGGCATCCATAGCGGCGGCCGTCGAGCCTGTGAGCTGGATTGCCGGATCAAGTCCGGCAATGACGAATGTCGGGCCGTTTCAGTCTGATCGAAAAGCGATCAATCTGAGGTGCTCGCGCTGGCGCTGTCGAGGATGCGCGTCACCTCCTCGTCGTTCACCTGCTCGAACGAGCGATAATAAAGGCTGATCGCACGGAACATCTCCGGCGCTTCCAGGCAGATCAGTTCGTCCACCTCCTCGCGCAGCGTCTCGACCGTGCTCGGCGGCGCGACCGGCACAGCCAGCACGACCTTCTCCGGCCCCTTGCGCTTCAGCCCGCGAATGGCCGCGCGCACGGTCGCGCCGGTGGCGATGCCGTCGTCGATGATGATGGCGACGTGATCCTTGATCGCCGGACGCGGGCGCTCGCCGATATATTTCTTCCGCCGCCGTTCGATCTCTTCAAGCTCGCGCTGCGCGGCCGCATCGAAGTCGGCATCGGTCACGGTTGCCAATCCGATGATGTCCTCGTTGCGAACGGTTATCGGCTCTTCGCCGTCGATGACCGCGCCCATCGCCAGTTCTGGCTGCCATGGCACGCCGATCTTGCGCACCAGAAGCAGGTCGAGCGGCGCATCAAGCGAAGCGGCCACCTCCGCCGCCACCGGCACGCCGCCGCGCGGCAGGGCGAGTACGACCGCATCCTTGCCGCGATAATGGCGCAGCGCCTCGGCCAGCTTGCGGCCCGCCTCGCGCCGATCGTTGAATGTCATGCGCCCTCACCCTCTTGCGCCTTTCCGGCCGCCAAATGCCGGGTGAACCAGTCCTTCGCGCCGTCGATGACCTCGTCCAGCGCGCCCGGCTCCTCGAACAGATGCGTTGCGCCCTGCACCACCATCAGCTCCTTCTCGCAATCCAGCTTGTCATAGGCCTCGCGGTTGAGCTGCAGCACCTGCGGATCATTCCCGCCGACGATCAGCAGCGTCGGGGCCTTCACCCACTGGAATGCGCAGGCCGCCATGTCCGGCCGCCCGCCGCGCGAGACGATCGCGCCGACTCGGTGGTTCTGCGTGGCCGCTGCCGCGACCAGCGCCGCCGCCGCGCCCGTGCTCGCGCCGAACAGACCGATGGGCAGCGCCTCCGTCCGCGCGTCCTGGGTGGCCCACTTGATCGCGCTCACCAGCCGGTCGGCCAACAGCGGGATGTCGAACACGTTGGCGCGGTCCGCCTCTTCCTCCGGCGTCAGCAGGTCGAACAAGAGCGTGGCGAACCCGGCCTCGCCCAGACCTTCCGCGACATAGTTGTTGCGCGTGCTGTTGCGGCTCGATCCGCTGCCATGCGCGAAGATCACCAGCCCGGCCGGCTGCGTGGGCAGGCGCAGATAGCCCGGCAGGCCAAGCGGCTCGATCGCGACATTCTCGATCTGCGACGGGTCCTCGCCGATCGTCATTTCTGCGGTCGGTATCATCAGCCTACTCCTCCCCAAGATCGCGAGTGTTCTGGAGAGCGAAGCCGCTGTCCTTAATCGTCATCAATTGATGCGGCTGACGATAAGACTGCTTGATCGTAGTCAAGGCCAAGCACCGCGCATATGCTAGGACATGGCCATGCGCCTATTCGCCCTGAAAGGCTCCGAAGACTTGGGCGCGTCGATTGCCGACGCGCTGGACCACGCGCTTGACCCGCACGAGGAGCGCGATTTCGAGGACGGCGAGCACAAGGCCCGGCCGCTGGTCAGCGTGCGCGGCGCGGATGTCTATGTCGTCCACAGCCTGAATGGCGAGGCCGGCGTCTCGGCCAACGACAAGTTGTGCAAGCTGTTGTTCTTCATCTCCGCCTGCAAGGAGAACGGCGCGGCGCGCGTGACCGCGATAGCGCCTTATCTCGCCTATGCCCGCAAGGACCGGCAGACCAAGGCGCGCGATCCCGTAACGACAAAGTACGTCGCGCAGCTTTTCGAGGCGGCGGGCGCGGATTGTGTAATGACGCTGCAAGCGCATAATCTCGCGGCATTCCAGAACGCCTATCGCTGCCGGACCGTGCATCTCGACACGCGCAAGCTGTTCACGCCGATCATCAAGGAGCTGGCGGGCGGCCAGCCGGTCGCGATCGTCTCGCCCGACGGCGGCGGGATGAAGCGCGCGCAACTCCTCAAGGAGACCTATGAGGCGGAGACGGGCGCGGAGGCCGGCTTCGGCTTCATGGAAAAGCGACGCAGCCGGGGCGTCGTCTCCGGCACGCTGTTCGCCGGCGACGTCAAGGACGCCAGCGTGTTCATCTTCGATGACATGATCGGCTCGGGCGGAACGATGGTGCGCGCGGCCGAAACCTGCCGCGAACACGGCGCATCGCGGGTCCATGCGCTCGCCGCGCACGGGCTGTTCGGCGAAGGCAGCGATGCCTTCTTCGCCAGCGAGGCGATCGACAGCGTGGTCGTCACCGACAGCGTGCAGAACGCCGTGGAGGCCAAGGCACGCACCGGCAAGCTGCGCATCGTGCCCGTCGGTCCGCTCATCTCCGATGCGATCAGGTGCTCGCGGGGGAACGGATCGCTGTCCGATCTGCTGGCGATGGAAGATTGACCGCCTCGCGTTCGGCCAGCGCGAGATAGGCGAAGGTTTGCGGCCTCCACTTGTCCGGCTTGCGGATGTGGTCCTCCAGCAGATGCGCGGCGCTCAGCCGGGCGCGCAGCATCATGCGGAAAGTGCCGTAAAGCGCCATCACCGCTGGCTCCGGGCGCTGGTCGATGCGCCGCGCCAGCACCTCCAGCAGCGCAGGGCGAACCCACGCTGCGCCTTCCATCTCGCATTCGAGGCCGAGGTAGTTGACCTCGTCAAACGGGTCGATGATGCGCATCCGACGGTTGAATTCGAGGCCGTCGATGATCTGCGGGCTGTCGTTCAGGCAGACATGCTCGGGCCGCAGATTGCCGTGGCCCTCCACCATGCACCCCGCCGCGATGCGCGCTTCGAGCGCCGGGCGTAGCGCCTTGATCGCGCGGTCGAGCCCGTCGAGCAGCGGCAGGGCCGTCTCGCGGAAGCCGAGTTCGGGAAGCTCCATCACAGAGCGGTTGATCGGCTGTTCGCGCGCCAGATGGTCCAGATAGGCTTCGTCGGTCTCCGCCGGCGTGCGCGCGTAGAAATCGGCCAGCAGATGGGCGAGCTTTTCGATGTCCGCGCGCTCAAGCCGCCCGTCGGCGATGCGCCGGTCAAGCATGTCCGCCTCGGGCAGCCGGTTCATGTGCACGAGCCAGTCGACGATCTCGCCCTCGCCGGCGAGATGCAGCCCGCGCGCGTCGCGGCGCAGCGCCACGATGCCGAGATAGACGTTATCCGACAGCCGCCTGTTGAGGCGCACTTCGGCCTCGCAGTTGCGGCGGCGCTTCTCGATCGTGCTGAAGTCGAGATGCGGATAGGTGACGGGCTTTTTCAGCTTGTAGACATGGCGTTCGGTCAGGAACACCCAGGACATGTGGGTCTCGCGCACCTCGACCAGTTCCACGTCGGGGCCGTAGGCTTCGGGCTGGCTCAGGAACCGGACTTTCTCCGCCGCATCGCTCATGCATCGCCTCCAGCCTGCGACCTTACATGGGGCGGGCGGGCCACGTCATGTGTTTGTCGCGGCGTCGACTAATCGGCGAGCGCCACGCCGTCGCGGCGCGGGTCGGCCCCGCCTTCGAGAAGCCCATCGCGTGCGATAATCATGTGAATGCCGGAGGTCATCGCGGTGCCGCGCAGGTTGTGGCCCAGGCCGCGCAAGCGTTCCGCCTGCGCCGACCAGTCGTGGCCGCCTTCCAGCGCCAGCGGGCCGCCGAGGCTGCCAAAGTTCGGCAGTGATGCGGCCTCTTGCGCGTTCAGGCCCCAGTCGATCGCGGCGATCAGCGATTTCAGCGTGTAGTGAATAATGCGGATGCCGCCGGGCGAACCGGTGACGATGGCCGGTTCACCATCAGCGAAGGCAATGGTGGGCGACATCGAGCTGCGCGGGCGCTTTCCCGCCTCAACCCGGTTGGCGATAGGCCGGCCTTCGGCATCGGTGGGACGGAACGAGAAATCGGTGAGCTGATTGTTCAGCAGGAAGCCGCGCACCATCAGCCCGGAACCGAAAGCCCGCTCGATGGACGAGGTCATGGAGACGACATTGCCGTCCGCGTCGATGATCGAGATATGGCTGGTGCCCGGCTGTTCGGCGCTTTCGCCCTCGCCGAAGTTGCCTGCGCTGCCCGGCGGGTCGCCCGGTTCGGCGCGGTCCATTGCGCGGCCCCGCGAGATCAGTTCGCTGCGCGCGCGCAGATACTCCCGGTCGATCAGTCCCTTTGGCACATCGACGAAATCGGCATCCGCCATGTACTTGCCGCGGTCGGCATAGGCCAGCTTCTCGGCTTCCGCGATCAGGTGGAGAGCCCGCGCATTCAGCGGCTCGTCGCCAAGGTCAAACCGCTCCAGCATGATCAGCACCTGCAGCACCGTCAGCCCGCCCGAGGTCGGCGGTCCCATCCCGCAGACGCGATAGGCGCGATATGGCCCGCAGACCGGCGCGCGCGTCTTCGCCCGGTAATCCGCCAGATCGGCCAGCGTCATGTCGCCGGGGTTCCGCTCCGCTCCGCGGACCGTCTCGACCACATCCCGCGCGACCGGCCCGCTGTAGAATGCGTCCGCGCCGTCCGCTGCGATCTGCCGGAAGGTCTCGGCCAGTTCGGGGTTGCGCAGCCGCCGGCCCGGCGCGATGGGCGCGCCATCTTTGTGGAAGTATGCCCGCGCCCGCGGCCCCAAACGGTCAGCGCCGCTCTGCAGGAGGCTGTTCAGCCGCGCCGTAACGGCAAAGCCGCCCGCCGCAGTGTCGATCGCCGGGTCGAACAGCGCCGCCCAGTCCAGCCGTCCATGCGCGTCATGCGCCTTCTCCAGCATCCGCAGGAGGCCCGGCACGCCGACCGCCAGCCCGCCGGTGCTCGCATCGCCGAAGTCCAGCCGCGCGCCATCGTCGTCCAGGAAGCGCTCGGGCGTGGCCGCGCTCGGCGCGGTCTCGCGGCCATCATAGGCGGTCAGCGTTTGCGCCCCGGCGTCCCAATAGAGCAGGAACGCGCCGCCGCCGATGCCCGAGGACTGCGGCTCCACGACGTTCAGCACCATCTGCGCGGCGATCGCAGCATCCATCGCCGAGCCGCCCGCGCGCAGCATCTCGCGCCCGGCCTGCGCGGCCAGCGGGTGCGCCGCGACGACCATTTGCTGCTCGCCGCGCGTCAGCGCCTTCTCCGCCAACCCGGACGCCGCTTCCGGCTGGGCGCGCTGGTCCTGTGCCGGCGCGGAATTGGCCAGCGCCATTGCCGCAATCGCGACGGCCAGCCCGATCCAGAAAGCCTTGAACATGGGTGAACCGACAGCCGACCTAGAGATTGCCGGCTTTATGCAGGTTTCGCCCCGTCTCGAAATACTCGCGATCCATGCGTTTTCTCCCTGCCTGCGCGTTTTTTGTTCTTACGGCAGGCAGAGTGCACCAGCGCGCGCGGCGGCTCAAGCGGCAGTTACATCACGCCGGCCTTAGCGCTGGCTTGTCAGCGTCAGATACATCAGCACCAGGTAGATAACAGGCAGAATGACAAGCACCCCAAACTCGATGAAGCCGGGCGCTGGACATTCGGTGGCCGTCCATTGGTAAGCGATGTAGATGACCGCAGCGAGCACGACGGCCAGCCCGATATACCACGGCGTCAGACGGTTTCTGGTTGGCTCAGTTTCAGGCATGTCGTCCCTCCCCTTTCCGCGCGCTTTCGCGGTTCGGAGCCGAAACCATAATACCCCGGCGTTGGTTGCATCTTCGATAGCGTCCAGCGCGGATTCGCCTGTTTCTCGCGTCCGCACGCCCGATGAGGATGACGAATGGCTGTTCATAACGCGGATATTGCGGCCGCCTTCCGGCGGCTGGCCGATCTGCTGGAGATTGAGGGCGGGAACCAGTTCCGCGTGCGCGCCTATCGCAACGCCGCCGCCACGGTCGAGGGGCTTCCGCGTGACGCCGCGCGAATGATCGAGCAGGGCGAGGATTTGTCGGAGCTTCCCGGCATCGGCGAGGACTTGGCGGGCAAGATCGAGACGCTGATCGAGACGGGCGAACTGCCCCTGCTGAAAGAGGTCGAGGCCCGCGTCCCCGAAGGACTGGCGGAGATCACGCATGTCGCCGGCATAGGCCCGAAGCGGGCCTGGAAGCTTTACGAGGCGTTGGACATCGAGACGATCGGCGCGCTGCGCAAGGCCGCCGAGGCGGGCGATGTGCGCGAGATCGAGGGCTTCGGCGAGAAGACCGAACAAAATATCATCGACGCGCTCTGCCGCTTCGAGGGCGGCGAGAAGCGCCTTCGCCTGATGGATGCCGAGCACATCGCCGAGCCGCTCATCGCCTATATCCGCAAGATCGCCGGGGTGAAGGACGCTGTGATCGCCGGCAGCTATCGCCGCCAGAAGGAGACCGTGGGCGACCTCGACATCCTCGTTACGGCCAAGCGCGGCAGCGACGTGATGGACCGCTTCGTCGCGTACGAGGAAGTCGACGAGATTGTCTCCAAGGGCGAAACGCGCTCGACCGTGATCCTCCACTCGGGCTTTCATGTCGATCTGCGCGTAGTCGCAGAGGTCAGCTACGGCGCGGCGCTGTTCTATTTCACCGGCTCCAAGGCGCACAACATCGCCGTGCGCAAGCGCGCGATCGACCGTGGCTGGAAGCTCAACGAATACGGCCTGTTCGAGGATGACGAGCGCATCGCCGGCAAGACCGAGGAGGAGGTGTACGAGAAGCTCGACTTACCCTTCATCCCGCCGCTGCTGCGCGAAAATCGCGGGGAGATCGAGGCGGCGGAGAAGGACGAACTGCCCGACCTGGTCACGCTGGAGGACATTCGCGGCGACCTGCACTGCCACACCAAATGGAGCGACGGCAAATTCACCGTCCGCGAGATGGCCGAGGCCGCGAAGGAGAAAGGCTATGCCTTCCTCGGCATCACCGACCACTCGAAGAGCCAGACGGTCGCCGGGGGGCTGAGCGAGGACGAACTGGCCGAGCAGATCGACGAGATCGACGAACTCAACGAGGAGCTGAACGGTATCCGCCTTCTCAAGGGCAGCGAGGTCGACATCCTGGAAAACGGCAAGCTCGACTTCAGCGACAACATCCTCGCCCGGCTCGACTACGTGATCTGCGCGATCCACGGCGGCTTTGACCTGCCCCGCGAAAAGCAGACCGAGCGCGTGCTGCGCGCGATGGACAACAAGCACTTCAACATCCTCGCGCACGCTACCGGCCGGCTCATCAACGAGCGCGGGCCTTACGAGATCGACCTCGACCGCATCATGACCGAGGCGGCGGATCGGGGCTGTTTCCTGGAGCTGAACGCGCACCCGAACCGGCTCGATATCGACGACGCGCGCTGCAAGATGGCGCGCGACATGGGGCTGATGGTGCCCATCGGCACGGATGCGCATTCGATCAACGGGCTGGAGACGATGCGCTTCGGCGTAGCGCAGGCGGGTCGCGGCTGGCTTGAGGCGAAGGACGTGCTAAACACGCGCGCGCCCGACGAGCTGCTCAAGCTTATGAGGCGGTAGGCATGGCCCGGAAAGCGGTCGAAAAGCTGTCGAAGGACGAGGCGCGCGAAGAGGCCAAAGACCTGCGCAAGGAGATCACGCATCACGACTACCTCTACTACGTGAAAAACCGGCCCGAGATTTCAGACGCGGAATACGACCGGCTGTTCGCGCGGCTTACGGCAATCGAAGACCGGTTCCCCGACCTCGTGACGCCGGACAGCCCGACCCGCCGCGTGGGCGCGCCGCCGGCTTCCAGCCACCCCACGGTCGAGCATGTCGCCCCGATGCTCAGCCTAAACGCCGTCCATGAGGCCAAGGAAGTGAAAGACTTCCTCAAGTTCCTGGGCAAGGAAGTGGGCGATGACGCGCCGCTCGTGCTGGAACCGAAATTCGACGGGCTTTCGGTCGAACTGGTCTACGAGGACGGGGTTTTTGCGCGTGGCGTGACGCGCGGCGACGGGCAATCAGGCGAGGACATCACCGACAATCTGGCGACCATCGGCGCGCTGCCGCTGCGGCTGCAAAATGCCGACGATGCGCCCGATCCGCTCGCCGTGCGCGGCGAGGTGTTCCTGCCCAAGGCGGACTTTCAGCAAGCGAACAAGCAGCGCATTAAGCGCGGCGAGGAACCCTTCGCCAACCCGCGCAACGCGGCAGCCGGTCTGGCGCGGCGGCTGGATTCGGAGACGGTCGCGAAGTACCCGCTCGACATCTATGTCTATGACCTGCTTGACCCCGATACGGGCACATGGCCCAGCCACTGGGCGCTGCTGGAACGGTTCCGCGACTGGGGCTTCCGCACCAATCCGCAGAACAAGCGCGTCGCCGGCTTTGATGAGGTGGAGGCGGCGTATAACGACCTGCTGGAAAAGCGCGACGACCTCGACTACGAGATCGACGGCGTCGTCCTGAAGCTCGATGATCTGGCCGAGCGGGAGCGGCTCGGCACCCGCGCGCGCAGCCCGCGCTGGGCGGTGGCCTGGAAGTTTCCGCCGCGCGAGGAGCAGACGACCATCGCCGATATCGTCGTGCAGGTCGGGCGCGCCGGCATCCTGACGCCCGTGGCGCTGCTGGAGCCGGTCGATGTCGGCGGCGTGACGATCTCCCGCGCGACGCTGCACAACGCCGAGGACGTCGCGCGCAAGGACCTGCGCATTGGCGACACGGTGCGGATCAAGCGCGCGGGCGACGTGATTCCCGAAGTGGCAGAGCGGGTGCCGCAGCCGCGCGTGGAGCGTGGGCCGGAATTCGAGATGCCCGACAAATGTCCCTCCTGCGGCACTGCGGTCGTCAAGGAAGGCGCCTATACCATCTGCCCCGCCGGCATCGCCTGCCCGGCGCAACTCAAGGGGCGCCTGACGCATTACGGCGGGCGCGAGGCCATGGACATCGACGGGCTGGGTGAGAAGACCGCACAGCAGCTTGTCGAGCGGGGGATGGTGGCGGATCTCGCAGATCTCTACGCGCTTTCGGCGGATGATCTGCGCAGCCTGGAAGGCTTCGGCGAAACTTCCGCGCGCAACCTCTACACGGCGATCCACGAGACGACCGCGCCGCCGCTCGACCGTTTCCTCTATGCGCTCGGCATCCGCCATGTGGGCGCGCGCACAGCGCGGCTCGTCGCTCGCGAGCTGGGCACGCTGGACTCCTTGGCCTCCGCTGATGCAGAGCGGCTACGGCAAATCCCGGACATCGGCCCCGAGGTCGCGCAGAGCGTGGCCGACTTCTTCGACGCCGAGCGCAACCGGAATGTGCTGAAGCGCATCCGTGAAGCTGGCGTCGAGCCTGAAGAGGTCGCCCAGCCCGAGGCGACGCCGCTGGACGGCAAGACCTTTGTCTTCACCGGCGCGCTTGAGGGCTTCACCCGCGAAGAGGCCGCGCGCAAGGTCGAGCGGCTCGGCGGCCGCGCGGCTTCAAGCGTCAGCAGCAACACCGACTACGTCGTCGCCGGTAGCGACCCCGGCCAGAAGCTTGACGAGGCCCGCGAACTTGGCGTCGAGGTCATCGACGAAGACGCGTTCGTCGAGCTGTGCGGGGGCTGAGCGCCCGCGTTGCCGCCGTGTCGCCCCAGCGCTTGCGCCAGCCGGAACTCAGGCATTGCAGACAATGCATTTGTTCCGTTGCCAAGGCGGCATTAAGACTTTCAGAGGTGAAGCATAGGGCTGCCGAACATATCTCGGCATGAAACCTCGAAGGAGATCAGCATGAAAATGTCTGTATTGGCCACGTCTTTCGTATTCGCCATTGCGGTGTTCACAGGTACGGTGTCTGCCGATGAACGGTTTGAACATTATGAGCCTAAACCGTCGGATACGCTAGAGGAAGCAGTGCAGAACCTGTCAGAATACAACAAGCTGATGGTGGAAGTGCTAAATCGCGGGGAGCTGTCAGACGTCGATATGGAAGAAATCCATCAGCTCACCTATACGCTTGAGGTTGCGCTCGCGAAGATTACGGAGGAAATGAGCGGAGTAGCGGCGACCCTTGAGGAAGTGCATCTCGCGTCTGAAGAGCGCAATGAAGCCAAGCTGCGTGACAACGCCGAAGTCTATCTGGAAACGACCGCTACGGTTGTCGAGTAAGCGCTGCGCCGGTCCTTGATCCGGGCCGGCGCTTCTACGCGATTGCGGCCTGAGCGGGTTCCGTGGGCGTCCCATGGATATCCGCGCAGCGCCGCAGCCGCTCGCGCACCCAGGCATGGCAGGCATCGCGCTCCATGCTCAGATGCCACATCATCCGATGGGCGACAGAGGGCAGCGCAAAATCGGCGGGGATAGGCCGCAAACCCATATGCCGTTGCGCAAGCGCGCCGACGCTCTCCGGCACAAGCGCGATCGCCTGGCGAGCCAGCGCGGCATGAATTGCAATCAGCGGCGAGGCGACTGGCTCGAGGCCTGCCGGGCGAGGCATTTCCTGTTTGTCGAACAGCAGCGCGGCCTGCGCGGCATCGGCGAAAACCGCGCGGGCATCGTCGCGCGCCAGCGGCTGAACAGTCGCACCATTCGTCCGTGGCGTCAGCGCGATGACGGGCTCATCGAAGAGATGCTCGGCCGAGATGTCTTTGGCGCTTGTGTCCCCCGTGCTCTCCATGATCGCCAGATCGAGCCGTCCCCCGCGCAATGCCTCGACGACGTCGCCGCCGTCGCGCCGGATGAGCGCCACGCCGGGCGCCAGCGCGTCCAGTTCCGCGCGCACCGCCGGGAGTAACGTCAACTCCAGTTCGGCGCGACAGGCGAGCGTCAAGCTGCGCTCCTGGGCGCGGGGGTCGAAAACGCTCTCGTTGTTGAGCAGGCCCTCCAGCCCCGCCACGATCACATGCACCGTCGGCGCAAGCTGGGTGGCCCGGCTGGTCGGCACCAGCCGCTGACCGGCGCGCACGAACAGCGGGTCGCTGAACACCTCGCGCAGCCGCGCGAGCGCATGGCTGACGGCGGAGGGGCTGCGGCCCAGCCGCTCGGCGGCTTTCGTCACGCTGGCCTCAAGCAGCAGCGCGTCCAGGATAACGACCAGATTGGCATCGAGTTCGCGCAGGTGCATGGGGCCGCCTAATGGATCATGCCGCCGCCCGCTTCGCCGGGCAGAGGATCGACGAGCGGGCCGCGCCCGAGCAGGACCCGGTTCTCGCGCAGGCAGGCGGCGAAGCGCGCCGCGCTGGCGATCACCTCGTCGAACGGCTGCGCGCCCAGGAGCGCATACGCGCAGGCTTTGATGGCCGGGCAATCATGCTGGGCCGCGGCGATCATCGACACCGCCAGGCATTCGTCATAGGCGAAGCGCTCGCACCCCGCCGGGCAGATGCGGATCGGGCGCCGGGCTTGGCCGCTCACCGCGCTCACCCAGGACGACAGATCGCGGATCGCGCCGCGCGCTGCTTCCGGCCCAAGCTCGCGCGCGTAGAGGTTCCAGGCGTCTTCCCAGCAGGTCAACCGGCCGTTCTGTTGCCCCGCGAGCCAGCAGCGAAAACCGAGGCCCGTAAGGCGTTCGGGTCCGGCAAGCTCGCGCAGCGGCGGGCGCATCGATCCAGTGGTCGTTGTTCCACGGCCGCGAGAGCGCGCGCGGTTGCTTTTCACCAGCGTCATGGACGCGCCCCGCATATGTGTGCGCCGCGGGCCAAGGTTACCGGAGCGCCGTGGCGGAGATCGGCAATGCGAAGTACGGTCATGGTCTCTCCAATAGCCGGGGTTGAAGGGCCCGATATCGGATGTCGTTACAGACGTCCGAATTCCCGAGCGCCGCAATACGGTATTGACGGGGTGTCGCGACGTCAAGTGGAGATTAAGCAATTGATCCCGGTCTCGCTCCAATAGACCAAATTTTGATTCGATCTAAGTTTAATTCCAGCGGCAGTAGCCAGTCATCGCGTGCCGAGGATTTGGATTTGTTCTAATTGTAGATTGGCGGGGCCGCTGGCATCGCCGCGCTGCCGGAGGGCCGCGCCGCGCCGTCCGGCGCTCTTCGACTTCCCGCTCACGCGGCTTGCGAATTCCTGAGCTGCGCACTTTAGAATTAGAATTATAGTGCTTCTAAGTTATTGTTTTTACGTCAATTTCTGTTTGACTCGCCTGGACCCCTCCGCTTTGATGCGGCGCGGGCGGTGGCGGTGAGTCTCTATCCGGGACACGCCATGCCCAGTCTGATCTCCTCAACCAAGTCTAATTCCGGGACTTTGACTCCCGTTGATTGGAGGAAGAAAATGCGAAGTGAATACTTCGGGCGCATCGCAGGCTGCGCCCTCGCGGCCATGGCCGTTTCGGTCGCCATGCCGGCTCCGGCTTCGGCCGACGGCGAACTCAACCTCTACTCCTCGCGCCACTACGATACTGACGAGCGGCTCTATTCCGATTTCGAGGAAATGACCGGCATCACGATCAACCGGATCGAGGCCGGCGCCGATGAGTTAATCGCCCGAATGGAGAGCGAAGGCGAGAACTCGCCGGCGGACGTCTTCCTGACGGTCGACACCGTGCGCCTGACGCGCGCCAAACAGAAGGGCCTGCTGCAGCCGGTCGAGAGCGAGGTTCTGGAGAGCCGGATCCCCGAGTACCTGCAGGACCAGGACAACCAGTGGTTCGCCTTCTCGCAGCGTGCGCGCATCCTGTTCTATGACAAGAACGATGTCGAGAACCCGCCGCTGACCTATCAGGCGCTGGCCGATGACCAGTACGAGGGCATGGTCTGCATCCGCTCCTCGACCAACGTTTACACCCAGAACATCACGGCGGCCCTCATTGCGCATCTCGGCGAAGAGGCCGTGCAGGACTGGGCGAACGGCGTCGTCGAGAATTTCGCGCGCGACCCGCAGGGCGGCGATACAGACCAGCTTCGCGGCATCGCCTCGGGCGAGTGCGACATCGCGATGTCCAACACCTATTACTTCGCCCGCTCCATCCGCAAGGATGTGGACGGCCTGCCGGCAGAGGCGCGCGAGAATATCGGCTGGGTCTTCCCCAACCAGGACTCCATCGGCGCGCACATGAACATCTCCGGCGGCGGGGTCGCGGCCAATGCGCCGAACCGCGAGAATGCCATCGCGTTCCTCGAATACCTCGCCTCCGACCAGGCGCAGGAATACTTCTCGGCGGGCAATGACGAGTATCCGGCAGTGGCTGGCGTGGCGCTCGCGCCGTCCGTCGCGGAGCTTGGCTTCTTCCGCCCCGACACGATCGAGCTGTCCAAGATCGCGGATCACATCGAGGCGGCGACCCGCGTGCTCAACGAGGCCGGCTGGGAGTAAGTCAGCCTGTCTCGTCCGCTATGAGGGGGCGTCCGCCGCGACGCCCCCTTTTCCATGAGCAGGGCACGGCCTCGCAAGCCCCTTCTTCTTCACCCAGCCAAAGAACCAGAGCGCTTGCCAATCAGTTCGGGCCGCCTCATGCCCGTGCTTGGCTGTTCTGGGGCGTGACCCGAGGAACATGGGCATCCAGAATCGGAGCTGTCGGCTTTAAAGGCCGGGTTGTCGGATCAAGTCTCGCAAAGACGGGTTTTCGAGCCGTCTCGGTCCGATGGGAAAGCGCTTCAGTCGCTCTTGCGCGCGACCTGGCGGCACAGGATCAGAACCGGCAACAATCCGATTCCGACCAGCACGAGAGACGGCACCGCTGCGCCTCGCAACCGTTCGTCGGAAGCAAGCCGGAATGCCTGCACGGCCAGCGTGTCATAGTTGAACGGCCGCATGATCAGCGTTGCGGGCAGCTCCTTCATCACATCGACGAACACAATCAGCGCGGCGGTCAGGATGGATGACCACAGGATTGGCACATGCACCCGCCGGACCAGACCGCTGACGCCTTGCCCCAACACGCGCGCCACCGCGTCCACATTCGGCGAAACAACCGCCATCCCGCCTTCGTAAGCGCCAATGGCGGCGGCAAGAAACCGGATCATGTAGGCCATGACCAGCATCCAGATGGACCCGGTCAGCAGCAGCCCTGTGTCGATCCCGAATTGCGCCTCCATGAACGCGTCAATGCGATTGTCCAGCGCAGCGCCTGGCACCAGCAGCCCCACGGCGATCACGCCGCCCGGCACCGCATAGCCCAGCCGCGCGATATACAGCGCGGTCGAGGTCACGCGCCCCTCGTAAAGGCGATAGAGCGTCACCAGCAGCATCGCCGCAGACACGGTCACCACCGATGCGACGCTCGCGAGCACCAGCGAATTTCGGATGAAATGCAGGTACCTGTCCGACAGCAGGTTCTGTTCGGATGCCAATCCCATCGCGAACAGGGCGAACACCGGCACGATCACCCCCGCCAGCACGGGGAACAGGCAGGCGGCAATCGCCAACCAACGGCCCGCGCCGTGGAGGTTGAACCTGTTCAGCGCCTCTTGCCGCCGTCCAGCGTGATAGCGCGCTCCGCCGCGCGTGGTCCGTTCCAGGGCGGCCAGCAACAAGGCGAAGGTCAACAGGCCAAGCGCAAGCTGCGCCGCCGCGCCCCGATCCGAAAATGAAATCCAGCTTTGATAAATGCCGGTGGCAAAGGTCTGCACGCCGAAAAAGGCGACCGTGCCATAGTCCGCGATCGTCTCCATCGCGGCCAGGAGCACCCCGGCGGCAATCGCAGGGCGGGCCATCGGGAGCGATACAGCGAAAAACGCCTGCATGGGCGTGCGACCCAACGCGCGCGCGGCGTGAAATGTGGTTGCCGATTGGGCCAGAAACGCAGCGCGGGCCAGCAGGTAAACGTAGGGATACAAAACCAGCGTGAGCATCACCGCCGCGCCGCCCAGTGAGCGCACCTCCGGGAACCAGTATTCGCGCGGGCCCCAGCCCATGACGTCGCGCAGCGTGGTCTGAACGATGCCCGGATGGTCCAGCATATGCGTATAGGCATAGGCCATCACATAAGCCGGAAAGGCGAGGGGGAGCACCAACAGGACCTCGAACACGCGGCGGCCCGGAAACTCAGTCATCGTGACCAGCCACGCCGTTGCGGTGCCGATGACGAAGGTCCCGATCCCGACCAGCAACACCAGCGCGAGCGTGGCTGACGTGAACCGCCACAACACGGTTTCAGCAAGGCTTTGCAGCGTATCCAGCGACCCCGACAGCGCCGCGATCAGGACCGCCGCGTGCGGCAGCAGGCAAATCGCGGCCACCAGAAGCCCAAGGGCCATCCACGGACTTTTCGCGCTGCGTCCGATTACCGCGGTCGATATGCCGCCGACGAGGAATAGCAGCGTGTTGTAAGCGTCGTTCGGAAGGACCGTGGACAAGACATTGCGCCAGGCGTCCAGATCGCCCACGACAGCCGCCAGCGCCGCCGCGATCATCGGCGCGACGCACATCACGACAAAAATCCATGTCAGGCGGCGAGGGGCGTTTTCGGTCATCGTTTTTCGATAACCTACCTGCGCTCTCGGGAATAAAATGTCAATGCTGTGACATGAGTAACGGCAACGTCTCGCAGCGCCAGCCGCCATCGCCAATACAGGGGCAGGCGCGCGGAGCGATCGAGCAGCAGCCCGGCGCAGGCAGAAGGGGCGGCCCGCCGCAGCCGGTCACCCCGTCTCGCGACTGCGTGGCTCCGCGCGATGCCTGCCCGTGACATCGCGCGCAAGCCAAGCCGCGATGCTCACCGCGCGCTGGCGCGGGCCGCCTCCAGCCAGCCGTTCACCTGTTCGGCGTTGGCTTCGATCCACTCGCTTGCGTGGCGCACGATGTCTTCCGGCTCGTCCTCGCCGTCACGCATCCTCGCGTTCTGCGCGAAAATGTCCGCGACGGGGATGCGCGCCTCTTCCAGCAATGTCTGGGCCGCCGGATTCGCCGCGAGGAAATCGTTGTTTGCCAGTGGACGGATATCGTTGGCTTCCCAGCCCAGCGCGCACGGATCGTTCACGCAGCCCTCGATATTGGTGTGCGTGGTTTCTTCCGTTGCGTTGGGCATTTCGATCCAGACCACATCCGTGCCCGGCTTCAAGATGCCGACCGTCCAGTTCGGCGTCCAGGTGTAGAACAGGATCGGCTCGCCCGCCTTGTAGCGGCCCAGCGCATCGGCCATCGCCGAGGTATAGCCGGCCTTGATCGGATTGATGTGATCGCGCAGGTCGAGCGCGTCCAGGTGCTCGGCGATCCTCAGCTCGCAACTCCAGCCCGGCGGGCAGGCGACAAGATCGGCCTTGCCATCGCCATTGGAATCGAAGGCTTCCCTGATCTCCGGCTTCCTGAAATCGTCGATGTTGGTGATGCCGAACTTTTCCGCGGATGCCTTGTCGACGAGGTAGCCCTGCATGGCGCCGCCTTTTGCGACGTAGCCAGTTTTGCTGGCGCGGCCCTTGTAGGCGTCCTCGTAGACCTCGGCGAACGGGAACCACGCATTCACCCACAGGTCCACATCGCCCAGCCCGACGGCCCGGTAGAAGACCGGGTTATCGAGAGTCTCGAACTCCCCGACCTCATAGCCAAGCTTTTCGAGCAACTGCTTGTAGACCTCGGCCTGGAACCAGCCGGTGTCCCATGTGGGCCGCGCCATGTTGATCTTGTCGCCGTTCCCCGGCTCCCGGGCGTTCGCGGTCCCGATGACAGCTCCCGCCGCCACCCCCAATGCAGCGGCCGCGCAAAGAACAAATCGGATGAGAAAGGCAAAAACACGCATCTTGATGCTTCCTTGGTAGGTTTTTGTCGATGGGCAGCGCAGAAAACCGGACATCGCCCAGGGTGGAAAGACAAGCCTCAGCACTACGAACCCTCGCCAAGTTAACCAAAGACTGTTGTGCGAGACAAACTACGTTTCCCAACAAAACTATTGCCTGCCAGTCATAAGCGTGGCGTGAGCGGTCTCTGCTTTTGCCGTGATTTGCCGTCCCATCCCGCGGGCGGATCACGTGCGCGGCGCGACAGCCGTTTGGCGAACCAGATGGCAGCGGATCAGGCCGCGCACTGAATTACCCGCCCAAATGGCGTCCGCGTTGCGCAGATCGGCGAGGGTGACCACGCGTTCGCGGCATTTGCCGCTTGCGAGCAACTCCGCGCGCAGCACGCCCGGCAGCACGCCGGAAGACAGCGGCGGCGTCACCAGCCCGTCGCCGAAGTCGAAGAACAGGTTGGTGATCGTGCCCTCGCAAACCTCGCCGCGCTCATTGGCGAAGATGATTTCGTCGAGGTGCGCCGGCAAGTCGCGGCGCGCACGGTCATAGAGGCTGCGCTGGGTCGTCTTGACCCGCAGCCACGGGTCGCCTGCGCGCAGCCGGTGCTCTGACAGGGCGATGCGCCACGGCTCGGGCGGGCGCTCCGCAGGAATTTCCGTCGCGCTCACCGCAATGTGCCCGCTCAGGTTGATGGTCAGACGCACACGCATATGTTCGCCGGTCGCTGTGCGGTCGAGGGCGGCGCGCACGGCCTCTGCATCGAACGGGATGCCGAACTGCTCGCAAGTTGCGGCGCAGCGCGCAAGATGCCGGTCCAGCCGCGAAAAGCCCTGCGCACGGTCCCAGCGCATCGTCTCGATGACCTTCAGCTCTGCGGGAGGCCGATCGCGAACCGGGTCTTCCATAGCGCTTCCTCGTACTCGCTGTCCGCCGTGCTGTCCGCGACGACGCCGCCGCCGACGTTCAGCACGACCTCGTCATTGCCGTAATGCACCAGCGTGCGGATCGCGACATTAAAGCGGGCCCGGCCATCCGGTGCCAGCCAGCCGATCGCGCCGCAATAGGCTTCGCGCGGGCCGATCTCGACATCGCGGATCGCGCGCATCGCCGCGATCTTCGGCGCGCCCGTCACCGAACCGCACGGGAACAGGCTGGCGAACACCTCCCCGATGCCGGCGTCGGGCCGCAGCCGCGCGGCGACGCAGGACACCATCTGGTGGACGGTCTGATAGCTCTCCACCGCGAACAGCTTCGGTACGTGCACCGTCCCGAGTTCCGCGACCCGCGAGATATCGTTGCGCAGCAGATCGACGATCATGAGGTTCTCGGCGCGGTTCTTCGGGTCCGTGTGCAGGCGCTCGCGCAGCGCCTCGTCTTCCGCCGCCGTTGTCCCGCGCGGCGCGGTGCCTTTCATCGGCACGGTTCTGATCAGCCCATCGGCTGTGATCTCGAAGAACAGCTCTGGGGAGCGCGAAAGGAGGATCGGCGCGCCCAGATCGACGTATGCGCCGTGCGTGACCGGGCTGTGCCGCCTGAGTGCGCCGTACAGCCCCAGCGGGTTGCCCTCAAGGCGCATCCGCAGCTGCATGGTCAGATTGACCTGATAGTAATCGCCCGCCGCGATCCCGGCGCGAATGACATCGAAGGCGTCGGCATAGTCTGCGCGCGACCAGTCACAGACAGCGTCCCGGAGTGTGGCCGCGCCCTCTTCGCAGGCGATGATCTGGTCCAGGGGAGCAGCCGAGACGGGCGCATCGAACACGCCGAAGCGCAAGAGCGGCGTCCGCCGCTGGGGCGGCAGCAGGTCGCGCAGACCCGGTTCGAGCACATAGCCAAGCTCGTAGCTTGCAAAGCCGGCGAGCCAATGGCCGTGCGAGCGCGCCTGCTCGATCGCCGAGAAGGCCGGCGCAACCGCCTCGGACGAATACGCCTCGATGATGCGAAGTGGCTCGCGAAACATCTCGGGGCGCCCGCCGGGCCCTTGGTCGAAAAGAATGAGCGGCGTCATCGGCTGGCCCGGCTGTCGGTTCTCGCTCTGATTACGACTCTCGTGGAACAGGCGCGCACCCGGCGCAGCTTCCGCTGCGACTGAATCGGAAATCTTCGCGACTTACAAGCGAACGCGGGCGGCCGCCTTTGTCGCGTCATGTCTGCCCGGGGAATAGCGCGTGAAACCGGAACGCGGCGCACGACCCCCCAAGCGGGACGCGGCGCGACCCGCCCTGCGCCGTCTTGACACAGTTTAGAAGTTGAGTTTAGCTAAACTTAACTCTCATGAAGCGTCACGCCGCATGGGAGCTAAAGTCCGTCCCGCTGGCGAAAAGCCGCAGACCAATAAGGCGGGCGGCCGGAGGAAACGTTTGGGAGGAGTCGATGAAAGCATGGAAGGCGGCCATGGCGGCCGCGGTAATGGCTGTTGGCGGCTTTACGTCCGCATCCGCGCAGGACAAGGAACTTACCCTCTGCTGGGCCGCCTGGGACCCGGCGAACGCGCTTCAGCAGCTCGGCAAGGATTTCGAGCAGCAGACCGGCATCCAGATGAATTACGAGTTCGTCCCGTGGACGAATTTCGCCGACCGCTTCCTTAATGAACTCAACGCCCAGGGCGATCTCTGCGACCTTATGATCGGCGACAGCCAGTGGCTGGGCATGGGCGCGGAGTTCGGCCATTACGTGAAGCTGAACGACTTCTTCGAGCAGGAAGGCATCTCGATGGACGACTTCCTGCCGGCCGGCGTCTACAACTACTCCACCTGGCCGAAGGGGTCGGAGAACTACTGGGCGCTGCCGGCGATGGGCGACGCCGTGGGCTATGTCTATCGTAAGGACTGGTTCGAGCGCCCGGAGCTGAAAGAAGCCTTCCAGGCGGAATACGGCTATGAATTGGGCGTCCCGGAAACCTGGGATCAGCTCAAGGATGTCGCCGAGTTCTTCCAAGGCCGCGAGATCGACGGCAAGACGCGCTACGGCATCGCGCTTTACACCGAGCGCGGCTCCGAAGGCATCACGATGGGCGTGACCAACGCGCTCTATTCCTGGGGCTTCCAATACAGCAACCCCGACAAGCCCTATGACATGGAAGGCTATGTGAACTCGCCGGAGGCTGTCGAAGGCCTCGAATTCTACAAAGAGCTTTACGAGTGCTGCACCCCGCCCGGCCATTCCGACGCCTACATGGTCGCCAACCTCGACGCCTACAAGTCCGGTCAGGCGGCGATGCAGATGAACTTTTTCGCCTTCTTCCCGGGCATCGCGAAGGATCAGCAGGTCGGCGACGTGTCCGGCTTTTTCGTCAATCCGCGCCAGAAGGAAGAGGCCTCGGTGCTGGGCGGTCAGGGTATTTCCGTCGTCAGCTATTCCGACAAGAAGGACATGGCGCTGGAATACATCAAATGGTTCGCGCAGCCCGACATCCAGAAGCGCTGGTGGGAGCTGGGCGGCTACTCTGTGCACAACGCCGTGCTGCAAGACCCCGGCTTCAAGGACTCCACGCCCTTCGCCGGCCAGTTCCTCGACGCCATGAGCAATGTCCGCGACTTCTGGCAGGAGCCGACCTACGCCGAGTTGCTGCAGGCTACCCAGAAGCGCGTGCATGACTACGTCGTGGCCGACGAGGGCACGGCGAAAGAGGCGCTCGACAAGCTCATCGAAGACTGGACGTTCACCTTCCAGTCCGTGGGCAAGATGTAGGGTTATCCCGGGCGGCAAGCGGGCGCGACGCCGTCCGCTTGCCATTCTCGCCGCGCCGCGTTCAGCAGCAGTCAGTCAAAGGTTCAGGGCATGTCAGAGATGAATGTCGGCGAGCGGCAGCAGGCGCGCGCGGCCTCGGCTGACCGCCTGGCCTCCGCCCGGCCAACGCTGGTCAAGGGCATGTCGGACCGCACGCTCGCCTTCTGGTTCGTGCTGCCGACCGTGCTGCTCCTGCTGGCGATCAACATCTTTCCGCTTCTGTGGAATATCTATCTCAGCTTCACGACCTATCGCGCCAACATGCCGGGTATGCCGGTGATCTGGATCGGCAATCTTAATTATGAGCGCCTGCTCGGCAGCGAGGACGTCTGGGAATATCTCCAGCATACCGCTCATTTCGTCGGCTGGACGATGTTCATCCAGACGGTTCTGGGCTTCAGTCTTGCCTGGCTCATCAACAAGCAGTTCCGCGGCTCCGGCGCGCTGACGACGCTCATCACGCTGCCGATGATGCTGTCGCCCGCAGTGGTCGGCACGTTCTGGACTTACCTGTTCCAGCCGCAATCCGGCATCTTCAACTACATCGTCGGCTTTTTCACCGGCTCGGCGGACTTCTCCATGATCGGCAGCGCCGATCTCGCGCCGTGGGCCATCATTCTGGTCGATACCTGGATGTGGACGCCGTTCATCATGCTGATCTGTCTGGCGGGGCTTCGCTCCGTGCCGCCCGATCTGTATGAGGCGGCGGAAATCGACGGCGCGTCATCCTGGCGGCAGTTCTGGACCATCACCGTGCCGATGGTGCTGCCCTTCATCATGCTGGCGGTGCTGTTCCGCGCCATCGAGAACTTCAAGATGTTCGACATGGTGGTGGAGCTGACCTCCGGCGGCCCCGGCTCCGCGACGGAACTGGCTAACATCAACCTGAAGCGCGAAGCCTTCGAGAAATGGCGCACCGGCTACGCCGCCGCCTTCGCGGTCATCCTGTTCGTCACGGTATTCGGCGCGGCGAACATTTACGTGAAAGTCTGGAACAAGGTGAAGCAGCGATGAGTTCGGTGGCGACATCCGGCGCGCAGGCGCACTCGATCGTGGCGCCGGGGACATGGGTGAAGCGGCTCGCCGCGGCCCTGGTCATCATGTACGCGATGTTCGCGGTCGTGCCGATGGGGTGGATCATTGCGACCAGCTTCAAATCCACCAACGACGCGATCGCCTATCCGCCGGAGGTGGTGTTCGAGCCGACGCTGGAAGGCTACGTCAACCTGTTCACAAGCCGCTCGCGGCAATCCGAAGACTACATGGAGAGTCTGCCGCCGCCGCAGACCTGGTACGAGGAACTGGTTCGCGAGCAGAACATGGTCATCACCGGCCCCTCGCGCTTCGCCGACCGCTACATGAACTCGCTCATCATCGGCTTCGGCGCGACGTTCCTGTCGGTCTTCCTCGGCGCGCTGGCGGCCTATGCGTTCTCGCGGTTCCGGGTGCCGCTGAAGGACGACCTGATGTTCTTTATCCTGTCGACGCGCATGTTCCCGCCCGTGGCGATCGCGATCCCGGTGTATCTGATGTACCGCGAGCTGGGGCTGAACGACACGCATCTGGGGATGATCCTGCTCTACACCGCGGTCAACCTGAGTCTCTCGGTCTGGCTGCTCAAGGGCTTCATGGATGAAATCCCGCGGGAGTACGAGGAAGCCGCGATGGTGGACGGCTATACCCGGCTGCAGGCGTTCTGGAAGGTCGTTCTGCCGCAGGCGCGCGCCGGTCTGGCCGCGACGGCGATCTTCTGCCTGATCTTCTCGTGGAACGAGTACAACTTCGCGATCCTGCTGACCAGCGGACAGGCGCAGACCGCGCCGCCCTTCATCCCGCTCATCATCGGCGAGGGCGGGCTGGACTGGCCGGCGGTCGCGGCGGGGACCACGCTGTTCCTGCTGCCGGCGGTGATCTTCACGATCATCCTGCGCAAGCATTTGCTGGCCGGCATTACCTTCGGAGCGGTGCGTCGATGAGCCTGCGAAGCGAAAAGCAAACGCTGCTGCGCCGCTTGTTCCGGCGCGGGCCGTGGGAGGCGGTGATGATGGCGCTCATCGGGCTTGGCGTCGTCATGCTGACCCAGCCCTTCTCGCTCTGGCTGTTCGGCCACTCGTTCACCGTCATCCTTATCGGGACGATCGGCTACGTGATCGTCAGTCATTTCCCGGAGTGAGCGCGATGGCAGAGATCCGCGTGCAAAATCTGCATAAACGGTTCGACGACTTCGTCGCGGTGGCCGATTCCAGCTTCACCATCCATGACGGCGAGTTCTTCGTCATGCTCGGGCCGTCGGGCTGCGGCAAGACGACGACGCTGCGGATGATCGCCGGGCTGGAGATGCCGACTGACGGTCAAATCCTCATCGACGGCGAGGACGTGACCTTCAAGCGCGGCGCGGACCGCGACATCGCCTTCGTCTTCCAGCTTTACGCGCTCTACCCGCATATGAATGTGCGCCGGAACATCTCCTTCCCGCTGCGGGTCAAGGGCGTGCCGCGGCGCGAAATCCGCGAGCGCACCGAAGAGGTCGCGCGGATGCTGCGGATCGAGCACCTGCTCGACAAGGGCGTTGGCAACCTGCCCGCCGGCGACCGTCAGCGCGTCGCGCTCGGCCGCGCGATCATCCGCCGGGCGCGGGCCTTCCTTATGGACGAGCCGCTCGGCGCGCTGGATGCCGAGTTCCGCGACCTGATGTGCGAGGAGTTGCGCCTGCTGCACAACCGGATCGGCGCGACGACGGTTTATGTCACGCATGACCAGATCGAAGCCATGTCGATGGCCGACCGCATTTGCATTATGAGCCAGGGCGAAATCCTGCAGATCGGCGCGCCGATGGAAGTCTATGACCGCCCTGCCACGCAGTTCGTGGCCAGCTTCATAGGCAGCCCGGCGATGAATTTCCTCCCCGCTGAGGGGAGCGTCGCGCCGGGCGCGCGGCAGATCCGGGTCAACGGCGCGACGATCGACATGCCCGAGGCGCTGGAGGGTCTCGACCGGCGGGAGGCCATTGTCGGGGCGCGGCCAGAGCATATCCGCATCGCCGATGACGGTGCGCTGCGCGGGCGGGTATTCGCGGTGGAATACATGGGCGCGCGCCAGCTCGTGACGGTTGACACCGAGGCCGGCCGCCTGCGGGTCCGCGCCCCGAACACCGTAAGGGTCAGCCACGGCGATGTTGTCGGGCTGAACTTTGATGGCGAGCGCCTCATCGTCTTCCACCCCGATACGGGCCAGGCGCTGAAAACCGCGCTTTATGCGGGAGGCGCGCATGGCTGAGGCGGCGCTCCAGGGCGTGACCAAGCGGTTCGGCGACACCACGGCCGTCGCCGCGATGGACCTGCATGTGCAGGACGGCGAATTTGTCGTGCTGCTCGGCCCGACTGGCGCGGGGAAGACGACGACGCTGCGCCTGTTCGCGGGTCTTGAATTTCCGGATCAGGGGCGCATCGTGATCGGCGGCCAGGAGGTGACGAAAAAAGGCCCGGCCGCGCGCGACGTCGCCTTCGTGTTCCAGCAGTATTCGCTCTATCCGCATTACTCGGTGTTCGACAATCTCGCATTTCCCTTGCGCGCGCCGGGCCGTCGCACGCCGCCCGAGACAATCAACAAGCGGGTGCGCGAGATCGCCGAAATGCTGCGCATCGGCAGCAAGCTCGACAATCGCGCGACGCAGCTGTCCGGCGGCGAGATGCAGCGCGTCTCCATTGGCCGCGCGCTGGTGCGCGAACCCAACCTGTTTCTGATGGACGAGCCGCTGTCTTCGCTCGACGCCAAGTTGCGCGAGGACTTGCGCCTGGAGCTGAAACGCATCCAGCGCGAGCTTGGCGCGACCATCGTTTACGTAACGCACGACCAGCTTGAGGCGATGACGCTTGCCGACCGGATCGGCGTACTCAACGAGGGCCATCTTGTGCAGATCGCCGCGCCGCGCGAGGTCTATCAGCGCCCGTCCAACATCTATGCGGCCCAGCGGCTGGGCAGCCCGCCGATCAATCTTGCGCCGCCCTCGGTGTTCGGCATCAATGCCGCGCCCGCGGGAACCGAGGCCATCGGCGTGCGCCCGGAGGATGTCGCGCTCGACGGGGCAGGGGTGCCAGCGAAGGTGCTTACCGTCGAGCATCTTGGGGTTGAATCGATCGCGCTTGTGGATATCTCCGGCCATTCGGTCCATGCCTTGCTTGGGGCACGGACGACCCTCGACGAGGGCGACGAGGTCAGGGCATCGGTGTCGCCGGAGGCGATGCTGTTCTTCGACGCTGAAGGCGCGCGCATCGAAACCCCTGCGGCGGCGGTCCAGGTGCAAATGTCCGAACCGGAACAACAAGAACTATCGACGGCCGGAGGCGTCGGGATGAGCGAAGAGATGATACGCGCGGTGATCGCCCGTTGCCATGCCGCGATCACCGATCACGCGGAGGAATTGACCACACTGGACCAGGCGATCGGCGATGGCGACCACGGCCACAACATGGCGCGCGGCTTCGGCGCGGTCGCGGATGCGGCGGACGAAATCGCCGTGCTGCCGCCCGGAGAGGCGCTGAAAAAGGCCGGAACGGTACTGGTGATGAAGGTCGGCGGCGCGTCCGGGCCGCTCTACGGCTCACTGCTGATCGGCATGGGCAAGGCCGCGCCGGAGGGCGCTGTAGACCAACCTGCGCTCAGCGCGATGGTCGCCGGCGGCGTCGATGCGGTCAAGGCGCGCGGCAAGTCCGACGCGGGCGCGAAGACCATGCTCGATGTGCTGGTGCCCGTGCAGCAGGCGCTGGAAGCCGGCGGCGGCATGGACGCGGCGCGCGCGGCGGCCGATGAAGGACTGGCGGCGACGAAGGACATGCTGGCGACGAAGGGCCGGGCGGCGTTCCTAGGCGAACGCTCCATCGGGCATCTCGACCCGGGCGCGCGGTCGTCCACGCTGCTCATTCATGCGATCTGCGATGCGCTGGAGGGCAAATGAGCGACAAGGTATCCATCGTGATCGTTTCCCACTCCCCGGATGTCGCCAAGGGCACTGCGGACATGGTCCGGCAGATGGTGGGCGAAGAGGTCCGGGTCGCCTGGTGCGGCGGCAACCCGGACGGCGGGCTCGGCACGAATATTGAAGCGATCACCAACGCGATCGAGGCGGTCTATTCGCCAGCCGGCGTGGCCGTTCTCGTCGATCTTGGCGGCGCGGAGACAAACAGCGAAATGGCCATCGAAATGCTGCCGGACGGGCGCGGCGCGCGCGTTCAGATCTGCAACGCGCCGATCGTGGAAGGCGCGGTCATGGCGGCGACCGAGGCGGCGAGCGGTGCTTCGCTTGAGACCGTCCGCAGCACGGCGGAGGACTTTCAGGCATGAATGAACCCGCGCGCGAGGAAGACTGGATCGTCGGGCAGGCCGTGATCCAGGACCCCACGGGCCTGCATGCGCGCCCGGCCGTCAAGCTGACCAAGCTGGCCAAAACCTTCGGGGCGACGATCCAGCTTCGCGCCGACACAGCCGAGACGTGGACGAACGCGAAATCGCCGAATGCCGTGATGAAGCTCAAGGCCGCGCATGGCGAACCGCTGCACATTCGCGCGGCCGGAGATGATGCAAGGACCGCCATTGATTCGCTGGTTGCGCTCGTTAACCGGGACTTCGATGACGAAGCCTGAAGCCGGGCGCGAGCGGTCCTATCAGGGACTGGGCGTTTCCGGCGGCGTGGTCATCGGCCCGCTGCATCGCCTGCGGGAAATTGCGGCGGCGCAGCGCGCGTTCACCTCGCCCGAGGAAGAGACGCGCGTGCTGCAAGAGGCACTGAACGCGGCTGGCGAGCAACTGGAGGCGCTGATCGCCCGCCAGGATGCGCTGGCCGGCGACATCCTTGAGTTCCAGCTTGCACTGCTTGATGACGAGGAGATGCTCGGGCCGGTGTACCAGGCGATCAACGGCGGCATGCCCTGTGATGAGGCGTGGCGGCGGACGCTGGACGGGGAAATCGCCGAATACCGGAAAGACGGCAATGAGACGCTTGCGGCGCGCGCGGGCGATCTCGCCGATCTGCGCGACCGCGTGCTGCGCGTGCTTCAGGGCGGGGGCGTGGCCGAAGAGGCGGTCCCCGAAGGCGCGGTGGTCCTCGCCAGCGAGCTGACGCCATCGGCCTTCCTCGATCTCGACTGGACGCGCATCGGCGGCGCGGCGACCCTCGGCGGCAGCCCGTCGAGCCATGTGGCGATCCTGGCGCGGGCGCGCGGCGTCAACTTTCTGGTAGGGCTGCAAGTCCAACCCGACGCGCTCACCAGCGGCGAGACGGCGGTGCTCGACGCTGAGGCGGGTACGCTCACGCTCGCGCCCAGCCGCGACACGCTCGCCAGCACCCGCGCCCGGCTCGCCGCGGCCGACAAGGAGAGCGGCGCGATCGAAGCGCTGCTCGCGCACCCTGCCGTCACCGCAACGGGCGAACCTGTGAAGGTGCTGGTCAATATCGACGAACCCGACCGTCTCGACGCGCTCTCGCCCGAGCATTGCGACGGCGTCGGCCTGACGCGCACGGAGTTTCTGTTTCACGGCGGACGGCTGCCCGACGAGGATGAGCAATTCGCGTTTTACCGCCGCCTGATCGCCTGGGCCGGCGGCCGGCCGGTGACGATCCGCACGCTGGACGCCGGCGGCGACAAGCCCATCCCCGGCGTGACCATCGACGGCGAGGCCAATCCGTTTCTCGGCGTGCGCGGCCTGCGGCTCTCGCTGGCGAAGCCGGACATCTTCCGCAAGCAACTCCGGGCGCTTGCGCGCGCCGCGGCGCTCGGGCCGGTGAACGTCATGTTCCCGATGGTCACGATCCCCGACGAACTCGCGCAGGCGCGCGACATGATGGCCGAGGCGGTTGCGGACTTGCGCCGCGCTGGAGCCGCCTGCGCGCTGCCGCGCATGGGCATCATGATCGAGGTGCCCGCCGCCGCGCTGACGGCCGAAGCGTTCGATGCCGACTTCTACTCCATCGGCTCCAACGATCTGATCCAGTACGTGACTGCAAGCGCGCGCGACAGCGGGGCGCTGGCCGGCCTCGCGGACGGACTGAACCCGGCGGTCGTCGAGCTGATCGGCCGGACGGTCGCGGCGGCAGAGTCGCGCGGCGTTGAGGTAAGTCTGTGCGGCGACATGGCATCAACGCCAAAACTTATCGGTACGCTTCTTGATACGGGCCTGCGCGCGTTAAGCTGTGCGCCCGCGCAGATCGGCCCGGTGAAGCTGGCGATCAGCCGCCATGCCGGCAAGAACCCAACGGATTGAGAATGGCAGACGGCTCGTCAGACACGAACGACGCGATCGCTGAATACAAGGCGCTGTTGCGCGAATATATCGACCGGCGGCCCTCCGGCACGCGGCAGAAGCTCGCCGAAGCCTTCGGCACGCACAAGAGCTTCATCTCGCAGATCGCGAATCCGAATTACCGCGTGCCGCTGCCCGCGCAGCACATCCCGGCGCTTTTCAAGGTGTGCCGCCTCAACGCGCAGGAGCAGCGCGCCTTTCTGGAAGTCTACGCCCGCGCGCATCCGGGCCAGTACGGCGCGATCGAGGATCTGGCTCTGCTGGAAAAGGATGTCGTGCGCATCCCGTTGCCCAGATTCGAGGACCCGGCGCTGCGCCAGCAGGTTGAGCACCTCATCAAGGATTTCGCGGAGCGTGTGGTCACGCTCGTGAAGGAAGCCGAAAAGAAGCCGTGAGACGACGACACGGCCCGGATACAAGCCAAGCTGACAGGGAGGAGCGCCATGAAGAAGCTGATGAACGAGGTCGACAACCTGCTGAGCGAGAGCCTGCGCGGCTTCGGCGCGGCGCATAGCGACATTGTCTCGGTCAATCTCGAACCGATGTACGTGATGCGGAAAGGCGGCCCGGCGCAGGGCAAGGTCGCGCTGGTTTCCGGCGGCGGTTCCGGGCATGAGCCGCTGCATGCCGGGTTCGTCGGCAAGGGGATGCTCGATGCGGCCTGTCCAGGCCAGATTTTCACCTCGCCGACGCCCGACCAGATGCTCGCGGCAGCGCAGGCGGTCAACGGCGGCGCGGGCATTCTGTTCATCGTCAAGAACTACTCGGGCGATGTGATGAACTTCGAGATGGCCGGCGAGATGAGCGATGGGCCGACCGCGACCGTGTTGACGAATGACGATGTCGCCGTCGAAAGCTCGCTGCACAGCCAGGGCCGGCGGGGCGTGGCCGCGACGGTCGTGGTCGAGAAGATGGTCGGCGCGGCGGCAGAGCGCGGCGCGGACCTGGCCGGCTGCAAAGCGCTGGGCGACCGGATCAACGCGGCTTCGGGGACGATGGGCGTGGCGCTGACAAGCTGCACGGTTCCGTCAGCGGGCAAGCCGACCTTCGAACTCGGCGAGAACGAGATGGAGATTGGTATCGGCATCCACGGCGAGCCGGGCCGCCGGCGCGTGCCGATGATGCGCGCTGATCAGATCGCCGAGGAGGTCATCGGCGCGGTTTGCGAGGACATCAAGCCGAACGCGGGCCAAGAGGTTTTGCTGCTGGTGAACGGCATGGGCGGCTCGCCGCTGCTTGAACTCTACGGCATGTATGACGCCGCGCTGCGCCAGTGCGAGAAGCGCGGGCTGACTGTCGCCCGCAGCCTCGTGGGCAACTACTGCACGTCGCTGGAGATGGCTGGCTGTTCGATAACGCTGACCAAGCTCGACGATGAGATGAAGACGATGTGGGATGCGCCGGTCCATACGGCGGCGCTGCGCTGGGGCGCTTGACGTCGGCGGGCGTCATTGGCGCGTTCTGCGTCGTGTGACGCTGCGGCCCGGCTTCTCAAGGCTGCGCCCCGATCAGGTCGCGGCTGCACGCTCGAATTGCGCCGCACAAAATCCACACTCTCACGTCATGCCTCCTGGCCAGCAGCACTGGTTCAGGAAGCAGTATCGATGAGCGTTGTCTGGTTACGATCTTCCGCGGTCGCCAAGGTCGTTGGGGCCTTGGCGTTTCTGCATCTGTCCATCAGCGCGCCCGCCCTCCATGCGCAGAGCGGCTGCGAAAGCGTGGACACCGTGGTGACGACCTGCGCCGACTGGCGGAAAATGCATGAAAGTTTCCTGCAGGCGCGGAAGACCCGCGCCATCACTCTGGAGCCTGAAGACGGGCAACTTTCCGGGCGTCTCAGCGGGCAGGCCTGGTCCGCGTCCAATGGCGATTTCCCGCTGTTCGCGGCGCCGGCGGGCCAGTCGGTCGAGATGCGAACCAGCCTGAGCAAATTCGGGGCTTATTACGCCCGCCAGGACGCGGAGAAGATCGCAAAGGTCGAGGACGACGTGCCTGAGGGTATGGAATTGCCCAAGCCGGCAACCGCGCGCAGCAAGGCCATCGACGTTTGGAGCAGCATGAAGTTCGAGGGGCTTGTCCCCGGCAGCTCCCGCGAGGGGCTGATCAGCCACTTCGGCGCGGATTACACCATGAGCGAGGATGTGCTGGTCGGCGCGTCGGTGGAGTTCGAGGACCTGGAACAGGCAAGCGCCGCCGCAACCGCGGCCGGCCGGGCCTTCATGGTCGGGCCTTATATGGCGACGCGGCTCCACGACAACTTGCAGTTCGACGCGCGGCTGGCGTGGGGCGAAGGCGCGGACGCCGTGGATGCAGATGGCGCGGCAGCGCGTATCGAGACGGAACGCCGGCTCGCCAAGGCGCGCCTTGGGGGCGATTTTGACCTGGCGGGCTGGCGGGTGTCGTCCTCGGCGGCCTTCGTTCATGCGAGAGAGGTTCCGAAAGGGTGGGGCGAGGGCGTGACGACCAACACCCTCACCCTGGGGCCGGAGATGCGGCGCACCTTCCGCATCGAGGATGGCCCGGTCATCGAGCCGTTCCTGCGCTATAGCAACAAGGCCGAAATCGGCGCGGCGGACAGCTTGTCCGAGCTGGATGCGCTGGCGTTCGAGGGCAGCGTGGGCGGCGGCGTGACCATCGCCATGCCCGATGAATACCGCATCCGGGCGACGACCGAAATCGAAAGCGGCGAGGCCGATGATGCGCCGAACGTGCGCGGGCGCGTGGAGATCACTGTGCCTGTCCGGTGAGCCTGCGGCCACGGCGCTTCACGGGCGACGCCGAGACCGATGACAAACAGCCCCCTGACTTGCGGTCCTGACAGCCTGGCGGGAGGGCATCCTGTCGATAGGTCTGGCCTCCAGACCGCACGGAGCAGCCTGGAGGCGGGGTTGTCAGATGGCGCAGATCAGGAGGCGGCTTCAGGCAGATCCTGAGCTTCTTCCGACGTCATCTGGAGTTCGATCCTGTTCTGAGCGGCCTGATACTGGTCGCCCTGCACCTCCATTCGCTTTGCGCCGATGCCAAGAAAGCCGTCGGACTGCACGATCAGTTTCCGCTCCTGACCGTTTTCGCCCGGCATGACCTCGACGACCTCGCCGATCTTCTCGCCGTCCGAGCTGAAGACCGGCCACCCCTGATACTGCGCCCGATCCTGCTGGGCGTTCTGCCCGGCGCCCATCTGACCGTCCTGGGTCTGCTGGGCAATCGCCGGCGTGATCGCAAGCGCTGTCGAAAGCGCCGTGGCGGCAGCGATTTCCTTCCACATCTTGAGAACTCCTTTGCTGATTTCCGGGGCAAGCAGCCTCGCAAAAGGGACCGCGAGCCTGACTGCGAAACGCCGTTCGCTGCGCAACTGTTGCGCGACGCAGCGGCTGAATTATCGCTCGTGGTGAATCGTTTCTCTCGGCGTCAGCGGGCGCTGGACCGGCGGCACGGGTATTCTCCGCCCCCGGAATTCGGCCCTCTCACAAGGTGAACGCCGCGGTTTCGCGTGTTTTCGGTGACCCGCATCGTGACGCGAACGCGCACGGCCTGGCGCGCGGCGTCTGCGCCGGAGACGGCGATGGCCGCGATGCAGGACCGGGAGGACAACAGCGTCGGTGAGGGCCAGCGGCAAGCTGACAATCGAGGCCTTCAATCCGCGTAGCAGCCTCGCCGTGGAAGCGGCCAACCCTGTGCTCCACGGGGACGGCTCGACGATCATCATCCATCGGGATGCCGATGACCATGAGAGCCGGCCCGCCCGCGCCGAAGCGTCCTGATCGCGCGCTGACGTGACCGCCTTTTTTCGGCCCGAGATCGGGGGCACGAAAGCGATGGGTTTTCGGGAGGGGTCGCGATGACACGCCTTTGCATTCTTGTGGCGGCGCTTGCCACGATTGTCTTTCAGCCATCCGCCGTCGCGCGCGATCTCACGGGCGCTTATCCGCCGGCCGAGCTAAAGCAGGACGGCGAGCGGCTCGGCGAGCGCGTCCGCCAGCTTCTCGAGGTGATCGAGCCATCGCTGACCGATACCGAGCGCGAACGGCTCAAGAATGTTGTGCTGTTCTTCCCCGAGCCGCGCAAGGGCGATTATTTCCTGAATTTTTATGCCGCCAGCCAGGGCGATCGCGCGGTTGTCGTCATGCCCATGCTCTCGCTGAAGGTGCTGGAGGATCTGGCGACCGCCTATGCCTGGCTCTATGCCAACGGCTACAGCCTGAGCACGGTCGATCTGTACTTCGCCATGCTCCAGCACCGCGACAAGCAGGACTTTCCCGGCGGCGAATATCCGCCGCTGCTGGAGGCGCTGGGCATCCCCGAGGACGCCTGGCAGCAATCGCCTGTCGACCGCCTGTCGCTGTCGTTCCGCAATGAGGCGCTGGCCTTCATCCTGCTGCACGAACTCGGGCATATCCTGTTCGAGCATAAGGGCTATGATGACGTTACGCGTGAACAGGCCCGGCGGGACGAGACCCAGTCCGACCGCTTCGCGCTGGACGTGCTTGCGCGCACCGGCACGCCGCCGCTCGGCGCGGTGATGTTCTTTCAGGCGCAGTTCTACAGCCTCCCCACCCGTGGCGAGTTCGACACGCCCGGCGACTGGCAGGACTATCTGTATCAGCGCGCCACCCATCCGCTGACCGAGGACCGGCTGCGCGACCTGTCGCGCTACATCAGCGGACGGCTGGCGGAGAGCCGGCCGCGCGAGTTCGCGATCTGGCGGTTTATCGGGCTGGGGCTGGACCAGATCATCGCGACGCTGCGCGATGTGGATTTGCAGCGGTGCATCATCCGCGTGGCGAAGGAGGCGCCGATGGACATCCTGCGGCCGCGCCGCGAGACGGCGGGCAATGAGATCGAGCGGTACTGCCGGGACCTCGAATAACGCGGGGTTTCGGGCAGATCGGCAGCCGCTGCAAGCGAAGCGATCCAGCCAAGGCCGAGCGGCCGGCCCATGCAACCCGGCGGGAGTCTTGCGCTGGATCGCTGCGCCGGCTTTACCCGCTTGCGATGGCTTCGCCCACCGTGGGATGACTCCCGCGCGGCGGCTTTTCCCTCTTGCGGAACAATAGGGGAACACGCTAAACCGGGTCGCGTGAACCGGCAAGTCTGACGGGAGGCGCGGCGCGATGGGCAATCATCTGTTCTACGGCGACAACCTCAAGGTGCTGCGCGACGAGATCGCTCCAGAAAGCGTCGATCTGATCTATCTCGACCCGCCCTTCAACTCCAACGCGACTTACAATCAGCTTTTCGCCGCGCCAGACGGCTCGCAGAGCGCCGCGCAGATCGAGGCGTTCAACGACACCTGGCACTGGACCGACTCCGCCGAGCAGGCCTATGACGAGGTGCGCCGCTCCGGCAACGGCAACGCCGCGCAGATGCTCACCGCAATGCGCTCGTTCCTCGGCGAGAACGACATGATGGCCTATCTGGCCATGATGGCGGTGCGCATGATCGAGCTGCACCGCGTATTGAAGCCGACGGGCAGTCTTTATCTCCACTGCGACCCCACGGCGAGCCACTATCTCAAGATTTTGCTGGACGCGGTGTTCGGGGCGCGGAATTTTCGCACAGAGATTAGTTGGCGGCGTCAGAGCGCGCACAACGACGCGGCGCAAGGACGTTCACAGTACGGAAACGTGAGGGACATAATATTTTTCTACACAAAAACTTCAGAATGGACGTGGAATTGGCTTTATACAGAATATGACGATGAATATGTTAAGAAATTCTATAGGCACATTGAGGATGAAACCGGAAGGAGATATAGACTAGGCGATATTACAGCGCCCGGAGGCGCAGATCCCAAGAAACGCAATCCACATTATGAATTTCTAGGGGTGAAACGTTATTGGCGTTACTCGGAAGCGCGAATGAAAGAGCTCTATGAAGAAGGGCGCATTGTCCAAACAAAACCGGGGCGCGTACCCCAGTACAAACGCTATCTGGACGAAATGAAGGGTGTTGGCCTTCAAAACGATTGGACAGATATTAAGCCGCTTCATGCTTCTCATGCAGAAAAACTGGGCTATCCGACGCAAAAACCCGTCGCGCTGCTGGAACGCATCGTCGCCGCGTCCTCCAACCCCGGCGACGTGGTGCTCGACCCGTTCTGCGGCTGCGGCACCACCGTCCACGCCGCCGAAAAACTCGGCCGCCAGTGGATCGGCATCGACGTGACCCATCTTGCCATCGGCCTGATCGAAAAGCGCCTGCGCGACGCCTTCGAGAATGTCGAGTTCACCACCCACGGCGTGCCGCAGGACATCGAGGGCGCGCGCGACCTTGCCCGGCGCGGCCGCGAGGACGGCAACTATTACTTCGAGTTCGAGAAATGGGCGCTGTCGCTGATCGCCGCCCAGCCGGGCAACCTGAGCAAGAAGGGCGCGGATCGCGGCATCGACGGCAACATCTATTTTGCCAAGACCGCCCGCGCCATCGTCAGCGTCAAGGCGGGCGACAATATCAGCGTCCAGATGATCCGCGATCTGCGCGGTGTAATCGAGCGCGAGCAGGCCGAGATCGGCGTGTTCCTCACGCTCAACGAGCCGAAGAAAACCATGATCGCGGAAGCCGCTAGCGCCGGACAATATCACATGGAGGGCTTCGCGCCTGTCCCGCGCATCCAGATCGTCACCATCGAGGAGGCGTTACGACTGCGCGACCGCGCCGTTCAGCTTCCGCTGCGCCGCGATGACGCCTTCAAGAAGGCCGCTCGCGAGCAGGACAAGCGCGCCCAGGGCCGTTTCGACCTGTAGAGCGCGCTACGGCCCGGTCATTGCGAACGAAGTGAAGACATCCAGACTTATGCGCCAACTTGCTGATTTACTTCAGCCTTGGCCGACCTCGCAGCGATGAACGGAACTACCCCTCAGCGGTCGGGGTCCGGCGTGCTGCGAATGCCGATGGGCGCGGATTCCCCGTTACAGCCAACGGTGATTTTCTTGTACCAGGGGCACTCCGCGCTCGCCTCGTAGTCACCGACCGTGCCCTCGTAAGGTCCTTCCAGCTCGTGGGTGGTGCCTTTGCCGGTGCGCAGCAGCTTGACCCGTCCATCCTCCGGGATCGCGATCGTCGCATCCTCCGCCACGCTCGCGCCGCGGGGCAGGGCGGCAACGGTGGACTCCATCACTTCATAATCGGCCATCGCCGGCGCGGCGTTCAGCACGGCGACAGCCGCCAGCACGGCCAGGGCCATTCGCATCATTGTCATTTGTTTGCCTCGACTTCCCTCTGCGCCGCGCCAAGCTTGCGCAGCGCCCACGGGCTGTAATGCCCGCCCCAGACACCCGCCAGCCAGCCGGAAAACAGGCTCGCCGAGGGAATCACCAGATCATAAAGCGCAAACAGTATCGCGCCGATGACAATAAGCGCCCCGACGCCGATTAGCGAGATCAGCACGTCGAAGCGCTTGATCCGCCAGCGCCAGGACAGCCAGAAGCCCAGCAGCACCAGCAGGAACACCGCCGCCGCTTCGCTCGCCAAGGGCGTTTCCTGAAGCGCGCGGCCATCGAGCCACTGGGCGATCATCTGCGCGTGGATGAACACGCCGGGCATTTTCGCGCCGTCGGCCACCGAGAACGGCGTGAAGTGCTGGTCGCGGTCGAACAGGTCGCCGCCGATGAGGACGATGCGATCCTCGAAGGCGGCGCGCCAGCTTTCGGGCAGGATTTCCGCGGCGGTGCTGCCGGGCGCGTGCGGCGGGATCGTGAAGGTCGGGACCAGGCTCGCGCCGGCCTGCGCTGGCGCGCGCTGCCATGCGATAAAGCCTTGCGGCGGCTCACCGCTCCAGCCTGTCGCGCGGGCGATCCGCTCGGCAAGGCTCGGTATGTCCGGCAGCGGGCCGGGCAGATAGCGCACGACGCCGTCGCTGATGCTGAGGCCCGTCGGCTCGCGCTGGATGAGGATGTGGCCCACGGGAGCGCCCGACCGCCGCAGAAACCGCTGCTGATAGGCACGCTGTTCGGGGCGAACGCCCGGCACGCTGCCGTCGATCGCGCCGAGCACCACTTCCGCGCGCGCCTGCCGGATCGCGGAGAGCAGCGCAGCCGTTTGCGCCGGATCGGTCTCGCGCTCGAAAATGATGTCCAGCCCGATCACCCGCGCTCCGGCCTCATCCAGCGCGCGGACCAGCCCGGCGAGCAGCCTCCGGTCGAGCGGGGAGATCGTCGGATACTTCGCAAGCGTGTCCTCGCCGATCAGGACGACAGCGATGTCGTCGCGCGGCTGGGCGGGCTGATCGGAAAGGAAATAGGTGCGCCAGTCATAGGTCCACTGGTCCGGCGCGCTCGGCAACAGCCGCGCCTGGCCCGCCAGCATCAGCGCCGCCGTGACAATCACAGCCCACAACACAGCCGCACGCCAAGGCGTCCTGTTTCCGCGCTGCTTGCTCCGTTCCGCCGTCATGCCCGCCCCGTCCCGACTGCGCCGCCACGTTACCCCGGGCAGACCGCAGGCTCAATGCCGGTAACGCGAAAGACGCGCGCAGGCCGGACAACCGATCCGGGCCGGCCTCATCGGGGCCGGCAAGTTAGG
>CAZINX010000009.1:0-103712 GCA_964540795.1 uncultured Hyphomicrobiaceae bacterium | reverse complement strand
ACGCGTGTGGCTGTCTGCCATGCAGGCCGCGCCGGTCGATGCGCTCAATGCCTGAACTATCCAACAAATCCCTTATCTCAGACCGGATTCAGGTTTCGTGCTTCGCGGATAAACTCTCCGAACGTAGTCAACTCAAGGCGGACTTCGGCGGGATACTTTTCTAGGAGTCCGTGAGGGACAACCAAGCGGATCCCGCTCTCCGTCATTTCCCGAAACTGGCCCACCGAAACCCCTTCCTGTAAAGTCAGGAGGTGTTTGGTTTCAATGCGTGCGGCCTCATTCAGGACCTGCCGCCAGCGATCCTTGCATGTAGTCTTGACCGCAAGCATTCGCAATCGTTCCATTGGATAAGCCAAATCACGATACTTCTCTAGAGACGGGAACAGGAAATCGGGTTTGCGTCCGGGCTCAGATTCGGCTCCGTATACGAATTGTTCGCTTTCGCGCAAACCTTCTTCGATGAAGATTTGGCGTGCGTGCAGCTCAAGCGAACGCCCTGAACGTGCCTTTCGGCGCTGAAGTATCGCTTGCGCGCGAGACACAAATTCATCGACGCTCTCAAAGCCTCTTCGTATTGCGGGCAGTTCCGCGGCTTTTTCCACACTCAGAAAGACTTGGTACTCGCAGTCCCGTCGCCTTAAAATGCGCCTGTCGGGATCGAGATTGAGGTCGGGTCGCAATTCGACTGCCTTTTGTATAATCTCGGCCCCAGTCGGAAATCTTTCCAGCCAACTTGGCGGTATCTCGTTTTCATCAAGCTCGCAACTGGCCCGGGCTCGGCTCTCTGCGGCGATGAGTTCTGGCGCAATGCCATGTTGCGCCGACCAGACCACCCAGCGGCCCGGTTCTACGGGGCCAATCCGCTCTTCAACGAATTCTTCTTCGGCAGGTTCTCGGCAGCCCCAGATGTGGCACGCACGAGCATCATCTCCGGCCCGCTTCTCAAAGGCAAAGACGGTCAGTGCCCCGGTGTTGTCAGGATCCAGCAGCGCTGATGATCGCCCGCCAAAATTGGTCAGTCGCGCTTCGTTGCGCGTTCCACCGCGCAACTCGTTGTTATACCAGACTGCTCGCACATTCCGGCCATCGTTATGGGAGTGGATGTTGATTGGAAACCAAAGGTCCGGGTTCTCATTGTGCGGCCTGTTGAGAGATGGGAAAATCTCGAACAAGAAGTCGCGAGAAATATAAGGCCCGGCCTGATGGGCGCCCGTTTCTACTGTGTCGTTTGCAGCAAGCCTCTTGCTGTACCAAACAAAGTTCTGACCCGAGAACTGGTTCATCCAATCGCTCAAGTCTGCTATGGGCATCGGCCTTTTCCCCTGATCTCCAATCTCGGTGATGGACTGACGAGCCAATCAGAAAGCCGATCCAGAACGTCGTCAAGCAGAAGCTTGCCCTTGCCTTTGAGGGCACATTCCCAGACTATCGCGATCCGCCACCCCTGCTTCTTGAGAAGCGCTTCGACCTCGCCATCCCGGTCGCGGTTCCGGGTGATCTTTTGCTCCCAGAACTCTCGGCGGGTGTCAGGCGCCTTGAACAGCTGACAATCATGCCCGTGCCAGAAGCAGCCATGCACAAAGACGACCGCCCTATATTTCCGAAAAGACAGGTCCGGCTTTCCGGGTAGCTTCGGATTGTTGAGACGGAAGCGAAAGCCGAGGCGGTGAAGGCCTTGGCGGATGATGAGTTCCGGTTTCGTATTCTTGCCCTTTATCCCCGACATCATCCGGCTTCGTGTGTCCGGATCGACGATATCAGGCAACGTCTTTCTCCGACGCAACAGTCTCGAAATCCGTTTCGCGAATAAATGGGGCCATGTGCCGCGCGACAGCCTCGACCACTGGCACGACTACGGCGTTCCCGAACTGTTTGTACGCCTGAGTGTCGGAAACGGGAATCTGGAACTCAGTCGCACCAGGTTTGTCGAACCCCATCAGGCGAGCACACTCCCGCGGCGTAAGTCTGCGCGGGTTACGTCTTCCACGCTGCCTCACGAGTATTTCAGAACCATCCTTGAAATATCGGGCGGAAAGCGTTCGAGCTACGTCGTTCGGCCCAACGAGGCCGAAACCGAAACCATTTCCTTTCGCGCGATGTTTCAAGGCGTATTCTTGTAAGTATCCCCACAGGTGATCGGAGAGTGTATATTTCGGAAGCACTCTGCCTCTTGGCCCCTCGGTGTAACGACGATCGGGAGTTTCTGAACCGTCTTCCCGATGAAGGATCGACTTCATGCGAGGCCCAACGTCCGGATCGGGCAACTGCAAAGCGTCAATATCAAAGTCGTTCCCTTCACGGAAACCCACGATAAAAATACGTTCGCGATGCTGCGGCACGAAAGAACGGGCATCAATTATGCGGGTCTGAACATTGTATCCCAAATCCTTCGATAACGCGTTGTATATCACCTCAAAGGTTCGTCCCCGATCATGGCTTTGAAGGTTTTTTACATTCTCTAACAGAAATGCTTTAGGTCGATGATGATGTATTATCTTCGCCACCTCGAAAAACAAGGTACCTTGTGCCTCGCACATGAAACCATGAGGCCGCTTCAGGGAATTGAATTTTGAAACCCCTGCTATCGAGAAAGGCTGGCAAGGAAATCCTGCGAGAAGCACGTCGTGCTCTGGCACGCTTTGCGGCACTACACCCCTGATGTCCCCCACAAAGGCGTGATCGCAATCAAAATTGGCAAGGTAAGTTTCGCGACAAAAGCGATCCCATTCAGACGTGAACACACATTTTCCGCCAACGGCTTCAAAACCCTTTCGGAGGCCTCCGATACCTGCAAAGAGATCGATAAATGTGAAATGCGGAGACGCATCGGCAGGAGCGTCGAGGCGCGTGAAAGTTTGCAAACCCGCCCGTCGAAGTTGCGCCGTTTCGGAGCGCAGCTCGCCATTCCCGAGAAGTCTGGAAGCCTCAGCCGTGTCGAAGGCGGGCCTGCAACCTGTTTTTGCAAGGCGAGGGGATCTCTTCATGGACTGTCTCCAGTTCGTGGACACATTGACATTGTTCGTTAAGAACATAAAGGGAACGCACTCGGCTTGGCAACTTTATCCCCGACAAGGTGCGGCGAGGGCAGAAAGAAGTGGCGATGAAATCAAGCCCCCGTGTCTCCTCTGGCGCCGGCTCACAATAAGCCAAGCTTGCTGCGGCACATAACGGAAGGCGAATGAATGTGGCCAACTTTAGCGCGCTATCTCGCAAAGTTGGCCAATCAGGGCGAAAAATCCAGGAAACTCATAGATTCAAGACTGGCGTAACGATCTGAAACGAAACGTGTCCGCCTCTGCGCGGAATCGCCGGATTCATTGTTATAGATTGGGTTAACGGCGCGGGCGCGCCAACGGCGACCATTCTGGGGCGAGGCAGGCTCATGGGAACGTATTTCGGCACCGACGGCATCCGGGGAAAGGCCAATGACGGCCCGATGACAGCCGACACCGCGCTGAAGGTCGGCATGGCCGCGGGCCACCTGTTCACCAATGGCGAGCGGCGTCACCGCGTGGTGATCGGCAAGGATACGCGGCTGTCCGGCTACATGATCGAGTCGGCGCTCACGGCAGGGTTCACCTCGGTCGGCATGGACGTGTTCCTGCTCGGCCCGATCCCGACGCCGGCTGTCGCCATGCTGACACGGTCCCTGCGCGCCGATCTCGGCGTGATGATCTCGGCCTCGCACAATCCCTATTACGACAACGGCATCAAGCTGTTCGGCCCGGACAGCTACAAGCTTTGCGACGATAAGGAAGCGCAGATTGAGGCGCTGATCGACAATGGCGGGGTCGAGCTGCTGGCCACACCGGAACGCATGGGCCGGGCCCGGCGCATCGACGGGGTGCATGACCGCTACATCGAATACGCCAAGCGCACGCTGGACCGCACCGTGAGCCTGACCGGCAAGAAGGTGGTGATCGACGCGGCCAACGGCGCGGCCTACAAGGTGGCCCCGCTGGCGCTGTGGGAGCTGGGCGCGGAGGTGATCCCGATCGGCGTGCAACCTGACGGCTTCAACATCAACGAGCATTGTGGCTCCACCAACCCGGAGGCGGTATGCACGGCGGTGCGCAAGCGCGGCGCGGATATCGGCATCGCGCTGGACGGCGACGCTGACCGGGTCCTGATCGCGGACGAGAATGGCGAACTGATCGACGGCGACCAGATCCTCGCCCTGATTGCCGAGGACTGGACCAGATCGGGGCGGCTGCGCGGCGACGGGATCGCGGCGACAGTGATGTCCAATCTCGGGCTGGAGCGTTATCTGAACGGGCTGGGGATCGGGCTGGAGCGCACGCCCGTCGGCGACCGCCATGTGGTTGAGCGGATGCGCGCCCGCGGCTTCAATCTCGGCGGCGAGCAGTCCGGGCACATCATCCTGTCGGACTACACAACCACCGGCGACGGGCTGGTCACGGCGCTGCAGGTGCTCTCCGTGGTGGTCGACAAGGGCGCGTCCGTCAGTGAGGTCTGCCACCGCTACGACCGCGTGCCGCAGTTCCTTGAAAACGTGCGTTACGAGAACGGCCAGCCGCTGGAAAACGAGACCGTGCGCGCGGCGATCGCGCGAAGCGAGCAGCGGCTGGGCAATGCGGGGCGGCTGCTGATCCGCCGCTCGGGCACCGAGCCGGTGATCCGCGTGATGGGCGAAGGCGACGACAGCCAGCTCGTCCAGGCGGCGATGGGCGAAGTGATCGACGCGCTGCGTGCGGCTTCCGCGTGACGGTGGCGCTGGCGCGCTTTTCAACCTGACTTTCGCAACTCTGCATTCCTCATTGCGAAGCTCCGCCTACATCCCATCGGGATGCTGGCGGGGCCGAAGCAATGCGGCGGAGACGCGAGAAACGTCTGGATTGCGTTGCCACGCTCCCAAAGACACGGCTGTTCCCGATCGCACAGCGCACCAGGTCACAAACGCATTCATCCGCTTCAGCGAGCAGCGCGTCCGGGGGCGAACGAATGCGTCAAGGATGCACGCGCAAGCTATTGTTTCTCGCGCAGTTTCCGACACGGGCACTTGAATGCGAGCGTGCTGCAAGCGTGGATCAAGCGTCTTTCTCGCTGCACTGGCCGCGCTGGTCCATGTTCAGCACCAGAGAGCGCGAGAACAGGCGTAGCAGTCCGTTCTGCTTCTTGACGCCGGGCTTGTCGAAAATCGTCCGCACGGGCGTGCGCGCCGTGTTGCGGCTGCGGCAGCCGCCGTTGCGTTTACACTATTCCCCGACCGTCTGGCCGTGAAGCGGCGCAAGCGTCAGCGCGATCTCTGCGCGCATCCTGCGAGATCTCCTGCTTGCGTGATTGAGCCACCTCGACAGTTTTCGGAAAATTTCAAATTAAGCTAAGTCAAAATTTCTCACGAAAAGCAGACAAACTTATGTAAAATGCAATTATCGTTTACCATATAGTAGTATTCGCCTATTGCTATGCGCGTTAAAAATCTGTATACGTTCATCGTCGCTTAACACTTTTCCTTCGGCTACCTCTGCAACCAAGCAGGCCGGATGGTCCCAAGGCGGGTGTTGGCAAAAACGAAAAACGCGAAGCAATGCAGCGCGGTCTGAAATCAAAACAGGCGTTGCAGATCAGGCATCAGCAATAGGAGTTCACGAATGTCTCGTCCTCATTTCCCGAGTTTCGACGATAACGACACCTACAAGGTTGGCCAGGAAAACGAGCTGGTCGATTCCGACCAGAACCTGAATAGCGGATCGCTGTTCCAGGACGGCCTCTTCAACATGACTCCGGTCGATCAGGACATCGACAGCGGCGAAAATGAGCAGTCCAACAGCTCGCAGATTTTCGACGGCCCGGCGGGATACGGCTTTGGCGCTGACGACAACGATTTCTTCAAGGTCGGCCAGAGCAACCTGATGGATGACAGCGACTACAACATCAACGACGCGTCGCTGTTCCAGGCCGGCGTGTTCAACGTGACCGGCGTCGATCAGGACATCGACAGCGGCGAGAACGAGCAGTCCAACTACTCGCTCATCGACGATCACGATGCCGCGGGCGGCGGCTGGAAGAACAAGTTCGGCTTCGGCGCTGACGGCAACGACACCGTCAAGGTCGATCAGTCCAACTTCATGATCGACACCGACCAGAACGCCAACATCTTCGAGGGCGCTCAGCTCGGCTTCGCCAACATGACCGGCGTCGATCAGGACATCGACAGCGGCGAGAATGAGCAGGCCAACACCTCTCTGTTCGGCGATTACGGCGTGGGCGGCTTCGGCTACAGCGACAACGACGCGTTTCACGTCAGCCAGGCGAGCCTGATGGCCGACGCCGACGAAAACGTCAACGGCGTGGAGACCGGCCAGTTCGGCAAGCTGAACCTGGGTCATTTCGACCAGGACATCACCAGCGGCGGCAACAGCCAGTCCAACTTCTCCGAAATCTGGGACGGCTAAGTTAGCAGGCGGGGTGTGCGCGCCCCAATGATTGGGGCGCGCACCTCTTGATTGAAGCAGGAGCGGACAATGAGTGCGGACGGATTTTCGGCGCTGGCAGTGGACCACCTGGGGCGCAGCCTGTTGGGCTGGCAACTTGTGGGCTGGCAGTTCGAGGTCCCGCACGCGCCGTTGACGGTCAAGTTTCTGGAACCCGGCGCGGCTTACGCGGCCCCGCCTGAGTTCCTGCCCATTGAAAGCCGCACGCCGGACGCGCAACCCGAAACGCCGCAGGACGATCAGCCCTCCGCCGCGCCGCCAGCTGGCGCCCCGGTTGCGCTTGAGGCATATCAGCCGCCGTCGATGGCCGATGCCGGCGACGCGCCGCGCGAGCAGCTTTACGATTCTGGCGGTTCGACAAACTCGGCCTATCCGCAGGGTGGCGGCGCTTCCATGCTCCCGGCCGATGCCGCCGGCGCGGCCGCGCCCGGCGGCGGGATGAGCTTTTCCGGCGCGCTGGAGGCGCTCGGACAGGTCGTCGAGGACATCGCCGACATCTTCGAGTTCAACGTGATCTTCCAGCTCAACGTGCTGCTGGACAGTGATTTCCTCGTCCAGCAGATCACCGGCGCGAGCGACGCAAGCCTGTTTGGCCTCGGCTTCGGCCAGTGGGCCTCCACGGGCGGCAACGCCCAAAGCAACGCCGCCACCATCATGGATACAGGCGACTATGGCGATTTCGGCTGGCTCGCGGGCAGCTATTACGAGACCAACGCGATCTACAGCCTGAACGCGCTCGACGACGGCGACGCGGCGTTCAACCTGGTGTCCGGCGGCGACCTGAGCAGTTTTCAGAGCATCGTGAGCGGCGGCAATACGCAGTCCAACGAAGCGGCGATCTGGTCGCTCACAGGCGGCGCCGCGCCGGTGCCAGAAGGCGTGCATATCGGCCCGAACGACACGGTGGAATACAACATCACCGGCCAGATCAACTTCATGAACGACAGCGATATCGTCAGCCAGCACATAGTCGGCGCGGGCAGTGGCGCACAGACGGCGGACACCGGCGGCAATAGCCAGAGCAACACCGCGCTTCTGGTTGACCACAACCACGCGCCGGATCATGCGGTGCCGGGAAATTACTACGAATACAACCTGATCTATCAGGCCAATTACATGAACGACAACGATCAGATCGCCCAAATCTCCGACGCCGGAATGGCCGATCCGCAAACTGCGGAGACCGGCTTCGTCGCCGATGACGAGGCCCTGCCCCACGGGCTGTTCGGCGATGCGATCGTCTGAGCCCGTTTCGAGAAGGACAACAACATGCGCCGCACAGAAACCCGCGCCGATCACGCCAGCCCCGCAGTGACCGCTCGCCTGAAGCCAGCGGGCAAGACGGCCCGGCTGACGCCGGAAGCGCGCACGGGGGCCGATAACCTCAAGGCGCTGAAGAAGGGACTCAATATCTGTCGGCGGGGCTTCATCAGCGTCGGCGCGTTCTCGGTGGTCGTCAATCTGCTGATGCTCACCATCCCGATCTATCTGTTCCAGCTTTCGGACCGCGTGCTCACTAGCCGCAACACCGACACGCTCATCATGCTGACCGTGGTGGCGCTCGGCGCGATCCTGGCCATGGTGGCGCTGGACATGATGCGCCGGCTCATGCTCTCGCGCATCGGCACCCGGCTGGAAACCACGCTGGCCGGCCCGGCGCTGGCGGGCGCGCTGCACGGTCAGGCTGGCCAGACGGCCGCGCAGGCGCTGCGCAGCCTGCAGCAGGTGCGCAATTTCATCATCGGTCCAGTGATGCCGCTGATGTTCGACGCGCCGCTCGCCCCGCTTTATTTCGCCGTGGTGTTCCTCATTCACCCGACGCTCGGCTTCATCGTGCTCGGAGCCGGGCTGCTGCTTTGCGTCGTGGCGATCGTCAACCAGCAGGTGACGGCCGCCCCCTTCGCCGAGGCTGGCGGCCACGGCCAGACGGCGGAGAACCAGGCCGAGGCGCTGTCGCGCAATTCCCAGGCGCTCACCGGCATGGGCATGATGAACGAAGGCGTCCTCCTCTGGGGCCAGACAAACGCGCAGGCGCTGGCCTCCCTGATCCGCGCGCAAGACCGCAACGCCTTTCTCAGCGGCTTTTCCAAGCTGGTCCGGCTTGTCACCCAGATCGCCGTGCTCGGCACTGGCGCTTATCTGGCGCTGCAGGCGCAGCTCACCGGCGGCATGATGATCGCCGCGTCGATCATCGCGGGGCGCGCGCTCGCCCCGATCGAAGGCGCGATCGAAGGCTGGCGCAGCTTCGTACAGGCGCGGCACGCCTACAAGCGCGTCAAGTCGCTGATCGACCCGCTGAAGAACGAAGAGACCCGCCTCTGGCTGCCCGAGCCGAAAGGCGAGCTGCAAGTCGAAAAACTGCTCTATGTGCCCAGAGGGCAGCGCGATCCGGTGCTCAATGGCGTCAACATGTTGCTGCAGCCGGGCGAGGCGCTGGCGGTGGTCGGCCCGTCGGGCGGCGGCAAGTCGACGCTGGCGCGCATACTCGTCGGCGGCATCGCGCAGACCGCGGGCAAGATCCGGCTCGACGGCGCGGAGCTGAAAAACTGGAACCCGCGTCAGCTCGGCGAAACGATCGGCTATCTGCCGCAGGACGTGGAACTGTTCCCCGGCACGATCAAGGCCAACATCGCGCGGCTGCGCGAGGATGTCAGCGACGCAGAAATCTACCGCGCCGCCCAGCTTGCCGGGGTCCACGAGATGATTTTGCGCCTCCCGCAAGGCTACGAGACAATGATCGCCGCGGACGGCAGCCCGCTGTCGGGCGGCCAGCGCCAGCGCGTCGGGCTTGCCCGCGCCTTCTTCGGCGCGCCCAAGCTGCTCGTGCTCGATGAACCCAACGCCAATCTCGATGTGGAGGGGGAAAAGGCCCTGCACGCCGCTCTGAAACACGCCAAGGAGCAAGGCATCGCAGTAGTGCTCATCACCCAGCGTCTCGCCATTCTGGAGGCGGTCGACAAGGTGATGGTCCTGCAGGAGGGACGGGTCGCCGGCTTCGGCCCCGCACGCGAGATCATCCCGCGCCTGCTCTCGAGCCAGCAGGCCAGCCAGCCTCGGCCGCAACAGCACTCCGAACGCGCCGTCAACGCTCGCCACGGCGGCACCCGCGCGGCCTTCGACCCGGGCGCTGGCATCCAGAGCCTGGCCGGGGCGGCCAATGTCAACCTCGATAAATTCTAGGAGAGGCCCAAGATGTTACAGGAATGTCCGAACCTGCACAGCTGGGGCCAAAGCGTCCCGCGCGGTCTGGGAAAGGCGACGATCGCGGGCGTGCTGATCCTGCTGTTCGGCATCGGCGGTTTCAGCGTCTGGGCCGGCACCGCGCCGATCGACGGCGCCGTGGTCTCCAGCGGCTCGTTCGTGGCCACCAGCCAGAACAAGACGATCCAGCATCTGGAAGGCGGCATCATCAATGAAATCCGGGTGCGCGAGGGCGATCACGTCGAGGCGGGAGAGACGCTGGCGGTTCTGGACGACACGGCGGCCCGGGCCAAGCTGGGACGGCTGCGCGTTCGCCTGCACAGGCTCCAGGCGGTCAGCGCCCGCCTCGAAGCCGAAACAAGGCTGAACGAGCGCATCGACTTCGGCGATCTGGCGCAACTCGCGGAAACAGACGTGACGCTGTCCGGGGTGCTTGAGCGCCAGCGCGAGGAGTTCAGTTCGCGGCTGAACAAGCGGATCGATCAGGAGCGCGTACTCGATCTGGAAATTTCCGGTCTGAGGGAGAGCGTGCGCGGATACGAAACCCGCATCGGCGCGCTGCATACCCAACTGACCCTGATCGAGGAGGAACTGGCCGACAAGCAGACGCTGCTGAGGAAAGGGCTGACGCGCAAGCCCGAGGCGCTGGCGCTGCAGCGCAAGCAGGCGCAGCTCGAAGGCGAGATCGGCACGCTGCGCGCGCGCATCGGCGAGGTGAAGGAGCGCATGGCCCGCGCCCAGCAAAAAATCGTGCATCTGCGCAGTGCCACGGTCAGCGCGGCCTACGAGGAACTGCGCAACGTCGAAACCCAGATCGACGACATTCGCGAGCAGATCGGCGCGGCCCGCGACGTTGTGGAGCGTTCGGAGATACGCGCGCCGGTGGAAGGCACGGTTGTCGAACTGATGTATCACACGCCGGGCGGCGTTCTGGAGCCGGGCGGCACGCTGTTGAAGCTTTTGCCGAGCAATGACGATCTCATTATCGAGACGCGCGTGCGCCCCACAGACATCGACAACATCGCCTTGAGCCAGGACGCCTATATCCGGCTGACCGCACTGAACCAGCGGACGACGCCGATGATCCCCGGCAAGGTCGCATATGTCTCCGCGGACGCGGTGAGCGACGACCGGGCCGGCAGCCGGGAGAAAGCGGCCTATGTCGTCCGGGTGAAGCTGGACAAGGCGCGGGCAACAGAAATTCCCGCCTTCGATGCCCGGCCGGGAATGCCGGCCGAGGTCTATATCAAGACAGGCGAGCGCACCTTCTTCGATTACCTGATGCGCCCGCTGACGGACACGCTGACCCGCGCGTTCCGCGAGAGCTAGGCCACCGCCCGCTGCGGGTGCCTGCCCTCCAGCACCTCCTCGGCGATCTTGTCGCAGAACGCGTCGAGATCGCCGGGATGGCGGCTGGTGATGATGCCCTGATCCGTCACGACTTCGGAGTCCTCCCAGTCCGCGCCGGCATTCAGCATGTCGGTCTTGATGGAGTGATAGGAGGTCACCTTGCGCCCGTGCACGATATCGGCCTCGATCAGCAGCCACGGGCCGTGACAGATCGCGGCGATCGGCTTCTGCGCCTTGTAGAAGGCCTTGACCAGTTCGACCGCCTTGGGCTTGGTGCGCAATATGTCCGGGTTGATCTGGCCGCCCGGGATCACGAGCGCGTCGTATTCGGACTGATCGACTTCATCGAGCGCCCGGTCGACAGAGACGCTTTCTCCCCAGTTGGTCTTGTTCCAGCCCGTGATCGTGCCCGTCTCGGGCGAAACGACATGCACCTGCGCGCCTGCGTTGCGCAGCTTGTCCAGCGGCACGAACAGCTCGGACTGCTCGAAGCCATTGGTGGCCAAGATGGCGATGTTCTTGCCTGTCAGGTCCTTCATGACGGAATCCTTTTGCGTTGCTCTGATGACGTTCTGCGCAAAGAACGCCCGAGCGCTCTGCTGCGTTCCACCGGGAACCGCGCAGGCGCATCCCGCGTTATGCGACTGCAGTTGCCACGGGCAGCCCAGCCGGAAACGCAGTGAGGAGAGCCATGAACGTCACCGACTTCCAGCAGATGTATCTCGCCGAGCTTCAGGAGCTTTATTCCGCCGAGGACCAGGTGGCCAAGGCCCTGCCCGGTATGGCCGATATGGCGCACAACCCGCAGCTCAAGGGCGCGATGGAGGGCCATCTGGGCCAGACCCAATCGCATGTGCAAAAGCTCGAAGGCATCCTGAAACGCCACAACGTCGATCCGCGCGCGCATCAGGACCAGTCGATGAAGAGCATCATCGGCGAGGCGGACAAATGGGCGCACATGATCGAGAACCCGGACCTGCGCGACGCCGGGCTGATCTCTTCTGCGCAGCGCATCGGGCATTACGAGATCGCCGTTTACGGCACGCTGGCGAGCTGGGCAAAGCGGCTTGGCCATGAGGAAGATGCCGGCACCCTGCACGCGATCTGCGAAGAGGAGAAAAGCACGGACGAGAAGCTGAGCGAATTGGCCAGGTCGACCGTCAATGCGCAGGCGGTCTGACCGGCGGGATGGCTCACAGCTACGAGCATCCGCGCATGGCGGTGACGGTGGATGTCGCGCTGTTTTCGGACAGCGATAAGCCGGACGTGCTGCTGATCCGGCGGGGCAAACCGCCCTTCGAGGGGCGGTGGGCGCTGCCCGGCGGATTCGTGGGGATCGAGGAGCGGCTGGTGGAGGCCGCCGCGCGGGAGTTGCAGGAGGAAACCGGGGTGAGCGGCGTGCCGCTGGCCTTTTTCGGCTATTTCGATGCGATCGACCGCGACCCGCGCGGCCGGACGCTCTCGCTGGCTTTCTGGGGGCGGACCGACAAGCGCGAGGTGGCCTTGCGCGCTGACGATGACGCCGCCGATGCTGGTTGGTCGCCGATCACGGCGCTGCCGCCCCTCGCCTTCGACCACGACCGGATCATCAGCCAGGCGCTTCAAGCGTTCCGCGCAGCCCGCCCCTAGCTTTCCCGGCCGCTACTCGTCGAGGGGCAGCGCCACGAACTTCATTTCGTCCGCATCCACCGCGAACAGCAGCAGCGCGGTCGCGCGGCCCAGCTCCTCCAGCTCGGCAATGCGCGCGCGGACCTCGTCCGGCGTGCGCACGGGCTTGTGCGAGACTTCCACGATCACCGAGCCAGGAGTAATGCCCCGCTCCGCCGCGCCGCTGCCCGGCGCGACATCCGTGACGACGACGCCCTCGATATCTTCGGCAATCCCGTATTCATCGCGGAGTTGGTCGGTGAGCGCGCTTAGGGACAGGCCGAGCAGCGTCTCGCCGTTATCCATCGGTTTGACGGCGGCTTCCTCGTCCGCCTCGTTCAACCGCCCGACCGTCAGCATGAGGGTCACGCGCTCCCCGCGGCGGTTCACCACGACCTGCGCTTGCGCGCCGATGGGCGTTTCGGCCACCACGCGGGGAAGCTGGCGAACCGTGTCGACCGGCTTGTCGTCGAAGCGCACGATCACGTCGCCCACCTCGATACCGGCTTCCTCTGCCGGGCCGTCAGGCGTCACCGCGGCCACCAGCGCGCCCTTGGCGTCGTCCATGCCGAGGCTATCGGCGATCTCGTCGTTCAGGTCCTGGATGCGCACGCCGATCCAGCCGCGCCGGGTCTCGCCATATTCGCGCAACTGGGCGATGACGCGCTGGGCGGTGTTTGCGGGCAGGGCAAAGCCGATGCCGATCGAGCCGCCTGTGGGCGAGATGATTGCCGTGTTCACGCCCACGACCTCGCCGTCCATGTTGAACAGCGGACCGCCGGAATTGCCCCGATTGATGGCCGCGTCGGTCTGGATGAAGGCATCGTAGGGACCGGCGTTGATATCGCGCTTGACCGCCGAGACGATGCCGAGCGAGACCGAGCCCCCCAGCCCGAACGGGTTGCCTATCGCCATGACCCAGTCGCCGACCTCCATCAGCGTTGAATCGCCGAACGGGACCGCTTGCAAGGGCTCGTCCGGCTCGACGCGCAGCAGCGCGAGGTCGGTCTTGTCATCCGTGCCGATGACTTCGGCAACGGTCAGCTTCGAGCCATCGGAGAAGTTGATGATGATCTCATCGGCGTTCTCGATGACATGGTTGTTCGTGACGATCAGGCCCGAGGGGTCGATGACGAAGCCCGAGCCGAGCGAATTGATCCGCCGCGCCTGCCCGCGATCGTTGAGGAAGTCCTCGAACAGATCGTCGAAGGGCGAGCCTTCGGGCGCGCGCGGCGTCGGCACCGAAGGGCCGTCGGACAGAAGCTGCGTGGTCGAGATATTGACCACCGCGCCCTGCAACTCCTTGGCGAGGTCGGAGACGGGAGCCGGGCCGCGCGCGAGCGCCGGAGCGGCCATTCCAACCCAGATCGCGGCTGCCAGCAGGACGGCGGCGGCGCTTTTCGCAGAAAAGGCGCGCAGTGCACCGGCGCTCGCCGATGAAGTACGGGAATGGATCATGAGGTGCTGTCCGAATGCTGCTGGCCGGGGACGGCAGACCATCGCGCCGATGTTCGCCAAGACTTCAAGAAAGACATCTTGAAATCTAGCAGACGGTGACGGCGCTGCGAAGGAATTTGCTGTGAGCGGAAGGCCGCGCGCCGTTTGATCGCGGCTGCGCTATCCGCGCACCAGCCAGACGATGAAAACACCGATCGCGACGGCGGTCGCGCCAGCCGTGCGAACGGTGCTTTCAGGAGTCTGCGCCATCATTTCCAGCAGTCGGGCGCCCATACGCGGCGCGAGGGCCCACAAGAGGCCCTCGATAACCAGCACAAGCCCAAGCCCGACCAGCAGGTCGCTCATAGCGGATGCGGCTTAACGCCGAACTTCGGCCCGCGGACCGGGCGCGATCTGTTCGCCTTCCCTGGCCTCGACCCCGCCCGCAGGCGCGGGCCCCGGCTCATCGGACCCGGCAGTCTGCTGGTCGGCGCCGGCCGTGCCGTAGGGGCCGGAGAAGTAGTTGAAGAATGGCGAACTCGGGGACAGCACCAGGCGGGTGTCGTCGGCCTTGATGCCCCGCTCGTAGGCCTGCATCGAGCGATAGAACGCGAAGAAGTCCTCGTCTCGCGTGAACGCATTGGCGAAGATCTTGTTGCGCTCGGCATCGCCTTCACCGCGCAGGATTTGCGAGTCGCGTTCGGCTTCGGCCTTGATGATCGTCGCTTCCCGGTCGGCTTCAGCGCGGATGCGCTGGCCCGCCTCGCGGCCGCGTGCGCGGATCTCGGCGGCTTCCTGCTGACGCTCGGTCTGCATCCTGGCGAAGACCGCCTCGCTGTTGGCCTGCGGCAGGTCGACGCGCTTCAGGCGCACATCCACGATATCGATGCCGAACTCCCGGGCCTGCGCGTTCACGTCCTGGGCAATACGCCGCATCATGTCCGCGCGTTCATCGCGGACGATGGCTTCGAAGCCGGCTGAACCGATGACCCGGCGAAGCGAGGCCTCCATGCTCGAACTCAGGCGGGAGCGCGCCACCTGCTCGTTGGTCACGGCCTGATAGAACAGCAGCGGATCGGTGATGCGGAACCGCGCGAAGGCGTCCACAACCAATCGCTTCTGGTCTGCCGCGATCACTTCCTGCGGCTTGCTGTCGAGCGCGAGGATGCGTTTGTCATAGATCGTGGCGGTCTGCACGAGCGGGTACTTGAAGTATAGCCCCGGTTCCTTGATCACCCGTTGGGGTTTGCCGAACTGGAGCACAAGCGCCTGCTCGGTCTGCGAAACGATGAATGCTGCCGAGTAGGCGGCGAATGCGCCCAGGGCAAGCACGATGACGACTACGGCGAAAAGCGCGCTTCTCATTGGCTGGCTCCCTGCGTCCGGCCCTGCTGTTTCTGAAGCTCGTTGAGCGGAAGGTAGGGCACCACGCCCTGTCCGGCCCTGGCTTCGTCGATGATGATCTTGTCGGTGCCCGCGAAAATGCGTTCCATCGTCTCCAGGAACATGCGCCGGCGCGTCACCTCCGGCGCGATGGCATACTGCTCGTGGATGTTGATGAACCGCTGCGCCTGACCTTCTGCATCGGCAACCGTCTGCGCCTTATAGGCTTGCGCGGCTTCGAGGATCCGGGCAGCTTCACCGCGCGCTTCCGGCACGACCGTGTTCGCGTAGGCCGAGGCCTCGTTCTGGATGCGCTCCTCGTCAGCGCGCGCGGCCTGGACATCGCGGAAAGCGTCGATCACCTGCGCCGGCGGGTCCACCTTCTGAAGCTGCACCTGCGTGACGAGGATGCCAGCCTCATACTCATCAAGCGTTTCCTGCATCAGTCCCTGAACAGCCGTTTCCGTTTCCTGGCGCGAGCGCGTCAGCAGCGGTTGCAGCCGGCTCTCGCCCGCGACTTCGCGCAGTGCGCTCTCTGCGACATCTTTCACGGTCTGCTCGGGCCGCTGGATGTTGAACAGATAATCTTCCGCGTTGTTGATCCGCCAGAAAATCACCGCGTTGATATCGATAATATTCTCGTCGCCGGTCAGCATCAGGCTTTCCTCGGGAACCTCGCGGGCAACGCTGGTGGTCACATCGTCAACTTCTCCGCGAAAACCGATCGCCTGGCGATTCACGCGCGTGACCTTCGGCTTGTAGACGGTCTCGACCGGATAAGGGAGCCTGAAGTTCAGGCCCGGCGGCAACTGGCGATCAAATTCGCCGAAACGCAGCACGACGCCGACCTCGTCCGGCTGGACACGCGTGGTGAAGCCCTGCCAGCCGACAATGGCCAGCACGGCCAATGCGATCAGCGCGATGACGCCGCCGCCGAGGCCGCCGCCACCGCCCGGCATGGCCTTCTTCAGACGGTCCTGGCCCTGCTTGAGAATCTGTTCGAGGTCGGGACCCTGGTTGCCGCCGCCCGACGGGCCCTGTCCCCAGGGGCCGCCGCTGCCGCCTCTCCAGCCTCCGCCGTTCTGACTACTCCAAGGCATGGTGATGATCCTTTGTACGTCTCAGATGACTGAAGGGTCGCGCATCGCGATCAGGCGAAACAACTGATCGGGATCGCCTACCCGGCTCGATTGTGGGGAAGTCCATAACCGCGAACATCTCGCTTTACGTCTCGGCTCGCTTATAAGCCACTTGCTGATCCGGCGCAAACTGAGAGCTAACCTTGGGATCCGCCGTTGGCTGCCTCTCGGGGACGCCGTTCGCCGGCATTGCGCCGGATATGGAGAGCCGCCGCGGAGCCGTCAATGTGCACCGCATCGATTACGGACGCCCCACGCTGGCCAAAAACGAAACGCCCCCGATCGCCACGCGGTTATCGCCGTGTCAATGTGGCTGCTGCACACGCGCTTGCCGCCTGCCCCTACGAAAGACGCGGCTGTGAAGGTGTTGATCGGCGTTGCTGGCGATGAGATGCTGGTGTAGCATAAAAAAGAGCATAACGGGGCTGCTCCCTGAAAACCGCAACGGTCGGGGAGGCAAGCGAAAAGCCAATGAGTCCAAGCCGGCGAACGGATCAGCAACGATGCACCGGTTGGCATGTACTCCCGGGCTGCTTGCGCCGCGCAAGGGCCGTAAGCCGGACGGTTGACCAGGCAAGGCGCTTTCGCGCGAAGCAGGCGCGGACACGACGACAGATTGCGCAAGCGAGCTTCGGTGAGCCGCTCTTGGACATCGGACTCGACGTGGGCGCGGCGCGACAACACAGCGCTGCAAGACCCACGCAGAGGGTGCATTAGCGGGGCCGATCGCCGCAGTCAACGGTTCTGGCGACCGCGGCAGGCAAACTGTTGCGGCACTGCATCACACGGCAGGCATGGTCCGCATTTCGGCATTGGCGCGAATGGATCTGGGAGCGAACCGTTTAGCGGTGCTCCGAAAAAATGCCGGCGCTGTGCGTTTTTTTGGCGAAATCAACCCGTTGCCTTCGATTTTTCAGTCACGATGTAGCTGAGGGCTGGGGTTAAGGTCATGGGCGAACATGAGTCACGGTGACAGCTTGGGCGAACTTAAAGGCATGAGCAAAGAAACGATCCTCGAAGAATTCCGTGGGCGCTACGCTGATCGGCGGGTCTCCGAGATGTCTCTGCAGGAGTATCTTAATGCCTGCCGGGACGATCCGAAAATGTATGCAAGCGCGGCCGAACGGCTGCTCGCCGCTATCGGCGAGCCGGAAATCGTCGACACGTCGCGCGACGATCGGCTGGGCCGCATTTTCCAGAACCGGACAGTCCGGCGTTACCCGGCCTTCGACGACTTCTATGGGCTGGAAGAGACAATCGAGCGGGTGGTGGCGTTTCTGCGGCACGCCGCGCAGGGTCTCGAAGAGCGCAAGCAGATCCTCTACCTGCTCGGCCCGGTTGGCGGCGGCAAATCGTCGCTTGCCGAGCGCATGAAGAAGTTGATGGAAACCGAGCCGATCTATGTGCTCAAGGCCGGCGACCAGGTCAGTCCGATCTACGAAAGCCCGCTGGGGCTGTTCGATCCTGAAAAGGACGGCCCCGCGCTTGAACGCGATTACGGCATCCCGCAGCGCCGCCTGCCGGGCATGTGTTCGGCCTGGGCGCTGAAGCGGCTTGACGAGTTCGAGGGGGACATCTCGAAGTTCACCGTCGTGCAGATGCACCCGTCCAAGCTGCGCCAGATCGGCGTGGCCAAGGCGGAGCCTGGCGACGAGAACAACCAGGACATCTCCACGCTGGTCGGCCACCCGGACATCCGCAAGCTGGAGTTCTTCAGCCAGGACGACCCGGACGCCTACTCCTACTCGGGCGCGCTGAACCTGACGACGCAGGGCCTGCTCGAATTTGTCGAGATGTTCAAGGCGCCGCAGAAGATGCTCCACCCGCTGCTGACAGCCACGCAGGAGCGCAACTATGTCGGCTCCGAGAACCTCGGCGCCATGCCGTATCAGGGCATCATCATCGCGCACTCCAACGAGTCGGAGTGGCGCAGCTTCAAGGCCAACCGCAACAACGAGGCTTTCCTTGACCGCATCAGCCTCATCCGCGTGCCGTACTGCCTGCGCGTGGACGAAGAGGCGATGATCTACCAGAAGCTGCTTGCGCAGTCCGAACTGTCGGAAGCGCCCTGCGCGCCCGACACGCTGGAGATGATGGCGCGGTTCTCGGTGCTGACCCGGCTGAAGCCGCACGAGAATTCCTCGCTGTATGCGAAGATGCTCGTCTACAACGGACAGGATCTGAAGGGCAGCGACCCCCACGCCAAGACTGTGCAGGAGTACCGCGACGCCGCGGGCGTGGATGAAGGCATGGACGGCATGTCCACGCGCTTCGCCTACAAGGTGCTGTCGGAGACATTCAACTTCGACACCGCCGAGGTCGCGGCCGATCCGGTGCATCTGATGTACATCCTGGAGCAGGCGATCCGCCGCGAGCAGCTCGACCGGGAGACGGAGCAACGCTACATCGCTTTCATCAAGGACGAGCTGGCGCCGCGCTACGCCGACTACATCGGCAAGGAAATCCAGAAGGCGTATCTCGAATCCTACGAGGAGTACGGCCAGAACCTGTTCGACCGTTACATCGCCTACGCGGACGCCTGGGTCGAGGGCAAGGACTACAAGGACCCGGACACGGGCCAGATCTTCGACCTGGATATCCTCGATCGCGAGCTTCAGAAGACCGAGAAGCCGGCGGGCATCCGCAATCCGAAGGATTTCCGCAACGAGGTGGTGAAGTACGCCCTGCGCCAGCGCGCCCATAACGAGGGCCGCAACCCGCGCTGGACGTCCTATGAGAAAATCCGGGAGGTGATCGAGCAGCGCATGTTCTCGCAGATCGAGGAGTTGCTGCCGGTCATCACCTTCGGAAGCAAGCAGGACAAGGAAAGCGCGGAGAAGCACGAGGCGTTCGTCGAGCGCATGACGGAACGCGGCTACACCGAACCGCAGGTTCGCCGCCTCGTGGAGTGGTACATGCGGATGCGCGAGGCGGGCTAAGGCCCGTTTCGCCGCCAACTGGCGATAAAGCGCCGACTGGATCGGTCACACGATGGCAAATTTGCGGATCATCGACCGCAGGCAGAATCCGAGCGGCAAAAGCCTCGGAAATCGACAGCGTTTCATGGACCGGGCGCGCGAGCAGCTGCGCAAGGCGATCAAGGAAAACATTCGCCAGCGCAGCATCTCCGACACGCAGTCCGGCGAGACGGTGGTCATTCCCGCCGACGGCACGCATGAGCCAGTATTCCGCCATGACCCGGAAACCGGAGAGCGCTCCCGCGTTCTGCCCGGCAACAAGGAGTTCCGCGCGGGCGACCGGCTTCCGCGCCCTTCGGGCGGCGCGGGCCGTGGCGGCAGCGAAGGCAGCGAGGAAGGCGAGGGCGAGGATGCCTTTGCCTTCACCCTGAGCCGGGATGAGTTCCTCGACCTGCTGTTCGAGGATCTCAAACTGCCGGACCTCGTCAAGAAGCAGCTCAAGAGCGAAGAGACCGAAAAGCCGAAGCGTGCGGGCCTCACCACCTCCGGCCCTGCCAACCGGCTGAATTATGTGCGCACCGCGCGCCGCTCACTGGTTCGCCGCGCAGCGCTCAGCCGGCCCAAGCATGACGTGATCGTGCAGATGGAGCGCGAGTTGGAGCGGCTCGAAGACGAAGAGATCAGCCCGGCGGACGGCCGGTCGAAAGAGCGCCGGATTGCCGAATTGCGCGAGCAGCTGGAGCTCGCCCGGCACAAGCGCTCCCGCGTGCCGTTCATCGACCCGATGGACCTGCGCTATAACCGGCTGGAGCACCGGCCGCAGCCAATCGCGCAGGCGGTGATGTTCTGTCTGATGGACGTGTCGGCGTCGATGGACGAGGACATGAAAGCGCTGGCCAAGCGCTTCTTCCTGCTGCTGCACCTCTTCCTTGAGCGGCATTACGACAATGTCGAAGTGGTCTTCATCCGTCATACCCAGCACGCGGAGGAAGTGGACGAGCAGACCTTCTTCGAGGGGCGGCAGACCGGCGGCACGGTGGTGTCCTCGGCGCTCAAGGAGATGCTGCGCGTTGCGCGGGCGCGCTTTCCGCTTGCCGACTACAACATCTACGTCGCGCAGGCGTCGGATGGCGACAACGTGCGCAGCGACATCGAGACCTGCGTCAACCTGTTGAACGATCGAATCCTGCCGATCACGCAATATATGGCTTATGTCGAGATCAACCCGCCGATGCGCGGGCGCCGGAACATTGCCCGCCGCGGCGAAAGCGACCTCTGGCACGGCTACGGCGAACTCGCGGAGCGCAGACCGAACCTGGCGATGCGCCGCATCAGCGAGGCGAGCGACATCTTCCCCGTCTTCCGCGATCTGTTCAAAAGCGAAGGACAACTGTCGTGACGCTTGAGAATATCGCTCCGGCGAAGCCGCTGTTCCGCGGCGCGGATTGGGATTTCACCACGCTCCAGCGCACCTTTGAGGCCATTGAGCGCGTGGCCATAGACGAGCTCGGGCTCGACCCTTATCCGACCCGGCTGGAGGTCATCACGTCCGAGCAGATGCTCGATGCCTACGCCGCGACCGGTATGCCAGTGATGTATCCGCACTGGTCGTTCGGCAAGCGCTTTGCCCAGCAGGAGCTATTGTATCGCAAGGGCTATCAGAGCCTGGCGCTGGAGATCGTCATCAACGCCGATCCCAGCATCTGCTACATCATGGAAGAGAACACCATGGCCACCCAGGCGACCGTGATCGCCCATGCCGCCATGGGGCATAATCACTTCTTCAAGCACAACCAGGTTTTCCAGTCCTGGACAGCGCCGGACACGATTCTCGACGATCTCAGATATGCCCGCGCCTTCGTGAAGGCGTGCGAGGATCGGCAGGGCCGGCAGGCGGTCGAGCAGGTGCTGGACGCGGCGCACACGCTGTTCGCCCACGGCGTGGGCCGAGACAAGGCCCAGCGCCCCGATCCGCTGGAACAGCGCGAGCGTTTGCGCCGCCGCCGCCGCGAGGCGCTGGAGGCCATGGACGAGCTGTGGCTGCGCACAGTTCCCCACGACCTTACTGATGGGGAAGAGGACGCCAAGGAAGCCTATCGGGACGCCGAGCGCCGCGCGCTGGGCCTGCCGGAAGACAACCTGCTGCTATTCCTCGAATCACACGCCCCGCTGCTGGAAGACTGGCAACGGGAGCTTCTGTGCATCGTGCGCCAGCTCGCCACCTATTTCGAGCCGCAGCGCCAGACCAAGATGATGAACGAGGGCTGCGCAACCTGGTGTCATTTCGAGATCATGAGCCGGCTGCGCGATCGCGGCGAGATTGATGAAGGCACGATGCTGGAGTTCCTGCATCTCCACGCGCATGTCGTCGCCCAGCCCGATTTCGACCAGCGCGGCTATCCCGGCATCAACCCTTATGCGCTTGGCTTCGCCATGATGCGCGACATCGCCCGCGTCTGCACGGAGCCGACGCGCGAGGACGAGGAATGGTTCCCCGACATCGCCGGCAATGGTGACCCGATCCGCACGCTGCGCTGGGCGTGGTCGGAGTTCCGCGACGAGAGCTTCGTGCGTCAGTTCCTGTCGCCGAAGCTGATCCGCGACTGGCGCATGTTCCGCTTGCGCGACGACGCCGAAGACCCCGAGTATCTCGTCGAAGCAATCCACGACGACGCCGGCTACCGCAAGATCCGCAGCGCGCTCGCCAACCTTTACGATCCTGCCGCGCAGCAGCCGCGCATCGAGGTGGTGAACGCCGACCTGCGCGGCGACCGCAAGCTGCATCTGCGCCATTGGGTGCATGACGGCCAGCAGCTTGATGCGCTGGAGACGCGGCGCGTGCTCCGGCATATCGCGCGGCTGTGGGGCTACGAGGTGCGGCTGACCGAGGTCGAGGAAGACGGCGAGGAACTCGGCAGCTATGAGACCGCCGAGTTGTAAGCAACGCGGATTCGCGACAACCCGCAGGAGCGTGCGATGGCTGAGGACAAGGCCCGAGCGGTCGGCATCAATCACGTCGCGCTTGAGGTCGGCGATATCGACGAGGCGCTGGAGTTCTACGGCGGCTTCGTGACCTTTTCGCTGCGCGGCCGGACGCAGAACATGGCGTTCATCGATCTCGGCGACCAGTTCATCGCCCTGGCGCAAATGCCGGAGAACGGTCGGGATCACGAACGGCACTTCGGCCTCGTCGTCGACGACAAGGACGCAGTCCGCCGATCAATCGAGCGGATGGGCGTAGAACTCCTGTCCGACCGCTTCCTGGACTTCCGCGACCCGTGGGGCAACCGCATCCAGATCGTCGGCTACCAGGACATCCAGTTCACCAAGGCCGCGCATGTGCTGCGCGGAATGGAGCTGGAGCACCTGAAAAAGAGCGAAAGCGCGATCCAGGAGCTTGCCAAGAAGGGCATGGCCCCCAACGGGGCGTGACGCCCCCGCGCTAGCCGGCTTCGCCCTCCGCGCGCCGCCACGAATAAAGGGTCTCGTCGCTTTCCAGCGTCTCGAAGACCAGCACCTCGAACACGCCCCCGTCGCCGCCGACGAAAAGATACTCGAAGCGCTTCTCGCCATCGTCCTGCTTGAGCGTGCCCTTGTAGATCATCAGCGTGCGCTCGTACCACCTGCAGCGCGGCCGGTCGGCTTCCTCGTTGAACTCGTCCAGCGCCGCCGCGCGCGAAAGGCGCGGATTGGCCGAGGCCAGTTGCTGGAATTTTTCCGCGTCGCCGGCATCGCGACACAGATAGCCCTCGACATCGACCTCCACATGCGTCTGCGCGTCAACCTCGCGCGCGCCAAGCGCCGCCACAAAAGCCAGCGCCGGCATCACGAGCCACCTTGAAGTCGAAGATTTGCGCACGGGGCTTCCTTTCCTCGAATGTTTCGCCGGATCGTTGCACCCACCCTCGCAAGCCCGACAAAACAGCGCCCCGTGAATGTCGAGCCTGTTGCCAGCCTAACACATATTGCATGGCGACGCTCCCGGCGCGCGGATCGCATCGGCTTTCACGCACTCAAGAAGGCAAACGCGAAACGGCGAACACAGATGCCGAATGCTCGCCTCGGCAGACTCTCAACACGCATGTTCGCCCATCCGCGCGGGATCATCCGAGAATGAAATGCGATCAAGGCGCGGATTTTGTTTTTGACGGATGGAAGCGACGGCGTCATCCCCACGCCAAAACGCGCGGACTGCGCTCGGGCTGGCGTCCCGCGCCAGCCGATTTTCCGCGAACGGGCAATATTTTTTGCGAACCGGAGAGATGGTGCGCGCACCTGGGATCGAACCAGGGACCCCTACGATGTCAACGTAGTGCTCTCCCGCTGAGCTATGCGCGCTGAATGCCGCTGAACGACTTGAAGCTGAGAATGCCCTGCGCACCGTCCGAGAACGATACGCGAACACGCCATTCTAGCCAGCAAAAATATGGGCCAAGTCGCGAAGCGCTGTCAACTGTCTGATCCACGGATACGCGGCCCCGCAACCAGGACCCATGCCTCCTGCACCATCATCCGCTAACGGCTTGACGCGCGTTGCGGGCTGCTGGAGGGACCGACCGGCGAAGCGCGCGCCTCTCCGGCATGTGACGGAGGCCAGAACCAGTCCGGCGCTCCGCCGATGCCGTCAGCCCCGCCGCATCACCTACTGGAACACGCCCGCGCCGTCGAAAGTGAGCAGCGCCAGCGATATCTCAGGGATCAGCGCGATCACGAACCAGGCGAGCAACAGCGCCGCCAGGAACGGCAGTATGTGACGCACGATCTGGAAATAAGGGATTCCGGTGATGCCGCTCGCGACATACAGGTTCAGCCCGTAAGGCGGCGTGATGAAGCCGATCGCCGCGCCGACCAGGAAGATGACCGAGAAATGCACCGGATCGACGCCGATACCGACCGCGATCGGCGCGAGGATCGGCGCGAGAATGATGGTAACCGGCAGGCTTTCCAGCAGCGTGCCGACCAGCAGCACGATCGCCATACACGCGAACAGCACCGGGTAGAAGCCGCCAAGCTGGCTGATGAGACCCTCAACGAAAGCCTCCGCGCCGAGCAGCGTCAGGATTTGCTGCATCACGACCGACACCGCGATCAGCGGCGCCAGCAGGCCGGTAATCTGGCCAGAGCGCATAATCAGGCTCGGCAGGCGCGCCGGGGAGAAGCCTTCCACAATCAGGCTGCCGGCGAAACTGCGGTTGTCGATTGCCTCCAGATCGGCTTGCAGGTCGTTCAGACCTGCCGAGCGCGCCTTCATGCGCGGGGCGATCAGATAGCGGTGGATCGGGAAGCTGAGCAGACCGACGATCATGCAAAAGCCAGCCGTGACGCCCGCCGCCTCGGTCGGCGAGAACGCGCCGGTATAGATGCCCCACAGCACCAGACCGATGGCGAAAAAGCCGAGCCACGCGCTCAGCGCGGTCTTGATGACGCGCTTGGGATATATCCGGACCAGTTCGCCCCAGCCGTTGCGCTGGCACACGATCCATGTCGCGATCTGCATGGCCACGACCATCAGCACGCCCGGCAACAGCCCCGCGATGAACAGGTCGCTGATCGACAGATTCATCAGGAAGCCGTAGACGATGAAAATGATGCTCGGCGGGATGATGATGCCGACCGTGCCGCCAGCCGCCAGCGTCGCGGCGGCGAAGTTCTTGTCGTAGCCGCCCTTGGTCATCTCGGGATGCATGATTGAGCCGATGGCCGCCGTTGTCGCCGAGTTCGACCCGGAGATCGCCGCGAACATCCCGCACGCGCCGATCGATGCCATCGCCAGCCCGCCGCGCAGCCAGCCCAGGACGGAATAGGCAAAATCCGATAATCGTTTGGCTATCCCTGCGCCATTAATAAGGTCGCCGGTAAGGATGAACAGCGGCAGCGCCAGCAGGCCGAAGAAGCTCAGGCCGTTGTAGAGCGTCACGCCCAGATTGGCGAGCGTGAAGTCGATCACCATGCTCACGCCAATGACCCAGAAGCCGATCACCAGAAAGATTGGCACGCCGAGCAAGAACAGGCCCATGACACCCAGCGAAACCAGCAGGATCAGTGTTCCCTCGTCCATCTTCTTGTCCTCAATCGGCCAGGATGCTGGTTGGCAGGTTGAACGGTTCGCGCCGGCGATAGGCGCGGACATCGCGCCAGGTGTTTTGCAGCACGCGAACGATCAGCAGCGCAAAGCACACCGGCGTCGCAAGGTAGAACCACCACTGCATGGTGTCGTTGGTGCCGGGGACGATCTGAAAATTCTGGCGGCTGAGCTGGACCTGTTCGGCAGTGTAGTAAATGACGATGACCGAAAAGATGATCCACAGCGCCGCGTCGAGCAGCAAGCACATGAACTGGCCGGTGTAACTCAGGCGCGATCGGAACTCCTCAAAGCGCAGATGCGTGCGCAGCTTGACATTGTATGCGCAGCCCGCCCACACGACCCAAAGGAACAGATAGATCGGGATGGTGCTGCTCCACGGCGCCTGCTGGCCAAACACGAAACGCCGAATAACCTCGACAAAGATGATGCCCGCCATCACCACGTAACTGATGAGAATGATGGTCTTCTCGGCGTTGTTATCGAGCCATCTCAATACGAACATGAGCACTCTCCCCCGTCCCGCCGGCGCAGGCCGGCCACGCGTCCGTCATGCCGGCGCGCAGGTCTCTCATGGATTGAAACGCATAACGGGAGACGCGCGCTGGGCGCGTCCCCCGGCCTTGGGAGGTCAGGCGGATTTCCACCAGCGGCGAGGCTCGACGTTTTCGGCCAGCGTGTCCTTGGGGATTTCGCGGGCGATATCGTAGATGAACTGATAGGTGTCCATCCCGCCGGCCCAGCCGTTGAGCCGTTCGCGCCACTGTTCCCATGCCGCGGGCTGGAACTCCGGCGAGCACATTTCTTCCGCTTCACGCCGCGCGTCGTCCGACAGGTTCGCGATGCGCACGTTGTTCTGCGCGAAAATCGTATTCGGCAGTTGCGGATCGGAGAAGCCAACGGTGTTGACCAGCGCGGCCTCATTGGCGGCCTGGACGTGGACCTGCGTGAGGTAGGCCGATTCCATCACCGCGTCCTGCAGATCGCCGGGCAGTTCGTCGAACTTCGACGCGCTCACCGCCGTGTGCTCGGTGCCGCAGAAGAAGCCGAGGTTCACGCACTGCGAGACCACCGGCGACATGTTGGCGTAGGCCACGGCCGAAGCCCAGGTCTCCGCGCCGTCGATCAGGCCCTGCTTGAGGCCATCGAGCGTTTCTTCCCACGCGATCGGCGTCGGGTTCAGGCCCATCAGGTCCATCGCGATGCGGCCAAGCTGGGTGCCGGTGACACGGTTTTTGGTGCCCGCGAGGTCGCCCACCTTCTCGACCAGCGGCTTATCCTGCCACTTCAGGCCAAGCTGGATGCCGCGCAATTCGGCGTGGCTGAACAGAAAGTGGATATTGTGACGCGAGCGCAGCGGTTCGCGCAGCACCTTCTCGCTGCCCGGATGGTACAGGAAATAGTACTGGGCCGCCCGGCTCGGGAACATGTAGGCGTAGTCGAGAACGTTGAGATAAGGCGCGCCGCCAGCGGAGTTCTGCGTGGAAGCGGCGTACATATCGACAATGCCCTGCTGGGTCTTCTTCACGCAGTCGAGCTGGCCGCAGATCTGGTTGTTGCCGATAAACTCGATGCGGATGGCGCCGTCAGTGCGCTCTTCGAGATCGCGGACGAATTCGAGACAGCCCGCCCGCTCGATCAGCAGGTTGTCCTCGTTGAAGCCGGCCGCGCCGAACTTCCATTCCACCTTCGCGGGCGTGCTGAAACGCTTTTCGTAGGTGGAGTTAGCGGCTTCGGCCAGCCGCGAGAACGTGACCGCGCCCGTCAGGCTGCCGGCGGCGAGCAAGGTCGAGGTCAGGCCAAACTGCCTGGTCAGCCGCAGCATGTCGCGGCGTGAGATGCCCTGAAGCTTTTCGGATAGTTTCGTCACGGGGTTCCTCCCAAGTTTGTGATTGCCCGTTTGTGCGGTGTGTTATAATTTTGATACTGACAGTCTCATTTTTATGCCAAGCCAATCAGCGATTCAAGCGGAATTAACGCCGCCGACCGTCTCCCGGTCCAAAAAAGACAAAGCAGGGATGGAATACGATTACATCATCGTGGGCGCCGGCTCGGCGGGGTGCGTGCTGGCCAACCGCCTGACCGAGGATGGCGCGTGCCGGGTGCTGCTGCTCGAAGCGGGCGGGAAGGACACCAACCCGTGGATTCATGTGCCCGTCGGCTACTTCAAGACGATGCACAACCCGCAGACGGACTGGTGCTACAAGACCGAGCCCGATCCCGGACTGAACGGACGCTCGCTGGAATGGCCGCGGGGCAAGACGCTGGGCGGGTCCAGCTCGATCAACGGGCTGCTCTATATTCGCGGGCAAGCGCAGGACTATGACCACTGGCGTCAGCTCGGCAATGCCGGCTGGTCGTTTGCGGATGTCCTGCCCTACTTCAAACGCGCCGAAGACCAGGAAAACGGGGAAGATGACTATCACGGGGTCGGCGGACCGATCTCGGTGTCCAACATGCGCGTGCACCGGCCGGTGTGCCATGCGCTGATCGATGCGGCCGAAGAGATCGGCATTCCGCGCAACGATGACGTGAACGGCGCGACGCAGGAAGGCGCAGGCTATTTCCAGTTGACTGCGCGGGGCGGCTGGCGCTGCTCAACGGCGGTTGGCTATCTGCGCCCGGCGCGCAAGCGCAAGAACCTGACCGTGCTCACGCACGCCCATGCGCGGCATCTGCTGTTCGACCCGGACGAACCGCGCCGCGTAACGGGCCTCGCCTTTTACGAGCGGGGGCAGCCGCGCGAGGCGCGCCTGCGGCCCGGCGGCGAGGTTATCCTCAGCGCCGGCGCGATCGGTTCGCCGCAAATCCTCCAGCTCTCTGGCGTCGGACCGGGCGAGACCCTGCGCGCGGCCGGCATCGACGTGCGCCACGAAATGCCGGGCGTCGGCCAGAACCTTCAGGACCACCTGCAAATCCGCATGGTCTATGAGGTCAGCGAACCGACGCTGAACGACGAGATCAACAACTTCTTCCTGCGGATGCGCATCGGGCTGCAATACGTGCTGCTCCGGCGCGGCGCGATGGCGATGGGCGCGAGCCAGGTCTGCATTTTCGCGCGCACGCGGCCCGAGCTGGAGACGCCGGACATCCAGTTCCACTTCCAACCCTTGAGCGCCGAGAAGCCGGGCATCGAAATGCACCCCTATTCCGGCGTGACGCTGTCGGTCTGCCAGCTGCGCCCGGAAAGCCGCGGGCATATCGCCGTGCGCTCACCCGATCCGATGGCCTATCCCGCGATTCATCCGAACTATCTCGACACACCGCTGGACCGCGAGACGGCGGTGGCGGGGATGCGGGTTGGACGCGGTCTCGCGCGCGCCAAGGCGATGGAGCGGTTCGTGGTGCGCGAAACCCTGCCCGGCGACGCGGCGCAAAGTGACGAGGAGTTGCTGGAGGCCGCGCGCCATATATCGCAGACGATCTATCACCCGGTCGGCACCTGCAAGATGGGGCCGGACCCGATGGCGGTGGTCGATGAGCGGCTGCGCGTGCGCGGGCTGGAAGGCTTGCGCGTGGTGGACGCCTCGATCATGCCGGTCATCGCCTCGGGCAACACCAACGCGCCGACGATCATGATCGCGGAGAAAGCTTCCGACATGATCCGCGAGGACCGTAGCCGGTGAGCGGCGGGACTACGCCGCGAGCAGGCGATCCACCTCGTCGACGAGGTGGCGAAGGTGGATGGGCTTGGAAAGGATCTTGGCGTTGCGCGGCGCGGTGGATTCGGGGTGCAGCGCCACGGCCGCGAAGCCGGTGATGAACATGATCCTCAGGTCCGGGTCCAGATCGGCAGCGCGGCGCGCCAGTTCTATGCCGTCCATCTCCGGCATGACGATGTCGGTCAGCAGAAGCGTGAAAGGCTCGCGCCTCAGGCATTTGTATGCCTGGAAGCCGTCGCAGAAGGCGCGCACCTCGTAGCCGGCCCGTTCAAGCGCGCGCGTGAGAAACCGGCGCATGGATTCGTCGTCTTCGGCCAGAAGAATACGCTGCATCGTTCGCTCTATACGCAATACCCGCCTGACGAACGGCGTGGTCCCTCGACTCAGTGCCCGGACGCAACCCTATCCATTACCATGTCAAAATCAGCCTCAGCGTTACATTAACGTTACTGCCAAAGCAGCGCCCAGCGTTGTTGGCCGGCCGCACCCGCTTTTCCACAACCTGAGCGCGAATCAGCCGCCGACAGTACCGATAAATTGCAGATCGATGCGGCGGCGATGCGGGTTGTCGCGGTGCTCCAGTACGTAGACGCCCTGCCATGAGCCAAGCGCCATGCTGCCGCCGACCACCGGGATCGACAGGCTGACAGAGTTCAGCATCGCCTTGATGTGCGCGGGCATGTCGTCCGGGCCTTCGGCGGCGTGGCGATAAGGCGCGTTGCGCGGGGCGAGCTTGTCCAGCGCGGCGAGCAGGTCGCTCTGCACGGAAGGATCGGCGTTTTCCTGAATGATGAGCGAGGCGGAGGTGTGCGCGATGAACGCCGTGAGCAGGCCCTGCGATGCGCCGATCTCGCTCAGCCAGTGGCCGACGTGGTTGGTGATGTCCGTGAAGCCCGGCCCGTGCGTGGCGATCTCCAGGCGCGTGTGACGTTGTGCGAGGGTCTCTCCGCTCGCCTCATCCGCGCCGGTGTTGTGTGTCCAGAAACCGCTTGCCATGACGTTACCCTACTCTGCCAGTTCCTCGCGCGCCAGCCCAAGGGACGGATCATGTCCCCTCATCGCTGCCTATTTATTTCGACGGCAAGTCTCGATAGAACATCCGCCAGCGTTCGCGTCGGCGCGCCTGTCCTTCGAAGCCGGCGCCCGCAAGCCAAGCATTGCCGGGAGGTCCATGTCTCAATCCGCCAATCCGCAGGCCGCAGCCGCCCGCGGCCCGCTCGCCGGGCTGCGCGTGCTCGACCTGACGCGCATCCTCGCCGGCCCGACCTGCACCCAGCTCATGGGGGATCTCGGCGCGGATGTCATCAAGATCGAACGCCCCGGCAAGGGCGATGACACACGCGGCTGGGGGCCACCGTTTCTCGACGGCGAAGACGGCGCCGAAAGCGCCTATTATCTCTGCACCAACCGCAACAAGCGCTCCGTGGCCATCAACATAGCGACCGATGAGGGGCAGCGGCTCATCCGCGACCTCGCAGCCAGAAGCGACATCGTCTGCGAGAATTTCAAGGTTGGCGGGCTGGCGCGATACGGGCTGGATTACGAGAGCCTGTCCGCGATAAATCCCGCGCTCATCTACTGCTCGATCACCGGCTTCGGCCAGACCGGCCCGTATCGCCACCGCGTCGGCTACGACTTCCTGATCCAGGGCATGGGCGGCATATGCAGCATCACCGGCTTCCCGGACGAAGACGGCGGCCGCCCGACCAAGGTGGGCGTGGGCATCGCGGACGTGATGACTGGCATGTATGCCACCTCGGCCATCCTCGCGGCGCTCCATGCGCGCCGGGAGACCGGCAAGGGACAGCATATCGACCTTGCGCTCTATGACAGCCAGATCGCCTGGCTCATCAATCAGGGGCTCGCTTATCTCGTCAGCGGCGAGAACCCGCAGCGGCTCGGCAACGGCCATCCACATATCGTACCCTATGACACGTTCCCTTCCTCGGACGGCCACTTCATCATCGCGGTCGGCAATGACGGGCAGTTCGCGCGAATGTGCGAGGCGATGGGCCAGCCCTATTGGGCGGCGGACCCGCGCTTTGCCAGGAATGTCGAGCGGGTGCGCAACCGGAAGACGCTTGTGCCGTTGATCGAAGCGATCACCGTCACGCGCCCGGCGCGGGACTGGATCGCGATGCTCGAAGAGGTCGCGGTGCCCTGCGGCCCGGTCAACACGCTGTCGGAGGTGTTCGCCGACCCCCAGACGCAAGCCCGCGACATGCGCATCACCATGGCCCACGAAAAAGCGCCGGACGGTAAAGTCGATCTTATCGGCAATCCGCTTAAGATGAGCGATACCCCGGTGACGTATCGCCATGCGCCGCCGCTCCTCGGCGAGCACACCGACGAGGTGTTGCGCGACACGCTCGGGCTGGACGACCGGCAGATTGCGGCGCTGCGCGCCAGTGGGACCATTCAGGGCCGCGACTGACGCCGACCGGAATGGCATTGGCTTTGCGGGTTTCCGGCTCGTGAATGGCGGTGCCATGGCAAGCGGTTGTCCGCCTGAGAGAGGACCCGTTCATGCGCCTTAAAATTTCCGAGATCATCTTCGCCATCCGGTCGAACTTCTGGTTCATCCCGGCGCTTCTGTCGCTCATCGCCATTATCGCCGCCTTCTTCATCGTCGAGGCGGACTTGTGGATCGCGCAGAGCGTCGTGAAAGGGTACATTCCGTCGCTGCGGATGCCGGTCGAAAGCGCGCGTCTGGTGCTTTCGACCATCGCCGGGTCGATGATTACCGTCGCCTCGCTGGTTTTCTCGCTCACGCTGGTCGCGCTGACGATGATCTCGCAGCAGCTCGGCCCGCGCGCGCTGCTGCACTTCATGGACGACCGGCCGACGCAGATCGTGCTCGGCCTGTTCATCGCCACCTTCCTCTTCGCGCTGGTCGTGCTCACACGGCTCGATGACGAGGTGGTGCGCGGCCATGTGCCCGGCCTCGCTGTCGTTGCTGCGGTCGCCCTGTCCGTCGTTGCGCTCGGCACGGTCATTCACTTCATTCACCATATCGCGACGCGCATTCAGGCCGATGTGCTCGTCGCCGAACTCGGCAGCGATTTCCGCAAGGCGGCAGAGGCCTTCGTTTCGCGCGGGCGAGCCGGGGACGCCTTCGCCGACGATGGCGAGCGTGAAGAGCTTTTGCGCCGCTTTGCCGAGGGAAAGCGCTTCGAGGTCGCGCTGCGAAAAAGCGGCTATCTTCTGCGCTTCGATGCCGAGGCGATGTGCAGGCTGGCGCGCGAGCATGATCTGGTGGTCCGCGTCGAGGAACGTCCCGGCGCGTTCGTTCTGGCGGGCCATCCGCTGCTCACCGCCGTCGCGGAGGGCGACGCGCCGGTCAAGGATGAAACGCTGAGCCACTTCCGCGGCCAGCTCTCGCTGGGGTCGCGGCGCACCCCGCAAGCCTCCGTCGAATTCGATCTGAAGGCGCTGCTCGAAGTGGCGCTGCGCGCGCTGTCGCCCGGCATCAACGATCCCTATACGGCGGCCGCCTGCATCGACCGGCTCGCAGACGGCATCCGCGTGCTGATGGCGCGGGAGACGGAACAGCGCGTGACGCGCGACGGCGACGGCAAGGCGCGGATCATCCACATGCCCGAGCCGTTCGAGGGGATTCTGTCTCTGGCTTTCGACCCCATCATCACGGCGGGGCAGGACCACGCCATTATCCTGAGCAAGCTCGCCGAGGTGCTCAGCCAACTGCGCGGGACGGCCTGTTATCTGCATCAGGAGGAGGCGATCACCGAGCAGCTCGGCCGCGTCGTCGCCCTCGCGCGGCGCGCGCAATTTTCGCGCGCCCAGCAGGAGGAAATCTTCGCCTTCGCCGACATGGCCCCGCCGCTGACTGGCTCTGGCGCTTCCGAGGCGTCTTGATATTGGGCCGCCGCGCAGGCGGGGAAGCGCCTTCTTGCCAATATCTCCATAAATAAAGTCTGAATATTCCATCCCTAATACACGCCGCACCTAAACAAATATTATGCATGGCGACAGATCCTAGCCGACCGCATCTCTGGCTTCTCTATAATGACGAGCGCGTTCCGCACGCGGGGCGCAAGTTCTTTTCCACGCCCGACGGGCATCGCGCGCAACCGGATCGGCGGCTGGCAGCGGCCGCCGTCGCGCTCAACCGCGCAATCGCATGGAGACGCATCATGGCGGAACAACTGAGACAGGGCATGTCGCCCGCTGGATCCGAGAGCCTCAAGCACACGATCCAGGAAAACCGCACCTCGATCATGATCTTTGGGATCATCATGACGCTAATCGGCGTTGTAGCCCTCGTTTATCCGCTAACCGCGGCGATCGTCGTCAAGATCATGATGGGCTGGGTTTTGCTCATAGCGGGCCTGTCGCAGGTCATCTTCTCGTTCTCGACAACACGATGGACCGATTTCTTTTTCGAACTTCTCGTGGGAGTCCTCTTTGCCATCGTCGGCATCTGGCTTGCCTTTTTTCCGCTCACCGGAATACTCACGCTGACTCTGCTGCTCGCCTTCACCTTCATCATCCAGGGCGTGCTGCAAATCGTCTCGTCCTTCCGAATGCGCCCGCACGAGGGCTGGGGCTGGGTGCTGTTCGCGGGCCTCCTCGGCGTGCTCGTCGGACTGATGATCCTCTATCGCTTCCCCAGCTCCGCCGCCTGGGCCATCGGCCTGCTGGTCGGCATCAACCTGATTGCCTCGGGCGTGGCCTATATCGCACTGGCGATGAGCGCCCGGCGGTATGAGGAGCAGTTCGGCATGGGGCAAAGGACCTAGCCGGGGGCCGCATACCATGTCTGGGCCTTTCGGCGGCGCGCGTTATCTTCCATCAGGGCGCGCGCGCCGTCCTCCGTGCCCAAGCTGATGTGCGGGCGCGGCATCAGCGCTACGTGCTGCCGGGCGGCGGGCACTTTTCAACCTTTCACGGGATGCCGTGCGCCGCGAGATCGCGCCGCGCATCAGCGCGTTCACGGCGCGGGCTTAACCGAACCGGCCGGTGATATAGTCCTGCGTCATCTGGTTCGACGGGCGCATGAACATCTCTTCGGTGTCGCCCACCTCGATCAGCCGGCCAAGATGGAAGAACGCCGCGCGCTGCGACACGCGGGCGGCCTGCTGCAGATTGTGGGTGATGATAACGACCGTGTAGTCCTTGCGCAGCTCCTCGATCAGCTCTTCCAGACGCGCGGTGGCGAGCGGGTCAAGCGCGGAAGCCGGCTCGTCCATGAGGATCACTTCCGGGGTCGTGGCGATCGCGCGCGCGAGGCACAGCCGCTGCTGCTGTCCGCCGGAAAGGTCGGTGCCCGGCTCGCGCAGCCGGTCCTTCACCTCGTCCCACAGCCCGGCCTGCTCAAGGCTTTGCTTCACCAGCGCGTCCAGTTCCTCGCGCGTGCTGGTCAGCCCGCGTATGCGCACGCCATATGCAACGTTGTCGTAGACCGAGCGCGGGAACGGGTTGGGCTTCTGCGCGACCCAGCCGAAGCGCTGACGCAGGATGACAGGGTCGGCGCCCGGCGCGTACACATCCTCCCCGTCCAGCAGAATCTCGCCCTCGACGCGGATGTTGGGGATGACATCGTTCATCCGGTTGAGACAGCGCAACAGCGTGGTCTTGCCGCAGCCGGACGGGCCGATGAAGGCCGTGATCTCGTGCTCGTAAATATCGAGGTCGATATCGCGAAGCGCCTGGGTTTCGCCGTACCAGAAGTTCAGTCGGCGGATTGCCATCTTGGCGCGCGCGCCCGCCTTGTGGTGGGCATCCCCGAACGTGAACTTGTCATCGAGAGCCGTGTTCGTCATGGCCGCCATCCCGCGAGTCGGCGCTGTCGATTGCATTCCCACGGGCGCAATTTGGTTCGTCGTCAGCAACAAATCAACAAGGATTTGGCCGGTCTGGCGGGCCTTGCGCCCGTCGCATTCGGATGCGGCGCGCGGCGCGGCACGCCGACGGTCATCTTCCCCATTTCGCGCTGCGCCAAATCAAAACCTGCCTGTGCGCCCGTTTTTTCCCGATTGAAAGCCGTAAAACTCGCCCAAAATCCGCCCTCGCCAAAAACAAAATTCGGAAAATCTCGCTTCTGATCTATCCGGCATCAACGCAAATTGGCGGGCCGACTTCCGCTGGTATCGGCAAAAATCGCTGCGGCCATGAATTTTTCGCGATCCCGATTTGGCAAGCCCAACCAGTGACCTAGCATCGTTCCGTCAACCCGGCGAGGCCGAATGTCGCTTTTCGGCCTTGTTATGTCGTATGTGGAACTTTATCCTGCCCGATGTCAGTCGCCGCGCCAGCACAGGACGCGGCATCAGCCGGCGAGCGCATCCACGCGCTGAACCACGGCGGCCCGCCAGCCGATAGGCTCGCCGCATCGCCGGCCCGAAACGCGCCTCGCACGCATCAGCGCCACACCGGCGCGCCACGGCGGGGCGGCAACCGCAAACATCGACAGGAGTGATGGAATGGCGCGAGCAGCCCTCAACAGCACGAATGCGGAATTGAGCCTGGACCGGCAGACCTACGGGGACGATCCGCTCGCCGACCGCCAGACCGATCTCTATCGCGGCGAGTATGTCATGAGCTTCGTCGAGAAGTGGGACGAGTTGATCGACTGGGCCGCGCGCGCCGAAAGCGAGGGCCAGTTCTTCATCGACGTGCTGCGCGCCCGCGGCAAGGAGACGGTGCTCGATGTCGCCGCCGGCACCGGCTTTCACTCCGTCCGCCTGACCGAAGCCGGCTTCAATGTCACAACCGCCGACGGCTCGGCCGCGATGCTTGCCAAGGCGTTCGAGAACGGCCAGTCACGCGGGCTGATCCTCAAGACCGTGCAGGCCGACTGGCGCTGGCTCAACCGCGACATTCAGGGCAAGTACGACGCGATCATCTGTCTCGGCAATTCGTTCACGCATCTGCATGACGAGGCCGACCGCCGCCGCGCGCTCGCCGAATTCTACGCCGCGCTCAAACACGACGGCATCCTGATCCTCGACCAGCGCAATTACGACGCGATGCTGGATGAGGGCTTTTCCTCGAAGCACAAATTCTACTACTGCGGCGACAAGGTCAGCGCAGAGCCGTCCCATATCGACGAGGGGCTGGTGCGGATGCTTTACAGCTTCCCGGACGGCTCGGAATACACCCTCAACCTCTGCCCGATCCGCAAGAACTATGTGCGCCGGCTCCTCAACGAGGCCGGTTTCCAGCGCGTGCGCACCTACGGCGACTTTCAGGAGACCTACGCCGAGAACGAGCCGGATTTCTTCATCCACGTCGCGGAGAAATCGGCTCTGCGCCTGGTGCGTTGGGGCGGTGGCGCGCTCGAACCGGGCGAGACCGACGTGCGTGAAGTGGCCGAGGATTATTACGACAGCGACGACGCCGACACCTTTTACTCCACCATCTGGGGCGGCGAAGACCTTCATATCGGCGTTTATGAGGACACTCGGGACATCCGCACGGCGAGCGATGCGACCGTTGACCGCATGGCCTCGCTCGTGCCCGATCTCGGCCCGACCACGCGCATCCTCGACATCGGCGCGGGCTATGGCGGGTCAATGCGCCGGGTGTGCAAGACGCATGGCTGCGAGGCGACCTGCCTGAACATCTCGGAAACGCAGAACGACTACAATCGCGCCAAGACGCGCCAGGCCGGGCTGGCTGACAAGATCCGCGTGGTCCACGGCGTGTTCGAGGACATCCCGGAGCCGAATGAGAGCTACGATGTGGTCTGGAGCCAGGACGCCATCCTGCATTCGGACCAGCGCGACAAGGTGTTGGCCGAAGTCTGGCGTGTCCTGATGCCGGACGGCTATTTCGTGTTCACCGACCCGATGCAGGCGGACGACGCCGACCTCGCGGCGCTTCAGCCGGTTTACGACCGTCTGCAGCTTTCCAGCCTCGGCTCGCTGCGCTTCTACCGCGAGGCCGCGCAGGCGTTGGGCTTCGAGGCGCTGCGCCAGGACGAGCTAACGGACCACCTGCGCAACCACTATGCTCGTGTCCGCGAGGAGCTGCTGGCGAACTACGACAAGCTGCGGGAGAACGGCGCGTCGGCGCAGTATCTCGACAAGATGGCCGTGGGGCTGGAGAACTGGGTCAAGGCCGCCGATCAGGGCCACTTGGCCTGGGGCATCCAGCTGTTCCGCAAGCCGGCGTAACGAAAAATGGCCGGGCCGCCCTGGCCCGGCCTTTTTGGTGAGAGGCAGTCCGCCGGATCGCTTAGAGCGCTTTCCGAAAAGTGGGAACCGGTTTTCGGAATAAAATGCGCGCCAAAACAAACACCTGGAGCCAATTTTCGGTTCAGTCAGAACGAAAATGGCTCTAAAGCGCCGCGAGCGCGTCCCGGATGCGCCGGGCGTGCTCTTCCAGCACCGCGTCATCCGCCTTTTGTCCCGGCGGGCGCAGATTGACTCCGTCCCAGCGCGGCATGATGTGGAAATGCAGGTGGAAGATCACCTGCCCCGCCGCGCTTTCCGATGACTGCTGCAGCAGGATGCCATCTGCGTTGAACGCTTTCTGCGCGGCCTGCGCGATCTTCTGGCAGGTCACGATCGCGTGGTGCAAGGCCTTTGGCCCGGCGTCCAGCAGCGTGCGCGACGGCGCTTTCGGGATGATCAGCGTGTGCCCGTCCGTGCGGGGCATGATGTCAAGGAAGGCCAGCGTGTGCTCGTCCTCATACACCTTGAAGCACGGCATCTCGCCGCGCAGGATCTTCGCGAAGATATTGTCGGGATCGTATGCCGGCGGCTGTTCGCTCATCGCGCAATCCTCGTGTGCAAGCGTTCCGCGCGGATTTAACGACGCTGCTCCGCAGGGGTCAAGCGCCGCCTTGGCCGGGGTCGCCGCGTTTGAACGGCGTCGCCTCGGAGAGCAGTTCGTTGTCCTGCGCCACCATTTCCCGCTCGCGCTCCAGAAAGCGCTCGACCGCCTCGGCCAGCCCCGGATGCGCCAGATAATGCAGGCTGTAAGTGGTCCGCGGTACATAGCCGCGCGCCAGCTTGTGCTCGCCCTGCGCGCCAGCTTCGACGCGCGGCAGCCCGCGCGCGATCGCCAACTCGATGGCCTGATAATAGCAAAGCTCGAAATGCAGGAAGGGGTGATGCTCGATCGCGCCCCAGTAGCGGCCGTAGAGCGCATCCCCGCCAATGAAATTGAGCGCCCCGGCGATGGCGCGCCCGGCGCGCCGCGCCATGCACAAGGCGATGCTCTCCGGCAGCGCCTCATGCACGCGGCTCAAAAATTCGCGGTTGAGGTAGGGGCGGCCCCATTTGCGGTTGCTGGTGTCGATGTAGAACGCGAAGAAATCGTCCCAGTGCGCCTCGGTGATGTCGCTGCCGGTCAGCCACGCAATCTCAATGCCTTGCGATACCGCCTCGCGCCGCTCCTTGCGCAGCGCCTTGCGCTTGCGCGACGCGAGTGCGGCGAGGAAGTCGTCAAAGCTGCCATAGCCCTCGTTGTGCCAGTGGAACTGCTGGCCGGTGCGCTGCAACAGGCCGAGCTGCCCGCCGTGCTCCCACTCGTCGTCCGGCACGAAGGTCAGATGCAGCGAGGACAGGCCGTTCTTGTCGGTCAACTGGATCGCCGCGTTCAGCAGCGCCTCGCCGCGCCAGCCCGGCGCGCCATCCGGCGTCAGCAGGCGGCGGCCCGTCACCGGCGTGAACGGCACGGAGGATTGCAGCTTGGGGTAATATTCGCCGCCCGCGCGCTCATAGGCGTCGGCCCAGGCATAGTCGAAGACGTATTCGCCCATACTGTGGCCCTTGAGGTATAGAGGCATTGCGCCCAGCAGCGCGCCCGCGGCATCGCGCAGCAGCAGGTGGCGCGGCGCCCAGCCCGTTTCGGCGCGCACGCAGCCGCTGTCTTCCAGCGCTTTGAGGAAGGCATGCGAGACGAAGGGGTTATAGGTGGCCGGATCGGGGTTGGCGCAGGCGTCCCAGTCGGCGGCGGACACATCGGCGATAGCGCCTGTGACCTCGACCTTCAGCGGCTCGCTGTCTCCCATGGCGTGTCTCCGTCGCCTCTAAGGCGTGAAGCCTTCGAAAATGATCGCGCCGGCGCGGCGGAGGGCGCGGGCGGCCTCGATGGGCGTGCGGATCGTCCATGCGATGACCGGCAGCCGGGCGGCGCGGCGCGCGAGCAGCGGCCCGAGCAGGCCCAGCGCCGTGTGCTCGCAGGAAATAAAGTGGGGCCGCGCGGCGGCGATGAAAAGCAGATGGGTGAGCGCGATGCGCCGGAGCGCGCCCGCCTGCGGCAAATCGCCCGGACGGATACGGGTTGCGCCGAGACCACGGGGGAGATGCGGCGCGAGATCGCGGAGAGCGGCGAGCAGCCGGGGATCGAACGACATCAGCGCGACCGGTCCGTCATACCCGCGCAATTCGTGAGCGATGCGCTCAGCGAAGGCGGTCTGACCGGTAAAGTCGCTCTTGATCTCAAGGAACAGCGGCACCAACCCGCCGACCTGATCGAGCAAGGCCTTGAGCGTCAGCATCCGGTCCGGCGTATCGCGCAAGCGTACCGCGCCGAGCGCCGCGGCGTCCACTGCGGCAAGAGGCCCCGCGCCATGCGTCAGCCGCTCCAGCGTGGCGTCGTGAAACACCATCGGCGTGCCGCAGCCGGCCGCGCGCAGGTCCGTCTCGATGGCGTAGCCCGCGCGCAGCGCCGCCTCGAAGGCCGACGGCGTGTTCTCGATGACACCGCGCGCCGCATCATGCAGCCCGCGATGCGCGATCGGCTGCAGCAGCCAGTCGGGCCGTGCGGTCATTCAGGCTGGCGACACCGCGAAGACCGCATCCACCTCGACCGCCGCGCCCATCGGCAGGCTGGCGCAACCCACCGCGATGCGCGAATGCACGCCGGAAGTGCCGAGCACCTGGCCCATCAGGTCGGATGCGCCATTGATGACCGAAGGCTGATCGGTGAAGTCCGGCGCGCTGTTGACGAAGCCGTTGAGCCGCAGGCACAGCGTGATCCTGTCGAGATCGCCCAGCGCCGCCTTGGCCTGCGAGAGGATGTTGAGCGCGCAGAGCCGCGCGGCCGCCTGGCCATCTTCGAGACTGACGTCCTGGCCAAGTTTCCCGCCATAAGCGAGGCCTGATTCGTCTTTTGGGAGCTGCCCGGCCACGAATAAAAGGCCGCTCGCCATCGCATAGGGCGCGTAATTCGCCGCAGGGGCCGGGGCGGGCGGCAGCGTGATCCTGAGTTCGCGCAACTTTTCGTCCACAATACCGGGCATAGTTTCCCCCTCGCTGTTCAACCAGGCGATTTCATCGTTGGTGCGTTCAGGCTCGCCCTGTATATTTCAACTTATGAGATCAGGAAACAGAATCATGCGCTCTTGCGAAGCCAAGCTGGGCCGGAACGCAGGCGCGGCAATCGTCGCGGCCGTGGCGATCACAACCGTCTGCGCCACCGCGCAGGCGACCGGGCTGAACATGCCGTTCGCGCCGCACCGCGCGGTCTACGAGATGCAGCTGGACGAGACCGACGCGGCCAAGAATATCGCGGGTGTCGAAGGGCGTATGGTCTTCGACATCTCCGGTTCGACATGCGCGGGCTACACGCTGGAAAACCGGATGGTGACCCGCATTGTCGATGCCGAGGGCGTGGAGGTCGTCAGCGACATCCGCTCATCGACCTGGGAGGACAGCGCCGGGGAGCGCTTCCGGTTCAAGTCATCGCAATACCTGAACAGTCAGTTGACCGACAACTTGAAAGGCGAAGCCGCGCGCGAGGAGGCCGGCGGGCCGATCACCATTACACTCGAAGGCCCGCGCGAGGCTCAGTTGCAGATCGAGCAGCAGGCGCAGTTCCCGACACAGTTCTCGTTGAAGATTCTCGAAGCCGCGCGAGCCGGCGAGCGCGTGATCCAGACCAACGTCTACGACGGCTCGGAAACGGGCGACAAGCTCTTCGCCACCACCACCTTCATCGGCGAGCGGATCGCCCCGGGAGAGGACGGCGCGGACGACCTGCCTGGCCGGGACCGTCTGAGCGGCTTGCAGTCGTGGCCAGTGTCGATCAGCTATTTCGAGGCCGGCGCGCCAAACGACAGCGTCCCCAACTATCAGCTCTCGTTCCGGCTGTATGAGAACGGCGTGAGCCGCAAGCTGCGGATTGACTACGGCACGTTCGCGCTGACGGGAAAATTGTCGTCGCTGGAATTTTACACCGAGGACAGATGCCGTCAGACCTCCGGCTAGAGCCATGCGCTCAAGACGGAAAAAGCGCATTGCGCGCCGGCTGAATGTCCGCGGGGTCGATGCCGGCGTTGCCGCAAAAGGCGAGCAAGAGGGATTCGTCAGCGAGCAGGTGGTCCAGCACGCCCGTGAGGAAGGCGCGATCCTCGATGAACTCCGCAAGCGCCTGGGGCGAAAGGCCGCTGCGGGACAGAAAATCTGCCAGATAGCCATCGTCCGAGGCAATGAAGGCGACGGCCCGAAACGCGAGAGCTTCGGCAGCGTCGAGATCGATACGATGAGGGTGGGAAGCGCGTTTCATGACTGCTCCATCCTTGGTCGCATGTTTGTGCGAGCGCAGAGCCTTTTTTTTACGGTTGGCTCCTACGATCTGCGAGGGCAGCGCGCAGGGCTGGAGGGGCGGCCCGAACATCCAACCATCCGCAAGACAGCTTATGCCGGAATTTGAAGATACGAGGACACGCCGAGGAAAAAAAACGGGCGAGCCAGCCGTCGCGCGCAGCCCCGCCGCGGCCGCCGGGCGCGGCCCGCGCACCGAACGCGCCAGCCCCGGAAACGGCATCGGCGGCCGCGGGGCGAGAGGCAAGACGGTTCTGATCGTCGAGGACAACGAGTTGAACATGAAGTTGTTCAACGACCTGCTGGAAGCGCACGGCTACCGGACCATCCAGACGCGCAATGGCATGGACGCCTTGCCGCTGGCGCGCAAGCACCGCCCCGCCCTGATCCTGATGGACATTCAGCTTCCCGAAGTGTCGGGCCTGGACGTGACCAAGTGGCTGAAGGAGGACGATGCGCTCAAGGATATTCCGGTGATCGCGGTCACGGCCTTTGCCATGAAGGGCGACGAGCAGCGCATTCGCGAGGGCGGGTGCGAAGCCTATATCTCCAAACCGATCGCGGTCGGCGCTTTTCTCGAAACGATTGAGCAGTTCATTAATAAGGACTGACGCAGGGTCGGGCGTGTCCGCATCGCGCGAATCCTCTTTTTCTGGGGATAACTCGGCGCGCAAGACGGCAGGGGGCGGGACCGCGCCCCGGCGGATTTACCGTTTACCGTAAACAATTGTAAATATTGCTTTTCAGTGAATTATCCGTTTATGCTTGACAGCGAATTCGGATGTGGCCGCCAATCGCAGAGGCCAGGAATGTCCAACACCCAGGCGGGAACCCGCACGCTTGACGCCGGATGAGAATCGACAACGCTTGAAAAGTGCGGCTTTTTCCCGCTTACTGTTGTGGAAATCAAGAGTTTCCCCCGGCTTGCCAGGTTCGCCGCATCTCCTGGCTTGGGGGATAGGCCGGATGGTGCGCGGTTGAGTGGCCTCCTCGCAAGCGCCGGTGCCATTTCGGCCAACAAGTCAAATGACCAACGCCCTCTTTGGTTGATTTGACTTGAAGGCCAGCCCTCACGACTCCTTGGATGTACCCCGCTGCCGAGTGGTCGTGGGGCTGGCTCGCGGCGAAGGCGCGTCGGGCGCGCATACCCGATGCACGCCACACCTCACCGAACCATCATATGTTTGCCGAGAAATTGGAAAAAGCGCAGAAGGCGTAGCGCCGATCCTGGCGTTACCCGCTTATTTGAGCTTGGCTTCCTTGAATTCGACGTGCTTGCGCGCGACCGGATCGTACTTCTTCAGAACAAGCTTCTCCGTCAGGTTGCGGGTATTCTTCTTCGTTACGTAAAAATATCCGGTTCCAGCCGAACTCACGAGTTTGATCTTTTGAGTCGTCGGTTTGGCCATTGACTGCTCCAGAAAACGGGACTGCTAACTTGCCGACACAGTTACCGAGGGCGACGCTGATGTCAAGAACGGGTGTCAGGCTACAAGATCACCCGTTGAAAACCGCTGCCGCGCGCGAAGAGAAACGGAGCCGGCGCGTTCGGGTCGTCGAGGCGGCCAGCGTGCAGCCGGCGCATCAGCGTCTCGATGACTGCGCGCGATACCACATGCAGCTCCTCCTTGGCCAGCGCATCGAGCGCATACCAGCTGATATCCTCAAGCTCGCCGTCGCCGGGCCGCAGGATCGCCGCCGCGCCCCGGCAACGCAGGCAGAAGAAGCGCGTGTCGAAGCGGCGCGGGCGCTTTGGAGGCGTTAGCGCGCGCAGCACGAAGGTGAGCCGGCGCAGATCGGCCCTACCCTCGGGACGGCAGCCCGGCGACAGGAAGCCGGCCTCCTCCATCGCCTCACGCAATGCGGCAGTGGCGAGGGCGCGGGCAAAGGCGGCCGGGTGCTTCGTCCGGCTGCGCGCGGCAATCTTCTCGACGGCCGCGGCCGGGAAGTCATGGCGCGGCCGGACGCGATAATCGCGCGGCTCGACCCGCCCGCCCGGAAATACCAGCACGCCTGGCATGAACACATGCCCGCTCGCCCGACGGCCCATGAGGATGCGGGGTTCGCCATTGCTGTCATCGAGGATCACGAGGCTGGCGGCATCGCGTGCGGGGCGTTGCGGCCATTTGCCCGGCGGCAAGGGGCGGGAGAGGTATTCCTCGGTCGCGCCCGCAATGCCCGCGGGCAACGACATGGTGCGGCCTCGTCTCACAGCTCTGTTCGCGGCCCGGCCTCGCGCTCGTCGCTGTTCGGATCGAAGCCGTGCATGTAATTGGCCCATTGCAAGCCCACGACCGCGCCTTTCACCACTGGCAGCAACCACACACTCAGCAGCACCGCCAGCGGCAGCCAAAGGATCATATGCAGCCAGACCGCCGGCTGCGCAGCCAGTTCCAGCCACATGACCGGCAGCAGGATCAGATGGCCGACAATGAAGATGGTGAAATACGGCGGCGCATCATCCGCGCGGTGATGATAGAGCGCCTCGCCGCAGGCGGCGCAGGCGTCGCGGACCTTGAGGAAGCGCGCGAAGACTCCGCTGCGCCCGCAAGCCGGGCAATTGCGCCGCGCGCCGCGCCATAGCGAGCGCCATACCGGACGCTGCGGCAATTTCACATCCGTCTGCGTGCTGAACCCCATCTTCCGTCTTGTCTCCCGTCTACCGCCGCGATGACTTCCCGGGGCTGCGCTTGGCTCCGGCCTTCTTCCCGGCCTTCTTGTCGCGCGTGGGCGGTGTCCGTCGCGCGCTCTTGCCGACGCGCGCCGCTTGCGCCTTGCCCAGCGCCTCCGACTTGTGCCGCCCTTCGCTCAGCAGCTCGAAGCGCAGCGCGCCGGCATCAGGGACTGCCTCCACCAGCCGCACCTCCACGCTATCGCCCAGCCGGAAGGTCTCGCCGGTCTGCTGGCCAACCAGCGCATGGGCGTCCGCCATGTAGATGTAATGATCCTTGCCGATGGTCGAGATCGGAATGAAACCATCCGCCCCTGTGTCGGAAAGCCGCACGAACAGGCCAGCGCGCGTCACGCCGGAAATGCGCGCGCGGAATGTCGCGCCCAGCTTGTCGGCCAAATAGGACGCGACCAGCCGGTCGATGGTGTCGCGCTCGGCTGCCATCGCACGGCGCTCGGCGGTGGAGATCGCCTCGGCCACCTTGTCGAGGTGCGCGACCTCCTCATCGCTCAGCGCCCCCGGCCCGCCGCCCAGCGCGCGCACCAGCGAGCGGTGGACGACCAGATCGGCATACCGCCGAATCGGCGATGTGAAATGCGCATAGCGGCGCAGGTTCAGCCCGAAATGCCCGTAATTGCCGACGCTGTACTCCGCTTGCGCCTGCGCGCGCAGGATCACGTCGTTGACCAGCAGCGAGTATTCGCTGTCGCGCGCGCGCTCCAGAATGCGGTTGAACTGCTCCGGCTTCATCACCCCGGATTTCGGCAGCTTGAAACCGATGGATTGCAGGAACTCGCCAGTTGCTTCGAGCTTGTCCAGCCCCGGCGTGTCATGGACGCGGTAAAGCAGCGGCGAGCTTTCCGCTTCGAGAAATTCCGCCGCCGCGACATTGGCCTGGATCATGAACTCCTCGATCAGCCGGTGCGCCGTCAGCCGCTCGGGCATGACGATCTCCGCGATCTCGCCGGTCTCGTCGAGCTTTATCTTCCGCTCGGGAATGTCGAGGTCGAGAGGCCCACGCCGGTCCCGCGCCTCAGCCAGCGCGTCATACGCGGCGAATAGCGGTCGCAGCACCTGCTCCAGCAAAGGCCCAGTCACATCGTCCGGCCGGCCGTCAATGGCGGCTTGCGCCTGCGCATAATGCAGCTTGGCGTGGGAGCGCATCGCCGCGCGCATGAACTTGTGGCCGCGCTTCGAGCCGTCCGCGCCGAACACCATGCGCACCGCAAGGCACAGCCGGTCCTCGTGCGGGCGCAGCGAACACAGCTCGTTCGACAGCTTTTCCGGCAGCATCGGCACAACGCGGTCCGGGAAATAGACCGAGTTGCCGCGCCGCAGCGCCTCCTGGTCCAGAGCGGTGTCAGGGCGCACATAAAACGCCACGTCGGCGATCGCCACGACGACAATCCAGCCGCCCTTGTTGGCCGGGTCGTCGTCCGGCGCGGCCCAGACCGCATCGTCGTGGTCGCGCGCGTCCTCCGGGTCGATGGTGATAAGCGGCAGATGACGAAGATCCTCATGCGCGCTCCAGTCCGGCTCGGGGAGCTTGTCCAGTTCGTTCAGCACCGGGTTCGGGAATTCATAGGGCAGGTCATAGGCGTGGATGGCGATCAGGCTGACCGCGCGCTGCGACTTTGGATGCCCGAGCCGCTCGATCACGCGCGCAAGCTCGCCGAAGCGCCCGTGCCGCACGGTCTCGAAGCGCACCAGCTCGCCGTCCTCGGCCTCGCCCGTGCGGCCCGGCTCGACGCGCCATTCCTTGCGCTGTTTCTTTTCGATAGGGGTGATAAGCCCGCCTGCGCCCTGGGCACGGAACACGCCGAGCTGGCGGATCTTTTCGCGGCTCAGGCGCTTGATCGGCCGGGCGATATAGGCATAAGCGCCCTCTTCCGTCTCGACGTCCTCGGCGTCGGCCGGGGCGAGCCGCGCCAGCACGCGGTCGCCGACGCCCACTGCCGCGCCCGGGCTTTTGCTGTCCGGGGCGATCAGTATGCGCGGCGGCGGGCCTTCTTCCTCCGGCCAGGTCGCGGGCAGCGCGACGAACTCGCCATCCGCATCGCGGCCGGTGATCTCGATGACAGTGACGTTGGGCAGCCCGCCCGGCTTGCGCAGATGCTTGCGCTTTCCCTTGATGAGGCCTTCGTCGGCCATTTCGCGCAGCAACTCTTTCAGCGCAATGCGATCCGAACCCTTGATGTGGAAGGCCCGCGCGATCTCGCGCTTTCCAACCTCGCCGGGCGACTCCTCGATGAAGGTGAGAATGTCCTGTTTGCTGGGCAGGCGATCCCGGCCGCCGTCGCTGGGCATACTGTCGGGCCGGGAGGATGTCTTGCTTGTCATAATTGCCGTGCCGGGCTAATCGGTGTTGCCGGGCAACCCTTCAAATGTCGCGTTTCAGTATGTCCGCGCAGACCGGGCGTCATCAACGAACGCTGTCGGACGGGGCATCGCTGGCCTTCTTTCCGCCAGTTCTTTTCGCACCTGGCTTCGCGGATGCGGATTTGCGTTTCGCGCCAGCGCCATTCCCGCTTTTGGCGGCCTGTCCCTTGGCCTTTCCCTTTCCCTTGGCGGTCGTCGCCTCGCCGGATTCCGTTTTGGTCGCCGGCTTTTTGGCGGATTTCGCGGCCGTCTTGGCCTTGGCGCCGTTCTTCGCGCCCGACTTCGCCTTCGCGGGCTTCTTGCCGCTCTTTTCCGCCTTCGCGGCGATCAGTTCGATGGCTTTCTCGACGCTCAGTTCTGCCGGGTCGGCGTCTTTCGGCAGTGTCGCGTTGATCTTCCCGTGCTTTACATAGGGTCCGTAGCGGCCGTCGCAAACCTGGATCGCGCCGCCGAGTTCAGGATGTTCGCCCAACTCCTTGAGTACAGTCGCCCCGCGCGGGCGGCCTTTCTTCGCCTCGGCCAGCAAACTCACCGCGCGGTTCAGGCCGACGGTAAACACCTCGTCCGCACTGTCGAGATTGGCGTATTTGCCCCCGTGCTCAACAAACGGACCGTAGCGCCCGATCCCGGCGACGATCGGCTTGCCGGTTTCGGGGTGGGGGCCGACTTCGCGCGGCAGCGCCAGCAGGCGCAGCGCCATGTCGAGCGTGACCTGCGCGGGGTCCATGCCTTTCGGCACCGAGGCGCGCTTGGGTTTTTCGCCATTCTGCGCCTCGCCAAGCTGAACATACGGGCCAAACCGCCCGCTCCTCAGCGTCACCGGCTCGCCGGTTTCGGGGTCGACTCCAAGCTCCACAGTGTCCGGCGTCGCCCCCTCCCGGCCCTCCTCGCCAGCCTTGCCGAGCTGGCGGGTAAAGCGGCATTCGGGGTAATTCGAGCAGCCGATAAATGCCCCGAACTTGCCGACCTTCAGGCTGAGCCGGCCATCCGCGCAGGACGGACAGGCGCGCGGGTCCGCGCCATCGCCCGCATCGGGGAAGATATGCGGCCCGAGGATCTCGTTGAGCGCCTCCAGCACCTCGGAGACACGCAGGTCCTTGATCTCGTCGACGGCGCCGAGAAAATCGCGCCAGAAGTCGCGCAGCACCTGCTTCCATTCCAGATCGCCGGCGGAGATGCGGTCGAGCTTTTCCTCCAGATCGGCGGTGAAATCATACTCGACATAGCGCTGGAAAAAGCTCTCCAGGAACGCGGTGACCAGCCGGCCGCGATCCTCCGGCACCAGCCGGTTCTTCTCCAGCCGGACATAATCGCGCTCGCGCAGCACGTTCATGGTGCTGGCGTAAGTTGACGGCCGCCCGATGCCCAATTCCTCCAGCTTCTTGATAAGCGTGGCCTCGGTGAAGCGCGGGGGCGGCTCGGTGAAATGCTGCTTCGGCTCTATGGCCTTGGCCTGCACCGTCTCGTTTTCCATCAGCGGCGGCAGGCGGGCGCCGTCCTCATCCGCCGTGTCGTCGCGCCCTTCCTCGTAGAGCTTGAGGAAGCCGTCGAAGGTAATGACCTGCCCCGTCGCGCGGAAGGTGTAGCGCGCGTCGTCCTTGCCGTGCGTTTCGATGTCGACGGTCGTGCGGTCAACTTCGGCGCTCGCCATCTGGCTCGCGACGGCGCGCTGCCAGATCAGCTTGTAGAGCTTGAACTCATCATCCTTGAGGTAGCGCTTGATGCCGTCCGGCGCGCGGCCGTAATCGGTCGGACGAACGGCCTCATGCGCCTCCTGCGCGTTTTTCGCTTTTGTCTTGTAGTGTCGCGGGCTTGTAGGCAGATACTTGTCGCCAAAATCGCCGCCGATCACTTTCCGGCACTGCGTCAGCGCTTCCGGCGCGACCTGCACGCCATCGGTTCGCATATAGGTAATGAGGCCGACCGTTTCGCCGCCGAGATCGACGCCTTCATAGAGCTTCTGGGCGATCTGCATGGTGCGGCTCGGCGAAAAGCGCAGCTTGCGCGAGGCTTCCTGCTGCAGCGTCGACGTGGTGAACGGCGGCGACGGGTTGCGCCTGGCTGACTTGCGCTCGACGCTGGAGACGTGAAAAGCCCCGCCGGTCACCGCATCGCGGATGGCCGCGGCCTCGGCCTCATTCGGCACGTCGAACTTGCCGAGCTTCTTGCCCTCGCGCGAATGCAACCTGGCCGCGAAGTCCTCTCCAGCCGCGTTCGCCAGCGCGGCATTGATCGTCCAGTATTCCTGGCTCTTGAACGCCTCGATCTCCAGCTCTCGGTCGCAGACGATACGCAGCGCAACCGACTGAACCCGCCCGGCCGAGCGCGCGCCCGGCAGCTTGCGCCACAGCACCGGCGACAGCGTGAAGCCGACGAGATAATCCAGCGCCCGGCGCGCCAGATAGGCTTCCACCAGCGGCGAGTCGATGTCGCGCGGCTGCTCCAGCGCCTGACGCACGGCGTCCTTCGTCACCGCGTTGAAGGCGACTCGCTGGACCTTCACGCCCTTGAGCGCCTTCTTCTCCTCGAGGATGCGCAGCAGGTGCCACGAGATCGCCTCGCCCTCACGGTCCGGGTCGGTCGCGAGGATCAGCCGGTCGGCCTTTTTCACCTCGTTGACGATCTCCCGGATCACCTTCGTCGAGTCCGGCGAGACGCGCCAGTGCATCTCGAAGTCCTTGTCCGGCTCGACCGAACCGTCCTTGGCGGGCAGATCGCTCACATGCCCGTAGGACGCGAGCACCTTGTAGTCCCGGCCAAGGTATTTGTTGATGGTTTTCGCCTTGGCGGCGGATTCGACGATCACAATGTTCATCAATGCGCTCGTTCCTGAGCCTGTCCGGCGTTCCGTGCTGCGCGGCGCGCGCCGCGGCATAACGGGGAAGACCTGTGGATTTTCGGCCAGTCTGTCAATTCAATGTCACCGATCACGCGAGTCGGCTTGTCATGAACAACCAAGGCGTGTATTCTGCAGTCAAGAGATGATCTTTGGCATTAACAAAACCTTCAAGACGACGGGAGCACACAATGAGCCGCTCTACACTGAACCTGGCGCACGATCAAGACGAGGCCGCCATTGAGCCGGGACAGAAACTGAGTGAAGCCATTTCGCGGTTGAATAAACATGCCGCCAAAACAGATATAGCAGTCTACAATGAACAGAATGTCTCCCAATATATTTGCGAACTACTGGCCGAATTGAGCACGATCGCGTCAAATGCCAATCTCGTCTTCCTCACCTATCTGATCGACGTCGCCCACGAGGAGGCCCGTATTCAAGCGCAGAGCCGCGAGCAGTCTCGGCTGTAATATTTCGGGAAAATCACGACGATCCTTTGGCAGCGGGACTTGCTTTTGATCTGTCGCCGGCGAAACGCATTCTCAACCTGAAGCTGTAGGCTGTTCACGCATATCGTGAATCCATAGCCTTATACAACCTTGACGGCGTCTCGACCTTCTGTCAACGCGCAGAGTTCAGACGCCGTTCCGCTCTCCTGATGCCGGCTCGCCAATGCGTTTGATCTCCCACTCCAGGCTCACGCCGCTCGCCGCGCGCACGCGCTCCCGAAGCGTCTCGCCGAGCGTCTCGATGTCAGCGGCCGTGGCATCGCCGTCATTAATCAGGAAGTTGCAGTGCTTCTGCGAGACATGCGCGCCGCCCACGCGCAGCCCCCTGCCCCCCGCCGCATCAACCAGCCGCCAGGCGCTGTGTCCCGGCGGGTTCTTGAAGGTTGAGCCGCCGGTGCGGGCCTTGGTCGGCTGGTGTGCCTCGCGGTAGTCGGCGACCTCCTGCATGGCCCGCTCGATGGCGTCGCGCGCCCCCGGCTCGCCCTGATAGGTCGCCTGCGTGAAGATAAAGTCCGGCGGCGCGCCGCAGTGGCGATAGCCGTAACTCAGATCGTCAACGCTAAGGACGTGAAGCTGGCCGCGCCGGTCGACCGCGCGCGCCTCTGCAAGCACGTCGCGCGTTTCGGTCCCGTGCGCGCCGGCATTCATCCGCAGCGCCCCGCCGATCGAGCCGGGAATGCCGCGATAAAAAGCCAGCCGGCCGATTTCCGCCTTCGCGGCGGCCTGCGCCAAGCGCACATCCGGCACTGCCGTACCGCAGCGGATGCGCGCGTCATCCAGCGGCTCAATCTCAGCGAAGCCGCGCCCGAGCCGGATCACCACGCCGCGCACGCCGCCGTCGCGCACCAGAAGGTTGGACCCGACGCCGACAACCGTGACCGGCACCTCCTCCGGCGCGTTCTGCAGAAAATGGATCAGGTCAGCTTCGTCCGCCGGCGTGAAAAGCACCTCGGCCGGGCCGCCGACACGGAACCAGGTGATCTCCGCCATGCTGACGCCCGCGCGCAGCCGCCCGCGCAACCCCGGCATCGCCGCGGCCAGCTCGGCGGCCAGCCCGCTCAGGTCCTTCACGGCTGTGGCGGTCTGCGCAGCCAATGCCCTACTCCGCCGCGCCGGCATGTGCGACCGGATGCGCCGCCAGCGCCCGCAGCCGCTCCGGCAGCGCCCTGGTCCAGTTGGTGATCGTCCCCGCGCCCAGCCCGATGACCAGATCGCCCGGCCGGGCCAGTTCCGCGATCGTGGGAGCCAGCGCGTCCTCGCCGCTGATCTCAAGAGCATGGCCGTGGCCGGTGGCCCGCACCCGCTCCAGCAGCGTGCGGTGATCGATGCCGCCCGTCGTCTCGCCCGCGCTGTAGACTGGAGTAATGACCGCAATGTCGGCGTCCGTGAAGCAGCCGGCGAACTCCTCCAGCAGTCCGGTCAGCCGCGAATACCGATGCGGCTGCATCACCGCGATCACCCGCCCGCGCGTGGCGCGTCGCGCCGCCTTGAGCACGGCCGCGATCTCCACCGGGTGATGCGCGTAGTCGTCATAGACCGATACGCCGTTCCAGTCGCCCACCGGCGTGAAGCGCCGCGCCACGCCGCAGAAGCTGCGCAAGCCCTCCTCGATCGCCTCGTCGCGCAGGCCGATTTCGCTCATCACCGCGATCGCCGCGAGCGCGTTCAGCGCGTTGTACTCGCCGGGGATCGGCAGGCGCAAACCCTCCAGAAGCCGCGCGCCGCCGCGCACCCGCTCGCTGAGCCGGGCGTCGAATTCGACGCTGCCGCCAACCTCGCGGACCTGCTCCAGCCGCAAATCGGCATCCGCCGCAATGCCGTAGCGCAGCAGCCGCCGCCCGCGGAAATGCGCCGCCATCTCGTCCAGCATCTCGCGCACGACCGGATGGTCGATCCCGGCGACCACCGCACCGTAATACGGAATCTGCTCGAAAAATCGGCGGAAGGTCGCATGCAACGCGCGCTCGGAGCCGTAGAAATCCATATGCTCCGGGTCGATGTTCGTGACCACGCCGATGCACGCGGGCAGCTTCACGAAGGTGGCATCGGATTCGTCGGCCTCCACCACCATCCAGTCGCCCTGCCCGGCCCGCGCATTCGATCCCCAGGCGTTCAGGATGCCGCCGTTGATGATCGTCGGGTCGCAGCCCGCATGGGTCATCGCCCAGGAGATCAGCGAAGTCGTGGTCGTCTTGCCGTGCGTGCCCGTCACGGCGATTGCCTGATGCCCGCGCATCAGTTCGCCCAGCATCTCGGCGCGGCTGATGACCGGCAGGCCGTGCGCGCGCGCGCCGTCAAGCTCCGGGTTGCCCGGCTTGATCGCGGTCGAGACAATCACATGCGTGGCGCTTTCGAGATTGGCCTCGTCATGCCCCACGAACACACGGATGCCCTGCGCGCGCAACCGCTGCGCGTTGGCGCTGTCGTTCTGGTCGCTTCCCTGCACCGCGAGTCCGCGCGCGCGCATGATCTCCGCGATGGCGCTCATGCCGATACCGCCGATGCCGACGATGTGGTAAAGCTCCCGCCGAGCGTCCTCATCCATTTGCTTCACGTCCCCCCGTCACGGCTGAGAATTTCGGCCCTCTCCTGTTCCTCGATCTCGGCTTGTTCGTCCGACGGCTTCTGCTCGATGACGCTTTCCACCACGTCGGCCAGCCGTTCCACCGCATCGTACCGCGCCATCGTCTTCGCCGCGGATCCCGCCCGGATCAGGCTGCCAGGTTCCTCGAACAGGCGGCGCACCACCCCGGCGAAGCGCTCCGGCGTCATTGCGCTCTCCTCATAGCACCAGCCGCCGCCGCCGCGCTCGAAGCGCATGGCGTTTTCGTATTGGTCGTTATCTAGCGAATGAGGCAGCGGCACGAGGACCGCGGGACGCCCGATCGCGCAAAGTTCGGCAACGGTCGTCGCGCCGGAGCGGGAGACCACCAGGTGCGCGGTTGCCATGCGCTCCGGCAGATCGTCGAAAAAGGTCGCCAGTTCCGCCGCCACGCCCGCGCGCTCATAGGCGTCGAAGACGTTTTCGATGTCTTCCTCGCGGCATTGCTGCACCACGAGCAGGCGGTCGCGGACATGTTCGGGCAGCAGATAAAGCGCGGCGGGCATGATCTCGGCGAAGAAGCGCGCGCCCTGGCTGCCGCCGAAAACCAGCAGATTGAGCTGCCCGTCGGGCGCGGGTGCGTTGTAGACTTGGGCGCGCATGTTGAGTACCGCGCGGCGCAGCGGCGTGCCGGTGAGATACGCCTTGTGCAGCAGCTTGCCCTCCAGGAACTTGGTGTCCTCGAAAGAGTAGGCCACCGCGCGCACCATCGGTCCCAGCAGGCGGTTGGCGCGGCCCATGACGGCGTTCTGTTCATGCGTCAGCGTCGGGATGCCGCGCGCCAGCGCCGCCAGCATCGGCGGGATCGTCGGGTAGCCGCCAAAGCCGATCACCGCGCTCGGCCTGATCTCGCCGAGGATGCGGTAGGCCATGTGAAAGCCGCTGGAAAGCTTTGCCACCGTCTTGGTCGCCTCCAGCGGCGAGCGGCCCTTGAAGGTCGCCGCGTTGACGCGATAGACCTCGCGCGCGGGAAAGCCGGCGTCGAACTTGCTGCTGCGCGTATCCGTGATCAGGTCGATGGCGTAGCCGCGCCAACTCAGCTCCTGCGCCAGGGATTTGGCGGGGAAAAGATGTCCGCCCGTGCCCCCGGCGGTCATCACGATCGAAGGTCGCGTCACGTTCTTATCTCCCGTGGCGAGGCGGCCACCCCGGCCGCCCGCGGATCGGCCGGGCGCTCCGGCCAGGATAAAGCCTCGGTATTCGGCCTGTGCCGCGAAAGCGCAATAGTCATGCCCATCGCAACGGCCATCGAGACCAGCGACGATCCGCCGTATGAAATAAACGGCAGCGTCATTCCCTTCGCCGGCAGCAGGTTGACATTAACTGCCATATTAATCAGCGCTTGAAAACCGAACAGCATCGCCAGCCCGCTGATCGCCACGCGCACGAAGGGGCTATGCTGCTTCAGCGCGCCCGCAACGGCGCGCAGAGCGACAAAGGCATAGACGCCGACAAGCAGCAGACAGACCGCGATTCCAAGCTCTTCGGCGATAACGGCGAAGATGTAGTCGTTATGCGCGTCGGGCAGCCGGGTCTTGAGCACGCCCTCGCCCGGGCCGCGACCGAACCAGCCGCCCTCGGAGAAGGCCGACATCGCAATCGCCGTCTGATCGCTCACCGCGCCGCCCCAGCCCATGAAGGCGTCGATTCGCTCCGCCGCGTGCGGGATGGTGAGGTAGACGGCGATCAGCCCGGCGATGCCGGCCAGCGCGATCGCAAGCATCCAGCGCAGCGGATAGCCCGCCGCCATGAACATCCCCGCCCAGACCATTGCGATCAGCGCAATCTGCCCGATGTCCGGCTGCAGCGCCAGCAGCCCCGCGAAGACGAGCAACAGGGCGATCGCAAATTCCGTGGCCGGAACGTCCTGCCGCCGGGCGCCTTCTGAGAGCAGCCAGGCGCCGATGACGACAAAGCCAGGCTTGACGATCTCGGAGGGCTGAAACGCGAAGCCGCCCAAATGGACCCACCGCGCCGCGCCGTTCAGCTCCACGCCCTGGTGCTGCGCAAGCCCCATCAGCGCCAGCCCGCCAAGGCACATGAGCAGCGCGAGCCGCCGCACGCCGCGCGGCCCCAGGACCGACACGGCCACGAGCACCGCGAACGCGACCAGAAAGAAAAAGGCGTGGCGCTCCACGAAATAGAAATCCGGCAGGCCGAGGCGACCGGCGGCGGGCGGCCCCGCGCCAAAGGCCATTATCATCCCGGCGAGCATCAGGAACAGCACGGCTGCAAGCAGCCTGTGGTCGATGGCAAACCACCAATCCGAAAGCAGGCTGCGTTCGGCGCGTGACAGCCTCATGCGGCGATCGCCTCGCGCATGGAGACGCCCTCGTGCGCGGCGACGAGACGACGGAACGCCTCGCCCCGCTCGGCAAAGTTCGGGAACTGGTCGTAGGATGCGCAGGCCGGGGACAGCAACACGACCGGCGATCGCGCCGGCGAGCGCAGCGCATCGCGCGAGGCCGCCGCGACGGCGTTCTCCAGCGTGTGGCAATGCTCATAGGCGACACGCCCCTCAAGCTGACGCGCGAAACCCTCCGCCGCCTCGCCGATCAGATACGCCTTGGCCACGCGGGGATAATGGGCCTCCAGCCCGGCGAGACCGCCCGCTTTCGGCTGGCCGCCGACGATCCAGAAGATCGGGTTGAAGCAGGCGAGCGCCCGCGCCGCGGCATCGGCATTCGTCGCCTTGCTGTCGTTGATGAAGGCGACGCGGCCGAGGCGGCCGACCTCTTCCATGCGGTGCGCCAGGCCGGGGAAGCTGCGCAGGCCCTCGATGACCGCCTCGCGCGACAGACCCAGCGCCCGCGCCGCCGCAAACGCCGCCGCGGCGTTCTCCCAGTTATGCGCGCCGCGCAGAGCGGGGATGCCGCGCAGGCTGACCGGCGCTTCGACCAGGCCGCCGCGCGCCTCGAACAGCCGTCCGTCGCGTACATAAACGCCATCCCCAACCGGCCCGGCCGTCGAGACCGTCAGCCGCGATGCCGCGAACGGCCAGCGCCCGGCGAGTTTGCGCGACAAGTCGCTGTCGATGCCGATCACGCCGCACTGTTTTGCACCCAGGCCGTCGAAGATGCGCGCCTTGATCGCCGCGTAATTCTCCAGCGTGCCATGCCGGTCCAGATGATCGGGCTGGACGTTCAGCAGCACCGGGACATCCGCGTCGAGGCCGGGCGTCAGGTCGATCTGGAAGGAAGAGTATTCCAGCACGTAATGCCGATCCGGCGTGAAAGCCGGCAGGTCCAGCACCGCCTTGCCGATGTTCCCGCCCAGTGCGGTATCGCGACCCGCGCTTTCCAGCAGATGCGCGGTCAGCGCGGAAGTGGTCGATTTCCCGTTGGTGCCGGTGATGGCGACGACTTTACCGGGCCGCCCCTGATGACGGCGCTCGCGGCAGAACAGTTCAGTGTCGCCGATGATCTCCACGCCGGCGGCGCGGGCGCGCTCCACGATCGCGTGCGGCGTCGGGTGCGTCAGCGGCACGCCGGGCGAGAGCACGAGCGTATCCAAGCCGGACCAGTCCCATTCTTCCGGCGGGGCGACAGAGGCCCCCGCTTCGCCCGCCCGCGCCCGCGCAGGCGCGCTGTCGTCCCATGCCAAGACCTTCGCGCCCCCCAGCGCAAGCGCGCGCGCCGCCGCGATCCCCGACAGCCCCAGGCCGAACACCGCGACGTTTTTATCTGCGCAAACCGTTACGGGAATCATCGTCTTATCCTAACGTAGTTTGAGCGTTGACAGCCCGATCAGCGCCAGCACCACCGAGATGATCCAGAACCTGACAACGACGGTCGCTTCGGCCCAGCCCTTTTGCTCGAAGTGATGGTGCAGCGGCGCCATGCGGAACACGCGCTTGCCCGTGAGCTTGTACGAGAGCACCTGCACGATCACCGAAAGCGTCTCCAGGACGAACAGCCCGCCGATGATCGCCAGCACGATCTCGTGCTTGGTGGCCACCGCAATGGCGCCGAGCGCGCCGCCCAGCGCCAGCGAGCCGGTATCGCCCATGAAGATCATTGCCGGCGGCGCGTTGAACCACAGGAAACCGAGCCCCGCGCCGACCAGCGCGCCGCAAACGACCGCCAACTCGCCCGTGCCCGGCACGAAATGAATTTGAAGATAATCGGCAAAGATTGCGTTACCGACCAGATATGAGATCATCCCGAATGCGCTGGCCGCGATCATCACCGGCACGATGGCCAGTCCGTCGAGGCCGTCGGTCAGGTTGACCGCGTTGCCCGCCCCGGCGATCACGACCACGCCGAGCACAATGAAAAGCGGGCCGAGGTCGATCAACAAATCCTTGAAGAACGGCACCGCGAGCGAGCTGGAAAAGCCGGCCTCGCCGATCATCATGATCGAGTAGGTGGCGATGCCCGCGACGATCAGCTCCAGAAGCAGCTTGATCCGGCCGGAAAACCCGCCGGTGGAGCGCTTCGTGACCTTCAGGAAGTCGTCGATGAAGCCAATCGTGCCGAAGGCTAGCGTCACCGCGAGGACAATCCAGACATATTTGTTGGCGAGATTGGCCCAGAGGATCGTCGCCACGCCCACGCCGAGCAGGATCATCAGGCCGCCCATCGTCGGCGTGCCCTGCTTGGTCAGCAAATGCCCCTGCGGCCCATCGGTGCGGATCGGCTGGCCGCGCCCCTGGCGCACGCGCAGCAGGTTGATGAGGCCGGGGCCGAACAGGAACACGACCAGCAGCGCGGTCATGATCGCCCCGCCGGTGCGGAAGGTGATGTAGCGGAAAACGTTGAGGATCGGGAACTGATCGCTCAGTTCGACAAACAGATAAAACATCGTTCCCCGTCGACGCCTCCTGGGCGCAATGCTTCGTCTCGGGCGTTTCCCGCCGTCTAGACCGGCTGCGTCATAGCCCGCGCCTGTGTCGCGAGCACCTCGCGCACCGCCTCCATGTCGGAGAACGGATAGGTGTGTCCGTTCACGACCTGGCCGGTTTCATGGCCTTTTCCGGCGATGAGAAGCACGTCGCCGCGGCCGAGTTCAGCGATGGCAGTGGCGATAGCGTCGCGCCGGTCGGCGATGTCGCGGGCGCCGGGCGCGGCCCGGATGATTTCCTGCCTTATCATGGCCGCGTCCTCGCCGCGCGGGTTATCGTCGGTGACGTAGACTCTTTCCGCCAGTTGTTGCGCGATCGCCCCCATCTCGGCGCGCTTGCCGGTGTCGCGCTCGCCGCCGCAGCCGAAGACCACCGCGACCTTGCCGCGCGCGAAGGGCCGCAGCGCGCGCAGGGCGGAGTCGAGCGCGTCGGGTGTGTGCGCATAGTCGATGAAGATGCCGCCGCCCGAAGGCGCGTGGCCTGCCAGTTCCATGCGCCCTTGCGCGCCCCGCAGCGTTTCCAGTGCGGGAAAGACGGTGTCCGGCGCGCTGCCCGTGGCGAGCGCCAGCCCGGCGGCGATGGCCGCGTTTGACGCCTGAAACGAGCCGGCGAGCGGCAGCGTCACCGAATGGCGCGCACCGTCGAAGACAAAGTCGACCTCCTGGCCGAAGCCGTGAGGCGTGGGTCGAGACACGCGGATCGCTTCGCCCGCATGACCTACCGTCCAGACCTCGCGCCCGCGCGCCTTCGCGAGCGCCGCAACCCGCGCGCCCTCCGGCCGGTCGATGTCGATCACAGCCGGCGCGCCTTCCGGCAGCAAGTCCTCGAACAGGCGCATCTTCGCGGCGAAGTAGCTCTCGAAGTCCGGGTGATAATCCAGGTGATCGCGCGAGATGTTGGTGAAGGCCGCCGCGCTCAAACGCACGCCGTCGAGCCGGTGCTGCGCCAAGCCGTGGCTGGAGGCTTCCAGCGCCGCGTGGCCGACGCCCTCGCGTGCAAGGCCATCAAGAATACGGTGCAGCTCGACCGGCTCCGGCGTGGTGTGGCGCAGCGGGCGCGTTTCGCCATCGACGCGGACGCCCAGCGTGCCGACGCTCGCCGCGCTCAGGCCCTGCGCGCGCCAGATCTGATAGAGGAAGGAGGCAACCGAAGTCTTGCCGTTGGTGCCCGTCACCGCCGCCAGCATCTCCGGCTGGCGCGGATAGAACCGCGCGGCCATCTGCGCGAGCCGGCGCCGCGGTTCGCCGTCGCGGATCACGGTCACGTCCTCGGGCACTGGCGCATCCGGCACGGCGAGCACGGCGACCGCGCCTGCCGCAAGCGCAGCCGGAATGAACTGCGCGCCATCGACCTTCGTGCCTGGCAGCGCGGCAAACACGAAGCCGGGCCGCACCTCACGGCTGTCCGCCGTTATGCCCGCAATATCAATATCGGCAGAGACGCCGGAAGGGACGCCGCCTGCCAGCTCGCTGAGCTTCATTCTTGTCTGGCCTCGCCGGAAGCCGGTTCACCATCGGAATGGATCGGTTAATAGGCGGTGCCGGCGACTTCGTCAAACGCGCGTTCCGGCGCAACGCCGAGGATCGGGGCCGCCCGCTTGACGACCGCCGCAACCGTCGGCGCTGCGTTCCAGGCCGCTTCCGTCCGCCGGTGCGCCGCCTTCGTCGGTCTTGGTTCATCTATCATGACCAAAACCAGATATTGCGGATCGTCCATCGGAAACGCGGCAAAAAATGTACTAATGACCTTTTCACGGGAATAACCGCCGTCGACGGGCTTGTTGGCCGTGCCGGTCTTGCCGCCCAGGCGGTAGCCCTCGACCTTCGCGCGCCGGCCGGTGCCCTCGACGACGTTGCGGCGCAGAAGCCGGCGCATCGCATCGCTGGTGCTGGAGCGCAGCACCTTTTCAGCCAGCCGGCGGCCCTTGCTGCGGCTGCGCTTCAGGAAGGTGGGCCGCACCAGATAGCCGCCATTGACGAGCGCTGCGCTCGCGGCAGCGAAGTTCAGCGGCGCGACGGCAATGCCGTGACCGTAAGAGACCGTGACCGTCGTGGATTCCCGCCAGACCTTGGGCGCTTGCGGGTCGGCGGTCGGTGGCAGTTCGGTATCGAGCGGTTCGGTCAGCCCGAGCCGTTCGAGAAATTCGCGCTGGCGATAACCGCCGACATCGAGCGCAATGCGCGCGGAGCCTGTGTTGGATGAGCGGATGAAGATTTCCGGCACGGTGGCGTAGGTCTTCCTGGCGTATTTATCCACGATCCGAAAACCGCCCACATTTACCGGCTTCTTTATGTTGTAGCGGTCGTCGAGCTTGATGATGCCGTTATCGAGCGCCATGGCCACTGTGAACGCCTTGAACACCGAACCCATCTCATAGGTGTCGGCCACCAGCCGGTTCTGGCGGTCGGGCTGGAGAGACTCCTCGCGCCGGTTCGGGTCGTAATCCGGCAGTGACGTCATCGCCACAAGCTCCCCGCTATGTACGTCCATCACCAGACCGGCCACCGCCTTGGCCTCAAAGCTCTCCTGCGCGCGGCGCAGCTCTTCGCGCAGGATGTGCTGGACACCCAGATCGAGGGCCAGCCGCACGCGGGGCCGCTCATCCGGTGATGGCGCAGGCTCGGCAATCCCGCCAGCGCTGTCGATGTGTTTTTCAATGCCGGCGATGCCGCGATTATCGACATCAGTGTGGCCCAGTATATGCACGCCCGTCGGGCCGGAGGGGTAGACGCGCTGGTTGGCGTTCAGCAGGCCCACGCCCGGCAGCCCGAGGCGATGGACAGCCTGCGCCTGTTTCGGGGTCAGCCCGCGATAAAGCCAGACGAAACGGCCTTCGCGAGACAGCTTCCCGCGCAGCGTCGCAATGTCCTGATCCGGCAGCACGCTGGCGAGCTTTTCGGCGGCGTTATCGACATCGACAACCCGCGCAGGGTCGCCGTAAGCCCAATAGACATCCAGATCGGTCGCCAGCATCCGGCCGTTGCGATCAACGAGGTCGGGCCGCGAGATCGAGCGCGGCGCGTCCGGCTGCGCAACGGCGATCCGCGGCGCATCGACCGGCCCCATGCCCAGCGCGATCAGCCGCGCGGCCAGCCCGGCAAAACAAAGGCAAAGCGCACCCAGTATCAGGCCGATACGCACCGCATCCGGCCCGCCGCCCCGGCGGCGTTCGGGCTGCCCGCTCATGGCCGGTCTCCCCGCGCGCGCGGCCCTGCGATCTCGGCGAACGATTTGATTTGCTCGGGCTTCACCGGCTCCAGCCCGAGACGCTCGCGCGCGATCCGCTCCAGCCGCTCCGGGCGCGTGAGATAGGTCCATTCGGCGCGCAACACGGACAGGGCGCGCGTCTCCTCGGAAATCTCGCGCGACAGCGCCGAGGCGCGCGCCTCCAGCTCGCGGGTTTCGTGCTTCTGCTGGTAGATCAGCATCAGCAGGCCCGCCATCACCCCGAACAGAACAAAATTGACAACACGCATGACCGAACGCTTGACCTTAAAACTCCGGATGACTTTGCACCGGTTACGGTAAACATTTCCTAACCAAGCGAAGAGATATCGCGCACCTCCAGACCCGGCAGGCCAAGCGCGTCGCGGTCGAGCGGGAGCGGCGGCGCGTCGGTGCGCACACCCCAGCGCAGCCGGGCCGAGCGGGCGCGCGGGTTCGCGTCGATTTCGGTGTCATCCGGCGTCACGGGCTGACCGCGCGGCAGCCGGAAGCTGGGCGCGGGCGTATCGGCTTCTGGAGGCAGATGCCGCGACGGCGCTGGCGTCTTGCCGCTGCGCGCGGTGAAGAAGCGCTTGACAATGCGGTCTTCGAGGGAGTGGAAGCTGACGATAGCCAGCCGCCCGCCTTCGCGCAGCAGCCGTTCAGCGCCCGCCAGCCCTTCAGCCAATTCGCCGAGTTCGTCGTTCACGTAAAGGCGCAAGCCCTGGAAGGTGCGCGTGGCCGGGTGGATGCGATCGCCGCGTTTCGGCCCCAGCACCTCCTCAACGATCTGGACCAGCCGCCCGGTCGTCTCGATCGGCGCGTCGGCGCGGGCGGCAACGATGCGCTTGGCGATGGCGCGGGCGCGCTTTTCCTCGCCCAGCCGGGAGAGGATTTGCGCCAGCTCGCGCGCGTCCAGCGTGTTGACCACGTCCGCCGCGCTCGGCCCCTCGGCGGACATGCGCATGTCCAGCGGGCCTTCCTGCATGAAGGAAAAGCCGCGCCCGGCCTCATCAAGCTGCATCGACGACACGCCGACATCCAGCACCACGCCATCCGGCGCGAAGCTGTGGTCGTCCGCGATCTGCTCTATTTCGGAAAAGCGCGCCTGCGCCACATGAAGCCGGCCGGGATGTTCGCCCGCGAGCGCCTGCGCCCGCGCGATGGCCGCCGGGTCGCGGTCGATGGCCAGCACCTCCGCCCCGGCCTCCAGCAGCGCGCGCGTGTATCCGCCCGCGCCGAAAGTCGCGTCAATGAAGCGTTCGCCGCTTTGCGGGGCCAGCGCCCGCATCACCGGAAAAAGCAGCACGGGAACGTGACCCGCCGGTTCGCCAGCGGCATGGGCGCCCTCTTCCCTGCCGCGACGGATCATCATTCCCGTGCCTTCTCAGTCTGGCCGCTGGTTGAGCGGCCTCCCGCGCCGAGCTGTTGTCGCAGGGCGCGCGCTCTGTCGCGCGCTTCGCTGCGGAATGCGTCGTATTCGCCGGCTTCCCAGATCTGGAACTTGTCGCCGAGGCCGACGAAAACGGCTGTGTCTCCGATCCCGGCGACGTCCTTGAGCCGCTTCGGGAGGATGGTTCGTCCATCCGCGTCGATTTTGAGCGTTTCGGACTCGCCGAAATAAAACGTAGCGAGGTCTTCGCGTTCCTGGGAGAGGACGGGAAATTCTTCCAGTATTTGGTGAATCTTTCGCACCAGACGGTTGCCGCCGGCTTCGAGACAGCGCCGCTCCGGGTGCGGGTAGCAAAAGATGCCCTCAGCACCGTCTTTGGTGAGCACAGCGCGGAACGATGCGGGCACGCTGACCCGTCCTTTCGCATCCACCTTGTTGTCGTGTCGGCCGGCAAACTCGTCCATCTCCGCTCCGAGCCGCGGCCGCCCTTTGACGCTGAACCAACCAGGCCGCTGATCGCGGCGGGTTTTCTCTATTGGGCCGCGTCGGCGGCCATCCCGTCAGGTGTCGAGGAGAGAGCATCCGCCCCCGCGCCCCGAAGAGAAACCGGTGTGCCGACCCCTCCCCTCGAATCACCCTTCCGAACGGGCGATTATGGGATAGCATGGGATGGTATGGACGTCAATGGAGTAAAGTGGGGTTTTGCGGGGATTGGCGGGAAAGCGCGGGTGAGCGCGGGCGCGGGATGGCGATGGCAGGCGCGTTTCGCGCGCCCTGCGGCGGGCAGGCATGGGATGGGGTGGGACGGGCAGGCTAAGTCTGTCTTGGGGACAGCTCTTCACAACCACTGCACAGCAGCAGCCAGTTTTGCTCAAATGCTCCCAGATGAAGCCTTTAAGGCATTCCCAGAGGAACAAGCAGGAGAATGATCGTCATGGATCGGCCCCGCGAACATCTAACAAATGAAGAACTAAGAGGGTGGGATTTTTATGAGCAACACCGTCAGTCTCTCTTGCAAGCGCATTATGGCTGGGCGAGTTTTGCTCTTAAGGTAGCATTCGGTGTCAATGGTGCGGCAGCAGTTGGAACACTCGCGTTTATCGGCCAAATCGCAGCGTCGAATCTCGCTGTCGCGCAACCAATCGCAGTCGCTGTAATCCCCGCACTTCAATACTTTCTAGGAGGAATTATTGCTGCTTGTATAGCCGCTGGTGCTTCTTACCTACGGGACGGCTCTGCTTTTAGGAATTCGATAAATAGTTGGGATATGCCACAGATTCTCACTGGTAAAAAAGATCTACCTCACAGGCCAATACGAAAGGCAACGTCTGACGTATGGATGTGGGTTGCGATCATCTGTTGGGGCATGGCAATCGGCCTATTTGCAGCGGGAAGCTATGAGGGTAGCCATGCTCTAAGGCGCGGATTAACAGCCGCCGTTTGACAGCCTGCAAACTCGAGAAAGCGACCAGACGTGCAGTCGGCGTAGGTTCCGGGGTTTATTTCACCGCCCCAGAAGCCACAGGATCACGCTCAACACCCCGCTCACCAGGATCGACGTCGTAATCGGCAGGTAGAAGGTGAAGTTGTCGCGCTCGATGACGATGTCGCCGGGCAGCCGCCCCAGCCCCAGCTTCGACAGCCACGGCCACAGCACGCCGACGACGATCAGCACGATCCCGAGAATGATGAGCCAGCGACTGATCATGACGCCCTCGCCAATGCTCCGCGCGGTCGCTGCCTCCCAGATAGGGCGTAGCGCGCCGCCGTCAATCGCCGCGCTCCGCCGCGCGACACCCGCCTTCCCCCAGCCGGGCAGCGCGTTGCCCTTGAACGTTTGGCGACCCCGGGACGACTCGAACGTCCGACCTAGTGATTAGAAGTCACTCGCTCTATCCAGCTGAGCTACGGGGCCACAGGCGCGCGCACGCCAATCAATGTGTCCATGTGCCAACGCGGCCGTAGCGGAAGTTGTCCGCATAGGCCTTTTTCACGCGCTTGCGCGGCGGTTTCTCGCGCACGCGATAGGGAATGCCGTGGCGCTTGGCGTAAGCGGTCGCCTCGTCTTTGGTGTCGAATTCCAGCCGCACCTGAGCGCGCGTGTCGCCGCTGCTGGTCCAGCCCATCAGCGGGTCGGTCTGGCGCTTTTCCGCGCGCTCGAACTTGAGCACCCATTTGTCCTGCGCGCGGCCGGACTGCATGGCGGTCTTGGCAGGCTTGTAAATCCACGCGACCATCAGGCTTCCCTTTGTGACGCCCACTTTCGAATGGTCGGGGCAGCAAGATTCGAACTTGCGACCCCCTGGTCCCAAACCAGGTGCGCTACCAGACTGCGCTATGCCCCGAACCTGCCTCTTGATGTAGTGTATGACGCCAGCCAACGGTAGCGGTCAAGCCCTCGCGCGCCTGTTCCACGCGCTTTCGCGCCTCAGTGAAGCCGCCCGCCATTCGGCACGGGGCGCTCCGGCGCGATCAGCACGACCTCGCCGTTTTCATCGCTCAGGCCGAGGGTGAGCACCTCGGATTTCATCGGACCGATCTGGCGCGGCGGGAAGTTGACGACCGCGAGCACCTGCCGCCCCACCAGATCCTCGGGCGCATAATTCGCGGTGATCTGGGCCGAGCTTTTCTTCTCGCCAATCTCCGGGCCGAAGTCGATTTTCAGTTTGTATGCGGGCTTGCGCGCCTCGGGAAAGTGTTCGGCCGCCGTGATCGTGCCGACGCGGATGTCGACCGCCAGGAAGTCGTCGATGGTGATGGTGCCGCTTGTTTTTGTCTCGGCCATCGGTGCGCCCCCGTTGTCAGATTGTCGTGCCCCCGTTTGGCGACGCGCCCGCCGGTCCGCGCGGCGGCGTCTGCGGTTCGTCCGGCGTCTGCGGCGCGGGCGGCGGCTGCGGCGGCTCTCCGGCCGGTCCAGCGCCCGGCGCAGGGCCGCCACGTCCGCGCGGCGAGAACGCGCCCATGATGCGCGACGCGGTATCGCAAAGCGAATTGGCGCGCTCGGCAAGCTGCTCGGCGCGGCGCAGGCGGCGGTCCAGCGCGGCCATCGTCTTGGCCATCGCCGGGTCGTCATCCTCCAGCCAGACCAGGAACACCTGCGTATGGATTGACATCAGCGCGGCGACGCGCGGAAAGCCGGATGCGCCCTCCGCGTCGATCCCCGCCGCCTGCAACATCCAGTATTGCGTATTCAGCGCCGGGCCGACCAGCGCGGTCAACTCGCCCGGGCGCGCGCGCAGGTCCGCCGCGATGCGGCGCAGCGCGGGGCGATACGGCTGGATCATCTCGAAGCGCGTCATCAGCACGTCGAACAGCCGGTCGCGCGGCGCTTCGCCCATCGTGGTCGTCGCCGTCTTCTCCAGCACCTTGTAGTCCACGTCGCGGCGGAAGCCGTCGATGATCGCCGTCTTGGAGCTGAACTCCTTGCGCAGCTCGGCCATCGTCAGCCCGGCGCGCCCCGCGATGTCCGGCAGGCCGATCGCATTCCAGCCGCGCTCCTCGGCCAGCGCCAGCGCCGCCTTGATGATCCTGCTGCGGTTGCTCATGTCATCGAACATCGCGCGTTCTCCTGAGAAATTGTGCGCCAAATCCTGGCGGTGTGATCTATTGCTGCGCAGCATACCGCTTCGCCGTTGCGTTTCAATGACGGAAGGGGATTCGGGCGCGATGTCGCGGCGGATCAGTCCCGCGCCAGCCGGCGCTGCAGCCCCAGCCGCGCGACAAGCCGCTCCAGCGGCGCGTCATGGATGCCGGCCTCGCGCAGGTGCCGCACGGTGTTGGCGATATAGTCGATGTTCGGCCCGGCGCGGCCGTGGCTGCGGCGCACGAGATGCACCTGGTTCTCCAGCGGCAGGTCGCCGGCATATTGCGGGTGCGCTGTATCGACCATGAAGCACAGGGCGCGGACGCGCGGCGCGCCTTTGGTCTCAAGCTCAAGGATCCCGGCCGTCTCGCGGTAGACCATCGTGACCTGCTCGCGCGCCCTCAAGTAAGCCCGCACATGCCGCGCCTGCTCAGGCGCAACGCGAAACGCCATGCCGTCGCACGCCCCGCCAGGCTCCAGCCCGAGCACAAGGCCGGGCCGCCGCCGCGTGCCCCGATGCACGACTGAATAGACGCAGAGCCGCCGTCGCGCGCCGATGATCCGTGCGCCGACGGCCTCCTCGTAAGGGAACCCTGGCCGCCACATCAGGGAACCATAGCCGAACACCCAGAGATCGCCGCGCAAGGGCGTATGCGCCGCCGCGCGCATGGCTCAGGCGGTCTTCTTGGCGGTCGCGGGGGGGTCGGTGTGCGCGCCGTGGCGGCCGAAATCGGGTGCCGGTGTGTCCTGCCCGGATTCTATGACCGAGCGGCGCACCGCGCGCGTGCGGGTGAAGAGGTCTTCCAATGCTTGGCCATCGCCCCAGCGAATGGCGCGTTGCAGGCTGGCGAGGTCTTCGGTGAAGCGCCCAAGCATCTCCAACACCGCCTCGCGATTGTTCATGAAGATGTCGCGCCACATGACCGGGTCGGAAGCCGCGATGCGCGTGAAGTCGCGGAAGCCCGAGGCCGAGAACTTGATGACCTCCTTTTCCGTCACCGTCTCCAGGTCGGACGCCGTGCCGACGATGTTGTAGGCGATCAAGTGCGGCAGATGGCTGGTGATGGCGAGCACGAGGTCATGGTGCTCCGGCGTCATGATCTCGACTTCGCTGCCGACCGCTTCCCAGAACGCCTTGAGCCGGGCGAGCACATCCGCCTCCGTTTCCGGCAGTGGCGTGAGGATGCACCAGCGCCCCTCGAACAGCTCGGCAAAGCCGGATTCCGGGCCGGAATATTCCGTGCCGGCGATCGGGTGGCCGGGGATGAAGTGCACGCCCTCCGGCAGGTGCGGCTTGATGGCCTCGATTACCGAGCATTTGACCGAGCCGGCATCGGTCAGGATCGCGCCGGGTTCGAGCGCGGGCGCGATTGTCTCGGCCAGCTTGCCGAAGGTGCCGACCGGCGTGCAGAGGATGACAAGATCGGCCCCGCGCACGCAATCCGCCGGGTCTTCATGCACGTCGTCGACGAACCCGATCCGCATGGCCGTCTCGCGGGTGGCCGCCGAGCGCGCCGTGCCGCTCACGCGCCGGGCCAGCCCGTGGCGCTTGATCGCGTGGCCGAGCGAGGAGCCGATCAGCCCGAGGCCGATCAGCGCGACATGGTCGAAATGCGGTCTCATCAGGTCAGCTTTCCATGAAGTCCTTGAGCGCGGCGGCGACGGCGCGGTTGTCTTCATCGCGCCCAATGGAGATGCGCAGCGCGTGCGGCAGGCCGTAAGCGTCGAGCTTGCGCACGATGATGCGCCGCGCCTGAAGCCAGGCGTCGGCGGCCTCGGCGGTTTTCGCGCCCGTCGCATCGAAATGCGCGAGGACAAAATTCGCCGCGCTCGGCGTGACCGGGATGCCCGCCGCGCGCAGTTCGTTCGTGAGCCAGTCGCGCCACTCCACGTTATGCGCCACTGCCGCATCCGTGTGCGCAGTGTCCTGCACGGACGCAACTGCCGCCGCCATCCCCGGCCCGGAGACGTTGAACGGGCTGCGGATGCGATTGAGCACCGCCGCGATGTCAGCCGGACAGTATGCCCAGCCGACGCGCGCGCTCGCCAGCCCGTGCAGCTTGGAGAAGGTGCGCGTCATCACCGTGTTCGCGGTCTCGTCGGCCAGAGCCGCGCCGTCGTCGAAATCCGCGGCAGGCGCATATTCCGCGTAAGCCCCGTCCAGCACCAGCAGCACATGGCCCGGCAGGCCCGCGCGCAAGCGGCGCACTTCGACGGACGGGAGATAGGTTCCGGTCGGGTTGTTCGGGTTGGCGAGGAACACCGCCTTGGTGCGGTCCGTGACCGCAGCGAGGATCGCGTCAACATCAGCCCGGCACTCGCGCTCCGGAGCGACCACCGGCGTCGCCCCGCTCGCCATGATAACGATGCGGTAAACCAGGAAGCCATGGGCGGAATAGATCGCCTCGTCGCCCGGCCCGAGATAGGCTTGCGCCAGCAGGTGGAACAGCTCATCCGAGCCAGCCCCGCACACGATCCTTGCGGCATCCAGCCCGAAATGCGCCGCCAGCGTTTCACGCAACTCGCTCGCGCCGCCATCAGGGTAGCGCTCCATGTTCTCGGCGGCCGTGCGAAACGCCTCCACCGCGAGCGGACTTGGCCCAAGCGGCGTCTCGTTCGAGGACAGCTTGATGACCGGCCCGCCATCCGCAAGCTTGCTCTTGCCGGGCACATACGGCGGCACGTCCATCAGGCCGGGGCGCGGCTGGGGCGCGGCGGCTCCGGCCTTTTCTTTCAGTTGCATTTTCATAAGCCCGTGATAGGCGAGGCGCGCCGATATGACAATGGCGCGGAGGGGTATGGGCCGCCCGGCTTTGGCGGCGAGAGCAAGCGGTCCAGGCGCAGCGCGCGCGCTGTCACGAAGTCTACAACCTGGATTTGATGAATTTTTCCTTGAAAAACACCCATGAATACGCGATAATGCCAACAATTATTTGAGGAGAATAATTCCATGATTGATTTTATTTCAAACAACTCCGCTGCCGCCGCCATCATCATATCAATTTTTCCATCAGTTTTGCTCGGCTATCTGGGTTATAGATCCAATAGAAAGCGCCATTTGCGTGAATATACGCTCAATGTTTTGTCTCCGTTGCTCACCGATCAGCGTCTTTTTGCAGCTCACAACATCATCATAGACCATGTAATCAATAAAGCTCAAATCGATTATGATTCAATGAGCAAGGACGACAGAGAGCTGGTTCTGCAGCTGCTGGGATATTACGAATTTCTGGCGGCGGCTTTTCTTCGTGGGGATTTGGACAGAGCCACTGTACTCAAACAGCGAAGATCTTCGTTTAAAGGCGCATACACGGCATCCCAGGACTTCATTGAACGTCGACGACAGCTTCTTGGCCGGAAAACGGTGTACGACCAGCTTGAGCGTTTCGTGCGGCGTCATTGCAAGTAGAACGGCCTGCCATGAGGCTGCCGCGCCCGGTGCGGATGGGTGCGTGAAGCGCTTCACTCTCACAGACCGTTTTGGATCGGGTCCGGGTTGTCCCCGACAGCCCCGCTGCGCTTCGTCTGCTTAGCGTTGAAAAGTCCGCAGTATACGTCTATCTCTCAAGGTGTGGTGATTTGGCCGGCCGGCTTGCAGCCACGTTAAACAACTCGCTAAAAGGCCGCCGCTTCCTGCGATCCGGCCCCGCGAGAATGACGCAGCCGGTCGCGCGGCCCGCGCGGGGCCGATAGAGGGAAGCGGAGCGTTAACTTCAATTGTCGACCGACCTGACACATCCGACGGACCACGCGCTCATCCCGGTCAGCGCGATCGAGGAATTCGGCGAGGACGAGCCGATCCGGCTCGACTGCGGGCATGATCTCGCGCCGTTTTCGATCGCCTACCAGACCTATGGCCAGCTGAACGAAGCGCGCACGAACGCCGTGATGATCTGCCACGCGCTCACCGGCGACCAATACGCCGCCGACACCCACCCGTTGACCGGCAAGGCGGGCTGGTGGTCGCGCATGATCGGCCCCGGCAAGCCGATCGACACTGATCATTACTTTGTCATCTGCGCCAATGTGCTGGGCGGATGCATGGGCTCGACGGGGCCGGCCTCGCTAAATCCGGCCACCGGGCGCCCCTATGGTCTCGACTTCCCCGTCATCACCATCGCCGACATGGTGCGCGCGCAGGCGCGGCTGATCGAGCGGCTCGGAATTTCGTCGTTGTTCGCGGTCGTCGGCGGCTCGATGGGCGGCATGCAGGTGCTGGAATGGGCGGCGAGCTACCCGGACAAGGTTTTTGCCGCCATTCCGATCGCGGCGGCCGCGCGGCACTCCTCGCAGAATATCGCCTTCCACGAGGTCGGGCGGCAGGCTGTCATGGCCGACCCCGACTGGCGCGGCGGGCGTTATCTCGAAGCCGGCGTTCGCCCGCGCAAGGGGCTGGCGGTAGCGCGCATGGCCGCGCATATCACCTATCTGTCCGACGAGGCCCTGCACCGGAAGTTCGGCCGCAACCTGCAGGACCGCGAGTCAGTCACCTTCGGCTTCGACGCGGATTTCCAGGTCGAGAGCTATCTGCGCCATCAGGGCATGAGCTTCGTCGACCGCTTCGACGCCAACACCTATCTCTATATCACCCGCGCGATGGACTATTTCGATCTGGCGAAGGATCACGGCGGGCTGTCGCAGGCGTTCCGCAACGCGCGCAGCCGCTTCTGCGTGGTCTCATTCACCAGCGACTGGCTCTATCCCACGCGCGAAAGCCGCGAGATCGTGCAGGCACTGAACGCCGTGGCGGCAAATGTCAGCTTCGTCGAGATCGAGTCCGACAAGGGCCACGACGCCTTCCTGCTCGACGAGCCGGAGCTGTTCGACGCCGTCTCCGGTTTCCTCAGCGCCGCCGCCGAGCGCCGGGGGCTATAAGGGGGCAGCCGCATGGACGCACGCACACCGGGTACAGGCAGCCGCGTCGACCACCTTCTCATCGCGGAGATGGTGAAGCCGGGGGCGCGCGTGCTCGATATCGGCTGCGACACCGGCGATCTGCTGAAGCTGCTCGAAACCACGCGCGACGTGGACGGACGCGGGGTGGAGATCAGTCAGCCGGGCGTGAATTTCTGCGTTGGCAAGGGTCTTTCGGTGGTTCAGGGCGACGCCGACCGCGATCTGGAGAACTACCCGGACGAGGCATTCGACTACGCCATCCTGAGCCAGACGCTGCAGGCGACACGCCGGCCGAAATACGTGCTGGAGCAGCTTCTGCGAATCGGGCGATACGCGATCGTGTCGTTCCCGAATTTCGGGCACTGGCGCATCCGCTTCAAACTGCTGTTCAACGGACGGATGCCGAAAACCGAGAACCTGCCCGATGAGTGGTACGACACGCCCAACATTCACTTCTGCACGATCAAGGATTTCATCAGCCTGTGCGAGGAGGTGGACGCGCGCATCGTCAAGCCGGTCGCGCTCAACTCCTACGGCAAGCCGTTACGCTTCGGCCTGCCGCTGAGCTGGCAGAACCTGTTCGGCGAGCAGGCCGTCTTTCTGCTGACGCGCAAGTGAACGGCGCGCCGCGCTTCGCCGCTCCGACCGCCGCGCCATTGCAGGTCGGACGACCGCTGGCCGGGCCATCGCTGGACGGAGCCTGACCTCGGCCGGGCCGATGATACCGTGAAGCTCCTTGCGCGCCTCGATCACCAGCACGCCCGACAGCGCCGGCCAGATGCGCCGCCCCGCGCGCTCCCAGGCCGGGGCCGCATGCAGCATCACCCGCCAGCTCACCGGCGGCAGGAACAACGCGGGCAAGCTCGCCTGCGGCGAGAACATGGCCGCCTCCAGACGGCGCGTGATCTGCCCTTCGCTGTAGGGGTGCCCCGCGCCCAGCGGCGTGTGATCGGCGCGCGCCCACAGGCCCTTCCGGTTTGGCAGCACCAGCATCAGCCGGCCTTCCGGGCGCAGCACGCGCCAGAACTCGCGCAGCAGCGCCGCGCCATCCTCGCTGAATTCGAGGCAATGCGCTGCCAGCAGGCAATCCACCGAATTGTCCGGCAGCGGCAAATCCGGCTCCTCGAACATTGCGGCGATGTTCCGCCCGTCGCCCGGCCAGTAGATCACGCCCTGCGGCCGCGGCATCAGCGCGACGACACGCTCAGCCTCGCTGCGAAGCGCGCGCAGATAAGGCGTCGCATACCCCACCCCCGCCACGCAAAGACCATGCACATTACGCCACTGCGAACGGATGCGCAGCGCGATCAGGTGCCGCGCCACATGCCCCAGCGGGCTGGCATAGAAATCCACAAGGTCTTGCAAAGCTGGACGCATGACCGCTTCACCCCACCCCGAGGCTCGTGCCGCCCGCTATCGGCACCCGCCGTCCGCCATTGCGCGCGATCCAGCAGATGCTAGGTTGCAGGCAATCAGTTCGACACAACACGGACCCACCACAATGCTCGAAGTTTACCAGTTTACGTGCCTTTCGGACAATTTCGGCGTGCTCATTCACGATCCCGAGGCCGGCTTGACCGCCTCGATCGACGCGCCGGAGGCCGGCGCGGTGCGCGAGGCGCTCGCCGCCAAGGGCTGGACCCTCACGCATATCCTGGTGACGCATCACCACCCGGACCATGTGGCTGGAGTCGAACCGCTGAAACGGGAGACGGGCTGCACGGTCACCGGCCCAGCCAAGGGGCGAATCAGCGGCGTCGATGTGGGCCTGAGCGAGGGCGAGACCTATGCGTTCGGCCGGTATGAGGCGCGAGTGCTGGAGACGCCGGGCCACACGCTCGACCACATCGTCTACTTTTTCCCGGAGCCGGGGCTCCTGTTCGCCGGCGACACGCTGTTTTCGCTGGGCTGCGGGCGCGTGTTCGAAGGCACGCCTGCGCAGATGTGGCACTCGCTGCAGAAGCTCATGCGCCTGCCGCGCGACGCGCAGGTCTATTGCGGCCATGAATACACGCTCAAGAATGCCGAGTTCGCGCTGACGGTCGAATCAGGCAACGACGCGCTTGAGGAGCGCGCCGCCGAGGTGCGTCGCCTGCGCGATGAGGGAAAACCAACGTTGCCCACAACTTTGGGTCGAGAGGTTGAGACCAACCCGTTCCTGCGCCCCGACTCGCCCGAAATCCGCCGGACTCTGGGGATGGAGCACGCATCGGATGAAGCTGTCTGGGCCGAATTGCGCCAGCGCCGGAACCGTCACTGACTGGGCATCATGTGGATGAAGCCTTGGCGGCAGGCCTGCGCGACGGTGAGTGCTTGCTCAGCCAAGGCGATTGGCCTTTAATAAATTTGCGGGAGCCATTCCCGTGGGGCGTGGGTTTTATCCGCCGATAGCGAAAGATGCGGCACTCTTTTCGCGATCGGGATCAAAACCCCCTTTACATGCGTTGAGACCGGAGCCGCCCGAACGGGCCATAAGGGCGGTTGGGCGAGCGGCGTAAGCGGCTCGCGGCCATTGGCGTCTCCGGCGACAAGCAAGGGACGCGGCGCGCCTGCGACGGGCGGGCGCAAGAGTGGGGTAAGCTGATGCAAGCGGAGCAAAGGGGATCATTCCTCTCCGCGTTGTTCGTCGATTACGACAACGTCTACCTCTCGCTGAAACGGCGCAGCGAAGAGGCGGCGGCGCGCTTCGCGCAGGCTCCGGCCAACTGGCTGCAGGCGCTGGTCTCCGAGCGTCTGGTGCGCCGCGAAGGCGAAGCGCCCGGCCTGCGCCGGCGACTGGTCGTCAACCGCGTCTATGGCAACCCGGTGCCGCGTCGCTCGGGCCGCGACGGGCCCAACGATCCCAATTCCTTCATCTTCGTGCGCCACCACTTCATCCGCGCCGGCTTCGAGGTGATCGACTGTCCGCCGCTGACGGCACAACTGAAGAATGGCTCGGACATTCGCATGGCCATCGACGTGCGGGACATGATCGAGCACCGCACGCGCTTCGATGAATTTATCCTGCTCTCGGGCGATGCCGACTTTACCCCCGTGCTGCATCGCCTGCGCGAGTATGACCGGCAGATCGTGATCTATTCCAACGATCACACGGCACAGCCCTACACCGCCCTGTGCGACGGACGCATCGAGGAAAAGGAGTTCACCGAATTCCTGCTCTCCGACGCCTTGCCCGCGCCCGAATGGCAGGATCGCGGGACGCTGGGCGGCGATGAGCGCCAGGCCGAGGCCGCGCGCGCCGTGGGTCAGGCGGTGCATCAGGCGCTGGGGCATGACCCTTCCGGGCGGATGCCCGCGGCTGCCGGGCGCGCGGCGGAGACGGCGCGGGCGTCGGGCGGCGTCGAGGAGCCGACGATCCGCGCGCTGATGGACGACTTTCGCCAGATCGGCTCGGAGATCCTCGATCTGGTGGTTCAGGCCGCGCGCGAAGCGGAAAAGCCCGTGCCGATCGCCTATCTCGCCAACCGCGCGATGAAAGAGCTGGGCCACGCCAAGACCGTGGGCACCAACTGGGCCGGCTGCGGCGGCTTCCTGAACTTCCTGTCGCGCAATCTGCCGGACAACCTGCGACTGACCGAAGCGCCGCCGCATTCGGTCTATGACCCGGCGCGACACCAGATCGAAGGCAGCGCGGACGAGGAACAGCGCCAGAGCGGCCTGCAACGCGCGGCGCCAAATGCGCCGCAAAGCCCCGGCGGCAACCGGCTGTCGGATCTGCAGAATTCGATCACCCGCATTTACGAAGCGTCCAAGGCGCCGCCGCTGCCGCCGAGTGAGTATCAGTTGCTGTTCAACCTGATCGCGGCGGAAGTCGGCGAACGCGGCTTCCAGCCCGGCCGCACGGTCGACGCCGTGATGGCGCGGGCGGAGCAAAACGGCGTGCGCTTCGCGCAGCAGGATGTCAGCTTCGTTATCGGCGCGGTGGACGACATGGATCCCTGGCTGGAGCATTCGCGCACGCCCGGCGCGATCGCGCGGGCTTATCGCGACGTGATCCTGTCGCGCTGCCAGAAGGCGGGGCTTGAACTGTCCGACGACGAGCATCAACTCATCGAGGTGTGGTTCGGGGCCGCGCACTGGAGCGCCAGCGCGGGCGGCCAGTCTCCAGAGCCGCCGGGCCGGTCATCGCGCTTCGGCAGCGTGCGGCCGGACATCCCGCTCCCGCCGGACTTTGACGAGGCACAAGGCGGCGCGCCGGGCCGGGAGCTTGGCGGCTACGGCCGCAGCCTCAAGCGGCACGGGTGATTTCGCGAAACGCGGAACGGCCAAGCGCCCAGAGTTGCAGCCCGGGAGAACAATTTTCCGGGCTTTTATGGCCCCCGGCGATGCGTCAGACGGCGGTTTGACAGGCTACCGAAAGCGTGCCAAAAGCGAACCACTATCGCGCATTCGGGCCCATAGCTCAGCTGGTAGAGCAACTGACTTTTAATCAGTAGGTCGCAGGTTCGAACCCTGCTGGGCTCACCAACAAAATCAAGCACTCAGGGCGAGCAAGCCGCCACCGGAGCGCCCGGCTCCAAGTGTGTGGAGAACCGTGCTGGTGCATCCGCTCTACCGGCTTGTCATGAGCCTGCAGCAGCCATGTCAGGGAACGCTCGGCGCTCAAGGTTGCCGGTACCGCCCCTGAAAGCCGACCATCCCCGATGACATTCGAAAACCTTGACGGTGTTTTCACCGTTATAGGAATGAAATGCCGTGGGCTTCGGATTGCCAGAGGCTGGCGGGCTGAACCTGAGCAGTTACAGCGGCGCGGACAGCGGATCTGCGCGAGCGGAGATCGGCTTGTTCCGAGGCTGAGCACGATCCTTGGCAAACCGGGCTTCGTACACGGTCCTGGTTGGCTTTGCGACATCTTCCGGAAAAGGCGCGCTCATGAAAAAATCCGGCCTTGACGCAGCCGATATCCGAATCCTGAGCGCACTCCAGAGGCATGGTCAGCTGAGCAAGACCAAGCTCGCCGAGATCGTCAATCTCTCGCCGACGCCGTGCTGGGCCCGCCTCGACAGACTCAAGGCGGCGGGCTTCATACGCGGATACCATGCCGACATCGCGCTGGACCGGATCGTCGATTTCACCCAGGTCGTCGTGACCGTCGCGCTGCGCCAGCATCGCAAATCGGACTTTGACAGGTTCGAGGCCCATATCCGGCAACTGGACGAAATCACCGAATGCATCGCCACGGGCGGCGGCATGGATTACGTCATGAAGGTTGTCGTGCCGGGTCTGCCGGCATTCCAGGCCCTGATGGACAACCTGCTGGCGGCCGATCTCGGGATCGAGAGATACATGACCTATATCGCCACGCGGCAGATCAAGGCGGGCCAACCCAACCTCGCCAAGCTGGTCGCCCGGACCGCCCCATAAGCAAACGCGACCGGCCGGCCTGCGTCAGGCCGTATAACGGCCTGTTCAGTCCTCGCGCCGTTTGTATTTGGTCCGCAGGGCCGCAGGGCGCGCGTTAGTCTTGACCATTACTTCAATGGTCCAAGGCGCTTCGACCGCGCCGCTCGGCAAGGGCAAATGACATGACCCAGTCGGATTCCTTCGGTTTCGGCACCCAGATCCGCAAATCCCCCTATTTCGACGCCACCGTCCGCTGGGGCGCGCAGGGGTTTTCGGTCTATAACCACATGTATATCCCTCGCGACTTCGGCGACCCGGAGCAGAACTTCTGGAACCTCGTGAATGATGCGATCCTGTGCGACGTGGCCGTGGAGCGCCAGGTCGAGATCACCGGGCCGGATGCCGCCAGGTTCACCCAGCTCCTGACGCCGCGCAACCTGTCGAACCTTACCGTCGGGCAGTGCAAATATGTCCTCATCACCAACGCCGACGGCGGCATCCTGAACGATCCGGTTCTGTTGCGGCTCGGGGAAAACCACTTCTGGCTTTCGCTGGCTGACAGCGACATCCTGCTCTGGGCGCAAGGCGTGGCCGTGCATTCGGGCATGGACGTCACGATCCGCGAACCCGACGTGTCGCCGCTGCAATTGCAGGGGCCGAAATCCGGGCAGATCATGCGGGCGCTGTTCGGCGATCGACTTGCCGGCCTGCGCTATTACTGGCTGCGAGAGGTCGAACTGGACGGCATTCCGCTGGTCGTCTCGCGCACCGGATGGTCAAGCGAACTGGGCTATGAGCTTTACCTGCGCGACGGCGCGCGGGGTGACGAGCTGTGGGAGAAGATCATCGCGGCGGGCCGGCCTCTCGGGCTGCAACCCGGCCACACCTCGACCATCCGCCGGATCGAAGGCGCGATGCTGTCCTATCACGCCGATGCGGACATCCACACGAACCCCTTCGAGCTTGGTTTCGACCGCCTGGTCGATCTCGACATGGAGGCCGACTTCATCGGAAAGGCCGCGCTGCGCCGCATTCGCGAGAACGGCGTGAGCCGCAAGCAGGTCGGGCTGCGCATTGAAGCGCCCCGGCTTGCGGGGCCGAACACGACCTTCTGGCCCATCAGGAAGGACGGCAGCACGATCGGCAAGGTCACATCCGCTGTCTATTCGCCGCGGCTTGACCAGAACATCGCGCTGGCAATGGTCTCCGCGGATTTCGCGTCCATCGGAACGTCGGTCGAGGTGTTGATGCCCCAGGAGCTAGCTCAGGCCACTGTTGTCGAACGGCCATTCTTCGACCCGAAGAAGAAGCTCGCGGCCGCCTGACGCGAAAAAAAGCGGCCAGGAAGGCGGTGGCGTTTGCCGCGGATCACCGATAGATGCCGGTGAACGCTTCGCTGCCCTCGACAATTCCGGCCCGGTACATGCCCTCGGCGTTGAAAGGCATCGCGATCCGGCCGGCGCGGTCCACGGCGATCACGCCGCCCGACCCGCCTTGCCGCCCGAGATCCGCGATGACGCCGGCCGCAGCCTCGTCGAGGGACTGGCCCGCGAGCCGCATCCGCGCATCGATTTCGTGCCCGACGCACCAGCGGATGAAAGCTTCGCCGTCGCCCGTGGCCGACACCGCGCAGGTCGCGTTGTCCGCGAACGTCCCCGCGCCGATGATCGGCGTATCGCCCACGCGGCCGGGGCGCTTGCCCGTCAATCCGCCCGTGGATGTCGCGGCGGCCAGATCGCCATGCCGGTCGCGGGCAACCGCGCCCACCGTGCCATGCCTGCGCGCCGGGTCCTCCTCGGTCTCGCCGCGCGCGCGACGCTCCAGCGTGTGCTGGAGCGCGTTCCAGCGGGCCTCGGTGAAGAAGTAATCGGCTTCTGCGAATGGCAGGCCGGCCTCGCGGGCCAGCCGCAGCGCGCCCTCCCCGCCCAGCATCACATGCTCGGTCGTCTCCATCACGGCGCGGGCGACGCGCACCGGATTGCGCGGGCCGAAGATGCTCGCAACGGCGCCGGCTTGCCGGTCGCGCCCATCCATGACGGCGGCGTCCATTTCCTGCGCGCCCGCCGAGGTGAAAACCGCGCCCCTGCCCGCATTGAACAGAGGATCATCCTCCAGCGCGCACACGGCCTCGGTGACAGCGTCGATCGCCCGGCCGCCCCGCGCCAGCACGGCCTCGCCGCGACGCAGGATTTCGCGCAGCGCGGCATGATATTGTTCGGCGCGCTCAGGCGTGAGCCGCGCGCGTCTTATGGTGCCGGCCCCGCCGTGAATAGCCAAGGCATAGTGCGACATCGGGATCATCCGTCGGGAAACTGCCCGCGCAATACAGAAAGGTTATTCTTGGAATGAGCGGCTCATGAGGCATTCCAGACCGTCGGGTCTGCAAGCGATCGAGGCCGTCCCGCCCGTTTCCTCCCCGCTGGATGCCGGCATGTCGATCTCTCCTGGCGGGCGCGCGCAAACCATGGGTCAGACCGCCCGCCGCGCTTGCGCCCTGGGGTTGAAGACGTCTATGTGTCCGTCAGTGCGTCGATGCATTCATTGGCTCAAGCGGGCAGCAAATCCGCGAGCGAATGAAAGCGTCGCAGATGCACGAGCAAATCGTGTTTCTCGTGGGTTGCAGATGCAGATACTTGATCGCGAGCGTGTTGCAAGAGGGGATCAAGCGTCTTTGTCGCGGCACGAGCGAGACGGGATTTCATGGTTGCCGGCAGTGAGGCTGCGAAACACCGACCATGCGCATTGCGACATTCAACGTGCAGAACATGCGGCTGCGGCAGGGGCGGGACGGGCCTCAGCTTGACGGCGCGCGGGATGCCCACGAGAGCGGCGACCAAGACGATGCGGCGCTCGATCTGATCGACAGGCGGCTTACCGCCGAGGTGATCAGGGCGCTCGGCGCGGACGTGATCGCGCTGCAAGAGGTGTTCAATCAGGCCACGCTCGATCATTTTCACGACGCGTTCCTGCTGCCGAGCGGCGCGGCCCCTTATCCCTACCGGCATTGCCTGCCGGGCAACGACGGGCATGGGCGGGACGTTGCGGTGATGTCCCGCCGGCCCGTGACGGTCGCGAGCCATGCGCAGCTGACGGCCGATGATCTTGGCCTTTCAGAAGTGCCTGAAAGGCTGCGGGGCGGGCCGCTGTTCCGCCGCGACTGTCTGGAGGTCGATCTGGGCGCGCTGACGCTGTTCATCTGCCACTTCAAGGCGCCTTATCCCGACCCGGACAAAGCCTGGGCCGTGCGTCAGGCCGAGGCGCGCGGGGTCCGGCGCATCATCGAGGCGCGCTTTGCCAGCCCGGCCGAGGCCTGGTGGATGATCGCGGGCGATCTGAACGAATTTGCGCGCGACGCCGACTCGCCCGAATCCGCGATCCGGCCGCTGACGCAAGGCTTCGCGGTGGACCTCATGACGCGGTTGGAGAAGGGGGCAGACTGGACGTTCCGCGACCCTGAAACGCGGATGCGCTCGCACCCCGACGCGATGCTGGCCTCGCCAGCGCTGGCGCGCGCGTTTCCCGATGTGCGTCCGGCGATCTTCCGGGCCGGCATGGACCCCGACGCAGCCGCCGCACGCGGTCCCCGCTTCGAGGCTGTGCGCGCCAAGCGGCCCCATGCGAGCGATCACGCGGCGATTTACGCCGACTTTCCGGGCTTGTGACCTTCTATACGCGCTGGTTGTCGCTCAGCAGGCGGGGTGTCGCCGCCGCGATGAGCGTGTCGACATCCATGCCCGGCGCGACATGCGCGTAGTCTTCGTCGATCAGCAGCGAGGCCGCGCCGTGCACGAAGGTCCATAGCCGCAGGGCGACCGCGCGCGCGTCGTCGTCGCGCCCCTGCGCCGCACAGTAGAGTTCGACCTGACGGATCAGCCCGCCGAAGCAGTCCAGCCCCGTTTCCAGCACGCCTTCGACCTGCTTCACCTGCGTGTTCTGCCCGAACATCATGCGGAACACGCCGGGCTGGCGAGCCGCGAAGCCGACGTAAGATTTGCCCATCTCGATGATGCCATCCAGCGTGCCTTCGCCCGCGCGCATCACCGCCTCGCGGTTCGCCTCGGCCAGTCCGTGAAAGCCGCGATTGACCACCTCGGCCAGCAACTCGTTGCGGTCCCGGAAGTGGCGATAAGGCGCGGCGGTCGAGACGCCGGCAAGGCGGCAGGCATCCGCCAGGCTGAAATTGTCCGGCCCCTTTTCCTCGACAAGCTGGGTCGCGGCGGCGATCAGCGTCTCTTTCAACTGTCCGTGATGGTAGCTCTTGCGCTTGCCCAGCGCCTGGCCATCCTCCGGCTCGTTATCCTCCATCCCGCTGATTCCATTTGTTTTCTTGTCGTTGTCGGTTGGCGCCCAAGTTTATTGTTGAAAAGTTAGCGGCGCTAACATACGCTCTGGCGCATAATGTTAGCGGAATAAACATAGCGCATCCTTTACGGAGAGCAAACATGATTGATGAAGCCGGGGCCGCACAACCCGGAAATTTCTGGCGCAGGCTGGGCGGCGGCGTCGCGGCGCTGGTTGTTGCGTCGGTGATCGTGGGTATTGCGGCGGGCGGCATCGCCCTGCTGCATCTGCGCGCCGGCGCGCAGGCCCCGGTGCAGGCCAACCCGCCGCTCACTGTGCGCGCCATGACGCTCGACAGGCAGGATGCATATACCGCCGAGCAACGCTTCGCCGGGCGGATCGAGGCGGCGCGCGAGACGCGGCTGGCCTTCGAGCGGCGCGGGCTTGTGGAGCGCGTCCTTTTCGACGAGGGCGACGCGGTGCCAGAGGGTGCGGCCGTGGCCGAACTCGACCCGTCGAAGCTGCGGGCCGAGCGCAAGCGCCTTGAAGCCAACAAGCGCGAGTTGGAGGCGCAACTGGGTTTGGCGCAGCGCACGCTGGACCGCCAGTCAACGCTCTCGCGCCAGGGCTGGCAAAGCGAACAGCGCTTTGACGAAGCACGCTTTGCCGTTGACGAGTTGAACGCGGCGATCGAGCGGATTTCCGCGCAGATCGAGGCGATCGACATCGACCTTGAGAAGTCTGTGCTGAAAGCGCCCTTCGCCGGAACAGCCACCGCGCGGCACGTTGACGAGGGCGGGGTCGTGCAGGCCGGCGCGCCCGTGCTCGACCTGGCGGAGACATCGCGCATTCACGCGCGGATCGGCGTGACGGCGGACGTGGCGCAGCAACTGACCATCGGCGGCGGCTATCCGCTTGCGGTCGGCGAACGCGAACTGCGGGGTCAGCTGATCGCCAAGCGCCCCGACATCCAGACCGGCACGCGCACCGTCACGGCGTTGTTCGCCGTCGATGACCCCGGCGCGCCGCTGGGCGAAGTGATCGAACTGATCCGCACACGCACTATCCCGCAGGCGGGCGCATGGTTGCCGCTCACCGCGCTGGTGGAAGACCGGCGCGGGCTGTGGTCGGTCTACCGCGTCCAGGACAACGGCGACGAGCTGATCGTCCAGCGCCGCGCCGTGGAGGTTGTGCACACCCGCGACGGTCGCGCTTTCGTGCGAGGACTGTTTGCAGACGGCGAGCAGATCCTGCGCGACGGCGCCAACCGCGTGGTTCCGGGCCAGCGCGTCATCCTGTCCGAAAAGATCGCCGGAAACTAAGCGGAGCCAGCGATGAAAGCCGCGTTTTACCAGAACCCGCGCCTGTTCGCGCTGGCTGTCCTGCTGATCCTTGCCGCTGGGCTCTCTGCCTACTTCACCATCGCGCGGCAGGAAGACCCGACGATCACTAACCTGTTCGCAACGGTGGTCACGCCGTTCCCCGGCGCGGACCCGGCGCGCGTCGAGGCGCTCGTGACCGAGAAGATCGAGGACGAGCTGGAGCAAATCGCGGAGATCGACGAGATCACCTCGACCTCCCGCGCTGGCATCTCCGTGATTCAGGTCGAGCTGTCGGAATTCATCACCGAAACCGAAATCGAGCAGACCTGGTCGGAAATCCGCGACGCGCTGGACGATGCCGCGATGAACCTGCCCGACGGCGTGCCCGACCCTGAATTCGATAACGACCGCACCGGCGCATTTACCGCCATCGCCGCGCTGGTGCCGGAGCGGTGGGACGGCGCGGAAGCGGTCACGCGCCGCTACGCGCTCTCGCTGCAGGAAGGGCTGCGCGCGCAGACCGGCACAGAGTTGGTGCGGCTCTACGGCCTCCCCGAGGAGGAAATCCTCGTGCGCATCGACCGGCGCAAGCTGGCCTCGCTGGGTCTGAGCGCCGAGGACGTTTCCCGCGCCATCGCGCAGGCGGATTCCAAGGTCGAGGCGGGCCAGCTGCGCGGCGACACCGAACTGCTGATCGAGGTGGAAGGCGAAATCCGCTCGCTTCAGCGCATCCGGCGCGTGCCGGTCGCAGAGAGCGCGGATGGCCAGATCGTGCGGGTGGCGGATGTCGCCGAGGTCATCAAGCAGGTGAAGACGCCGCCGGAGAGCGTCGCGTTTGCCGGCGGCGAGCGCGCGATTCTGATCGCCCCGCGCATGGAGACGGGCCGGCGCGTCGATCTTTGGGCCGCTAACCTCCGCAAAAAGCTTGACGAATTCCGCGCCGAACTGCCGGCTGGCCTGAGCCTCGAACTGCTGTTCGACCAGAGCGAATACACGCAAGAGCGGCTCGCAGCTGTGGCGCAGAACCTGCTGATCGGCGTGGCGCTGGTGGTCGGCGTGCTGCTGATTACGCTGGGCTGGCGCGCGGCCATCGTCGTGGCGGCCGTGCTGCCGCTGGCGAGCCTGATCGCGCTGCCCGTGCTGAACGCGCTTGGCATTCCCATCCACCAGATGTCCGTGACAGGGCTGGTCGTCTCGCTCGGCCTGCTGGTCGATGCTGCAATCGTGATGACTGATGCCATCGGACGGCGGCTGCGCGCGGGCGTGGCCAGGCTGCAGGCTGTGCGCGAGTCCGTCGACCGGCTGGCCGCGCCGCTGCTATCCTCGACCATCACCACCGCGCTGGCATTCATGCCGATGGCGCTTTTGCCCGGTCCGGCGGGCGATTTCGTCGGCTCCATCGCCATCGCTGTGATCGTCATGCTGCTGTCGTCCCTCGCGCTGGCGCTGACGCTGACCCCGGCGATGGCGGGCTGGCTGCTGGCGGGCGGCGGTCCGAACAAGGCCGCGCGCACAAGCCTGTTAGGCCGCGCCTTCGGCGGCTCGCTTGCGCTGGCGCTGCGCCACCCCCGCCTGTCGATCATGGCCGCGCTGATCCTGCCGGTGATCGGGTTCGGCGCGTTCCCGACACTGAAAGCGCAGTTCTTCCCCGGCGTCGACCGCGACCAGCTCTACATCCAGGTGAAGCTGCCGAGCGGCACATCGATCGACAGCACAGCGGCGCTGGCCCGCGAGACTGGCGAGACGGTGCGTGCGAAAGACGAGATCATGGCGGTGCAATGGGTCGTGGGCGAAAGCGCGCCGGCGTTTTACTACAACATGATCACCGACCAGGATCAGACGCCCAGCTTTGCCGAGGCGCTGGTCACGACCCGTTCGCCGGAGGCGACCGAGCGGCTCCTGCCCGATCTGCAGCGGGAGCTTGACCGCGCTTATCCTGAAGCGCGCATTGTGGTGCGCGGGCTTGTGCAGGGGCCGCCAGTGAACGCGCCGGTCGAGCTGCGGCTCGTCGGCCCAAACCTTGAGACGCTCCGCGCGCTTGGCGATGAGTTGCGGCTGATCATGTCGCAGGAGCCGGAGATCAAGCAGGCGCGCACGCAGCTGGAGCCGGGCGAACTAAAGCTGATCGTCAATCTCAGCGAGGAGAAGGTCCGGCTGGCTGGCCTCGACTTCAAGGCGGTCGCGCGCCAGCTATCGGCGACGCTGGACGGCGCGACGGGCGGCTCGCTGATCGAGGGCACGGAGGAGTTGCCCGTGCGCGTGCGCACCGGCGAGGATGTGCGCGAACGCGCCTCGGCCCTGCGCACGCTGGACATCACCGGACCGGGCGCGCGACAGGCCGCGCTACAGGGCGACTATCCCGGCATCCCGCTGACTGCGCTTGGCGAGGTCGAGGTTGTGCCCGCGCAAACGCCGATCTACCGGCGCAATGGCGAGCGCATCAACACGGTGCAGGGCTTCGTTCAGCGCGAGGTGCTGCCCGAAGAGGCGCTGCAAAAGGTACTCGCCAGCGTCGAGCAGAGTGATTTCGAGCTGCCGCACGGCTACCGGCTGGAGGTCGGCGGCGACTCGGATGCGCGCAACGAAACGCTTTCGAACCTGTTGGCGCAGCTCGGTGTGATCGTCGCGTTAACCATCGCCGCAATCGTGCTGACCTTCAACTCGTTCAGGCTGACCGGCATCACACTGATGGTCGCGGGGCTGTCGATCGGGCTGAGCCTGCTGGCGCTGGCGGCGTTCCAGTACCCGTTCGGCATTCAGGCGGTGATCGGCGTCATCGGCTCGATCGGCGTGTCGATCAACGCCGCGATCATCATCCTGACGGCGCTGCAGCAATCGCCCGCCGCGATGGCCGGCGATCTCGCGGAAATCCGCGACATCGTGCAGGCGCAGAGCCGGCACATCATGTCCACCACGATCACGACGTTCGGCGGCTTCCTGCCGCTGATCCTCGAAGGCGGAGGGTTCTGGCCGCCCTTCGCAATGGCGATCGCGGGCGGAGTGCTGCTTTCAAGCGTGGTGTCGTTCTACTTCACGCCGCCGATGTTCGTGCTGCTGCGGCGCAAGTCGTCGTCCGAACCGCAGGCAACACGGCAAGCGGGCCAACTGGCCGAGGCGCGATAGGCGTCATGTTGCGTGGGAGGCGGCGGAAAACGCCGGTAGCGCGATGATGACCCTCGCGCCGCTGTTCGGCGCGTCGCTCAGCACCAACCGGCCGTGATGCGTCTCCACGACCTTTTTCGCGATGGTCAGGCCCAGCCCCGCGCCGCCGGTCGCGCGGTTGCGCGAGGGGTCGAGCCGCACGAACGGCTCCAGCACCGCCTCGCGCTGATCCGCAGGAATGCCCGGCCCGCGGTCATCCACCACGACCAGAAGCCAGCGGCCGCGCGCGCTCAGTTCCACCCGCGCTTCGCCGCCATATTTGATCGCGTTGTCCAGCACATTGGCGACCAGCCGGCGCAAACCCCGCGAATGACCCAGCACCAGCGGCTGCGCGCCATCCAGCCGGGTCTCGAGCGTTACGGCCGCGCCCGCGCTTTGCCGGTCCTCGACCTCGTAGGTGACCACCTCCGCCAGATCGACAAGCTCCTCCTGGTGATTGCTCGTGCCCTCCGATATCGCCAGCATCGCGTCGTCCAGCAGCCCGATCATGTCGTCGATGTCGCGCACGGCCTTGGCGCGCTCGGTCTCTTCGGGGATCGCTTCGGCGCGCAGGCGCAGGCGGGTGGCATAGGTGCGCAGATCATGCGAAATGCCGCCAACGATCGCCATGCGCGCGGCGATCAGCCCGGCGATCCGCCCCTGGAGGCGATTGAAGGCGGCGATGACCCGGCGGATTTCGGGTGCGCTGCGCGGCGCTTCGGGCAGCGGCGCGGCTCTGCCGGACAGGTCGATATTATCCGCCGCGCGCGCCAGCATCCGCAGCGGCCGGGCCTCGCGCCGGATCAGCAGGATCGTCAGGATCGCGATGCCGAAGCCGAGGATACTTGCCCAGAACCCGGGCGGCTGGCCGAACAGGCTGACCGTGAGGATGCCCTGGCTCTCGACCACCAGCGTTTCGCCCGTCGTCATATCGACGTAGATGGCGGAGGAACCCGGCAGGATGAACGTCAAGATGTTCGGGAACAGCCAGCTTGGCGCGACCGGCTCCAGCAGCACCGTGACCCGCCGCTCGCCAAGCGCTGGGAGATAGCGCCGCAGTACGCGCTCGGCAGCTTCGGACTTCTGCCAGTTCGATGGCGCGCCATTATCGGCCGGCTTGATAACGCGCACGCTGAAGCGCGGCGTGTTCACCGCACGCAAGATCACGCTGCGCTCCGCGACGGGGGTCTGCTCAAGCAGCTTTACCATTGCGGCGATCTGATCGGGCAGGGGAAAGCTTGCGGACTGGCCGGTGGCGCTGCTGCGATCGGCGTAGAACAGGGCAACCACGAACACCTGCAACACGATGAGGCTGAGGATTAAGATCAGCGCCAGACGCGTGACGAGGCCGAAGCGCAGCATCAGGTGAGCTTCTGGACGGCCGGCACGAACAAATAGCCATTGTTGCGCACCGTGGTGATGAAGTCGGCTTCCGGCGCGTGGGCGTGCAGTTTCTTGCGCAGCCGTGAGACCGACATGTCGATGGTCCGGTCGAACGGGTCGGCCTCGCGCCCGCGCGTCCAGTCGAGGAGCTGATCGCGCGAGAGCACGCGGCGCGGGCGCTGCACGAAGCAGGCGAGCAGGTCGAATTCCGCGCTCGTCAGGCTGATATGTTCGCCGTCGCCGGTGTGGAGCATCCGGGCATCGACATCCATGACGAACCTGTCGAAGCCGTAGCGGCGGTTCTCCGTTGCAATCGCGCCGCCGCCCTGCGTGCGCCGCAGGATCGCGCGCACCCGCGCCAGCAGTTCGCGCGGGTTGAACGGTTTCGCCAGATAATCGTCCGCGCCCATTTCCAGGCCCACGATGCGGTCGATGTCGTCATTCTTGGCGGTGAGCATCAGGACAGGCACATAGCTGGATGCGCGCAGCCGCCGGCAGATCGACAAGCCGTCTTCGCCTGGCAGCATCAGATCGAGAATGATGAGATCGGGCGCTGCGGCGGTCATCGCCTCGCTCATCTCATCCGCGTTTTCCGCGGCGCGCACATCGAACCCCTCACGGGTCAGCAGGTCCTGAACCAGCCGGCTGATCTCCGCATCATCCTCTACGATAAGCACGCAAGCGGCATTGATCTCACTCATGGCCAACGAGAATAGCCGCGTCCCGCGTCCGCGCAAGCGCGCTTGCGCATTGTTACGAACGGTTACCGCGGCGCGAACAATCGCTCCAAATCGTTTCTCCGGCGGCATATGGCAGCAACGTACCGGCGGCAATCTCCGGGGTGTCAACGGGTTAACGGACACCAACGATAGGAGACTGAATATGAAGAAGCTGATGGTCATGACGGCCGGCGCATTCGTTGCCGCCACCGCTTTCGCCGCCGATGCCGACGCCTGGGAGCGCCGCTCGACGATCACCGGCCCGGCCGGCAACCAGGCCCACGTCGAGGCCTATGGCAGCCGCGGCGGCGGCCAGTGGGAGCGCGGCCGCACGATCACCGGCCCGGCTGGCAACACCGCCACGCTTGGCGCGAGCGGCTCGTGCTACGGCGGAGAGTGCAACATCGAACGGTCGCGCACTGGTCCGGCTGGCAACACCGTGAACCGCAGCACGACGATCCGCCGGTATTAGAGCACGAACCGCGGATAATCCCTCAGTGCCCTGAGATCGCTCTCCCCCTCAACCTCCGAGCGATAGGTGGCGCCGCTCCTCTCTCCCCGTTCCGGCGGCGCCACCGCCCTTGATGGAGACCCGATATGTTTGACGGACTTGCGGGCGTGGTTCCGCCCGAGTACCGCGGCATGTTTCTGCTCGTCGCGCTTTCGTTCATCGCCATCGAGTTCATCGTTGCGCGCCGTCTCAGGCGCGAGGTGCATGACGCCGGCGAGACCGCGGCCTCCTTCGTGATCGCCATCGGTAATGCGCTGATCCGCGCGATGCTCGCTGGCGTGGTCGCTATCCCATTCATTTTTGTTTACGAGCACCGGCTGTTCGACATCCCGCTGGATAATGTCTGGGCGCTGCTCGGCCTCTTCCTCGGGCTTGAGTTTCTCTATTACTGGATGCATCGCGCCGCGCATACGGTGCGCTGGCTATGGGCCACGCATTCGGTCCATCACTCGCCGACGAAGCTCAACTTCACCGCCGGCATCCGGCTGGGCTGGACCGGGCTGATCTCCGGCAACTTCCTGTTCTTCCTGCCGCTGGTCTGGATCGGCTTTCACCCGCTCGCGGTGATCGCCATGCTGGCGCTCAATCTGATGTATCAGTTCTTCCTGCATACCGAACTCGCGCCGCGCCTTGGGCCGCTGGAGTGGGTTTTCAACACGCCGCGCCACCACAGCGTGCATCACGCCTCGAACGGATCCTGCCTGGACAAGAATTTCGGCGGCTTCCTCATCATCTTTGACCGGCTGTTCGGCACCTTCGCCGCGCCGCCGAAAGACGAACTGCTGCGCTACGGCCTGACCGAGCCGCTGAAGTCGCAGAACCCGCTCTATGTCGTGTTCCGCGAATGGCTGGAAATGGCCGCCGATCTGCGCCGGGCGCGCAGCGCGCGGGCCGTGTGGCGCACGCTGTTCGGCCCGCCAGGGGCTGTCACGCACAACGAAAAAGGAGAGAAACCGTGAAATTCGCGACCGCCTTTGCCCTCGCCGCGCTCATCGCCGGGACCGCGCAGGTGCAAGCTCAGACCATGGACCGCGCCAGCATGATGAACGCCTGCCGCGGCGACTACTTCCAGCACTGCAGCTTCGTGATGCCCGGCGGCGGCCGGATCATGGCCTGCCTGAGCGAGGTCATCGACCAGATTTCGCCGGACTGCGCCGCCCTGGTCACGGCCGCGACCAGCTGCGCCCCCGACGTCAAGCAATTCTGCAGCGAGGTGGAGCCGGGCGGCGGGCGAATGCAGACCTGTCTGCGCGCTCACCAAGACGCATTGAGCGCCCCTTGCGCCGAAACGCTTGCCGCCGCCACCAGCCAGTGATGCCGAGGACAATCGAAGGAGAGACTGATGATCAAATGGAAACTGTTCTTCGCCGCCGCCCTGTTGGGGCTTCTGCCCGCGAGCGCATCGGCCCAGCCGCCGGCCGCCTATGCCCTTCAAGAAGCCCGCGCGGCTTGCGCTGACGACGCGGCCCGGCTTTGCCCGCATGTCGCGCCGGGACGCGGACGTATCTTCCGATGCCTGCGCGCGCGGCAACACGCGCTCAACGCCGTGTGCTACCGGGCCATTCAGGTCGCCTGGACGATCCGCGTGTGCCGCGTGGACGCCTACCGCCTGTGCTCGCATGTCGCGCCGGGCGAGGGGCGCATCATTCGCTGCCTGGAGCGCAACGAGCCGAAGCTGAACCCGACCTGCCGCGCCGAGTTCGCAAAGACGGTCGCGCCCTATTGATCGCGTTCGTCAGTCGAGCAACTGGCCTCTCCGGGGCGGCTTCGGCCGCCCTGCCCCACCAGCCTCAGCTGACCAGCGCCTGGAGAGCCGGTCCCGAAAACCGGCCGCCAGGCCGAGCGCGACCGGGCAGCCTGTCTGGACCGAGATAACGGCCCGTTCAGTCCTCGCGCCGTTTTTCTTTGGTCCGCGATGCCGCAGTCGGCGCGTTATGCTTGGTTACTACTCATCAGGCATTACAAGCGCGCCGGCCGGCAAGGGCGCATGGCATGACGCGGTCGGATCCCTGCTGGTTGCCCCCAAGGCTGGCTGCCCCAAGAGAGGAAAGGCCAGCCCATGGAAGCGAGCAATATTCTGCTGCGTGATCTCGATAATCACGGCGTCCTGCGATTGACCCTGAATGATCCGGCGCGGCGCAATGCGCTTTCCGAGGCCATGCTCGGCGCGTTAGGAACAGCTTTCGTCAAGGCCGGCGATGACCCCAGCGTCCGCGTCATCGTGCTCGCCGCGAACGGGCCGGCCTTCTGCGCGGGGCACGACCTCAAGGAAATGACGGCCGGCCGCGACGCCCCGGACGGCGGGCGGGCGTATTTCACCAAGGTCATGGCGCAATGCTCCAGCGTCATGCAGACTATCGTGAACTGTCCGAAACCCGTGATCGCCGAGGTCACTGGCGTCGCCACCGCGGCGGGCTGCCAGCTTGTGGCGAGTTGCGATCTTGCGGTCGCCGCCGAGACGGCGCAGTTCAGCACGCCGGGCGTGCATATCGGCCTGTTCTGCTCCACCCCGATGGTCGCTCTGTCGCGCAACGTCGCGAGCAAGCACGCCATGGAGATGCTCCTGACCGGCGACATGACATCGGCGCACCGTGCCGCCGAGATCGGGCTGGTGAACCGGGCTGTCGCGCCCGAGGATTTGACCGAGACCGCGATGGAGATGGCGCGCAAGATTGCGTCCAAATCCACCATGACGCTCGCCACCGGCAAACGGGCCTTTTACGCGCAGCGCGAGATGGACCTCGCTGAGGCTTATGACTACGCTTCCAACGTGATGGTCGAGAACATGCTGGCCCGCGACGCCGAAGAGGGCATCGGCGCCTTCATCGAGAAACGCGCGCCGCAGTGGCAGGATTCATGAACCCATGTCGGCAAATCCCTACAACACCGATCTGGACCGCAATCCGGCCAATTTTCAGCCGCTGACCCCGCTGACTTTCCTGGAGCGCGCGGCCAGCGTGTTTCCCGATTACACGGCGATTGTCCACGGGCCTCTGCGGCGCAGCTATGCCGAGTTTTACGCGCGGTCGCGACAGCTCGCCTCGGCCCTGGCGCAGGAACACGGCATCGGGCGGGGCGATACCGTTTCCGTCCTGCTGGCGAACACCCCGGCGATGCTCGAATGCCATTACGGCGTGCCGATGTGCGGGGCTGTCCTGCATTCGATCAACACGCGCCTCGATGCGGCGACCATCGCGTTTCAGCTTGATCACGCGCTGTCCAAACTCGTGATCGTCGACCGTGAGTTCATGCCGCTGATGCAGGAGGCGCTCGCGCTTGCCTCCGTGACGCCCGCGCTGATCCAATATGACGATCCCGAGTATTCGGAGCCGGAACGTCCGGTCGAAGCCGAGGATTACGAGGCGTTTGTGTCGCGCGGCGACCCGGGCTTTGCCTGGCTCATGCCTGAAGACGAGTGGGACGCGATCTCGATCAACTATACCTCCGGCACAACCGGCAATCCCAAGGGGGTCGTGTGCCATCACCGGGGGGCGTATCTGCTGGCGCAAGGCAATGCGCTGACCACTTCGATGGCGAAGCACGCGGTCTATCTGTGGACCCTGCCGATGTTTCACTGCAATGGCTGGTGTTTTCCCTGGACCATGTCCGCGATCATCGGCACGCATGTGTGTCTACGCCAGGTGCGGGCCGAGCCGATCTGGGCGGCGCTGGCCGACGAAGGCGTGACCCATCTATGCGGCGCGCCGGTGGTCATGTCGCTGATGGTCTCTGCGCCTGATGAGGTCAAACGCGACCTCGGCCGGACCGTGCAGTTCTTCACCGCCGCCGCGCCGCCCGCCGAGAAGCTGCTCGCGGACATGAACGCCGCCGGGTTCGACGTGACCCACCTGTATGGTCTGACCGAGACCTACGGCCCGGCTGTGGTCAATGACTGGCATCAGGACTGGTCGAGCCTGCCGCCGGACGCGCAGGCCGCGTTGAAGGCGCGCCAGGGCGTCCGCTATCTGCCGCTGGAGCAGCTGGAGGTTCTGGACCCGGACACGATGACGCCAGTGCCGCGCGACGGCGAAACGCTGGGCGAGGTCATGTTCCGCGGCAACGTCGTGATGAAAGGGTATTTTCGCGACCCCGAGGCGACGCAGAAGGCCTTCGCCGGCGGCTGGTTCCACTCCGGCGATCTCGGCGTGGTGCATCCCGACGGGTACATCCAGCTCAAGGACAGATCAAAGGACATCATCATCTCGGGCGGGGAGAACATTTCCTCCATCGAAGTCGAAGAGGCGCTTTACAAGCATCCGGCTGTCGCGGTGGCCGCTGTCGTGGCGATGCCGGATGACAAGTGGGGCGAAAGGCCATGCGCCTTCATCGAGCTTGCCTCGGGCGAGCAGGCGGACGCCGATGATCTGCGCCAGTGGTGCCGCGCTCATCTCGCGGCGTACAAGGTGCCCGACAGGTTCGTTTTCGCGCCCATCCCGAGAACATCGACGGGAAAGGTCCAGAAATTCAACTTGCGCGAAAAGGCAAGAGATATCGCGCTAACGGAAGACAACAATTCCGCGTGATGTTAGGCCGTCCCATCGCAAGATCGGGGTTACAGGCTGCGTGCGACGAGGGCGAACGCCGGAAAACGTGGGCACATGGACAATGTCACCTTCCTCATCGAGACGGGCGGCATTCGCACGCTGATCTGGGGCGACAACCGGCCCGACCCGGCCGATGCGTCCTGGGATGCCGTGGGCCGCGTTGATGTCCTGACCCTGCCAGTGGACGGATCGGAGCATATCCTGTCCTGCAAGATGGGCAACGCCATCGTGGAGCGCCTGAAGCCGAAGGTGGTGATCCCGACGCACTATCTGAACGAGACCACGAGCTACACGCTCACGACGCTGCAAACAGCGGACGACTGGGGCAAGTCGCAGAAAAGCTTCAAGATGCTCGACGGGCCGAGCCTGCCGCTGAACGCCAGCGAGATCGCGGGCATGGACCGCGAGTTCCTCTACTTCGGCCACCACGCGCAAACCGCGTAAGCCGCAACCGGGGCGTCGGCGCGCCTGGCGCCCCGCGTCTTTCCTGTTGCATGGAAGCCGATCGGTTGATGAAGAGGTGGCGTGATGCCCGTCATGGAGACGCCCGTCGTATCGTTAACGACACGGGCGTATCCACCTGGTGTCGGCTTCCGAGGCTGATATCGGCCTCAGTGATAGCCCACGTGTCTGAGCCGTTTCTGGTCTACGCGCATGATATCTGTTTTGTAATGCGAATGCAGGATCGCGCCCTTCTGGCGCAACGCCGTGAAGGCGCGGCTGACCGATTCGGTGGTGGTCCCGATGTGGTCTGCAATATCCTCGCGAGACATGCTGAGCCTGATGTATGTGCCTTCCGCCCTTTCCTGACCGACGCGCTGGCTCAAGAACAGCAGAAACCGGGCCACCTTGGACGCAATCGTTCCATCCATGATGATATCCAGGTGAGTCTGGGTGCGAAGATATTCTTTCGAGATCGCCGAGAAGAGTTCCTTTTCCAGGACTTGGTTGCCCTGATTCATTGAGAGCAGTGTCTTGCGGCAAAAACTGCACAGAATCGTTTCAGTCGTGGCTTCGATATAAAAAGGATAGTCATCAAAAAGCGACACGCCGACGAAATCGCCGCAAAAATCCGAGAAATCGCTGCCGAAAGCGAATCCGGATATTTTCCGCCGACCGCCAGGGTCCACGCGCGACATGCGAACCGCTCCGCTCACGACGAAGAACAGATGTGATGCAGTGCCGTCCTGCGAAACCACCTCTTCATTCTTCTCGAAGCGGCTCGTTCTGGATTGACAGAACAAGTCTCCCTGTTCCGTTGCATTTAAACTGTTCCAGAGAGGTGTCCTGACCAATTCAGACTTAACAAAATTGGACGTGCTGTTGTAAAGTTGATTACTCATCCAGCCTCCGTTTCTCATCTCACGAAACGGATATGACAGGCCGAATCGAAAGAAGTCCATCATTTTGACATTAATTACATAAGAGCTAATCTGAGAATTTCAAGATTCTCCGAGATGTCATTTTTCGCGCAGTAAAAGAATGGTGGAGCGGCTGCGGGGGCGGGGCACGCCATCCCGCCAGACACTGCTAACCAGGCCACGATCGCGCCTTCCGGTCTCGGGGCTGTCTCTGTTAGCCTCTCCTGTAATGCGGAGGCGGTTCGGGAGCGGTGCACGCAGCAGGCCGGAGCCTTGTTGAGCGCGTGGTTCAGGCATACGCTCCCGTTTTCGCAACGCCTCCGGCACTCGATCAACTTACCGACGCCTCAACCTTGCTTGCCAAGTCGCAGATGACGGGTCTGCTGGTGCATCGACGCATTCATGCGCGTCACCGAGCCGCAAGTCCGTGAGCGAATGAATGCGTCACATACGCGCGAGCGAGATTTTGTTTCTCGCGCAATTTCCGACGCAGACGCTTGAAGGCGAGCGTGCTCGCAGGGTGGATCGAGCGTTTGCGTCGCTCTAACCTGGCAGGCGGCGACTATACAGCCGCAACCGCGCCGGCTCTGGATATCCTCAACCGTCCGCCGGCAGACAGAGCCGCATTTGCGCCAAGCCAGCACCGCCCGCGCGGATAAAGTTCATGGACTACGCGGGTTGCTCGGTGCGCGCGCCGCTTCCGCGCAGTCCGCGCAGCCGGGCGCTCATCCGTTCGCCCGCGACCAGCAGCGTCGGGGTCAGGATCAGCGTCAGGATCGTCGCGAACACCAACCCGCCGGCGATGGCGGCGGACAGCTGCGTCCACCACTGCGTTGATGGCGCGCCGAAAGCGATCTCCCGTCCGATCATGTCGACGTTCATCCCCATCACCAGCGGCATCAGGCCGAGAACCGTCGTCACTACCGTCAGCACCACCGGCCGCAGACGCTGGGCGCCGGTGCGCAGCGCGGCCTCCAGCGGCTCCAGCCCGGCCCGGCGGCGCAGGTCGTTGTAGGTGTCAATCAGCACGATATTGTTGTTCACGACGATGCCGGCCAGCGCGATGACGCCGATCCCCGACATGACGATGCCGAACGGCTCGCCGCGGATCAGCAACCCGAGCAGCACGCCCGCCGTGGACAGCACGATCGCGCTCATGACGAGGAGCGCCTGGAAGATGCTGTTGAACTGCGTCACGAGCAGGATCAGCATCAGACCGATGGCGGCGACGAATGCCTTCGTCAGGAAGTCCATCGTTTCGGCGATGTCCTCGTCCTCGCCCTTGAAGGTCACCTCCGTGCCCTGCGCAAACGAGACGGTCTCCAGCGCGGCCTGCAGCTTGCGCACCTGCGTGTCGACGAGCAGGCCATCGGCCACGTCGGCCTCGACCGTCATCACGCGCTCGGCGTCGACCCGGTCGATGGTTCCGGTTTTCGGCGCGGGCTCGAAGCGGACGAAATTGCCGATCGGCACCTGCCCGCTCGCCGTCGGCACCGTGAGCTGATCGAGCTGTTCGAGGCTGCGCGCGCCGAAGGGAAAGCGCACGCGGATGTCGACTTCCTCATCGGTGTCGTCCGGCTGATACTCCGCCACCTTGACCCCGTTCGTGACCATCTGCACGGCATAACCGAGCAGGGAGATGTCCGCGCCGTAGCGCGCGGCCTCGGCCCGGTCCACCTCCAGCCGCCACTCCACGCCCGGCAGCGGCCGCGAGTCGGTCACATCCACGAAGCCGCCGACATCTTCCATCTCTTCGCGCACGCGCGCCACGGCATCGGGCAACTGCTCCGGCGCGGGCGTGTTCAGCTCAATCTGGACCGGTTTGCCCTGCGTGGGTCCACCCTGCTGCTCGCGCACCTGGATGTTGACGCCAGCGATATCAGCCAGGTCCTCGCGCACCTCGCCCAGCACCTCGGCTGCTGGCGGGCGCGTATCCCACTCGGTCAATTCAAGCTGGATGACGCCGATCACGTCCTCGGCCATGTTGCGCTGCGCCTCGCTTCCGGCGATGGTCCGCGCATAGACGTTCTCGAAGGCCGGGTAGTCGAGCAGCCGCTGTTCCACGCGGCGCACGATGTCGTCGCGCTCGTAAACCGACAGGTTGCCGCGCGCCTGGATTTGCACCTGCGCAAAGTCGGGTTCGACGCTCGGGAAGAATTCGATGCCTTTTCCGTAGGCGCCGTAAAGCGCATAGGCGCCGATCACCATGCCCAGGACGGCAATGATGGTCGAGCCAGGACGCTGCGCGGCGCTGCGCAGCGCGCCGACATACCAGCCGGTCAGCCCGCCGAGCCGGTCCAGATCGCCGCCTTCGGCGGCCGCCATCGTCTGCGCATCGCCGGCGCGCCCGCTGCCGCCGCGCAGCACCTTGCCGATGACCGGAATGAACACCAGCGCCATCACCAGCGACGCAACCAGCGTGACGATCACGGTGATGGGCAGATACTGCATGAACTCGCCGACGACGCCCGGCCAGAACAGCAGCGGGAAGAACACCGCGACCGTGGTGGCGATGCCCGCGGTAATGGGCCAGAACATACGCTTTGCCGCGGCGGCGAACGCCTGCGCGCGCGGCTCGCCCTCGTCCATCTTGCGGTCGGCCAGTTCGACGACGACGATCGCGCCGTCCACGAGCATCCCGACCACCATGATGAGGCTGAACAGCACGACGATGTTGAGCGTCAGCCCGATCGCGTCCAGAACCAGGATACCCGACAGAAACGCGCCGGGAATGGCCAGACCGACAAGCAGCGCCGAGCGCAGGCCAAGCGCGGCGATAACCACGATCATCACCAGCACGATCGCGGTGATGACATTGTTCTCCAGGTCGCCCAGCAGGGTGCGAACCGTCTCCGACTTGTCCTGCAGATAGGCGACCTCGACGCCGGCGGGCCAGGTCCCGCGCATCTGCTCGATGACCGCGCGGGACTGCTCGATGGTCTCGATGATGTTCGCGCCGACCCGCTTCTTGATCTCCAGCGCCATCGCTGGCTGCCCGGCGACGCGCGCGAAGCCATCCGGGTCCTTGTAGGTGCGGCGCACCACGGCCACGTCGCCGACGGTGACGACGCGGTCGCCGTCCACCTTGATCGGCATCTCCCGGACTTCCTCGAAGCTCTCGACCACCCCCGGCACCTTCAGCGCGATGCGGCCCGCGCCGGTATCGAGGTTCCCGGCGGCGACGAGCTGATTGTTGTTGGAGATGCGCTGGATGACCTCCTCGTAGGCGAGGCCGTAGGTCTGCATGGTGTTGGGGTCGAGCAGCACTTCGACGACATCCTCGCGGCTGCCGCCGATGTCCACTTCCAGCACCCCCGGCAGCGCCTCCAGCCGGTCCTTCACGTCGCGCGACAGCTGCACGAGCGTGCGCTCGGGCACATTGCCGGACAGCACGGCCGTGAGCACGGGAAACAGCGCGACATTGACCTCCTGAACGCGCGGCTCCTCCGCGTCGGCGGGCAACTCCGACTTGGCGATGTCGACCTTTTCGCGCACGTCCTGCAGCGCCTGGTCGCTGTCGAAGCCGGCCTCGAATTCCAGCGTAATGGTGGCGTAATTCTGGGTCGCCGAGGCCCGCATTTCGTCCAGCCCCTCAATGGACTGGAGTTCCTTTTCCAGCGGGCGCACGAGCAGACGCTCGGAGTCCTCCGGCGATATGCCGTCCTGGAAGACGGACACATACATTGTCGGGATTGTAACGTCCGGCTCGGCCTCTTTCGGGATCGAAAAATAGGCCATCCCGCCCGTCACCATCAGCACGAGGAAGATCAGGATGACCGTGCGGGCACGGCTGAACGCGGCATCAAGCAGTCGGGTCATGGTTGTCCTCAGCCGGCGGAGCCGGTCGCGGCGACTTCGCCGGGCTCAACGCCTTTGCTGGTTGCGGGCGCGCCGTTGCCGCTCGCGCTCTCGGGAACGGGCTTCACCGTCTCGCCGGCGCGCACGAAACCCTGGCCAACAGTGATAACGCGCGCGGTTTCCGGCAGGCCGGCGACCCACACGCCATCGGGCGCGGCCTGGATCGGTTCGACCGGGTGGAAGACCACCTCGTTGTCGGCGTTCACGGTCTTCACGCCGAGGCGGCCTTCGCTGTCGAGGCTGAAAATGGCGGGCGAGACGAACTGCGCCTGCACCACTTCGGTCGGGATGCGCAAGGTCGCGCTCATGCCGGGGCGAAAGGCGCGCTCGGCGTTATCGACCTCGACCTCGATGCGGTAAGTGCGCGTGGACTCGGCGGCGACCGACGCGATCAGCGTGACGGCGCCTGTGGCGGTCTGGCCGGTGATGAATTCGATGTCGGCCGAAGCGCCTTCCTCGATCCGGTTGACCTTCTGCTGCGGCACATGGGCGGTAATCTTCAGCGGATCGTCATCGACCACCGTGGCGACATCATCGCCCACTGAAAGGTAATCGCCAACCTCCACGGGCCGCGTTTCGAGCACGCCGGAGAACGGCGCAACGATGCGGACATCGGAGATTTCCTCGCGGATCGCCGCAAGCCGGGCCTCGGCCGCGGCGAGCGCGGCTGCGGCTTCCTTCACGCGGTTCTGCGCCTGAAAGCCCTTTTCGCCAAGCTGCCGGGCGGCGGCGAACTCGCTCTGGCGCTGTTCGACCAGCGCCTCGGCCTCGTCCAGACGGGCCTGGCGGTCGTTCATCGCCAGCACGGCGATTTCCGCGCCGGCATCGATGCGCTTGCCCCGCTGGCCCGGGAGTTCCGCGACGCGCCCTGCCGTCTCCGCGCGCACTGTCGCGACCCGCTCGACCTCCGCCTGACCTTGCAGCTCCACGAAGCGGGTCACCTCCTCCGCCGTCATCTCCCGGACCTGCACCTGCGTCAGCGGGCGCTCCGCCTTCGGCTGCCCGTTCTCGCCCACCTGCGGGGTCTGGCGTCCGCCGACGATCCCGCTGGCCATCCACGCGACGAGCGCGCCGACGATCAGGATCGTGATCCACTGGGACTTCACAAAACGCAAAAGGCTCATTCTCGCTGCTCCAGGCCGCTCGGGGCCTCATGAATTCCTGGTCGAACTTGAATTCCACGTCGAACTTGGGGTGGTTACGCTTCACATTCATTAACGCCGATGGTCCAGACGCGCCGCCAATGCCTCAAAGATCTCGGCCAGCGATGCGTAGAACGCGCCGAGTTCCTCCAGACGCCGTTGGCGCTCACCGTCCTCGGGCGACAGGCCAGCCTTCGCATCCGCGACCACATCCTGCGCCTTTTTCATACGCGCGATCGAGCCTTCCAGAAGCCGCGCATAGGGGGCCTCCGTGAGCTGAAAATGGTCTTGCCGGCTCCCCTTGACCGTTACGCGCTCAATAACCCCGATCCGCTCCAGAAAACGCGTGTTCGTGCTGACGCTGGCGCGGCTGACATCGAGGCGCTCGGCAATCTCGGAGAAACTCAGCGGCCCGCCTTCCACGACCATCAGGCCCATGATGCGTCCGGCAATCCGCGAGAGCCCGTCAGCTTCCGCGACGACGCCCATCCGGTCGATGAAGGTGTCCAGCTTGTCTTTCGTGCGTGTCATAACGACCGGGAATTGGGGCTGTTCTGTGGTTCAGTCAAGACTGAACAGAATAAACGTTGGTCCATGCGACAATCCGCTCAGGCGCGAGCGGCCCGCCCGGGCGCGCGCAGCGCACTCCGCCGGGCGCAGGATTTCACCTTGACGCCATCAGCGGTTAAGCTGGCAGACAGTGCCGCGCGATACACCTGCGGGGAGACACACATGACATACGACTCCATCCTGCGCGCCTGCGGTTTTTCCGAAGCCGAACTGAGCGGCGGCGATTTATCCGTCACCACGCCGATCGACGGCTCGGAAATCGCCCGGCTGCGCCAACACAGCCCGGCCGAAGCCGAAACGATGATCGCCCGCGCCGATCACGCCTTTCTCAAATGGCGCGACGTGCCGCCGCCGCGCCGGGGCGAGCTGGTGCGGCTGCTCGGCGAGGAACTGCGCGCGGCCAAGGACGATCTCGGCGCGCTGGTGACGCTCGAATGCGGAAAGATCCTGCAGGAGGGCCTCGGCGAGGTGCAGGAGATGATCGACATCTGCGACTTCGCCCTCGGGCAGAGCCGGCAGCTTCACGGCCTCACCATCGCCTCCGAGCGGCCCGGGCATTCCATGCGCGAAAGCTGGCACCCGATGGGCGTGACCGGCGTCATCACCGCTTTCAACTTCCCCGTCGCGCCGTGGTCATGGAACGCCGCGCTGGCGCTGGTTTGCGGCAATCCGGTGCTGTGGAAGCCCTCGGAGAAAGCGCCGCTGACGGCGCTGGCCGTCCAGAAAATCTGCGAGCGGGCGATGGCGCGGTTCGGCCCGGATGCACCCGAGGGGTTGACCCAGGTGCTGGTCGGCGGGCGCGAACTCGGCGACGCGCTGGCGCGGAGCCATCAGGTGCCGATCGTCTCGGCGACCGGGTCGGTGCCGATGGGCCGCGCGGTGTCGTCCACCGTCGCACAGCGGCTCGGGCGCTGCATCCTGGAGCTTGGCGGCAACAACGGGGCCATCGTCGCGCCCTCGGCTGATCTGGAACTGGCGCTGCGCGCGATCGTGTTCGCCGCCGTGGGCACGGCGGGGCAGCGCTGCACGTCGCTGCGCCGGTTGATCGTGCATGAAGACACCTACGACCAGCTTCTGCCGCGCCTGCTCAAGGCGTATGACGGCTTGCCCATCGGCAATCCGCTTGAGGAGGGCGTGCTGGTCGGCCCCCTGATTGACGAAGCGGCCGTCACCGCGATGGACCGCGCGCTGGAGCAGGCCCGCGCCGATGGCGGCGCCGTGCACGGCGGCGGCCGGGTGCTGACGAACGCCTGGCCCAATGCGGCCTATGTCCGCCCGGCGATCGTGGAAATGCCGGACCAGACCGAGATCGTCCGCGAGGAGACCTTCGCCCCGATCCTCTACACGATGAAATATCGCAGCTTCGACGAAGCGATCGCGCTGCATAACGGCGTGCCGCAGGGGCTTTCCTCCTCGATCTTCTCGACGGATGTGCGCGAGACGGAAGCCTTCCTGTCCGCGACCGGCTCCGACTGCGGCATCGCCAACGTGAATATCGGCCCGTCAGGCGCGGAGATCGGCGGGGCGTTCGGCGGCGAGAAGGACACCGGCGGCGGGCGCGAGAGCGGCTCCGACGCCTGGAAAGGCTACATGCGCCGGCAGACAGCGACGGTCAACTACTCGCGGGCGCTGCCGCTGGCGCAGGGAATCAAGTTCGATATCTGATCCGGCGGGAAGCGGCGCTGAAGGCGACAAGCCCGCGTTTCCCGCATATGAGATATGCAACCATTCCGCTGGCAGCCGGGCCGAACAATATCCAAAACGTAAACGCAAGTCGGTTTTCTGGATGGCCATGAGGAGGCGGAAATGAAGTTCGTTGCATGGTGGGCGGCGCAGCCGCCGTTCAATCAGGTGGGCATGGCGTTCGTCACGGCGATGACGGTGCTGTCGCTTCTGGCGCTTTGAAATTTGCTGATAGCGAAGCGTGAGAGGGCTCGTCTCATAGGCGGGCCCTTTATCTTGCGCGGCTGCGCTCAACGCCCGGACGCGGCGAGTGCGGCGCGATGATGCGCGCGAATGCTGTCGTTGATCATCCCGGCAACGCGCACGGCCTCGCACCCGGCGCGGCCATCCACCGTCGGCTTGCGTCCCGTGGCGACGCAGTCGAGGAACTCCCGGATTTCGTTGGCGAGGCTGTCTTCCTTCGGGATGTCAACTGTATCGCTGGCAATGGCGGCAAGGCCTTCGACGGCCGGGTCGCCGCGTAGCTGATACTGGAAGATGCGCCCCTCGGCCATGTCGCAGATCACGTACTGTCTGGACTGGAACACGCGGACGCGGCGCTCGGTCTTGTAGCTCACCCGGCTCGCCGTGATATTGGCGACGCAGCCGGACTCGAACACCACGCGCGCGTTCGCCAGATCGGTGGTTCCGCTCAGCACCGGCGTTCCGACAGCCTCGACCTGCGTGACGGGCGCGCCGACAAGACCCATCACGATGTCGATGTCGTGAATCATCAGGTCGAGGATCACGTCGACGTCGACTCCGCGCTCCCGCCAGGGCGCGATCCGGTAGCTTTCAATGTAGAGCGGGCGCGTGACGCGGCTGGCCAGCGCGCGAAAAGCCGCAGAGTAGCGCTCGACATGGCCAACTTGCAGCACCCGCTCGCGGGCCTCCGCGAGATCGGCGAGCGCGCCGGCGCTCTCCACGCTGTCGGTCAGCGGCTTCTCGACGAAAACGTGAAGACCCGCCTCCATCAGCGCCTTGGCGATCGCGTAATGCTCGGGCGTGGGCACGGCGACGCTCACGGCATCGACGCGGCCCAGCAGTTCGCGGTAATCCCGCGCCGCTTCGCAGCCGAACTCGGCGGCCACCTCGCGGGCGCGCGCTTCGTCGGTGTCGACGACCGCCACAAGCTGCGCCTGCGGCGCGGCGGCATAGTGTTTCGCATGGAAACGCCCGAAATAGCCGACGCCGACGACGGCCACGCGGATGGGCTGCGACATGGCGGATTGTCCTTACGCTTTTGGGGATACCGCCCGGCTCGGGCATTATTGCGCTGGCCCTCAACCAAGCGGGTATTCCACCATAACCATTCTTCGGGCGCCTCGCGAAACCGCACCTCAAACTGGCGGTCGCTGGCCGGCCGCAGCGGAAGCAGCCCGCGCAGGCCAGAACGCGACACACGGCAGGCCGCGCTTCGCCGCGTGCCGGACATCACGCATACTTGGCGTCTAGCGAGACCTTCTCGACCGTCTCAAGTCCTCTGCGAACGGTGTTGATGATGAAGTCCTGGGCCTCGTCGTCCAGATAGGCATGGATCGGCAGACTGACGACGCGCTCGGCCAGCCACTCCGCGTTGGGAAGGCCGGTTGGCGTCGCCGGGAAACGCCGATAGCCCGGCTGGGCATTCAGCGTGACGGGATAATAGACCGCTGCCGGGATGCCGGCCTGACGACAAAGTGCGACCAGCTCATCGCGCGCCTGGGTGACAAGCGTATATTGCGCCCAGACCGAGGTCGCGCCCGCGCGCAGCGCCGGCACGCGCACGATATCGTCTAGTGCCTCGCTGTAGCGGCGGGCCCGATCCTGCCGCGCCGTGATTTCCTGCGGAAACACGTCGAGCTTTTCCAGCAGGACCGCGGCCTGCAACGTATCGAGGCGGCTGTTCAGGCCGATACGAATGTTGTCGTTCTTGGAGCGGCCCTGCCCGTGAACCCGCAGCGAGCGCAGGAGATCCGCCGTGCCCGCGTTGTCCGTGAAGATCGCGCCGCCATCCCCGTAGCAACTGAGCGGTTTCGTCGGGTAGAAGCTGGTCGCGGTGTGGTGGCCCAGCGCGCCGACTGGCCGGCCATTCAGCCATGCCCCGAAGCTTTGCGCGGCATCGGCGATGACCGTCAGGCCGTGGGGCGCGGCAACGGCGTGAATGGCGTCGTAGTCCGCCGGCTGCCCGAACAGATCGACGGCGATAACGCAGCGCGGCCGCAGCCCGAGCCGCCTGGCCAGACCGATGGCTGCATCCAGGCTCGACGGCTCCAGATTGAAGCTGTTGGGATCGACATCCACGAAAATGGGCACCGCGCCGACCAGCGGGACGACCTCCGCCGTCGCGACGAAGGAAAACGCTGGCACGAAGACCGCATCCCCCGCGCCGATGCCCTCGGCCATCAGAAGGAGCTGAAGCGCATCGGTGCCGCTTGCGCATGTCACGCAGTGGCCCGCGCCGCAGAATTCCGCGAGCTTCTGCTCCAGTTCCGTGACCTCCGGCCCGAGGATGAACTGGCCATGCGACAGCACGCGCGCGATCGCTTCGTCGATGCGACCGCCCACGCGGCGGCGCTGGTCTGTCAACCCTGTCGGGTCAATCGCCGGCCGCTTCTCAGTCTCACTCATGTTGCTACCCCCCGTAATCCCTCCAGCGCCGCCGAAGGCAAAACCTCACGCACGCACGCTCCGATTGAAGTCCGCCCAGATTTCTCCGGCGCCGCCGACGAGTCAACGCGACGCGATCAACCCGTTAACAACTTATACACGAAGGATGCGTCCCGGACGGGGGCATCATCCGCTCGCCTGCGCCTCTTTGTAGAGGCCGATTATGTCATCCGCGAAAAGCGTTGCATCAGACAATGTCAGAATTTCGCCTTGTTTCACGCGCCGCCCATGCGGCACGCCGTGCGCACGGCCTGTCGGCAGGACATTCTCGCTCGCTTCCGCCAATCCCGGAATTCTCCATACGGTATAGCCGCCTTCGCCGTCGAGAGTCTCGCCTGCGGCAAGATAGCGTTTCGCCGCGGCCGCACATTGCCCCGCAAGCCACGCGGGATACATCGCCCCTAACTTGCCGGCCCCGATGAGGCCGGCCCGGATCGGTTGTCCGGCCTGCGCGC
>CAZINX010000008.1:0-113261 GCA_964540795.1 uncultured Hyphomicrobiaceae bacterium | reverse complement strand
CGCCCGCGCGCAACTGCCCCAGCACCCGATCCAGCTTGGCTTCGTCGATGGCCATGACCGCCCGCTCCGCGCCCACCTTCGCCGTGTTTCAGAATGACCCACTTGCAGAGGACGCGCAACGGCGACCGGCCCCAAATTCTCCCAAACCGTGACTTACGAAAAGCGGACTATCTGTCAGACATGCTGGCGAGACCGACTGGACCGCCTTGTTGCATAGAGTTCATAGCCGGTGCCGAAACCAACTCTTCTGCTAAGCCTCAGCCCACTGCGCTGACAGCGCTTCGGCCTGCTCCAGCACGTTCCTCACCGCCGCGTCCTGCAGATCAGGCGGATAGCCGTGTTTGCGCAAAATCCGCTTCACAAGAACCCTCATCCGGGCACGGGCGCTGTCCATGTGGGCCCAATCGACGCTGACATTCGATTGCAGGCTTGTGAGCAGTTCATGCGCGATCACCTTCAGATGGTCGTTGCCCAGCACCTGCACGGCGCTCTCGTTTTCCGCCAGCGCATCGTAGAAGGCGACCTCATCGTCAGTGAGGCCCTCTTCCTCTCCGCGCGCGCGTGCTGCCCGAATGTCGCGAGCCAGGTTGATCAGTTCCTGCAGCACCTCGACCGTGCTGATTGCGTTCGTGTGATATCGGGCAATGGCCTCTTCGAGCCTCTCGGAAAAGCGGCGGGTCTCCGTGACGTTTGAGCGGCTACGTGACGTGATCTGATCGCTCAGCAGCTTCCGCAAGGCTTCGAGTGCGAGGTTCTTCTTCTCCATCTGCTGGACTTCCGCGAGAAACTCGTCCGACAGGATAGAGACATCCGGCGTTTGCAGTCCGGCAGCAGCGAGAATATCGACGATCTCGGTCGAGACGACCGCGCGGTCGACAATCTGCTTGATGGCCAGGTCGCGCTGCGCAGCGGACACGCCCGACGCTCCGGACGATTTGACGAGCGCCGCGCGGATCGTCTGGAAAAAGCCAACCTCGTCCCGGATTGCCCGCGCTTCATCGCTGGATGCGGCAAGCCCAAAGGCCTTCGAGAGAGCCAGCACCCCGTCCTGGAAGCGGCGATGCGCCCGCTTCTTCGCTTCGGCTGTTGTTTCCTTTTCAGCCGCTTCGTGCTGCTTGTTCAAAATCCATTCGACAGCCTCGGCCATGACCGCCAGCCGCTCGCTGGGCGAGCCTCGTAGCCCGCGCAAATAATCGAAGCCATGAAACATGCCTTTCACGACCTCGTATTTTTCCAGCATCACCGCGATCGCCTCACGCTCGTCGATGCCGGTGATTTCCTGATCCGACGGAGAGTAGTCGCGCAGCGCATTTCTGAGGTTCTGGGCAATGCCGATATAGTCGACGATCAGGCCAGCCGGCTTGTCCCGAAACACGCGATTCACGCGGGCAATCGCCTGCATCAGCCCGTGCCCGCGCATCGGCTTGTCGACATACATCGTGTGCAAAGAGGGCACGTCGAACCCTGTCAGCCACATATCGCGGACAATGACGAGCTTCAGCGGATCGTCCGGATCCTTCATCCGCTTGGCCAGCAGATCCCGCTGCCCTTTCGTCCCGGTGTGGGGCTGCCAGTCGGCCGGGTCGGAGGCGGAGCCGGTCATCACGACCTTGATCGCGCCGTCCTTGTCATCATCGGAATGCCAGTCGGGGCGTAGCGCCACGATCTCCTTGTAGAGCGCCACGCAAATCCGCCGGCTCATGCAGACGATCATGCCCTTCCCGTCCATTCCAACAAGCCGGTCTTCGAAGTGCTGGACGAGATCGGCGGCGACCATCTTCAGCCGCTTTTCGGCCCCGACGAGTGCCTCGACTGTCGACCATTTACGCTTGAGGCGCTCCTGCTCGGCCTCAGCTTCGTCTTCGGTCAGATCGTCGATTTCGGCGTCGATGTGCGGCTTTTCATCCTCGGACAGTTCGATGCGCGCGAGCCGGCTTTCGTAATAGATCGGGACGGTCGCGAAATCCTCGACACCGCGGCTGATGTCGTAGATATCGATGTAATGGCCGAAGATTGCCGGAGTGCTGGCATCGTCACGCTCGATCGGCGTTCCCGTGAAACCAATGAAGGAGGCGTTCGGCAGCGCGTCCCGCAGGTATTTCGCGAAGCCGTAGGAAATTTGCCCCGTTTTCTGATCGACCCGCGCCTTGAGGCCATATTGGCTGCGATGCGCCTCATCCGCGATCACAACCACGTTGCGCCGGTCAGTCAGCATCGGATGCGTGCTCTCGCCCGGCTCCGGCCCGAACTTCTGCATGGTGGTAAAGATGACGCCGCCCGACGCCCGGTTGAGCGCCTTCCGCAGGTCCTCGCGGCTCTCGGCCTGGACAGGCGTCTGATGGATCAGATCCCGGCACATGGAAAAGGTGCCGAAAAGCTGATCGTCCAGGTCATTGCGGTCCGTGACGACAACGATGGTCGGGTTCTCCATCTCTGGCCGCCGGACGAGCTGGCCGGCGTAGAACGCCATGAGCAGGCTCTTGCCGGAGCCTTGCGTGTGCCAGATCACCCCGACCCGCTTGTCGCCGGGCGGGTGGTCTTTCGCATCAGGCAGGCCATAAGCTGCCGGGTCTTCGCGGAAACCGGAACCGTGAACGGTCGCGCCCGGCGGCATCGCGCGAAGTGTGGCGGTCACGGCCTTCTTGACGGCGTGGAACTGGTGGTATCCGGCGATGATCTTGACGAGCCCGGAGCCGGTATCGCCGAAGACGGTGAAGTCGCGGATCAACTCGAGAAAACGGCGCTTCTCGAACACGCCCTCGATCAGCACCTCCATTTCCGGACTGCCCTTCGGCGCGACGGCCTGTCCATCGGTGGTGCGCCACGGCATGAAGCGTTCTTCATTGGCCGTGAGCGAGCCGATGCGCGCCAGTAGCCCATCCGTCGTCACCAGAACGGCACTGGTGCGAAAGAGCGACGGGATCTGCTCCTTGTAGGTCTGGAGCTGATTGTAGGCGCCCGTCAGCGTCGCCGTCTCGGCACCGGGGTTCTTGACCTCGACGACCGCGAGCGGCAGGCCGTTCACGAAGATCACGACGTCGGGGCGGCGCGTAGTCCGGCTCTCGACGACGGTGAACTGCCGGACGACCAGCCAATCATTCGCGGCCGGATCGTCGAAGTCGATCAGCCGGACCGTATCGCCCCTGATCGTGCCGTCCTCGGCATAGAATTCAACGCCGATGCCGTCCGTCATCGCCTTGTGCAGGCGGCGGTTTTCCTCTTCCAGCGAGGGCATCTGCGTGGCGAGGATCTGCGTCACAGCATCATGACGCGCCTCGGCGGGGATATGCGGGTTGAGGCGCTCGACGGCCTGTTCGAGCCGGTTCTGCAGGATGACGTCGGAATAGGCTTCCCGTTCGGGGTGCGTTCCGTCTGGCCCGGCGACGGCATCAGTCACGGGCGTGTAGCCAAGCCCCTCGAACTGCTCCAGCAACATCCCCTCGATGTCGGCTTCGCGAATGAACGACATCAGCCAGGCTCCTCAGACGGTGCAAGCACGAACCGCGCTCTCTCTCGCCGTAACATTTCGTAGGGGCTTACACATCGCATCCCAAGCCCAATACACACATTTGGAATTTTGATCTTGCGAGTAGAGTCGGCTGGCACTTCATGCGTAACGATAGTATATTCATGCGCGCGGGCATGAGCTACAAGCCAGTAGTCAGCGACTTGCAAGAAAGTCGAAACAGCAGCCGGTTCGTAGTTGTGATGGCTTGCCCAATTGCTGATGGCCCGAAGCGCGGGCAGGACAGCATCGTCCGGCGGAAGAAAAAATGCATCGCCACGTTCTGCTGCCCATTGAGAAAGGTCATCGTCGCCAGCGTATAGTTCATCGCCGACCTTCTCGACACTTGCGACTTTGCCCGCAGCATTCTGTGTGACTAGCCATTCCCAAAAGGCCGGGCAGAAATCAAATCCGTAATGCAGGTTCTTGGCCTGGATGAAAACATTGGCGTCGAGAAGATATCGAGTCACAGCATGACCCCCACTTCCCGACCGATTTGATTGAATGTTTCGGTCTTGGCGACGCCCAGCATGCGGAAGGCGTCGCGATAGAGTGTCTGACCTTCCAACGTGCTTACGACAAGTGCACGGGCAAACCGGCGGCTAACGCGAGTTAGCGTGGTGCGGTAGAAATTACCACCGCTTGCGCCGTTGCGCGTGAGATTCTGCAAGCGCGCCAATTCCCGTGCCCATGCGGCGTCAAATTCTGCACGGTCAAGCCATTCCGCATCCAGAAGCCGCCGCAGGATCACCAATGTGCTGACCTTGAACCGGCGCGCAAGACGCTGGAGTGTTTCACTGAGTGGTTCTTCGGCAACGAGTTCAGTCCGCAGAACGTCCAACGGAGCAAGCAATTCGGCCGCAACCCTGTTGCACCAGACCTCTTCGCGCCGGCGGCCTGCCATCGGCGCGGCGCTCGCGTCGGAAAGCGCGGAAGTCCCAAGCCACAAATGAGCAAGCTCGTGGGCAAGGGTGAACATCTGTGCGGCCTTCGTGTCGGCACCATTGATGAAAACCAGGGGAGCGAGGCGGTCGGCAAGGGCAAACCCCCGAAATTCATCAGGATCGAGTGGGCGGCGGTTATTGTTCCTCACCACACCGCTCGTCATCACGAGGATTCCGGCCTCTTCGGCCTGTCGAACGAACAGCCGCAAGGCATCGGTCCATGTCGCGCAATTGCACCGCTGGTCAAGATCGAAACCGAGATCTTCGCGCATATGCCGCGCCACAGTTTCCGGGCGGGTGTTCAGCGTGGCGCTGCCAATGAAGCCGACCTCCGTCTGGCGCATGACCTGTGCGAATTCTCGATACCATGCCTGCCGTTCCTGACAGGCGTATAGCGTGTCAAGCAGATTAGGGCTCGGCCGTCTTACGCCGCGTCCCGCGACAGTCCGAAAATCCGGGATCGGGAGGGACTCTTCCGGCGGCTCGGGAAGGAACAGGTAGCCGATCGGGACATGCACGGCGTGCGCGAACTTCTCAAGTTGCCGCAGGGTTGGCTGAAGCGTACCGTCTTCCCACTGGGCCAGCTTTGGAAACGATCGAGAAAGATCTTCAAGCTCGCGGCCAGCGCGCTCACGCGCCCAACGCACAATGCCGGGTTCGATGGCGACGCGCGTCATGCGACGTCCTCGACGATTTGCTCGGCGTCGCGGACGCGGATTTCGCCGGACATGAGCTTGGGAAGCAGGAGGTCGCGGGTTTCGGCTAGTGTGCGGCACTCTTTTTCATTTTCAGCTATTCGCTCATACAGCGGCCCCGCAATAGCATCAAAAGCCTGAAGCAGTGGGAGGGAACCAATGATCAGCGGGAGAGGGCGAAAATTCCGTTTGCTGATTTCTTGGAAGGTCGAGCCATTCGCATTTTGCAGGATCGCGTCCATGTTCTCACTCGCCCAAAGCCAAGTGAAAACATTGGAGATTCTCGCGTCGCAAACCATTGCTATAAATCCTTGGTTTACAGCAACCAGAACCTCCGAGATGGCGAGATAGCCAATCGGTGCGCGAGAAGAGAGCAACACTGTTCCACGTGGAAGCAGGCCTGAACTTATCTTCGCCAATCCAGCTTGAGTAATCCTCCGTCCAGTTTCGAGAAGCACCGGCGTCGATAGGTTTGACAGGTCTTTGGGTGTCGCCCACGGGATGTCGCCATCCCAGAATGCCGGTTCTTTGGTGCTCGGAGTGGAACCCCCGACTACGACTACTTCATCACCAATCGCAGAAGTCTCCCACCCCTCCGGCTTGCCGTCGGCGTCGAGGCGGTCGGGGAAGAGCGACCAGATTTCGGGTGCGAGGTAGGGCGCGCGGCCGTCCATCCTGGCGCGGGTCGGGCCGAAATCGACGAACCAGTCACGGAAGATCGCCCGCGCCATGGCCTCCAGCGTCTCGTTCATCCGCCGGTTCAACTCGATCTTGTCGTCGAGCGCGCCGAGGACCGAAGCGATGGCACGTTGTTCGGAAAGAGGCAGGTCGGGGATATCTAACGATTTTAGTTTATCCGTGGGAAGTCGTCCCGTGCCATGTCCCGCACTTTCAACAAAACAAAGTAATTCGGGCTTCTTCGCTTGCAATGCATAATAGATAAACTGATCATCCGCATTCTCATTTGGAACGACGGCTTTGATGTCCTGATTAAATGATATAGCCTTCATTGGCCTGACAATTCGAATTTCGTTATGGAGTGACATGCCCCTTATTGCGATAAACAAGCTTTCCCTAGGCGCAAGCTTTGTTCCGTTGCCAATTGCGGCTTCCGTAACATGATACTGAGTTGTGCCATCAAAAGAGGACATATCCTTGGGGGTTAGCCAAGAGATTTCTCCCCCCCAATAAGCGGCGTTTTGTTTAGACGGTGTGCCTCCAGAATAGAACTGCACGAAGAATGACAGGGGTTTGGTTTGCAGGCTCACTACCGCCCTCCCGATACATCGAGAAACAGCCGCACTAGCGCCGTGTTGATGTAGTAGTTGCTGCGGCCCGCCTGGTGCTTTTCGACGAAGCCGGTCTCCGCCAGCGTATCGAGATATTTCGCCGCCGTCTGGCGCGTAACGCCGAGATCGGCCACCACGAACTCGATGCGCGTGTAAGGATGCCGGAACATATTGTTCAGCAGATCCTGAGAGTAGATTTTCGGAAGCTCTGCCCTCATTCGGTGCTTCGCCTCTGTCATCTGCTCGCGGATGCCTTCAACGATGTGCAGCGTGGTCTCCGCGGTCCGCGCCACGGCTTCAAGCATGTAGAGCAGCCATGCTTCCCAGGCGCCGTCCTCGCGCACGGCCTGCAACAGGCGGTAATAGTCATTCTTGGTGCGGGTGATGTGGCGGCTGAGATAGAGGATCGGGATATCGAGCAGCCCCGTGCGCGTGAGGTAGAGTACGTTCAGGATGCGCCCAATCCGGCCGTTGCCGTCGGGGAACGGATGGATGCTCTCAAACTGCTGATGGATCAGCGCCATCTTGATGAGGGGATCAAGTGAGCAGGAATCGTCCTCGTTGATAAAGCGCTCCAGCGCCGACATGTGCGCCTCGATTTCGCGGCCATCCTGCGGCGGGACATAGACAGTATCGCCGGTGCTTTCGTTGCGCAGCGCGGTTCCCGGCGTGGCGCGGAAGCCATCGTCGCGCCCCTTGAGCAGGCGGTACATGTCGATGATCGCGTTGTTCGGGATGAGCCCGCCGGTCTCGATGAGGCGCTCATGGCCGAGTTTCAGCGCGTCACGGTAGAGCGCAACCTCCTTCGCGGCCCCGGAATCCGGGCCTTCCGGGAAGAGATCGGCCTGGAACAGTTCGCCTTGCGTCGTGACGATATTCTCGATTTCCGAGGACGCCTTGGCTTCCTGCAGCGCCAGCGTGTCGATCAGGATGCCCTGGTTCGGAATGACGGCGGCCCGACCCTTCAGTTCGGCAAGCGCCCGATTGGCGGTCGCGAGTGCCTTCAGAACAGGCACCGTCTCAAGCATTACCGGTGGCGGCAGCTTGGGAATGACGTAGGTCGACTTTAACATGTCACAGCCATCATGTTAAGAAAATACGTTTTCTTTAACATATTCAGCCGCCATGTATAGGAAAAGTAGATTTCGTTGACGTATCATTCGGGCGACACGCTTGCGAGGCGGTCACGAATGGCGGCGGTCAGCCGCTCGGATTCGGCGAACTGGTCCTCCAGCTTTGCTTGAAGCTCCGCAAAGCGCTCGGGGAAGGGGGTGCCATCCTCCTCCACGGCTTCAGCGCCGACATAGCGGCCAGGCGTCAGCACGTAGCCATGCTCCTTGATCGTGTCGTGATCCGCCGCCTTGCAGAAGCCGGGAACATCCTCATAACCATTCCCCTCGCGCCAGCGATGATAGGTCTCGGCAATCTTCGCGATGTCTTCGGCGGAGAATTCGCGCCGCGTGCGATCGACCATGTGGCCGAGCTTGCGCGCGTCGATGAACAGGATTTCGCCGCGCCGGTCGCGCAGCCGTGCGTTGCGGGCGATGCCGTTGGACTTGTCGCGCGCGAGGAACCAGAGGCAGGCCGGGATCTGCGTCGAATAGAACAACTGGCCGGGCAGGGCGATCATGCAGTCGACGACGTCACGCTCGACCATTACCTTGCGAATCTCGCCTTCGCCCGACTGGGTAGACGACATGGAGCCGTTTGCGAGCACGACGCCGGCAACGCCGGTCGGCGCCAGATGATGGTAGATGTGCTGAAGCCAGGCGAAGTTGGCGTTGCCAACGGGCGGTGTTCCAAATTGCCAGCGCGCGTCCTCGCGGAGCCGCTCGCCGCCCCAGTCAGACACGTTAAACGGCGGATTGGCGAGGATGTAATCGGCGCGCAGGTCCGGCAATTCGTCCTTGTGAAATGAACCGTCGGAATTCCAGCGGATGTCGTTGTCGATGCCGCGCACGGCGAGGTTCATCTTGCACAGCCGCCAGGTGGTGTAGTTTGACTCCTGGCCGTAGATGGCGATGTCCCCGATGCGGCCGCCATGGGATTCGACGAACTTTTCCGACTGGACGAACATGCCGCCCGAGCCGCAGCACGGGTCATAGACACGGCCTTTGTAGGGCTCCAGCATTTCGACCATGACGCGGACGACCGAGCGCGGCGTGTAGAACTCGCCGCCGCGCTTGCCTTCCGAGCCGGCGAATTGGCCGAGGAAATACTCGTAAACGCGCCCCAGCACGTCGTTTGCCCGCTCCTCCGGTGCGCCGATCGTGATGCCGGAGACCAGATCGATCAGCTCGCCGAGCATGGTCGGGTTGAGCGCCGGGCGGGCATACTCTTTTGGCAGCACGCCTTTTAGCGACGGGTTCACCTTTTCGATCGCGACCATCGCATCGTCGATCAGCTTGCCGATATTCGACTGCTTGGCGTTTGCCTGAAGGTGAGACCAGCGCGCCTCCTTCGGCACCCAGAATACGTTCTCCGCCGCGTATTCGTCCGGGTCTTCCGCACCTTCGGGATATTCGGCAAGCAGTCGGGAGCGCAGCGCCTCGAAGCTGTCTGAGATGTGCTTCAGGAAGATCAGGCCGAGCGCGACATGCTTGTAGTCTGACGGCTCCATATTGCCGCGCAGCTTGTCGGCCGCTTTCCAGAGGTCCGCCTCGAACCCCAGGTTCGCGCCGTTGCCGTTCTTTTTGTTGTTCGCTGGTTCCCGCGCCATGACGTTTTCGCCTTAACGATTGTTATGCCGGCCTTCACTGGCCGAATCATGCAGTCTGGCACAGTCTACTAACTGAGAGAGCCTGGCCATAGGCTGAGCTTGTGGAACTCGATAGGATTTGCGCTGCGATTCTTGCAGAAGCTTTCGAACGGGGATGATGGCGATGACGCATCAACAGTTCCTCGATGCGCTAGTGGTCGCCGCGGTCCCAGTCTATCTGTCATACATCTGGATTGCGATTGCCCTACCCCCCAAGCTGCGGCTCTACCTCTCGCGTCGACGAATTCGTTGGGTCAAACACTGCCAAGCCACCTACGAGTACGCATTGCAGAGCCTACGGGAGGGGGATCGCTCTACGGCCGAGAAACTGCTCAAGCGGGTGCGGCAATGGCAGGGCAAATGGGAAGAGCGGCAGACATGGGCTGCCGCCGCGGAGCGAGCGTTCTGGGTGATCGGCGGAGTGTCGCTGGCTTGTCTTGTCGTGCGATTAAGCCCCTTAATACTTATCAGCTATGTCTCTGACGACACCAGTCTTCTGAAACTGGTACCCCAGTATGAATTTATCATCTGGCTGTCCATCCCGACGTTAATCATTCTGTGGAACTATTTTGCGCTGAGCTGCGACGAGGAAGCACCAATCGTCGTAGACTTCGCGGACCGGCTCGGGCGTGCCCTTCATGCCGGACAAGAGGTCATCGAGGGGCGCTATTTCCCAGACCTGGATAACGTTTCTGAGCTCCGCGACCTGTTTGGATTGCCCCCCAACTTTACAGTGCAGGAGTTGGATAAGGCGCGTCGCCGGCTTGCGGCGGAACTGCATCCGGATCGCTGCCAGGACTCGGAAGCGCGCGCGCGAAAAGCTCGCGAAGAGGCACTGAAAAACATTAACGCCGCATATGAGCAGCTGCGTCCCCTAGCCCGCTAAGCGCTCCGAATTCATCGTCGCACTGCCCCATAGCCGCGTTGAAATGTGGGAACAAAAGTGGGAATATAAAGTTAGCGGCTCAGAAAATTCTTCAAAATCAACAATATAAAAAGATAGGTGGCGGAGAGGGAGGGATTCGAACCCTCGGAACGCTTGCGCGCTCAACGGTTTTCGAGACCGCCCCGTTCGACCACTCCGGCACCTCTCCGCGTGTGGCGCTGTGGCCTCTGCCGTGTATGTATCGCTTCGCTTCGGCGCACGCAACCGGGCCAACAGCGCGCCGGGCTTAATCAAGCAGCGTTTTGAGGCGATAAAGCGCGGCGAGCGCGTCGCGCGGGGTCATGCCGTCGGGGTCGAGCGCGGCGATCTCCTCGCGCAGCGTCTTCAGCGCCGCGATCTCTTCCTCCGCACCCTCATACGCCTCCTGCGCCGGCTCCCGCATGGCGGCGAACAACGGAAGTTCCTCCATCGCCGCGCCAGAGCCATTGCCCTTGCGCTCCAGCCGCGCCAGCACCTCCCGCGCCCGCGCAACCGCCGCGCGTGGCAGCCCCGCCAGCTTGGCCACCTGAATGCCGTAGGAGCGGTCCGCCGCGCCGGGCGCGACCTCGTGCAGGAACACGATCTCGTCGCGCCATTCCTTGACGCGGATGGTGGCGTTGGCGACGCCCGCCAGCCGCTCGGCGAGCACGGTCAGTTCGTGATAGTGCGTGGCGAACAGCGCGCGGCAACGGTTGACGTCGTGCAGATGCTCCGCCGCAGCCCAGGCGATCGAAAGGCCGTCGTAGGTCGCGGTGCCGCGCCCGATCTCGTCAAGGATCACCAGCGCGCGCGGCCCCGCCTGGTTCAGGATGGCGGCGGTCTCGACCATCTCGACCATGAACGTGGATCGCCCGCGCGCCAGATCGTCGGATGCCCCGACGCGGCTGAACAGCCGGTCGAACACGCCGATATGCGCGGATTTCGCGGGCACGAAGGCCCCGGCCTGCGCGAGAATCGCGATCAGCGCGTTCTGGCGGAGATAGGTGGACTTGCCGGCCATGTTCGGGCCGGTGAGCAACACCAGCCGCGCGGCGCCCGCCCCGTCCGCGGACAGCGCGCAGTCATTGGCGATAAACGGGGCCGCGCCGTCCAGCGTCTGCTCGACAACCGGGTGCCGCCCCCCTTCGATCTGGAACACCCCGCTGTCGTCGACCCTTGGCCGCACATAGTTGCGCTCTTCGGCCAGCTCCGCCAGCGCGCAGGCAACATCCAGCCGCGCGATCGCCTCGGCCAGCGCGCTCAGAGTACCCTGCCTGGCCAGCACCTCTTCGCTCAGCCGCGCGAAAATCTCCTGCTCGATCGCCCGCGCCCGCTCGCCCGCCAGCGTGATGCGCGTTTCGGTCTCGGCCAGTTCCGGCGTGGTGAAGCGCACGGCGTTGGCGAGCGACTGGCGCAGCCGGAAGGTCTCGTTATGCGGCGGTTCGCGCAAGCGGTCGGCCTGCGCGGCACTGACCTCCAGGAAATAGCCAAGGATGTTGTTGTGGCGGACCTTGAGTGATTTCAGCCCGGTCTGTTCCGCATATTTCGCCTGAAGGCCGGCGATCACGGAGCGGCTGTCGTCGCGCAGCTTGCGGTTCTCGTCGAGGTCGGTGTCATAGCCGGCGCGGATAAATCCGCCATCACGCGCGGAGACGGGCAGCTCGTCCTCCAGCGCGGCGCGCAGCGTTGCGCGGACCGGCGTCCGCGAGTTCGTCAGGACTTCGGCAATCTCGCCAAGCTCGCCCGGCAAGGCGTCCGCACCGGCCAGCAGTTCGCGCAGAACTGCAGCGCAATCCAGCATATCCCGCACCGCGCCCAGATCGCGCGGGCTGCCCCGCCCCAGCTTGAGCCGCGATAGCGCCCGCGCGCCGTCCGGCGCTTCGCTTAGCTTGGCCCGTAGCTTTGAACGCAGGCGCGGGGCATCCAGCAGGAAGCCAACGGCATCGAGCCGCGCGTCGATCGCCCCGGGCGAGGTCAGCGGGCGGCTGATCCGCGCGGCCAGCTCGCGTGCGCCCGGCGCGGTGACGGTACGGTCGACCGCCCAGAGCAGGCTGTCCTCACGCCGCCCACTCGTTGTCTGGGACAGCTCCAGGCTCGCGCGCGTCGCCGCGTCCATGCGCATGGCGTCCTGCGCAGCCGCTTTGCGCGGCGGCCTGAGGAGCGGCTTCGCGCCGATCTGGGTCAACTCGATATATTTGAGCGCCGCGCCGCCCGCCGACAGCTCGCCGCCTGTGAAGTCGCCGAAACCGTCCAGAACGCTCACTTCGAGCGCGGCCTTGATCGCCGCCTCGCCGGCGCGCGCGCTGAAATGGGCATCCGGCGTCGGCGTGATCGCCGCGGCGTGGTCGTTCAGCGCGGCCTGAAGCTCCGCGTCCGCGCTGTCGGGCACAAGGATTTCGCTTGGGGCCAGCCGTGCCAACTCGCCGGGCAAATCGGCCGCCGCCACCTCACTGAGCACGAACTCCCCGGTGGAAATATCCACGGCGGCCAAGGCGTATCCCGGCGCGCCGCCCGCGCGTGTCGCGCACACCGCCGTCAGGAAGTTGTTGCCGCCCGCCTCCAGCAGCCCGTCCTCGGTCAGCGTGCCAGGCGTGACAAGCCGCACCACCTCGCGGCGCACGACGGCCTTTGCGCCGCGCTTTTTCGCCTCGGCCGGGTCCTCGGTCTGGTCGCAGACGGCGACGCGATAGCCCTTCGCGATCAGCTTGTGCAGGTACTCCTCGGCGCGCGCGACCGGCACGCCTGCCATCGGGATGTCCTGCCCTAAGTGCTTGCCGCGCTTGGTAAGGTGGATCCCGAGCGCACGCGCCGCCTCGACCGCATCATCAAAGAACAGCTCGAAGAAATCGCCCATCCGGTAAAACAGCAGATAGCCCGGATGCGCCTGCTTGATCTCCAGATACTGCGCCATCATCGGTGTGACGGTATCGCGACCCACTTTTTCGCGCGGCTCCTTCACCGTTCCGTGCATGGAAAGTCCCCCGATAACGCCCAAGCCCCATGCGATAGGATGAAAATGATCTTCTTGAAGCCGTCGCAGGCGGTCTCTATGGTCACACTTTCCGATGCGACACGCAGCGCCAGCCCGTTAACGCGCTGGCCTAACCCACAGAAAATCCAAAACCGATGTCCACCACGTCCAAGGAAACGCAGTTCACCCGCCAGGAGGCGCTCCAGTTCCACAAGCAGGGCCGCCCGGGCAAGCTGGAAATCACGCCCAGCAAGCCTATGTCCACCCAGCGCGACCTGAGCCTGGCCTATTCTCCGGGCGTGGCGGTGCCGGTCCAGGCCATCGCGGAAAAGCCCGATCTCGCCTACGACTACACGACCAAGGGCAACCTGGTGGCCGTTATCTCGAATGGTACGGCGATTCTTGGCCTGGGCAATCTGGGCGCGCTGGCGTCAAAGCCGGTGATGGAAGGCAAGTCGGTTCTGTTCAAGCGCTTCGCGGACATCGACTCCATCGACCTGGAGATCGACACAGAGGATGTGGAAACCTTCATCAACGCCGTCCGCTATCTCGGCCCCTCCTTCGGCGGCATCAATCTGGAGGATATCCGCGCGCCCGACTGCTTCGTGATCGAGCAGCAGCTGCGCGAGTTCATGGACATCCCGGTTTTCCACGACGACCAGCACGGCACCGCGATCATCGCCATCGCCGGTCTCATAAACGCCCTGCATCTCACCGGGCGAGAGTTGAAGGACATCAAGCTGGTGGTGAACGGTGCGGGCGCGGCCGGCATTGCCTGTCTGGAGCTTGTGAAGGCTATGGGTCTGCCGCATAACCAGGCCATCCTGTGCGACACGAAAGGCGTCATCTATCAGGGCCGCGAAAAAGGCATGAACCAGTGGAAGTCGGCCCACGCCGCTGACACGCCCGCGCGCACCCTGGCAGAGGCGCTGGACGGCGCGGACGCCTTCTTCGGCCTGTCGATCGCCGGGGCGGTGACGCAGGACATGGTCAAGAGCATGGCCGACAAGCCGATCATCTTTGCGATGGCCAACCCTGACCCGGAAATCTGGCCCGAGGAGGTGTTGGAAGTCTCTCCCGAAGCGATCATGGCGACGGGCCGCTCAGACTATCCGAACCAGGTCAATAACGTGCTCGGCTTCCCCTACATCTTCCGGGGCGCGCTGGACGTGCAGGCCAGCACCATCAACGACGCCATGAAGATCGCCGCGGCGGAGGCGCTGGCGGAACTGGCCCGCCAGGATGTGCCCGATCAGGTTGCGGCGGCCTATCAGGGGCGGCGCTTGCGCTACGGGCCGGACTATATCATACCCGCGCCGTTCGACCCGCGCCTCATAAGCCATGTCTCGGCGGCGGTCGCGAAGGCGGCCATGGATTCCGGCGTCGCCTCGCGCCCGATCGTGGACATGGAGGGCTACAAGGCGAGGCTGTCCGAGCGCATGGACCCGACCGCCGGCTTCTTCCACATGATCTTCGAGAACCTGCGCGAGTCGCCCAAGCGCGTGGTCTTCGCTGAGGGCGAGGAGGAACAAGTGGTGCGCGCCGCCAGCGCGTTTGCTGAGGCCGGGCTGGGCACGCCGGTACTCATCGGGCGCGAGGACACGGTCCGCGAAACGATGGATCAGGCCGGCATCATGCGCGACTGCGACGAGATCGAGATCGTCAACGCCCGCGTGTCGGAACACAATGCGGAATACGCAGACTTCCTCTACGCTCGGCTACAACGGCGGGGCTATCTCAAGCGCGACTGCCAGCGGCTGGTGAACACCGACCGCAACATCTTCGCCGGCTGCATGGTTGCAATGGGTCATGCCGACGCGATGGTCACCGGCGTCACACGCAACTGGGAGACGGCCTATCAGGATGTGCGCAAGGTGCTCGATCCCAAGCCTGGCCACACGCCCATCGGCGTTTCGCTCATCCAGGCGCGCGGGCGCATGGTGCTGGTCGCAGACATCTCCGTACACGAAATGCCCGCCCCGATCGAACTCGCCTACATCACGGTGGAGGCCGCGCGTGTGTCGCAGCGGCTCGGCTTCAAGCCGCGCGTCGCGCTGCTGGCCCATTCTTCTTTCGGCCGCCCGACAGGCGAGCGCGGCGAAAGCGTCCGCGAGGCGGTCAAGATCCTTGATGATTGGGGCGTTGACTTTGAATACGACGGCGAGATGACCGCCGATGCCGCCCTGAGCCGCAAGGCGATGTCCGCCTATCCGTTTTGCCGTCTGTCGGACACCGCGAATGTGCTGATCATGCCAGCCGTCTACTCTGCGAGCATCTCGACGAAGATGCTGCAGGAGCTGGGCGGCAGCAAGGTGGTCGGGCCGCTTATTGTCGGGCTGAACCGTCCGGTGCAGATCGCAGGGCTGGGCGCGACGGATAACGATCTTGTCAACTTCGCCGCGCTGGCTGGCTACGACGTGGCAGGCTGACGAAAAACACCTGCGACCGCTTGGCACAAACCAGCGCGTGAGGCATAGTGCGAGCATGATTCAGCCGTTCGGAACCGCGCCGCTCGAACCGTTCCCGATCAAGGTGATCGCGGATGTCATGTGCCCATGGTGCTATGTCGGCAAGCGCCGGCTGGAGCGCGCGCTGGAGCGCCTTCCGCATATCGATGCGACCGTAACGTGGTGGCCGTTCCAGCTGGACCCGACCATCCCGCCGGAGGGGATGGATCGCGGCGAATACCTGCAAAACAAGTTCGGCTCCTCGGACGGGGGCGAAATGTACCTGGCGCTGCGCGAGGTCGGCCGCGAAGACGGGATAGATTTCGCGTTCGACCAGATCGAGCGCTCACCAAATACGGTTGACGCGCATCGGCTCATCTACTGGGCGGGCGACCCCAAGACGCAGGACGCCGTCGTCGAACGGCTGTTCCAGCTTTACTTCCTCGAAGGCGCGAATATCGGCGACCCTGAAGCGCTGGCAGGCGCGGCGGCCGATGCCGGCATGGACGCCCAGGCGGTGCGCGAAAAGCTTGCCGATGACCGCGACCGGGACACCATACTGAAGATGGTGGAGGAGATGCAGAACGCCGGAGTGAACGCCGTGCCGGCCTTCGTACTGGGCGGCAAGCGGGCCGTGGTCGGCGCGCAGCAGGTGGAACTGCTGCAGGAGCAGATCGAGCTGGCTGAAGAGGAATTCCGCGCCGAGCGTCTCGATCTGGACTAATGGAGACAACGGCCCGCCATGACGGCCCATCGACAGGATCGCCACGTTGCGGCGGCGCGCCGTCTGGCAGCGCATCTCACGGATCATCTCGATCTGGATGCTTCGGTGCGGCTGTGGGACGGCACGCTGGTGCCGCTCGGGCGCAATCCGCGCGGCCCGCTGACGATCGCGATTGCCGCGCCCGGCGTCATCGCCTCATTGCTGCGCTGGCCGACGCTGGACCGGCTCATCCGGCACTATGCGGCGGGCGACATCACGCTGGAAGGCGGCTCACTGATCGACCTCGGCCATCAACTCGAAGCAGGCGGCAAGCGCAAATCGCTGAAAGGCGTGAGCAAGCGGCGCGTCGCGGGCGCGCTGCTGCCGTTCCTGTTCACGCACGCGCAGAAGCCCGGCGAGGCGCGCGCTTTCGGCGGGGATATCGAGGGCGAGCGCCGCGCGCAGGCGCAGAACCGCGACTTCATCCAGTTCCACTATGATGTCGGCAACGACTTTTACCGCCTCTTCCTCGATGCGCGGATGCAGTACTCCTGCGCCTATTTCACCGACCCGGCCAATTCGCTCGACCAGGCGCAGACCGACAAGCTGGAGATGATCTGTCGCAAGCTGCGGCTGAAGCCCGGCGACCGGCTGCTCGATATCGGCTGCGGCTGGGGCGGGCTGGTCACTTACGCCGCCGAGCATTACGGCGTCACAGCGCACGGCATCACGCTGTCGCCCGCGCAGCTTGAGGTGGCGCAGGCGCGCACTGCCGAGGCCGGCCTGAGCGATCGCGTGACCGTCAGCCTGACGGATTATGCTGATATCATGGGCACCTATGACAAGGTCGTTTCGGTCGGCATGTATGAGCACATCGGGCTGGCGAACGTCGAGAAATACATGCGCACGGTGCGCCGCGTGCTCGCGCCCGACGGGCTGTTCCTCAACCACGCGATCTCGCGCCGGTCAAAGCGAGGTCGCCGCCGCTTCGGTGCGCGGGCCGAGCAGCGCGCGCTGCGCCGCTACATCTTTCCCGGCGGCGAGCTGGACGACATCGGCCACACCGTTCAGGCGATGGAGCAGGCCGGTTTCGAGGTGCATGACGTGGAAGGCTGGCGGCGGCATTATGCGCGGACCACGCGCCTGTGGTGCGAGCGGCTGATGGCGCGGCGCGAAGAGGCCGAGGCGCTGGTTGGCGCGCCCACCTACCGCATCTGGACGGCCTATCTGGCGGGCTGTTCGCTGGCCTTCGAGCGCGGCTCGGCGCGGATTTTCCAGACGCTCGCCTCGCGCAGCGCCCGCGGGGAGCCGCCGCTGCCGCCTACCCGCGCCGATCTCTACCGCTAGCAGCAAGGCAGGCCGTGTCGGATTTCGACAATCATAACGCCCCGAACCGCTATGTGATCCAGCCGCCCGCCATCACCGCCTTGCCGGTGGAGGGCAGCGCGGCGCTGTTCCCCGTGAACCGCATTTTCTGCATCGGCCGGAACTATGCCGCCCACGCCGTGGAGATGGGGCACGACCCGGACAGGGAGCCGCCGTTCTTCTTCTTCAAGCCCGCGAGCGCGCTGGAGACGGGCGGCGCGTTTCCCTATCCGCCGAAGACGGCCGAGGTTCATCATGAGATCGAGATGGTTGTCGCGCTGGGCAAGGGCGGCACACATATCGAAATCGCGGACGCGCTCGATCATGTCTATGGCTACGCCGTGGGGCTGGACATGACGCGGCGCGACCTGCAGGCCGAAGCGAAGAAGCTTGGCCGGCCATGGGATGTGGCGAAGAGCTTTGAGCATTCCGCGCCCTGCGGCCCGGTTGTGCCTGCTTCGCGCATCGGGCACCCCAGTGATGGCGCGATCACGCTCAATGTGAATGGCGCGCGCCGTCAGGAGGGCGACCTCAATCAGATGATCTGGAAGGTGCCTGAGATGATCGCGATTCTGTCGGCGCATTTCGCGCTGCGCCCCGGCGACCTGATCATGACCGGCACGCCGCCAGGCGTGGGCGCGGTGCAGCACGGCGACGTCATGCATGGGCGAGTGGCGGGCGTCGGCGAGATCACCGTCGAAGTGCTGTAAGGCCAGGCGGCGGCCCGCCCTTACGCCACAGACCGCCGGCTTCTTTCCTTAGTTGCGCTCCTTGTCGACCAGCGCGCCCTGGCTGATCCACGGCATCATCGCGCGCAGCTTCTTGCCGACTTCCTCGATCTCGTGCTGCTCGCTCGCCGCGCGGCGCGCCTTGAAGCTGGTCTGGTTGACCTTGTTCTCCAGCATCCAGTCGCGAGTGAAGCGGCCGGTCTGGATGTCGGCCAGCACCTCCTTCATGCGCGCCTTGGTCTCTGGCGTGATCACACGCGGCCCGGAGACGTACTCGCCGTATTCCGCCGTGTTCGAGATCGAATAGTTCATGTTGGCGATGCCGCCTTCATAGATCAGGTCGACGATCAGCTTCACCTCGTGGACGCACTCGAAATAGGCCATCTCCGGCGAATAGCCCGCCTCGACCAGCGTCTCGTAGCCCGCGCGCATCAGCTCGACCAGCCCGCCGCACAGCACTGACTGCTCGCCGAACAGGTCGGTCTCGCACTCCTCGCGGAAGCTCGTCTCGATGATGCCCGCGCGCCCACCGCCGATCGCCGCGGCATAGGACAGCGCCAGGTCATGGGCGTTGCCGCTGGCGTCGCGGTCCACCGCCATCAGGCAGGGCACGCCCGCGCCGCGCTGATATTCCGCGCGCACCGTGTGGCCCGGCCCCTTCGGCGCGACCATCGCCACATCGAGATCGGCGCGCGGTTCGATCAGGCTGAAATGGATGTTCAACCCGTGCGCGAACAGCAGCGCCGCGCCCTCGCGCATATTGGGCTTGAGGTGGTCATTGTAGATGTCGCCCTGCAACTCGTCGGGCGTCAGCATCATCACCACATCGGCGGCCTTCGCCGCATCGGCCACGCTCATCACGGTGAGGCCCTGCGCCTCGGCCTTGCGCGCGGACCCCGAGCCTTCGCGCAGGCCCACCACCACGTTCGCAACGCCGGAATCGCGCAGATTGAGCGCATGGGCATGGCCCTGGCTGCCGAAGCCGATGATGGCGACATTCTTGTTCTTGATCAGATTGATGTCGGCATCACGATCGTAGTAGACGCGCATTGTTCTCGAAGCTCCTGTGACGAAACGGTTCTTGGTGTTCGGGATGTCGGCGGAGCCTAGCCATCCCGCGTCCCGCCAGCAAGCCTAATTGCGCCTGCGTCGTAAAAGCCTTGACGCCCATACAAGCCGGGTCATCCTGCCAGGGCGAGCCTTCTTCCAGCCTCGACTTCAAGGGAGCCACCATGACCAAGGACTTTCCGGAAATTGCTGATGATGTATCCAATGACGCCGCGGCCCTGCGTGAAGCGATCCCCGAGCAGATGGCCGGTTTCGCCCAGCTTGGCGCGGCGGCCTACAAGGATGGCGCTCTGTCGCCCAGCCACAAGGAACTGATCGCGCTGGCCATAGGCATCACGGTGCGCTGCGACGGCTGCGTGTCCTACCATGTGCGATCGGCCTACGAGAAAGGCGCAACGCGCGAGGAGGTCGCCGAGGCGATCGGCGTTGCAATCCAGATGGGCGGCGGCCCCTCGATGGTGTATGGCGGCGAAGCATTGCGCGCCTACGACGCCTTCGCGAAGAAGGGCTGATGCCGCTTGACGCGCCGGTCATCGTGTCTGCGCTGTGGGCGCAGCTCTTCGCGGCTGGCGCGTCCTCTCGCCTTCGCCTATCCTCCCGGCAAGATTGCCGGTGACTTGGGCCGGGGCTGCGGCGAGTTGATACTTGGCCATCCAGCAGGCGCATCAAAGACGTATCGGACTGGGGCTGGAACGGCTGGGGCTGCTGCCGCAGCGTTTTCCGATCCTGTTCTTGCTGCTGATCGCCGCGATCACGGCCGCGTCGGTCGTCGGCTACAACCGGCTGAAGGTCGAGGACTCCCTCACCGAGCTGTTCCGCACGGACACGCCGGAGTTCCGCACCTACCAGACGCTGACCGAGCGCTTCCCGTCCAGCGAGTTCGACGTGCTGGTCGTCGTCGAGGGTGATGAGCTGCTCACGCGACCTGCGCTCCAGACCCTGCGCGACATCGTGCTGGAATTGCAGTTCGTTGAGGAGAAGCGCGGGCTGATCTCGATGTTTTCCGCGCGCCAGCCCCCCAGCGAGGCAGACGAAATCCCGCCGCCGCTGTTCCCGGCCGAGCTGCCGCAGGGCGAGGCGTTTGACGCCCTGGTCGAAAAGGTGCGCGAGAACGAAATCCTGCGCGACAAGCTGCTGTCGCCCGACGGCACGCTGACGCTCATCGTGATCGCGCTCGATCAGGCGGCGGTGCGCGCGCAGGGCCTGCGGGCGGTGGTCGGCGAGATCGAGCGGATCGTCGACGAGAACCTGCGCGGCACGGGCCTGAGCGCCCAGCTTTCCGGCGCGCCGGTCATGCAGCTTGAAATCCGCAATGCGGTGGAACGCGACCAGCTGATCTATAACGGGTTGGGATTCGCCATCGGGGCGCTGATCGCCCTTGTTTTCTTCCGCCGCTTGTCGCTGGTCGTGATCGCCGCCGGGCCGCCGGCGCTTGCCATCCTGTGGTCGCTGGGCGCGCTCGGCTGGATGGACTTCCGGCTTAACCTGTTTCTGAATGTCATGTCGCCGCTCATCATGGTGATGGCGTTTTCCGACACCATGCAGATCACCTTCGCCATGCGCGACCGGCTGATCGCTGGCGACGACAAGCGCACCGCGCTGCGCTACGCGATCCTGCGGGTCGGACCGGCCTGCGTGCTCACCGTGGCGACGGCGGCGGCGTCCTTCATCACGCTGCTGATCTCGGATTCCGCGCTGATCCGCACCTTCGGCGCGGCAGGCGCGTTGTCCTGCGTCATCGCCTATGTCGCGGTCATCACGCTGGTGCCGCTACTGGGTATGCTCTTGCTCGGCAACGACCATAGCAAGCTCCGCGAAGACCAGGGCGGCCATGATCAGCCGATGAAGGCTCTGCGCGGGCTTTGCGAATGGATTGCGGATGGGGTGACGGCGCGGCCAATCTTCTTCGCGTCGCTGAGCGTGCTGCTGATCGTGACGATGGGCGCGGCGCATCTGAGCCTGGAGCCGCGCTACCAGCTTGCCGATCAGGTGCCCGACCGCGAGCAGGCACTGGAAGCGAGCAGCCGGCTGGACGAGAAGCTGACCGGCGCGAACCCGGTGCATGTGCTCATTGACATCCCAGGGGGCCAGGACGTCTACGACCCGCGCACGCTGGAGGTGATCGGCAAGATACATCGCCTGGTGCATAGCGAGCCAAAGGTCGGCAATGTCTGGTCGATCGAAACGCTGCGCGAATGGCTGAAGCGTTCCGAGGATTACTCGATCGCCAAGCTCAAGCAGTATGTCGAGATCCTGCCGGATCATCTGGTCCGGCGCTTTCTGGCAGAGGATCAGCAGAGCGTGGTGGTCACCGGCCGCGTGCCCGACATTGACGCGAGCCGCCTGCTGCCGGTGATCGATTCCATCGACGCCAAGCTGGACGACATCCGCCAGCAACATCCCGGCTTCGAGATTTCGGTCACGGGCCTGCCCGCCATCGCCGCGCGCAACAGCGAGGAGATGATCAATCAGCTCAGCCGCGGGCTGTCAGCGGAGATGGCAGTTGTCGCGCTGATGCTCGCGCTCGCTTTCCGCTCCATCATCATCGGGGCGGTCGCCGCGCTGCCCGGCCTGTTCCCGATTTTCGCCTCGGGCGCGCTGCTGGCCGTCAGCGGCGAGGGGCTGCAATTCGCCAGCATCGTGGCGCTGACCGTCGCGTTCGGGCTGGGGCTGGACGCGACCATCCACTATCTCAACCGGCTCCAGCAGGAGGACCGCCCCGGCGCGGACCCGGTCGAGGTCATCAAGCGCGCCACGGTGCTGATCGGCCCGGCGCTGATGCTCACCACCATCGTGCTCGCCTGCGGGCTGGCCGTCGCGATGTTCTCGGACCTGCCGTCGCTGCGGCTTTTCGGAATGCTGGCCGCAATCACGCTTGTCGCCGCGCTGATCGGCGACCTGATGATCCTGCCCTCGGTGATGCTGCTGATCCGCCGGATGCGCCGGCGCACGCCGCAGACGGTAGACCAAAGCGCCTCCGGCCCGTGAGGCGATCCCGCGCGCCGGCTTGATCCCGCGTTCATCCCGACCACGTGCTAGGCTGAGACAACAGCCCGAGAGGAGCGTCCATGCCGCGCCTGTCACGCCGCGATTTCCTGCTGTCTTCCGCCGCTGCGGGCCTTACCGCCGCGCTGCCGGCCGGCCCGGCGCGCGCCGAGCAAATCCGCACGAAAGTGATCCCCGCGACCGGCGAGACGATTCCCGCCATCGGCATGGGCACCTGGATCACCTTCAACGTCGGCGACGACATCAAGGCGCGCAACCAGCGCACCGAGGTGCTGCGCAACTTTTTCGCGCAGGGCGGCGGGATGATCGATTCCTCGCCAATGTACGGCTCTTCCGAGGAGGTTATCGGCTACGGCCTCGACAAGCTCGGCCAGCAACCGGGCCTGTTCTCCGCCACCAAGGTCTGGACACCGTTCGGCGACGATGCTGCGGATCAGGTCGCGACCTCGGAACGGCTCTGGGGCGTCAAACCCTTCGACCTGATGCAGATTCACAATCTGGTCTCCTGGGAAGCGCATATGGAAACGCTCAAGGAGATGAAGGCGCAGGGCCGCATCCGCTATATTGGCGTCACGACCTCGCATGGCCGCCGGCTCGACGAGCTTGAGCGGGTCATGGAGACCCAGCCGATCGACTTCGTGCAACTGACCTACAACGTGGTCGACCGCTGGGCCGAAGACCGCCTGCTGCCGCTGGCGCGCGAGCGCGGGCTGGCCGTGATTGCCAACCGCCCGTTCCAGCGCGGCGCGCTGTTCGACCGCTATCAGCACAAGCCGCTGCCCGGCTGGATCAGCGAATTCGACGCGACCAACTGGGCGCAGTTCTTCCTGAAATTCATCATCTCGCACCCGGCGCTGACCTGCGCGATCCCCGCGACGACGCGCGTCGACCACATGCTGGAGAACATGGGCGCGCTGCATGGCCGCCTGCCCGACCCCGAGATGCGCCAGCGCATGGCCGCCTATGTGGAAAGCCTGTGATGGAAGAGTGGCTGAACTACCCGCTGGAGGACCTGCTGCTGTTCTCGCGGGAGACCTATCTGCGGCTGTTCGAGCTGTATCACCGCGACATCTGGCCCGCGCATGTGCTGGCGGCGGCGTTCGGCGTGGCGATGCTGCCGGCGATCCTGCGCGGGCGGCTACCGCGCATTCAGGCAGTGCTGGTCGTGCTGGCGGCGATGTGGGTGTGGGTGGCCTGGGTCTTTCATGCGCAGCGCTATGCGGACATCAACTGGGCGGCGGTGAATTTCGGCTGGCTGTTCGCGGCGCAGGCGGGGTTGATGGCGATTGCGGCGATCTGGCCCGGCGGGCTGCGGCCCGGCGCGGTCTGGGCGCGCTGGACGGGCGCGGCGATGTTCGTCTTCGCGCTGGTGGTGCTGCCGCTGGCCGGGCTGGCGGTGGACCGGCAATGGTACGAGGTCGAGTTCTTCGCGCTGACGCCAGACCCGACCGCGATCGCGACGCTCGGCGTGATGGTTGCGCTGGCGGGGGCGTGGCGCTGGCTGCTGGCGCTGATCCCGCTTGTGTGGTGCGTGATCGGCGGCGGCACGCTGCTGGCGATGGACAGCCCGGAGGCGTATCTAGTGTGGGGCGCGGCAGCGGTCGCGCTCACGCTCATCGCAGGCGCATTCGCCGCGCCGCAAACTGCGAAGTCAGCTTAAAGACCTGTGCCGGAGGGTGGTGGAGCCAGGCGGAATCGAACCGCCGACCTCTTGAATGCCATTCAAGCGCTCTCCCAACTGAGCTATGGCCCCGGACTGCGCCTTTGCGCATATCGCGAATGAATAAGGCGTCGGGCGCAGCGGATCAAGAGGAACATGCCGCGCGCTGGCGCGATCAGGTGTCCTCTTCCTGATCCTCGGTGATCGAGCCGCCGATGAAGCCCGACACGTCGTCATCTTCCGCGTCGTCGTCGGGCATCAGCGCGTCCTCGTCGCTCCTCAGGTCGCTGTCCGCATCGAGATCGTCAAGGTCGTCGCTTTCGATGTCAGGAATATCCTCGCCGTCCGCTTCGGCCTCTTCGAGCGGCACGACCTCCACGTCTTCGGACTCAGCAGAGAGCGCGGCCTCGTCCTCCCGCTCCCGCGCCTCGGCGGCGCGCTGGGCATGCGCCTGCGCGGCCTCGCCGGTCAGCTTGAATTCCGCGCCGCAGACCGGACAAACGATCGGGTCGCGGTTCAGATCGTAAAAGCGCGCGCCGCAGCCCTGGCAGGTCCGCTTGGTTCCGCGCGCGGCCTTGTTCGACATGTCTGGTCCTTATGCTTTTGGTCTTGCCGGAAGGTTGAGTTCTCTAGCGAGGCGATCTGGGCTTGTCAAAGGCGAATGCAAGGGAATTCCGCGCTTTTTTGCGGGCCTGATTGACAGTCTTGCGCGCGCTCTGCTCTATACGGCTGCAATGCCGAAACACGGGCGCGCAGGCTGCCGCGCCGCGCCCCAACTTTGCGAGACCCCAGGCCATGCCCCGCCCCATGATCGCCCGCAAGTCCGCCGCGCTGAGCGGCGCGCTGCGGGTGCCCGGCGACAAGTCGATTTCCCACCGCGCGCTGATCTTCGGCGGGCTGTCGGTCGGGCAGACGCGCATCACCGGGCTGCTGGAATCCGCCGACGTGCTGGCGACGGCCCGCGCGCTGCAGACTATGGGCGTGCGGATGGCGCGCGAGGAGAATGACGAGGAGAATGGCGACTGGCGCGTCACAGGCGTCGGCTGCGGCGGGCTTGCTCCGCCGGACGGGCCGCTCGATTTCGGCAATGCGGGAACGGGCGTGCGGCTGATGATGGGCGTGATCGCGGGGCACGACTTCGCCGCGGAGTTGACGGGCGACGAGTCGCTCCGGCGCCGGCCGATGGGCCGCGTGCTCGACCCGCTAAAGGCAATGGGCGCGGAAGTGCGCGGCGGCGACCGCTTGCCGCTCACGCTGATCGGTTCGGGCGATCTGACCCCGATCACCTACCGGCTGCCGGTGGCGTCGGCGCAGGTGAAGTCGGCGATCCTGCTGGCCGGGCTGATGACGCCGGGCGAGACCACGGTGATCGAGCCGGAGGCGACGCGCGACCACACCGAAACGATGATGCGCCATTTCGGCGCTGAGGTGCGCGTCGAGGAGGGCGCGGGCGAGCGCAGCATCACGGTGGCGGGGGAGGCGGTGCTGCATGGCCGCGATGTCGAGGTGCCGGGCGATCCCAGTTCGGCCGCGTTCCCGACGGCGGCAGCGCTGATCTGCCCCGGCTCCGACGTCACGATCCAGAACGTGCTGGTGAACCCGACGCGCACCGGCTTTTATGACACGCTGGCGGAGATGGGCGCGGACTTGCGCTTCCAGAACGAGCGGCGCAGCGGCGGCGAAAAGGTCGCCGATTTGCGCGTGCGGGCCGGGAAGCTGAAGGCTGTGCGCGTGCCGCCGGAGCGCGCGCCGCGGATGATCGACGAATACCCGATACTCGCGGTCGTCGCCGCCACGGCAGAGGGCGAAACGCGCATGGAAGGGTTGGCCGAGCTGCGCGTGAAGGAAAGCGACCGGCTCGCCGCGACCATCGCCGGGCTTACGGCTTGCGGCGTCACCGCCTGGGCCGAGGGCGATACGCTGATCGTGCGCGGCATGGACCGCATCCCTGGCGGCGGCACAGTCGAAACGCATATGGACCATCGCATCGCGATGGCCTTCGCGGTATTGGGCCTCGTCGCGGAACAGCCGGTGCGCATCGACGATACCGCCATGATCGACACCAGCTTCCCCGGCTTCGCAGAACGGATGCGCGCGATCGGCGCGGATTTCGACGATACGGGCAGGTCGGAATGATTATCGCGGTGGACGGGCCTTCCGCCTCGGGCAAGGGCAGCGTGTCGCGCCGGCTGGCCGCGCATCTTGGCCTGCCCTATCTGGACACCGGCCTGCTCTACCGCGCCGTCGCCCGCGACATGCTCGAACGGGGGCTGGCGCTCGATGACGAGGAAGCGGGGGTGCGCGCGGCGAAATCGCTCGACCTGAACGGGCTGGACGACCCGCACCTGCGCGAGCGGCGCATGGGCGAGGCGGCCTCGCAGGTCGCGGCCTCCCCGGCGGTGCGCGAGGCGCTGCTCGAACTCCAGCGCGACTTCGCCCATCAGCCCGGCGGCGCGGTGCTGGACGGTCGCGATATCGGCACGGTGGTTTGTCCCGCGGCGGATGTGAAACTATATATCGCAGCGAGCCCGGAAGAGCGCGCGCGCCGCCGCTATCTCGAGTTGCGCGAGCGCGGCGAAGACGTCGACGAAGACGAGATCTATCAAGACATTCTCAAGCGTGACCGCCGGGATCAGGAGAGATCGGCCGCGCCTTTGCGCAAAGCGGACGATGCGCACTTGCTCGATACCACGAATTTGGATATAGAGCAGGCATTCAAAGCTGCTTTGGGACTGATAGATGCGGCGCGCGCGCCGGGACGCCCCCAGGGGTCGTAGCGGCAGGCGCCGCTCCTGCTATTTGCCTTCACCGGATAGCGGGGATGGGCGCGAGCAGTCGCGCCCGCCGCCACTGCGTGGCGTGTTTCTCTCCCGGCAGTCTTTAACGGAATGACCCGCCCGGCGCGTTGAGACTCAGCAGGCCGAAACCGCGCCGGTCATGAACCGAATGCAACCGAACCGCGCCAAACGGGCCGGTTTCACAGCGAGATACAAGGGTTTTAAGGAGCGTAGATGAACCCGGCACAGAGCCCAGAAACACAAACCGCGGAACTCAATCCGGCACGCGAGGACTTTGCCTCGCTTCTCGAAGAATCGTTTTCCGAAACCGAAACGCAGGAAGGCTCTGTCGTCAGGGGGACCGTCGTTGCGATCGAGAAGGATCTTGCCGTCATCGATGTCGGCCTGAAGACGGAAGGTCGCGTGCCGCTCAAGGAATTCTCCATCGCCGGCCAGGATCCTGACATTAATGTCGGAGACGAGGTCGAAGTGTATCTGGAGCGCATCGAGAACGCGCTGGGCGAGGCCGTCCTCAGCCGCGAGAAGGCGCGCCGCGAGGAAAGCTGGGCCAAGCTGGAAAAGAGCTTCGAGAAAGGCGAGAAGGTTGAGGGCGTGATTTTCAACCGCGTCAAGGGCGGCTTCACCGTCGATCTCGACGGCGCGGTGGCGTTCCTGCCGGGCAGCCAGGTCGATATTCGTCCGGTGCGCGACGCCTCGAACCTGATGCACTCCCCGCAGCCGTTCCAGATCCTCAAGATGGACCGGCGCCGCGGCAACATCGTCGTCTCTCGCCGCGCCGTGCTGGAAGAGACGCGCGCCGAGCAGCGCAGCGAGATCGTCGCCAACCTCGCCGAAGGTCAGGTCGTCGAGGGCATCGTCAAGAACATCACCGATTACGGCGCGTTCATCGACCTCGGCGGCATCGACGGTCTGCTGCACGTTACCGACATGGCCTGGCGCCGGGTCAACCATCCGAACGAAATCGTCAATGTCGGCGACACCGTGAAGGTGCAGATCATCCGCATCAACCCGGAGACCCAGCGCATCAGCCTGGGCATGAAGCAGCTCCAGGCCGACCCGTGGGAAGGCATCGAGGCGAAGTATCCGGTCGACGCGAAGTTTACCGGCCGCGTCACGAATATCACCGACTACGGCGCTTTCGTCGAACTGGAACCGGGTGTCGAGGGCCTGATCCACGTTTCCGAGATGAGCTGGGTCAAGAAGAACGTCCATCCGGGCAAGATCCTCTCCACCAGCGAAGAGGTTGAGGTGCAGGTGCTGGAGGTCGACCCGAACAAGCGGCGCATCTCGCTGGGCCTCAAGCAGACGCAGGAAAACCCGTGGGAGGCCTTCGCGGCCAGCCATCCGAAGGGCACCGAGATCGAGGGCACGGTACGCAACATCACCGAGTTCGGCCTGTTCGTCGGCCTCGAAGGCGGTATCGACGGCATGGTGCATCTCTCCGACCTCGACTGGAACAAGGCAGGCGAGGAAGCCATCAAGGACTACAAGAAGGGCGACACGGTGCGCGCCGTGGTGCTCGACACCGACCCGGATAAGGAGCGCATCAGCCTCGGCATCAAGCAGGTCAGCGGCGATCCGTTCGAGAGCCTGGCCGGCCTGAAGAAGGGCTCCACCGTCACCTGCGAGGTGGAAGAGGTGAAGGATTCCGGCTTGCAGGTCCGCCTTGCCGACAGCGACATGTCGACCTTCATCCGCCGGGCCGACCTGTCGCGCGACCGCTCCGAGCAGCGGCCCGAGCGCTTCGCGCCGGGCGACAAGATCGATGCGGCCGTCACCCAGGTCGACCGGGCGAACCGGAAGGTGTCGCTCTCGATCAAGGCGCTGGAAATCGCCGAGGAAAAGAAAGCGGTCGAACAATTCGGCTCCACCGACAGCGGCGCTTCGCTTGGCGACATCCTTGGCGCTGCGCTCAACAAGGCGCAGTCCGATGACGGCGAGACCAAGACCGAGGACAGCAAGAAGTAACGGGCGCTTGCCCGCAACGGCTTAAGGAACGCGGCCTTCCTGGCCGCGTTTTCGCCTGATGTGCCTGTGAAGGAGCGTAACCCGTGTCACTTGACGCTGATGCCGTTGTCGAACGCCGCCGGCTGAAACGCCGGGTCACGTTCTGGCGGGTTCTCGCCGTCGTCGCCATCGCCGCCGTTGCGGCGGTCGCGTTCGCGCGGCAGCAGACCGGCGCGGTCGGCGATGTGTTTGGACTGGCAGGGCACGTCGCGCGCGTGGACGTCTCCGGCTTCATCTCCGTCGACCAGCAGCAACAGCAGATGCTGCAGAGGATCGGGAAGAGCGACCAGGTCAAGGCCGTCATCGTCCGGATCAACAGCCCCGGCGGCAGCACCGCCGGCGGCGAGGCGCTGTATACGGAATTGCGCCGGCTTGGCGAGAACAAGCCGGTCGTGGCCGTCTTCGAGACGACGGCAACCTCAGCCGCCTACATGGCCGCCGTCGCCACGGATCACATCGTCTCGCGCGCCAACTCCATCACCGGCTCGGTTGGCGTTATCGTCCAGTGGGCCGAAGTCGACGAACTGCTCAACAATCTGGGCGTCAATTTCGAGCAAATCAAAAGCGGCGAACTGAAAGCGGTGCCCAACCCGTTCGAGGAAGCCACCGAACGGCAGCGTGAAGCGACCCGAGAAGTCATGCAGTCTAGCTTCCAGTGGTTCGTCGACCTGGTGAGCGAACGGCGCAATCTCGATGCCCGCGCGCTCAACAGCATCAGGACGGGACGCATCTATACCGGCGAGCAGGCGCAGGCCATCGGCCTCGTCGACCAGATCGGCGGGGAACGGGAGGCCAGAAAATGGCTGAGCGAGGAGCGCGGCATCCCCGAGGACATGCGGGTCGTGGACTGGAAGCCGGAAGGCAGCAACCGGTTCAGCTGGATGGACCTGGCGCTGTCCGGGCTGTCGCGCGCCACGGGCCTTGACCTTGCCGCATCGCTTGAGGGCAGCCGCACCGCCGGGCTCAAATCCATCAGGCTTGACGGTCTGGTATCGGTCTGGCAGCCTGAAAATTAAGCGACATTTAATGACTTCTGCCCGCAGGCGGGGCAATCACATGATTAAATCCGAGCTGATTGAGAAAATCGCTTCTGAAAACCCGCACCTTTACCAGCGCGACGTGGAGCGGATTGTCAACGCCATCTTCGAGACCATCGTGACGGCGATGGAGCATGGCGACCGGGTCGAGTTGCGCGGCTTCGGCGCGTTTTCGGTGAAGCACCGCCCGGCGCGCATGGGCCGCAACCCGCGCACCGGCGACCAGGTCCCCGTTGACGAAAAATTCGTTCCATTCTTCAAGACTGGCAAGGAATTGCGCGAGCGGCTGAACCCGGCGCTGGCCCCGCGCAAGAAGGGCGCGGCGCGGCGCCGTTGACACGTCCGCGCGCTCAGCCGAAAGAACGAGACATGATCCGCTTCTTCCGCCGTCTGATCCTGCTGGCTGTCGCCGTCGCCATCATCGCGCTGATGATCGCGAACCGGCACACCGCCACGCTCGCGCTCGATCCGTTCGCGCAGGGCGCGCCCGCCGCGGCAATCGAAGCGCCCATGTTCGCGTTCCTGTTCGCTGCGCTGCTCGTCGGCTTCATTCTCGGCGGCATCGGCGCATGGGTGAGCCAGAGCAAGTGGCGCGATCTCGCCCGCCGGCGCACCAAGGAAACCTATCGCCTGCGCAAGGACCGCGAACGCCTCGCCCGCGACCTTCAGGCCGCACAGGAAAGCGGCGGCTCCGCCGTCGCCCGGCTCTCCGCGCGCTAAGCGCGCCGAATTGCCCCGCCGTTGCCCGCACATCGCACTTGCGCAAGCCCCAAGGCTTCTGTGATAACAGAGGCATGGCGGTGCAGGTTAAAATATGCGGGATCAAGCGAGATGAGGCCCTGGACGCGGCGATCGAGTCCGGCGCGGACTTCGTCGGCTTCGTGTTTTTCCCGAAAAGCCCCCGCTATGTCGACCCCGACGCCGCCGGCCGGCTCGCCGAGCGCGCTGGCGATCGCATTCGGACGGTCGCGCTGCTGGTCGACCCGAGCGACGCCGAGCTGGACCGCATCCTGACGACGGTTGCCCCCGACATCATCCAGCTCCACGGCGCGGAAACCCCGGAGCGGGTCGCGGACATCCGTGGCCAGGCCGCGCGCCCGGTTCTCAAGGCCGTGAAGGTCGCCACCGCCGCCGACATCATCGCCGCGAGCGCATTCCCGGCCGCCGACATGTTCCTGTTCGACGCCAAGCCAGCCAAGACCGCCGCGCTGCCCGGCGGAAACGGCGTGCCGTTCGACTGGCCGCTGCTGGCGCAGACCCCGCCGGATCGGCCCTACATGCTCTCCGGCGGGCTTACGTCGGAGAACATCGCCGAGGCGATCCGCGTCACAGGCGCACATGCCGTCGATACCTCCTCCGGTGTCGAGCGCGCGCCCGGCGAAAAAGACCCGGCCGCGATCCTCCGCTTCGTGCAGGCCGCCAAGGCCTTCACCGAACGTATGCCAATCGAGGCGGCGTAACGCCATGCGCACGAGCCCAGCCGAAAATCGTCCCGTGCGCCGCGCCTCCACGGTCGCGTTTCTGACCGCCCTATGCGTCGTCGTGCTGGCCGCGCCTGCTCTTGCGGACTCGTTCTGGGATCACAACGGCTCGCTGATGCGCCTGCAGGCGGACGGCAAGCAGCGCGTGCTCACATATGAGGAGCCGCGCGCGCAGATGCGGCGCGCGGGCGTGACGCGCGGCACGGTGCTGTTTGACGGCCGGAATGTCGGAGACTATTACGTGGGCCGGGCGCGGCGCTTCTCGCGCTATTGCGATGCGCCGCTGGATTATGAGGTCGAAGGCCCGGTTACCGATAACGGCCTGCGGATCGTCATGCGCGGCGAACGCGAGGTCTACGCCAGCGGCTGCCGGCCGACAGGGCGCGTCGTCGAGGACGTGCTCGTCTTCACCTATGAGTGGTCGGATTAGGCACGCATCGCCGGCCCGCGATCAGTCCGTCCGTTTAGAGATTTGCCGACAAAGAGAAACCTTATGGAACAAATCCCCAATACCTTCCGTTCCGGCCCGGACGAGCGCGGCCATTTCGGCATCTTCGGCGGGCGCTTCGTCGCCGAGACTCTGATGCCGCTGATCCTGGAGCTGGAACGAGCCTATAATGACGCGAAGGCCGATCCCGACTTCCGCGCCGAACTCGACGCGATGAACACGCACTATACGGGCCGGCCCAGCCCGCTTTACTTCGCCGAGCGGCTCACTGAACACCTCGGCGGCGCGAAAATCTACTTCAAGCGCGACGAGCTGAACCACACCGGCAGTCACAAGATCAACAACTGCCTTGGCCAGATCCTGCTCGCCAAGCGGATGGGCAAGACGCGCATCATCGCGGAGACCGGCGCGGGCCAGCACGGCGTGGCCGTGGCCACGGTGGCGGCGCGGTTCGGCCTGCCCTGCGTGATCTACATGGGCGCGACGGATATCGAGCGCCAGCGCCCCAACGTGTTCCGCATGAAGCTGCTCGGCGCGGAGGTGCGCCCGGTGACGTCGGGGCGCGGCACGCTGAAAGACGCGATGAACGACGCGCTGCGCGACTGGGTCGCCAATGTCGACAACACCTTCTACATCATCGGCACTGTGGCCGGACCGCACCCCTACCCGGCGATGGTGCGCGACTTCCAGTCCGTCATCGGGCAGGAGCTGCGCGAGCAGATGATGGCGGCGGAAGGCCGCCTGCCGGATTCGCTGGTGGCCTGCATCGGCGGCGGGTCGAACGCGATGGGGCTGTTCCACCCGTTCCTGGACGAGCCGAACACCCGCCTGATCGGCGTGGAGGCTGGCGGCCATGGGCTGGACACGATGGACGGCCACGCGGCCTCGCTCAACGGCGGCAAGCCCGGCGTGCTGCACGGCAACCGCACCTATCTGCTGCAGGATGACGACGGCCAGATCATCGAAGGGCACTCGATCTCGGCGGGCCTCGACTACCCCGGCATCGGCCCGGAGCACGCCTGGCTTAAGGAGAGCGGGCGCGTCGAGTATGTCGCCATCACCGATGACGAGGCGATGGAGGCGTTCCAGCTTTGCACGCGCAAGGAAGGGATCATCCCCGCGCTGGAGCCGGCGCACGCGCTCGCGCAGGTCATGAAGATCGCGCCAAGCCTGCCGAAGGATCATCTGCTGGTGATGAACATGTGCGGGCGCGGCGACAAGGACATCTACACCGTCGCCGAGCATCTCGGGATGGAGATGTAGTCGTGCGCATCCGCGCGTGTCATCCCGGGTGCTGCGCAGCATTTGGTGATGCGCTGCTGACCCGGGATCGGTTCCGTTTCTGGACGCTACGCCAGATCCCGTGTCTGCGAAGCGGCACGATGCGCCGCATCGCGCACGGGATGACGGCGGGCCATTCCTCTTGACGGGGCCTGATTAATTGGACGGGCGCTGAGGCGCCCCAACAAGCGCAGAGAGCATAGCAATGTCGCGCATCGAAAACCGCTTCGCCATCCGCTGCCCCGCGCTCGTGACCTTCATCACCGCGGGCGACCCGGACTATGAGACCTCGCTGGAAATCCTGCGCGGGCTTCCGGCCGCCGGGGCGGACGTGATCGAACTCGGGATGCCGTTCTCCGACCCGATGGCCGACGGCCCGGCGATCCAGGCGTCCTCCCAGCGCGCGCTCAAGGCGGGCCACAAGATGGACATGACGCTGGAAATGGTGCGCGAATTCCGCAAAGGCGATCAGGAGACCCCTATCGTCCTGATGGGCTATTACAACCCGATCTATTTCCGAGGGGCGGAACGGTTCGTGGCCGAGGCGGCGGAAGCGGGCGTGGACGGCCTGATCGTCGTCGATCTGCCGCCAGAGGCGGACAACGAGCTTTGCCTGCCCGCCCGCGCCGCCGGGCTGAACTTCATCCGGCTGGCCGCGCCGACGACCGACGACGCGCGCTTGCCCGCCGTGCTCGCCAACACCTCTGGCTTCGTCTATTACGTCTCGATCACCGGCATCACCGGCACGCGCACGCCCGACACCGGCGAGGTCGCGGCCAACGTGGCGCGGATCAAGTCGCATACGCCGCTGCCAGTGGCGGTCGGTTTCGGCGTTAAGACGCCTGAGCAGGCGGCGGCCATTGGCGCAGTGGCGGACGGCGTCGTGGTCGGCTCGGCGCTGGTCAATGCGATCAAGGAGAACCTCGACGACCAGGGCCGCGCCACCGAGCAGACCGCGCCTGCGGTGTTCTCGCTCGTGGAGCAGCTCGCCGCCGGCGTGCGCAGCGACCAGCGCGAAGCCGGGTAGGCCGGACCGCGTCTATCTCCTGTGCGCCATCGCGCGGATTACGAGCCGGTGGTCGGCCCCTCACCGATCGGGATCGCTTCGTCGAAATGGACCCAGTCTGGCTTCGACGCACAGAAATATGCGCCATCGGGCTTGAAGTCGTGGCCTTCAAGCAGGCCGCCGGCAACGCCGATCTTGCCCGGCAGAAATTCAGCCTCCCACCAGACGCTGGTCCCACATGTAGGGCAAAATCGGAAATCGAGGGCACGCCCCTTGGCGGACAGGCTGCGATAAACGGTGGGCGCGCCGCGCGTCTGCTCGACTTGCGCTCTGTCGTAGTAGGCGCTGAGGCCAAATGCGGAGCCTGTGCGCGCGCGGCAGTTGCGGCAGGCGCAGATCGCTTGAAAGGAAGGAGCACCCGACAGCGTGATGCCGATTGCGCCGCACTGGCAAGCCGCCAAGGCGCGCATATCGCGCGTTGTCTGCATGGCTTCGATCCTGTTCCTCGTCAAGTCGAAGGCTCCAACTTCGATCGTGAGCTTAAAACAGCAAGATGACAGGCGTGTTGTGCTCGCACCTTATGTGATCGCCCCAGTCTGGGCGCGCGCTTCTGGCGATAGTCGATCTGGAACCACGCAGCGGGGCCGGCAGTGCGCGGCGGGATGGCTCCCCGGGCCGGATTCGAACCAGCGACCAATCGGTTAACAGCCGATTGCTCTACCACTGAGCTACCGGGGAATTTGCCCTTCGCTGGAAAGAAGCATATAGCAAACGCCTTCGCGCATCGCCACCTTGAATTTAGATGACCAATCGGCTCTTCGCAACGCCCAAGCAAATGAGACATGTTGATACTCTATCCGCCCATTCGCCGCGCGCGCCGCAGGGGTCCCGCATGACCAAACGGCAGGGCGACCGGAAATCGGAGCGCGGCGAACGCCGCGAGCAGCCGCCAGAGCGGAAGCACAAGGTGAGGATCGGCAACCATGAAATGGGACTGCCGCGCTCGCGCCTGTTGCGCATGGCTCTGGGCTTTGCGCTGATTCTCGGCGGCCTGCTTGGCTTTCTGCCGATCCTCGGCTTCTGGATGTTGCCGCTCGGCGTCCTGGTCCTGTCCTATGATCTGCCTTTCGCCCGGCGCTGGCGGCGGCGTTTCGTCATCTGGTGGCACCGCCGGCGCGAGGGCGAGAACCGGGACGGCGACGCCTAGGAAGGCGGCGCCCGGCGTCACATCGCCTGCAGGACGCCGATCAGCGCGACCGAGTAAACCAGCACGCCGCCAAGCACGATCATGATCTGGTAGTTGTTGCTCACCGTCGCGCTGGTCAGCCGCTTGGCGTTCTGCAGCAGATCCGGCCATGTGTAGGAGACGAAATCGCCCTGTGTCATGATCGAGATGACCCGGCCGTGTTCGTCGACGATCGGCAGGCGGCGGAAGCGCTCATTCGACATGATCGCCAGCCACTCCAGCAGATCATCATCGGCGCGCGCCGCGCGCGGCTTTTCCGTCATGATCTCGGACAGCTTTGTTTGCTTCGGATCACGATCCTTGTTGACCAGCCGCTTGAGGATGTCACGCTCGGTGACCATTCCCAGAACGCGATCCTGCTCGTCGACGACAATCACCGAACCATAATCCAGTTCCGCCATTTTCGCCGCGGCTTCCGAGACGAGCGCGGCTGGCGGAAATGTCAGCGGCTCCGGCTTCGTCGCAAATTCAAGGCGATCCCTGATCTTCATGCAACACTATCCTTGGTAGGTCTTCGCGGTGCGACATCCTATCATACGGCGCAGCGCCGCCTGCCGATCAGGGGTCAGCGCGAATACGCGATCAATTGATCGTCATGTTTCACAAAATCGACACCACAACCACCCAGCCCGAGAGCAAGAGCCCGCTCAGAACCGTGTAGAGGCCATTCCACGACAGACCAACGCGCCACGCGCTGACCCCGCCGATGCTCCCGGCCAGCAGCGTCGTCGCGGTGTATGGCGAACTGGCCCCGCCCAGGGCCCAACCCGAGGTGATCGCGACGATGACTGCGGCGGGCGTTACGCCCATCGCCTCGGCGCTCGGCAGAAGCGGCGCCATCAGCGAGACCGAGAGGATCGGGTTCATGCCCATAAGCCCCGTCAGCGGAATGATCCAGACGATCGCGACAAGGATCACCCAGGCGGGTGCCGCCAGCAGATCAAGGCTGGAACCGTCGAAAAACGGCAGCAGAAGCCGCCCGCCCAGCGTGCCGATGAAACCCGCCATGACCAGCAGGACCAGCTCCGAGCGGTAATTGAACAGGTCATCGGAATAACCGGCGGCGCGCCGCGTCACCTGGCGCAGAGGCGCGTTTGAGCGGTTCTGCATGGCAATCCAGCCCGCCGCCAGCAACGGCACCACCACGAGCACAACCGCAACCGCGCGCAGACCCGTCGCCACCGACAGCCCGCCGACGGTGGAGAGCAGGATCGCCAGCAGAAAGAACATCGGGATCAGGCTGCGCCAGGTGCCGACTCGCTGCACGGGCGGGCGCGGCCCGGACAGCCGCGGCTTGAAGATCGTGTCGAGCGCCCAGCCGGCCACGGCCATGATCGCTGCGCCGATCAGCCCGAAACCGAATGCATCAGCCCAGCTCGCCCCCGGCACCAGCGTGGTCGAGATCGCCATCGAGAAGGTCAGCGGCGACCAGCACAGCGTCGTGACGAAGCCGCGCTGGATCGCCAGCAACATGCGCCTGAGCCGGATGCGCCGGATTTCCGCGTTCGCCTCGCGCCGCGCGCTCGCCTCGGCCATCCCGCCGAGCAGAGCGATTGCGCCATAGAGCAGGATGATCCCGAACAGATGCCCGCCCGCCGTCAGCGCCGCATAGCGCCGGCCCGGCGGCTGATGCGCCAGATAACGCCCGCTCGCGGCGATGGACGCGGAGGTGGCGGAGGCATTGCGCAGGCAAGCGGCGGCCGAGAAGAAGGCGGCGATGAAAGCGGCGCTTCCGAGCCCCGCCTCGATGATCTGGAGCCAGTCGGATCGCGTGAGGAGCGCGGCGATGGACAGAGCCAGCCCGACCAGCACGAAAACCCGTCGCGACCAGCCCACCAGCGGCGTCGCCAGAACGACGAACAGCAGCACCGCCGCCGCCGCGCCGTGGACAAACACCATCGCGCCGTGCCATTCCACCCCGATGACCAGCAGAACGGTGGCGAGCAGAACGAGGCTGATGAGACGGCCCTGAGTTTCTTCTCTCGCCTGGGCGTCTGTCTCAGCCATAAAAGCGCCAATTCGTCTGCAGGGGGCTGTAGCGGCGGGATCGCCAGATTCGGGACGCGCAGCCTAGCAGACTTGTCTGCGCTTTTGGCAATGGGCCGCGCAAATCTTCATCACGGCGCGCAACCTTGCTGGCGGAGCGCGCGTTGATCCGGTCAGCAGCCAGCGAAAGAACGGCCATGAAACTGACCTTTCTCGGCACGCGCGGCTACATCGAAGCGGCCAACGATCTCCATCGCCGCCACAGCGCGCTGCTTGTCCGGTATGGCGAAACCGATGTGATGGTCGACTGCGGCGCGGACTGGAAGGGCGAGTTTCGCGAAATCGGCCCGGACGCGATCGTGCTCACCCATGCCCATCCCGACCACGCCTTCGGGCTGGAGGATGGGGCGGACTGCCCCGTCCATGCCACGGCGGTCACATGGGCTTCGATCGAGGACTATCCGATCGCGGACCGGCATAAGGTGAAGCAACGCCAACCGTTCGAGATCGACGGCATCAGTTTTGAAGCGTTCCCGGTGATGCATTCGCTGCGCGCGCCCGCGGTCGGCTATCGCATCGCGGCTGGGCGGAGCAAAATCTTCTACGTGCCGGACGTTGTGGACATCCATCACCGCGAGGCCGCGCTCGACGGCGTGGACCTTTTCATCGGCGACGGCGCAACCCTCACGCGAAGCATGGTGCGTCGCAAGGGCGATCAGCTCTTTGGCCACACGACCGTGCGCGCGCAGATCGGCTGGTGCCAGGAGGCGGGCATCCCGCGCGCGCTGTTCACGCATTGTGGCCGCGAGATCGTCGAGGGCGACGAGCGCACGCTTGGCCCGAAGGTCGAGGAGATGGGCCGCGAGCGCGGCGTGGATGCGGCGATCGCCCATGACGGGCTGAGCCTGACGCTGTGCTGAAGGAGGCCAGCCGTGCCGGAACTGCCGGATGTCGAAAACTTCAAGCGCTACCTCGACGCGACCGCGTTGCACAAGCGGATCGCGCAGATCACGCTGACCAGCGAGAAGGTGCTGCACGGCGTCACTCGCCAGAAGCTCGACGCCGCGCTCACCGGCCACACGTTGAGCCGAACACATCGCCACGGCAAGCACCTGTTTGCGGAACTCGACGACGGGCCGTGGCTGATGCTGCATTTCGGCATGACCGGCTATCTGGCCTACTTCAAGCGCCTTGAGGACGACCCCGCGCACGACCGCCTGCGGCTCGATTTCGACAACGGCTATCATCTTGCCTTCGTGAACCAACGGCTGTTCGGCGAGGTCGGCATTGTGGATGATCCGGCCGCGTTCGCAGCCAAGGAAGGGCTGGGACCCGATGCGCTGGGGCTGGATGAAGACGGCTTTCGCGCGCTGCTGGCCGACCGGCGCGGGCAGATCAAGTCAGCGCTGATGGACCAGAGCCTGATCGCAGGGATCGGCAACGTCTATTCCGACGAGATGCTGTTCCAGGCGGGCATCCACCCCAAGACGCGGGTCGGCGACCTGGATGACGCGGCGCTGCACGCGCTTTACGACACGATGATGGATGTCCTGAAGGTCGCTATCGACAAGGGCGCCGGGTCGGAGGACTTGTTTGATAATCTGCCCGATGACTGGCTGCTGCCCCGCCGTGAGGAGGGCGCGACATGCCCGCGCTGCGGCGGCGAAATCCGCGCGATCAAGGTGTCGGGCCGCAACGCCTGTCTTTGCCCGACCTGTCAGCCCGAACCGTAATCACCGCCGCGCCGATTGCGTCTCCTCCGCGATCGTCGGTTCGCCCGGCTGCGCGCGGCGCAGATCGTTGCTCTCGGCGATGCGGATGAGGATGACGCCCGCGATCACCGCGAGCGCCCCGATGGCCTTCAGCGGGGAGATCGGCAGCCGCTCCGGCGCGAAGATGCCGAAATGGCTGAGCGCCATCCCGGCCAGCACCTGCCCAGAGACCAGACAGACGAAATAGGCGCCCGCGCCCATCCGCGGGATGAAAAACGTCGCGGCGAAGATGATCCCGAAACTGACCATCCCAAGCAGGAAAAACAGCGGAAACCCGCGCGACAGCCGAGTCCACGTCCCGCCCTCGCCGACCACCGCCCAGACCGCCACGGCCGTGATTGCGCCAACGACGAAGAACACCGCCGTCGCCAGCAGTGGCGAGCCGAGCTGTTCGCCAAAGCGCCCGTTCATGGGCAGATAGGTGCCGGCCACGACGCCGACGCCGAGCGCGATGAGATAATAGAGCGTGGTCGTGGTCATGCTTGCGCCTCCTGCAATGCAACGGGTTGACATGACAACGCGCGGGCCGCGCGACGGGATGCCCGCCCGCGTCACAATGCGCCAACGCGCTTTGGAAAAGAGTTGCTTTCGGGAAAACCCAAGCCCGCCACGATATTTGCCGCATTTCCGATCAGGATCGCCCGCAACGGGAAGGATCGGCCAATGCTGGACGAGCGTGCCGCGCGCGAGGCCACGCGGACAACACCAGATGCGAACAGCGTGACCAAAACCGGGGGCGCGCGCGCCAACCGGCTGGAGGCTGGCGTGCGCAGGCTCGCGGGCTGGCGGCGCTATCTCCTGGCCTTTGGCGCGGGCGCGATCTCGACGCTGGCGCTGGCGCCGCTGCATCTGTGGCCCGTGATGTTCGCCACGCTGCCGGTCATCGTCTGGCTGCTCGACGGCATCGTGGCGCGCGCGCCGACCTTTGCGGCCCGGCTGCGCGGCGCGGCGATCCTCGGCTGGTGGTTCGGCTTCGGCTACTTCTTCGCCAGCCTTTACTGGATCGGCTTCGCCTTCTTCGTGCAGGCCGAGCAGTTCGCCTGGATGTCGCCGCTGGGCATTCTCGGGATGCCGGTCGGGCTGGCCCTGTTCTACGCGCTGGCGCCGGCGGTGGCGAGCGCGGTCTGGCGGCCCGGCCCGGCGCGCATTTTCGTCTTTGCGCTGGCCTTTTTCGCGGTGGAGCTGCTGCGCGGGCATATCCTTACCGGCTTTCCCTGGAACGCAATCGGCTACACGCTCGCCGCGCCGGATACGTTGATGCAGGCGGGCGCGCTGGTCGGCGTTTACGGGCTTGGCTTCTTCGCTGTCCTGATCTTCGCCGCGCCGGCGACGCTGACCGACCAGACCGGCCGGGGCTTGCGCTACCTGATGCCCGCCCTCGCGGCGATGCTTCTGGCGGGAATGGCCGGCTGGGGTTGGGGGCGGCTCGCGCAGCCGCTGCCATCGGATGTGGCGGGGCCGAAGCTGCGCATCGTGCAGGCGAACATCCCGCAGGCGGAGAAGTGGAAGCCGGAATCGCGCGACTGGATTTTCCAGCGTTATGAGCGCCTGAGCCGCGGCGGCGCGTCTTTGTCGGCGGATATCACGCATGTCGTCTGGCCAGAAGCCGCCCTGCCCTTCGTCTACCTGTTCGACGATGACATCGCCGAAGAAAGCCAGCGCGAAGCCTTCGACCGGCTGTTGCCGCCGGGGGCGATGCTCATCACTGGCGCGAACCGGGCGGAGACGGTGACAAACGATGCGGGCGAGCGCCTCGTCTCGGCCGTTTACAACAGCGTGCTTGCGCTCGATGACCGCGGCGAGGTTATCGCGATCGCCGACAAGTCGCATCTGGTACCGTTCGGCGAGTACCTGCCGTTCCAGGAGACGCTGGAAGCCATCGGCATCCGCCAGCTCACCAACCTGCCCGGCGGCTTCGCGGCCAGCGGCGGCATCGGCAATCTGAGCCTCGCGGGCCTGCCGCCATTCACGCCGCTGATCTGCTACGAGATCATCTTCCCGGGCTCGGTGACGCCGGACGACCGCCCTGGTTGGTTGCTGAACGTGACTGACGACTCATGGTTCGGCGAGACAGCGGGCCCTTATCAGCATCTGCATAAGGCGCGGATGCGCGCGGTCGAGGAAGGGCTGCCGGTCATCCGGGCGGCAAACACAGGCATTTCCGCCGTGATCGGTCCGCGCGGCGAGCTGCGCAAGCGGCTGGCGCTGGGCAGCATGGGGGCGATCGACGCGCGCTTGCCGCCCGCCGTGGCAGAGCCGCTCCATGCGCGCGCCGGCGCGCTCATCCATTGGGCGATCGCCGTCGCCGGTTTGTGTCTCGCTCTGGCGCTGCATCTTGCGACGCCTGCGAAAGCGCGCCGGTTCGGCGTGTGAAAGCGCGGCAGCGCTTAACCAGAATCGCCGTGAGCGAGCCTTTTGCCCTTAACGATCAGTTGACGCTGTATTCCGGGCTATCTACAACCGTGAAATTGTGTACAGTAGCGCTGGGCACTAACGGAGTGTGGGGGACGAGGAATGGCGCGTGATCGCGAGGCGCAGGCCGGCTACACGGCCAAAAAAACAACAGAACAAATGACCGAAAGTCTGCCGGCATCGGACGAGCGAACGACGGTCGCCGCCCGAAAACCGCATCATATCGATGTGCATGTCGGCAGCCGCGTCAGACTACGGCGCATGTTCATCGGTATGAGTCAGGAGCGTCTCGGCGAGCAGATGCGTTTGACATTTCAGCAGATACAGAAATATGAGAAGGGTACAAATCGAATCGGCGCAAGCCGCCTGTTCCAACTCGCCGAAGTCCTGAACGTGCCTGTCGGCTTCTTCTTTGAAGGTCTTGAAACGCCTGCTCAGGGCGCGCAAACCGCAGGATTTGCTGAGCCGAAATCGGAGACTTACGTGATGGATTTCCTCGATAGCCGCGAGGGCGTTGAGTTGAACAGGGCGTTCGTCCGCATCAAGGACCCCAAGGTCCGCAAGTCCATCGTCGACATGGTTCGCGCCATGGCGGACGCCGAGCAGGACGGTAACGGCTGATCCAGCACCATTGACCCGCACAGCTCGGCGTGCTTCAGCGCTGCCGCCGGTTCACGTGCCTGGCACGGCGGGCGCCAGGTTCATGATCGTTCACGTCTGCCCGTCCGAGTAGCTGTCAAGGAGGTCCGTGTGAGCCACAGGAACTATCTCTTCACGAGCGAATCGGTTTCGGAAGGCCACCCCGACAAGGTCTGCGACCAGATTTCTGACGCCGTCGTCGATGCGTTTCTCGCTGCCGATGCCAAATCGCGCGTCGCCTGCGAGACGGCCGTCACCACCAACCGCATTATCATGCTCGGCGAGACCAAGGGGCCGGAAGAAATCGATCATGACACGCTGATCCGGCTGGCGCGCGAGACGGTCCGCGACATTGGCTATGAGCAGCCCGGCTTTCACTGGCGCGATGCCGAGGTGTCCTGCTACGTGCATGAGCAGTCGGCCGACATCGCGATGGGGGTCGACCGCGAGAACGAGGAAGATCAGGGCGCTGGCGACCAGGGCATCATGTTCGGCTATGCCTGCGACGAAACGGACTCGCTGATGCCCGCGCCCATCGACTACGCCAACAAGATCCTGCTGAACATGTCGAAGGCGCGCCATTCGGGCCGCGTCCCGGAACTCGGGCCGGACGCCAAGAGCCAGGTCACACTCGAATACCAGGACGGCAAGCCGGTCCGCGCGCAGTCGGTCGTGGTTTCCACTCAACACACCGAGGACGCGACCAGCGAGCGCGTCCGCGAGATTGTGCGCAGCTTCGTCGAGGAGGTGCTGCCTGAAGGCTGGATGCCGGACGAGGAGCATTTCTACGTCAACCCGACAGGCCGGTTCGTCATCGGCGGGCCGGAAGGCGACGCGGGCCTGACCGGCCGCAAGGTCATCGTCGACACCTATGGCGGCGCGGCGCTGCATGGCGGCGGCGCGTTCTCCGGCAAGGACCCGTCGAAGGTGGACCGCTCGGCGGCCTATGCCGCACGCTACGTGGCGAAGAACGTGATTGCTGCGGGGCTGGCGGAGAAATGCACGATCCAGCTTGCCTATGCGATCGGCGTGGCCAAGCCGCTGGCGATCTACGCCGACCTGCACGGCACGGGCACCGTTGCAGAATTGAAACTCGACGCGGCAATCCGCGAGGTGATCGATCTCAGTCCGCGCGGCATTTTCAACCACCTGCAGCTCGGTCGGCCGATCTACAAGCGCACTGCGGCTTACGGGCACTTCGGCCGCGAACCGGATAACGAGGGCGGTTTCTCCTGGGAGAAGCTCGACCTGGTGGAGCCGCTGAAAGCCGCGCTGAGTTAACCCGCCGGGCGCGCCCGGCTGCGACCCATGTCCGAAAGCGACCGCCAGCCGCCGGGCGAACGCAGCTTTGGCCGGCGAAAAGGGCACAAGCTCTCGCCGCGCCAGAGCCGGCTGGTCAATGACCTGCTGCCGCGCTTGCAGCCCGATCTGTCGCAGCCGCCGCCTGCGCCGCTGACATCACTGTTCGCCGTGCCGGTCAGCGAGGTCTGGCTGGAGATCGGCTTCGGCGCGGGCGAGCATCTGCTGTGGCAAGCGCGCGCGAATCCGCAGGCAGGGTTGCTCGGCTGCGAACCCTACATAAACGGCGTTGCGAAGGTGTTGGCGGCCGTGGAAGAGGGGGGCCTGCGCAATATCGCTGTCCACCCGGACGATGCGCGCGACCTGCTGGCCTGGCTGCCGGAGGCGTCCATCGCCCGCGCCTTCATCCTGTTCCCCGACCCGTGGCCGAAACGCCGCCACCGCAAGCGCCGCTTCCTGCGCGAGGAGAACATTGCTGCGCTCGCTCGCGTGATGCGCCCCGGCGCGGAACTGCGCTTCGCCACCGATATCGGCGATTATGCCCGCACGGCGCTTCTTTCCTTCAAGCGCGAAGGCTCCTTCGTCTGGGCGGCCGAGCGCCCGGCGGACTGGCGTGAGCGCCCGCCTGACTGGCCGCAAACCCGCTATGAGGCCAAGGCCATCGCTGAAGGCCGCGGTTGCGCCTATTTCCGCTTTCGCCGGCGCTGAATTCGCAAATACCTGCGCCGCCACCAATTTTGCCAAGATAAGTGGCGCGCGGGCGTTGCATATTCGCGCGGCTTCGCCTACCTTTGCTGTAGATTTCCACCGATCGGAACCGGCGGGTGGGCTCCTTGACGGGGTCCGCTCTTTTTGTTTGTGGCCCCGGCCGCAAACGCCGATTCGCATTCACGACAGGAGAGGCTTCCCGTGGCGGCGCATCAAGCCGACAACGCAAGCACAAACCGGGCGGATCGCCGCTTTGTCGAGGAGACCGGCGCCGCCGCCGAGGTCGCCGCGCTTGCCGAGCCAGTGCTGGAAGACCTGGGGCTGCGGCTCGTGCGCGTGCTGATGTCGGGGCGCGACGGCGGCACGGTGCAGATCATGGTCGATCGCGCGGAAAGCGATGTGACGGTCGAGGACTGCGCCGATGCCAGCCGCGCGATCTCGCCGCTTCTGGACGCGCACGACCCGATCCCCGGGCGCTATCATCTGGAGGTGTCCTCACCGGGGATCGACCGGCCGCTGGTGCGCCCCTCCGACTTCGAGGAATGGGCAGGGCATGAGGCGAAGGTGATGCTGCGCGAGCCGGTGGACGGCCGCAAGCGGTTCCGCGGCATGATCGACGGATATGATGAGACGGCGGACGAGGTGCGGCTGGCCGTCACGCTGGAGGGCAGGAGCGAGCCGGATATCCTCGGCTTCCCGGCCGCGCTGATCGAGAGCGCGAAGCTCGTCATGACCGACGCGCTGCTGGCCGCGTCACAAGCGCGCCGCATGGGCAGCGACGGCGATGAAGCGGTCGCGCCCAACGGCGCTGGAACGGAATAGACATTGGCTTTTGTGGAGCAAACGGAATGTCGCAATATGGCGTAAGCGCGAACCGGCTTGAACTGTTGCAGATCGCCGAAGCGGTCGCGCGCGAGAAGCAAATCGACCGCGAACTGGTCATCGCCGCGATGGAGGACGCGATCCAGAAGGCGGCCCGCGCGCGCTATGGCGCCGACAGCGAAATCCGCGCGGAGATCGACCCGAAGACCGGCGAGACCCGGCTGGCGCGACTGCTGCGCGTGGTCGAGGAAGTCGAGGACGACTCCACCGAGATTGCGCTGGAGGAGGCGCGCGCTCGCAACCCGGAAGCCGAGGTTGACGACTTTATCGCCGAGCCGCTGCCCCCGCTGGACTTTGGCCGCGTCGCCGCGCAGAGCGCAAAACAGGTGATCGTGCAGAAGGTGCGCCAAGCCGAGCGCGAGCGCCAGTTCGAGGAATACAAGGACCGCATCGGAGAGATAGTCAACGGCGTCATCAAGCGCGTCGAATACGGCAACGTGATCGTCGATCTGGGCCGCGCCGAAGCGATCATCCGCCGCGACGAGACCCTGCCGCGCGAGCAATTCAAGTACGGGGACCGGGTCCGCGCCTACATCTACGACGTGCGCCCGGAGACGCGCGGCCCGCAAATCTTCCTGTCGCGCACACGGCCGGAGTTCATGGCCAAGCTGTTCATGCAGGAGGTGCCGGAAATCTATGACAGCATTGTCGAGATCAAGTCGGTCGCGCGCGACCCTGGCAGCCGCGCCAAGATCGCCGTCGTCTCGCATGATTCCTCTATAGATCCCGTAGGCGCCTGCGTCGGGATGCGCGGCAGCCGTGTGCAGGCGGTCGTGAACGAGCTTCAGGGCGAAAAGATCGACATCATCCAGTGGTCGCCCGACGCCGCGACCTTCATCGTCAACGCGCTCGCGCCCGCCGAGGTGGTCAAGGTCGTGCTCGATGAAGACGCCGAGCGCATCGAAGTGGTGGTGCCCGACGACCAGCTCAGCCTTGCGATTGGCCGGCGCGGCCAGAACGTGCGCCTCGCCTCGCAGCTCACGGGCTGGGACATCGACATCATGACCGAGGCAGAAGAAGCCGAGCGCCGCCAGAAGGAATTCGCCGAGCGCACGCAGACCTTCATGGACTCGCTCGATGTGGATGAAGTCATCGCCCAGCTTCTGGCCTCGGAAGGCTTCGCGACCAACGAGGAACTGGCCTATGTCGATCTGGACGAGATCGCCGGGATCGAAGGCTTCGATGAGGATACCGCGCAGGAGATCCAGGATCGCGCGCGGGAGTTTCTGGAGCGGCGCGAAACCGAACTCGACGATCGCCGGCGGGAGCTTGGCGTGGAGGACGCCGTGAGCGAACTACCGCATCTGAACGCGGCGATGCTGGTCGCTCTTGGTGAGAACGAAATCAAGACGGTGGAGGAAGTGGCCGACTGCGCTGCCGATGACCTGCTGGGATATGACGAGCGTACCGCGGAGGGTCGCCAGCATATCGCGGGCGCGCTTGAAGCCTTCGATCTGAGCCGCGAGGAAGCCGAGGACCTGATTATGCGAGCGCGCGTCGCCGCCGGCTGGTTCACCGAGGAAGAACTCGAAGCCGACCGCCGCGCCGCGGAAGCCGAAGCGCAGGCCGAGGCCGAGACGGAAGAAGGTGAATCGGAAGCGAAATCTGTCGCGGAGGGCTGAGACGAAGGGTGAATTCGGTGGCGGAACGCGCTATATCTGGACTAGATGTCACAAGGCGCTGCGCCGTCACACGCGAAACGCGCCCGCAATATGAGCTTCTGCGCTTCGTCGCCGACCCAGACGGCGTCATCCGGTTCGATCTGAAGCGTAAATTGCCCGGACGCGGCGTCTGGATCACCGCATCGAAGCCGGTTCTGGCCGAAGCGGTGAAGCGCAATGCCTTCAGCCGCTCGCTGCGGCGGAAGGTGCAGGCGCCGGCGGATTTGCCGCATCAGGTGGAAGACGCGCTGCGCCGCGATGCCCTCAACCGCCTGTCTCTGGCGAATAAGGCTGGACAGGTGGTGGCGGGTTTTGCAAAGGTCGCGCAAGCGATAGACAAGGGCGACTGCGCCGCGCTGATCCATGCCGAGGAAGCCGCCTCGGATGGCTGCCGCCGCCTCGATCGGAAATTCATCGCGCGAGGCGGCTGTGATGAGGCAGGGCGCGCCGAACGGATTTTCCGCTTCCCTCTGGAGGCCTTGAGCCAGGCGCTCGGGCGGGAAAATGTTAACCATGCCGCGGCCTTTCGGGGTGGGGCGGGCGAGAGTTTCATTGCAGCGGCGATGCGGCTGCGCCAGTTCACTGGAGACGGGACCGCGCGAACGGACGGTCCTTCGAGGGGCGAAACATCGGCCGGACATACAGAACCGGCGAAACGGGATACTGAATGAGCGATACCAAAGAGACCGAAAGCGGCAACAAGCGCGCATCGCGCAAGACTATGACCCTGAATCTCGGCAAATCCGTGGAGCAGGGACGCGTGCGCCAGAGTTTCAGCCACGGCCGGTCGAAACAGGTGCTCGTCGAGAAGAAGCGCAAGCGCAGCACGTCGCCGCCCGCGCAGCAGGCCGAGAGCGCAAAGCCCGCTGCGCCGGTCCAGCAGAAACCAGCCGAGGCGAAGGCGCCCGGTGGCGCGCAGCCGCGTGCGGAAGCCAAGCCCGAGGCGAAGCCGTCCGAAAAGAGCGAGCGCGTGCTGCGTCAGCTCTCCGAGGAAGAGCGCGATGCGCGTATCCGTGCGCTGACCGAGGCGCGCAAGCGCGAGGAAGTCGAGCGCAAGGAGCGCGAACGCCGCGCCGCCGAGGAGGCGGAGCGCGAACGCCAGCGCGCAGCCGAGGAAGCCCAGCGCAAGGCCCAGGAAGAGGCGGAGCAGGGCGAAGCCGTCGAGACCGACGTTCAGGCCGCCGAAGCTGCCGAAGCGCCCGGGGGCGAGGCTGCTCAGGCCGAGGCGAAGGCCGAACCGCAGAAGGACGAAGCCGCTGAACAAGCGCCGGCCGCCGAAACCGCGGCCGAGGCCGAGGCGCGCAAGCGGCCCGCGAAGCCTGCCACGGAGGCTGACGACGAAGAAGCCCGCAAGGGCAAGCCCGAGGCCCGCGGCAAGAAGGGCCGCGCCGAGCAGCGCCCTGCCCCGAAGCGCCCCGCGGGCGAGGAACGCCGCGCGCGCTCGAAACTGACTCTCGCCAATGCGCTCGACGACGAGCATCGCGAACGCAGCCTGGCGTCTCTGCGCCGTCAGCGCGAGCGCCAGAAGAAGCAGGCTGCAGCAGCGCGCGAGGAAGGCAAGAAGATCAAGCGTGAGGTGCAGATTCCCGAGGCGATCACCATTCAGGAACTGGCCAACCGCATGACCGAGCGTGCGGTGGATGTTATCAAGTTTCTGATGAAGCAAGGTCAGATGCACAAGATCAACGATGTGATCGAAGCCGATCTGGCCGAGCTGATCGTCATGGAATTCGGTCATACGCCGAAGCGCGTGTCGGAGGCGGATGTGGAAGAGGGTTTCCTCGGCGGCGAGGATCGCGAGGAGGACCTGGAGCCGCGCGCGCCGGTCGTCACGGTCATGGGCCATGTGGACCACGGCAAGACCTCGCTACTCGACGCGCTGCGCAAGACCAGCGTGGTCTCGGGCGAGGCCGGCGGCATCACCCAGCATATCGGCGCTTATCAGGTGGAGACCGACGATGGCCGGCCAGTGACCTTCATCGACACGCCGGGCCACGCCGCATTCACCTCCATGCGCGCGCGCGGCGCGAAGGCCACCGACGTGGTCGTGCTGGTGGTGGCGGCGGATGACGGCGTCATGCCGCAAACCATCGAAGCCATCGACCACGCCAAGGCCGCCGGGGTGCCGATTGTGGTGGCGATCAACAAGATCGACAAGCCGGACGCCGACCCGAACCGCGTGCGCACCGAACTGCTTCAACACGAGGTGATCGTGGAGAGCATGTCCGGCGATACGCTGGAGGTGGAGGTGTCCGCGCTGAAGCTGATGAACCTCGACAAGTTGCTTGAGGCGATCCAGCTCCAGGCCGAACTGCTCGAACTGCAAGCGAACCCGGACCGCCCGGCCGAAGGCGTCGTGATCGAGGCGAAGCTCGAACGCGGCCGCGGCCCGGTGGCGACCGTCCTCGTGCAGCGCGGCACGCTCAAGGTCGGCCAGGTGTTGGTCGCAGGCCGCGCCTGGGGCAAGGTGCGCGCGCTCATCGACGATCGCGGCGACAACACGGTTGAGGCCGGCCCGTCTCAGCCTGTTGAAATCCTTGGTCTCGACAGCGCGCCGGAGGCGGGCGACCAGTTCGCCGTTGTCGAGAACGAGGCGCGCGCCCGCGAAATCACCGACTATCGCCAGCGCAAGCTGCGCGAGGTCAGGGCGGCGGGCGCCGGCTCGCGCGGCTCGCTCGAAAAGATGATGAGCCAGCTCGGCGAAGAGGGCGCCAAGGAATTCCCGCTCATCATCAAGGGCGATGTGCAGGGCTCGGTCGAGGCGATCACCGCCGCACTGGAAAAACTCGGCACCGAGGAGGTCGAAGCGCGCGTGGTCCATGCCGGCGTCGGCGGCGTGACCGAGTCAGATGTGACGCTGGCGAAGGCCTCGGGGGCGGCGGTGGTCGGCTTCAACGTCCGCGCCAATGCGCAGGCGCGTCAGGCCGCGCGGCAGGAAGGCATCGAGATCCGTTACTACAACGTGATCTATGACCTGGTGGACGACATCAAAGCGGCGATGTCCGGCCTGCTGGAACCGACGCTGCGCGAGACCTTCCTCGGCAACGCCGAAATCCTGGAGGTGTTCAACATCACCAAGGTCGGCAAGGTCGCTGGCTGCCGCGTCACCGAGGGCAAGGTGGAGCGCGGCGCCGGCGTGCGCCTGATCCGCGACAATGTCGTCATCCACGAGGGCAAGCTTTCCACGCTGAAGCGCTTCAAGGATGAGGTCAAGGAGGTCCAGGTCGGTCAGGAATGCGGTATGTCCTTCGAGAATTATCAGGATATCCGCGCGGGCGACATCATCGAGTGTTACCGCGTCGAGAAGGTGGAGCGCTCGCTGTAAGGCGGCGCACTCCGGCGCAATCTGGCTGACCCCACCCATGGAATGGATCATCCGCCTGCTCGGCGCGTTCTATATCCTGAGCGGTTTCCTGCTGTTTCGCAGCGCGCGCATGGAGTGGCTTCTCAATCGGGCAATCGAACGGATCACCCTGAAGCCTGAACCGGATCGCTGGCAGGTGGCCTTCCCAATCGTGGCCGGAGTTATCTATTTGTCTGCGGGCGTGGCGCTGGCCGCGCTGAACATATGGGGCCTCTGGCTGCTGGCAGCGGGGCTGGCCGCGCAGGCGATCTATTATCCGGTGGCGTGGCATCTGGCCGACGCCGAGGACCGCGCCGACCGCCAACGCTGGCTCGCCGCGCGAAACGCCGGCATCTTCAGCACGGCGGCCTTCGCCCTGTCGGCCTACGCTTATCGCGTTGGCGTGCTGGCCTGAGCCGAAACCGGGAACAATGGAGGCGAAAATGGCAAAACGCTCGGCCGCAAAAGGCCCCTCCCAGCGCCAGCTGCGTGTTGGCGAAATGCTGCGGCATACGCTGGCGGACATCCTGCTGCGCGGCGACATCGCGGACCCGGAGTTGAACGACCTGCGCATCACGATCTCACAGGTCGCGCCCAGCCCGGACATGCGCCACGCTACGGTCTACGTCCAGACCGCGCAAGACCAGACGGAGCAGGCGCTGGAGGCGTTGTCGCGGCACAAGAAGTTCCTGCGCGGCGAGCTTGGTCGGCGCGTCGAACTGAAATACATCCCCGAATTACGCTTCGCGGCGGACACGTCGATTGACACGGGCGAGCGGATCGACGCAATTCTGCGGTCTCCTGAGGTGGTGCGCGACCTCGATTAGCCACGGCCATCGAACCGATAATCCCGAGACATTTTCAAATCCCATGGCGTCAAAACCGGCAAAGAGCGGATCAAGAAGCAAGCGCGCGACGGTCAACGGCTGGCTGGTACTCAACAAGCCAATCGGGCTGACCTCGGTCGCGGCGCTCAACAAGGTCAAGCGGCTGTTCAACGCGCGCAAGGCCGGCCATGCCGGCACGCTCGACCCGCTGGCCACCGGCGTGCTGCCGATCGCCTTTGGCGAGGCCACCAAGACCGTCCCCTACGCCGTGGACTCCGAGAAGGGCTATCGCTTCACCGTGCGCTGGGGCGCGGAAACCACCACGGATGACAGCGAAGGCGAGGTCGTCGAGGAAAATGAGACCCGCCCGACGCGCGAGCAGATCGAGGCGGCGCTGGACGACTTCCGCGGCGAAATCGAGCAGACGCCGCCGCGCTTCTCCGCCGTCAAAGTTGAGGGCGCGCGCGCTTATGACCTGGCCCGCGAGGGCGAAGCATTCGAGCTGCGCTCGCGCACCGTGGAGGTTTACCGGCTGGAGATCGTCGACATTCCCGACCGCGACACCAGCGTCTTCGAGGCCGATTGCGGCCGGGGCACTTATGTCCGCGCGATCGCCCGCGACCTCGGCCGCGCTCTGGGCTGCCTCGGTCATATCTGCGCGCTGGAGCGCACGCGCGTCGGCGGCTTCCGCCTGGAAGAGGCTGTAACGCTGGAAGACATCGAAACGGCCTCGGAGGCCAGCCCGGAGGCGCTGCGGGCGCTGCTTGCGCCGGTGCACACGGCGCTGACCGCCCTGCCCGAAATCCGTCTCTCGCAACAGGATGCGGCCCGCGTGCGGCGCGGCCAGCCGGTGCTGCTGCGCGGGCGCGACGCGCCAATCCTCAATGCCAAGGCCTACGCCACCATGCGCGGCACGCTGGTCGCGCTCGGTGAGGTCTCGCATGGCGAATTCACCCCGGAGCGGGTGTTCAATCTGCCGGTTCCGTAGATGGGGGACACGGCGCTTGACATGCCGGGCAATCCGGCCACATTCACCGCTTGCACGCTTGCTGGACGACATCCCGGCTTGACGTGCGAACACAACCGCAAAAGGAGTTGACGATGTCGATTACACCAGAGCGCAAAAAGGCGCTGATCGAAGAGTTTGGCGCAAAGCCCGGCGACACCGGCTCGCCGGAAGTACAGATCGCGGTGCTGACCGAGCGCATCGCGAACCTGACCGAACACTTCAAGTCGCACAAGAAGGACAACCATTCACGGCGCGGCCTTCTCAAGCTGGTGAGCCAGCGCCGCCGCCTTCTCGATTACGTGAAGGCGAAAGACCGTCAGCGTTACCTGGACGTGATCCAGCGCCTCGGCATCCGCCGCTGACGCCAAGACGCGAACGCCGCAACATGGCCTGTCCAGGCGAAGGGCCGCCGCCCATCGGGGAACGATTAGGGCAGCGGCCACTTCGCTCTATGATGGACAGCAAAATCGCGTTACACCATCCATGCTCGCAAGAGACAGGAAGAAACGATGGCGCGGCAGTCCGGCCGGGCCAATGTAATTGGAAGATCAATGTTCGACATACATCGCAAGGAAATCAGTTGGGGCGGACGTCCGCTCATCATGGAAACGGGCCGGATCGCCCGTCAGGCAGACGCCGCCGTCATGGTGACGTATGGCGAGACCACCGTACTGGCGACGGTCGTTGCCGAGAAGAAACCGAGAGAAGGTCTCGACTTCTTCCCCCTCACCGTGCACTACCAGGAGAAGACATACGCCGCCGGCAAGATCCCGGGCGGCTTTTTCAAACGCGAAGGCCGGCCGACCGAGAAGGAAACGCTGACCTCGCGGCTGATCGACCGGCCGATCCGCCCGCTCTTCGCCGATGGCTTCAAGAACGAAACGCAAGTCATCGCGACCGTTCTCTCCCATGACATGGAAAACGATCCAGACATCGTGGCGATGGTCGCGGTTTCGGCCGCGCTCACGCTCTCCGGCATCCCGTTCCTCGGGCCGATCGGCGCGGCGCGCGTCGGCTATATCGAGGGCGACTACGTGTTGAACCCCGCGATCGACGACATGGCCGAGAGCAAGCTCGATCTCGTCGTAGCCGGCACCGGCGACGCGGTGATGATGGTCGAGTCCGAAGCGCACGAGTTGCCCGAGGAGGTCATGCTTGAGGCCGTGATGTTCGGCCACGAGCACTTCCAGCCGGTCATCGATGCGATCATCGACCTCGCCGAAGCGGCGGCGAAGGAACCGTGGGAAGCGCCGGAGGCGGTCGAATCGGAGTACAAGGACAAGGTTGCCAAGCTGGCGAGGGACGATCTGTCAGCAGCCTACAAGATCAGCGAAAAACAGGCGCGGCAGGAGAAGGTCGCCGAGGTCAAGGCGAAGGTCGTGGCTGAGTTGGCGCCGGAAGACGATGACGGCTCGGCGGCTCAGGCGGTGTCCGAGGCGTTCAAGTCGCTGGAGAAAGACGTTGTTCGCGGCGACATCATCAAGACCCGGAAGCGGATCGACGGCCGCAAGCTCGACCAGGTGCGCCCGATCGTCTCGGAGGTCGGCGTTTTGCCCCGCGCGCACGGCTCGGCGCTGTTCACCCGCGGCGAAACGCAGGCGCTGGTGGTCGCCACGCTCGGAACGGGTGAGGATGAGCAGTTCGTGGATGCGCTGGAGGGGACCTACAAGGAAACCTTCATGCTGCACTACAACTTCCCGCCGTTCTCGGTCGGCGAGACCGGCCGCATCGGCAGCCCCGGACGCCGAGAGATCGGCCACGGCAAGCTGGCCTGGCGCGCGATCCATCCGATGATGCCCGGTACGGACGCATTTCCCTACACGGTGCGCATCGTCTCTGAAATCACCGAGTCCAACGGCTCGTCCTCGATGGCGACGGTCTGCGGCACCTCGCTGGCGATGATGGATGCGGGCATTCCGCTGAAAAGCCCGGTGGCTGGCATCGCGATGGGCCTCATCAAGGAGGACGACGACTTCGCCGTGCTTTCCGACATCCTCGGCGACGAGGATCATCTTGGCGACATGGACTTCAAGGTCGCCGGCACCGCCGACGGCGTCACGTCGCTGCAGATGGACATCAAGATCACCGGAATTAACCGGGAGATCATGCAGGTCGCGCTGGATCAGGCCAAAGGCGGCCGCCTGCACATCCTCGACGAGATGAAGAAAGCCCTCGACGCGGCCCGTCCGGCGGTTGGCGCGCACGCTCCGCGCATCGAGATCATCAACATCCCGACCGACAAGATCCGCGAGGTTATCGGCCCGGGCGGCGCGGTGATCCGCGCGATCGTGGAGGAAACCGGAGCCAAGATCGACATCAGCGACGACGGCACCGTCAAAATCGCCGCGGCGAACGAAGCCTCTATCGCGGACGCCATGACCCGCATCAAGGGCCTGACTTCGGAGCCGGAGGTCGGCGAGATCTACAAGGGCAAGGTGGTCAAGGTCGTCGACTTCGGCGCATTCGTGAACTTCTTCGGGGCGAAGGACGGACTGGTCCACATCTCCCAGCTCTCGGCGGAACGGGCGAAGTCGGTCGGCGACTATGTCAAGGAAGGCGACCAGGTCTATGTCAAGCTGCTCGGCTTCGACGACCGCGGCAAGGTGCGCCTGTCCATGAAGATGGTCGATCAGGAGACCGGCAAGGAAATCGCGAAGGAAGACGCCGCCGAGGCGTGACCTTCGCGGAAAATCAACGCATCCGGCGCAAGAATGCCGGATGCAGACCCTGCGGACCCGTTAGCTTATGACGAGAGACGGCGACAAAAGGCGCGTTGGCCTCTTTGGGGGCGTCTTGGCGAGCCTCATGGTTGCCGTCATGCTCACCGCCGCGCCGATAGCGACGGCGCAGGAGTCCCGCGACGCTTCTCCCGAGCGCAAGGACACCCGCCCCTATGACCAGGAGCTGTTCCAGCTCGCTGAAGTGCTCGGGGCGGTTCACTATCTCCGCGCGCTATGCGGCGCAGACGAGGGCCAGAAATGGCGCGACCAGATGCGCGGACTGGTGGATGCGGAAGGCGGCTCGGCGCTGCGGCGCGCCCAGCTCGTGCGGAGCTTCAACAAGGGCTATCGCGGCTATGGCCGCACCTACCGCCGCTGCTCCGATCTCGCCCGGCGCTCCATTGACCGGCTGATGCAGGAAGGCCGGATTCTCGCCAAGCGCATCCTCGACACAGCGGGCTGACCACAGCGCGGAAAGTTCTGAATTAATCGTTAATTTGGCCGGCTCATGCGTACAGACGCGCGCGGCGCTATTCTGGTGGCGTTCATCTTGGCCGCGCTACCGTCCTCGATAGGCGGGGTATGGCCGAAGAGATCGCGCCGCCAGTGCAGGCGTGGCGAAACGTCAGGGAGCATGAGCCGTGGATACGCGCTGGTTACAGGATCGGCTGGAGAGCCTGCCCCCGGAACTGGAGGCGGAAGAGACCGAGGCGCTGCGCTATATCGCCGAGGCGTGGGACGAGGCCACCGGCGACGGTATCGCCCCCCACGTGCTGGCCAACGCCGCGCTGTTCGCCGCGTTCTCAGAACTGGTCGAGGCCTACGGCGAAAGCGCGGTCGTCAGCATGGCCGAAGGGTTGAAGGCGCGTGTCGAGCGCGGCGAATTCACGCTGAAGCGCCGGCTGCAGTAAAGCGCTATCCGAAAAAGCCTGTCCCGGCCTTCGAGCCGGGATGGGGACAGGTTTTCGGATAAATCGCGCGTGAACTGAACACTCAGACCACCACAAGCTGCCCGATCAGCACCGCGCCGAAGCCGACCAGAACGCACCCGGCGATCTGGTTGATGCGCTGCAGCCGGTGCTCGTCCAGTTTGTGCCGGACAGTCGAGATGATGTGCGACAAGCCCACCCACCACAGCAGGCTGCCGCACATGACCGCCAGAACGATGGTGAACGCCTCCAGATAGGAGGTCAGCCCGCCGGTCAGCGACCCCAGCCCGCCGAAGATCGCGAACATCCCGAGAATCGCGCCGGGGTTCGTCACCGTCAGGAAAAAGCTCTGCGGGATCACGCTGGCATGGGGCACAATCCGCCAGATCTGATAGCGCATCATCGGCCGGAACATGTCGGGGATCGTCTCGGCGATGCGCCGCAGCTCCGCCCAGCGCGACCCCTGGCCGCCTACGCGCGGCGCGGCGAAATAGAGCCGCAAGCCAAACAGCAGCAGGATGGCCCCGCCGATGAGCTGGATCGTCGTCCGGTAGTCGCTCGTCAGATTGGAGATCGCGGTAACGCCGAAGGCGGCCGCCGCCGCGAGCAGCCCGTCGCCCAGCACCGCCCCGAAGCCCGCCGCCACCCCGGCCCAGAAGCCGCGCTCCAGCGTGCGCTGGATGCACAGCACGTTCACTGGCCCGACCGGCGCGGCGACGATCACGCCGATCAGCAGCCCGGTCAGGATAAGCTGCGTTTCAGTGAGGACCGTTTGCGCCAGCGATGCGGTCTCTAAAATCATAGCCTGTCCGGCCCTGAAATCTCTCGGCCCCGCCCAATGCCCCGCACGGCGATCGCGCCTTGCGCTTTCGTCTACGCACGGGGATAACAAAGGCGTCTAACCACGCGATGACAACGCCGACACTGTACCCGCCATGCCGATCAATGATTCGTGTCTTAACGAAGTCCGCGCGCTGTGCCTAGCGATCACGCTTGCGGTGAGCTTCGCGCCCACAGCTTTGGCTGCCGAAGATGCGCCTGAGCAACGCGATGCCCGCCCGCCGGTGCAGCGCGATGTCAGCGCCCTGCCCACCCCTGTTCAGGACATGCGCGTGTCGATCCTGCGCGCGGCCAGCTCCGGCAATCTGGAGGAGATGCGCTATGTGCTGGAGCGCAACGAGATCATGCCGGTGCTCGCGGCGGGCGAGAAGGTCGACGACCCGGTCAAGCACTGGCGCGACATGTCCGCCGACGGCGACGGGCGGGAGATCATGGCGGCGCTCATCGAAATCCTGACGACCGGCTACGTCGTCGAGCAGCAGCCTGACACGCGGATGTATGTGTGGCCGCATTTCGCCGTGCGCGGGGTGCGCGATCTGACGCCGGCGGAGGAGGTGGAGCTTTACCGGCTCGTCTCGCCGGCCGAGGCAGAGCGCATGGCCGAAGAGGGCTATGATTATTTTCGCCTTGGGATCGGCGCGGACGGCACCTGGCACTTTTTCTACAGAGGCGAGTGAGCTGGCGCATCGACCGATTTACAGGTCATGCCCGTGCCTGACACGGGCATCCATCGTAAAGACTTCACGTGCCTAACGGTTGGGTTGCCGGATCAAGTCCGGCAACGACGCCGGTGAAACGGCACAGCCGGATCCATTACCGTGCTGGAGCGCCTTGAAGGGGCAGCGCCTCAAGGAAGCGGGCGGGCTTGCCCAGCGCCGGGCCGATCAGTTCGCCATCGCGCATCACAGCTTGTCCGCGCACGATCGTGCCGACCGGCCAGCCTGTCACGCGCTTGCCCGTGTAGGGGCTCCAGCCGCAGCGGCTCGCCAGCCAGCTTTCGGTGATCTCCGCCTCGCGCCCCATATCGACCAGCGTCAGGTCCGCGTCATACCCCGCCGCGATCCGGCCCTTGCCCGCGATGCCGTAAACGCGCTGCGGCGCGTGGCAGACAAGATCGACGAAGCGCTGCAAGCTCAGCCGCCCGGCGTTGACGTGATCAAGCATCACCGGCACCAGCGTCTGCACGCCCGGCATCCCCGAAGGCGACTCGGGATACGGCCGCCATTTCTCCTCCAGCGTGTGCGGCGCGTGATCCGAACCGATTGTGTCGATCGTGCCGTCGCGGATCGCCGCCCAGAGCGCCGCGCGGTGCGCGCCGTCGCGGATCGGCGGGTTGATCTGCGCGTGCGTGCCCAGCCGCTCATAGTCCTCCGGCGCCTGCAGCGAGAGATGATGCGGCGTGACTTCCGCCGTGGCGACATCCTTGTGCGCCGCCAACAGCGGTATCTCCTCGCCGGTCGTCACATGCAGGATGTGGATGCGCTTGCCGTGCGTGCGCGCCAGCCGCAGCAGCAACGCGGTGCAGTCCCGCGCCGCCTTCGGGTCACGCCAGACGGGGTGGCTCGCCGGATCGCCCGCGCGCCGCTCGCCCAGCCGCTCGGTCAGCCGGGCCTCGTCCTCGCTGTGGAACGCCGCGCGGCGCGTGAGCCGCGCAAAGACGCGCTCAAGGTCCGGCTCCTCCGCGATCAGCAGGTTGCCGGTCGATGACCCGGCGAACACCTTGACGCCCGCAACGCCTGGCAGATGCTGCAACGCCTCCAGCGCGCCGATGTTCTCCAGGCTCGCGCCGATATAGAAAGCGTGGTCGCAATACATCCGCCCTTCGGCGCGGCGCAACTTGTCGGCGAGCGCCTCAGCCGTTGTTGTCGTCGGAGCGGTGTTGGGCATCTCGAAGACGGATGTCACGCCGCCCATCACGGCTGCGCGACTGCCGGTCTCAAGGTCTTCCTTGTGCTCCGCGCCCGGCTCTCGGAAATGGACATGGCTGTCGATCACGCCCGGCAGGACATGCAGCCCGCGCGCGTCGATGACTTCCGCACCAGCCTGCGCGCCGATCTGCCCGAGCACGGCGATCTTGCCGTCGCGCACGCCGATGTCGCCCTCCCACACACCATCGTGATTGACGATGGTTCCGTTGACGACGACGAGATCATAGCTGGAGGTCATGGAATGACTTACGTCTGATGGGGCGCAGCGCGCTCTTGATGCTTACCAGCGCTTACGCAATCATGCCGTAAGGTTCAAGGGAGGAGAGCGGTTCATGAACAACGGATGCTTGGCGATTCTGCCTGATCGCGGCGTCATCGGCGTCAGCGGAGAGGAGGCGACAACGTTTTTGCACGGGCTCGTCACGCAGAATATCGAGAACCTGAAGCCGGGCGAGGCTACCTACACCGCGCTGCTGACGCCACAGGGAAAGGTGCTGTTCGATTTTCTGGTGCTGCGCCGCGACGGCGGCTATCTGCTCGACTGCGCGCGCGCGGCCCTGTCCGATCTCACGCGCCGCCTTGGCTTTTACAAGCTGCGCGCCAAGGTGGAGATCGCCGACAAATCCGACGAGCTGGCCGTTGCCGCCGTTTGGGACGCGTCGGGCGATGTCGCCGCGCCTGCCGGGGGATATGCCTTCGCCGACCCGCGTGCGGAAGGGCTGGGCTTCCGACTGCTCGCCCCGGAGGGCAAGCTCCGCGCGGCCGCCGAGAAGCATGGCTGGACGCAGGCCGAGCCGAAGGATTACGACGCGCACCGCATCGCGCAGGGCGTGCCGGAGGGGTTCAAGGACTATGAATCCGGCGAGGTGTTCGCGCATGACGCCTGCATCGATCAGCTTGGCGGCGTTGATTTTTACAAGGGCTGCTATGTCGGGCAGGAGGTCGTCTCGCGGATGCATCACCGCGGCACGGCGCGCAAGCGCTTCGTCGCTGTGCGGGGCCGGGGCCTGCCGGAGCCGGGCACGGCGGTCACGGCCGGGTCGACCAATCTCGGCAAGCTGACATCCGCCGCGAACGGGCGGGGCCTCGCGCTCGTGCGCATTGACCGGGCGGGCGAGGCGCTGTCGCGCGGCGAGGCGATCAAGGCGGGCGATATTCCGGTCGAGTTGAGCCGGCCGGACTGGGCGGCGTTCGACTTCCCCGTGCCGGCGGAATGAGCCGGGCGCGGACGGTCGAGTGCGCCTGGACCACGAGCGACCCGCTCTACATCGCCTATCACGACGAAGAATGGGGCGTGCCGAAAACCGATGACGCCGCCCTGTTCGAGAAACTCTGTCTGGAGGTGTTTCAGGCCGGGCTTTCCTGGCTGACAGTGCTGCGCAAGCGCGAAGCCTTCAACGCCGCGTTCGACGGCTTCGATGCGGAGACGGTGGCACGCTACGGCCCCGACAAGGTCGCCGCGCTGGTGGCCGAGCCGGGCATCATCCGCAACCGGCGCAAGATCGAGGCGGTGGTGGGCAACGCGCGGGCCTGTCTGCGCCTGCGCGAGACCACGACACTCCGCGATTTCCTCTGGGATTTCGTTGATGGCGAGGCGATCCAGAACCGCTTCGCCGACCCCGCCGAGGTTCCGGCCGCCACACCGCTCAGCGAGCAGCTTTCCGCTGCTTTGCGCGATCGCGGCTTCCGCTTCACCGGCCCGACGCTCGCCTACGCCTACATGCAGTCGATCGGAATGGTGAATGACCACCTCGTCACCTGTCCGTGTCACGACGCCTGCGCGCGCCTCGCCAAGGTGTTTTAGTCGTCGTCGCTGAATGGGTTGGGCGACTCGCCCGCGCGCGGATGCCCGGTCAGTTCCAGATAGCGGCGGAACGAGATCGCCGCGCTGGCGTAGGGCTCCTGATGCTCAACGCTCCAGTAACGCAGCTCCGACAGCGGGATGCGCTTGCCAGTCACGGCGCAGCGCACGAAGTCGCCGGGCACCAGCACGTGGTACTCCCCGTCGTCGTAGCGCAGGCGCGCCTCTTTCGTGAGACCGAAGGATTTCTCGTAGCGGTTCATGCAGGTCCGGGATGTTCTGATGCCGTTTCAACCACGATAACGCGCCGCGCGCCAAAGCGCGAGAGCGATCAAAGCAGCTTGCCCTGCTTGGCCGGTTTCGCCGACTGCGCCGCGCTGCGCTGCCCGCCGGATCTGGCGGGCTTGCCAGCTTTGCTTTCGATATGTGCGCCGACCGTGCCGTCCGCAAATTCGATATCGACATAGGCGAGCGCCTGCGCCGCCTCTGCTGAGCGCACGGCATGGCCTTCGGCGTCGCGGACAAGGGCGAAGCCGCGCGCCAGCACGCCCTTGTGGCTCAGTGCGCGGAGAAGCTGGGCCTGCGCATCGAGCCGCTGGCGCTCGCGCTTCACAGCGGCGCTTGTTGCGCGGCGCAGCCGGCCCGTCGCCACGTCGACCCGCTCGCGCCCCTGTGCGGTGCGCTGCGTCAACAGATCGGGCCGCAAACGCGCAGACCAGGCCGCCAACTGTTGGCGTTCCCGAGTGACACGCTCTGTGAGGGCGCGAGACAGGCGGCCCGTCGCGACGTTCAGGCGCTCGCGCGCCTGCGCCGCGCGCTGCGTGAGCAGATTGGGACGCAGCCGCCCGCTCCACGCCTGCAACTCGCTGCGCCGCTGCGCGACATAGGTGTAGCGCGCCCGCGCCAGCCGTTCGGCCGCCGCATCGAAGCGCTGGCGCGGCAGGGACAGCAGATCGGTGAGCCGTGGCAGTCCGCGCGCCAGTCCGCGCAGCTCGCGCCGGTGCCCTTCCAGCAGCCGATGGATCGCCAGCCGGTGCCGTTCGCGCATCTCGGCGATGCGCGCCAGCAGATCGGATCGCCGCGGCACCGCCCATTCCGCCGCCTTCGTTGGGGTGGGCGCGCGCGCATCCGCCACAAGGTCGATCAGCGTCCAGTCGGTCTCATGGCCCACCGCGGAGATCACCGGAATGTCGCTCGCCGCGACGGCGCGCACGGGCGCTTCCTCGTTGAAGCCCCACAGGTCCTCGATGCTGCCGCCGCCGCGCGCGACGATCAGCAAGTCCGGACGCGGCACGGAATCGCCAAGGCCGAGCGCATTGAAGCCGCGCACTGCCGCTGCCACTTCCGCAGCGCAGGTCTCGCCCTGAACGCGCACCGGCCAGACGACGATGTGACTGGGGAACCGCTCATCGAAGCCGTGCAGCATGTCGCGGATGACAGCGCCGGATGGCGAGGTGACGATGCCAATCACGCGCGGCAGATAGGGCAGCGCCTTCTTGCGCTCCTCGGCGAACAGCCCCTCGGCCGCGAGCTTGCGCTTGCGCTCCTCCAGCAGCGCCATCAGCGCGCCCGCGCCCGCCGGTTCCAGCGCCTCGATGACAATCTGATATTTTGACGAGCCGGGATAGGTCGTGATGCGCCCGGTGGCGATGACCTCCAGCCCTTCCTCGGGCTTGAATTTCAGCTTTCCGGCTGTGCCGCGCCAGATGACCCCGGCAAGCACTGCCCGTTCGTCCTTCAGGTCGAGATAGATATGGCCTGACGCCGGCCGCGAAATCCGCCCCAGCTCCCCGCGCACGCGCACGAATCCATAGGTGTCCTCCATCGTGCGCTTGATGGCGGCGGAGATTTCGGAAACGGAGTATTCCGCGACGTTGCTGGCTGGCGCTGGCCTGGGCAAGGGACCTCCTGTTCCTCGGCGCGACGGCATCCTCCAACATAAGGGCTTGGCGCATCATCGCCAAAAGCGCGTGCGCTCCCGGTTTCGCCGGCGCGGTTTTCCGTTTAGAAAAAGCCAAGCGTCGCAGGCGGCGGCAAAGGTGAAAAGCGATTTGTCCTCATGAAAGTGCTTCTGATCGGCTCGGGCGCTCGCGAACACGCACTCGGCTGGGCGCTGTCGCAAAGTCCCCTGCTTACCCAGCTCTTTTGCGCGCCGGGCAATCCGGGCCTCGCGGAAATCGGCCAATGCATCGCGCTCGATGTGGACCGGCATGAGGACGTCGTCGCGTTCTGCCGGGAGGAGGCGATCGACCTTGTCGTGGTCGGGCCGGAAGCGCCGCTGGTCGCCGGGCTGGGCGACGCGCTGGAGGCGGCGGGCATTCGCGTCTTCGGGCCGTCGAAGGCTGCCGCCCAACTCGAAGGCTCGAAACGCTTCACGAAAGACCTGTGCGCGGAGGCGGGCATCCCCACAGCCGATTATGCGGCATTCGAGACCGCCGACGCCGCGCGCGCCCACATCGCGGAACGCGCGCTTCCTCTCGTCGTCAAGGCGGATGGGCTGGCCGCGGGCAAGGGCGTCACGGTCGCCGCGACCCGCGGTGAGGCCGAAGCGGCCATCGATGCCTGCTTTTCCGGCACTTTCGGGCAGGCCGGCGCGCAGGTGGTGATCGAGGACTGTCTGGAGGGCGAGGAAGCCAGCTTCTTCGCCATCGTCGACGGCGAGACCGTCCTGCCGATGGTCGCCGCGCAGGACCACAAGCGCGCCTTTGACGGCGACACCGGCCCGAACACCGGCGGGATGGGGGCTTATTCCCCCGCCAAGATCATGCCGCCGAAGATGTGCGACCGCGTCATGGAGGAGATCCTTGCTCCGACCGTGAAGGCCATGGCCGCGCGCGGCACGCCCTATCGCGGCGTGCTCTATGCCGGGTTGATGATAACCGCCGACGGGCCGAAGCTGATCGAGTACAATGTCCGCTTTGGCGATCCGGAGGCGCAGGTGCTGATGATGCGCCTGCAATCGGACCTGCTGCCCGTGCTGTTGGCCGCTTGCGACGGCAGGCTGCACGAGGCCGGCCTGAAATGGCGCGCGGAGACGGCGCTCACCGTTGTCATGGCCACGCGCGGCTACCCCGGCGCCTATGAGAAGGGCAGCGAAATCCGCAGCATCGAGGATGCCGCCGGGATGAATGACGTGGAGGTGTTCCATGCCGGAACGAAACGCGCGCATGGAAAGTTAATGGCGTCAGGGGGGCGCGTCCTGAGCGTCACGGCGCTGGGCAAGACGGCGCGGGAGGCGCAGGCCCGCGCCTATGAGGCGGTGAGCCGCATCAACTGGCCGGAAGGATTTTACCGGCAGGATATCGGCTGGCGCGACGTTCTCCGCGAGACGGCCGGAGAGATGATCGATGAAGAGGGATGCGCTGATGGCCGAGGATAGCAAGCCGGCGGCGGAGAACGGCGGAAGCGTCGCGGCGCGCGGCGCAAGCGCGGCGCATACGGCGGTGACAGGCACGCCGCCCTCGGGCCTCGGCCTTGCTCTCGGCGGCGGCGGCGCGCGCGGCCTGGCGCATATCATCGTGCTGGAAGCCTTTGACGAACTGGGCGTGCGTCCGGGCATCATCGCCGGGACCAGCATCGGGGCGATCTTCGGCGCGGCCTATTGCGTCGGCATCAGCGGCAAGGAAATCCGCGACTATTGCGTCTCGCTGTTCTCCAACCGCACGGCCGTCATTCGCCGCGTGATGAACGGCAAGACCGGCAAGCTGTTCGCGCTGTGGACGCCGCGCCGGCCGGCGATGTTCGATCCCATTGTGTTGCTGCGCGCGCTGATGCCCGAAGAGCTGGACTGCACCTTCGCAGATCTCAAGATCCCGCTGAAAGTCATGGCCTCGGACTTCTACACCCAGAGCGAGTTCGTGATCGAGCAGGGCGATGTGCTTCCCGCCATCGCTGCCAGCTCCGCGCTGCCGGGCCTCCTCAAGCCGGTGCAGATCAAGGGGCGCGTTCTGATCGACGGCGGCTTCGTCAATCCGCTTCCCTTCGACATACTGCGAGACGACTGCGATTACACAGTCGCCGTCGATGTCAGCGCCAGCCCGGAATATGGCCGCACGACCATGCCATCCGCGCTGGAGGCGATCATCGGCAGCACGCAGATCACCATAAACTCCATTCAGGCTGCGAAGCTGCGCGCCGGCGCGCCGGACGCGCTGATCCGGCCAGACGTTTGTCAGTACAATGTCCTGGATTTCTTCAAGATCGCCACGATACTCGAAGAATCCGAGCCGGTGCGCGACGAGGTCAAGCATGTGCTTGACGGCTATCTCAATCGCGTAAACGCTTGAAGAACGACTGCAGCAGATCCCGCGCGCGGGTCTCCGCGATCCCGCCATAAACCTCAGGCGCATGGTGGCAGGTCGGCTGCGCGAAGAAGCGCACGCCGTTTTCCACGGCCCCGGCCTTTGAGTCGTAGGCCGCGAAATACAGCCGGCGCAGCCGCGCAAACGAGATCGCCGCCGCGCACATCGTGCAAGGCTCCAGCGTGACGTAGATATCGCATTGGGGCAGGCGTTCGCTGCCCATCACGCGGCAGGCTTCCCGGATCGCGATCAGTTCGGCGTGGGCGGTCGGGTCGCGCCATCCCAGCGTGCGGTTGCCCGCGCTCGCCACGAGGCCGCGATCATTGCAGACGATCACCGCGCCGACGGGCACTTCTCCGCGCGCGGCGGCGGCTTCCGCCTCGGCAAACGCGCGGTCCATCGGGCTTTGCTGGCGCGGATCGGGCATGGCGCTTGCTGGCTGCCCCGCGCCGGCCGCCTACTTCAGCGGCTGGCTCTTGCTGGCGTCGCCATTCGCGGACGCCGTGGCGGGCACGGGCTTGTCGTCGGCGCGCGGTTTCGGCGCGACCGGCTCTTCCGGCTTCACCTTATCCCCGCCCAGCTCGCGCAGCAACGCCTCGCCGCCACGCAGCATCGGTTCGATCTTGTCAGGCGCAAGCTCGTCGCCCCGCCGCTCGTCGGCAGGATCGCCGGGGCGCTCTTCGGCCTTGTATTCCAGCATTTCCCGCTTCGGCGCGAGCACGTCGCTGGCGCGCACGTCGCGCGGCTCATCCATCTCCGGCGTGTAGGCCCCGGCCTTGAAAAGCGCCTCGATCGCCTTGGCCACACGGCGCGTGACCCGCTGGCCTTCCTCCTCACTGATCCCGACAGCAGAGCGCGATTCATTCACCGCTCCGACGAAGCCGGCGGCCATCATTGCCACCTCGATCTGATAGCGGTAATTTTCCTGGGTGCTATATTTCAGCCGGTCCCAGACATCGAGAATCAGCGATTGCATCTCCTCTATCAGCGCGCTGGAGCCGAAGAAGTCGATGGACTTGGCGTCGCCGGCATCCATCGCGCCGATAACCAGCCGGGTGCCGTCGTTGCGCCGCAGCGTGCTCAGCGCCTCGTAAATCTCCTCGACAGACCGGATCACGCCGACCAGCACCTGCGGATCGGTCAGCGCGCGCGGCCGCTCCGCCAGCAGTATGCGCAGCCGGCGCATCTGGGTTTCCGAGCCGGCGCTGTCCGTGATCGTCAACTCGTCCGATTCGGTCTCGCGGATCAGGAGTTCGCGCAGGCGCGGCATGACGTAAATGACGTTGTAGGCGCCGACATCCAGATCGGCGAGCGTCTTGCGCGACACGCCCTGATCGCCGTCCAGCAGCCCGGACCAGAAGTTGATGTCGAGCAGCGGGGCGAGGCCGAAATAGGCCATCAGTTCCTTTTCCTGTTCGCCGAAAGCCTGATAATGTCGCGTGAAAACACTATATGCGAGCAGAACTTTCTGCGTTCGGTTGACGCCTTCGGACTCGCCGTTTCGATTGATGCGCAGCAACTCGCGGATACGAGCGGCCTGCAAGGCGTCGCGTAGCGTATCCACGGCCTTCACAATATCATCGCGCCGCATGGCTCGCCCCCGTCTGGCGTTTCTTCTCGGGTAAACTTGTAGCTTGTCAAGCCTACAACCGGGGACCGTGGCGGCAATATGGGTCGAATTCATGGCAGAAAAGAAATCTGCAAGGCCTGAGGAGACCATGCGCGTGGCCAAGCGGATCGCCCATGCCGGGCTATGCTCGCGCCGGGAGGCGGAGCGGATGATCGCGGAAGGTCGGGTGGCCGTGAACGGGCGGGTGCTGGAGAGCGCAGCGCTGGACGTAACGCCGGAGGCGCGCGTGACGGTCGACGGCAAACCGCTGCCCGAGCCGCAGCCGACGCGAATCTGGCGCTATCACAAGCCGCGCGGGCGCGTGACGACGAACCGCGACCCGGAAGGCCGGCCGACCGTGTTCGAGGCGCTGCCGGCGGACATGCCGCGCGTGGTGTCTGTGGGCCGGCTCGATATTACTACCGAGGGGCTGCTGCTGCTCACGACCAACGGCGAACTGGCGCGGCATCTGGAACTGCCAGCGACCGGCTGGCTGCGGCGGTACCGCGTACGGGCGATGGGGCGGGTGGACCAGACGCGGCTCGATGCCCTGAAGCAAGGCGTAACGATTGAGGGGGTGCGTTACGGGCCGGTCGAAGCGCGGATCGACAATGTGCAAGGCGCGAACACCTGGATGACAGTGGGCCTGCGCGAGGGCAAGAACCGCGAGGTGCGCAAGCTGATGGAGCATCTCGGGCTGGCGGTGAACCGGCTGATCCGCGTGTCGTTCGGCCCGTTTGCGCTGGGCGATCTGCCGGTCGGGCAGGTGGAGGAGATCAAGCCGCGCGTGCTTGGCGACCAGTTGGGGCCGGAGCTGGCGCGGCAATTCGGGCTCGGCGGGCGCGCGGGCCACGCCAAGGCGAAGCCGCCCGAGCGGGCCAAGCCGCCGATGCGCGGCAAGCGCGCGCCCGCGCGGAAGGCGCGCAAATGAGGATCGTCGGGGGGCGGTTGCGCGGTGCAAAGCTGGTTGCGCCGGGCGGAAACAGCGTGCGGCCGACCAGCGACAAGGTGCGCGAATCGATCTTCAACATTCTCACCCACGGGATCGACGACTTCGAGATCGAGGGCGCGCGCGTCGTAGACCTGTTCGCGGGCACCGGCGCGCTGGGCTGCGAGGCGCTTTCGCGCGGCGCGCGCTTTTGCCTGTTCGTCGATGACGCGCCCGCCTCACGCGGATTGATTCGCCAGAATATCGAGAACCTTGAGTTGACCGGCGTTACCCGTGTGTTCCGGCGCGATGCCGCGCGGCTTGGTCCGGCAGGGTCGGTCAAGCCGTTCGATCTGCTGTTCGCTGATCCGCCCTATGGGCAGGGTCTGGTAGAGCGCGCGCTCTCGGAGGCGGCGACGGGCGGCTGGTTAACGCTCGGCGCGGTGTGCGTGGTCGAAGAGCGCGCGGACGCCGGGTTCGCGCCGCCGGACGGCTTCACGCTGCTGGATACGCGCCGCTACGGCGACACCGCCGTCACCTTCCTCCGCTTCGAGGGCTAAAGGGCGGATTCCGTCATTGCGAGCGAAGCGACGCAATCCAGCTTCAAGCGCCAGGCACGACGCTGGATTACTTCGGCCCTTCGGGCCTCGTAATGACGGTCCAATACGCCCGAGTCACCGCCGACCAAACAGCCGCTCGATGTCGTCGAGCTTCAGTTCAATGTAAGTCGGCCGCCCGTGATTGCACTGGCCGGAATGCGGCGTCGCCTCCATCTCGCGCAGCAGGGCATCCATCTCCGCTGGCTTGAGCCGCCGCCCGGCCCGCACGCTGCCATAACAGGCGATCTTCGCGCAGATGTCATACAGATGCCGCTCAAGGCTGAAGGCCGCGCCTTGGCCGCGCAACTCGTCCGACAGATCGCGCACCAACCCCTTGATATCGCCGTCGCCGAACAGCGCGGGCACGCCGTGAACCGCCAGCGCACCGGGACCGAACCGCTCGATCATCAGGCCGAGCCGCGCGAAATCCTCGGCCTGCGCCATCATCGCGTCGATATCCCCTTCGTCCATCTCGACAATCTCGGGGATCAGCAGCCCCTGGCTCTTCGCGCCGCCGTTGCCAAGCGCGGTTTTCAGCTTTTCATAGACGAGGCGCTCATGTGCGGCGTGCTGATCGACGATGACGAGCGACTCCGCGGTCTGCGAAATGATGTAGGCGGAATGGACCTGCGCACGCGCCGCGCCGAGCGGGTGATTCGCCGGGTCGGCGGTCGGCTCGGCGGCTTCGGCGCTGGGCTGGTCGAGTTCAGCGATCGGCGCTTGCCATTGCGCGGCATAAGCCGGCTGGCGCGGGGCTGAAAAGCCGTGTGACCTGGCGCGCTCCAGCGTTTCGGCGGCGATGGTCTGGGAAGTTCGCTGCCCGGCTTCGGCCCCCAGCGCGCGGCGCAAAGCCCCATGCACGAAAGCGCGCACCAGCCCGGCATCGCGGAAGCGCACCTCCGCCTTCGCCGGGTGCACGTTGACATCCACACGCTCCGGCGCAACCTCCAGAAACAGCACAAGCTGCGGAAAGCGTCCGCGCGGCAGGAAATCGGCATAGGCCGCGCGCGCCGCGCCGAGCAGCAGCTTGTCGCGCACGGGCCGCCCGTTGACGTAGAGATACTGTGCCTGTCCGGTCGCGCGGTGGAGCGTTGGCGGGGCGGCATATCCGGTGAGGCTGACGCCCTCGCGCTCGGCGGTGAGGGCGGTGGCGTCGGCGGCGAAGTCGTCGCCCATGATGCGCGCCAGCCGGTGGCGCACGCCGTCATCGCCGTGCGCGGCGGGCAGTTTCAGGCCCGCGCGCTCACCGGTCGTCAGCGTAAAGCCGATTTCCGGGTGCGCCAGCGCGATGCGCTTGACCACATCCGCGATCGCGGCGTTTTCCGCGCGCTCGGATTTCATGAACTTGAGCCGCGCGGGCGTCGCATGGAACAGGTCGCGGACCTCGACGACCGTGCCAGCGTTCAGGGCGGCGGGGCGCACCTCGGTTTTCGCTCCGGCGCTCACGGCAATCTCATGCGCCGTATCGCCCGCGCGCCGGCTGGTGATCCGCAGATTGGCGACCGCGCCGATCGAGGGCAGCGCCTCGCCGCGAAAGCCCAGCGTTTCGATATGGGAAAGGTCATCGCCCGGCAGCTTCGAGGTGGCGTGCCGCTCAACACACAGGGCCAAATCGCCCGCGTCCATGCCCGCGCCGTCATCCGACACGCGGATCAGCGACAGCCCGCCCTCCGCCGTGACCACCTCGATCTGTTGCGCGCCCGCGTCGATGGCGTTTTCGATAAGTTCCTTTACCACGCTCGCCGGGCGCTCGATCACCTCGCCCGCCGCAATGCGGTTAATCAGGCCCGCGTCGAGTTGGCGAATGTGCTGCGTCGTGCCCATCGGATGCGGCCAGGTACTCCCGCGTCAGCGTCTTGCCGAGTTCCACGCCAGGCTGGCCGAACGGATCGACCCCGAGCAGGTGTCCGGCGAGAATCGTCTCGACCATCATATGCATGAGCAGGCGGCCAAGCGTGGTCTCGTCTGGCTTGTCCACATCAATCAGGCGCACCGGGCGTCCCGCGCGCATCAGCGCATCGCCGATGGCGCGTTGCTGCGCGGAGACCAGTTCGCTCACGCGCCGGCCGGCGAGGTTGTCGGCCCCGGCCATCTCCGCCAGGTCGGCGGGCATCGGCGGATCATCGTTCCCGTGCGCCGGGCGGATCAGCGTGATGAAATGGTCCGGCGGACCGTCCATGAACAGTTGAAGCTGGCTGTGCTGATCGACCGGACCGAGCGCGGCGAGCGGCGTCGTGCCCTTGCCGTCCTTGCCGAGACTTTCCGCCCAGAGCTGCACATACCAGCGCGCGAGATGGGACAGGCGATCGGCATAGGGCATCATCACGTTGACGCGGACGCCCTTGTCCTCCGCCAGCGCGACAGCCGTGGCCGCGCCGACCGCCGGGGCATAGTCCTCCGGCGCGCGGTCGAGTTCATCGAGAACCTGCCGCCCGCCGGCGCGGATCGCGCGGGCGTCCAGCCCGCGCGCCAGCGCGACGATCATGCCGACATTGCTGAACACCGAGAAGCGCCCGCCGATCTCGGTGTCGTGGTCAAGCATCGGGACGCCCAGGCCCTCGAACAGCGTGCGCAGCGGGTTTTTCGCGCCTTCGCGCGACGGCTCGCTCAGGCCCAGAAAGGCGCGCGGGATCATCTCGGCCATATCGGCGCGGCGCATCCAGTCGAGTGCGGAGAGCGCCTGCATCAACGTTTCCGCCGTGCCGCCGGATTTGGAGATGACGAGGAAGCGCGCCGTCTCCGGATCGAGCAGGTTCAGGCCATGCTGGAGCGAAAGCGGGTCGAGATTGTCGTAAAAGCGCACGCGCGGCAGCGTACCCGCGGCAGGGCGCTGATCGCCGGGGATGCACCAGCCGGCCAGCCGCGCCAATGTCTGCCCGCCCAGGCTGGAGCCGCCGGTGCCGAACACCACCAGCGTCTTTGCCCCGTCGAACAGACGGTTGAGCGCGGCGCGCGTCGTCTCGATGTCTTCCGTGTCGCGCGCAACCCCCAACATCCGGTAGCCGCCCTGGGAAAGGCTTTCGCGCAACTCCGCCATCTTCGGCGCAAGCGCGCGCAGCCGGTGATCCAGCGCCGCGCGCGACAGCCCCTGCGCGCCGACCCGCTCTTCGAGGCAGCCGGTGATGTCATGGTGGAAGGTCATGTTGTCCGCCATTTCGCGCGCTTCAACGCCACGCGCGATTCATCCGAAAACCGGTTTCCATCCCGGAACCAGCCCGGGACAGGCTTTTCGGATCGCGCTTTGCGATGCGTGATCTGATCTCACGCGCTTTTAGCAAAGCGGCGCGCGGAAATAAACGTTGTCAGCCGCGCGGCTCGGAACCCATCTGAGGCTGGCCGACGATGACGGTTATGAGCCGCTCCGGCTTCAGCAGATCGGCGGCCACACGCTTGATGTCCTCCCGCGTTACCGCCTCGATGTAGGAGTTGCGCTTCTCGAAATAGTCGCTGCCCAGCGCATCAAGCTGGATGCCGAGGAGTTGCTGGGCGATCTTCCCGCTGGTATCGAAGCGCAGCGCGTAGGAGCCGACCAGATACTGCTTTGCGTACATCAGCGTCTCCTCATCGACGCCATTCTCCGCCACGTCGGACAGCACTTCGCGGATGACCTCAATGCTCTGATTGACCGCCTCGTTCTTGGTGGCCACACCGCCGATAATCATGCCGGCGTGATCCATGGGAGACAGATAGGTGAAGACCGAATAGGCCAGCCCGCGCTTCTCGCGCACCTCCTCCATCAGCTTCGACGCGAAGCCGCCGCCGCCGATGATGTAATTGAGGACGTAGGCGGCGTAGAAGTCTTCGTGATGCCGCGTATAGCCCGGCAGGCCGAAGCGCACCGTGGACTGCGGCACGTCCATCGTGACGATTTCCGGCTCGGGGTTGCTGGCCAGGGCCGTCTCCGTTACATCCCGGAGCGTGGCCTCGTCCTGCAGACCGCCGAACATCTCGTCCAGCATGGGCGCGAGCTCTTCCGCCGTGATGTCTCCGACGACGGCGATCCTCAGGTTGCCGCGCGCAAAGCCCTCGGCTATCGCCGCGCGCAGATCGTCAGCAGCAATCGACCCGACCGTCTCCAGCGTGCCTTTGGTCGGGCGGGCATAGGGGTGGCCGCCGAACGCCAGTTCAAACCATTCGAGCGTGGCGACCTTGCCCGGGTCCTCTTTCGCGAATTTCAGATCGGTCTCGATCGCCCCGCGGATGCGCGACATGGCGTCGGCATCGAAGCGCGGCTCGCTCAGCGCCAGGCGCAGCAAGCGCGCGGCCTCGTCTTTGTTCGCGGTCAGGGTCTGCAAACGGCCGGTAAAATTGTCGCGGCTGGCGTCGAAGCTGAGCCGGATCGCCAGATCCTGCAGTCGCTGCTGGAAGGCCTGCGCGTCCATCTCGCCCGCGCCCTCGTCCAGCATCCCGGACAGGAAATGCGCCCGGCCGGCCTTGCCTTCCGGGTCCTGCTTGGCGCCCGCGCCGGCAAAGCCGAACTCCATTGTGACGAGCGGAATGCGGTGCTCCTCAATGAGCCAGGCTTCGATACCGGAGGGGCTGACGACTTTCTGGATGCGCATGGCGTGGGCCGCGTGGCTGGTGGCGAACAGAATGGCGACGAAGGTCAGGACGCTCAGGGCTTTGACGCAAAGCGCCGTGGAGGCTCGCGATCGGAGCATTGTTCAACCTCGCTGGGATGAGACGCGTGGCGCCTCACTGGATTGTCGTTGCCGGTCCGACGTTCGGCTCGGCTGTCTCCGGGGCGTCCTGGGCGACAGTCCGCGCGTCCGGGATCAGCTTCGCCGTCACCGAACGCTCGGCTTGCAGGTACGTCTCGGCGGCCGCCGCCACGTCTTCCATCGTGACCTTCGCAAGCCGCTGCGGGTGCTTGGCGATATCCTCGACGCTCTGGTCCGTGGCAAGCGCGTAGCCGTAAATCCGGGCCATGCTGGTCTGGCTGTCGTAGTTGTAAACCAGCTCGGCAATGGCCGACCGCCGCGCGCGCTCAAGTTCTTCCTCGCTAACGCCGTTCTCGGCGACATCGCTGAGGATGCGATCCACCGCGGCCTCGACATCCGCCAGTTCGCTCTCGGGCGTGGCGACCGCGTAGATGCCGAGCGAGCCGTAATCGCGCGTGATGCCGGAGTACCAGCCGCCCGCCGTCGTGGCGAGCTTCTGCTTCACGACGAGGTCCTGATAGAGCCGCCCGGTCGGGTTCTCGCCGACGATCCGCATGAGCAACTCCAGCGCCTCGGCCTCAAGCCCCTCGTCGCTGGCGTAGCTCGGCGTCAGATAATATCGATAGAGCGTCGGCTTCGCCGCGCGCGGGTCTTTCAGCATCACTTCGCGCGGCGCGCGCGGCTCAGGCTCCTGCGGCCGGACCCCGCGCGTGACCTCGTCGCGGCGGGGGATGTCGCCGTAATGCGTGCGGGCCAAGTCCAGAACCTCTTCCGGGTTCACATCGCCCGAGACGACCAGCACCGCATTGTTCGGCGCATAAAACCGATCGTAGAAAGCCAGCGCATCTTCGCGGTCAAGATCGCGAATTTCCGTCTCCCAGCCGATGATCGGCGTGCCGTAGGGATGCGCGACATAAAGCGCGGCGCGCGCCTGTTCCTGCAGGATGCTGGAGGGGTCGTTGTCGACGCGCATCCGGCGCTCTTCGAGGATGACCTCGCGCTCGGTCCGCACATGTTCGGGATCGAGGCGCAGATTGGCCATCCGATCCGCTTCCATCTCCATCACGTCGCCGAGCCGGTCTCTGGGGATGCGCTGGAAATAGGCCGTTACGTCCTGTGAGGTGAAGGCGTTGTCCTGCCCACCCCAGCGCGCGACCGTCCTGGAGAATTCGCCCGGCGCAAGTTCCTCGGTACCCTTGAACATGAGGTGTTCGAGGAAATGCGCGATGCCGGAATGTCCCGGCGGCTCATCCGCCGCGCCGACCTTGTACCAGACCATATGCGTGACGACCGGCGCGCGATTGTCCGGGATGACGACAACCTCCATGCCGTTGTCGAGCGTGTAGCTGGCAACTTCGGGTGCGCTGCCGGCAAGCTCCTGCGCGCTGGCGCCGGGCTGGCCTTCTGCGTGGGCGTTGGGCATGGTCATAATCGCTATCCCCATGGCGATCAGCGTGGCGAGAACGGTCAAGCCGATATCGGTGGACGAAAGAGTGCGCGGCGCACGGATGATGCGCGCGCGCGGCATACGAATGCCGTGGCGGTCCATGATGGCTCCTATCCTGCGTGAGGCAGCATGATTGCCTCAACTCCCGGCACAATGTAGCGCGCGGGGAACGAGGCGCAAGTTAACTGCGCGTCATGCGCGGACGCGGCACGATAAAAGGAGCGCGCCAAATCGCGACGATCTGGCGCGCCCCTCACGCTTTGGAGAGTTTATTCCGTCTGTCCGCCGCTCGCGGAGCCGCCGCCAATGGCCTCGCTTATCGCCTCGCCGAATTTGCTCGGACAGCGCTGCTTGCGGCCGATCGCCTTGTCAAACTCTTCGATATTGCCTTCGCCGGACCAGTCGCCCTCGCGGCAGTAGCGTTCGCGCTCCGCCGCGGCTTCCTCCGACTCGCGCTTGGCGATCAGGTCGGGGTCTTCAGGCCACTGTTCCTCCGCCGCGGCGACCTGTCGCTCGCCCGGTTCCGGCAATTTCTCGGTGGTGGGCGGAACGACAAGCGGGGGCTTTTCCTCCAGGTCGGGCTCGGGCGGCGGCTTTGACACGAGGTTGACGCCAGCCGCTTCGAGGATCGGCGCATCGATCTGCACGTCAGTGCCGGAGCAGCCCGCGAGCAGCGCGGCCAGTGCGCCAACCGCGCCCATGCGCGCCAGCCTGATGCTTATGCGGCGTGATGACATGAATTGTGCCCCCGGCAAATCGATTCCTAGTTACTTGAGGGATCGGAGTGCTTTGCGTCGATTTTATGGCTTCCCGCCACGGTGTCATAGAGCAGAACAAGCGCGCCTGCGACGATGGCCGCGTCCGCGATGTTGAACACGTACCAGTAAAAACCGTAGGCGTGCAGCGACACGAAGTCGGCCACCGCGCCATAGATCGCGCGGTCGATGGCGTTGCCAACCGCCCCGCCGACGATGAGCGCCAGCGAGATCGCCTGCAGCCGGCTGTGCGTGCGGGCCATCCATACGGTAAGCAGCAGCGCGGCGCCAACGGCGATCGCGATCAGGATGTTCCGCCCAAACTCCGTTTCCTGCGCGAACAGACCGTAGGAGATGCCCGGATTCCAGAGCATGACGAGGTCGAAGAAAGGCGTCACGGCCACCCGTCCGCGCTCGGGCAACTCATAGACGTGGATGATCCACCACTTCGTCAGCTGATCGAGCGCCAGGACAATGAGCGCCACGCCAAGCCCCAGCCGGAACCACGGGCCAACCCACATCGCGCGCCCCCTCAGTTGCCGAAACGCATGTCGTGCTGGCGCACGGCTTCCGCGTCGCGCGGCGTCAGGTCCGGGAATTCCGGGTCGCTGCCGACATCGGGGGAGATTTTCCAGGAGCGCGCGCATTTGCGCCCCCGCGCCAGCTCCGGCACGACCGCGACGCCTGCGACCTCTTCGAATCGGTAGGCCTCTTTCGGCCCCTCGCCCTTTTTGAGCGTGGCGTCGCTAGTGATGGCGATTTCCGCCCAGTCCATGCCCTTGGCGGCCTCATGGAGCGCGTCGTCGCTTATATAGATGACAGCCGCGGCCTCCAGGCTGGCCCCGATGCGCTTCTCGCGCCGCTCGATCTCCAGCGCGCCGGTGACGACGCGGCGGACCTTGCGGATTTTCGCCCAGCGCTCGGACAGCGCCTCATCGCGCCAGCCTTCCGGGACATCGGGAAACACGCGCAGATGCACCGAGCCATTCCTCGACGGGTAGCGCGACAGCCAGACCTCCTCCATCGTGAAGCACAGGATCGGCGCGAGCCAAGCCGTCAGGCAGGAGAACAACTCGTCCAGCACCGTCAGCGCGGCGCGGCGCTTCACGCTGTCATACGGCTCGCAGTAGAGCGCGTCCTTGCGGATGTCGAAATAGAACGCCGACAGGTCGATGGTGGCGAAGTTGTAGAGCGCGTGAAACACCTTCTTGAAGTCGAAGGCGTCATAAGCCGTGCGCACCAGGTCGTCCAGCTCGGCCAGCCGGTGCAGCATGTACCGCTCCAGTTCCGGCATGTCCTCCGGCGCAACGCGCAGCTCGTCCTCGTAATGCGCCAAATTGCCGAGCATGAAGCGCAGCGTGTTGCGCAGCTTGCGGTAGGCATCCACGCTCGACTTGATGATCTCGCCGCCGACGCGCACGTCCTCGGCATAATCCGCGCTGAGCGCCCAGATGCGCAGGATCTCCGCGCCGTTCTGCTTGATGACATCCTGCGGCGCAACGACGTTGCCGAGCGATTTCGACATCTTGCGCCCGTCCTCGGCCATGACGAAGCCGTGGGTCAGCACCGCCTCATAGGGCGCGCGGCCGCGCGTGCCGCAGCTTTCCAGCAGCGAGGACTGGAACCAGCCACGATGCTGGTCGGAGCCCTCCAGATAGAGCGAGGCCGGCCATTGCAGGTCGCGCCGCTTTTCCAGCGTGAAGGCGTGGGTCGAGCCGGAGTCGAACCACACGTCGAGAATATCCCTCACCGGCTCCCAGTCCGCCGCGTTCTCGACCAGCCCGTCGAGGAACCGCTCGCGCATCCCTTGCGCGAACCAGGCGTCCGCGCCCTCGGCCTTGAAGGCGTCGGTGATGCGCTTGACCAGTTCCTTCGAGCCGTCGAAGTCGCCGCGCGGAATGTATGCGCCCGTCTCGCGATGGACGAATATCGTCAGCGGCACGCCCCAGGCGCGCTGGCGCGAGATCACCCAGTCCGGCCGGTGCTCGATCATGGAGCGCAGGCGGCGCTGCCCGGCCGCGGGCACGAAGCGCGTGTCGTCGATCGCCTCCAGCGCCATTTCGCGCAGCGTCGACTGCTTGCGCCGGCCCTTCACCTTGATCTTCTGGTCCATCGGGATGAACCACTGCGGCGTGTTGCGGAAGATCACAGGCGCCTTCGACCGCCAGGAATGCGGGTACTGGTGGCGCAGCTTGCCGCGCGCAGCGAGCATCCCGGCGTCGATCAGGGCGGCGATGACCGCCTCGTTGGCGTCGCCGAACTTGCCCTTGTCGGTGATGACGCGCTTCGGGTTCTCGCCGCCGAACAGCGGGACATCCTCGAAATAATAGCCGTCCTCGCGCACGGTATGCGGCACATCCTCAATGCCCGCCTCGGCAAAACTCTTCCGGTTGGCGACGAACAGGTTGTAGTCGTCCGCGCCATGGCCAGGGGCGACATGGACGAAGCCGGTGCCGGTCTCCTCGGTGACGAAATCCGCCGGATAGAGCCGGACCTCAAAGTCATAGCCGCTTTCGTGGAGCGGGTGGCGGCAGACAAAACCCGTGGGATCGACATCGCCCAGCCGGGTCCACTCGGCGATGCGCCCGGCGTTTTTCAGGCTCTCGGCAAGGCTGTCCGCCACAATCAGCTTCTCGCGCTTTGCCGACCAGTTGCCTTCGGGCGCGTCGGTGATCTCGTAAAGCCCGTAGGAGATGTCCGGCGAGTAGGCGATCGCGCGGTTGCCGGGGATGGTCCACGGCGTCGTCGTCCAGATCACCACCTTGGCGTCGGCCAGCGCCTGCGCCGCCTTGCCGCGCTTTCCAGATACCGCCTGCAGCGGGAACTTGGCGAAGATCGTCGGACTGTCGTGCTCGTAATACTCGACCTCCGCCTCGGCCAGCGCGGTGCGCTCCACGACCGACCACATCACCGGCTTCGACCCGCGATAGAGCGCGCCGGCAAGCGCGAACTTCATCAGCTCGTGGGCAATGACGCTCTCGGCCTCGTAGCTCATGGTGAGGTAGGGCTTGTCCCAGTCGCCCTCGACGCCGAGCCGCTTGAACTCCTCGCGCTGCACGTCAATCCAGTGATCGGCGAATTCGCGGCATTCGCGGCGGAAGTCGACGATGCCGACCTCGTCCTTGTTCTTGCCTTTCTTGCGGTACTCTTCCTCGATCTTCCATTCGATCGGCAAGCCGTGGCAGTCCCAGCCGGGCACGTAATTCACGTCCCGCCCCATCATCTGCTGCGAGCGCACGACGGCGTCCTTGAGGATCTTGTTCATCCCCGTGCCGATATGGATATGGCCGTTGGCATATGGCGGGCCGTCATGCAGCGTGAAGGGCGGCCGCCCCTTGGCCTCCTTGCGCAGACGCTTGTAGAGGTTGAGCTTCTCCCAGCGCGCCAGGAATTCCGGCTCGCGCTTGGGCAGGCCGGCCTTCATGGGAAAGTCGGTCTTCGGCAGAAACAGGGTCTCGCGCCAGTCGCGCTCGGCGGGCGCCTCCGCCTCGGCCGCGGCTGTCGGGGTCTTGACGTGTTCCATCGTCCTGGTGGCTCTTTACGTGCGAGTTTTCGTGATAAATGAGCGCGTCGTTTGCGCGCGTTGTATCAGCCGCGCGCAGAACAATCCACCCGCTTGCCGGGGGTTTTCCGCTGTGCGCGCAGCGCTACTCGCCGGCGACATTGCCGAGCTTGCGGCGCAGCCAGTCCTCGCCGTCCGCATCCAGCGCCAGCCGTATGGGAAGGATATGCGATGCCGCCTTGAGCGCGCCAACGGGGGTGCGCCCCTCGCGCATCCGTACCCAGTCCTTTTGCGTCGTCACCAGCCGCGCGTTCGCCTGCTGCGCGTGGGTGAGCAGCTTGGCGGCGTCCTCGGGCGTGTAGTCGTGGTGGTCAGGAAAGGCGTAGCGCGCCGCGATACGCGCGCCGAGCCGCTCCAGCGTGTCGAAGAACTTGGCCGGCCGGCCGATACCCGAATACGCGATTACCGGCCCGGCTTCGAGCCAGCGCGTGTCGGCATCCGCCACAAGCCGCCCGTGCAAAACCGGCAGTTCCCAACGACGCGCCAGCGCCTCACCGGCTTCGCCCTCGCCGATCAGCAGCAGCGCATCCGCCCGCCGCACCTGAAAGCCGAGCGGCGCGCGCAGCGGCCCGGCGGGGATCACCGCACCGTTGCCGATCCCAACCGCCGCGTCTACAACGACCAGCGAGAAATCCTTGGCGAGCTGCGGGTTCTGGAAGCCGTCGTCCATGACGATCGCGCCGGCCTGCTGGCGCTCGATCATCGCCGCGCCCGCCTTGCGGTTGCGCGAGATCACCGTTGGCGCATGGCGCGCCAGCAGCAGCGGCTCATCGCCCACCGCCCCGGCGTGGTCCCGGTCCGGGTTGACCAGATACGGACCCGTGCGCGCGCCGCCATAGCCCCGGCTCAGGAAGGTCGGATAGACCTCCATGTCCTGCAGCATTTCGGCGATCTTGATGGCCGTCGGGGTCTTGCCCGCGCCGCCGGCGGTGAAGTTGCCGATGCAGATGACCGGAATTCGCGCGCGACAGGGCCGCGCCAGCGCAAAGCGCAGCGGGGTGATCGCGCCGTAGAGCCATGAGAAAGGGGTCAGCGCTGCTTTGGCCAGCCGGTCGCGCGCAGAGGGCGGTCGGTCATCCGACCACCAGCCCGGCGCATCACGAGGCATGGCGCGTGTCCGCCTGGGCCTCCGACGCCGCGGCCTCGCCGGTCGCGATCCCGGACGCGGCGGCAATCGCCTCGCTCGGCAGGATGCGCTGCGCCGGGCGGCTCGCCTTGCCTTCGGCGTAAGGCGCCAGCGCGGCCAGCGTGCGCTCCAGCGCGCCCTGCAATTCCGAGGCGGCAGCCAAGGCGGCAGCGCGCATCTCTTCCAGCGCCTCCGGTTGGTCCATCAGTTCCGCCACCGTATCGGCAAGTTCTCGCGCGCTTGCGACCTTGCGGCAGCCGCCCGCCTTCACGAGCGCCTCGAAGCTCTGGGCGAAATTCGCGTGGTGCGGGCCGGTGATGACGCCGGTGTCCAGCTTCACCGCCTCGATCGGGTTCTGCCCGCCATGCGGCACCAGCGACCCGCCGATCAGCGCCAACGGCGAAACGGCATACCAGGTGCCCAACTCGCCAAGCGTGTCGGAGATGAACAGTTCGGTGTCCGCGCCCGGCAGCGGAATGCGTGAGCGTCGCGCCGCCGCAAGGCCCCGATGCTTCGCCATATCCAGGATCGCCGCCCCGCGTTCGGGATGGCGCGGGACGATGACCGTCAGCAGCGCCGGGATGCGCTCGCGCAGAAGCTCCGCGGCCTCCGCCACGATCTCGTCCTCGCCGGGATGCGTGCTGGCCGCAAGAAAGATCGGCCGGTCCGCCAAAGTCGCGGCGAGTTCAAGCTGCAAGCTCTCGTCGACCGGCGGCGCGGGCGCATCGGCCTTGAGGTTGCCAAGCGTGTGGACGGTATGCGCGCCGCACTGCATGAACCGGCGCGCAAGCGTCTGGTCCTGCGCCAGCACCATGTCGAAGCGCGAGAACAGCGGCCGGCTCATCCCGGGCTGCTTGCGCCAGCGCTTGAACGAGCGCGGCGACATGCGCGCATTGACCAGCACCATCGGAACGCCGCGCGCATGGGTTTCCATAATCAGATTGGGCCAGATCTCCGACTCGGTGAAAAGCGCAAGCTCCGGCTGCCAGTAATCGAGGAAGCGCCGGACGAACTGCGGCGTATCCAGCGGCGCGAATTGATGCACCGCGCCCTCGGGCAGCCGGCTGCTGGCGATGCGCGCCGAGGTGACGGTGAAGGTCGTCAGCACGAAACGGATGTCCGGGTAACGCTCGCGCAGTACATGCATGAGCGGCAGGATCGCGTTCGTCTCGCCCACGCTTGCGGCGTGGAACCACCACACCCGGCCTTCTGGACGCGAGCGCCCCGGCCTCCCAAAGCGCTCGCCGAGCCGCTCGCCGATCTCCTTGCCCTTCGCCACCCGGCGGCGCAGCAGCAGCCCGGCGGCCGGGCGCGCCACGCGGGTCAGAAGCCGGTAGCTCCGAAGCATGAGGCCGGGCGTTTCCGGGTTCGCGGCGCTCACAGGCTCGGCCAGATGCGCATTGCCGCCCGCCAGCCCATAAGCCCTGCGCGTGACCGCATTGATGCGCTTTTCCAGGCTCTGACGGCTGCTCTCCAACTGGTCATCATCCGCGTCCGCTGGAACGCGCAACGGCTCGCCCATGACCATCGCGAACCTGGAGAATGGCAGGTTGAGGGTGAACCGGCTCCAGCTCCTGAAGGCGAAGTTGCGGCGTGTGGCGAACCCCATCGGGATGATCGGGCGGCCCGACGCGCTCGCCAGCGCCACAACGCCGGTCCCTGCCTTGCGCGCGGGGCCGGGCGGCACGTCGGCGGTCATCGCCACATTCACGCCGTCCCGCAGGCTGCTCAAAGCCGCCCGGAAAGCGGTCGCGCCGCCGCGATCCTTCCGGCGTCCGGCCGCGCCCGCGCCGCGGATCAGCTCGATGTTGAAATAGCGCACCGCCTGCGCGATCACCTCCGCATCGTGATGGCGCGCGATCATCATCTTCGCTGGTTGATGCGCCGGCTTCATGGTCGCCGACATCAGGAATTGACCGTGCCAGGTCGTGAAAATGGCGGGGGCCAACTCGTCGATCCGCCGCTCCATGTCCTCCGGCACGCGCGTGACTTTCGACGTGTCGCGCACAAGCGCGATATAGCGCGCGGCGAGCCAGCCAAAAGCTTTCTTCACAGCAAGCGGTGTAGAGCGGCGTTTCGCCATGAAACACTCACGATGGTCGCTGCCTTGCAGGCGCAGCGGGCGCTTGTCCCTCAATCGGCCTCGGAAACCTTGCCGCTTTCGGGGTCGAGAAGCCGGTGGATATGAACGATAAAGTACCGCATATGGGCATCATCGACCGTCCGCTGGGCAGCGTCCTTCCAGGCATCATAAGCCTGCGCGTAGTTCGGGTACATCCCGACGATATGGAGTTCAGAAACGTCCTTGAACTCGACACTGTCGAGAGATTTCAACTCGCCGCCAAAAACGAGGTGAAGCAGCTGCTTCTTCGGGTGCTCTTTCTCCTGCTCCGGCATGGCGTCAGATCACTCCGCGTTTCGTCCCGCCGGTTCATCGAACGGCGGCCAACAGCTTGTCGTGAATTCCTGGCGGGCCGGCAATCGTCCCGTCGAAAACGGGTTCGCGCTTGTTGAAGCGGTACCGCGCTCCGTCGGTGGATGTCACCCGCCCGCCTGCTTCTTGCACGATCAGCGCGCCCGCCGCAACGTCCCATTCGCTCTTGCGGCCCTTGGCGATGAGGCCGTCTGCCTGGCCCGCGCCGACAAGGCACATGCGGTAGGCGATCGAATAGACAAAGGTTGTGCGGACCTCCGGTTCGCCCGGCTCGTGCCAGCCGGCGCGCTTGGCGACGCCCCTGGGGGCCAGAATCAGCGCGCCATGCAGGTCGCTCTGCGGAGACACCCGCGCCGGGGCGCCGTTGAATTCCGCGCCGCGCCCCTTGCAGGCGGTGAAAAATTCGTCCCGCGCGGGATTGTAGACGGCCGCCGCGACCGGCTCGCCGTCTTCCACAAGCGCGGCGGATATCACCCACTGCTCCCGGTCCTGAATGAACGCCGTGGTCCCGTCGATGGGGTCCACGATCCAAATGCGTCCCGCCGTCAGCCGTTCCGGCGAATCAAGGGTTTCTTCCGACAGCCAGCCGTAGCCGGGCCGGGGCGTGCGCAGTTCGGCGTGCAACTGCGCGTCGACGGCAAGGTCGGCATCCGTCACCTCGCTGCCGTCGCCCTTCCGATAAACTGGTGTCTTGCGGCGGAAATACGTGAGCGCCGTCGCGCCCGCGTCGCAGACCGCAGTACGCAGCAGGTCATAGTCATCGGAAAGATCGGGCAGGCCGCTGTCGCGCGCTTTGCTTGAGGTGGTCATCGCTGAAAGGTCGTCCTTCGCGCTCAAGCGCTGCGCGAGCTCACAGGCGCAGCGCGGCCTCGGCCACCAGCGCGACGAAGATGATCGCGCCGAAGTCCCGGTTCGACCGGAACCGCTTCAGGCAGTTATCGGGATCGTTCACATCCAGCGTCGCGATCTGCCAGCCCAGATGCGCCGCGCCGACCGCAAGGCCCGAGAGGAACACCAGCCCGGCTCCGGCCAGCAGCCCCGCCGCCGCGATTCCCGCAAGCGCCGCGCCGTAGAACAGCACCATCCAGGGTTTGGTCCGCTCGCCGAACTTCAGCGCCGTCGATTTCAGGCCGATCAGCGCGTCGTCTTCCTTGTCCTGATGCGCGTAGATCGTGTCGTAGCCGACGGTCCACGCCATGCAAGCCACGTAGAGCAGAACCGGCGCGAGGTCGAGCCGGCCGAACACCGCCGCCCAGCCCATCAGCGCGCCCCAGGAAAACGCCAGCCCCAGCACGGCTTGCGGCCAGTGCGTAATACGCTTCATGAACGGGTAGACCGCGACAATGCCGAGCGAAGCGATGCCCAGCGCGATGGTGAAGGGGTTGAACTGGATGAGCACCAGAAAGCCGGTGAAGGACAGCGCCAACATGAAGATCTTGGCCGCCGTCTCGCTCACCTGACCGCTCGGCAGCGGGCGCGAGCGCGTCCGCGCTACGGCGGCGTCAACGTCCTTATCGACGATATCATTGTAGACGCAGCCCGCCCCGCGCATGACGAACGCGCCGATGGCGAACAGCGCGAGATACCACGGGTTCGGCACGGAATCGCCCGCCGCGACGGCCGCAAGCGCCGTCGACCACCAGCACGGCCACAACAGCAGCCATGTGCCAATCGGGCGATCAGCGCGAATCATCCGCAGATAGGGCCGCCACGGCGCGGGGGCCCAGGTATCGACCCAGTTGCCGCGCGGGGCATCGGCGACGGATTCGGTCTCCGCTTGCGTCATCAGGCTGGCTCGGTCAGAGGTTGAACATTGCAGCGGCCGGAACAGCGCGCCTTGATGAGCCGGATAGTGGCCTCGCAAGCGCGATTGAGCAAGCCCCGCGGCCGCGCCCCATGAACAACCGCCAACCGGATGACCGTGAGCACGACCGAGACCGAAAACCGCATCGCCAAGGCGCCGCGCCTGTTCGTCGAGGCCGATCTCTCGCCGGGCCCAGAGATCGCCTGCGCGCCGGGCCAGGCGAATTATCTGGTGAACGTCCTGCGGCTGCGTGCCGGCGCGCTGGTGCGCATGTTCAACGGGCGCGATGGCGAGTGGCTGGCGGAAATTACGGCGGCGAATCGCGGCAAATGCACGCTGGCCGCCCGCGAGCGGCTACGTGCGCAGGAAACGCCGCCGGACGTCGAATATCTTTTCGCGCCGCTGAAAAAGGCCCGGCTCGACTACATGGTGCAGAAGGCAACCGAGATGGGCGTCGCGGCGCTGCGCCCGGTTATGACCGCCTACACCGTCGCCGAACGAGTCAACCTGCAGCGGATGCGCGCCAACGCGATTGAGGCGGCGGAGCAGTGCAACATCCTCTGGGTGCCGGAGGTCGCGCACCCGCAATCGCTGCGCGAGGTTCTCGCTGACTGGCAGGCGGAGCGGCGATTAATTTTTTGTGATGAGGCTGCGCCGGTCGCCAGCCCGATCGCCGCCCTTTCGGCAGTCGCGCGCGGCCCGCTGGCGGTGCTGGTCGGGCCGGAAGGCGGCTTCAACGCCGAGGAACGCACGCTGCTGCGCGAAGCAGATTTCACCGTGCCGATCTCGCTCGGGCCGCGCGTGATGCGCGCCGACACCGCCGCCGTCGCCGCGCTCGCGCTGGTGAATGCCTTACTCGGCGACTGGCGATGAGGCGGTGCAATCTTGTATAATGGTCAATTGAGCGCCAGAAGTTCAGGGTGCGCGTTGCGCGTCACAGGGCCGTCGGCTGGGCTGACGAAGAACAATAACGGCGGTCGCCGCATCGCCAGCAAGCAACCGGGAGAACAGCACCCATGTTGGCTCACGACGAGGACGCCATCGCGCGGCCGATCGAAAGCCGCGATGAGCTGGTCGCGTATCTGGAAGCCGGCTGCAAGTCCCCGGCGGACTGGCGCATCGGCACCGAGCACGAAAAGATCGGCTTTCGCCGCGACGATCTGCGGCCCGTCCCCTACGAGAACGAACGCAGCATCCAGGCGCTGCTGCTGGGCGTGGCCGAGCGTTTCGACTGGGAGCCGGTCATGGAAGCCGGCAAAGTCGTCGCGCTCAAGGATCCGTGCTGCGAGCATGGCGGCAGCATCACGCTGGAGCCGGGCGGGCAGTTCGAGCTGTCCGGCGCGCCGCTGACCAACATCCACCAGACGTGCCGGGAGGTCTCGACACATCTGCGGCAAGTGCGCGAGGTGGCCGATGCGCTGAATGTCGGCTTTGTCGCGATCGGCTTCTCGCCCAAGTGGACGCTTGCGGAAACGCCGGTCATGCCGAAGCGGCGCTACGAGATCATGCGCGCGTACATGCCGAAGGTGGGCCGGCTAGGCCAGGACATGATGTTCCGCTCGGCGACCGTGCAGGTCAATCTCGATTTCTCCAGCGAGGCCGACATGGTCAAGAAGCTGCGCGTCGGCCTGGCGTTGCAGCCGTTGGCCACCGCGATGTTCGCCAACTCGCCCTTCACCGACGGCAAGCCCAACGGCTTCCTGTCCTATCGCAGCGAACTGTGGCGCGACACCGACCCGGACCGCACCGGAATGCTGCCCTTCGCCTTCGAGGACGGCATGAGCTTCGAGCGGTACGTGGACTACGCGCTCGACGTGCCGATGTATTTCATCAAGCGCGGCGGCGAGCAGCTCGATGTCGCCGGCGAATCGTTCCGCGCATTCATGGACGGCCGCCTGCCCGCGCTGCCCGGAGAGCGCCCGGCGATGGCGGACTGGTCCGATCATCTGACCACGCTGTTTCCCGAAGTCCGTCTCAAGACATTTCTGGAAATGCGCGGCGCGGACAGCGGGCCGCATCCCTATCTCTGCGCCCTGCCTGCGCTGTGGGTTGGGCTCATGTACGACCGGACCAGTCTCGACGCGGCCTGGGACCTTGTGAAGACGTGGAGCTTTGAGCAGCGCGAAGAGCTGCGCGCCGAGGTTCCACGCCACGGGCTGAAAGCCCGGGTCGGCCGCCACACGGTCGGCACGCTGTCGCGCGAGATGCTGGCGATCGCCCGCCACGGGCTACAAGCGCGTGGATTCCGCGACCCTGCCGGCAACGACGAATCCAGCTATCTGGAGCCGCTGGAATCCATCGTCGCCGAAAATCGCACGCCCGCGGAGTGGCTGCTGGCGAAGTATCACGGCGAATGGAACGGCGATATCGACCGCCTGTTCGAGGAAATCGCCTATTAACGCCGCCGGCTTCAAGCCGCGTGCTGCGACCCGCCTCCTGCCAGCAGCTTGTGGATCAGATCGCCCGGCTCGCTGGTGCGCTGCAGGCCAGGCCCGCCCGCAGCCTTTTCCGCCTGCGCAGGCTCCTCATGGCTCGGACCCAGCCGCGTGCGCAGCAGTTCGGCCAGCGTGACGAAAGGATTGCGTTCAGCTTGCTGCACCAGTTCCGGGTCATCCAGCTTCTTGACGATGTCGAGGAACGGCTGGCGCAGACGATGCTCCATCGCGCCCATCACCATGATCGCAGCGTAGGGCAACAAGGCCTCTACGGTCGTGCGCTCCAGCTCGAACTTCTCCTGCTGCGTCTGGATGATATGCTCCAGCGTCTCGCGGTCCCCGAGCAGGAAGTCGAGAATGCGCTGCCCTTCAGCAGCCGAGCGCGGATGACCGAAGATCTGCGTCGTCGTCAAGAACCGGTCGTAGCGGCGCGCGGAGAACAGATCGAGCAGGTCGATCACGCCCTGGCGGTCGCCCGTCCGCCGGCCCAGCGCATCGACCAGCGGCTGCGCAAGACATTCCACGCATTTGGCCGTGGCCTCCTCCGAGAGACCGACCAGCGCGCCCAGATTCGCGAACACGCGACCTTTCTGAGCGCCGGCGATAATTCGAAACAGCTTCATGGGTTCGCTTCCCGTTCTGTCGAGATGGTTCTAGCGCCCGCGCTATCTCGGCGCGGCATTCGGTTAACGCGCACGCAGCACAAACCGCATCGACGCAGGGAACTTGGAGAGATGCGAATCACACCTTCGAGCACGATGGTAATGGTTCGCGGCAAGGTTGTGTTAAAACCGCGCGGATCATAAACAGGCCAAGTGGGAAAGTTCTGCCGACTGTTGCAATGACGCAACGATCCGCCGGCCTATTCCGCCGGCGCGGCCTTCGCGGAAGGCGCTCCGGTCGCGGCGCGCTCCAGACCGCAGATGTAGAAATAACACGCCGTCGCCGCGACGATCCCGAAGGTCATGCCGCCGAGCACCTGCCCGCCGAGCACGCCATAAGGCCCGAAGTACTGGCTGGCGATCGACACCGGCAGCATCGTGCCGAGCGTCGCGCGGCCCCAGTTGAGAACCGTCGCGTACTGCGGCCGGCCGAGATTGTTGAAGGCGGCGTTCGACATGAACAACAGACCCAGTACGCCGAACCCCGGACTGAGCCAGACGCAGAAAAAGGCGATCACTTCGGCCGCGTCGCCGCGCGCGTTGAAAGCGTGCGCAATGATCTCGTGAAAGCTCGCGAGAATGGCCCACACAAAAAGAGCATAAAGCAGCACAACGGTCACGCCGTTCACGAAGGCCTGCCGCAGCCGCGCATATTTGCGCGCGCCGAGGTTCTGACCCAACACCGGCCCGATCGCGCCGGACAGCGCGAAAATTCCCGCGAAGGAGACCGGGATCAGCCGGCTCAGCACGGCCCAGCCCGCCACGGCGCTGACGCCGAACGGCGCCATCGACGAGGTGACATAGGCATTGGCGATCGGCGTGGCGAGGTTGGTGAGCGCCACCGGCGCGGCCACCCCCGCGATCGTTAGCGCATCCGGCCAGAACCGGCTGAACTTCGGATACGCCAGCAGCCCATGCACGAGCACGACCCCGTGAAGCCCGACCACCGCCATCGTCGCGCGTGCCAGCGCCGAGGCGATCGCCGCGCCGTCCACGCCCAACCCAAGCGCGAAAATGAAAACCGGGTCGAGCAGCCCGTTGATGATCGCGCCCGAAAGCGTGACATACATCGCGCGCTTGGCGTCGCCCACCGAGCGCAACAGCGCCGCGCAGCTCATGCCCACCACCAGAAGCGGGGTCGAGACCAGCACGATGCGCAGGTAAGACGTCGCCAACTCAAAGGCCCGGCCCTCCGCGCCCAGCCAGCCGAGCAGCACCGGCACGCTGATCCACAGAGCGAGCGACAGGACTGATCCCGCTGCGACGGCGAAGATCAGCGCGTTGACGGCCCGGCGGCGGGCGCGCGGCTTCTTGCCCGCCCCCAGCGCGGGCGAAACAAGCGCCGTCGCCGCGATGGAGAGCGCCACGCCCAGCGCGACGGTGAAGAACAGCACCGAGCCGGCATAGCCGATTGCCGCGGCCACCTCGATCTCGCCGAGTAACCCGAGGAAGTAAAGATCAGCGAAGTCGACGAGAAACACTGCCATCAGGCCGATGCCCGACGAGCCGCTCATCACCAGGATGTGCCGCATGGTCGAGCCGCGCGTGAACGTGCCGCGCTCGGGCTGCGGCGGCCCGGACGGGGGTGGCGGCGTGCGGGTTGGCTCCAGCGAACTGTCGTTGGACATCGGGTAGCGGACCTTGCGGCAGGTGAACGGCGTGAAAATCGACGTCGCTTCCGCTGAATACGTGAGACTCGCTGGACCGTCTCACAAGGCTCAAAAAGAATGCGCCGGAGCGCGAGGCCCCGGCGCGGCGCGACAAGCAGTGGCCCCGCGTCAGGGGCAGTTCACGCGAACGCGCACGAAATAGGAATTGTTCCGCTCGTTGCTTTCTTCGATACGGTCTTCCGGGTCGGCGATCGCGACGAAGCGGCGAACGCCGGTCAAGCCATCCTTAACGCGAAATGCGCCGACGCGCACGCGCGCGGTCGCCGTCTCGCCCGGCGCAAGCGATTCCAGCGGGCGGAAGTCCTTGTCGAAAAAGCTGCGGTCATCGACGTCGAACACCTCGAACAGCGGCGCATCGACCACCAGCGGCGCGCGGACATCCGAGATGTTCTTGATAACCAGCGTCCCCGTCACGATCGGCTGGAACGCATTGCATTTGCCCGTGGCCTCAAGCTCCACGGAGCGGATAACGAGGTCGGGCAGATCGTCGGCGGCAGCGCTCTGGTCCGGCTGCAGAGCCGCAATGGCGGCGAGCAGCATGACCGGCAGGTAAACCCAGAGCATCAATGAACTCCCATTTTTTCAAAAATTCCCCGGCGCGGCAGGGGTATCTAAAGCTTAATGGATCGCGGCGCGACAGGAATTTTCCCGCCCGCGCGCGGACACGGCCCGGCGCCCCGAGGCGTCGCAGGCGGGCGCCACCCGCGAAATCCCCGGCGCGTGCTTGCATGACGGCCTCAATGCGAGTATTTGGAAGGCAGGTGGCCGCATTAGCTCAGTTGGTAGAGCAACGCATTCGTAATGCGTGGGTCGGTGGTTCGAGTCCGCCATGCGGCACCATCCAGGCCCCACCGACATCCATTGACGCTTCTTCAGCGCAGAATGCCGAACGACTCATTTGCGTGATCCTCTTAGCGCGCTTAACGGCTATGCGGGACGCCGCACGCAAGGTTCGGCAGGGCGTGCTAAATCACCGGTGAGCATCCCGACACTCCGGCCCATCTGAAGGGAGGACAGCGTAACCACGGCCAGCACCGATCAACCCGCGGCGCGCCTGCGCCATCGCGACGTGCTGGCGATCGCGCTGCCGATGATCTTCTCCAACGTCACGACGCCGCTGATCGGCGCGGTGGACACCGCCGTGATCGGCCAGCTCGGCACGGCGCATCTGATCGGCGCGGTCGCCGTCGGCGCGACCATCTTCACGTTCTTCTACTGGGCCTTTGGCTTCCTGCGCATGGGCACGACCGGCCTGACCGCGCAGGCCAGCGGCGCTGAGCGCAACCGCGAGGTGATGGCCACGCTCTATCGCGCGCTGCTGGTGGCGGGCGCGGCCGGTACGGCGATCATTCTCTTGCAGTGGCCGATCGCCGAAGCGGCCTTCGCGCTCATGGGCGCATCGCCCGAGGTCGATGAAGCCGCGCGCGCCTATTTCGCCATCCGCATCTGGAGCGCGCCGGCGGCGCTGGCGAACTACGCGCTGGTGGGCTGGTTCATCGGGCTGGGCCGCGCGGGCATGGCGTTCCGGCTGCAACTGCTGCTCAACCTCACGAATATCGGTCTCGATTCGCTTTTCGTGCTCGGCTTCGGCTGGGGTGTGGCCGGCGTGGCGGCGGGCACGCTGATCGCGGAGACGGGCGCAGCGCTTGTCGGGCTGGCGGTCGCGTTGCGCCCGGCGCGCGGCCTGCGGATTCGGCTCTGGCGCGTGTTCAATGCCGCAAAGCTCCGGCGCATGATCGCCGTCAATGGCGACATCATGATCCGCACGCTGAGCCTGCTGTTCGCCTTCTCTTTCTTCACCGCGCAGGGCGCACGTGCCAGCGACCTGATCCTTGCGGCCAACGCCATCCTGATGCATTTCCTGTCAGTCTCGGCCTATTTCCTCGACGGCGTCGCCTATGCCACCGAGGCGTTGACCGGCAAGGCCGTCGGCGCGCGCAACCCGGCGCGCTTCGCCGAGGCGGTGCGGCTCTCATCGATCTGGGCGGCGGCGCTGAGCGGCATTGTTGGCGCAGTGTTCTTGCAGGGCGGCGGCAGCGTGATTGACGCCATGAGTGTCAACGAGGCGGTGCGGGCGGTGGCGCGGGAATACCTCATCTGGGCCGCGGTCGCGCCGGTCATCGGCGTCGCCTGCTTTCAGCTTGACGGCATCTTCATCGGCGCTACCCGCACCCGCGACATGCGCAACATGATGCTGGTGAGTCTTGCGGTCTATATGCTCGCCTGGGCTGCGCTCACTCCGTCATTCGGCAATCACGGGCTGTGGGCCGCGCTGATGATCCTGTTCATCGTGCGCGCGCTGACGCTCGCCGTTCGTTTTCCCGCGCTGAAGCGCGATGCCTTTGCCCGCGCGAGGGCAGACGCCGCTATGCCTCAGGCCTGAAGGCGTCGGGGATATGTTGAGGGGCCGCTCGCGGAGAGATCAGCACTGCGTCGAAAGTAATGTCCCGGTCGGCGTATTCGGGATGCTCCTGAAGCCAGATTTCCGCCGCGCCCGTCATGCGCACTTGCTGCCGCGCCGTGATGGACTCGCCTGCTGCGGCCCTTGAAGCGCGGCGTTTGACCTCCACGAAGGCGAGCCTCCCGCGCCCCGCCATCACAAGATCAAGCTCGCCCGCGGCTGTCCGGTACCGCCGATCCAGCATACGAAACCCCTTGCGCTGGAGGATCCGCGCGGCGAGCGCCTCAGCGTCGACGCCCTTGGTGTAAGATGAACCGGCTTTCCGCCGCTTCGCCTCTGGTCCTGGGCCATGATTGGCGCCATTCCCCTCACCGGCTGTCCCTTCACGTTCAATCTTAAGCATGACCTCGCTCAAATGCAGTTTGCGCATCCGTTGCCTTGATCCAAAGGCAAGCTTCCCTGGCGAACGGCCCGCACGCGTCGAACGATGAGACCCCCCACATCGGTCGCCGCTGGCGGGCAACCTCAACCTGGTTGCCACGCACCGGCCACCTCAACGCGCCCGTCGCGTCAACGCTCCGACCGTCCCCACCGCTCAGGATTTATGGTTCTTGCCCTGCGCCACCATCAAATCATAAACACGCTTACGTTGAACTTTTAACACATCCGCAACCCATCGAACAGCATCTCGCGGGCTCATCGACAGCATCGCCCGCTCAACCTGTTGCATAATCAGCTCATCACTCACCTCGCCTTGCGCCGTCGCCGGCTCCACGAGCACAACAATCTCCCCTTTGAGCGTTTGGCCTTCCAGCTCCGCGAGCAGCTTCTCTGCCGTGCCGCGATAATGGGTCTCGAACCGCTTGGTCAGCTCGCGCGCGATGACCACAGCCCGCTCGCCCAGCGTGTCGGCGACGTCGCGCAGGACGGCCATCAGCCGGGCCGGGCTCTCATAAAAGACAAGGGTTGCGCCGACTTCCGCCAGCTCGCTCAGCCGCTGGCGCCGCGCGGCCGCCTTCGACGGCAGAAATCCCGCGAAGAAGAAGCTGTCTGTTGGCAGCCCGCTGACCGTCAGCGCCGCCACCGCCGCCACCGGCCCTGGTACCGTGAACACCGGCAGGCCGGCCGCAACCGCCTCGCGCACGAGCTTGAAGCCCGGATCGGAGATCAGCGGCGTACCGGCATCTGATATAAGCGCGACGGACTCGCCCGCGCGCAACCATTCGAGCACCTGCGGGCGCATACGCTCGGCGCTGTGTTCCTCATAGACGCGCAGTTCCCGCCTGATCCCGTAATGCGACAGCAGCTTGCGCGCGCGCCGGGTGTCCTCGCACAGCAACCGGTCGGCGCTGGCCAGCGCGGCGAGCGCGCGAAGGCTGATATCGCCAAGATTGCCGATCGGCGTTGCAACGATGTGCAGGCCCGGCGGCAATCGCTGGTCCAGTAGCGCATCGAGCTGGCTTGCGGCGCGGTTGCCAATCCGCGCATCGCGCGCCGCGCTATCCTCATTCGCACTCATGGAAATCAGGTATCATAGCCTTGTCGCCGAAGCGAAACCTCGCGTCACGCCAGCGCCGCTGCCGCCACAAAGGAGCCATAGCTCTCTGCTCTCGTTCACGGCGATTCGCGCAGCCGCGCCATGCGGCAAGCGCCGCTCTCTAGGGGCCAGTACGCCATAACACCGCATCCGCAAGGGACTTGATGCCAGCCACCGCCCGTTCAAGCGCCGGCCTTGCGCCGCGTCCCGCCGCCAATGCTTTTGCCAAATCGCGCAGGCGGCCGTGGGCGCTCTTCGCGCTGTTCATCGCGGCGCTGGCGCTGGGCGGATGCACGGTGGGCGGCCCCGGTTCGATGCCCGAAACTGAGGTCGCCGGACCGGTTGATGCGCAGCGCAACGCCGCGCGCAAGCGCCCCTCCATAAAGGTCGCGGTTCTGCTGCCGCTCTCGGCCGATGGCAACACGAGCAAGATCGCCGAGGCGATGAAACGCGCCGGCGAACTGGCGCTGTTCGACTTCAAGAACCCCGAGCTTCAGTTGATGACGAAGGACACGCAGGGCACGCCGGACGGCGCGAAGGCCGCCGCCGAGCAGGCGGTGCAGGAAGGCGCGGAACTGATCATCGGCCCGCTTTTCGCCGAGGCGGTGCAAGGCGCGGCCCCGGTCGCGCGCAAGGCGGGCGTGCCGGTCATCGCCTTTTCGAGCAACCGCAAGGTTGCGGGCGACGGCGTCTACCTGCTGAGCTTCCTTGCGGGCAGCGAAGTGCGCCGGATGGTCTCCTACGCGATGACGCAGGGGCGCCGGCGCTTCGCTGCGCTGATCCCGGAGAATGCGTTTGGCCAGATCATGCAGGAGGCATTCGAGACGGCCGTGCGCGATACCGGCGGGCAGATCGTGGCGCTGCAGACCTACAAGCCGGACGCCAACAGTATGCTCAAGCCGGTGGAGCAGGTCGCCGCGCTGGCCAAGAAGGGCGATGAACAGCCGCCGCAGTTCGATGCGCTGTTCATGCCCGGCAGTTCGGACACGCTGCCCGCGCTCGCGCCGCTCTTGCCCTATTTCGAGGTCGATACCGCAGCGATCCAGATCATCGGCTCCAACGGCTGGGACTACTCCGGCATCGGCCGGGAGAAGCCGTTGCGCGGCGCATGGTTCCCGGCGGCCGATCCGAGTGGCTGGCAGGACTTCACCAAGCGCTATGTCGAGACCTACGGCGATCCGCCGCCGCGCCTGGCGAGCTTGGCTTATGATGCGGTGAGCCTTGCGGCGACGCTTTCGGACGGATCGAGGGGCAAGCGCTACGCCGCCGACCGGCTGACGCGGGACAGCGGCTTTTCCGGCGTAGACGGGCTGTTCCGCTTGCGGGACAATGGCCTGTCCCAGCGCGGGCTGGCGATCCTGGAGGTCCAGCGTTTCGGGGCGCAAGTCGTCGATGAAGCGCCGCGCACTTTCGCCGGCGCGCAGTTCTAGACGGTGGCCGCGCTTTCCCGGGTTTCCAGCGGATGCAAAGCATCGGCGAGCTTGAGCGCAATCTGGTTGAGCAACAGCCAACCCTCCTCCGTGACGCGCACGCGCTCATCCCCGAGAGCGATCAAGCCGAGCGCGCGCATGTCTTCGAGCGCGGTGGGCGCGACGTCGTGGCCGGCAAGCGCGCGCAGGCGCCCCAGCGACACCCCCTCGGCCAACCGCAATCCCATCAGCAGCATCTCTTCAGCCTGCTCCAGCGGCGCGAGCTTCGTCTGAGCCGCGATCCCGTGGCCATTACCTTCGACTCGCGCGAGCCAGCGAGCCGGATCGCGCAGCGTCTCCGTCGCCGCGCGCGCGCCGTCAGCCAACCCGATCCGGCCATGCGCGCCCGGCCCCACGCCGGCATAATCCCCGTAGCGCCAGTAGATCAGATTGTGCAGGCTTTCCTCGCGCGGCGCGGCGTGATTGGAGACCTCATAGGCCGAAAGCCCGGCCTCGGCGCAAATATCCTGTGTCGCCGCGAAGAGCGCGGTCGCCGTATCCTCGGGCGGCGTATCGAGCTTCCCGGCTTGATGCAGGCGATGAAAGGCCGTACCCGGCTCAATCGTAAGCTGGTAGGCCGAAAGGTGCCGCACGCCAAGGCCAAGCGCCTCGCGCAGCTCTTCGCGCCATGCCGCGACGGTCTGGCAAGGGCGCGCATAGATCAGATCGATCGACACGCGCTCGAAATGCGTCTGCGCCACCGCGACCGCGTCACGCGCCTGATCCGCCGAATGCAGCCGCCCCAGAAACCGCAGCGCCCCGTCCCGCAGCGACTGCACGCCGAGCGAAACGCGATTGACGCCCGCCGCGCGATACCCGGCGAAGCGCGCGGCCTCGACGCTTGACGGATTGGCCTCCAGCGTGATCTCGGCATCCGCTGCGAGCGGCCAGAGCGCGGCGACCGCTTCGATCACCGTGCGAACAGTCTCCGGGCGCATGAGCGACGGAGTGCCGCCGCCGAAGAAGATCGTGTTGGCGCGCCGCCCCGGCGTCAGCGCCGCGAAGTGCTTCAACTCGCGGATGATCGCCTCGGCATAGCGCCGCTCGTCCACCGCGCCGCGCGGCACATGCGAGTTGAAATCGCAATAGGGGCACTTGGCCGCGCAATAGGGCCAGTGAACGTAGATGCCGAAGCCCGCGTCAAAGGGCTGTGTCATGCTCATATCGTCGTTTCGGCGCGGCGCAGATGCGCGACCAGTTTGGCGAAGGCCGCCGCGCGATGCGAAATCCGGTGTTTCTCTTCCGGGTCCATCTCGCCGAAGGTGATGTCATACCCCTCCGGCACAAAGACCGGATCGTAACCAAAGCCGCGATCGCCGCGCGGCGGCCAGATCAGATGCCCGAACACCCGGCCGATGAAGATATGATAGCAGTCGTCGGCACCCGCCAGAGCAAGCGCGCAGGCGAAGTTGGCCCGGCGCGCTTCCGGCGTGGTCGCGCCGGCTTGTTGCAGTTCGCGCTCGACGCGCTCCATCGCCGCTCGGAAGTCCTTGTCCGGGCCAGCCCAGCGTGCGGCGTAGATGCCCGGCGCGCCGCCCAGCGCGTCGACCTCCAGCCCGGAATCATCGGCGAGCGCCGGCAAGCCCGTCGCCGTCAGGCAGGCTTCCGCCTTGATGAGCGCGTTCTGCGCGAAGGTGTGGCCGGTCTCGTCCGGCTCCGGCGCGCGGGCCTCGCCCGCCGAGATGACGTCAAAACCGAGCGGGCTGAGCAGGTCGCGGATTTCGCGCACCTTGCCGGGGTTGTGGCTGGCGATCACCAGCTTGCGGGCCGCGCTCGCCTCGCTCATCAGGCAACCGCCATCTTCTGCAGTTCGATCAACTCGTTGATGCCTTTTTTCGCCAGCCCCATCAGCTTGGCGAAGTCGTCCTCGCTGAAGGCGCTGGTCTCCGCGGTGCACTGGATTTCCACGATACCGCCCGCGCCGGTCATGACGAAATTGGCGTCGGCGTCGGCCTCGGAGTCCTCTTCGTAGTCCAGATCGAGAACCGCTTCGCCGCCATAAAGCCCGCATGACACAGCCGCAACCTGGTCGCTCAGCGGATTGGCTTTCAGCATATCGCGCGCCTGCATCCAGTCGACGGCATCCTTCAGCGCCACCCACGCGCCGGTGATCGCGGCGGTGCGCGTGCCGCCATCGGCCTGCAGCACGTCGCAATCAACCAGGATTTGCCGCTCGCCCAGCGCGGTCAGGTCCATCACGGCACGCAGCGACCGGCCAATAAGCCGCTGGATTTCCTGCGTCCGGCCAGACTGCTTGCCGTTGGCCGCCTCACGGCGCGTGCGCTCGGTGGTGGCGCGGGGCAGCATTCCGTATTCCGCCGTCACCCAGCCCTTGCCCTGACCCTTGAGCCAGGGCGGCGTGCGCTCCTCGATCGAGGCGGTGCACAGCACATGCGTGTGCCCGAACTTCACCAGGCACGAGCCCTCGGCATGGCGCGACACCGCGCGCTCGAAACTCACCCGCCGCAACGCATCGGCTTCACGCCCGGACGGTCTCATCGGTCTGCTCCCGTTCGATCCGTCATCTCCACCTCTTTTCGCTCATTCTGCGCTTGAGAATGGCGCGCACCCTAGCTCATCGCCGCGGCCGCGCAAACCGCTTTTGTGCAAGGCTGGAAGCCAAAAAACCCCCCGCATTGGCAGTCTCATGACGCTGTGGCCGCCCGTCCGGGCCGAATTGACGCTCTGCCGCACCGCGCCTATGTTATTGCCACTGTCAGAGGCGTTCTGCGGCAAACAAACGAGGTGCTGGTTTTTTCGTTTCGGTGGAACAGATGACCGAACCTCTGGGCGGCTTGAAAGAGCTGAACGAGCGCTCGCGCGAAATCTTCAGGCAAATCGTCGAGACCTATCTTGAGACGGGCGCGCCCGTCGGCTCCCGCAACCTGAGCCGGCAGCTGCCCATGACGCTGTCGCCGGCTTCGGTGCGCAACGTCATGGCGGACCTGGAAGCGATGGGGCTGATCTACGCGCCGCACGCGAGCGCGGGGCGGATGCCCACCCATGCGGGTCTGCGGATGTTCGTGGATTGCCTGCTGGAGATCGGCGATCTGAGCGTGCGCGAGCGCGAGCATATCCAGCGCCAGATGACCGCCGAGCACGCGCGCCAAGGCGTGGATGAGGTCCTGTCCGAGGCCAGCGGGATGCTCTCTGGCCTGTCGCGCTGCGCCGGCCTCGTGGTCGCGGAAAAGCAGATTAACCGCATCAAGCACATCGAATTCGTCAATCTGGACAACAGCCGGGCGCTGCTGGTGCTCGTCGGCGAGGACGGCGCGGTCGAGAACCGTGTGGTGGACCTGCCGGCGGGTCTGCCGCCGTCGGCGCTGGTCGAGGCCGGCAATTATCTGAACGCGCGCATCCGCGGGTTGACGCTGCACGAGGCGAAAGAGCGCATCAATCAGGAGTTGCAGGAAAAGCGCGACCTGCTCGACGAGTTGACCAAGGGGCTGATCGAGGCAGGCCTGGCGGAATGGTCCGGCGGGCGCGAGGAGACCAAGAGCCTGATCGTGCGCGGCCGGGCGCACTTGCTGGAAGACCTGAAGGCGATCGAGGAACTGGAGCGTATCCGGCTGTTGTTCGAGGACCTGGAATCCAAGAAGGAGCTGGTCCGGTTGATCGACCTGGCTGACGAGGCCGAGGGCGTGCGTATCTTCATCGGCTCTGAAAACCAGCTGTTCTCGCTGTCCGGCTCGTCGGTGATTGTCGCGCCGTTCCGGGACAACGACCGGAACATTGTCGGCGTGCTTGGCGTTATCGGGCCGACACGGCTCAACTATGCGCGGGTCATTCCCGTGGTGGACTACACCGCCAAACTTGTCGGACGGCTGTTGACTTGAACGCCGCGACCGGCCGAAACAAAGCCAAGACACGATCGGCCGGGTCTGAAAACCGATCAAACTCCACGAGAGATCCGAAAGCGATGAGCAACGAGAAGAAACCAGACAGGACGACTGAAACCGGGCAGGTGCGCGAGGACGGGAATCAGACCGCGCGCGATGATGCGGAGTCGAAAGCCGGGAGCACGGCCTCCGCCGCGGAACAGGCGGCTGCAAGCGAGGCCAAAGCGCAAGCCGCTGAAGCCGCCGAGCAAGCCGGTTCGCCCGACGAGCGCATCAAGCAGCTTGAAGAGCGCCTCAAGCGCGCCATTGCCGAACAGGAAAACCTGCGCAAGCGCATGGAGCGCGAGAAGGCGGACACCGCCCGCTACGCAATCGCCAACTTCGCGCGCGAGGTGCTCGGCATCGCCGACAATATCCAGCGCGCCATCGACGCCGTGCCGAAGGACGCCGCGGCGAATGACCAGGCGCTCAAGACCTTCCTCGAAGGCATCGAGGTGACCGAGCGCGAGTTGCACAAGGCCATGGAGCGCCACGGCATCGCAAGACTCAACCCGGAGGGCGAGAAGTTCGATCCGAATTATCATCAGGCGATGTTCGAGATCCCGACCGCCGACATGCCGAGCGGGATGGTGATGCAGGTCGTTCAGCCCGGCTATCTGCTTGAGGATCGCGTGCTTCGTCCGGCGCTCGTCGGCGTTTCAAAGGCCGCGCCGGCGGCGTCCGGCGGCGAGGACAAGCCAGATGAGCCGTCCTCCGCGGAGAGCGGGAACCCGGCTGCCGAACAGCGCGCGGACCAGGCCCAGGCCGGCGAGGCGTCCGCCGGGGCCAGCGGGGAGCAGCCCGGCTCCGAGGCTGCGAAGGACGAGAGCGCATCCGCCCAGCCACGCGGATCATCGCGTCTGAACGAGCCGGTCATCAACGCCGAGACGGAAAAGGACTACGAGACCGAGCCGGCGCACCGGAAGGCATGAGGCAGCGCCTCAACGCTCGGGCTCATGCACGCGGCGCATGGTGATGTTGATGCGACCGCCTTCGGGCAGCAGGTCGCTCGATCCGGCGATGATGCGGTCGATGCCGTGATAGGCGAGCCGCGCCTCGCCGCGCATCGCCAACACGTCCCCTGAAGCCAGTTCGAACCGCTGCGTCGGCCCCTTGCGCGTCTTTCCCCCGACGCGGAAGACCCCTGTGTCGCCCAGCGACACCGACACGATTGGCGCGGAGAAATCCTCCTCGTCCCGGTCCTGGTGCAGCCCCATCTTCGCACCCTGCGCATAGTAGTTGATCAGGCAGGCCTCCGGCGGCGCGCCCCCGCCCATATCCGCCCAGATGTCCAGCAGCATCAGCGGAATCGGCGGCCACGGCTGTCCCGTATCGGGGTGGGCAGGCTCGTAGCGATAGCCGCCCTCCTTGTCCGCCAGCCAGCCAAGCGTCCCGCAATTTGTCATCCGCACCGAGAATGGCCGTCCCGTGCGTGGCATCCGCGGCACGAAGAGTGGCGCTTCGGCCACAATCTCCCGGATCGCGCGCAGCAGACGTGCTTGTGCCGCCGCGTCCAGGTACCCAACTCTGTGATCGATCGGCAAAGCCGTACTCATTGGTCGTCACTAACTTCCCGGCATTGAATTTTAACTGACGGCCGCTGAGTATTGTCCCCAGGAACGTCCGGGACAACAAAATCAGGCGGCTTGCAGCATAGTTTGGCCCGGCATATATATCGCGGCAAAGTCGGGCGAGTTGGAATCGTGTAGGGTGACGCCGGGGTCGGCTGCTGCAGCGGCTTTGGCGTCGAGCCGGGCGCCGCAGAGCTGGCATAACGGCGCAAGGGCCCGGCGATTCGCTGGATCTCAGAGAACGATAAGGGTTGATGAGCATGTCGAAAGTTATTGGCATCGATCTCGGCACCACAAATTCGTGCGTGGCCGTTATGGAGGGTAAGAACCCGAAAGTCATCGAAAACGCGGAAGGATCGCGCACGACGCCGTCGATGGTGGCTTTCACCGAAGAGGGCGAGACGATTGTTGGCGTTCCAGCCAAGCGCCAGGCGGTGACGAACCCGGAAAACACCTTCTTCGCGATCAAGCGCCTGATCGGGCGGCGCTTCGACGACCCGACGGTGGCGAAGGACCAGAAGCTCGTTCCCTACCAGATCGTCAAGGCCGACAATGGCGATGCCTGGGTCGAGGCTCACGGCAAGAAATACTCCCCGTCGCAGATTTCGGCGTTCATCCTCCGCAAGATGAAGGAAACCGCCGAAAGTTACCTCGGCGAGAAGGTCGAGAAGGCGGTCATCACCGTGCCGGCCTACTTCAACGACGCCCAGCGCCAGGCCACCAAGGACGCGGGCAAGATCGCCGGGCTGGAAGTTCTGCGCATCATCAACGAGCCGACCGCCGCATCGCTCGCTTACGGCCTTGACAAAAAGGACGGCGAGCGCATCGCGGTGTACGACCTTGGCGGCGGCACCTTCGACATCTCCGTGCTGGAAATCGGCGACGGGGTGTTCGAGGTGAAATCGACCAACGGGGACACCTTCCTCGGCGGCGAGGACTTCGACATGCGGCTGGTCGACTATCTCGCGGATGAGTTCAAGCGCGAGAACGGCATCGACCTGCGCAATGACCGGCTGGCCCTCCAGCGCCTGAAAGAGGCTGCGGAGAAAGCCAAGGTCGAGCTGTCATCGACCCAGCAGACCGAGATCAACCTGCCGTTCATCACCGCCGACCAGTCCGGCCCGAAGCACCTGACCATGAAGGTCACGCGAGCCAAACTGGAGAGCCTTGTCGATGACCTCATCCAGCGCACTATCGGCCCGTGCGAGGCCGCGCTCAAGGATGCCGGCGTGAAGCCGGGCGAGATCGACGAGGTGGTTCTCGTCGGCGGCATGACCCGTATGCCGAAGGTCCAGGAGACGGTGAAGTCGTTCTTCGGCAAGGAGCCGCACAAGGGCGTGAACCCGGACGAGGTCGTGGCGATCGGCGCGGCGATTCAGGCGGGCGTGCTGCAGGGCGACGTCAAGGATGTGCTACTGCTCGACGTGACGCCGCTGTCCCTGGGCATCGAGACGCTGGGCGGCGTGTTCACCCGTCTGATCGACCGGAACACGACGATCCCCACCAAGAAGAGTCAGGTGTTCTCCACGGCCGAGGACAATCAGAATGCCGTTACGATCCGCGTCTACCAGGGCGAGCGCGAGATGGCGGCGGACAACAAGATGCTCGGCCAGTTCGACCTTGTGGGCATTCCGCCCGCGCCGCGCGGCGTGCCGCAGATCGAGGTCACCTTCGACATTGACGCCAACGGCATCGTGAACGTCTCGGCGAAGGACAAGGCGACCAACAAGGAGCAGTCGATCCGCATCCAGGCCTCCGGCGGCCTGACGGAGGACGAAATTGAGAAGATGGTCAAGGATGCCGAGTCTCACGCGGAAGAAGACAAGAAGCGCCGCGAACTGATCGACGCGAAGAACCAGGCCGAGGCGCTCATCCACTCGACCGAGAAGAGCCTGTCCGACCTCGGCGACAAGGTCGGCGCGGAGGACAAGACGGCGGTCGAGAGCGCCGTGTCCGAACTGCGCACCGCGCTTGAAGGCGACGATAAGGATGCCATCGAGGCAAAGACCCAGTCTCTGGCGCAAGTGTCCATGAAGCTGGGCGAAGCGATGTATAAACAGTCCTCAGAGCAGGACGAAGGCGGTGCCGCTGGCGGCGCCGAGCAGCCCTCTGGCGAGGGCGAAGGCGTGGTGGACGCCGACTTCGAGGAAGTCGACGACGACGAGAAGAAGAAGCGGGCTTGACGCCCCGAAACAGCGGCGCGGCCCACGGTCGCGCCGCTTTCGCGTTTCGCCCAGGATGGGGCAGCTGAGCCGCCATGACAACGAACTCGCCGGACATCCCGTTTGGACGCTTTGCCCTCCCGCCTTGGCGGGAGAATTTGCGTCGGCTTGCTTGCTGGCTCCCACGCAACGGCTTCGGCCGGCGGATGCGTTCGCTGCTGCGGCGCATCGTTACCGCGGGGGCCAGCGAACCCTACGACATTGAAGTATTCCCGGCCGTTCGCGCGCGCCTCTATCCGAGCACCAGTCTTTGCGAAAAGCGCGTGTTTGCCGCTTCGCAGTTATATGACTGGCCGGAGCGGCAGGCGCTCAGCACGGCGCTGGCCCAGACTGAGACGGAACCGTTCGTGTTCATCGATCTTGGCGCGAATGTCGGCCTGTACACGCTCTGGATGGTCTCGGAGGCGCGGCGACTAGGCCGGCCGCTAGAAGCCCTCGCGGTCGAACCTGACCCGGAGACTTACGCGCGGCTTACAATGAACCTGACGCTGTCGTCGGCCGGGGACGCAACGCCGGTCCAGTGCGCAGTCGGCGCGAGCGAGGGGCGCGGGCAGATCATTGGCCATGCGGACAACCGCGGCCAGCACCGCATCGCGCTTGGCGCAGAAGAGAGCACGGAAAGCGTCGCCGTCGTGCCGCTACACATGCTGTGCGCGCAAAAGCAGATAGACCGGATTGACGCGATGAAGGTCGATCTGGAAGGGCTGGATTACGATGTGCTCAGTGCGTTCTTCGCACACGCCCCGGCGGCGCAGTGGCCCCGCTGGATCGTCGTGGAAGTGGGAAAAGAAGCCCACGCGCCGGTTATCGACCTTGGCCGCGAACATGGTTATCGTTTGCACACGCGAACCAAGCTGAACGCCATCCTTCACAAGACCGGGGCGGGCCACGAAACGAGCTAACGAAAGAGTGCGTCTTGATGGAAAAGCGCTGCTACTACAAGGTTTTGGGCGTTGCGCGCGGAGCGACTGACGATGAGCTCAAGAAGGCGTTCCGCCGGCAGGCCAAGGCGCATCACCCGGACCACAATCCGGACGACCCCGAAGCGGAGCGCCGCTTCGTCGAAATCAACGAAGCCTATGATGTTCTGAGCGACCCGCAGAAGCGCGCCGCATACGACCGCTTTGGGCACGCGGCCTTTGACGGCAGCGCTGCCGGGCCGCACGGCTTCGGCACGGACTTCTCCGCCTCCATGTCGGACATTTTCGACGACCTGTTCGGCGAGTTCATGGGCGGACGCCAGACGCGGCGGCGGCGCGGGCGCGAGCGCGGGGGCGACCTCCGCTATAACATGGAGATAACGCTAGCCGACGCCTTTTTTGGAAACCGCGCGGAAATTCGCGTGCCGACCTCGCTGGCGTGCGAGAGCTGCTCCGGCACGGGCGCGGCCGGCGGCGCGCAGCCAAGCGCGTGCGGCACTTGCGGCGGCATCGGGCGGGTGCGCGCCAGTCAGGGCTTCTTCACCATCGAGCGGACATGCCCGGCCTGTCACGGCGCGGGCGAGGTGGTCGAAAACCCATGCACCGATTGCGCCGGCTCGGGCCGGCAGACGCGCGAGCGCACGCTTTCGGTTGAAATCCCGCCGGGCGTGGAAGACGGCACGCGCATCCGCCTGGCCGGCGAAGGCGAGGCGGGCTTGCGCGGCGGACCACCCGGCGATCTCTACATCTTCCTGTCGATCGAGCCGCACGAGTTGTTTCAGCGCGACGGCGCGGACCTGTTCTGCCGGGTGCCGATCCAGATGACCACGGCAGCGCTTGGCGGACAGATCGAGGTGCCGACCATCAGCGGCGAGAGCAAGACCGTCCGCATCCCGGAAGGCACGCAGTCCGGCCACGAATTCCGCGTCCACGGCGAGGGCATGCCGGTGCTGCGCTCCAAGGCGACAGGCGACCTCTACGTGCAGGTGGAGGTGGAAACGCCCAAGAACTTGACGCGCAAGCAGAAAGAGCTGCTGCGCGAATTCTCCAAGGCCTCGACGCAAAAGACCAGCCCCGAGGCGAGCGGTTTCCTCTCGCGCGTCAAGGCATTCTGGGAGCGAGTCGGGGACACCGGCTAGGGCCGGCCCGAGGGCGCGATCATGTCCACACCAGAGACCACTGACGCACAAGCGCGCGTCGAGGCGGCAAAGCGCATCTTTGTGGCGCTGGATCTGCCGTCAGTGGACGCCGCGCGGGCGCTGGTCGAGCGGCTCAGCCCGCCGATCACCAGTTTCAAGATTGGGCTGGAGCTAATCTACGCCGGCGGCGTCGATCTAACCCGCGAGCTGGCCGCCGCGGGGCATGACATCTTCCTCGACGCCAAGCTGCTCGACATCGGCAACACGGTTGAGCGCGCCACCGCGCAAATCGCCGCGCTCGGCGCGCGCTACCTCACCGTTCATGCGACAGACGCCAAGACCCTGACGGCGGCCGTGCGCGGACGCGGTGACAGCGGCTTGCGCCTGCTCGGCGTGACGGTGATGACCAATCTCGACTTCCGCGACCTGAACGAGCAGGGCGTGACCCGCTCGCCACGCGAGATGGTGCGGCATCGTGCGCGGCTGGCGCTGGAGGCCGGGCTGGACGGCGTCATCGCCTCGCCGCAGGAGGCGCCCGCCTTACGCGAGACATTCGGCAAACAGGTTGAAATCGTTACGCCCGGCGTGCGCCCAGCCGGAGCGGAAAAAGGCGATCAGGCCCGCACCGCCACGCCGGGCGAGGCCATTGCCGCCGGAGCCGACAAGCTCGTGATTGGCCGGCCGATCACCGCCGCCGATGACCCGCCGGCAGCGGCCCACGCGATCATGGACGAGATCGCGCAGGCGCTGCGCCGCCAGCATCTTACCCGAATCTCGCCGGGCTCTTGAGTTTGGCATTTGAATTGGAGCCCGGCAGCAAGCCGGACTCAACTATCAAATCCGCTCCACGACCGCCTCAAGCCGAGCGCCCGCGCCGGGACCGCCGCGTCCGCCGGGCCAGCACGTTGAGCACTTCCACGAGCGCTGCGAAGCCCATCGCGAAGTAAACGTAACCGCGCGGAACATGAAAGCCCAGTCCATCGGCAATCAGCAGCACGCCGATGAGCATGAGGAAGCTGAGCGCCAGCATCTTGGTTGTCGGATGCCGCTCAATGAAGGCCGTGGCCGGTTCCGCCGCGACGAACATCACGGCAATCGCGATCGTCACCGCGGTAATCATCACGCCGATATAGTCGGTCATGCCGATGGCGGTGATGATCGAATCCACCGAGAACACCATGTCGATCACGGCGATCTGCGCTATGACGGCGAAAAACCCGGAAAACATCGCGCCGCCCTCGCTTTTGTGGCCCTCGATCTCGCTGTGAATTTCCAGCGTTGCCTTGGCCAGCAGAAACAGCCCGCCGCCCAGCAGGATGATGTCGCGCCAGGAAATCTCGTGGCCAAAGACTACAAACTCCGGCTCGCGCAGCGCGATCATGTAGGTCAGGCCGAACAGCATGATGATGCGGAAGACCAGCGCCATGCCCAGACCGATCGCGCGGGCTTTTGCTTGCTGATGCTCGGGCAGACGCGAGGCCAGCACGGAAATGAAAACGAGGTTGTCTATCCCGAGCACGATCTCCATCGCGGTCAAGGCAAGCAGGCTGGCCCAAAGGTTCGTATCGGAGAGAATTTCAAACATGAGTGCCCCTTTCACGGGTCGGGCGGTGAAAAATGAGCGGCGCGCGGAGCGCCATGCCGCGTTACTGACTTTCCTCGACCGCTGCGAGGCCGGCTGAGCGGCTCAAGCTCAGCGCGATGTAATAAATGGCCGCTGCCACGAAAATGAACTGCGTCGTCATATCGCCGGGGAAGCCGCGCAGCAACGCAACAATCGCCGCGATGGACCAGACCGCGGTGACAGAGAGCGTCAGCCAGCGATAGGCCCGGACCCTCACGGGGTGGCCCCACTTGAGCGGAACGAAGGTAAGCACAGACAGTAGCGCGACCCCCGCCAGCACCACTTCCGGCGCGGGCTCCAGCACGAATGCATAGAGCGCGAACAAGTTCCACAGCGCCGGGAAACCGACGAAGAAGCCATCCCCGGTCTTGCTGTCGTTGTCGGCAAAGTGAAAAAGCGAGGTCAGCACGATCGCCCCGGCGGCGATGCCCGCGAAGCCTTCCGGCACCAGCGCGGCCTCGTAAAGCATGAAGGCCGGGACGACGACATAGGTGAGATAGTCGATGACGACATCAAGCGTCTCGCCGCAGATGCGCGGCAGCGTCTGCTTCACGTAGAAATACCGCGCCAGCGGGCCGTCCAGACCATCGACCAGAAGCGCCGCGCCGAGCCAGAGAAACGCCGTCTCGTATGCGCCGCGCGCCGTCGCCGTCAGCGCGAGGAAGCCGAAAACCGCGCCTGTCGCTGTGAGGATGTGGACCGCGGCGGCCGGCCAGATGCTGCGCTGTTCCATTCGCCCTGCTCCTCTGCGGCCGTTGCGCGAGTTCTCACTCGGGGTCGCCGCGTTCTCGCCTTAGGCGTTGTTCCTCGTACTGGATGAACCAGCCGATCATCTGACGCCATAACGCTTCCGCCAGTTCGGGCGGCAGGCCGCGCTCGCGGGCGCGCGCCTCGACCTTGTCGATGACCTCCTGGATACGCCACGGCACGGTCGCCTCTTCCGGGCGGGATTTGAACTGCCAGGCGCGGTCGACGTAGCTGAAGCGCTCTGCGATGAGATCCACGAGCGCGTTGTCGATCCGGTCGATCTCGGCGCGCACCTGGTCCATGTCCGTGCAGTCTTCCGGCCGTCTGGCGCTCATTGCCGTTGCCCTTGTCCGCTCGTTGCCGCGCTGAAGCCTGTCAGGATTTCGCCTTGGCCCACCAGTTGCGCGGCGCGGGCGATGTGCCCGCCGCGTCCTCGATCACCTGTCCCGCGCGCAGCATCGTCGCCTCGTCGAAAGCCCGGCCGATGAGCTGCAGCCCCAGAGGCAGTCCGCTTTCCGTCAGCCCGGCGGGCACCGACAGACCGGGCAGCCCTGCCATGTTGATCGGCACCGTGAAGATGTCGTTCAGATACATCTCCAGCGGATCGGCCTGCTTCTCCTTCAGGGCGAACGCCGGTCCTGGCGTGGTCGGAGTCAACAGCACGTCCACATCCTCGAAGGCGTTGTCGAAGTCCTGCTTGATGAGCGTGCGCACCTTCTGCGCCTTGAGGTAGTAAGCGTCGTAATACCCCGCCGAGAGCACGTAGGTGCCGATCAGCACGCGGCGCTTGACCTCCGCGCCGAACCCTTCCGCGCGCGTGCGCTCATACATGTCGATGAGATCGTGGCCGTCCACGCGCCGACCGTAGCGCACGCCGTCGTAGCGCGCGAGGTTGGAAGACGCCTCCGCAGGGGCGATGATGTAATACGCGGGCAGCGCATAGCGCGTGTGCGGCAGGCTGACCTCCCTGATCTCCGCGCCCGCGCCGCGGAGCCATTCGATGCCCTGATCCCACAGCGCCACGATCTCTTCCGACATGCCCTCAATTCGGTATTCCCCCGGAATGCCGACCTTCAGCCCCTTGACCGGCCCGCCAAGCGCGGCCTCGAAATCCGGCACATCGGCCGGCGCGCTGGTCGAATCCTTGGGGTCGTGTCCGCAGATCTCGCGCAAGAGGATTGCGCTGTCGCGAACGCTGCGTGCGATTACGCCGGCCTGATCGAGAGAGGAGGCGAACGCGACCATGCCCCAGCGCGAACAGCGACCGTAGGTTGGCTTCACGCCCACCGTGCCGGTGAGCGCGGCGGGCTGACGGATCGAGCCGCCGGTGTCCGAGGCCGTCGCACCGAGGCAGAACCGCGCCGCCACCGCCGCCGCCGAGCCGCCGGAGGAGCCGCCCGGCACCAGCTTCTTGCGCTTGCCCTTGGCGCGCCACGGGTTGACGCAGGGGCCGCGCGCGCTGCTTTCGTTCGACGAGCCCATGGCGAACTCGTCCATGTTGAGCTTGCCGAGCATCACCGCGCCGGCATCCCAAAGCTTCTGCGTGACGGTGGATTCGTAGGGCGGCTGAAAGCCGTTCAGGATATTCGAGCAAGCGGTCGAGTGAACGTCGCGGGTGCAGAACAGGTCCTTGATGCCGAGCGGCAGGCCTTCGAGGGGGCCGGCCTCGCCGCGCGCGATCCGCGCATCCGACTGCTCGGCCATCGCCAGCGCCTTTTCCAGCGTCACGTCGATGAAAGCGTTCAGCTGCTCGTTGCCCGCCGCGATGGCCTCCAGATGCGCGCGCGTCAGCTCGACCGAACTCAGCGATTTCGCCTGCAGCGCATCGCGCGCCTCGCTCAGCGTCAGGTCGGTGGGATTCGTGGTCTTCGCTTTGGGCATACCTACTCCACGACCTTTGGCACGACGAAGAAGCCGTCCTCGGTCATCGGCGCGTTGCGGAGAATGTCGTCCTGGCAGCCGCCCGCTGTCACCTCGTCGGCGCGCCAGGGCAAGGTCAGATCGCCGATGCGCGTCAGCGGCGCGACGTTTTCGGTGTCGACCTCGCCGAGCTGGTCCACCCAGTCGAGTATCGCCGTCAGTTCGCGCTGCAGGCTGGCGGCTTCGGCCTCGCCAATCTTTATGCGCGCCAACCGGGCGATATGGCGCACCGTGGCCTCATCGATCTCCATTGGCTGTCTGGTCCGGTTTGTGAAAAAAGCGTTTCGCCCGGCGGAGCGGGCCGTTTGGCCTGTCTTAGCGTTCCCCGCGCGAAAGCGCAACACGGGCCATGCGCTGGGCGGCGGATACGCGGCGGGCCGCGAGCGCGACAAGCTCAACGACCGCCGCTGAAGGGGAGCGAATACCAAAACCTCATCGGCCAGTCATCCGTCTCCGGGCTTTCGGGAGAGGCGGGCGTCTTGGCGATGGTCGTGCTCCTCAAGGCGCTTGTGGCGGGTGGGGCCGTGGTCTGCGGTTGCGCGGCGGGCCGTTTGGCCGGCGCGGGCGGGGCGTGGGTCCGGGAGGCGGCGCGTTTCGGCTCCGCGGCCTTTTGGCCGCCGCGCGCGGATGCAGACTCCTTCGCCGCCACCGGCTTGATGGCGATGTTGACAAAGCGCCAGCGGCCGCCCCCGCGCTGATAGGTGAAATTGAAGGCGATGCGCGGTTCGCCGGGGATGTAGCCTTTCAGCACGAGGAATTTCTCGCGGAGGATGACGGGTTTCTCGGGGAATTTCGGCAGCGTCATCAGCGCGCGGCCGAGATCGGCCTTTTGCTTGCGCAGCGGCGCGAAGTAGTTGGCGAGGTCGAGCAGCGACATCGACGAGCGCAGCGACGGCGCGGCCAGATCGCGGAAGACCGCATAGTTGCCGGAAATATTGGCCTGATGGACGGCGGCGAAGGTTTCGCGCACGAGCCGGACGACGCGCCGCGCATCGGCGTCCGACTGTATAGCGGGCTTGCGCGCCTTTGCGTTTGCCGGCTGTTCTTGCGCGAGGGCGGGCGTGCCGGGCGTCAAGAACGCGGGCGACAGGCCGACAAGCAGCGCCGCAATGACGGAACGAGATACCATGACGGGACGACCTTCCGGCGGTGGAACGAAAGCGGGGCCGCCACGCGGACGGCCCCTTTCCTGGCAACACCCCGCTGCAAGCTACCAGGAGAGTTGCGCGCCGACGCGGCCTCCGACGGTATCTTCATCGAAGCCGAAGCCGACGCCGCCGGCGATTGCGAGACGGTCTCCAGCGCCGAAGACGTCGGTACCGAGAACGCCTGTCGCGGCGATGCCGAGCGCGTTGGAGCTTTCAAATCCGCCCCAGTTCACCGAGAGGCCGAAGGTCTCGTTGCCGACGAGGTCCGGGTTCTGCAGGGCCAGAGCGATGGCGACGCCCTCGGAGTTTTCGTCGATGCGATTGCGCACGCCTGGGGCCAGCTTGTCCCAGGTGACCGCGTCATCGGCGATCTTCTCGGTCGTCACTGCGCTATCCTGGATCGCCGCGGTGTCCACGGAATCATCCGCCAGTTCCGAGGCAGTCACGGCATTTTCCTGAATCTGAGCGCTGCCGACCGCATCATCCGCGATCTTGTCCTGCTCGACAGCGTCATCAGCCAGTTGCAGCGTGTCGACTTCACCGTTGCCAATATCCTCTCCGTCAATGGTGCCGTTGACAATGTCGTCGGTCGTGATCGAATCCGTACAGTCGACCGCAACGTCATCTTCATCGGGAAAGGTGAGCGTGTCAGTGCGCAGGTCCTCAAACGTATCGACGTCCGTGTTGCTGTCCTCGTTGATGATCGTACACTGCGCCGCCGCCTCATCCGGCGTCGCGACCATCCCGACACCAAGCGCCACCGCCGCGGCCGCGGCCAGCGCCACGGCCCTCTTGCTGCAAAGCCATTCCAAGAACGCCATTTCACATCTCCTGTTTTCGTGCGCGCTGCAGGAAGCGCGCGTTTGCAAACCATCTGCCGATCGCACGGCGGGTTCAGCCTCCTTACGGACGGGCTTTCGCCACGCTGTTGAGGAGCACAGCCATGCCCGCACAGGTTGTGTTTTACGATAATGCTCTTTTTGGGGGAAGTCAGAAAGCTGCTGCAATCCGGGCGTGTAGCCCTCGCACAAGAGAATCAGCGCCATTTTGGCGCGAGGCGTGCTTTTTCTGCAACGCAAGATTGAACCGGGGGAAGATGGGCCGCTGATCACGGCCGAACGCGGGACACGCAACAGCCGCCGCCGGGAACGGGCGCTCCCCCGCAACGGCCTCGGCCAGCCCGGAATCATGAAGGGGCCGCCATGACGGCGACCCCTTCCCCCGATACGCCCCGCTCGGCGTTGGCGCGATTCAACCCGGACCGGCGCGGCCGCGCCGGCCCGCCCGGCCGCTACAGCGCCACGTCGCCGCCGATCTCCGGCATGACCACGTTATGCCCCTCCATCTCGGACAGGAATTTCGACGGATCGGGGTCGATGATCGGGAAGGTCCCGTAATGGATCGGCACGATGGTCTTGAAGTCGAAATACCGCTTGCAGGCCGTCGCCGCGGTCTTCGCGCCCATCGTGAAGCGGTCGCCGATCGGCACGAGGCCGACCGTCGGGGCGAACACCTCGTGAATGAGCGCCATGTCGCTGAAAATCTCGGTATCGCCCATGTGGTAGACGCTCTCGCCCTCCGCGCGGATGACCACGCCGCAGGCCGCGCCCAGATAGACCGGCTTGCCGTCGATCATGGTGCTGGAGGAGTGGAACGCCTTGACGAAGGACACGTCGAAGCCGTCCTGGGACAGCGTGCCGCCGGGGTTGGCCGGGTCGATGTTCTCGATGCCCTTGGCGTTCATGTAGAGCGCCAGTTCATAGACCGCGACCAGCTTTGCGCCGGTCTTCTTGCAGATGTCGAGCGCGTCGCCGGTGTGATCGTCATGGCCGTGGGTGAGCACGACATGGGTGCAGCCCTGAGCGGCCTCGTCCACCGATCCGGTGAACTTGTCGTTGCCGGACAGGAACGGGTCGATGAGGATGACGCTGGAGCCTGTCTCCAGGCGGAATGCGGAATGTCCGAGCCAGGTAAGTTTCATGGTGGGCCTCCATTTGCGTATTTGGCCGGTTGCGCGAGGATCGCTGCGCGGCGCAGTATAAGAGGCATATGTGACGTCTCAACATGCGGGGGGCGCACGGAGACGCGCCCATGTCCAGCGCCAACGCCAATACCAATGCCATGACCGTCGAGGCGTTCCACGCCGCGCTGCCGGACGGGGCGCGGCTGATCGGGCTGGACCTTGGCACGAAAACCATCGGCGTGGCCGTGTCGGACGTGAACCGCAGCGTGGCCTCCTCGCTGGAAACCATCAAGCGCACCAAATTCCGCGACGACCTCGCCCGGCTGAGCGAGATCATCGCGTATTACAGCGTCGGTGGCATCGTGATCGGCCTGCCGCTGAACATGGACGGCTCGGAAGGGCCGCGCGCGCAGTCGGCCCGCGCCTATGCGCGCAACCTGGCCGCCGCGACCGATCTGCCGGTCCTGCTCTGGGACGAGCGCCTGTCCACCGTCGCGGCCGAGCGCGCGCTCATCGAAGCGGACACATCGCGCAAGCGCCGCGCCGAAACCATCGACAAGGTCGCCGCTGCCTACATACTCCAGGGAGCGCTCGACCGGCTGCGAAATCTCTGAGTGCGGAAGCTGGTATGCGCTCAAAGGCTTGGCGCAGGGCGTCGCGCCGGGCATAAAGGCGCCCATGCTCACCACGCTCAACGCCATCGCGCCGATCTTCCTCATCATCATCACCGGCTATCTCGTCAAGCAGGTCAGGCTCGTGCCCGACGACATGTGGCCGGTGGTCGAGCATGTCTGCTTCTACATCCTGATGCCGTTCCTGATTATCCGCACGCTGGCGCGGGCCGATCTCGGGGCGATCCCGATCACCGACTTCGCCATCGCCATCACTGGCGGCGTCATCGGCATGGCGCTCCTGCTGCTGCTGTTGCAGCCGGTCACAGCGCGCCGCTTCGGCATTTCCGGGCCGACCTTCACCAGCATCTTCCAGGGCGCGACACGGTTTCACGGCTTCATGGCGCTGGCGATCGTCGGCTCGCTCTACGGCGATGAGGGCGTCGCGCTCAGCGGCATCGCCATCGGCGTCATGGTCCCGCTCATCAACATTCTCAACGTTGCGGTTCTGACCATCTTCGGGGAAGCGGAAGCGACGCCGGACTGGACCACCGTCATTCTCAAGATCGCCAGCAATCCGCTGATCGTCGCCTGCGTCATCGGCTTCGCGCTGAACATCACCGGCGTGCCCGATTTCATCTATGGCGCGATCGACATCATCGGCGATGGCGGGCTGGGGCTGGCGCTGCTTGCGGTAGGCGCGGGGCTGAGCGTCGGGCGGGCGATGGAAACCAAGACCCTCGTGGCAGTGGGCGTCCTGATGCGCCTGATCGGGATGCCGCTGCTGGTGGTGCTGCTGTGCTGGATCGTGGGCCTCGACGGTTTGGCCCGCACCATCGCGATCATCACCGGAGCAGTCCCGACGGCCTCGTCTTCCTACGTCATGGCCCGGCAGATGGGCGGCGATGCCGCGCTGATGGCCAACATCATGACCGTGCAGGTGCTGTTCGCGGCGATCACGCTGCCGTTGTTCATTTTCATCGCGGAGAGCCTCTAGCCGGTTGCGCCCGGAACGACGGCCGACAGGATCGCGCGGGCGTCCGCCTCGCCGGATGATGCCGCATATGTCGTGTGGAAGCCGCTAGTCAGCCGCGAGGCGATGAACGCATCCGCGACCGCAGCCGGCGCGTGCTGGCGCATCTCGCAGGCCGCGCCGACCAGCGCCAGCGTTTCGGTCAGGTAGCGGCCATCGGCCTCCGAAGGCGCGTGCAGCATGTCCTTGAGCCTCTACACCGCTGCTACCAGCCGCGGCGCACCCGCCGCGTCCTTCCCGAACCGCTCGGCCACGCGCTCCGCCGTCTCCCGGCTACGCTGCAGTACGCGCAGGACGTCCAGGCACATGACGTTGCCCGAGCCTTCCCAGATCGCGTTGACCGGCGCTTCGCGGTACGCGCGGGCCAGCAGCCCTTCCTCGACATAGCCGTTGCCGCCCAGGCACTCCATCGCCTCATACAGGAACGGCGGCGCGGCCTTGCAGACCCAGTACTTGATAACCGGCGTCATCAGCCGGCGATAGGCGGCCTCGTCCTCATCCGCGTCCGCGTCCGCGCGGTCGAAGCTGCGGGCCAGCCGCATCGCCAGCATCATCGCGGCCTCGGCATCCAGCGCCAGTTCGGCCAGCACCCGCGTCATCATCGGCTGGTCGATCAGCTTCTTCTGGAAGACGGTACGGTGTGCGCAGTGCCGCGCGGCGACCTCCAGCCCCAGCCGCATAAGCCCGGCCGAGCCGAGCGCGCAGTCCAGCCGCGTATAGGTGACCATCTCGATGATCGCGGGCACGCCACGCCCCTCCTCGCCGACCAGCCAGCCATGCGCGCCGACGAATTCGGCCTCTGACGACGCATTCGAGCGGTTGCCCAGCTTGTCCTTCAACCGCTGCAGGAGGATCGCGTTGCGCGAGCCGTCCGGCAGCACGCGCGGGACCAGAAAGCACGACAACCCGCCCGGCGCTTGCGCCAGTACGAAGAACGCATCCGACATCGGCGCGGACATGAACCATTTGTGCCCGGTCAAGC
>CAZINX010000007.1:0-129617 GCA_964540795.1 uncultured Hyphomicrobiaceae bacterium | reverse complement strand
GCACGCCGATCACCGAAATCGCGAACTGTAGCGCGGACGAGCCGATAAACAGGTTCACGACCGCGGCGATGATGATGCCGATCAGGCCCATGAACAGGAACGAGCCCCAGCCGGACAGGTCCTTCTTGGTCGTGTAGCCCCACAGGCTCAGCGCGCCGAAGGCGGCCGCAGAGATGAAGAACACGTTCGCGATCGAGCCATGCGCGTAGACCAGAAAGATCGAGGAGAGCGATGCGCCCATCAGCGCGGCGAAGACCCAGAATGCTGTCTGCGCGCCGGAAAAACTCATCTTGTGGATACGCGCGGACAGGTAGAAAACCATGCCGAGCGGCGCGAGGAACACCACCCACTTCAGCGGGCTGGCGAACAGCGCATAACCGAAGTCAGTGAGGTAAACCCCGTCGCGCACCTGCGCGGCCGCGCCCGCAGCGGTGGGCTGCACGGCGAAGGTGTAGAGCGCATAAGCCACAAGGCCGGTGATGGCGACGCCAGCGGCCATGTAGTTATACACCTGAAGCATATAGGACCGGAGGCCCTCATCTATGGCCTCCTGAGCGCCAGTGCGCGCATAAGCTGCCTGGTTCCTGTCGAAATCCGCCATCTGTGTCATTCCCCTGTTGAAACCGAAGTCACGTGGCCGACCGGCCGGAAAACTGGTTTGCGCCACTAATATGTTTTGATCGGGATCAAAAACAAGTCTTATCGGGGCGCAAAACGCCCGTTTTGCGACGGAGGTCTCAGGCCGCCGCCTATTCGCTGCGCAGATAGGGCGCGGCCTTCGCGCCGAGCACCTGCAGCGTGCCGATAGAGCCGAAGATCACCATCAGCAGCACCGCCAGCGCGCCTGCCTGCACCAGCGCCACGGTCGAGAAGACGAAGTCCACCCCGAGCACCAGCGTGACCAGCAGCCACGCGCCGAGCGCGCCGAGCGCCGCGGCGAATACGGCGACTGCAATCGCCATCAGTACATATTCGAGGATATGCGCCACAAGAATATTCCGCCGCTGCGCGCCGAGCACCTTCAATACCACGGCTTCGTAAATGCGCCGTCGCTGCACGGTCGCAAAGGCTCCGGCGAGCACGATCACGCCGGCGATCAGCGTCAGGCTCGCGGCGATACGGATCGCGGTCATCACCTGCTCCAGCACGCGCCCGACGGATTGCAGCACGTCTCGCACGGTAACGGCGGTTACGGTCGGGAAGGCTGCGGTGATCTCGCTGATTGCCGCGTTTTCACCCTGCGCATTCCGCCCCTCGGGCCAGTTCATGGTCGCCAGCACGCGATAGGGCGCGTTCTCCAGCGCGTTCGGTGAGAAAATCATCACGAAGTTGATGCTCAGCCGCTCCCAGGCGACGGTGCGCAGGTTGGCCACCCGCGCGGTGATCTCTCGGCCCAGCACATTGACCGTTACGGTATCGCCGACCTCGATGCCGAGCTGCCTCGCCAGTTCGTGATCGAATGACACCAGCGGCTCGCCGTCATGGTCCGGCGCCCACCACGCACCGGCGACGACCTCGGAATACTCCGGCAGCGCTTCGGAGTAGGTGATGCCGCGATCGCCCTCCAGCACCCACTGCGCATCCGGCGGCGCGTCGATTTCGCTTGTCGGCGTGCCGTCAATGGCGGCGATGCGCCCGCGCAGCATCGGCGCGGTGTTCAGCTCCGCGGAAGGCGCGTTGTCCGTTACGATCCGGTTGAACTCGGCGAAGCGTTCCTTCGGAATGCCGAGGAAAAAGTGGCTCGGCGCGTTTTCCGGCAGATCGGTCTGCAATTCGCCGCGCAGCGACGTGTCGGTCAGCGCGATCATGGTCAGTAGCGCCAGCCCCGCGCCCAGCGACAGCGCCAGCGTGATGGTCAGCCCGGCCGGTCCGCCGATATTGGCAAGCGCCAGCGCCATCTCCGGCTGGCGGGGGCGCGGCGTGCGCGCGGCAAGCCCACGGATCAGCCGCCCGACGCCAAGGAAGATCGCGAAGACCGCGCCGATCCCGGCGACCGTGATCGCCGCGATCAGCCGGACCTCGGACAGCCAGATCGCCAGCCCGGCCAGCGCCAGCGCGCTCGCGACGGAGCCTGCGATGAAAGCGCGCGGCGGCAAGCTCTTGTGCGCGGTAATCTCGTCGCGTAGCAATTCGGCAGGGCGGATTTGCCCTGCTCGGCCCAGCGGCCAGAGAATGAAGGCGAGCGCCGTCAGCAGACCGTAAGCTGCCGCGAGCACCAGCGCGCCTGGTTGAAGCGTCAGGTCGATCTGGATCGGCAGCAGATCGGCGAAGGCGCGGTCCAGCGCGATCGGGATCAGCGATCCGGCGATCAAGCCGACGGCGATACCAAGCGCGGCCACCATCAGCACCTGCAGCGCGAAGCTGGTGAGCGTCAGGCCGGTAGATGCGCCGATTGCCTTGTAGATCGCGGCGGATTTGCGCTTGCGCGCGACGAAGGCCGAGATCGCGTTCGCTACGCCGATGCCGCCGATCAGCAGCGCCGCCAACCCCACCAGCGTCAGAAAGCTGGACAGCCGGTTGACCGCGCGGGTGATTTGCGGCGACGGGTCGGTGCGATCGCGCACTTCAAAGCCGCTGTTCTCAAGCTCGCTCGCGACGGCCTGGCGGAAGGCGGCGATGCGCTCCTCGCCGGCGCCTTCCGGGAAGGCGACGCGGTAGCGCCAGTCGATAAGCGTGCCGGGCGCGAGTAGACCAGTATCCTGTAGCGTGGGGATGCTGGTCAGCAGCCGCGGGCCGAACGCCGCCCCGCCCGACAGCCGGTCCGGCTCGCTGGCGATCACGCCCGCGATGCGCAACTGGCTCTCGCCGAGTTTGACCTGATCGCCGGCCTGAAGATCGAGCCGGTCCAGCAACCCCTGTTCGACGACGGCCATGTCGGGCTCGGCCAGCGCTTCGCGTAGCGACTTATCGCCCTCAAGCTCGAAATTGCCGTAAAGCGGGTAGGCCTGATCGACCGCCTTCACGCCGACCAGCACCTGTGCGTCGCCGTCGGGCCGCAGCGCCATGGCGCGCATGGTCCCGACCTCGCTGACCGTGCCGAAGCGCGAAAACACCGCGCGCTCGTCATCGCTCGCGCGCCGGTGGACGACAGAGGCCGACACGTCGCCGCCGAGGATGATTTGCCCTTGCCGCGCGATACTGTCCTGGAGCGCGCCGGTGACGGTGCCGACCGTGGCAATCGCCGTCACGCCCAGCGCGATGCAGAGGATGAAGACGTAAAAGCCCGACAGCCCGCCGCGCAACTCGCGCAAGGCAAGCCGCAGCGAAAGCGGGATGGGCAGCCGCGTCTGGCGGACAGCGGGCGCTGTCGTTGAAACTGTGGTCATGTCGCCGCCGCCGCCAATGGGCTTTCCGTGGTCATGCGCCCGTCCTCGATGCCGACGATGCGGTCGCAGCGTCGCGCCAGCGCCAGGTCATGGGTGATGAGCACCAGCGTCGCGTTATGGCGCTTGCGCAGCGCGAACATCATTTCGACGATGCTGTCGCCGGTTGTGCCGTCGAGGTTGCCGGTCGGCTCGTCGGCGAAGAGGATTTTCGGCTCCGGCGCCAGCGCGCGGGCCAGCGCGACGCGCTGCTGCTCGCCGCCGGACAGTTCCGCCGGGAAATGCGTCAGGCGATGATCCAGCCCGACCTCGCCGAGCACCGCTTCCGCCCGCTCGAAAGCATCGGCGCGGCCCAGAAACTCCAGCGGCAGCGCGACGTTTTCGATCGCCGTCATGGTCGGGACGAGATGAAACTGCTGAAACACGATGCCGATATTCTCGCCGCGAATGCGGGCCAAAGCGTCCTCGCCCAGCGCGCTGAAATCATGCCCGGCGACCTGCACCTGCCCCGAGGAGGCGCGCTCCAGCCCGGTCATCACCATCAGAAGCGTGGATTTGCCGGAACCGCTCGGCCCGACGACGCTGACCGCCTCGCCCTGGCGGATTTGCAGATCGACGCCGCGAAGGATATCGACGCGCCCGGCGCGGCTCGACAGCGACAGCTGGACATTCTGCAGATCAATCACCGGCGGGCGCGCCACGGGGCTTGTTTGTTGCACGGAAAATCGCTCCTTATGTTGCAGCCAGCATTTGGTCCTGCACGCGCAGAATGTAAACATCGGGAGATGAAGATGCGGCGAACGATCCACGGCTGCCCGTCCGCGCTGAGCGCCTTGGCGCTCGTCGTTATGTACGCCGCGCTGATGGCGGCGGTTTGGCCGCACGCGGCGCGGGCGCAGGAGGCGAGTAACGAGGTCGTGATCGTGGCGTTCGGCGACAGCCTCGTGGCGGGCTACCGGCTGCCGCCGGACAAGTCGTTTCCCGCCCAGCTTGAGGCCGCGCTGCAGGAGGAGGGCCGCAATGTGCGCGTGGTCAATGCGGGCGTCTCCGGCGATACCTCGGCCGATGCGCTTGCGCGGCTCGACTGGGCGCTGCCGGACGACGCGGACGCCGTGATCGTCGAGCTTGGCGCGAACGATGCGCTGCGCGGCTTCGACCTTGATGAGACGCGCCGGGCGCTTGACGAAATCCTGATGAAGCTCAAGGGCCGGGATCTGCCCGTGCTGCTGGCCGGCATGGAGGCTCCGCGCAACTATGGCGAGGATTATTCACGGCGCTTTCGCGTGATGTTCGCCGAACTGGCGGAGAAGCACGACACATTGTTCTATCCCTTCTTCCTGAAAGGCGTGGCGCTCAACCCCGAGCTGAACATGCCGGACGGCATCCATCCGACGGCCGAGGGCGTCACGGTGATCGTCGAGAACATCCTGCCGAAGGTGCGCGAGCTGATCGCCCGCACGGACGCGGACGCGGCAAGCGTGAACTGACAAGCGGAAAAACGGGGGCCAGCAATGGAGTATCGCCCGCTCGGACGAACGGGAATGCGCGTGAGCGCGATCTGCCTCGGCACCATGAACATGGGCGAGCAGAACACTGAAGGCCAAGGCCATGAGCAGCTTGACTATGCGCTCGATCAGGGCGTGAACTTCATCGACACGGCCGAACTTTACGCCGTGCCGCCGCGCCCGGAGACGCAAGGCCGCTCGGAGGAAATCGTCGGCACCTGGCTGGCGTCCCGGCGCAACCGCGACAAGGTCATCATCGCCACCAAGGTCACGGGCCGCGCCAACGGGCTGAACTGGATTCGGCCGGAAACCCATCCAAAGCGGCTGACGCCCGAGCAGATATTCGCCGCGGTCGATGGCAGCCTGCGCCGGATGCAAACCGATTACATCGACCTCTACCAGACGCACTGGCCGGACCGCGACATGCGGTTGTTTTCGGGCCTCGAATACGAGCACCGCGAAAGCGATGCCGTTCCGTTCGAGGAGACTCTCGGCGCGCTCGACGAGTTGGTGAAGGCGGGCAAGGTGCGCGCGGTCGGTCTGTCGAACGAGACGCCTTGGGGCGCCATGCGTCACCTGCTGGCGTCGGAGCGCCACGGCCTGCCGCGGGTCGCATCCATCCAGAACGCTTATAACCTTCTCAACCGGACGTTCGAAATCGGCCTGTCGGAGATCAGCTACCGGGAGGATGTCGGTCTGCTGGCGTATTCGCCACTGGCGCAGGGCTATCTGACCGGAAAATACGAGGGCGGCGCGCTGCCGAAAGGCTCGCGCAAGCAGCTCTTCAACCGCTTGCAGCGTTACGAGACTCCGCGCGCGGCGGCCGCGATCACGGCTTACGTCGAACTCGCGCGCGAGCGCGGCATCTCCCCGGCGCAGTTGGCGCTGCAATTTGTGACCACGCGCCCGTTCGTGACCTCGAACATCATCGGCGCGACGACGATGGAGCAGCTTCGCACGGACATTGACAGCATCCATGTGAAATGGACCGAGGAACTGGAACAGGCGGTTGAGAATATCCACCTCAACAATCCAAACCCGTGCCCATGAGCGGCGCGGGCGTGGGAACGACAGGAGATTTTCTTGCCAAGACTTTTCACGGCGCTGGAAATCCCCGGCGAGCTGGGGCCGAGGCTGGAAATGTTGCGCGGACGGCTGGCGGGGGCGCGCTGGATCGATTCCGAAAACTATCACCTGACGCTGCGCTTTGTCGGCGATATCGAGGCGCCTGACGCGGATGATTTCGTCGAGGCGCTTTCGGATGTCTGGGTCGAGCCGTTTTCGCTCAAGCTCTCAGGCGTCGGGAGCTTCGGCGGGCGCAAGCCGCGCGCGCTCTGGGTCGGCGTGGAGGACTGCGAACCGCTGATGCGCCTGCAACGTGCAAACGAGCGCGCCGCGCGCCAAGCGGGTCTGCCGCCAGAGACGCGCAACTTCTCACCGCATATTACGCTGGCGCGGCTGCGCGGGGCCGAGCCGGGCGCGGTCGCCAATTACCTGTCGGCGGTCGGCACGTTCGAGGCCGAGCCATTTGCGGTGGAGCAATTCGTGTTGATGTCGGCGCGGGAAGGGTCGGGCGGCGGCCCGTACATCGTTGAGGAGCGGTTTCCGCTGATCAGCCCGAGCGCGCGTAAGCGAGCATAGCCTCTTTCTTCATCAGCGAGGCAAGCAGGCCGCGGCTGGCGACCTCGATCAGGTTGAGCACGTAGTCGAAACCCTCTGGCCCGCCGAAAAACGGGTCCGGGATCTCGCAGATGCCCATTTCCGGCGCGTATTTCATGAACAGGCGGATGTTCGGCTCGTACACGTCCGGGGCGAGGGTCATCAGCCGGTCGTAGTTCGAGCGGTCCATCGCGAGGACGAGATCAAAGCTCTTGAAGTCGTCGCGTGTGACCTGCCGCGCGCGCATCGGCGAGATGTCGATGCCCCGGAGGCCGAGCGCCTGCTGCGCTCGGATGTCGGGCGGCCGGCCGACATGCCAGCTTCCGGTGCCGGATGAGTCGATGCGGAAGCGGTGGGAAAGGCCCGCATCGGCGACGACCTGGCGGAACACGCCTTCGGCCATCGGCGAGCGGCAGATGTTGCCGAGGCACACGAACAAGACCGAAATCTGCTGTCCTGTATCCCGCATGAGCAGGCACCCTCGAACCATGTAACAGAAGAATAACAACATTATCAGAGCGGTACGCTCAGGCAAGTGACAACGTTGTCATTCGGGGGCGCCTTCGCTTGCAACTGCCGCAAAAATGTTGGGAAAAACAGCGATCTAGCGCGTCTCGCGTGAACGCGTAAGCCTTTGGTCGTATGTGGAAAGAGTTAATCGCGGGGGCGGAAGCCTTCCAGCCGGTAGAAATGCAGCGTGCGGCTTTCGGTCAGGCCGGCGGCGAAGCTCTCCTGCCCCAGCTTCGTGACCCGCTCGAAATGCGCGCCGACCCCGCCGATGCGCGAGCGGCGCGTTATGAGCAGGATCGGCTCCGGCGTGTCGGCCGTGATCGGCCGCGTCAGCTCGAAATGATCGCTCGGCGGCCCCTCGTCGCGCCAGCTCACGATAGGGATGTCGGTGTCGCGGAGATAATAGATCAGTTCGGCTGCGTATGAGCGCCGGTCGGTCATCACGGCCGCGAATGCCCCCTGGTTCACGCGGTCTTCGGTGGCCTCCGCGATCGCCTGCCAGCCCAGCACCCGCGCGAAGGGATCCTTGCCGCCCGGCAGCGCGAACTGCCCGGCGAAAACCGTGCCGAACGAGATGACCGCCAGAACGAAGAGGTGGATCAGGAACGATGCGGCGTACCAGTTGCGCGCTCTGCGCTCGATCATGAGCGCCGCCAACAGCACCGATGCGGAGACATAGGCCACTGCCGCCCAGTTGGCGTGCGCCCGCGACAGGAACGCCTGTACCGTAATCAGCAGGATGATCGGCACGGCGAAGCACAGTAGCAGCCGGTAGGGATCGCCCCAGCCCTCGCGCACCGCTCGGACGGTCGCCCAGACCAGGATGCCGAACAGCAGCGGGCCGAACACGCCGAACTGTGCGCCAAAGAACTCCAGTGCTTCGGTCGGGTTGCCCAGCGCGCCGTCCCAGTTGGCGTTGTCGGCGGTGTGCGAAAAGGTCGCAAAGCCGTTCTGCAGGTTCCAGATGACGTTCGGTGCAAGCAGCGCCCCCGCGAGCAGCAGCACCAGCGCGCCGCGTAGATCGGTCAGAAGCCAGCGCGCCCGCGGGCTGAGCAGCATGTAGACCGCTAGGCCGAGGAAGAAATACACCATCGCGTATTTCGCCATCAGCCCGACGCCGATCGTGAGCCCGAGCGAGACCGCCCAGCGCCACGCGCGCGTCTCCAGCAGCTTGACGAGGCACAGCAGCGCCAGCGCCCAGAAGAACAGCAGCGGCACGTCGGTGGATATCAGCGTTGATGATAGCGAGATGCCCGGCAGCGTGGCGAAAACGACCGCCGCCCAGAAGCCGAAGCGCGCGTCGAACAGCTTGCGCGTCAGCAGGAAGACCATGACGCTCGTCGCCGCGTGCATCAGCGGCGAAATGGCGCGGATGCAGGCTTCTCCATTGCCGCAGATTTCGCTCGCGCCGCGAATCAGCCACGCGATGACCGGCGGCTTGGAGTAGTAGCCCCAGTCGAGATCGCGCGACCACGCCCAGTATTGCGCCTCGTCGAAGAACAGGTCGGTGCCCGCGAAGTAGACCGTGACCAGCCGGATCGCCGTCAGTGCGCTCAGGAACACCACCAGCCGCCAGACGAAGCCCTGCGGCAACATATCCGCCGGAAAGAGTGGGCGCGGCGCGCTCGCGCTTCCGGTGGGCTGGCCATGCGCTGGCAGGTTATCGCTCGTGTCCTGCGGGTGAATTGTCACGTCGAAGCGCCGCCCCCTTTCGCGTTGTCAACCGCCGCGCGCAAGGCGCCCTGCCCAAATCGGCCTCGATTGCGTGTTTTGCCTGCGGAGTGTGGCATCAACAAGCTTGTGGCGCGCCGGCGCGGGCTGCTATGCGGAGTTCAATAACAAAGCGAGTTGTTATGGCAAGGAGTGAACAACCAGAGCTTCTGGCGGTCTCGGTCGTCATACCGGCGCTGAACGAGGAGGGCAATATCGCCAATCTCGTTCAGGAAACGCTGGATGTCGTGCCCGCGCACGCGCTGACCGAGATTATCGTCGTCGATGACGGCAGTACCGACGCTACGCCGCGGGAGCTGAGCGCGATGGCCGAGCGCGAGCCGCGCCTGCGCGTGATTCGCCACGGCGAACGCTGCGGGCAGAGCACAGCGTTGCGCACCGGCATCCTCGCGGCGCAAAGCGAGGTCATCGCCACGATGGATGGCGATGGCCAGAATGACCCGCGCGACATCGTCAGCCTGCTCTCGAAGCTTGCCCCGCCGCATGAGACTGGGCCAGCGCTGGTCGGCGGTCACCGTGTCACGCGCAAGGCGAGCGGCGCCAAACGGCTGGCTTCGCGCGTCGCCAACCGGGTTCGCGGCGCGCTGTTGAAGGATGACAGCCCGGATACCGGCTGCGGCATCAAGGTTTTCTGGCGCGACGTGTTCATCCGCCTGCCGTTCTTCACCAGTATGCACCGCTATCTGCCGATGCTGTTCCGCGTCTACGGCTTCGAGACGGCGACGCACCCGGTGAACGACCGCCCGCGCATGGCCGGCGAATCGAAATACACCAATTTCGGGCGGCTCATGATCGCGATCTATGACCTCATCGGCGTGATCTGGCTGCGGCGGCGCACGAAAATCCCGCATATCGCAATGGATACCGGCGCGACGGCGCGGCGATGGCCGCTGGACGACGGGGCGCAAGCTGACGCCGCACCACCGGAGGTCGCGTCGCCCCCGCGCCACACGCAGCCGCAACAGGCGGCGGTGAACGGTTAGGCTCATTGAAGTGCCGTAAGTTTTGGTTTATCCAGTGTTTTCGAGGACAGCGCCGCGGCACGGCGCGATGGCTCCGCATCCGGCAAAGCGCGGAGCACGAGGCGACTAATCCGCGCGGCAAGCGCGACAGCCCGGGGGGGCGCATACGCAATGGACATGAACCAGGCCGCTGGCTGGTGGGCGAATTTGTCGTGGTTCGAACTGAGCTGGCTCGCCGTCGGCTTCATGGCGCAAGCCATGTTCTCCATGCGGTTCCTCACGCAGTGGATCGCCAGCGAGCGCGCGCGCAGGAGCGTTATGCCGGAGGTGTTCTGGTATTACAGCTTCGCGGGCGGCCTGATGCTGTTCGTCTACGCGATCTACCGGATGGACCCGGTGTTCATCCTCGGCCAGGGCACGGGGCTGTTCATCTACTCGCGCAACATCTACTTTATCTGGCGGGCGAAGAAGATGGCGCCGCCGCCTGCTCATGAGAGCGCGCCCGCGCCGGCCGCGAAGGTGCCGGCGGAATAGCTGGCTGGCGTCGCAGCGGGAAGCGAAGGAGAGGCCATGAGCGGGATGGGAAATCTGGCGGCGCGCGCGCTGACGCGGGCCGTTGCGGCGTTTGCGCTTGGCGTGGGACTTCTGGCTGGCGTAGCGCAGGCGCAGGACAGCCTGATTGTCAAGGAGAGCGCGCATAGCGTGGCGGATACGATGGACCGGTTGGCCGCGGCCGCCGAGGAAAACGGCCTGAATATCTTCAGCCGCATCGACCATGCCGCCGGGGCCGAGACTGCCGGGCTCGATCTGCCGCCGACGCAGCTGCTCGTTGTCGGCAACCCGAATGCCGGAACGCCGCTCATGCAGGCCGACCCCCGCACCGCGCTGTCGCTGCCGCTTCGAATCGCCGCGTGGCAGGAAGGCGACACCGTCTGGGTCGGCTACTGGTCGCCGCAGGTTTTCGCCGTCCAGTACGGCATTTCCGATCAGATGGAGCGGCTGGAGAAGATGGCTGGCGTGCTCGATGCGCTGACCGATACGGCCACCGCCGATTAGCCGCCGCCCGCCGGAGAGCTGCATCGTGAGCGATCAGGACCGCAGCGAAGCGCCGCCGTCCGTTGGCGATATGCCCGACTGGCAGTCAGGCATCCGCATTCCGCGAATTTCAGTGCGCGCGCTCGTGCTGGATGGCGACGACGTAATCGCTGTGGAAAATGTCGCCGGCCCCGGCAAGCTGCATATGCCCGGCGGTGGCATCGAGCACGGCGAGACAATGCTGGACGCTCTCGAGCGCGAGTTGCGCGAGGAGCTTGGCGTCGGCCCGGCCTCGGCGGATTATCTTCTGGCAATCGAGAATCTGTTCGAGACCTATCTCGGGTCTTATCATTGTGTGGAGCATGTCTTCATCGTGGCGCCCGACGGCCAGCCGCGCGCGGGCGAAGACGGCCTCGCCATGCACCGATTGCCGCTGGCCGAGATCGGCCGCGCCGCCTTCTATCCGACGGCATTCCGCGACCTCTTGATGCGGCCTGACTGGCGCGCGCATCGTTTCCTGCGGGCCGGCAAATTCGTTGGTGGCGACTGAGGCGTCAGCCCACACCGGGGCGACGGCCATGCACCATGTTCAGGAAGCGCTCCCGATAGTCGCTGTCTTCCTTGAACACGCCGGTAAAGCGCGTGGTGATCGTCGACACGTCGGTCTTGTGGACGCCCCGTGTTGTCATGCACTGGTGCAGCGCATCGACGAGGACGGCCACGCCGCGCGGCTTCAGGGCTTGCTCGATGGCCTCGGCGATCTGGGCCGTCATCGTTTCCTGCGTCTGGAGGCGCTTGGAGAAAATTTCGACGACGCGCGCCAGCTTCGAGATGCCGACCACGCGGTCCCGCGGCAGATAGGCGACATGCGCGACGCCGAGGATCGGCGCGATATGATGCTCGCAATGCGATTCCAGCCGGATGTCACGGAGCATCACGAGGTCATCGTAGCCATGCACTTCCTCGAAAGTGCGCGACAGCACCTCGAAGGGGTCTTCGTGATAGCCAGCGAAATACTCGCGATAGGCGTCCACGACGCGGCGCGGCGTGTCGAGCAGACCTTCGCGCGCCGGATCGTCGCCCGCCCAGCGGATGAGCGTGCGCACGGCGGCCTCAGCCTCCTCGCGCGTGGGCGCTGGCTCGCGCTGGCTTTCCGTGCTGGCGTCGCTCGCGCCGTTGTTGCGCTTCGGGGCCTCGATGTCGGCAGTGGAGGTGTTCAACGCAGCTTTCATGTTTCGTTGTTCCAAAGCTCGGCTTGTTACGCCGGTTGATTCTGTTCGGATTGGCCCGCCCGGTGGTCTGCGGCCCCGCGCATCTTGACATGCTCGTATCGGGCTTCCCATTCTTTTGCGGGAGAATGCAAGCGGAGACCTGCTGCGATATAGGAACCGAACGCTTTTGCGTGAAGTCCATGAGCGCGTACTCCTTTATACGCGCGGCCCGCTTCAAGAGATGACCCGGAGCTTTTGGTCGCCAGCACGCCGGAAGGTGACATGACCGATCTTGAGGACATTTACGCAGACAAATTGCTCGCGCTCGCCGCTGCAATCAGCCGGACAGAGCGGCTCGCCGAACCTGATGCCAGCGCCTCGGCGCATTCCAAACTGTGCGGATCAACGGTCGCGGTCGATGCCCGCTTTGCGCACGGGCGCATCACCGATTTCGGGCAGGAGGTGAAGGCCTGCCTGCTGGGGCAGGCGACCGCCTCGGTCGTTGCCCGCGAGATCGTCGGCACCTCGGTCGAGGAATTCCGCGCCGTCGCCGCGCAGATGCGCGACATGCTCAAGGCGGGCGGCGAACCTCCTGGCGGGCGCTGGGCCGATCTGGCGCTGCTGGAGCCGGTGCGCGATTATCGCGCGCGCCATGCCTCCACCCTGCTCGTATTCGACGCGCTGGAGCAGGCGATCGAGAAATACGAAGCCGGCAAGGCCGAGGCGTCCGCCGAAGCGGCTGGGCAGTAGCCGGGGAAAGGCATACCGAAATGGCCAGAGTGGCTGACAGCCGGCAGGTTCATGCGCGGCGGGGATCGGTGTATCCGCATCCGCACCGCGCGCAGCTCGAAGGCCGGCTGAAACGCAGGCTGGGCGATCTCGTCGGCATCAGCCAGTTCGGCGTAAATCTTGTTACGCTGGAGCCGGGCGCGTGGTCCTCGCAGCGTCACTGGCACGAGAAAGAGGACGAGTTCGTCTATATCATCGCCGGCGAGGCGACGCTGGTGACAGATGACGGCGAGCAAACGCTGGGACCTGGCATGTTCGCCGGCTTTCCGGCGGGCGAAGAGAATGCGCATCGGCTGGCGAACAAAACCGATGCCCCGGTGATCTATCTGGAGATCGGCACGCGCGCGCTGGACGAGCGCGCGACTTACCCGGATGTGCAAATGAAGGCGCACAAGGTCGATGGCAAATGGGTCTTCACCCGCAATGACGGCACGCCCTATTGAGCGGCGCGGGCCGCTGGCGCGTCTGGCGCGCGCGGCGCTGAAACTGCCGATCCACTTTTATCGTTATGTCATCTCGCCGCTGATCGGACCGCGCTGCCGGCATCTGCCGACCTGCTCGCAATACGCGCTGGAGGCGATCGACAGGAACGGCGCGTGGAAGGGCGGCTGGCTCACCCTGTCGCGGCTTGCGCGCTGTCACCCGTGGGGAACCGACGGCTTCGACCCTGTGCCCGATCTGCGCGAAGAGCGGCACCCGCTCGCGCCCTGGCGCTATGGGCGCTGGACGCGGCGGCAAATGGTCGCGTCAGCCGAAGAAATTACCGGAAATCAGAAGGATGACGCGCCAAATCGCACCAGAGAATTGTCGCGCGCCCGGAACATCACTGACAATTCGGCAAATTCGCGTTAACTTTTTGTCGCCGAGGAAGGGCATCGAACCTGCTGGCGCATTGCGCCGACGGGTCAAGGAGCAAAATCATGCGTTATCGACTGCTGGCGGCTCTCGCTTTGGCCGGAGCCTTTACGGCAGCCGCATTTGCCGCCCCCGCATCGGCCGTCCCGTCGGCCGCGCCGCTCGCGCAGACGGGCAGCACCGTCGACCGGGCCGCCTCGCAAGCGGTAAACAAGGTCTACCATCGGCGTTATCACCGCAAGTTCCGCCGTCACTTGCGGCGCAAGCTGCGGCATCATTTCCGTTACGCGCGGCCGCATTATCGCAAGCGGTATTACTACCGGAAGCACGGGTATTACCGGCGGCATCACCGTCCGCGGTATCGCAAGCACTACTATCACCGGCATTACTACGGCTACTGATCGGCGAAATCAGGCGTGGTCCATCCGGGCCACGTCGCCCCCAGGGCCGGAACTGCCGAGGCTCGCCGCATGGCGGGCTTTTTTCGTGGCAATCCCCGGTCTCCGGTTGACAGGGCGAGGCTCAGTCGCCACCACACCTATGGAACGTCTTACCCGCTTTGTTGGCGGGAGTGAGAGGAGAGAAGCATGATCCATCTGACCTTTCCCGACGGCGCGCAGCGTGAATACGAATCCGGTCTCACCGGCGCGGACTTGGCCGCCAAAATCTCCAAATCGCTGAGCAAGAAAGCCGTCGCAATGAAGCTCGACGGCGAGGTGCGCGATCTTGCCGACCCGATCGAGAGCGATGCGAAAATCGAATTCATCACCCGCGACGACCCGGACGCGCTGCCGCTCATCCGGCACGATGCGGCGCATGTGATGGCCGAGGCCGTGCAGGAGCTGTGGCCCGACACGCAGGTGACCATCGGCCCGGTGATCGAGAACGGCTTTTATTACGATTTCGCGCGCGAGGAGCCATTCCACCCCGACGACCTGCCGAAGATCGAAGCGAAGATGCGCGAGATCGTGGACCGCGGGAAGCCGTTCACCAAGGAGGTCTGGGGCCGCGAGGAGGCCAAGCGCCATTTCCGCGAGAAGGGCGAGACCTACAAGGTCGAACTGATCGACGCGATCCCGCCGGGCGAGGATATCCGCATTTACCGTCAGGGCGAATGGCTCGATCTGTGCCGCGGCCCGCACATGACCTCGACCGCCAAAATCGGAAAGGCGTTCAAGCTGATGCGCGTCGCGGGCGCGTATTGGCGCGGCGATTCCAACAACCCGATGCTCCAGCGCATCTATGGCACCGCCTGGGCCAACCAGGAGCAGCTCGATGCCCACCTGAAGATGCTGGAAGAGGCCGAGAAACGCGACCATCGCCGGCTCGCGCGCGAGATGGACCTGTTCCACTTCCAGGAGGAGGCCCCCGGCGCGGTGTTCTGGCACGCCAAGGGCTGGACACTGTTCCAGGAGCTTATCGGCTACATGCGCCGCAAGCAGCAGGAATGGGGCTATCTGGAGGTCAACTCGCCCGACATGATGGAGCGGACCCTGTGGGAGACCTCCGGCCACTGGGAGAAGTTCGGCGAAAACATGTACGCCGTCGAGATGCCGGACGAGCGCGTCTATTGCTGCAAGCCGATGAACTGCCCCGGCCATGTGCAGATCTTCAAGAATGGGCTGAAGTCATATCGCGAACTGCCCATGAAGATCGCCGAGTTCGGCAAGGTTCACCGCTATGAGCCGTCCGGCGCGCTGCACGGCATCATGCGGGTGCGCCACTTCACCCAGGACGACGCGCACATCTTCTGCACCGAGGATCAGATCACGCAGGAGTGCGTGACGCTCAACGAGCAGATGCTGGCGATCTACCGTGACTTCGGCTTCGAGAATGTGGACATCAAGTTCTCCGACCGGCCGGAAAAGCGCGTCGGCTCCGACGAGGTCTGGGACAAGGCGGAGGCCGCGCTGCGCCACGCCGTAGAGGTCGCGGGCATGGACTATGACCTGAATCCCGGCGAGGGCGCGTTCTACGGGCCGAAGCTGGAATACACCCTGCGCGACGCGATCGGCCGCGAGTGGCAGTGCGGCACGGTGCAGGTGGACCTGAACCTGCCGGGCCGGCTCGGCGCGTTCTACATCGGCGAGGACGGCGCGAAGCACACCCCGGTGATGATTCACCGCGCGATGTTTGGCAGCCTGGAGCGCTTCACCGGCATCCTGATCGAGCATCACGCCGGGCATCTGCCGCTATGGCTGTCGCCGCTTCAGGTGATGGTCTGCACGATCGTCTCGGACGCGGACAAGTACGCCGAGAAGGTTGCGCGTGATCTGGCCAAGACGGGGCTGCGCGCGGAGGTCGACCTGCGCAACGAGAAGATCAACTACAAGGTCCGCGAGCACTCCAACGCCAAGGTGCCGCTGCTGTTCGTGGTCGGCAAGCGCGAGGCGGAGGAGAAGACCGTGTCGATCCGCCGGCTGGGCAGCAAGGGGCAGGAGGTGATGGCGCTCAAGGACGCGGTGAAGGAGGTCAAGGCCGAGGCCGTGCCGCCGGATATGCGCAAGTCGGAGAGCGCGAACGGCAAGGCGAAGAAGACCAGTGCGCGGCAGGCTGCTTAAGAGATGGCGCGGGCATTTTCTTTACTCGCCCCCGCGCCATCCCATTTTTCGTTTAGTGCATTATGGACTTGGCACTAGCGCCCATAAGTCCGTGTGCGACGGTGACATGGAATGCACATAGCGACGCAGTTGCTGAGACTGTCGCCGCCTCCAGCCGCGACCGAATGCTTGTGATGGGCATGCCAACCATGCTGGAGTGACGCGTTGCAACGCCCTCCCCGATGACCACATACTGACATCGTGCATTCACACCGCCCGCGAGCACGGGCATACGCTTGGCGCTTAACAGCTTCGCTGAATGCCATTGCAACTCTCCGTTGCTAAGTTTGGGGGAATATGATTCACTGAATGGGACCTAGGGAAAGGGCGTCTGCGACGCCCTCCCGCAAGGCGAGTCAGTGGAGCTATTAAGCCTCCCTTCACTGACCCTTAGTTAGTTGGTAAGGCGATTTGCCACATCGGGGTTCTCCTTTCCGTTGTGGTTTTGCCCGGCGCAGCTTTCCCCGCCAAAGGATGCGGCTGCGTCGGGCACTCGATTTCGTTGACTGAGAAAGTTAATTTGCCACCCCATCGTCCGCCCAGTCACGATATCAGTCGTACAACGACCGATCTCACAATTCAAGCTATGAATTCGCCTTCACCACATGAATCACATGTGATACCTAGAGTGCGTAATTTGTGTGGAGTGCGTGACATGTCGGACGAGATCATTCGGCGGCTGCTCAAGCGCCGGGAGGCGGCATTGAGGGAACTGCAACGAGTAGACGAGTTGATCAAACTGTATCAGGAGGTGAAGAGGGGCGAAGATGACAACGAGCACGCCCCAACTGTTTCCAATTTGCTGTTCGGGCATCCCGTCGATGAAAATGTTAGGCCGCATCAGCTGAGGCGAACTCCGCGTTTCAGTCCTGGCCAAAAGGTTCGTCCAAGGGAGGTCGGACCCATTGCTCGTAGACTTATGCTTGATAACGGTCGTCCTATGACACGGACGGAACTGTTGGAAGCTTTGAAGGAGAGCGGGGTTCAACTAGCTGGAAGCGATGAAGCGCGCTATCTCGGAACGATAATGTGGCGGTTGCGAGATGAGTTCATCAACATTGAGGGGCATGGGTACTGGCCACGGGATATCCCCTGTGAATCGGTCGGATATGTGCCGGGGGACGACGAAGAGAGTGATCAGCCATCTGGCTAGAGAGTATCGTTTTGTGTCCGACGCAATTCAACATTAACGAATGTGATTCAGGCGGTAAACACGCATCGTCACAGAATTCTATCAGTCGCTTCGCTCGCTCTTAATGTGAGTCAATGACAAGAGGTCAGAATGACCGACAAACCCGTCCTGTGGATCACGCGCAAGCTCTCGGACGCCACCGAGGCCCGCGCCGCGCGCGACTATGACGTGATCCTCAACCCCGAGGACCGCGTGTTCTCCCGCGACGAGATCGTGGAGATGAGTTCGCGCGTCGATGCGATCCTGCCGTGCCATTCGGAAATCTTCGACGCCGAGACGGTCGCCCGGCTCGACCCGCGCGTGAAGATCATCGCCAACCATTCCGTCGGCGTGGACCACTGCGACCTCGACGCTCTGAAAAGCCGGGGCATCGTCGTGACCAACACGCCGGACGTGCTGTCCAAGGCGACCGCCGAGATCGCGCTGCTGCTGATGCTCGCCGCCGCCCGTCGCGCGGGCGAGGGCGACCGGCTGGTGCGCGCGGGCGAATGGGATAGCTGGAGCCCATCCTTCATGGTCGGCACGCAGATGACCGACAAGCGCCTCGGCATCGTCGGCATGGGCCGCGTCGGGCAGGCCTTCGCCAAGCTGGTCGCGGGCTTCGACATGGAAATTCTCTACTATAACCGGAACCGGCTGCCGCCAGAACAGGAGCGCGGCGCGACCTATCACGAGACGGTCGAGGACCTGCTGCCGCACTGCGATTTCGTGTCGCTGCACTGCCCGGCGACGCCGGAGACCGAGAACCTGATGAATGCCGAGCGCCTCGCGCTGCTGCCAGACGGCGCGATCCTCGTGAACACCGCGCGCGGCAAGCTGGTGGACGAGGATGCGCTCATCGCCGCGCTGAAATCCGGCAAGCTGGCGGCGGCCGGGCTGGACGTGTTCAAGACCGAGCCGGGCGGCAACCCGGCATTCGCCGCGCTCGACAACATCTTCATGCTCCCGCATATCGGCAGCGCCACGCGCGAGACCCGCGACGCAATGGGCTTCCGCGCGCTGGATAATCTGGACGCTTTTTTCGCCGGAAACGCCCCGCGCGACCGCGTGGCCTGAAACTGCAACGCCGCGCGCCGGCTGTGGAGCCGCGCCCGCTGCGTTTGACTCGCGCGCGTGTGTGCGGGACAACCGAGGCAGGTGTGACATACGCCGCCCCGCTGGCGGGCCTGCATGGCGGGCCGCCTGAAGACCGACACGAACGTCAGGAGCATCTTTTGACTTCAGATGATAGCGCCAATCTGCCGAGCGACGCCGAACTCGACCAGATGCTGAGCGATCAGGGGATCCGGGACAAACTTGGCCAGATTCTCGAAGCGAACGAGATTGACACCCCGCTCGATGACATGACGCAGGAGACGCAGCGCGACGTTCTGCGCCAGGTGATCCATCAGCAACAGCAGCAGGCGCAGCAGCCGGATGTGCCCGAGCATCTGGTGGACGCGCTGCTTGGCGACGAGAAGATGCGCCCGGCCCTTGAGCAGGCCCTGCAGGCCGCGGGTATCGACAAGTCGCTTGACGACATGGAGGAAGATGAAAAGCGCCACTATGCGCGCCAGTTCATCGAGGCCCTCCAGCAGTCACAGCAGAATCAGTAGGGACCGCCAGCGGGACCGTGGAACGGCATGACGCGCCATCTGGCGCGAGTGATTGTTCTGCGCGGTTCCCGCGGCGGCCATCTCCATCCCGATCAGCCCGACTTCCCTCCGGCTCGCCCCAGCTAACACAAAATTTTGAGCCGCCGTGAGCAGCCGTCATTTGGGCGGCGCTGGGTGCGCGCCCTACTCTGCGCTGGAATACCACAGGCCGGCCACAGCTGCGGCACAGTGCCAGCGTAGCAAATTGGCACGCCGCGCCGATGCGCGCGACCAGAGCCGGAGCCGAGAGGGATTTGCAAGCATGAATTTCGAGAGTGCGGCGACTGGCCGCCGCCCGCGCGACCCGCGGCTGGACTTTTTCCGTGGGCTGGGCATGTTCATCATCTTTATTGCCCATATCCCGCTCAATGTCTGGACGCTCTGGATTCCCGCGCGCTTCGGCTTTTCCGACGCCACCGAGATATTCGTGTTCTGCTCCGGCATGGCTTCGGCGATCGCCTTTGGCCGGGTGTTCGACGAGCGCGGCTGGTGGATGGGCGCGGCGCGGGTAAGCCACCGGGTCTGGCAGGTTTACTGGAGCCACATCGCGCTGTTCCTGATCGTGGCGGCGATGGTTGTGGGCCTGGACGCGACGGGCTGGTACGACGAGGAAAACCACTTCCGCGACCGGCTGAATCTCGTCTGGTTCTTCGACAACACGGCGAGCAACCTGGTCGGCCTGCTGACGCTGACCTATGTGCCGAATTATTTCGACATCCTGCCGATGTATCTCGTCATCCTGGCGATGATGCCGGTGGTCGTGCTGCTTGGTTGGCGAAGCCCGTATTTGGCCGCCGCATTCATCGGCGCGGTCTGGCTCGGCGCCAACCTGGGCTGGCTGTGGTTGCCGGCCGAGCCGTGGAGCGAGCGCGAGTGGTTTTTCAACCCGTTCGGCTGGCAACTCGTGTTCTTCACCGGCTTCGCCTTGATGCGCGGCTGGATCCCCGCGCTGCCGCTCAACCGCGCACTGATCGCCGCGGCGCTGGCTATCGTGGTTCTGACGATTCCGGTGGCGTGGTACCGCATCTATACCGAAGTGCCGATGTTCATGGCCTGGCGCGAGGCGCTCGGCCCGCTGATCGCCAAGACCGATTTCGGCCTGTTCCGCTACCTGCACTTCCTTGCGTTGGCCTATCTCGCCTGGACGGCGGCGGGTGAGCACGGACGGCGGCTGCTCGGCGGCGGTCTGTGGGGCCGGTTTGTCTCGGTGGTGCAGAAGGTCGGACAGCAGTCGCTGGCGGTGTTCCTGACAAGCATGGCGCTGGCCCAGATGGCCGGCGCGGCGCTCGACTTCACCGGGCGCGCGCCGTTGACCTTCGCGCTGGTGAACGTCGCGGGTTGCGCCGTGCTGATCGCGACCGCTTACGTGACCGCTTGGTACAAGTCGCAGCCTTGGCGAGGGCCAAAACCAGCATCACGCGCGCCTCAGCCCGCGCCGATCGCCGGGGCGTCAGCACAACCATCCGCGATGGCAAGCGCCCGAGATTAGCGCAGCAGCCAGGCCTTCAACTCGTTGATCTGGCTGTCCCCGTTGGGATTGCCCAGCTCCGCCGCGCGCTGATACCAGCGGAACGCTTCGGTGGCGTCCGGGCTGTCATTCGGCGAGCTCAGACCCGTGAAAGTGCGCGGATCATAGGATGCGCCAAGCGCGAGCGCGGCCCGCGCGCTGCCCGCCTCGGTCTCGGCGCGGAGAATGTCCCGCGCCCCTTTGACGTCGCCCGAGCGCAGCAGACTCTCCGCCTGCTCGAACGGAGATGCCGCCGGTTCGCTTGCGCGCGGCGTTTCCTGGGCGACCGCGGCCGTGCGCGTTTCGGCGGCCTCGGCTTCGGCCATCTGGGTCCCCGCGACCTGAACATCGAAGGAGACGCGGTCGCTAAGCGGCGTGCGCGCATCGGCGCCGAGAAGCTGGGCCTCAAGGCTGAATGCGCCTGTGAAATCCTCGGGCGCGCTTAGCGTCAGATCGCCAGCGCGTCCCGCCGACAAGAGCCAGCTTCCGTTGCCCGTATCCACGCCGGCAGAGAGTCTGACGCCGCCAGGCAGGCCGGTGATTCGAATGAATCGGTCGCCGTCGCTTTCCGCCACGGAGAGGCCCAGCGGGATCGCCTGGCCGGCCCGGCCAGAGACGGCGCTTGCGTCGATCAGCGCGCTGGTGGCTTCGTTCGCTTGTGTCGCGGCGGGCGTGGTGGCCGGCGGGTTCAACTCCGGTGGGGCCGCCGCTGTCTGCGTGTTCCCGGAGGGCGCGGTTCCGGTCGCGGCCGGCTCATCCGTGGCCGTAGCCAGCATCTCGCCGGACGGCGCGAGCGGCGTTTGCGTCCGGTCGCCGATTGCGGCCTCGCCCGCGGTGGTTTCAGGAAGCTGCGCGCTCGCACGCTGTTGCGTGGCCGATGGATCCTGCTGCGTCACGAAAGAATTGAACACGAACACCGCCGCCACGCCGGCCGCTGCAATGCCGCCGATCAGTCCCAGACCGGCCGCGCCAAGCAACTTGCCGCTCGGTTCGGTATCGATAGCGCCCATATCCACCGGCGGGTAAAAGGTCTCGGACGGCGCGGGCTGCGCCTGAACGGTTTGGCGTGCCGCCTCTGCCGGCCGGGTCGGGTCCAGACCTGCCGGTCCCGCATATCCGGCTGCGCGGGGTGCGGGCCTCTCCGTTTCGCCCTGCTGAGCGAGCGCCGCCCAGGCGTCCTCGCTCCGGTAATCCATGCGGTCGCGGGCATCGCCGCCGCCGCTGTCCGGGTGCTCTGCGGCCGGTGAAGCCGTCTCGCCAGCGTCCTCGTTGCCGACATGCTCGTAAAGATAGCTCAGGACCGCTTCGGTGGTTTCCTCGTCAATCGCGGCGTTGTCTGCCCGTTCGTCGGTTGGCTCCAGGGCGAAGTCCTCAGGCTCCGCAGAGGCGTCATCCGTCACGTTCGCGCCCGCCCATTGCAGGATCGGCCCGCTCGCGCCTTCGCCCTTGTCGCGCATATAGCCGTGGTTGTCGCCTTGCTCTTCGTCGCCGTAGACGCTGCGCAGCGCCGACTGCACGGCGTCCGCCAGCGGGTCGCCCGGCGCGCTGCCGAAAGCCTTTGCCGCTGCGCTATCCTGCGCCGCGCTGCCGCCGCCCAGGCCGGAGAGCCCGCTTTCCGCGCCGGCATCGCTTGTATAGGCGCTATCGCCGGCCGCAAGCTCGGCGGAGAGATCGAACGGCAGATCCGCCTCGCTGTCGGACTGGAGTTCGGCCGCGCCCTGGGGGGCTGGTTCGCTCGCGCCCCCGCGCGGTTCCGGTTTTGCGCCGCGCGCCAACTCGAAGGTGTCGGTCGGGTCGGCGAACTCCGGCTCGTCGCTGGCGAAAAGGGCGCGCAGATCGAGCGGTTCGTCGTCCTCAGGCTCGTCGTCCGCCGCGCCGGACGGTTCGGAGGCCGCTTCTTTTTGCGCCGGCTCGCCGTTGTCCGGTCTCGCGGCATCCGCCTCGGCGTCAGCCGGCTCATGCTCTTCGGGTTTGCTGTCGGCTTCAGCCTCGGCTGCTTCTGCGTCGGCATCGGGCTTGCCGGCGGCCGCGCCGTTCGCGGTATGGTCCTCATCCGGGTAAGCCGCCCCGGCAGCGGAATCCGCATGGCTCGCCGCCTCGTGCGCGCGCCCGTCCTCTTCCGTCTTGGGCGGGCCGGTCGTTTCGTCTGAGGGTTTCGGGCTGGTCGAGCTGGACATGTCGAACTCCTTGTCCCGGGCTGGGATCATGGCCTTATACTGCGCGTGGATCGCCGGTCAGCGCCTCGTGGTCCGTTGCGGGTCGGGCGGCGCCGTGCCGCCGACCGCCAAAAGGGCAGCCGTATGGTTCCAGTCGCGCTTAATTGGAACCTGACAGGATCGCAAGCAATCAAATCTGCACACCAACGAGTTGCAGCCGCCAGCGACACTCCACTTAACCCGCTGTTTACCGGGGAAATACGGCATCACTGAGCAAATTCAAAGCCGAAACGCAACGGAATACCGGGACCAGTCAGGGCGCGCCGGCGTCGCGTATCAGGAGACCTTTCATGGCACGGGAAACCCGCTTTCACAGCATGGACGACTCGCCTAAACGACCAAGGGTCCCCGACGGCGTCAAAGTCTATGCGATCGGCGATATTCACGGCCGGGCCGACCTTCTTGCGAACATGATGCAACGCATCGTGCGCGATAGCAACGCCGCGCCGCCGGCGCGAAAGAGGATTCTGGTGTTCGTCGGAGACTATGTGGACCGGGGCGGAGACAGCGCAGGCGTCCTCGACCAGCTTGTCCGGCTGAAGGGCGACGAGCGCTTCGCCACGCATCTGCTCAAGGGCAATCACGAGGTAATGTTCCTCGATTTCCTGGCCGACGCTTCGGTGTTCTTCCAGTGGGCGGCGAATGGCGGCGCGACCACGCTGGAGTCCTACGACATCGACGTGGCGGCGGCGTCGGAGGACAGCCCGGAGCGCCTGCGTCACCTGGCGCTGGAGTCCATTCCTGACGCGCATCTGAAGCTGTTGCGCGGTCTGGAAACATCGGTTGTCATCGGCGACTACATGTTCGTTCATGCTGGCGTGCGCCCGGGGGTGCCGCTGGATGCGCAGCTGGAGCGCGACCTGATCTGGATTCGCGAGCCGTTCCTGGATTTCGAGGGCGATTTGGGGAAGTTCGTCGTTCACGGTCACACGCCGGTCGCCGAGCCGGACATCCGCGCCAACCGCATCGACATCGACACGCTGGCCTGGCGCAGCGGAACGCTCACGGCGCTGGTGCTGGAAGGCGAAGATCGCCGCTTTCTGCAAACTTAGCGGGTCGGCGCCGGCGGGTCGCTGCGATAGTCGTAGAAGCCCCGCCCGGCCTTGCGGCCCAGCCAGCCCGCCTCGACGTATTTCACCATCAGCGGGCAGGGGCGATACTTCGAGTCGGCCAGCCCCTCGTACAGCACCTGCATGACCGACAGGCAGGTGTCCAGCCCGATGAAGTCGGCGAGCTGGAGCGGCCCCATAGGATGATGCGCGCCCAGCTTCATCGCCGTGTCGATTGCCTCGACGTTGCCGACGCCCTCGTAGAGCGTGTAGACCGCCTCGTTAATCATCGGCAGCAGGATGCGGTTGACGATGAAGGCCGGGAAGTCCTCGGCGACGGCGACCGTCTTGCCAATCGATTCCACGAAAGCGCGCGAGGTGCGGAAAGTGTCGTCCGCCGTTGCGATGCCGCGGATCAGCTCGACCAGCTTCATCACCGGCACCGGGTTCATGAAGTGCATCCCGATGAACCGCTCGGGCCGGTCGGTGGTCGAGGCGAGGCGCGTGATCGATATCGACGAGGTGTTGGACGCGAGGATCGCGCCGGCCTTCAAATGCGGGCACAGATCGGTGAGGATGCGCCGCTTGATGTCCTCATCTTCCGTCACCGCCTCGATGATAAGGTCGCAATCCCCGAGGCCTTCGAGGCCGTCGGCAAAGCTGATCCGCGCCAGCGCCTCGTCGCGGTCCGCCTCGGTGATTCTCCCCTTGGAGACCTGGCGGCCCATGTTGTTGAACATGATCTCCATCGCCGCGTCATATTGCGCGCGGGACAGGTCGTTCAGTCCCACCTCATAGCCGGCCAGCGCGGACACATGCGCGATGCCGTTGCCCATCTGGCCGGCGCCGATCACGCCGACCTTGCGGATCGACAGATCGGCGCGGGTAGAGCCTTCGGGTTTGCGTTCAAGCGCGTCCTCAGCCATGCGATGCGATGTCCTTTCGCTTGATGGAGCGGCTCGCGAAAGCCCTCCGGCCGGGCGTCACTCGCCCGGCGCGAGTTCGCGGTCCAGCTCCCGCTCGATCTCCGGTATGGCCTCGAAAAGGTCCGCGACCAGCCCGTAATCGGCAACCTGAAAGATGGGCGCTTCCGGGTCCTTGTTGATGGCCACGATGACCTTGGATTCCTTCATGCCCGCCAGATGTTGGATCGCGCCGGAGATGCCGACGGCGATGTAAAGGTCCGGCGCGATGACCTTGCCGGTCTGGCCGACCTGATAATCGTTGGGCACGTAGCCCGCGTCCACCGCCGCGCGGCTCGCGCCGATCGCCGCGCCGAGCTTGTCGGCCAGGCGCTCCAGCATCTTGAAGTTGTCGCCGGACTGCATTCCGCGTCCGCCGGAAACAACGATCTTTGCGCTCGACAGATCCGGCCGGTCGGAAGCGGTCAGCTGCTGGTCGACGAAGGTGCTCAGGCCGACCGGCTCCGGCGCTGTTACCGCCTCGACCGGGGCCGGCTCATCCCGCTTGCCGCTGTCCGGGAAGGCCGTGCTGCGCACCGTCACAATCTTCTTCGGATCGGTGGTCTGAACGGTCTGCAGCGCATTGCCGGCATAAATCGGCCGCTCGAAGGTGTCCGGTCCGTGCACCGCCGTAATGTCGGAGACCTGCCCGACATCCAGCAGCGCGGCGATGCGCGGCATGATGTTCTTTCCCGAGCTGGTCGCCGCGGCGATCGCGGTGTCGTAGCTGTCCATCATCGGAACGACCAGCGCGGCCAACTCCTCGGCGATCTGGTGGTCGAGATGCGGCGCGTCGGCGTGCAGCACCCTGGCGACGCCGTCCAGCCGCGCGGCCTGATCCGCCGCGTCCTCGCAGTTGTGGCCCGCGACGAGGACATGCACGTCATCCTCGATCTGGCGCGCGGCGCTCACGATCTTGGAGGTGGCCGCGTCCAGTTCACCATTGTTCAATTCGGCGATCAGCAGCACGCTCATGGTTACAGCACCCGCGCTTCGTTTCTCAGCTTGTCGATCAGTTCCTGCACGCTTTCAACCTTCACCCCGCCCTGGCGCTCCGGCGGCTCGGCCGTGCTGAGCACCTTGAGGCGCGGCGTCAGATCCACGCCGAGATCGGCGGGCGACATCTCTTCAAGCGGTTTCTTCTTCGCCTTCATGATGTTCGGCAGCGACGCATAGCGCGGCTCGTTCAGGCGAAGGTCGGTCGTGACGATGGCCGGCAGCGGCATCGAAAGGGTCTGAAGGCCGCCGTCAACCTCGCGCGTGACGTGCAGGCCGCCGTCCACCGCTTCCAGCTTGGAGGCGAAGGTCGCCTGCGGCCAGCCGAGCAGCGCGGCCAGCATCTGGCCGGTCTGGTTGCAGTCGTCGTCGATCGCCTGCTTTCCGAGGATGACAAGCCCGGGCGCTTCTTTCTCGATCACCGCCTTGAGCGTCTTGGCGACGCCGAGCGGCTCGACCGTCTCGTCGGTCTTGATGAGGATCGCGCGGTCTGCGCCCATCGCGAGGGCGGTGCGCAGCGTTTCCTGCGCCTTCTGCGGGCCGATCGAGACGGCGACGATCTCCTCGACGCCCTTGTCGCCAGCTTCGCGCAGCCGGATCGCTTCCTCGACCGCGATCTCGTCAAAGGGGTTCATCGACATCTTGACGTTGTTCGTCTCGACGCCGCTCCCGTCCGGTTTGACCCGGATTTTGACGTTGTAATCGACGACCCGCTTAACCGGGACGAGGATCTTCTTCATGCGTGTCTCCCGTGCCGGGCTTTGCCTGTCATGCGTGAATACTGATGTTCGCTCGACCCGACAACATTAGCGGAACAGACCGCGAGCAACAATGACGCGCGCGACCTCTGCAGAGCGTTCCGGGACAAGCCGTTGCTGCGACGGGTGGACGCCGGGGAGGGCGAAACGCCGCGGCCGGTGGTTGCGCCCATTTCGCATCTGCGAAGACATCCGACGCTAGACCCGCATGATCGGCAAGTCAATCTCTCGGAAACCCCGGCCCGCCGCGGCCTATGGCGCGGCCCGGTCGAACAGCGGCACGCCTGGCCGGCGCATGAACAGCACCAGGATCGCGCCCGCGGCCAGCCCGCCAATATGCGCCCACCAGGCGGTGTGGCTGTCAGCCGAAAAGAGCAGGCTGTAGATCTGGAATGCCACCCAGATGCCAAGCGCGATGCCCGCGCTGATCCGCAGCGGGAAAAACGGCAGCGCCAACACCCACAGCCGCACCTTGGGATGAAGCATAAGATAGGCGGCGACCACGCCGGAGGTCGCCCCGCTCGCGCCGATCAGCGGCTGTTCCGATCCCGGCGCCGCCAGCGTGTGCGCCAGCCCGGCGAAAACGCCGCACATGATGTAGAACAGCAGGAACCGGATATGGCCCATGGCGTCCTCGACGTTGTCGCCAAAGACCCAGAGGAAGGCCATGTTGCCCGCCAGATGCAGGATGCTGCCATGCAGGAACATGTAGCTGACCAGCGTCAGCCGTTCCGGCACCTGCGCCTGCCCGCCGAAGACCTGGTAGGTCGAGTCGCCGAAGAAGCCGGCGTTGAGCAGCTCGGCGGGAATCAGCGCATAGCCCAAAATGCTGTAGAAATTGGCGACTGGCACCGCGCCCGACTGGAACACCACGTAGATGATGATGTTCGCCGCGACGAGCGCCAGGGTCACGGCCTGGAACCGGATTTTCTCGACGGGGTTCTGATCCCAGACCGGAATGAACGGCACGCGCTTATGCCCCAATGCCCTAACGGTTTGCGCCCGGCTTCCACAGAACGTCGCCGGCGCCCTTGTCGTTGAGGTAGCGGCTGGCGACGAAGAGGTAGTCGGACAGCCGGTTGATGTATTTGAGCGCCGGGCCGCTGACGTGCTCGCCGTCCGTGGCGGCCAGCGCGACAATGAGCCGCTCGGCCCGCCGGCAGATGGTGCGCGACATGTGCAGCGCGGCGGCGGCGGGCGTGCCGCCCGGGAGCACAAAGCTGGTCAGCGGCTGCAACTCGCTGTTCATCCCGTCGATCTCGCTTTCCAGCCAGGCGGCCTGGTCGTCCGTCATGCGCAGCGGCTCATAGGGCAGTTGCTCGCCTGTGTCCGGCACGCAGAGATCGGCGCCCAGATCGAACAGATCGTTCTGGATGCGGATGAGGCCGGAGCGCATCCGCGCGTATTCGGCGGGCGTGTCCGGCACAGACAGCAGCGCCATGCCGAGCGAGGCGTTCAGTTCGTCAACCGTGCCATAGGCCGAGATGCGCAGATGGTTCTTCGGGACGCGCGCGCCGGTGCCGAGCGCGGTCGTGCCGCCGTCGCCGGTGCGCGTGTAGATTTTCGTGAGGACGACCATAAGCTACCTGTGATCGGGCGGCCATCGCTCGCCGCCAATTACCAGCGGTAGCCTAACTGCACCCCGGCGCTGGTCAAGCCCTGGTTCTCGTCGCACAGCCCGCCATTCGACATGTGCGACACTGTGGCAAGGAGGTTCCACTGCGGAGAGAGCGCGACGCCGAGCGCGGCGGACTCGCGGAAGTTGACCGCGCAGCCGAAGGAGTCGCTGGAATCGCCAGTCGGTCCGTCATGCACCGCGCCGCCGAAGCTGCCCTCGATAAACACATCATCGGTCAGCCAGGCGTCCCAGGTCAGCCCGAAATAACCGAGATTGGTGTCGCCGCTGGTGTTGATCTGGACGCCGACATGCGGGCGCGGGCTGAGCAGGATGTCGAGCGGATCGCCGGTGCGCGGGCCAAGCCGGTGCAACAGCAACTCGGCGTTCACGTCCCAGCCTTCTTCGTTGTCGTTGGTTTCGAGGTCATGGGCGAGCGCGCCGATGCGGATCTCGTCGATCAGGCCGGACCCGCCGCGGACAGGCTCGGCAAAAGCGGCGACCACGGAAAGCAGCCAAGCCATCGCCGCAACGCCGAACACGAAATGCGGAAAATATAATTTGCGCAGCCGCGCCGCCGTCAATCGGATCATCCAGCCCCCCGTATCAGATTAACTGTGTGTGAAGCGGCGGGGCGGACAAGTCAAACGGCATGGGGCATTTCGCCCAAATTGTGGCGGCGTCTGTGGCGCGCGTCACACAGGCGCGCGCGGTCACCTGGAAAAGTAGACCGCCGCCATGATGATGACGATGGCGAGGAACTGCAGGCCGACGCGCCAGCGCATCAGCTTCTGGCTGGTGTCGCTGGACCCCATGCGGAACATGTTGACCAGCCCGGCCACGAGAACGAGCGCGACCGCGCCGACGGCGATGTAGGTCAGGTTCTGGGTGACGAATGCCATAATGTTGCGTGCCTGTCTGTCGTTTCGCGCCGCGCCAGTCGCGCGCGCAGTCGGTTATTCGGCGATAGACTGGTCTGTTGCGTCAAGACGCGCCGTCAGGCGTTGCGCCCGGCGATCAGCCAGTAGACCAGACCGGCCGCGAAGCCGGCTGTCGCATAGATCGTGAGATATTGCGCCGATGGAACCGCCTCCGCCGGGGCGTTTTGCACGATATATGCCAGAGGCATGACGATCAGCGCCAGCCCACCCGCCACGATATAGTAAAGCGCGGCCCGGATTTTAGCCACCTCGCCCACGATCGCCGCGACCAGGCCGGGCAGCACGCTCAGCGTCGGCGCGACCGTGGCGAAGAACGCGATGAAGCCGACGCCGCGCAGAAACACCTCCTCTGGAGGCGCGCGCGGGGCAGCAAGATCGTTGGAGTGCGCGGCGAGTTCGCGCGCGGCCCAGTCCGCGCCCACGGCAAACAGCACGATCAGCGCCGTGAGGCAGGCGAGCGCGAAGGCGAACAGAACGGCGAAGATCCGGCGGATTGCCGGCCAGACCATGAGGTATCTCCTTCTGAAGCTCTTTTCGGCTGGGCCGGATGATCCATTGCCCTCTTCGCTGGCTCTGAAAGTTGTCATTGCCGGGCTTGCCTGTGCTCGGGCCTGAGCCGAGTAACCCGGCAATCCAGCCGATAGGCACTGCCATTGATGGCATGGATGCCCGTGTCAAGCACGGGCATGACGTCTTGGCAATAGAATGCATCCGCGCAAAGAAAAAACGGAGGCGCGAACGCCTCCGTCTGTCAAGTGTGCCCATTGAGCGCGATCCGAAAAGTGGGAAGCGGTTTTCGGATCAATCGCGCGTTCAGATGTAATGCCGGGCCAGCGGTTATTTCAGCGGCTCCAGCTCAGGCTCGGGGCCGCCGAAGTTATGCGTGATGCCGAGCGTCACGATGTCGATGTCGCCCGTCGCTTCGCCGACAAAGCTCGCGGTAGAGGGATCGCAGTCCGGCTGACGCTGGCAAATCGGTGAGTTTTCGATGAAAAGATGACTGTAACCGATGTCGACCTTCGTGCGCTCTGACAGCTTCGTGGTTGCACCCACGCTCAGCCAGATACGCTCATCGTCGGGAAGGAACACGTTCCTCGTGTCGTCGGTGATCGGAGACTCCTCATAAGCGACGCCTGCCCGGAGGATCAGATCGGGACTGTAGGCATATTCCGCGCCCACGGAATAGAACCAGCCGTCCTGGTATTCCAGTTCAAGCTCATCGACAGAATTGCCGTCCGTATCGAGAACCTGCGGCGTGCCAAGGCGGCTCCAGTTGGTCCACTCCACTGTTCCAAGCACCCGGATTCGGTCGGTCAACTGATGGCTCAAGCCAACCGAAATCATTTCGGGGAGCGTGAAGTCGGCGGTTACCGGCTGGCCGTCGAGTTCGCAGCCGTTATTCAATCGAAAATTGGTAGCGCCGACGCCGGTGCAGGTGCCGTCCAGTTCCACGTCGACGGCGGAGCGGAAGCCCACGCCGAGGCTTGTCCCGGTCATGGGCTTCCAGATCACGCCGGCCGTCGCGCCGACGCCCCAGTCATCGCCTTCGGTCTCGCGGCCTTCTAGTGTATTCGTGGGAGGATTGTTCCCTGTTACTGCAGCAGTGATCCCGTTATCCGACCCGCTGCGCAAGCGCACGTCGATATATTGCACCTGCAGCCCGGCACCCACCGTCAGCGTATCGGTAAGCTTGTAAGCAAGATTTGGATTGAGATTGACCGAGAATATCTCCGAAGTGACGCCGATCGGGCTGCCAGCCCAGTCCGTGTTGTCAGGCTTGGTTGTGAAACCAAAGCCCGAGTTCAGGCCGACGCCGAGAAAGAGCCGCTCGTTGAGCTGATAGTTCGCATAGGTTGCGGGTACGAAGGTCGGGTCGCCGATCTTCCCGGAGTCGGATTCCAAGCCTGCGGCTCCACCTGCGCCCGTAGTAAAGAATCCCCCCGTCGCCTCGATCTCCGTATGCGGCACGACCAGCGCCGCATTCGCCGAAACATTGATCCCCGGCGCGGCCGCGGCCGCCGCCGAGTTCCAGAACATCGCGCTGAGATCATCGCCCGCCGCGGCCCCGGCGAATGACATCCCCTGATAATACGACGACTGCTCGCGCACCGCGAACGCGCCCCCATGGGCCGACGTGCTCACGATCAGACCCGCGCACAGGGCCGCGCCCGCTGCGCTCCAGCGCGTGAAATGCTTTCCTCCCGGCATGGCGTTGTCTCGCTCCCTCAGACTCGGACTATCCTCATGCGGCGGCCATTGCGTCGCCGCCGCCACTCGTTATGCAGCGAGTGTATTTCAGGTGAGCGGCCTGCCAACCGCCGGAGTCGCGCTGTTGCGCTGCAGCAATGCGTCTGCTGGTTGCGCCTTGCGTCAATCGTCTGACGTTCTGGAACAGTGTGTCGAGAGGTGTCCGTCGCAACTGTCCCGCGTCACGCCGTCATGCCGCCGCCGCGCAATCAACGTGGACAAAGCAACTTAAAGTTGTAAAGAACTCGTGACTGTCAAAAGCGAAGTGCGGCTTTCCGGTGAGGGTGTGGCGCTCGCGCAACGAATTTGACGCGCTGCAAAAGAGATTAACGCTTGCGTAAGTCGCTAAACAGGCGGGTCATGCCGTTTGAGTCTCCCGCTCATAGCTCCAGATCGCCGCCGGGGGCAGGTTCGCCCAGACGAGACAGCGCCGCTGCGCCGTCAGCCGGAGCGCCTTGACCAGCCGCAGGGGGACCGGACTGCTCTCGCGGTAGGTGAACTGGACGAACATGCCGCCGGGCGCGAGCACCTGAAAGCTGCTTTTCATGATCGAGCGGATCATCGGCTTGGGGAACAGGCGCATCGGCAGGGTCGAGACGACCGCGCCGACTCGCGGCCCCTCGCGCGCGGTCCAAAGTTCGGCAAGCTGCTGCGCCGGCGCGACCATGACGTCAACGCGCGGGAAGCTGCGCCGCAGATGCCCGCCGAGCGCCGCGTCCAGTTCCACAAGCGTCAGGTTGTCCTCGCGCACGCCGTTGCGGATCAGTTGCCGCGTGACCGCCCCGGTGCCCGCGCCCAGCTCGATGACATGCGGGGTGGGCCGCGAGACGATCGCCTCGGTCATCGCGCGGCCGACAAAAGGACTCGACGGAAACAGGCTGCAAATCTGGCGCGGATTGCGAAGCGAGCGCCCCCAGAACAGCAGCGGACCCTGCGCCCGGGATGCGAGTTGCTCAAGCTGTTCGTTCATGTGCGCGCCTTACCCTCTTTGCGAAACTGTGCGAGGACCGCATGGCTTGCCGGCATCCACCGGAACACGGGCGTGAATTCGACCGGCGGCGCCCCATTTACGTGTTGAACTCCAGATCTTTTTCCGTCGACTGCGCTGTCTCGAAATGGCGGCGGTCCGCCGCACGATGAGGCGTGTTCCCGTCAGATGCCTGGTCTGCCCCAGCGAGAAAGAGGCCGGTCAGGTCCATCGACAGGCCCATGCGCCGATGGGCGCTGCGATGCATAGCGTGAACGTTTGGCATCGAGAAAGATCGAATGTGATAAGCTCACCCGGTTCGCGGAAAATATGTCAAGCGTACCCGATGGACAAGAGCCGACGGCGAAAGACAGATGCGCGCGAGGCATGGATTCACTCAGCCCTCATGCCTATCTCCTTGCCCATTGTCATAATTTCTGTCGCTGCGGCCCATAAATGCAAAAAAACGATGACGAGTCCGACCCGCCCCGCCCGGAGGATCGTCAGCCCGAGGAAGAGGTTCGTATGACGCGTTTTGTTCTTGGCGAGATCCGGCGTTATGTCATGTTGACAATGGGGCTGATCTTTCTGGTTGCCGGGGCCATCGTTCTGCCTCTGCCGCTGCCGTTCGGGGCGGCGATGATCCTGATCGGGCTCTCGATCCTGATCGTTAACAGCGCGTTCATCCGCGCCAAGTTCCTCAACCTGCGCGCGCGCTGGCCGGGAATGGACAGCTGGCTTCGCTCGGTGGAGCACCGCCTCCCGCGTCCGCTGCGAAATGCGATCACGCCTGACGACCGAGAATAGCTCATCAATTCTGCGGCCGCGTGAAAAGGGCGCGGCTGTCGCATTTCCGGCTTGATCCAGAAGCGGCGAGCAGCGAGAGGTGTGGTTTCAGGAAGTGCATTGCTCATCATTCCACGCTAATAAGGGGCCGGCGCGCGAGCGCCTGCGGAGTTGGTTGTGCGTCCGCGTCACGGGGCGCAGCGCCAGAGAGGCCGGGAGAAGACGTAAATGGCGGAGACAATGAGGAGACCGGAGACGGCGGCGGAGGTCGCGCACAGCGACATGGCGAATGCCATCCGCGCGCTGTCGATGGACGCGGTCCAGGCGGCCAATTCTGGGCATCCGGGGATGCCGATGGGCATGGCCGATGTGGCCACGGTGCTGTTTCGCCAGTTTCTCAAGTTTGACGCCGCCAACCCGGACTGGCCGGATCGCGACCGCTTCGTTCTTTCGGCCGGTCACGGCTCGATGCTGCTCTACAGCCTGTTATACCTGACCGGCTATCCGGGCATGGAGATAGAGCAACTCAGGAATTTCCGCCAACTCGGCTCGCACACGGCCGGACACCCCGAATATGGCGATGCGCCGGGCATCGAGACGACGACCGGCCCGCTCGGCCAGGGTCTGGGCAACAGCGTCGGCATGGCGCTGGCGGAGCGGCTGCTGAATGCGCGTCACGGCGGCGATATTGTCGATCACTTCACTTATGTTCTGGCGAGCGACGGCTGCCTGATGGAAGGCATCAGCCATGAGGCGATCTCGCTGGCCGGCCATCTCAAGCTCGGCAAGCTGATCGTCCTGTTCGACGACAACCATATCTCGATTGACGGCCCAACCGATCTGGCCGTTTCCGACGACCAACTCGCTCGGTTCAGCGCCTGCGGCTGGCACACAACGCGCGTGGACGGTCACGACCCGGAGGCGGTCGCCGCGGCGATCGAAGCTGCGCGCGACGAAACCGACCGCCCCTCGCTGATCGCCTGCCGCACCGTGATCGGCTATGGCGCGCCCAACAAGCAGGGCACGGCCGAAACGCACGGCGCGCCGCTGGGCGAGGATGAGATCGCCGCTGCCCGCGAAGTGCTCGGCTGGGCCTATCCGCCGTTCGAGGTGCCGGAACACATCCTGAGCGCCTGGCGCGAAACCGGCGCGCGGGGCCGCGCGGCGTTTGAGGCCTGGCAGCAGGCCGCCGGCCGTCTCGGCGAGCAGGAACGCGCGCGGCTGCACGATCCGATCGACGCGGCGGCACGCGCGGATATCGCGGCGGTGATCCGCAAGGTGAAGGCTGATTTCAGCGCGAGTGGCGAAAAGCTCGCCTCGCGCAAATCCTCGCAACAGGTGATCGAGGCGCTGGTACCGGCCGTCCCTGCGCTGATCGGCGGATCGGCGGACCTGACCGGCTCGAACGGCACTATGACCAAGCTGCACCGCGACGTCTCGGCGGAGGATTTCGGCGGCAACTACATCCACTACGGCGTGCGCGAGCACGGCATGGCCGCTGCGCTGAACGGCATGGCGCTGCATGGCGGCGTGGTGCCTTATGGCGGCACATTCCTCGTGTTCACCGACTACTGCCGCCCGTCCATCCGGCTGTCCGCGCTGATGGGCCAGCGGGTCATCTATGTGATGACGCATGATTCCATCGGGCTTGGCGAGGACGGCCCGACGCATCAACCGATCGAGCATCTGGCGGCGCTGCGCGCGATGCCGAACCTGAACGTCTACCGCCCGGCCGATTCGGTCGAGTGCGCGGAATGCTGGGAGTTTGCACTGGCCAGTGCGGACACGCCGTCGATCCTCGCGTTGACGCGCCAAGGCCTGCCGTTGCTGCGCGGCGATCATGACGACGCCAACCTGAGCGCGCGCGGCGCCTACGTGCTTCGCGAGGCGGATGGCGGGCGCGACGTGACGCTGCTGGCGACAGGCTCGGAAGTCGGGCTGGCCGTCGAGGCGGCGCAGCTGCTGGCGCAAGGAGGCATCCGCGCGGCGGTGGTCTCCATGCCGTGCTGGGAACTGTTCCGCGCCCAGCCCACCGAGTACCGCGAGAGTGTGCTTGGCACGGCCCCGCGCCTCGGCGTCGAAGCGGCGGCGGCGCTCGGCTGGCATGAGTGGCTCGGCGCGTCAGGCCGCTTTGTCGGCATGGACAGCTTCGGGGCCTCTGCGCCCGCTGGAGACCTTTTCAAGCATTTCGGCATCACGGCCGAGCGGGTTGCCGAGGAAGCCCGCGCCGCCGTCAGACAGGGTTAGGCCGGTCACACTGGAGCAATGAGCGATGCTTGAGCGTATCAAGCGGATCGACTCGGCGGAGGTTGCGGGCAAGCGCGTGCTGGTCCGCGCCGATCTCAACGTGCCGATGGCTGAGGGCAAGGTCACGGATGCGACGCGCATCGAGCAGGTGCTGCCGCTGATCCGCGATCTGTCGCAGCGCGGCGCGAGGGTCGTCGTGATGTCGCATTTCGGAAGGCCCAAGGGCGAGCGCGTCGCGGAGATGTCGCTCAAGCCGGTGGCCGATACGATGGCCGGGATGCTCGCGCCGATCAGCGTGCACTTCGCGCCGGACTGCATTGGCGAGGAGGCGAAAGCCGCCATCAATGCGCTTGAGCCGGGCGGCGTCTGCGTGCTTGAAAACCTGCGCTTCTACGCGGGCGAGGAGGCCAACGACCGGGACTTCGCCGCCGCGCTGGCCGAACTCGGCGATATCTATGTCAACGATGCCTTCTCCGCCGCGCACCGCGCCCATGCCTCGACCGAGGGCATAGCGCTTCTTCTGCCCGCCTATGCCGGCCCGGCGATGATGTCGGAGATCGAGGCGCTCACCCTCGCGCTGGAGCAACCGCGCCGGCCGGTCGCCGCGATTATCGGCGGGGCGAAGGTCTCCACCAAGATCGACGTGCTCTCGAATCTCGTGGCCAAGGTCAATCTCCTGGTGATCGGCGGGGCGATGGCCAATACCTTCCTGCATGTCGAAGGGCGCGGCATAGGCAAGTCGCTGCACGAGCCGGACGAGGCTGCCACGGTTGAGCAGATCATCACGAACGCGGCGGAGCGCAACTGTCAGATCGTCTTGCCAAAGGACGCCGTGGTCGCCCCGGAGTTGCGCGAAGGCGTGGCCACCGAGGTGCGCGATGTGACGGACATCCCCGCCGATGCTATGATCCTCGATATCGGCCCGGCCTCCGTGGCGGATATCTGCGCGCGGCTAGCTGGCTGCCATACAGCACTGTGGAACGGGCCGCTCGGCGCGTTCGAGGTCGACCCGTTCGGCAAAGGCACCGTCGCGGTCGCCCGCGAGGTGGCGCGGCTGACCCGCGAGAGTGGACTGACCAGCATTGCCGGTGGTGGCGACACGGTGGCCGCGCTTAATGCCGCCAGGGTCACGGACGATTTCACCTATGTTTCAACGGCGGGCGGCGCGTTTCTGGAATGGCTGGAAGGGCGCGAGTTGCCCGGCGTTGCCGCGCTCAAGAGCGCCTGACGCAATCGGAGATCAATCATGGCACGAGTGACACTGAGACAGCTTCTCGACCACGCCGCCGAACACGGCTACGGCGTGCCCGCCTACAACATCAACAACATGGAGCAGGGCCTGGCGATCATGGAGGCGGCTCAAGCCACGAAGTCGCCGGTGATCATCCAGGCCAGCCGCGGCGCGCGCAAATACGCCGGCGACTTCATGCTGGCCAAGCTGATCGAGGGGCTTGAGGCGCTTTACCCGGACATCCCCGTATGTCTGCACCAGGACCACGGCAACAACCCCGCGACCTGCCTGTCCGCGATCCAGCACGGCTTCACCTCCGTGATGATGGACGGTTCGCTGGAGGAAGATGCCAAGACGCCAGCCTCATACGAATACAACGTCGAGGTGACGAAGAAGGTGACCGAAATGGCGCATTGGGTCGGCGCCAGCGTCGAGGGCGAGTTGGGCTGCCTCGGCTCGCTGGAAACTGGCGAGGGCGAGGCCGAGGACGGCCACGGCTTCGAGGGCGCGCTGTCGCGCGACAAGCTGCTGACCAACCCGGACGAGGCAAAGCAGTTCGTTGCCGAAACCAAGGTCGATGCGCTGGCGGTCGCCATCGGCACGAGCCACGGCGCTTACAAGTTCACGCGCAAGCCGACCGGCGAAATCCTGGCGATGGACGTGATCGAGGCGATCCATGAGCGCCTGCCGAACACGCATATCGTCATGCATGGGTCCAGCTCGGTGCCGCAGGACCTGCAAGACATGATCAACGCCTATGGCGGCGACATGCGCGAGACCTACGGCGTGCCGGTCGAGGAGATCGTGCGCGGCATCCGCCACGGCGTGCGCAAGGTGAACATCGACACGGACCTGCGCATGGCGGCCACGGGCACGATCCGCAAGGTCTTCCACGAGAACCCGGCGGAGTTCGATCCGCGCAAATACCTGAAGCCCGCGATGGAAGCGATGCAGAAGGTCTGCGCGGAACGCTTCGAGGCGTTCGGCACGGCGGGCAACGCCCCGAAGATCAAGCCGATCCCGATGGCGGAAATGGCGAAGCGCTACGCCGAAGGTACGCTCGACCCGCGGATCGGGACCGCGCGCGCGGCCTGAAGCATCAGAGTCGGGCCATGAACGTTTGCTATGCGCCGGATCGTGGCCCGCATTGGCCCCGCGCCGTGGTCTTCGACCTCGACGGTACGCTGATCGACAGCATCGGCGACATTGCCGACGCGCTGAACGCCACGCTCGCGACGCGCGGTCTGCCCGCCTTGCCGGAAGATCATATCAAGCAGATGGTCGGCGCCGGCGTGCCGGAACTGGTGCGCCGGGGCTTGTCGGCGCATGGCGTCGATGCGGATGACATCGAACCGTTCGTGCGCGAGCTTGTCGCGCGCTATTCGGCCCAGCCAGCGGCGCGCACGCGGCTTTACGACGGCGGCGCGGAGCTTCTCGCAGACTTGGCTGCGCGCGGCGTCAAGATGGCGATTTGCACCAACAAGCCGCAAGCGATCACCGATCTGGTGCTGGCGGAGCTTGGCGTCGCATTGCATTTCGGCGCGGTGGTCGGCACAACGCCCGATCTGCCGCGCAAGCCCGACCCGGCGATGCTGCGCGCGGCGCTCGACCTTCTGGCGGTGCCGGCTTTCGACGCGCTGATGATCGGCGACAGCGCTGCGGATGTCGGCGCGGCGTCCGCGCTCGGTGTGCCGGTGATCGTGCTGCGCTCGGGCTATGGGAAGGAGGCCCCGGACGAGTTGGGCGCGGACGTGCTCATCGACTCGCTGACAGAAGCGCAGTCGGCGATCGACGCCCTGCGCGGCGGCACTGCCACAGACGCGCTGCTGCGGAGCGAGCGCGATTGAGCGGCCCCGCTTGTCCAGAAGCGTCCCCGCCCGTGCGGCGGGCCAATCTGTTTCTCACCGCGCGGAAATCGTGCATTCTGGTGTCGATGAGCAACCGGGCCACAGACCTGCGCGCGATGGCGCGGTATTGGAGCGTTGCGAGGGGCGTGTGCCGCCTCGCTGCCGCGCTGTTGCTGGCCGTTGTCCTCCCGCTGGGCGCGCTGGCGGAGGAGCCGAAGCTGGCCGAGCCGGTCGCGCCGCCCGAGGGGCATCCGCTGTCCGAACTCTTTTCCGGCTATCGCTTCCAGCCCGAATATGTCCGCGAGATCCAGAACGAGGATATCAAGAACCCGGGCACCCTGTGGCGGGATTATGGCCGCCAGCTGTGGGTGCAGCCGGCGGGCGCGGCGGAAAAGTCCTGCGCGGACTGCCACAATGTCGCGGAAAAGGCGATGCAAGGCGTCGGCGCGCGCTATCCGAGATTTTCGCCGCCCGAAGGCAAGCCGATCACGTTATCCGGGCGGATCAATCTTTGCCGGACGCTGAACATGAAGGCAAAGCCCTGGCCACTCGGCTCGGACGCGATGATCGCCATGACCACCTATGTTCGGGCGCAGTCGCGCGGGACGCCGGTGCGCGTGAAGACGGACGGCCAGGCCGAGCCTTTCTTCGAGGCAGGCCGCGACTATTACTATGCGCCGCGCGGCGAAACGGGCCTGTCCTGCGCCGCCTGTCACGAGCGCGACGCCGGCAAGAAGCTGGATGCCGCCACGCTGAGCCAGGGCCACAGCAACGGTTTCCCGGCCTACAAGATCGCCACGGAGCGCGTCGAACCTCTGCATCGGCAGTTCCAGCGCTGCAACAAGCGGGTGGGGGCTGAGCCGCTGCCGCTTGGCGCTGATCCATATGTCAATCTGGAGCTGTATCTGGCGTGGCGCGGAATCGGTTTGCCGGTCGAGACGCCGGCGGTGCGCAACTGGTGAGGGACATTAAAAAACGGGACCGACCATGAGCATACCCAACGTGTTGACCATCGCCGGCTCGGATTCCGGGGGCGGCGCTGGTATTCAGGCGGACCTCAAGACTTTCGCCGCGCTGCGGACCTATGGCGCATCGGCGATCACGGCGATAACGGCGCAGAACACCCAGGGCGTGCGCGCGGTGCATCAACTGCCGCCGGAAATCATCACGGCGCAGATCGCCGCCGTTTTCGAAGACTTGCAGATCGCGGCGGTGAAGATCGGGATGATCGGCAATGCCGAGGCGATCGAGGCGGTGGCGTCAGCGCTGGAGCAGGCATCCGGGGCACCGATCGTGCTCGACCCGGTGATGGTCGCGGCGAGCGGCGATCCGCTGCTGGAAGCAGGGGCCGAGGCGGTGCTGAAATCGCGGCTGCTGCCGCTGGCGGATGTGCTGACCCCGAACCTGCCGGAAGCCGCGCGGCTGCTGGGCAGCGGGCGGGCCGAGGACGAGGCTGCGATGCGGGATCAGGCCGAGGCGCTCGCGGGGCTTGGTCCGAAGGCGGTGCTTATAAAGGGCGGCCACGGCACGGGCGACGAGGCGCTCGACATCCTGTTCGCCGAGGGAGAGTTCGCGCGCTTCACCGCGCTGCGCGTGCCGACGAAGAACGTCCACGGCACGGGCTGCACGTTGTCATCGGCGATCGCCGCGCTGCTGGCGCGCGGTTTCACGCTGCATGAAGCTGTCCAGGAAGCAAAAATGTATTTGACCAGCGCCTTGCTCGAGGCTGACAAGCTTAACGTCGGCCGGGGCGCTGGCCCGCTCAATCACTTCTACGCGCTGTGGGGCGCGGCGGCCGGCGAAAGCTGACGCGGCCGCCGGGTATCCCCCGCTCAAGCCGACATGCTGAGATTGACAGCCTTCGGCCCCTTGCCGCGCGGGTCCGGTTCGGTCTCGAAGCTGACGCGCATCCCTTCGTCAAGCGCGGGCAGGCCCGACCGCTCCACGGCGGAAATGTGGACGAACACATCCTTGCCGCCCTCGTCAGGCGTGATAAAGCCGTAGCCCTTGCTCTGGTTGAAAAACTTGACCGTGCCGGTTTGCTGCATGACGTCTCTCCTGATCCCCACGACACTTCTCCGACGCGGCGCGCGCCACGTCAAAATCACATGGCCGGCACGTCTGGAATCGGGGAGAGACTTGACAGCGCCCCGCAGACGCGAGCGGGGTTAGGCTCAGTTCATCCACCGGGTCGAGAATGCCGCCCGATGCGCGTAATATGCAGGATTTCCGGGGTTGCGACAAGCACAATCGGGTGCAATCGCGCTGCTCATCTGCCGCCAGCCCGGTGTTGCGGCGATCCTCTGCCGGCTTTTCTTGCGCTCGGGCGGTAAAGCGCAGCCATTACGATTTTGACGTGTGCCGGATCGGGAATGCGGAAATGATTACCACCGCCTGGGCCTGCGGGTAGTCGTCGGTGATGGTGAGGTCGATGCGCGGCTCGAGGCCTTGGGGCACGAGACTTTCGAGCTGACGCGCCGCGCCGCCGGTCAGCTTCATCGTCGGGCGGCCGGACGGCAGGTTCACCACGCCCATGTCGCGCCAGAAAACGCCGTTGCGCAAGCCGGTGCCAAGCGCCTTGGCGCAGGCTTCCTTTGCCGCGAAGCGCTTGGCGTAGGACTCCGCGCGCAAGCGCCGGCGATCGGATTTCTGCCGCTCGATGTCGGTAAAGACGCGGTTCAGGAACCGTTCGCCGTAACGTTCTATCGTGGCTTCGATACGCCGGATGTCGATGATGTCGTTGCCAAGGCCCAGGATCATGGCGGCTCAGGCGCCGAGGTTGCCGGTCGCCCCGGCGCGGGCCTTTTGCATGAGGGCGCGCATCCGCCGGATGGCCGAGTCGAGGCCAGAGAAAATCGCCTCGCCGATGAGGAAGTGGCCGATGTTCAGTTCGACGATCTCGGGCATTTCGGCGATCGGCGCGACCGTGTCGAAAGTCAGCCCATGGCCGGCATGGACCTCCAGCCCCGCGGACGCCGCAGTCCGCGCGCCTTCGCGCAGGCGCTCCAGTTCAGCGTCGCGGCCGTGGCGGTCGCCCTTGATCGCCGCTTCGCAGTAAGCGCCGGTGTGCAGTTCCACCACCGGCGCGCCAAGCGCGCAGGCGGAGTCGATCTGGTGCGGGTCCGCATCGATGAAGAGCGACACCCGGATGCCTGCGTCGCGCAGCGCGTCGACGACCGGCTGCAGCGCGCTGCTGTGGCCGGCGACATCCAGCCCGCCCTCGGTGGTGAGTTCCGCCCGCCGCTCCGGCACGAGGCAGCAGGCATGGGGCCGATGGCGCAGCGCGATGTCGCGCATCTCGTCCGTCGCGGCCATTTCGAGGTTGAGCGGCAGGTCGATCTCTGCCTTCAGCCGCGCGATGTCATCATCGCAGATGTGCCTGCGATCCTCGCGCAGATGCGCCGTGATGCCGTCTGCTCCGGCTTCCGCCGCAAGCCGCGCCGCGCGCAAAGGGTCCGGGTGAAAGCCGCCACGCGCGTTGCGGATGGTGGCGACGTGGTCGATGTTGACGCCAAGACGTATGTGGCTGAGAGTGCTCATGCGCTCTAAATGCTCTGCGTGCCGGGACCTGCCTGCAGCCCCAACGCGCCATTCCCAATGACGCCGATGCGCTCGCGCCGCCGCCGCTGGCGCAGTTCCACCATCTGACGCACCAGAATATAGGAAATTCCGGCCGCTGCCGCACCGATCGGCAATGAACCGAGCGCCATCGGTTTGATGACCGGCCACACCCCCTCGAACACGAGCAGAGCCGCCTCCATCGAGAAATCCGCGAGCCGCTCAAAGATCGCGCTGCCCCAGCCCGCAAGCCCCTCTGGCAACGCGCCGCAGGAGCCGAGCGCATTGCCCGTCAGCATCGCGCAACCGAGCTTGTAGGTGGAATACCAGATGACCGGAAAGCTTATCGGGTTCGCCACGAAGGTTCCGAGCCCCGCGGCGACGATGCTGCCGCCGAGAATCCAGGCCAGGAGCACCGCAGCGACGATCTGGAAGCCGTAAAGCGGGGTGAAGCCTATGAACACGCCCGCCGCGCATCCGACCGCGATGGCGTGCGGGGATCCTGACAGGCGCCACAGGCGATAGAAAACGTATTTGACCGATCGCGCGAAAGAGCGCCGCGGCCAGACCGCGACGCGCAGCGTTTCGATAAGGGGCGCACGCTCACGGCGACGAAAAAGCATGGGAATCCGAACTCCGCGTCAGCCGGCCTCGCTCGCTATGGTGGCCGGTACGAGAATGGTTTCGAAAGCGGATATAGGCAAGCATACCATCGTGACAACTGTGTCAGTTGCATCACAACTACGTCGCATCCCGTCGCCAGCCCTCATCTAAAGTTGTACTGCAATATGCTTGCACGCGAAATGCCGGGCTTTGTCTGCGGTAAACATCGCGTGGCGGCTGTTGCAGCTACGCCGCACCGAGCGTCCGGCTCCCCGGCTTGACGGCAGGGGTATCCCGCAAATGGGGCGGCAGGTTGTCGGGGTCATAGGCAGGCGCGTCCAGTGCGATCAGCGATACGAGCGGCACGCCCAGCTCTGCCCGGCCGCCTGAGCGGTCGACAAGGCAGGCGGCGGCCGTCACCTCCCCGCCCGCCCGGCGCGCGACAGATATGCACTCCCGCGAGGACAGACCTGTCGTGACGACATCCTCGACCATGAGGCAGGCCGCGCCCGCCGGAATGCTGAAATCGCGGCGCAGGGTAAACGCGCCATTCACGCGCTCGAAGAAAACGGCCGGAACGCCGAGTTGCCGGCCCATCTCATAGCCGACGATGACGCCGCCCATGGCCGGTGAGACAACCATGTCGATCGCCGCGCCGAGCGCGCGCACCTTCGCAGCCAGCGCCGCGCAGAGTTTTTCGGCCTGCCACGGATACTGGAGAACCTGCGCGCACTGAACGTAGGTGTCGCTGTGCAGCCCAGAGGTGAGGATGAAATGGCCGGTGCGCAGCGCGCCGGCGTCCTTCAGCATCGCGAGAACTTCGTCTTCGGTCATGTTCCGCTCCCGCTCAGGAGGGCGCCCGCTCGGCATTGCTGACGACCTTCAACCCGCGCAGGCCGGAGAGAATGTCATTCAGGTGCTTCAGGTCGTAGACCTCCAGCGTGATCTGCATTTTGGTGTAGTCGACTTGCCGGTTGGTCATCTCGATGCGGTCGATATTGCTGCCGGATTCACCGATGAGCTGCGCGATCTGCGCCAGCGTGCCGGGCGCGTTGATGGCGTTCACGGTGATATCGACGGGAAAGCGCGCTGTCGAGCCTTCATCGATGTCCCAGGTCACGTCGATCCAGCGGTCGAGCTGGTCGTCGTATTCGGTCAGCTTCGACGAGTGGATCGGATAAATCGTGATGCTGTTGTCGTCCTCCAGAATGCCGACGATACGGTCGCCCGGCACCGCGCCGCCCGGCGCGAAACGGATGGGCTCGCCTTCCTGCATCCCGCGGATCGGCATGGCTTCGGCCAGGTCGCGCGCCGAAGATTGTTGCCCGCCGAGCAGCCGGAACTTGACGTGGCGTACCCAGCCCAGGTTGAACCAGCCTTCGTCGTCGCGACGGATCGCCTTGCGCTTCGGCGTCTCGGTCCATTCGCGGCCTGGATGTACAGCCTTGAGCACCTCTGTCGAGGTCAGCTCGCCGCGGCCGACGGCGGCCAGCACATCGGCCGTGGAGGTCTGGGCCAGCCGGTGCAGGCCATTCGCCAGGCCCTCCTCTTCGAATTCGACGCCGACAGTCTCGAAGGCGTTGCGCAGGATCTGCCGGCCAAGATCGCAATATTGCTTGCGCACGGAATCGCGCGTGGCGCGGCGGATCGCCGAGCGCGCCTTGCCCGTCACCGCGATCCGCTCCCACGCCGCCGGCGGGGTCTGCGCCTGGGAGGTGATGATCTCAACCTCGTCGCCGTTCTTGAGCTGCGTGACCAGCGGCATGTGCCGCCCGTTGATCTTCGTGCCGACGCAGCGGTTGCCGATGTCGGTGTGTACCGCATAGGCGAAGTCGATGGCGTTCGCGCCGCGCGGCAGGGCGATCAACCGGCCCTTCGGCGTGAAGCAGTAGACCTGGTCCTGGAACAGTTCCAGCTTGGTGTGCTCCAGAAACTCCTCGGGGTTGTCGCCTTCCAGCAGGTTGTCCACCAGCTTGCGCAGCCATTGGTAGGGCGCGCTATCCTCGCTCAGCGGCCTGCGGGCGTGGCCGTTGAGCTTTTCGGGCGCATCCTTGTAGATTGAGTGGGCAGCGACGCCGTATTCCGCAACATGGTGCATCCACCGGGTGCGGATTTGCAACTCCACGCGCTGGCGTTTCGGCCCGACGATGGTGGTGTGGATCGACTGATAGTCGTTTTGCTTTGGCGTGGAGATGTAGTCCTTGAAGCGGCCGGGAACGACGCGCCATTTCGTGTGGATGCAGCCGAGCACGCGGTAACAGTCCGGCACCTCCTCGGTGAGGACGCGGAACCCGTAGATGTCCGAGAGCTGCTCCAGGGAAATCTGCTTGTTCTCCATCTTGCGCCAGATGGAATAGGGCTTCTTTTCGCGGCCGTAGACGTCCGCCCGGATGCCTTCGGCGGTCAGGCGCTCCTCCAGTTCGGAGCGGATATCCTCGATCAGCCCCTCATTGCGTTGACGCAGAGCTTGAAGCCGTGAAACGACCGTTTTGTAGGCGTCCTGGTTGAGATAATAGAAGGAGAGGTCGGAAAGCTCGTCCTTGATCTCCTGAATGCCCATGCGCCCGGCCAGCGGCGCGTAGATTTCCATCGTCTCCGCCGCGATCTGCTTGCGCTTGTGCGGCTTGACGTGCTCCAGCGTGCGCATGTTGTGCAGCCGGTCCGCGAGCTTGATGAGCAGCACGCGGATGTCGCTGGAGATGGCGAGAAGCAGCTTGCGGAAATTCTCGGCCTGTTCGACACGCTTGCTGGCCAGGTCCAGCTTGCGCAGCTTGGTCAGGCCGTCGACGAGGTCGGCGATCTCCTTGCCGAACAGGTCTTGTATCTCGTCCTTGGTAGCCTGCGTGTCTTCGATGGTGTCATGCAGCAGCGCGGCGGCGATGGTCGCGTCGTCCAGCTTGAGGTCGGCGAGCACGGCCGCGACTTCCAGCGGATGGGAGATATACGGATCGCCGGAGGCGCGGCGCTGGTTCCCATGCGCGCGCATGGCGTAGATGTAGGCGCGGTTGAGCATCGTCTCGTCCGCGTTCGGGTCATACCGCATCACGCGCTCGACAAGCTCATATTGCCGCATCGTTCATGCCCTCAGATTTTGCGCAGCCCCGCCGGTTCGCCACGAAAAAGGCGCGCAAGCTGTTCGCCCGCGCGCCGTTGCCTGATCCGCCTTGATCGCAGCAGCGGGGTCAGCGAGACCGTCCGCCCGGCGCGCCGCCGCCAATGGTTCCGCCTTCGAGACCGCGCAGCAACTCCTCCTCGGAGAGCGGGTCGATGTCCGTGTCGTTCGCCATGTCATCGCGGGTGAGCGCCGGGGTTGTCGTCTCCTCGCCGCCGATTGTCACGCCGGTTTCGCCTTCCGGCTCGTCCACTTCGACGTAACGCTGCATGGAGTGGATCAGGTCTTCCTTCAGATCGGCCGGCGAAAGCGTCTGCTCGGCAATTTCGCGCAGAGCCACAACGGGGTTCTTGTCGTTGTCCCGCTCCACCGTGATTGGCGCGCCCGCCGAGACCGCCCGCGCCCGGTGCGCGGCCAGAAGGATCAGCTCGAAACGGTTGGGAACCTTGTCAATGCAGTCTTCTACGGTAACGCGGGCCATGCGTCGGATTCTCCTTCGTGAGCACGTGAGGGTAAAATGAAACCGATCGCGTTACAAGTGGCGCGGCCTGCGCGGATCGGATCTTCTACTATCCACTACAAACGCATTCAGCGGCTGCAAGTCAAGGCGCCTGCGCAAGTATACGTTGAATATGGCCCTCGCCAGACTCGCGCGGCAGCCCACCGAGCAGTTGAGCGACGGTTTCGCCCGTGACGGGGTGATGCCAGCGCGGCCAGACATCCATCAAAGGATGCAGTACGAACGGCCGCAGATGGAGCTGGGGATGAGGCGTCATCAACGCAGGCCGGTTGCGCGTGCGTTCCGCGGGAGACAGGTGAATCCGCGTCTGCGCCCTCGCTTCGTGACGCAACGTCCGAAAATGGGCTTCGGACCAGTTGATCACGCGGCCGGCATAGTCCAGAATGTCAATGTCCAACGGTCTGGGGCCCCAACGACTTTTGTCCCTCCGGCCGGCCCCGCGCTCCAGTCTCTTCAGCACGCGCAGCAAGGCTTCCGGCGGAAAGGCTGTATCAGCGACCACGACCGCATTGACGAAATCCGCCTGGCGTCGAGTGCCAAGCGGCGCGCTTTCATAAATAGGTGATTGGGCTTCAACGCGAATTCCGTTCACCCCAAATAAACGGATGGCATGACGAATCGATTGAGCTGGCGCGCCCCACACACTCTCGACATTTGCGCCAAGTCCCAAGACAGTCCTCATGGTTGCACACGATTCGCTCGCGTTGAGATTGCAAAACCCGGTGGCGGCCCCATTTGCAGCCTACACCGATACGCCTGACCGCCATTTTTCCAAGCCGGACGCGGGCTTGCGGCGGTTTTCTTGTTTGACGAGGTCACCAGATGAATTTGTATCCACATGAGCGTGCCGCGCTTTTCATTGACGGCGCAAATCTCTACGCCGCCGCGCGCGCGCTCGGTTTCGACATCGACTACAAGCGCCTGTTGGCTCTGTTCCGCTCGAAATGCTACCTCGTGCGCGCGCTTTACTACACGGCGCTGGCAGAGGATCAGGAATATTCCTCCATCCGGCCGCTGATCGACTGGCTCGATTACAACGGCTATACGATGGTCACCAAGCCGATCAAGGAATTTACCGATCCGAGCGGACGGCGCAAGATCAAGGGCAACATGGACATCGAACTGACAGTCGATGCCATGGAGTTGGCCACCCATCTTGACCACATCGTTCTGTTCTCGGGGGACGGCGACTTCCGCAGCCTCGTCGAGGCCGTGCAGCAGAAGGGCCGGCGCGTGAGCGTGGTTTCGACGCTCGCCACCCAGCCGCCGATGATCGCCGACGAGTTGCGCCGCCAGGCCGACCAGTTTATCGATCTTCGGGAACTGGAGAAGGACATCTGCAGGATATCCAATGGCCGGGACCGGCGGCCGACGCCCGCGCCCCAGGCGGAAGCGGAGTTCTACGACGATGAGGATGAGGACGAGATCGACACCACGCCCGGAGGCTCGCACAAGCTCTAGGCTTGTCGGGTAGGTGGCGGGGGACCAGTTGCGCCCTGAGCCGCCGCATGATTGCTCGATCTGCGAGCGGCTGGTCCAGTATCGCGAGAAGAACCGGGGCGAACACCCCGGCTGGTTCAACGCGCCGGTGCCGTCCTTCGGCCCCGCCGACGCGCGGGTGCTGATCGTCGGACTCGCGCCGGGGTTGCAGGGCGCAAATCGGACTGGCCGGCCCTTCACCGGGGACTACGCGGGCGATCTCCTCTATCGGACGCTGCTGGAGACCGGCTTCGCCGGGGGCGAATACGCGGCTGACCCCGGCGACAGTTTGCGTCTCATATCCTGCATGATTACCAACGCCGTGCGCTGCGTGCCGCCGGAGAACAAGCCGACCGGCGCGGAGGTCAAGGCGTGCCGCCAGTTCCTCCGAGGGCGCATCGCCTGCCTGCCGGAGCTGCGGGCGATCCTCGCGCTCGGACGGATCGCGCACGATTCAGTCATCGCCGCACAGGATCAGAGACAGGCGGACTTCCCGTTTTCGCACGGCGCGCGCCACGAGATGCCCGGCGGGCTGGCCGTCTATGACAGCTACCACTGCTCGCGCTACAACACGAACACGGGCCGGCTCACCGAGAAGATGTTCCGCGACGTGCTGACCCGCATCCGCGACGACCTGGAATGAAAAAAAGCCGCCCGCGCGAGACGCGGACGGCTTTCGCAGGTGTCGTCGTGCGTTACTTCGGCTGCGGCACGATGCGCAGATACGGCGTCTCGGTCTTCCAGCCTTCGGGATACTTCTTCTGCGCTTCCTCATCCGGCACCGACGGCGCGATGATGACCTCTCCGCCCTGCTCCCAGTTGGCTGGGGTGGATACCTGGTGCTGCGCGGTGAGTTGCAGCGAATCCAGGATCCGCAGGATTTCATTGAAGTTGCGGCCCGTGCTCATCGGATAGACGAGGATCAGTTTGACCCGCTTGTCCGGCCCGATGATGAACACGTTGCGCACTGTCTGGTTATCGACCGGCGTGCGGCCCTCGGCGGTGTCGCCGGTGTCGGCCGGCAGCATCCCGTATGCCTTGGAAATCGACAGGTCGGTGTCGCCGATCATCGGATAGTTCACGCCATGCCCGGTCACCTTCTTGATGTCGTCATTCCACTCCTTGTGGCGATCGACCGGATCGACGCTCAGGCCAATGATCTTGGTGTTCCGCTTGTCGAACTCCGGCTTGAGGCCAGCCATCGTGCCCAGTTCGGTCGTGCAGACCGGGGTGAAGTCCTTGGGGTGCGAAAACAGGATGCCCCAGGAATCGCCGAGCCAATCGTGAAAGTGGATACGGCCTTCGGTGGTTTCGGCTTCGAAATCCGGGGCAATGTCGCCCAGCTGCAATGTCATGGTGTTCTCCTTCGCTTGTCGCGGCGCGCCGGCGGCAGCGCCGGAGCGCATCTCGCGCCCGCTCCATCTGTTGCCGCCAATACATAACAGAAATGGCGATGCGATGTCGCTTGCGTCAATAAACGGTTGTCGCCTTGCCGCCGCGGAAAAAAACGCTGTTTCACGCGGCGGACGTTTCGTGAAACGGCCCGCCGATCACCCGCGCCGGCTTACTGTCCGTAAAGCGCAACCGGCAACCATGTCGCAATTCCCGGCGCGTACCACAGCACGACGAGCGCCAGAAGCTGGATGATCACGAACGGGATGATGCCCTTGTAGATTTCAACAGTGCGCACCTCCGGCGGCGCGACCCCGCGCAGGTAGAACAGCGCAAAGCCGAAGGGCGGGGTCAGGAACGAGGTCTGCAGGTTGATCGCCATCATCACGCCGAGCCAGACCGGGTTGATCGGCTCTCCCGGCGCGATCTCCATCTGCAACAGGATCGGCGCGACGATCGGCACGACGATGAAGATGATTTCCAGGAAGTCGAGGAAGAAGCCCATGATGAACATCACGAGCATAACCAGCAGCACTGCGCCGACAGCGCCGCCGGGCAGGTTCGCGAGGAACTCCTCGATCCATTCGTCGCCGCCGAACCCGCGGAACACGAGCGAGAACATGCCCGCGCCGACCAGGATGATGAACACCATCGACGAGATCGTCAGCGTCGAGCGCATCACCAGCAACAGCACGCGCTCGCCGTTTTCATCGCGGCTTTGCCATGTGCGCCAGGCCGCCAGCCCCACCCCGGCGAACAGGACGGCCGTGAGCGCCATAGCGGCGAGAATCGCGATCATGTCGGACTGCGGGATCGCCTCGCGCTGAAGCCGCAGGTCGAACGACGCGCTCATCGCCAGCAGCAGCGCCAGGCTCACGCCGGCCGCGATCAGCAGCCCGGAGCGCCCCGGCAGCAGCTTGTACCCCGCCAGCATCATCGCGCCGACCGCGCCGACGCCCGCGGCTTCCGTCGGCGAGGCCAGACCGCCGAGGATCGAGCCGAGTACAGCGACGATGAGGATGATCGGCGCGAGCAGCACGCCCGCCAGATGAACGAGGTTCTGGCGGCGGTTGCGTCCGCTTGGCTCCATCTGGACCGACGGCGCTATCTCCGGGCGGAACCATGTGACCACCAGCTGGTAAAGGATGTACATCCCCACCAGCAGCAGGCCGGGCAGCAGCGCGCCGGCGAAGAGGTCGTTCACCGACACCGTATCGGGCGCGAAGATGCCCATGTCGAATTGCGCCTGCTGATACGCGGAGGAGAGCTGGTCGCCCAGCAGCACCAGCACGATCGACGGCGGGATCACCTGCCCCAGCGTTCCCGACGCGGCGATCGTCCCGCAGGCGAAGGACCGGCTGTAGCCGCGCCGCAGCATGGTCGGCAGCGAGATCAGCCCCATGGTCACGACGGTCGCGCCGACGATGCCGGTCGATGCCGCGAGCAGCGCGCCCACGACGCACACCGAAAACGCCAGTCCGCCGGGCATGGCGCCGAACATCCGGCCCATGTTGTCCAGAAGCTCCTCGGCGACCTTCGATCTCTCCAGCATCACGCCCATGAACACGAACAGCGGCACGGCGACCAGCACCTCGCTGCTCATGGTCTGGAAGATGCGCTGGGGAAAGGCGCTCAGGAACGAGAGGTCGAAAACGCCAAGCGCGTAGCCGAAGAAGGCGAAGGCGGCGGAGGTGCCAGCAAGCACGAACGCGACCGGAAAGCCGGTCAGCAGCAGCCCCACCGTGGTGAGGAACATAATCAGGCACAAGACCTCTGGTTCCAGCAGGAAGCTCATGTCGCCGGGGCCTCCTTGGCGTGTCAGGACTGTTCCGCCGCGCCGGGTTCGCGCCAGCTCATCGGGCCGGGGGAATAGCGCGGCCACCGGCCCATGAGAAACAGGAATGCCTTTATCGCGGTGGACAGCGCCTGTAGCCCCACGAAGAAGGCGAACACCCAGATCACGGTCTTGTAGAGAAAGGTCAGCGGCAGGCCGGCCAGCTCGGTCGAACCTTCGAGGACCCTCCAGGCGTTGATGACATAGCCCCAGGACAGCCAAACCGTGAGGATGCAAAGCGGGATGATGAACAGCGCCGAACCGAGCAGATCGACCCACGCCTTGTAGCGCTGGCTCGCCTCGCGGTAGAACACATCGACCCGCACATGGCCGTCATAAAGCAGCGTGTAGCCCGCGCCGATCATGAATAGCAGGCCGTGCAGGTACCAGATCGACTCCGACAGCGCTGTGTTCGAGAATGCGAAGACATAGCGCAGGATCACAACCGCGAACTGGATCAGCACCATCGCGAATGCCGTCCAGGCGATTGCGTGGCCGACCCGCGTATTCACTGCGTCGATCACGTTGGCGATCCGGTAGAGGGTCTGCATCTGGGGCGCGCCTCGTCGCACGACTTGGGCGGAGCGCGTCCGCCCGCGGCTTCAGATTTCCGATAACGGGAAAGGCGGCGCGTTGGCAGCGCGCCGCCCGGATTTCAAAGCTTAGCCTTCGGCCAGCGCGCGCTTGCGCATGTAGGACTGGTCCGAGAGCTTCGACCACTCCAGCGCGATCTGGCGGAACGCGACGTAGCTGTCATGCACCTTCTTGGTGGAGGCGTCGGCGTTCGCGGCGTCGGCGAGCACATCCTTCGCCGCCTGACCGGCCTGGACGAACACCTCGTCCGGCAACTCGCGGACATTGACGCCGTGCTTGGTGACGAGGGTGTTCAGCGCCTGGGCATTATTGGCGTTGAACTCGGCGAGACCGATGTTGTTCTCCGCGACGGCGCTGGCCTGCAGCGCGGCCTGGTCGGTCGCCGACATGCTCTCGTAAAGCTCGCGGTTCACGCCGAGGCTGAGCGCGGTTCCCGGCTCGTGGAAGCCCGGATAGTAGTAGTTCTTCACGACCTTGTAGATGCCGAAAGCCAGGTCGTTGTAGGGGCCGACCCACTCGGTCGCGTCGATCGTGCCGGACTGCAGCGCGGGCAGGATTTCCGAGCCGGCCAGCGTCACCGGCGAGCCGCCGAGCGCGCGGATCACGTCGCCGCCGAGGCCGGGAATGCGCATCTTCAGGCCCTTGAAGTCCTCCGCCGAGGTAATCTCGTTCTTGAACCAGCCCGCCATCTGCGAGCCGGTATTGCCGCACAGGAACGGCTTGACGTTGAAGTCGGCCGCCAGCTCGTCCCAAAGCTCCTGACCGCCGCCATGGTGGATCCAGGCGTCCATCTCGTCCGGGCGGAAGCCGAACGGCACGGCCGCAAAGAACGAGAAGGCCGGCGTCTTGCCCTGGAAGTAGTATTCCGCCGAGTGATAGAGGTCGGCCGTCCCTTCCTGCACTGCGTCCTGCGTCTTCAACGCCGGCACAAGTTCGCCGCCGCCATAAATGCGCACCTTGTAGCGGCCCTCCGTGGCGGCCTCGAAGCGGCGGGCGAACCGCTCGGGCGCGGTGCCCAGGCCCGGAAAGCCCTTCGGCCACGACATGACCAGCTTGAGTTCCTTGACGCCCTGGGCGATCGCGGGCGCGGCAACCGCGGAGGCGGCGGTCGCGCCGGCGGCGATGCCGGTAGTCTTCAGAAACGAACGACGATCCATCAAAGCTCTCCTCAGTTCCTCCACACACAGGTTGGCCGCCGGCGGCCTTGTCGTTGGCGGGGCCCTATGCGACCGGGGCCAGCAGGTCCGCAAAACCTGACAGGGAGTTAATGACAGTTAAGGGCTGGGCAGGCAAGAGTTCGCGCGCGTGGGAGAAACGATTGACATGGCAGACCGCAAGGCCGAAATGCGCCGCGCCGGCGGCGTCCCAGCCGTTGGCCGAGACGAAGCCAATCTGGCCCGGGACGAGGCCGAACGCGTTGACGGCGAGCTGATAGGTGCGCGGATCGGGCTTGTAGACGCCGACCGGATCGACGGACAACACATGATCCAGCAGATCGCCGAAACCGGCGTGGGCGACCGCCTGCCGCAACATGGCGGGCGAACCGTTGGACAGGATCGCCGTGGCGACGCCCCGCTCGCGCAGGGTGGTCAGCGTCGCGGCGGCGTCTTCATAGGCGTCGAGGTCGCGGTAAAGCGCCAGCAACTTGTCGCGCAGCTCCACGTTGTCAATGCCGTGGGCGGCCAGCGTGTAATCCAGCGCGTCGCACGTGACCTGCCAGAAATCCGCATAGTCGCGCATCAGGCTGCGCAGCCACGTGTATTGCAGCTGCTTTTGCCGCCAGAGTTCGGAGACGAGCGCCGCATTGGGGCCGATTTCGCCAGCGAGGCGGGCCATCGGCGCGTGGACGTCGAACAGCGTGCCGTAGGCGTCGAAAGCAACCGCCTTGAGGCCAGCGAGGGTCGGGGTGGGATTGCTCATGTGCGTCTGCCGCGCCTTTCATGGTCGCGGCATCATGCCCGGCGTCGGGCGATCCGCGCAAGGCGCTAAAACGGCCGCGCCGGCCCGAGCGAGGCCGCGAACAGCACGACACCCAGCATCATCACGACGAAGCCGCCGCCCAGCGCCGCGGCGGTCTGGACGCGCTCGGCCCACAGCGAGCCGGCCCCGCCAGCGCGCGCGGCCAGTTCCCGAGAGCCGACGGCCGCCGCCGCGAGAACAGAGACCGTGATCGCCGTACCCAGCGACATGGCGAAGGTTGACAGGATGCCGGCCCACAACAGGCCCTGCGTCAGCGCAAAGACCAGCACGACAATCGCCCCGGTGCATGGCCGGATGCCGACCGCGAGCATGATCGCCGCGGCGCTGCGCCAGGACCAGCTGCCTTGCAGCGCTTCAGGATCGGGCATGTGGGCGTGGCCGCAGCACGCCTCGCCATGCGCGCGATCTTGCGGATGGGCGTGCGCGCGCCGCCGCCAGATGCGCCGCGCCGCCGCCACCAGCATCACCGCGCCAACGACCGCAACGAGCGCGTAGCTGAGCGTCTCCAACTCGCCGACGCGCTCCCGGATGCTCAGGCCAGCGGCGTTCAGGATGATCGCCATGACCCCGACCAGAACGATTGCCGACAGCGCCTGCACGAAAGACGATCCTACCGCCAGAATGATGCCGCGCCGGGCTGTCCGTTCATTCGCCAGTGCGTAGGACGAGATGACCGCCTTGCCGTGACCGGGGCCGATGGCGTGGACGACGCCGTAAAAGAAACTTATCAGCACCAGCGCGAGACCGGCGGAGAAGGCGCGCTCTTCCTTCAGCGTGCGCACGCCGCCGGCCAACTCGCGGTAAAGCTGCTGCTGCGTCTGCTGAATCCATGTCCAGAACTGACTGAAGATGCCCGGCTCGCCGGCCGGGGCGGGCGCGGCGCTCGGCGGCGTGCGCGTGCCGAACGGATTTTGCGCGCCATCGGCCTGCGCAACCACCGTGGCGTCAAGAGACGCCGCCGTTTCGGAGGTGAACCCGCCAACCAGCAATGCGATCAGCGCGAGGCCTGTCAGCGCCCCTGTCGTCCATCCGGCCACTCAAGCACCCCCGTATGCCTTCACCCGCGGATCGTCAGGCGGCGGGCGGATGACCCACCCGCCGCGCGGCCATTACTCGGCCTGCTGCTGTTGGCCCGGCCCGTAGCCACGGCCCATGCCGCGACCTTGCCCTCGGCCCATGCCTTGCCGCATACCGCGCCGCATCATGCCGCGACCATCATGGCGCCCCATGAACCGGTTCATGCGCTCGAACGGCGCCTGCAACTCCGACAGGCTCACGGTCGCGTCGCCGTCATCATCGAAGAATTGGAAGCGGTCCACCATCATCGGCCGCGTATGCGCCGCGTGCATCTCGGCGAACTCTTCCAGCGACAGATTGCCATCGCCATCCGCGTCATATTCCTCGACCTGCTGACGCCAGAAATCCGCGGCCTCTTCTTCCGAGACGCGGCCATCCTCATCGGCGTCGGCCATTTCCATCAGCCGGACGCACATGCGAGGACCTGCGCCGTGCATCATGCGGCAGACCATCAGGCTGCGGCCCGTCATCATGCCTGGCCCCATGCCCCTGCCATAGCCGGGCGCATCGCCGTTGTCATCCTGCGCCAGCGCGTGGCCGGCAAGACCCGCCACCCCGAGCGTCAGCGTTGCCAGCGCCGCGATCAGTTTTTTCCCGTACATTCTTTCCTCCGTTATGGGTTTGTCAGGTGGCGCGCTCTTCAAGTCCGCCCACCTGAGGCCAGAACGACGGGAAGCGATTAGCTGTTCCTGACTTTCTCGGCATGGCTGCCGCATTGCCGCAAAACGGGTTGGACGTCCGCGCTATGACGCAGGCTTGCAGCGCAGCGCGACGTCCTGCGCGAACTGCGCGCCCCAGTCCTGCGCCGGGTCGAGCGTGTCGAAGAAGGCCTCGCCCAGTGTCTGCGTTGTGGTGGAGGCGGCGGGCGCATCTGCGATGTCGGTAGTGCAGCCCGCGGGGACGTTGCCCGCCAGTTTCACCGGGCGCTCCTCGGCGAGGCTGAAAGACACGAAAAAGCTCGGATCATAGACCGAGAAGCTGAACTGGCCAGCCTGTTCCGCCGGGACCGGCTCGGCCAACGGCAGCGTGAAGTGAAGCGTGAGCAGCGCGCCGTCATAGACCAGCTCGTAGTCCACCGGGTCGGTGCGCGGCAGCTTCTCATCGCCCAACTCCGCGAAGGTGAAATAGTCAAAATCGCCGAGGCTCTCGATATTGGTGCGCGCCAGCGGCTCCAGTTCGGCGGCGCTGTATTCACCGTCGCCGTTGGCGTCCATGCCCTGCAGCGCAAAGGCGGTGTAATACTCGTCGAAGACCCATTTGTGCCGGAAGCCGGTAATTGCGCCGGCCTCGTTGAACAGCACCCTCGTCTCGACCGTCACCCACACATGCGGATGGGCCTGCGCCGGCGCTGCCGCCAGCAGCACAGCCAGAACCGCGCCAGATGTCAGATATCGCCAGGTCGTCATGTGTTCCATTCCTTGCTTGGCGATACATCTGACGCGGTTTTTTGTCGATATTGGGTCGGCGGTCAGGACGCGCTTGCGCCGCGGCGGCTGCGCCAGTACACGCCGGCGGCGACGGCCAGCGCGAGCGCAAACGGCACCGCAAGGATAATCAGCGCATGTTCGTTAACAAGGGCTTGCAGCCCCGTGATCCGCTGCCCGAGCACATAGGCTCCGCCGGCCCACACCAGCGCCCACAGCCCGCTGCCGAGCACATTCGCAAACAGATAGGCCGGCCATGACATGTGGGCCGCACCCGCGGCGACGCCTTTTAGCTGGCGCAGGAAGGGAAAGAACTGCGCAACGAACACCAGCTTTATGCCGTTGCCGCGCAGCCGCCTCTGCGTTTTTTCGATGCGTTCGGGCGTCATGCGCAGGCGATGGCCGTAGCGCTTGAGCGCGGGCAGCCCCCCATAGCGCCCGACGATATAGGCGATCACGCCGCCGATCACGCCGCCAATCCAGCCCGCGAGAATAACATGCCAGACCCAGAACGATTGCGAAGTCGCGAGCAACGCGGCGATGACGAGAAGCGTCTCGGCCGGCGTCGGACCGCCGATCTTTTCCAACAGCACGCTGGCGAACACCGTGAAGGCCCCGTATTGATACAGGAACGGTTCTATCGAGCTGAGATCGGCAGCGATCAACTTGCGCTTTCCTTCATAGCAGGGGGCGCGTGCGCCAGTGCGTCTTTGCTCTTGAAAAGTTAGGAGATCAAGCGGCGCAAAAAAGACATGCCGCCGCGGAATTGCAATCCCGTTGTGCGGTGTGCCGGGGCTACATTCGGTTTTTGGCGGAAAGAATGGAGCGTATCGGAGGCAGCAAAGTGCGCGGGTGGGCTGCCGTTTTCAAGGCAGGATGCCGCGCTTTGCGCTCAGCCTGGATGACGAGCTTGGGAAGCTTCAGTATTTCGCATATGACTGACGACCGGTCGCCATCGGTGCGCCGACCGCGTTTCGTATGAAGCGCGCCGCGAGCGCCTCAGGCGACGGCGCTCTCGTCGCTCGGGTCGCGCAGCACGTAGCCGCGACCCCACACCGTCTCGATGTAGTGTTTGCCGCCGGTCGCCGCCGCGAGCTTCTTGCGAAGCTTGCAGGTGAACACGTCGATGATCTTCACCTCCGGCTCATCGATGCCGCCATAGAGGTGGTTGAGAAACATCTCCTTGGTCAGCGTCGTGCCCTTGCGAAGGCTCAGAAGCTCCAGCATCTGGTATTCCTTCCCGGTCAGCGGCACGCGCTTGCCGTTGACCTCGACCGTCTTGGTCTCCAGATTGACGGTCAGTTCGCCGGTCTTGATGACGGACTCGGCATGGCCTTTCGAACGGCGGACCACGGCGTTAATACGCGCAATCAGTTCGTCCTTGTGAAAGGGCTTGGTCATGTAGTCGTCCGCGCCGAAGCCCAGGCCCTTCACTTTGTCTTCAATGCCGTCCATGCCGGAAAGAATGAGAATCGGGGTCTTGTTCTTGTTGTTTCTCAGCTTGCGCAACACGTCATAGCCGCTCATGTCCGGTAAACCGAGATCGAGCAGGATAATATCGTAGTCATATATCTTAACGTAATCGAGGCCTTCTTCACCAGTATCTACCGTATCGGAGCTCAATCCTTCGGAGATGAGCATTAGCTCGATCGTTTGCGCCAGAGCCTTGTCGTCTTCGATCAGCAGAACTCTCATCCCAATTCCTCTTTATCGCGATGCGCGTGCCGGTTGTGTTAGCAGTGCGTTGCAATTTAGTCACGATCGGTTAAGCTCTTCGCAGCGACCATAAGCCCCCGAAGTTAACAAAACCTCACTTCGCCCGGGCGAATTCCTGACTCAGGCGAAATCGCAAACCCTTGACATACGCGGTCCTGAAGCATGTTGACGGGAGCGCGACGGGCCGTGCCCAACATGCTTCTCACCGGCTCTCGCCAGCCGGTCCGATACCCACGCGCAACCGAATTCGAGGCGGCGACGTCCGCCTTCGTCATGCAACCAGAGATTGCCACGCGCGCCGCCGCGAGCAAACGATGGACGCGCGCAGGTGGCCTGTCGGCCGACAAGACGACGGCGCCGCGACGCAAGCAATCTTTTGAGAACGAAACACTCGGGTGTGAACAACCGCGCTTCACCCTTGTCATTAGCCGATTCGCCCCATCAGCCCTAGGTTGCATCGCGCTCCCAGCGGATTTGATGGCGAAACTGTGTCGTCTGAGTCACGCGGCTTGATTTACCGGCGATTAATTCGCGCAGCCTAGGCTCTTTCGCGAAGACCGCGGCCCGTGCGGATGCCGCAACGGACTGACGCCTCACCGCGTATCGCCAGTCAGGACGAGGACCAAAATGCCGTCACGTCAGCGCAATTTCCGCTCGCGCCGGTTCGAAGTCGAAGAGCGCCAGCAAAAGGTCGCCGATATCGAGGCCATGATCGAGGACTTCACCCGCGTTGCCGACGAGTTGGAGCGGCAGCTGCGCTATGAAGAGCAGCGATCGGGCATCTCCGATCCCAAGCATTTCGCCTATCCGATCTACGCCAGAGCCGCGCGTCAAAGGCGCGACAACTTGCTGGAATCGATCCGCGACCTGAACGCCAAGCTGGAGGAGGAGCGCGCCGGGCTGGAGCAGGCGCGCGCCGAGCTGCAGACGGCGGAAATGTTTGCGACCCGCGATGCACCGCGGGCGCGCCGGGGCGGCGGCGACCGTTATCCGGGCAACATGGCGCTGGAACGCGAGTAGCGCCTCGACGCATTCATTCGCTTCGGCGAGCAGCGAGTCCCAGAGCGAATGAATGCGTCAAAGATGCACGAGCAAGCCATTGTTTCTCGTGCGGTTTCCGGTACAGACACGCGATCCGCGCTTGCAGCGTGCTCGCAATCTAGTGTCTGTGTCACGGGGCCACGCCATTTCCGCGATCAATCCGCATCATCCGGTGTAAAACTGCATGTCCGCACGCGCCCCGCGTTGACAGCGCGCCGGCCCTGACCCATTGCTTGGGTGGTTACGGAAGTCTTGGGACGGGGCGCGATGCCGGCGCAGGCGACACCATTCTGGCGATGGGCGGCAGTGGCGCTTGGCGCCGTTTTTCTTGCGGGATGCGCCCAGACGAGCGCCCTGCTTGAGGGAACCACCACCGGGGCGCTGCCGGAGTCGCAGGTCGTTCAGTCCGGGGCGCAAACCGGCTACCCGCCGCTGCCCGCGCGCCGCAAGCCGAAAGCCGCGCCGCAAGAAGATGGCGGCCTCCTCGCCGCGCTGCCGGACATCGACCTGACCGCCGAGGCTGTCGCGCCCCAATCTGTCACGGCCAACGATCAGCCCATCAATGTCTATGTGCGGCTTGCCCGGCAAATTCGCCGCTGCTGGCTGGGGCCGAACGATCCGCGCCTGCCCGGCCACGGCTTCCGCGCCGAGGCGAAACCCGGCGAGGCCGGCGACGCCGAGATCGACGTCTTCAAGGAAGTGCCGGGGCGCAAATACGGCCCGCACGCCTTCGAGGTGAAGATCACGCCCGAGGGCAGCGGCTCGCTGGTCCGCAGCACCAACCGGCGCGTCGATGAGGAACTGGCGAACACCCTCCGGGCAGACGTGGCCCGCTGGGCGCGCGGCGGCACAGGCTGCGATGGGCCGGGTCGCGGCAGCGCGTAGCGCCTGCGCCACACCCACTGATCGTCGTAACGTTTCCCGTTCAGGACTGCGCCCTGCCTCACAATTCGGACATCATCTGCCGTACTGTCGCATGCGCCGGGGGAGAGTTTCGTTTCAGGTATGGGGGTATGGCGTTTTGCGCGCGTTAAACGTCAGCTTGGTCTTGTGTGCCGCGCTCTTCGCTCAGGGCTGCGCCACCAACTCCGACAGAATGCCGGTTCATGAAGCTTCGGAGGCGCAAAGGCTGGTTTTCGGCGCGCCTCAGGAGGTCCGAACGCAGTTCGCCAGCCAGATCGGCGACTGCTGGTTCGCGGGGACCGGGCCGCTGCGGGATGATTACACCTTCACCATGCCGACGGTCGAGGAGGTCGGCGGGCCCTCTCTGATCCGCGTTTTCCGGCTGGAGCCTGAGCGTGAGGAGGTGTTCCAGGTTCAGTTCTACCCGCACAACGACAACACGGTCGTGGCGACCCGGAATCTCGACCTGCCCGAGAGCCTTGCCGAGGACCTGGAGAGCAGCGTGGAACTCTGGCTGCTGGAGCCATCGCAGTGCCGGATATCTGAAGACCAACTGGCCGGCGAGAGCCCGTGGGACCCACGTCTGCAGCGGGCCGAAGCGGGCGAGGACGAGTTGCAGCTCCCGCCGCTTGAGGACGGCGCAGAGCAGACCGAGGATGAGGAAATCGATATGCACCAGGCCGAGCTGCGCGCGCGCGGCGCGATCGAATAGCTGCCTTCACGCCGCGCGGGAGAACGCCGGCACCTCGGCCCCTTCCTCGTTATACTGCCGAATCTTGTTGCGCAGCGTCCGCACGGAAATGCCCAGGATTTCAGCGGCCTGTGTACGGTTTCCGGCGCAGTGGCGCAGCGTCTGCAGGATCAGGTCCCGCTCGACATCGGCGACCGTGCGCCCGACCAGAGCCGCGGACAGCGGGTCGGCATCGCTTCCAGGCGCGCCCGAAAGGTTCAGATCTTCGGCGCGAATGGCATCGCTCTCTGCGAACAGCACGGCCCGGTGGATGACATTCTCCAGTTCGCGAACATTGCCGGGCCAGGCGTGGCGCGCCAGTTTGTCCCGCGCATCGGGCGCAATGGGGCGCGGCGTGATCCCGTGCGCCGCGGCAAATCTCTCGGCAAAGTGCGCCGCGAGCGCGGGGATGTCCTCCGGCCGCTCAACGAGCCGGGGGACTTGCAGCGTGACCACCGCCAGCCTGTAGTAGAGGTCCGCGCGGAATTTGCCGCCCTCAACCGCCTCAGACAGGTTGCGCGCGCTTGCCGCGATGATCCAGGCGCGCGTTTCGCTGCGCAGGGCCATGGCCAGTTCGGCCTGGGCAGAGGGGCTCAGTTCGCCGACATCGTGCAGCAGCAGCGTCGCGCCGGCTTCAGCATGTGCCGCAAGGGCCTGCGCCGGGTCGTCGCCGGCGGCGCAGTACACGGATATCACTTCACCCGCGTTCTCCGCTGTCTCATGCATAAAGCGCGCCAGCGCCGCCTTGCCGACGCCGGGCGCGCCCTCGATGAGGATGTTGGCCGCGCCGCGCGCCGCCTTTCCCGCCTGCCCGGCCAGCTCGGCCATCGCCGCACTGCGATAGATGAATGTGCCCGACTGCATCCCTGCCCCCTGGAAACAGCAGGGTCGGTGTCGCGCTGACTTGCGCCGCGCGCCGCAACCCCGCGAATCGCTGCCGTGATGGTGCAAGGATGCGCGGTCAGGCTAAACAGAGGCTTAACCGCCGCACGCCTGAACCAGCAAAAAAAGCCCGGGACGCGAAGTCCCGGGCAGTCAGGAGCGTGGGCAGGATGAGCATGTCGGCAGGATCGGGAGAAGCGTGCCTCGCCTGCCCACGGGGCGAACCGGGGAGCGCCAAGGCGTCCGCCCGGCGTCCCCCGGCGCGAATGGATTACATCCGCTGGCTACCCGAGCCGAACTCTGGATAGCCTTCGAGGCCCAGTTCGGTCGCGTCGAGGCCGTTGTATTCGGCTTCCTCGCTCGGACGCAGCCCAACCGAGAACTTGAGCACCAGCCAGACGATCGAACTGGTGACGATGACGAACGCCCCGATCGCGCCGACGCCGATCGCCTGAGCGACGAAGCTGGCGCCGTCATTCGTGATCGGCACCGCCATCGTGCCCCAGATGCCCGCGATCAGGTGGACCGGGATCGCGCCGACGACGTCGTCGATCTTCAGCTTGTCGAGCAGCGGCACGAAGAACACCACGATCACGCCGCCAATCGCGCCGATCAGGATGGCCAGGGCCGGCGACGGGGTCAGCGGCTCCGCCGTGATCGACACCAGACCGGCCAGCGCGCCGTTGAGCGCCATGGTCAGATCGACCTTGCCGTACATGATCTGCGTGAGGATCAACGCGGCCACCGCGCCGGCCGCAGCGGCGAGATTGGTGTTCACGAAGATATTGGCCACGGAAGTAGCGTCCGCGATCGTCCCCATGGCGAGCTGCGAGCCGCCGTTGAAGCCGAACCAGCCCAGCCACAGGATGAAGGTGCCAAGCGTGGCCAGCGGCAGGTTGGAGCCGGGCATCGGGTTGATCTGATCGCCGGGGCCGTACTTGCCCTTGCGCGCGCCGATAATGATCGCGCCCGTGAGCGCCGCCCAGCCGCCGACCGAGTGGACCAGCGTGGAGCCGGCGAAGTCGGAGAAGCCGATTTCGGACAGCCAGCCGCCGCCCCACTGCCAGGCGCCCTGGATCGGGTAGATGAAGCCGGTCAGGACGACAACGAAGATGATGAAGGGCCAGATCTTGATGCGCTCGGCCACGGTGCCCGACACGATCGAGGCAGCCGTCGCGCAGAACACCATCTGGAAGAACCAGTCGGACGCAGCCGCATAGCCAGCATCCGCTGCTTCGCCGCCCGGCTCAGGGATGAGCTTCGGCGTGAAGCTGCCGAGATAGCCGCCGTCGACGCCGTCATACATCAGGTTGTAGCCGACAATCCAGAACATCAGGCCCGCCACCGAGTAGAGGGCGATGTTCTTGGTGCACTGCATTGTGACGTTCTTGCTGCGCACCAGACCGGCCTCGAGCATGGCGAAGCCCGCAGCCATCCACATCACGAGGAAGCCGCCGATCAGGAACAGCAGCGTGTTGAAAATGAACTGGCCGTCAGCGCCGACGGCGGTCGAGGCCGCCTCGGCTTCCTGCGCCAGGGCCGGCGTTGCAAGAATTAATGCGCCGAGCGCCGATGCGCCGCCCAACGCCAGCAATTTCTTCATGTCATTCATCGTTGCACCTCAACTCTTACAGGGCTTCCGCGCCGGTCTCGCCCGTGCGAATACGCACGGACTGCTCCACCGGCATCACGAAGATCTTTCCGTCGCCGATCTGGCCGGTCTTGGACGCGCTCTGGATCGCTTCCACGACCTTTGACGCCATTTCGTCATCGACCGCGACCTCGATCTTGATCTTCGGGAGGAAAGTGACCTCGTATTCGGCGCCACGGTAAATTTCGGTGTGCCCCATCTGGCGCCCGTATCCCTTGACTTCCGTGGCAGTCAAGCCTTCCACGCCCAATGAGGTGAGCGCCTGGCGCACCTCATCGAGCTTGAAAGGCTTGATCACAGCCGTGACCAGTTTCATGCGTGATCTCCTTCGATCGCTCTCTTTGTTGCCGCTCTTGTCGTGGCAAGGGGCCGCCCCTCAAGCGCATTTGCCGCGCTTGCCCCGACGGCACGTGACGGAGGATTCAAAAGGCGTGCCAAAACGCCGCTGGCGCTTCACAAGGCAACGCCCGGCTGCGATGCGCGCGGATGAGGCACCTGTTTTGCTCATAAAATGGGCAAAACAGGTAGTTTGCTTAAAGTGTAGGCAGAAAGCTGAAGGCAGGATTAACAGCGGGCAGGGTCGCGCTCGCGGATGAGGCCTTCCTGGGCAACCGATGCGATGAGGGTGCCGTCGCGCCGGAAGATCGAACCGCGGCAGAAGCCGCGCGCGCCGGAAGCTGACGGGCTGTCCATGACGTAGAGCAGCCATTCATCGGCGCGGAACGGGCGATGGAACCACAGCGCGTGATCCAGACTCGCCATCATCATGCGCGGGTCGAACAGGTTGCGCCCATGCGGCGCCAGCGACGTGTCGAGCAGGAAGAAGTCCGAGGCGTAAGCCAACACGCATTTGTGCAGGCCGATATCGTCCGGCAGGCTCAGGTTTGAGCGCACCCAGATGCTGCGCTTCGCCTCGCGTGGCTCCGCCGAAATGTATTGGCGCACATCGACCGGGCGCATCTCCACCGGGCGTTCGCGCCGCCAGTAGCGCTGGATCGGCTCGGGCAGCTTTGGCAGCAGCTCCTCCAGCAGCTCGGCCTCGGAGGGCAGGGTCTCGGGCGCGGGCACGTCGGGGGCTTCGATCTGGTGGGAAAAGCCCGGCTCCTCGCGGTGGAACGACACCCCCATCGAGAAGATCGCCTGTCCGTGCTGTAGCGCGGTGACCTGCCGCGTGGTGAAGCTTTTGCCGTCGCGGATGCGATTGACCTCGTAGATAATCGGCGTCTGCGGATCGCCCGGCAGCAGGAAATAGCCATGCAGTGAGTGCGCCGCGCGGTCGTCGCCTTCCACCGTCCGCGTGGCGGCAACCAGCGCCTGCCCGATCACCTGGCCGCCGAAAACGCGCTGCCAGCCGTCCTTGGGGCTGCGGCCACGAAACAGGTTGAGTTCCAATGTCTCCAGATCGAAGATGTCGAACAGCGTTCCAGGCTTCTCAACCATTGGGCTTCCTGTTTACGGATGGCTGACGCCTGCCCATGTGAGTCGCGGGCGTGTCGTCTGTCAAGTCACGCGGGGCGGCTCGAAAAGGACACGGCATGGCGCATGATTACGACATCGTCATCGGCGGCGGCGGTTTCATCGGCCTGACGCTTGCACGCGCGCTTGGCGTGGCCGCGCCGGGGCTTTTCCGGGTCGCGTTGGTCGATCCTGCGCCGCCCGAGCGGACGCGCGCGCCCAACAATGACGGCCGGGCAATGACGATATCGGCCGCCTCGCGCCGGATGCTTGAGGCGCTGGATGTGTGGCCGGCGATCGCGGAGGATGCGCAGCCCGTCAGCCGTATCGAGATTACCGATACGCCGCTCGATGCGCCCGTGCGGCTTCCGGTGCTCCAGTTTGACACGGCGGACACCGATGATGGGCCGGCCGCGCATGTCATCGAAAATGCGGTGCTGATGCGCGCGCTGGTCACGGCAGTTGAGGAGTGTGATGCGGAGCTAATCGCGCCCGAACGGATCGAGGGCATTGAGACAGGCGGGCCGACCGCCGCCCTGCGGCTGGGAAGCGGCCGCGAAATCACGACGCGCCTGCTTGTTGCCGCCGATGGCCGACGCTCGCGCCTGCGTCGCATGGCGGGAATCAAGGCGATCACCTGGGATTACCCGCAAACCGGCATCGTGACCACGGTAGAGCACGAACGCCCGCACGAGGGCCGCGCGGTGCAGCACTTCCTGCCCGCCGGGCCTTTCGCCATGCTGCCGATGACGGGCAATCGCTCATCGCTGGTCTGGACGGAAGCGCCGGAGGACGCCAAAGCGATGCTGGCGCTGGCCGAGGACCGGCTGAACGCGGAGATCACGCGGCGCTTCGGCGGGCACCTTGGCGAGGTGCGGGTGATCGCGCCGCTTCAGACTTTCCCGCTCAGCTTGAGCATGGCGCGCGACTTTGTGAAACCGGGCGTGGCGCTGATCGGCGATGCGGCGCACGGCCTGCACTGGCTTGCCGGGCAGGGGCTGAATCACGGGCTGCGCGATGTGGCGGCGCTGACAGAGGTGCTCGTGGAGGCCCGCCGCATCGGCGAGGATATCGGCCAGCTCAACGTGCTGCGCCGCTATGAGCGATGGCGGCGCTTCGACTCAAGCATGTCGGCGGCCGGTATGGACGCGCTCAATCGGCTGTTCGCCAATGACATCGCTGCGCTGCGGATGATCCGCACGCTGGGAATGGGCATGGTCAACCGGCTCGCGCCGCTCAAGCGCATGTTCGTCGCTGAAGCTGCTGGCACGACCGGCGAACTGCCCCGGCTGATGCGCGGCGAGCGGGTTTGAGGCGGGCCGGAACCCGCCTCGCGCGATCAGCGGCAGCCGTGATAGCGCATGCAGCCGTAATAATTGGAGTTGCCGACACCCCAGTTGCGCGCGCAGCGTCGATGCCAGTAGCCGCAGCGGCCGGCGCGGCGATAACTGCGATAGCGCGGCCGATGGTAGCGGTACCGCGGGCCGATATACAGGCGGACGCCGGGGCGGCGATAGCGCCGATAGTGGCGGTACCGGCGATAGCGCGGCCCAACGTAGAGGCGGAAGCTGACATCCGCGTTGGCGATGTTCGAACGCTGAACGTCCCCAACATGCTGCCCGAGCGCCAGGGCTGGCGATGAAACGGCGGATGCCGCATTGGCGTTGCCGGACCCGGGCATGGCGAAGCCAAGCATCACGCCAAGGGCCAGGATGAGCGAAATCCGTATCATGAGTTTTCCGTCCTTCCCGATAGACGCTTTTTAGATAACCGCCAGACGCATCAGCGCGTGCGGCGGATGCTCGCATCAACCATACCAACCCGGCCGAAGCCGTCGGGTTTCATTCCTCTGAAGACAGCTTAACACGAAAAGGGTCGGGATACCTACGCGGACGTGACTGAACGGGCCGAAAAGCTTCGCATTTGCGAAGCGGGGGCGCACCGCGCCTCCGCTGGTTGCGCCGGAGGCGGCCAGTTCAGATCGCGCTTCACCGGCAGCCGTGATAGCGCAAGCAGCCATAGTAATCCGGGTTGCCGCTGCCCCAGCGCTGGTCGCAGCGCCGGCTCCACTGCCCGCAACGGCTGTCGCTGGAGCCGAGGGCGCGCCGCTGCAAGCGCGAGGGGCGGTCGGGGTCGGCGCTCGGGGTCTCGCCGCGAGGGCCGGGTTGGTCGAAACGCCGCTGGCTGAAGCCCCGGTCCTGCCGGTAGCTCTGGAAATCGCGTCCTTCGAGATAACTGCGGTACTGGACCTCGATCAGACCGGGGTTGCGCTCGGCGCTGGGCGGCGGCGACGCGGCAGTGTGGCCGATGAGCAAGCCGGCAATGGTGGTGATTGCGACTGCGGCGAGCTTGGTGTTTGCGAATGCTCGGAAGATGATGGATCTCGCGGTCTGGTGACGCAAAAACTCCTTCATGCGAGAAACAGCCTGCGCGCGGTGCTCGTTCCGGCCGCGTGATCGGCAGGGTCAACAATCGGTGAAAAGACAGTATCGCGGGGGCCGCCTCAATCTTCGATCTGGCGCGCCTCGTCGACCAGAAGCACCGGGATGCCCTCGCGGATCGGGAAAGCCAGTTTCGCGGAACGGCTGACGAGTTCCTGCGCCGCGCGGTCGTATTCCAGCGGCTGCTTGGTCAGCGGGCAGACGAGGATCTCCAGCAGCTTCGGATCGACTTCCCCGACAGCCTCGCCCTGCGCTTGTTCCTTGTCGGCTTCGCTCATCGCCTCTCTCCCGCTATTGTAGCGTCGTGCCGGAACTGCCCTCCGGCGACGCCATATCCATCTCGGCGAGCGCCATCAGGACCTCCGAGCGCGTCCGCAGATCGGGCGCTTCCAGCAGCGCCTGCTTCTCCTCCGGGCCGTAAGGGCTGATCATCGCCAGCGTGTTGATGAGCAGTTCGGCGGGCGAGCGGTTCAGCGCCTCCCAGTCCGCGCGAAGATTGTGCGTATCGAGATAGGACCGCAGCACGCGCATGAACCGGGTCAGGTTCACCTGTTCCTGCCCGTAGCCGCGGGCGAAATCGGTCACGAACGGCGCATAGTTCACCTCGCACACGCGGTAGGGCTTGGCGGTCTCGACCTCGCGGACGATCTGGAAGCGCGAAATCCCGCTGAGCGAGATGATGACGGTGCCCTCGTCGGTCTCGGTGTAGGCCGTGAGACGCCCCGCGCAGCCCACGCGGCGCAAAGGCGCGCTCTTTCCCGGCGGCGAATGGCTCGCGTCCGCGCGATCGGGCTGGACGATGCCAAGAATGCGCGGGCCGGCGAGGATATCCGCAATCATCTGCAGATAGCGCGGCTCGAACACATTGAGCGGCAGCGTCGAGCGCGGCAGCATGATGCAGCCCTGCAGCGGGAAGACGGGCAACTGCTGCGGCAGATCCGCCGGCCTACGGTATTGATCTGTAATGCTTATTGTTTTCGCTCCCCGAAATATGGCCGGGCGCTCGCGCGCGCCGGGCCGGCATTATGAGAACAGGATCGTTGACAGCCGTTGACGCCCTTTAACGGTCAGCGGGTCGTTCGCGCCCCAGGCGTCGAAGAACTCGACGAGCTGCTCGCGCGCCGCGCCGTCGTTCCATCCGCGGTCGCGCTTGACGATCTCCAGCAACTGGTCCATCGCCGCCTCGCGCTTGCCCTTGGCCTGCAGCGCCAGCGCAAGGTCGAAGCGCGCCTGCATGTCGCCGGGGTCGTCCGCGACCTTCTGCTCAAGCTCGGAGGTGTCGGCGGCCTCCTCGCTCTTGCGTGCGAGATCGAGCATTGCCTTCGCGCTGGTCACGGCGCTGTCCATCTGTTTGGCTATTGGCGCCATCGCGAGCGTCTGCTCGGCGCGATCAAGCTCCCCGCTCTTGATGTAGCATTTGGCGAGGCCAGCGAGCGCGCTAACATTTTCCTGGTCGCTCTGCAGCACCTGGGCGAACAGGTTGGCCGCCTCATTTACGTTGCCATCGTTGAGCGCGGCCTCGGCTGCTTGAAGCGCTTCCTCAACGCCGCCGCCCGCGCCCGCGATCCTGTCTATGAACTGCCGAAGCTCGCCGTCGCCAACCGCGCCCATGAAGCCGTCAACGGGCCGGCCGTCCTTGAAGGCGAACACCGCCGGGATCGACTGGATGCCGAGCTGGCCCGCGACTTCCGGGTATTCATCGATGTTCATCTTGACCAGCTTGACCTTGCCCCCGGCGTTCTTCACCGCCTGCTCCAGCCGCGGCGTAAGCTGCTTGCACGGGCCGCACCACGGTGCCCAGAAGTCGACCAGCACGGGCGTCTGATTGGAGGCCTCGATCACGTCGGCGACGAAGCTTTGTGTGGTGGTGTCCTTGATGAGATCGCCGCTCGCGGTGTTTTCGTTGTCCGCGCCTGAAAGTATGAATGACATTTCGCGTTGATCCTGTCCGTCCGGGTGCGCGCGAGGCGCAGGCTGGGCCAAAAAGTTTTGCTTGACTGGAATATCTCAGTCGGATGCCCCGGTTTCAAGCCCGCTGGCCGTCGCATCGCCAAGCGGCAGGCGCAATGGCTCATGCCCGCAGGCGACGACAAATTTCAGGAAGTCCTCGCGTGCGATGCTCGTGGTCGCCGTGTTCACCAGCGGATGGAAATTCAGCGTCTCGTAGGCCAGCAGCGCCTCGTCGAGCACGAAGTTCACCTCGCGCGCCGATTCGTTGATGAGCGTGAAGGGCGTCACCGACCCCGGCTCGACACCCAGCACCTCGCGCATCAGCTCCGGCTTGCCGAAGCTCAGCCGCCCTGATCCGAGTTGTTTGTGCAGCGTCTTGAGGTCAATCGGCGTGTCCTCCAGCGCGGTGATCAGCCAGAGCACGCCTTTCTTGTCCTTGAGAAAAAGGTTTTTGGTGTGCGCGCCGGGGATTTCGCCGCGCAGCGCCCGCGACTCCTCCACCGTGCGCAGCGGCGGATGCTCATGCGTCGTCGTGTCGATGCCCAGCTGCGCCAGCCGGGCGAGGAGATCATCCCGTGTTGCGCTCATGGCTCCCTCGGCTCGTCCTTTTCGGCGCGACCTGGCTTGCGCGCGCTGTTGCCCCTCGCCAAATGCATAAAGATATGTTTATATCTCTGTCGTGCCGCGCGCTTGTTCGCGGCCAGGTCCGGGCGGTTGCATAGCATGAACAGCGCGCTTTCGACACTCGATCTCGTCGCCATCCTCAAGGCCGCCGGTGAAACCACCCGGCTGCGCATTCTGGCATTGCTTTCGGGCGGCGAGTTCAACGTTAAGGATTTGACGCGCATCCTGGGGCAGAGCCAGCCGCGCGTGAGCCGGCATTTGAAGCTGCTAGCCGCGGCCGGGCTTGTCGAGCGGTATCAGGAAGGCAGCTGGGTGTTCTTCCGCGTGCGCGACGACCGGGCCGGGCGCATGATCCGCGCGGTCATCGCCGATGCACTCGACCCGGATGACGACACGCTCGCCCGCGACCGCCAGCGGGCCGAGGCGATCCGCGCCGAGCGCAATGCCGCGGCTCAGGCCTATTTCCGGGACAACGCCGCGGAGTGGGACCGCATCCGCGCGCTGCATGTCCCGGAGGCGGTCGTCACCGGGGCGATGCGCGAGATCATGGGCGCTGCGCCCATCGACCTGCTGGTTGATCTCGGCACCGGCACCGGCCATGTGCTGGAGGCTTTCGCGCCGCGTGCGAAAAGCGCCATCGGCATCGACATGAACCGGCAGATGCTGGCCTATGCACGCGCCCGCATGGACCGGCTGGGGCTGTCGCACGTCCAGCTTCGCCAGGGCGACCTGTTCAACGTGCCGCTGACCGAGGCGAGCGCGGACGCGGTGGTGCTGCATCAGGTGCTGCACTTTCTCGATGATCCGGCTCTGGCGATCCGCGAGGCGGCGCGTCTGCTGCTGCCCGGCGGACGGTTGCTCGTCGTGGATTTCGCCCCCCACGACCTGGAAGAGCTGCGCGAGACCTTTGCGCATCGTCGGCTGGGCTTCAGCGGCGAGCAGATGGCGAAATGGCTGGAGGAGGCCGGCCTTGCGCTTGCCGATGAGCGCCAGCTGGCCGCCGATCAGGCCGCAAGCGGCGAATGTCTGACTGTCTGTCTGTGGGGCGGCGTGAAATCCGGCGCGCCGGCGCAAGCCGAAAGTCCTGCGCCAGCGACCTCTAGAACCTCCGAGGAGACTGCTCTTGAATTACGCGACTAACAGACCCGACGGCGCGGCCGGTCGGCCCGACGTCAAGGTCTCATTCGAATTCTTTCCGCCGAAGAACACGCAGATGGAGCGCACGCTCTGGGACACGATCCAGCGGCTGGAGGTGTTCGCGCCGCGCTTCGTCTCGGTGACTTACGGCGCGGGCGGCAGCACCCGCAAGAGAACCCATTCCGCCGTCGAGCGGATCGTGCGTGAAACGGCGCTGGACCCTGCCGCGCATCTGACCTGCGTGTGCGCGACGCGAGCGGAGATCGACGAGGTCGTTCACGAATACAAAGGCGTCGGCGTGCGCCATATCGTGGCGCTGCGCGGCGACCCGCCCGAGGGCGTGGGCGAGACCTATGAGCCGCACCCCGGCGGCTATGAAAGTTCGGTCGATCTGGTGCGCGGCATCAAGAAGATCGCGCCGTTCGAGGTGTCGGTCGCGGCCTACCCGGAAAAGCACCCGGAATCGCCGTCGGTGCAGGCCGATCTCGACATGCTGGCCTCCAAGGTGGACGCCGGCGCGGATCGCGCGATCACCCAGTTCTTCTTCGATAACGCCGATTTCTTCCGCTATCTGGACCGGGTCCGGGGACGCGGGATCGACATTCCGGTCACCGCCGGGATCATGCCGATCCATAATTTCCAGCAGGTCGCGCGCTTTGCCGGGAGTTGCGGCGCGCGCATCCCGGACTGGCTCGCCAGGCGCTTCGAGGGGCTGGAGGACGACCCGGAAACGGCGCGGCTTGTCGCCGCCGGCGTGGCGGTCGAGCAGATCACCGAGCTGCTGGAGGCGGGCATTAACGAATTTCACTTCTACACGCTCAACCGCGCGGGGCTGACGGCGGCCATTTGCCACTCGATCGGCCTGAAGCCGCAGGCGCCGCGCACGCCGGCCGCGCCGCGCACGAATGCCGCTTAGGAGACCATATGACACGCGAGGAACGCATTGCCGCGCTGAAGCGCGCGACCGAAGAGCGAATCGTCATTCTCGACGGCGCGATGGGGACGATGATCCAGCATCACCAGCCGCAGGAAGCGGATTTCCGCGGCGAGCGCTTCAAGGATCACCACGCTGACCTTAAAGGCGACAGCGACGTGCTGGCGATCACCCGGCCCGACCTGATCCGCCAAATCCACTGGGATTATTTCGAGGCGGGCGCGGACATCGCCACGACCAACACCTTTAACGCCAACGCGATATCGCAGGAAGACTATGACCTGCAGGACTACGCCCGCGAGATGAACGTCGCTGCCGCGCGGGTTGCGCGCGAGGCCGCCGATGACTGGACCGCGCGCACGCCAGATCGCCCGCGCTTCGTCGCCGGCTCGCTCGGGCCGACCAACCGCACCGCGTCGATCTCGCCGGATGTGAACAACCCCGGCCACCGTAATGTCACCTTTGACGAGCTGGTCGAAGCCTACGCCGACCAGGCGCGCGGGCTGATCGAAGGCGGCTCGGACATCCTGATGATCGAGACCGTGTTCGACACGCTTAACGCCAAGGCCGCCGGTTTCGCGATCCTGCAGGTCTATGACGAGGTTGGCTTCTCGCTGCCGCTGATGGCGTCGGACACGATCACCGACCTGTCCGGGCGCAATCTCTCCGGCCAGACGGTCGAGGCGTTCTGGTATTCGATGCGCCATCTCAAGCCGTTTTCGATCGGGCTGAATTGCTCGTTCGGCGCGGATCAGCTCCGCCCAGCGGTCGCCGAGCTCGCCGCCGCGGCCGACACGCTTGTGAGCGTTCATCCCAACGCCGGTCTGCCCAACGAGATGGGCGAATATGATGAAGGGCCAGAAGAGATGGCCGGCAAGCTGGAAGCATGGGCGAAAGAGGGCTTTCTCAACATCGTGGGCGGCTGCTGTGGCACCACGCCGGAGCACATCCGCGCGATCGCTGAAGCCGTCGCCCCCTATCCGCCGCGCGAGGCGCCAAAGGCCAAGCCGGAGCTGCGCCTGTCCGGGCTGGAGCCGTTCACGCACGCCTGAGCGTTATTCATTGCCGGTTCAGCGGGGATCGTCTTTCATTAACCCGAGGCGTTTCGCTAGGGGAGAAAGGCGATGTTTGCAAAGTCGATGCTTGCCGGGCTGGCGTTCTTCGCGGTCACGCTGGGCGCAGCGCCCGCCTGGGCGACCAGTGGGCCGGGCTGCTTCGGGGTGGTCAACGTGCCCAACTGGGACGTGCTGAATATTCGCGCGCTCACCTCAGCCAGTTCGCCCATCGTCGGGCGCATCCCGCCTGAGGGGCACGGCATCATCGCGCAGGAAGGCCGCTGCCTGCCGCTCAACCGGCCGATGCCGCAGCGCTGGTGTCAGATCGCCTATTATGACGGCGACCGGACCGCGTACGGTTTCGTGAAGCGCCGGTTCCTGCGTCCAGGCGAGTGCCCCTGACTATTCGGGCGCGCAGCCGGCATCGGGCGATACGCGTTCCGCGCTGACCACCTCGCCTGTCAGGATGTTAATCGCCTCGCGTGTGCGCGCGCCTTCGACGGAGATCACCCGGATGACGCGGCCGCTGTTAATGCTACCGCCATCCCATTCCTGACAGATGACGTCGAACGTCTTGTCTGGTTCAGCGAGTGCTGACGCGCCGTCCGCCCGTGCAAGCGCCGCGCCGCCGGGCCATGCGGCCTCCTCAAGCTCGAAGCCCTCCGCCGCGACCCAGACCGCGCGCCCCAGACCGTCATCCTGCACGGTGCGCACCAGAACATCACCGTTCCAGCACGCCTGCAGCCGCAGCGCCATGCCCGTGAACGCCACAACCCGTCGCGGCTGGCCGAGCGGCCGGTCGAGATCAGCCGGGTCGGCTTCCGCCGGGAACGCCACCTGTTCGCCGGGTCCGGTCGCGCACATCCGGTTGCGCTCCCACAGCGCCCGCTGATGCAGCGCGAAGGGCGTCTGTTCCCATGTCACGCCGGTTGTAAAGACGTGATAAGCGCGCAGCAGCGTCGGCAGGCTCCCGGCCATCGCCAGCGCGAGGACGATGAATGCGACGACTTGCCAACTTCGCCCGCCCTGCTGCTGTTTCGCGCCCGGCTGCTGAGGGTCCGCCGCCATTCCCGTTCACTTCCGCCAGCGCGCCCACGTCAATGCGCGTCATCCCAGTTATCGGCGGCGCGCGCATCGACCTTTAGCGGCACCGAGAAAGCGACCGCCGGTTCCGCCGCCTTGCTCATGATGCTGACCGCCGTGTCGATGGTTTTCTCGACCTCGGCCTCGCGCGCCTCGAAGATCAGTTCGTCATGCACCTGCAGCAGCATCCGCGCGGACAGACCCGCCTCGGCCAGCGCGCCGGGCATGCGCATCATCGCGCGGCGCAGGATATCCGCGGCGGAACCTTGGATCGGCGCGTTGATGGCGGCACGCTCGAAGTTGGCGCGCGCGGCCTGCGTGGCCGTTTCAAGCTCCGGGTAATGGATCTTCCGCCCGAAGATGGTGCGGACAAAGCCGTTTTCGTGCGCTTCGGCCTTGGTCGCCTCCATGTAGTCGCGGATACCGGGGAAGCGCTCGAAATAGGTCTTGATGTACTCGCCGGCTTCCGAGCGCGGAATACCAAGCTGCTGGGCCAGCCCGAAGGCCGAAATACCGTAGATGATGCCGAAATTGATCGCCTTGGCGCGGCTGCGGATCTCTGGCGGCATGTCCTTGACCGGCACGCCGAACATCTCCGAAGCCGTCATGGCGTGGATGTCCAGCCCTTCGGCGAACGCCTGTTTCAGCGCCTTGATGTCGGCGATGTGGGCGAGCACGCGCAGTTCAATCTGGCTATAGTCGGCCGAGATCAGCTTGTAGCCGTCCTCCGCGATGAAGGCGGTGCGGATCTGCCGGCCTTCGCGCGTGCGGATCGGGATGTTCTGCAGGTTCGGCTCGGTCGAGGCGAGGCGGCCCGTGCGCACCGAGCCGAGCGAATAGCTGGTGTGGATGCGGCCCGTGTCCGGGTGGATGTAGTCGGGCAGCGTGTCGGTATAGGTGTTCTTGAGCTTGGAAAGCTGCCGCCACTCCAGCAGCTTGATCGGGAGTTGCCGCTGCGCCTCCGTGAGCGATTCGTCCGTGACGAGGTCTTCCAGAACGCGCGCGCCCGTGCTCCATGCGCCGGTCTTGGTCTTGCGCCCGCCGGGATAGCCGAGCTTGCCGAACAGCAGGTCCGCGAGCTGCTTCGTCGAGCCGATATTGAATTCCTCGCCCGCCATCTCGTGGATTTCGGCTTCCAGCGCGCCGAGCTTCTGCGCGAAGTCGCCGGACAGGCGGGATAGCGCGTCACGGTCCACCTTGATGCCGTAATGCTCCATGCGCGCCAGCACCGGCACCATCGGGCGCTCCAGCGTTTCGTAAACCGTGGTCATGCCCTCGGCGGGGAGGCGCGGCTTGAGGATCTGCCAGAGCCGCAGCGTCACGTCCGCGTCCTCGGCGGCGTAGGGCGTGGCCTGCTCGATCGGCACGAGGTCGAACGTCACCTGCGCTTTGCCGGTGCCCGCGACCTCCTTGTAGGCGATGCAGGTGTGGCCGAGATGCCGGCGCGCAAGTTCATCCATGCCGTGCGTTCCGCGCCCTGTGTCGAGCGCGTAGGAGATCAGCATGGTGTCGTCGATGGCGCGCATCTCTATGCCGTGGGCAAGCAGGACGAGATAGTCGTATTTCAGGTTCTGCCCGATCTTGAGGACGCCCTCGTCCTCCAGCACCGGCTTGAGCGCTTCGAGCGCGGCATCGCGCGGCACCTGCGCCAGCCCGCTATCGCCGCCAAAGTCGAGTTCGTCGGCCTTGCGGTGCGCCATCGGCACGTAACAGGCCTCGCCCGGCGCGAGCGCCATGGACACGCCGACAAGCTCGGCCTGCATCGCGGTGAGCGAGGTCGTTTCCGTGTCAAAGGCGAACCAGCCCTGCTCGCGGGCGCGGGCGAGCCATTCGTTCAGGCGCTCCAGCGTGGTGACGGTCTCGTAGGCGCTGCGGTCGATCTTCATCGCGCTGATGCGTTTGGCGCGCTCCGCCGCGAGCCGTACCGGGCCGGTCGCATCGCCCGCGCCGCCGTCATCCTCAGCGGCCTCCGGCGCTTCGGCGGCAAGGCTCTCGTCCGCCTCCACTGCGTTGATGTCAATGCCGCACGCCTCGGCCACCCGCTTGGTCAGCGTGGTGAACTCCATCGCCTTGCAGAACGCGATCAGCCGCTCGCCATCGATGTCGGGCAGGCCGAGCCGCTCCAGCGGCAAGTCCAACGGCACGGCGGCGTCCAGCTCCACCAGCTTGCGCGAGATGCGCGCCTGCTCGGCATATTCGATCAGGTTTTCGCGGCGCTTGTTCTGCTTGATCTCGCCCGCGCGCTCCAAAAGCGTCTCGACATTGCCGAACTGCTCGATCAGCTGCGCGGCCGTCTTCACGCCGATGCCGGGCACGCCGGGGATGTTGTCGGTGCTGTCGCCCGCGAGCGCCTGCACGTCCACGACCTTGTCCGGGCCGACGCCGAACTTCTTGACCACCTCGTCCGGGCCGATGCGCCGCTCGTTGCCCGGCATCGGGTCGTACATCGACACGCGGTCCCCGATGATCTGCATCAGGTCCTTGTCGCCGGAGACGATGGTGATCTCCGCGCCGGTGTTCTGGGCCTGGCGAACATAAGTGGCGATGATGTCGTCGGCCTCGTAGCCCTCCTGCTCGATGGGCGTCAGGCCGAAGGCGCGCACCGCATCGCGGATCAGCGGGAATTGCGGCACCAGTTCTTCCGGCGGGGCCTCGCGGTTGGCCTTGTAGGCGTCGTAGATCTCGTTGCGGAAGGTGTCGCCGGAATGGTCGAACACCACGCCGATATGGGTTGGCTTGCCGTCATCCAGCCCCTCGCGCAGCAGCTTCCACAGCATGTTGCAAAACGTCATGACCGCGCCGGTGGGCGTGCCGTCGGAGCGGGTGAAGCTCGCGCCGCGCGCCTGGGACGCCTTGAACATGGCGAAATAGGCGCGGAAAATGTAGGACGAGCCGTCGATCAGGTAGATATGCGCGTGCTCGTCGATCGCGGGCGCGGCGGACTTACTGGCGGATGCGGATGTGCTGTTCTTCGGCATGATGCGCGACTATATGGGCAGTAGCGGCATGGGGCAAAGCCGTTTGCGCCGCCATCCGCAGCCGCGATTGGGCCGCCGCGCCGGGGGCCGAGAAATCTCTTGCGTCGCCGGGGCGTGAGCGTGCAATTCTTTGGCGGGCGCGCTATGCTGGCGCGCGTTCGGTCCCGTAGCTCAGTTGGATAGAGCGCCAGCCTCCGAAGCTGGAGGTCGCAGGTTCGAATCCTGCCGGGACCGCCACAATAGTTCTTTACAAAAATGGAATTCAGAGTTGGTGCGGGATGTTACTTATTTTGCATTCATTATGTCGTTTTTCTGGGCTAGCGTTGTGTCTGACGCTGAGTACTTTTCGAGCTGAATGTAACCGGAAATTTCGTAGCCGATTCGGACGCAGACTAGCGCTGAGGTCCAAGCTGCGTTATATCTAATGAAAAGATGTCTTGGAGTATCGGAGCAAAAATGACACGGAAAGCACCTTATGACGCAACCTCGGGACGGCTTGTGAAGAATCGGTCCACAGTCATCGCAGGCCATGCGAACAGGCAAGGTCCTTCAAAGGCGAGCCGTATGGTCAAGCGCGACGCGGACACCGGGCGCTTCACAGATACCTTCACCATTCGTGACGGCGGCGGCGTTCGAACCATTCATACTACGCCGACATCGAGGCGCGTGATGGATGAGGCGGTCGAGAAGTATAAGAATGCGCTGAAGCGTCTTGCCGACAAGTAGGCGGCATTATCGCATTACTTTGGCCGATGCGCTCAGCGCCCATGAACGCGCCCTGCTGAGCGGCGGACGGCCCGGGATTTTGAACCTCAGTTTGATCCAATCCGCCATCGAGCGCCCCTATTCGGGATATTATCGCTCAATGCACCGCAAGGCCGCCGCGCTGGTGCAGTCGATGGCAACCAATCATGGTTTCGTGGACGGCAACAAGCGCACAACGCTGATTCTAACCTACACGCTCATCGTGCGCAGCGGCTATGATCTGGTCGCTGCCGAAGAGGACGGCGACATTGAGACTGAGTTCGAGGATTTGCTGCTGTCTGTGAGCGACCGCCTGCCTTTCGAGGAAATCGTGCAATGGTTCAGGGGGCGGCTGGTCAGAGCGGATTACGAATAACGTACTTTGGCCTTCACGGCAGGCATTAACGCTGACGCGCCTGCGCCTCGGTGCTTTGCTTGCGCACCGAAATACACCGCAAGGATACCCGGATGCCCCATTTCCATTGGCAACCATCCCGCCGCGCGGTTCTCGCCGGCGCGCTCGGCTCCGCCGCGCTGCTCGCTGGCGGCCGCTGGCCCGCGCTGGCGGCTGACCGCGCGCGCGAATTCGCCCTCAACGTCGGCCCCGCCGAAGCGCAGATCGCCCCTTCGCCCGCGCCCGCCACACGCATCTGGGCCTTCAACGGCGCGCTGCCCGGCCCGGAAATCCGCGTCCGCCAGGGCGAGCGGCTGCGCGTCACCGTCACCAACACGCTCGACGAGCCGACCACCGTCCACTGGCACGGCATCCGCCTGCCAAACGCGATGGACGGCGTCCCGCACCTCACACAAGCGCCGATCGAACCGGGCGGGCGCTTCGTCTACGAATTCGACGCCGTGGACGCCGGCACCTTCTGGTATCACCCGCATATGCGCAGCGCCGAGCAGACCGCGCGCGGCCTCTACGGCCCGCTGATCATCGACGAGCAAGAGCCGCCGCGCGTGGACCGCGACATCACCTGGGTGCTCGATGACTGGCGGCTGGCGCGCAGCGCGCAGATCACCGAGGATTTCGGCCACTTCCACGACATCACCCACGCCGGGCGCATCGGCAACACGGTGACGATCAACGGCGCGATCCCCGAGAGCTTCAAGGTCCGCCGCGGCGAGCGCATCCGCCTGCGCCTCATCAACGCCGCGAACGCGCGGAACTTCGCGCTGGACCTGGGCGCGCACGCGCCGGTCGTCGTGGCGCTCGACGGTCAGCCGGTTGAGCCGCACACCCCGGCTGATGGTCTCGTGACGCTCGGCCCCGCGATGCGCGCCGATCTGATCCTCGACATGATGGAGCCGGCGGGCAGCCGCACGGCGGTCATAGACCGCTTTTATCGGGGCCGCGATTACCGGCTGGTCGATTTCGTCTATGCTGAGGAGCCGCTGCGCGACGCGCCGCCTGACGGGCCGTTGGCGCTACCCGCCAACCCCCTCGCCGAGCCTGACCTCAATACTGCCGAACGCCACGAAGTGACCTTCACCGGCGGCGCAATGGGCGGGATGCGCGGCGCGCGCGTCAACGGCGAATGGACGGACATGCGCACGATGGTGCGCGCGGGCCTCGCCTGGGCGATCAACGGCGTCGCGGCGCACGGTCACGTGATGGAGCCGATGGTCACGATGAAGCGCGGCACGAGCCACATCCTCGCCATGCGCAACGACACCGCCTTCCCGCACCCGATCCATCTTCACGGCCACCACTTTCGCGTGCTGTCGCGCAATGGCGCGCCGGTGCGCTATAAGCCATGGCATGACACGGTGCTGATGGCGCCGGAGGACCGCGTGGAGGTGGCCTTCGTCGCCGACAACCCCGGCGACTGGATGTTCCACTGCCACATCCCGGAGCACATGGAAGCCGGCATGATGGGCGTGGTTCGCGTGACCTGAGCGCCGCGCGCGCCCTGTTTGCCGCGCCGGCTGCCCAAAAGCTGATTCCCCAGCTCGGCAAAATGCGCTAGCAAAGCTACGGTGCAATCGCGTAACAGCTTGGGGGAGTCAATGAGCCGTTTATCCTTTGTTTTCTTGATCATTGCCGTTGCCGCTGCCGTCGCGGCCGGATGGGCCTATACCGAGCGGGAGCGCCTCGCCGAGGAATTGAGCGCGGCGCAGGGCGCGCAGCAGGCGGCCGAGGAGGCCCAGTCCGCGGCTGAGAGCGCGCTGGAAGAGGCGCAAGCCGCCGCGGAAGACGCGCGCGCCGAGGTGGCCGAACTGAGCGAGCAACTGGAAGAGCGGGCCTCGCAGGCCTCCGATCTGGAGCAGCAGGTCGAGGACCTGACCGCCTCGAACGAGGAACTGCGCACCGAGACGCAAGGCGAGTCCGAGGAGATGACCGCGCTGCGCGAAGAGCTGAACAGCACGCAGTCCGAGCTTGAAGCAACCAGAAGCGATCTCGCTGCGGCGCAGGACGAACTTGCTCAGACCAGGGAAGAGTTGTCCCAGACCGAGCAGGACCTGGAAGAGCAGCGGGCAGCGGCTGAAGAAGCCCGGCAGGCGGCCGAGGAAGCCCGCGCGGAGGCCGAAGCCGCACGGCAGGCCGCGTCTTCCAACGAGAACTGATATTGTGGAGTGGGTTTAGCGCCCGGCGATCATTGCCGGGCGTTTCTTTCAGGGCGATCAGCACGCGAGCGCTCTCGCCAAAGCTTGCTCACCCGGCCAGCGGACGCGTTGCCTGTTCCAGCCAGGCCGATTCGTCGCCATGCAGATGCGGCCCCAGACGCGCGCGCACATGAGCGTGATATGCATCGAGCCAGGCGCGCTCGTCTTGCGATAGCAGTTCCGGCATGACCAGCCGCCGGTCGATCGGCGCGAGCGTCAGCGTCTCGAAGCGCAACATCTCCCGGTCGCCGCCGCCCACTGGCTCGGGTGGCAGCACGAGCACAAGATTCTCGATGCGGATGCCGTATTCGCCCTCGCGGTAATAGCCCGGCTCGTTCGACAGGACCATGCCTGGCTCCAGCTCGACCATGCCGCGCTTGCTGATGCTGACCGGGCCCTCATGCACGCTCAAGAAACTGCCGACGCCGTGGCCGGTGCCATGGTCGTAGTCCAGCCCCCACGCCCAGAGCGCGCTGCGCGCGAAGCCGTCGATGTCCACGCCGCGCGTGCCGTTCGGGAAGCGGGCGGTGGCGATGGCGATATGCCCCTTGAGAACGAGCGTAAAGCGCCGGCGCATCTGCTCGCCCGGCTGGCCAATGGCGACTGTGCGGGTGACGTCGGTTGTGCCGTCGCGGTATTGCCCTCCTGAATCGACGAGATAGAGCGTGCCCGGCTCCAGCGGGCGGTTGGTCGCGTGCGTGACGCGGTAATGCACGATCGCCCCGTTCGGCCCTGCGCCGGAGATCGTGTCGAAGCTGATGTCCTGCAGCTCGCCGGTCTCGGCACGGAAGGCCTCGAGTTGTTTGGCGGCGCTGATCTCGTCAATGCCGTTGCCCGGCGCGTTCGCGTCCAGCCAGGCGAGGAAGCGCGTCACCGCCACGCCGTCGCGCAGATGCGCCGCGCGCGCGCCAGCGATCTCCGTGTCATTCTTGATGGCCTTCAGGCGCACGCAGGGGTCGGCGGCCTCCACGATCTCCGCGCCGCTGTTCTCGACGATGCAAGCGAGCCAGCGCGAGGCGTGGTTCGGATCGAGGCGGATTTTCCGCGTGCCGGCCTTGGCGAAATCGGCGAGTTGGTCGGCCAGCGTTTCGGGCGGGCTCACAGTGGCGATGCCGGAAAGCTCCGCGCGGACCTCCCCGCCCAACCGCTCCGGCTCGATGAACAGTTGCAGCGGCCCCTGCGCCGGGACAAGCGCACGGCACAGCGCGATGGGCGTGTGCGCGACGTCGCTGCCGCGGATGTTGAGCAGCCAGGCGACGGACTCGGGCGCGCTCAGCAGGACCGCGTCATCACCGTCTTGCTTCAGCTTATCCTGCAACCGCGCGATCTTGTCGCGCGCCGCCTCGCCGGCGAAGGTCAGGGGATGCGGGACCACCATGTTTGCGGGCGGCGCTGGCCGGTCGGTCCACAGCGCCTCGACCGGGTTATCCGCCGTGGCGACCAGTTCCGCGCCGGCTTGCTCCACCGCCTCTTTCAGCTTGCGCGCGCCGGCGACAGTCTGCAGGCGCGGGTCGTAGCCGAGCCGCTGGCCCGGCCTCAACGTCTCGGCGAGCCAGTCGTCCGGCTTTGTGTCCGGCGCCTTGACGATCTCGAAGACCGAGCGATCTGTCTGCTGCCCTGCTTGCAGCGTGTAGCGGCCGTCTACGAACAGCACCGCGCGCTCCGGCAGTATCACCGCCAGCCCCCAGGACCCGGAAAAGCCGGTCAGCCATAACAGCCGCTCTTCCGACGCGGGCTGAAATTCATTCTGATAGGGGTCGGCATGAGGCGCCAGCCACGCATCCAGCCCGCGCGCCGCCAGCGCTTCCCGCAGCCGCGCCACCCGCTGGGCAACCGCCGCCGGGCCGCCCCTGTCCGCGAAATCCTGAAACATGAATACGGTTTTAGTCCCTGTCGCCGGCCCCATCAATGTCAAGGAAACGCCATGCCACGAACACATGCGCCGGAGGCATTACTGCAATGCACAAAGGGCGCTTTTCTAGTTGACGCGTATCATCCAGATCACAGCCAAGGGTGCGATCAAGCACTCGATTCCGTTTGGCGAAAGCGTGGTTCAAGAGGGCAGTGCCATGAGCGACATCAAGGTTCCGGGAAACTTGCTGCGGCTGTCGGAGTTCTTCAATCGTGCGCCGAAGGCGTCGGTGTCCCGCGATGACGAAGAGCAGCGGATCGTCGACAGCTATCTGCGCGGTCTGAGTGACGAAACGCTCGACCGTCTCGGCTATTCGGCCGAGCAGATCGACCGTCTGCGTCACGGCAAGAGCGTGCGGCTGAGCGCCTGACCTCATCAACATTTACGCGCGATTTATCCGAAAAACAGGGTTCCATCCCGGATTAGGTCCGGGACAGGCTTTTCGGCTTGCGTTTCAGTGGCAGATCACGGCGGCGTATCATGACGAGGGTGGTCCAGCCCGCCCGGTTGATACGCCGCCGCAGCACGAAGCCGGCGGCATTGAACCGCCGCGTCACCCGCCATCCCTGATTCCGCAATATCCCCGACAGGACGACGACCCCGCCCGGCGCGACGACGCGGCGAATGTTATTCGCCATGCCCATCAGCGGCTCCGCGAGAATGTTTGCAAGCACCGGGCCGTAGGGTGCGCGTCCGCGGATCGCCGGGTGGCGCAGCCCGTCCGCCCGCAAGCAGGTGACGGCGTGCCCGGTGCTGTTGAGCGCGACGTTCGCTTCGGCCACCCGCACGGCGGTTTCGTCGATATCGGTGGCGAGGACTTGCGCGCCGCGCTTGGCCGCTGCGATGGCCAGTACGCCGGTGCCGGTCCCCACATCCAGCACATTCTCCACCGGCCCCCGCTGCGACAGCCAGTCCAGCGCAATGAGGCAGCCCAGCGTCGTGCCGTGATGCGCCGTGCCAAACGCCTGGCCCGCGTCGATCTGGATGCCCAGCCGCCGGCCGTGCACGCGGTCGCGATCATGGCTGCCGTGGACGACGAAGGCGCCGGCGCGCACGGGCGGGAGGCCCTGCTGGCTGTGGGCGACCCAGTCGATGTCCGGCATTCGCGCGACGGAAAGCGGCGGGAAGCCGGTCGGGTCGCCGAATGCCTTGCGCGCGGCCGCACGGATCACGGGCAGACCGGGCGCCTCCGCGCCGATCACCTCGACGATCCAACCATCGCGATCATCCTCGTAATAGCTGAGGCTCACGGCGTCGGCGGCGTCGCGCATCTCCAGATCCGCGCCCAGCACCTCATAGAAGCGCTGCGCCTCCGGCTCGCCGCCAGGGCAGATCGTCAGCCGGTAAGTTGCGTCTGCTGTCACGCGGCGTAGCCCTGCCGGGTCAGGTCGCGGTCCAGCGCGTCACCCCAACGATCCCGCAGGAACGTCAGCGCCTCGGCCAGAGGCAAGGGTCGCAACTCGCCGTCGGGCATTTCTCGCACCAGTCCGTCGCGGCTCAGACGGTTCATCGCATCGGCGATATCGAAGCCGACGCTGACGCCGAATTCATGCTGGAGGAACTGCTCGATCGCCTGTTTGGCGTCGTCGACCTGGTTGCGGCGGACCTTTTCCTTGAGCAACAGCGAATAGAGCAGGATATCTTCCTTGATGTCCTCTTCCTCGGCCCGGTCGATGAGCAGCGTCAGCGCGCCGCGATTGTTCGACAGGCTCTGGAAATAAAGGTTCTGCGCCAGCTGCATCATGTATTTGTTGCGGGTGTTGAAGAAGTTCATCACCTGCCGGAAAAACACCGCGCCGAGTCCGCCGAGCGCCATGACGAGCGCGATGGGATTGGTCGTCACCGTGGCGGTCGAGGCCATGATTTTCGGCACCGTCGTGACCAGTCCGATGACTCCGCCGCTGCCGCCCGTCACCCACAGCTTGATCTTGTCGATGTGTTTCAGCCGGACCTGCGTGTTCGGGAACAGCATCTCCAGGTCGATCTGCGGAATGTGCTTGAACACCTTGATGTGGATGCTGTGCGCGCAGAGAGAGGGGGGCAGATGGGCGCGCTCCTTCTTGACGCGCTTGCGCGCCTGCTTTTCGCTGATGCCGTAGCGGCGCATGATCTCCTGCGCGCGCGCCTCCTCCGACTTGAACTTGAGCGCGAGGAACAGCCGCTGGAAGATCGGCACGCGGTAGCAGCGGTGCTTGAGGAACAGCGAGCGCCAGTCGCGCTCCCAGCGCTCCTCCACGGTCGCCCCGCGCGCGTAGAGCATCAGGTCCTCGAATTCGCTCAGCTCGACATGGACGGCGACGCCGTAGGGCGAGTTGGCGGTGAGGATCTTGTCGACCTCGTCCTGCGTGATCTCGTCGTAATTTGCGCCCTCGACGAGCTTGCGAAGCTCCTCGAACAGCCGCGCCTGGTGCTCCGCGAGCTGCTCTTCGGGCAGGTCGTCCACGCCGGTGATGTCGGCGTCCGGGTCGAAGGGCAGGTAGTTCTCGGTGAGCCGGTCGAGCTTGTCGGAGTAGTAGAGGTTGCGCCAGCGCGTCATGTAGTCGAACAAGAGGCGCACCTGCGCGGCGTCGTGACCCGGCCAGCGATGCGGCGCGGCCAGCGCCTCCACCAGCGCGAACTGGGAGACCGGGATGAATTTCTCTTCCCCGTCGTGGTCGCGCACGCCGGCGATTTCGACAATCTTTCCAGGCTTGTCAGTCGGCTCAGCCTGCTGGTCAGCGGCGCGTGGGGCCGGGCGCGGCTCGACCTTGGCGTGGTCCGGCGATGGAACGGCGCTCTGGCTCATCAGCATGTCTCCCGGCTCGGCGCGGCAGCGGCATTATGCCCGCACGGGGCGGGAATGGGAAGCGCGGCGGGCGTCCGCGTTGCGGCAGGCATAAGGGCGTTAATTAATGGCGCTCGACAAAGGAGGCGACGACGCGCTTGCGCCCGGCCTTGTCAAAATCGACCGTCAACTTGTTGCCGTCGATCTGCGCGATTTCGCCATAGCCGAACTTCTGGTGGAAAATGCGTTCGCCGAGATCAAAGGCTGGCGCGTCAGCGGTTTCCGAGGCGAGCAGCTTGCCGTCGATCGTCACGGGCGCGCGGGTGCCGCCATTGCCATTCTGATGCGCGCGGGCGCGGCGGCGTCCCGGCGTCTCGCGGTTTGCGCTTTCGGCCATCGCGGAGAAGCTGAAATCGCTGCCAGGCGCGGCGAAGCCGTAAGCGGTTGGCGCGGCTTCCGCCTCGGCATGGTCTTCCGGCAACTCATCGACGAAGCGTGACGGCAGCGCCGCCTGCCACAGGCCGCGAACGCGCCGGTTCTGCGCGAAGGTAATCTTCGAGCGTTTGCGCGCCCGCGTAATGCCGACATAGGCAAGGCGTCGCTCCTCCTCCAGCCCGGCCATGCCGCTGTCATCCAGCGCGCGCTGATGCGGGAACAGCCCTTCCTCCCAGCCCGGCAGGAACACGGTGTCAAATTCCAGCCCCTTCGCGGCGTGCAGGGTCATCAGGCTGACGCGGTCGCCGTCGCTGTCTTGCTCGGCATCCATCACCAGCGAGACATGCTCAAGGAACCCGGCGAGCGAATCAAAGTCGCCCATGAAGCGGATCAGCTCTTTCAGGTTCTCCAGCCGTGTCTGCGCCTGAGGTGACTTGTCTTGCTGCCACATGGCGGTGTAGCCCGACTCATCCAGCACCAATTCGGCCAGTTCGGTATGCGGCATCTGCTCCAGCGCGGCCCGCCAGCGGTCAAACTGCGCGAGCAGATCGGCCAGCGCCTTGCGCGGCTTTGGCTTCAATTCGGCGGTTTCGACCAGCGTGCGCGCTGCCCGCGCCAGCGGCACGCCCTCGCCGCGAGCATGTGCGCGCAGCACCTTCAGCGTTGCTTCGCCCAGCCCGCGCTTTGGCGTGTTCAGGATGCGCTCGAACTTCAGGTCGTTCGCCGGGTTGAGCGTGACGTCGAGATAGGCGATCGCGTCCTTGATTTCCTGACGCTCATAAAAGCGCGGGCCGCCGATCACGCGGTAGGGCAGGCCGAGCGTGACGAAGCGGTCCTCGAAGGCGCGCATCTGGAAGCTCGCCCGCACGAGGATCGCCATGTCGTTAAGGTTGTGGCCCTGCCGCTGAAGCTGCTCGATATCCTCGCCGATCAGGCGGGCTTCTTCCTCGTCGTCCCACACGCCCATGACGGTGACATGCTCGCCGTCGCCGTCCTGCGTGTGCAGCGTCTTACCGAGCCGGCCCCGGTTATGCGCGATCAGCCCGGATGCCGCGCCGAGGATATGCCCGGTCGAGCGGTAGTTGCGCTCCAGCCGGATCACCTGCGCGCCGGGAAAGTCGTTCTCGAAACGCAGGATGTTGTCCACCTCCGCGCCGCGCCAGCCATAGATCGACTGATCGTCGTCGCCGACGCAGCAGACATTGTGGTTGCCCTGCGCGAGAAGGCGCAGCCAGAGATACTGCGCGACATTGGTGTCCTGATACTCGTCGACGAGCAGGTATTTGAACTTGCGGTGATAGCGCGCCAGCACTTCCGGGTTTTCGCGGAACAGGCGCAGCCCCTGAAGCAGCAAGTCGCCGAAATCCACCGCGTTCAGGTCGGTGAGCCGCTGCTGATAGGCGGCGTAAAGCTCGCCCGCGCGGCCATCGGCAAAGCTGTACTGATCCTCGTCCGGCAGCTTGTCCGGTGTGATGCCCCGGTTTTTCCAGCCGTCGATCAGGCGGCCCAGCACCCGCGCGGGCCAGCGCTTCTCGTCCAGTCCCTCGGCCTGAATAACCTGCTTGATGAGGCGGAGTTGATCGTCGGTGTCGAGGATCGTGAAGGACGGCTGCAGATCGACAAGCTCGGCATGGGTCCGCAGGATGCGTGCGCCGATCGAGTGGAACGTGCCAAGCCACGGCATCCCCTCGGCGATGCCGCCGGCGATCTCGCCGACACGCTGCTTCATCTCGCGCGCGGCCTTGTTGGTGAAGGTGACGGCAAGCACCTCGTAGGGCTGCGCGCGGCCCGTGGCGAGGATATGGGCGATGCGCGTCGTCAGCACGCGCGTTTTGCCGGTTCCCGCGCCGGCCAGCACCAAGACGGGGCCGTCAAGCGTCTCCACCGCCTCGCGCTGCTCCGGGTTGAGCGCTTGCAGATACGGCGGACGCGCCCGCGCGCGCTGCGACAGCGGCACCCTGTTAGCAGGCTGAGGCGCGGCCCCGGCCGATACGACGTTTGCGTGATTCCTTGCCATGTTCCCGAACTATACCACAGGCGGCGGCCGAGCCACGCGCTACCTGTGCTCTTCCACATGTGCGGCCACCAGCGCCTTGTTGTAGGTCTCGATGGCGTCAAAATGCCGGACCCAGCCGATCAGCTTCTCGGTCTGCGCATCGATGACCGGCAGCCATTCCTGCCCGGTCTCGTCGAACACGCGCAGCGCGTGGCGCAAGGTGTGCGCCGGCTGGAGATACGGGCCGTCCGCCGGCTTGGCGGCCTCGGGCTCATCATGCGCATCCAGCGGCGTCAGCATGTCGCGCACCCGCACGCTGTGCACGATATGCTGATGCGGCCCCTCATGGAGAAATAGGCCCCGATTGTTCAAAAGCCAGTGGAAGTAACTGACTCCATGCACCGCCTGCGTCAGTCCGTTGGCGATCGAGACGGTCAGCAGCAGCGCAATGGTCATCTGGTAGCCGCCAGTCAGCTCAAACACGATCAGCGTGGTCGAGATCGGCGCGCCGAGCACGGCGGCGGCGACCGCGCCCATGCCCAGGATGGCGTAAAGCCCTTGCCCGGAGGCCAGATCCGGGAAAATGCTCTCGGCAACCAGGCCGAACGCGCCGCCCGTCATCGCGCCGAGGTAAAGCGACGGCGAGAACACGCCGCCGCCCATGCGAAAACCGAGCGTGATGGCCGTCGCCAGCGTTTTGGCGATCAGCAGCGCCAGCATGAGCCACAGCCCGAGCTGGCTGTTGAGCGCCGCGTCCGTTGTATCGTAGCCGACGCCGAGCACCTGCGGAAAGCTCAGCGCGATCGCGCCGACGCACAAGCCGCCAACCGCAGGCTTCAGCCAGACGGGAATGGGCGAGGCCGTCGCCACCCGATCCGCGCCGATGATGGCGAACTGAAAGGCGATTGCGACCGCAGCCGAGGTCAGCCCCAGCAGCGCGAACGCGGGAAACTCCCAGAGCGAGAGGATCTGATACTCTGGCACGAAAAATGCTGGGTAGTTCCCAAGATGAAACCGCGCTATCAGCGTGGCGACGACGCTGGAAATGGTGATCGGCACGAAGGCTCTGAGCGCGTAATGCCGGAGGATGACCTCATGGGCGAACAGCACCCCGGCAATCGGCGCGTTGAACGAGGCCGCAACCGCCGCGCTCACCCCGCAGCCGAGCAGGGTGCGCTGGGCGCCGGGCGACAGGTTGAAGCGCTGTTCGAGTTGCGATGCGATCGTCGCCCCGAGATGCACGACCGGCCCCTCCCGACCCGCGCTCGCCCCGGTGCCGAGCGAGAGCGCGGAAATCAGCGCGCTCAGGAACCCGTCGCGTCCGGAGATGCGGCATTTGCCGATGGCGACCGCCTCGATCACGTCCGCGACATTGTGCGGCCTGCGTCCGCGCTGAAACCGCAGCAGGATGAAGCCGACGATCAGGCCGCCTGTGGCCGGAGCCAGCAAAATGACCCACCACGGCAGCGCCGTCGCCGCGGCGGTCGTGGCCTTATCCATGGTCCCCAGCCACGGGAGCTGGAAGACCCGTATCGCGAGACGAAACACGATCGCCGCATAGGCTGCCAAGATCCCGATGATCAGTGCCAGCGTCCAGACCAGCAGCTGGCGCTCGGCGAGAAACTCGCTGACATTTGCCGTGAATCGGTCGGAAAAGAACAGCCGCAGCCGCGCCCTCGCGGCCTTCAACAGCGACAGCCGGGCGGGCGACGCCTGATCGGGCGATTCGAGACGGTCTTGCGCGTCCCCATCCGTCTCGCCTGGCCGCTCGTTGGTGGTCGTCATCGCCGGCTGTCTGGAAATTGCGCGTGTTTGCCGCCGCGGCTTTTTCACACTACGGTATCACGATAACGCGATGGACTACGACATCTTTGCAGATCGGACGCAAGGCGCGGGACGCATGTCTGCGCGCCTCGGCAAGATGATTTGCGTCTCGCGGCTGCATGGGGCACACCGACACTCACCTGAAATGCGATCCCGGAGTTGCGCGTGAACGTCCTGCTTGCGGCCCTCACATCGCTGCTGATCGCCGTCTTCGCGGCCGCGTTCGCCGCGCCTTACGTCGTCGACTGGAACGAATATCGCTCGGTGTTCGAGGCGCAGGCCAGCAAGCTCGCGGGGCGGCCGGTGCGGGTGGCGGGAGACGTCGACCTCACCATCCTGCCCGTGCCTGAAGTGCGCTTCGAGCGGGTGAGCATCGCGGATCGCAATGGCAGCTTTGACGCCCCGTCGGCTAGCGCGCACGCCTTTCGCATGGCCCTGTCCATCCCGCCGCTGCTGCGCGGCCAGCTGGAGGCGCGCAAGATCGAGCTTGATCGGCTGGCGCTGCGGCTCGGGCTTGATGAAAATGGGCAGGTCGACTGGCCCCGCATCGGCGATGCGGCTGGCGCGCTGCCGTTCATGCCGTCGGATGTGTCGCTGAAATCCGTCGCGTTGAACGAGGCGTCCCTGTCCGTCGCCCGACCCGGCGGACCGGCGCGCTGGCAGATCGCGGGCGTAACGGGCGAGCTTTCGGCGGAAAGTCTCGGTGGGCCGTTCAAGTTCGCCGGACGGGCGATGCTTGGCGGCGAGCTGCGCGACCTGCGGCTTTCCGTGGGTACGAGAACGCCTGACGGACTCATGCCGGTGAAGGCGGCCTCGCCCGGGGATGCCGTGGTCTATCGCGCCGAAGGCAATCTGCGCGACCTGACCGAAGGCCCCGAATTTGTGGGCGATGTGGAAGCGATCGCGCCGCTGCCGCCCGAAGCCGCCGTGCAGGCGCAAGCCCCGCTGTGGAGGGCCGAGGCAACTGGGCGCGCCACGCTGGACGGCGCGAATTTCGACGATTTCGCCGTGACGATCACGCGCCAGCAGCGCCCGCAGACCCTCAGCGGCACGGCGCGGCTGACCTGGGGCCAGGGGCTGCGTCTCGACGCGGAGCTTCGCTCGCAGTGGCTCGATCTCGATCTGCTGGCGGGCGCGCAGGTGCGCGACCTGATGCCCGCCGAGGCGCTGCTCGAACTGCCCGCGCTGCTAGGCGATGTGCCGGTGCCGGCGCGGCGCGCGCGCATTGACTTGCGCGTTGCGCAAGTGAGCCTGGGCGGCGATCTGATCCGCGATGTTCACGCTGTCGCTCGGCGCGGCGATGGCGGCTGGGGCGTCGAGACGCTGGAGGCCGGATTGCCCGGCGGCAGCAGCTTCGGCTTCGAAGGCCGGTTCACGCGCACTGGCGACGCGCCGGTCCTCGCCGGCACGGTGCGCGCTAGCGGCGGCAATCTGGGGCGGCTTTTGCAGTGGGCCGCACCTGCGATGTTCGAGGAGCGCGACGCGGCGGCGAAAAGTTTCTCGCTCAGCGGTCAGGTGGAATCGGCGGCGGAGGCGTTCAGCATATCGGATATCGCCGCGCGGCTGGGTGAGTCGCGCTTTGGCGGTTCCGTGCGGCTGGGCTTCGGGGAGGCGGCGGCCACGGTCGATCTGGCCGCGCGCACGCTCGATCTGCGCCCCTACATTCGCGGCGGCACGGCGGAGATGATCGGCCGGTTGCTTGATCGCGACGGCCTGAGCGCGCTGGAGGCCGAAACCTGGCAGGTCGATTTGCGGGCGAACCGGCTGATCCTGCCGGAATTCGCGGCGAGCGATGTCGAGACGCGGCTGAGCATCGACAGTAAGGCGGTTGTCCTGGAGCGCGTGGCGCTGAGCGGCGCGGACGGGCTGCGCCTGGAGGGCGGCGGGCGTTATCCGCTCGGCGAGACCGGCGCGGCCGGACTGCGCATGAGCCTGGCATCGAACAGCGCGGACCGGGTCGCGGACCTGGCCAGCGCGATACCCGGCGCGAGCGAGTTGATCGCGCCGCATATGGCGCGGCTGCGCGCGGCGACGCCTCTGCACCTGACCGCGAGCCTGCGCCCCAGCACGGTCGGAGACGGCTTCTGGCTGCGCGTCGATGGCGCTGCGGCGCAGACCGAGGTGCTGGCGAATGCGCGTGTTTACGCGGGCGGGCGCTATCATCTCGCGCTGAACGCCGAGAACCGGACGCTGCGCGCTCTGGCGCAACAGGTCGCCCCAGACCTGACGGACTGGCTGGACATTCCGAAGGCGACCGGCCCGGCGCGGCTGAGGGCTGACTTCGCGGGCACGGCGGGAAAGCCGTGGACCGGCGCGGCGGAGATCGCGACGGACGCGATGCGGCTGGCCTTCGATGGCGAGGCGCAACCGGATACGCTTCGGCTCGATGGCGAGGTGACAATCGAAGCGCCGCGCGCTGAAGACGCTCTGGGGCTGGCCGGTCTGCCCGCTGCCCGGGGCGGGCCGGTGAGTCTGCGCGCGGCGGTGTCGAGCGAAGACAGCGTCTACCGCGCGCGCAACCTCCGCTTCGATTTGGCAGGGCAGACAGCGACCGGCAATGCGCTGATCGACACGTCCGGGCCGGTGCCCCGGATCGAAGCCAGTGTGAACGCCGCAAGCTTCAATCTGGCGAGCGCCGCCGCGCTGCTGCTTGAACGGCGCCCAGGCGACAGCGCGGGGTTCTGGCCCGATGCGCCTTTCGCGATGGACGGGTTGCGCCAGTTGTCCGGCAGTCTTTCGCTCGCAGCGGACGACCTGGACGTGGCCGACGGTCTCGGTCTGACGGACGCCACGCTGATGGCGCGGCTGGAGGACGGCGCGCTGAACGTGCCGATGCTCTCAGGCGTGCTCTACGGCGGCGAGGCGGTGGCTTCGGCGGAGCTGCGGCCGGCACGCGGGCGCATGGTGTTCGACGGCGAGCTTGTCATCACAGATATCGATCTGGCGCAAATGCCGCACGGCGAGGGCGAGCCGCTGGCGACCGGGAGCGCGGAATTGACCCTGAGGGCGGAGAGCGAGGGTCTTTCCCCGCGCGGGCTGATGACGGTGATGTCCGGCGCGGGGCGGATCGAACTCGGGGCGGGCGAAATCCGCGGGCTTGCTCCGCAGGTGCTGGCGCGCACCGCGCGGGATTATCTGGCGGCCGAAGTGCAGCCCGAAGAAACGGTTTCCGCAAAGTTGGCCGGACCGCTGCGGGAAAGCCGTTTCGCTCACGACGGCGCGCAGGCCGCGCTGCAACTGAAAGACGGCGCGCTGCGGCTGCCCGACACGCAGGTCTACAGCGGCCCGGACGGTCTGTCCGTCGAGGCGGGCGGGCGCATCGACCTCACCGATATGGCGCTGACAAGCCGCTGGGATGTCGGCGCGGCGCTTGGAGCCGAAGCTTTGCCCGATGTCCGCGTGAGTTTCGCCGGGCCGCTGCCGGAGTTCGGGGCGCTGCAGCCGCGCATCGATGCGGACGATCTGGAGCAATTTCTGACGGTCGCGCGGGTCGAGCGCAATGTCGAGCGGCTGGAGGAATTGCGCCGTCAGCGCGATCGTGAAGAGCAGCCGGCGGAAGACGTCGAACCCCCGCAAGACCTGAGTTCGGCCAGCCCCGAGGAGGCGGTCGCGCCGCCGCCGGACGATACGAGCCTCGGCGAGATCCCGCTGGAGACGCTCGACCCGCTGCCGGGCTTCAGCACCGAGATCGAGGAGACGCCGCCGCCAGCCGGCGCGCAAGCCGCCGAGCCGCGGTCGGAACCGTCTTCGGCCTCTAGCGTCCCAAGCGCGCCGCTCGACGATCCGCAGGTGGTGGAGGATGCCCGCCGCGAGATCATGCGCGAGACCCCGCGCCGCCCGCCGCGCCAGTCGGAACCAGAACCGTTTTTCGAGATCTTCAGGAACTGATACCCGCAACGCCTTGCGACATCGCGGTTGCGGCGCGCGCGTTAATCTGTACCCTGAAAGCAACGCTTCGCCGCGAAACAAAGAACCCTGCGGCGCTTGAGGAAACGCAACCTTAACGGCGTGTCGACGCAGAGAACGCGCACGGGCCATGAAGCCCGCCGCATCCGCTGTCCGTTCGCACACGTCCCTGGGATAGCGCGCATGAGCACGCTGGCGGGCAAAACCGTCTTCATATCTGGCGGCAGCCGCGGCATCGGCCTTGCCATCGGCCTGCGTGCCGCGCGCGACGGCGCAAATGTCGCGCTGGCCGCCAAGACCGCCGAGCCGCACCCTAAGCTGCCCGGCACGGTCTACACCGCCGCGCTGGAGGTCGAGAAGGCGGGCGGCAACGCGCTGCCGATCGTCTGCGATATCCGCGATGAGGGGCAGGTGCAGGCGGCGATCGACCAGACCGTGCAGACCTTCGGCGGCATCGACATCTGCGTGAACAACGCCAGCGCGATCAGCCTGACGGACACGCGCTCCACCGAGATGAAGCGGTTCGACCTGATGCATCAGGTCAATGCGCGCGGCACCTTCATGGTCTCGAAATACTGCATCGCGCATCTGGCGCGCGCGGAGAATCCGCATATCCTGATGCTCGCGCCGCCGCTCGACCTGAAGCCGCAATGGTTTGCAGGGCATCTGGCGTATTCGCTCGCCAAATACGGGATGAGCCTGTGCGCGCTGGGGCTGTCCGAGGAACTCAGACCGCTGGGCATCGGCGTCAACGCGCTTTGGCCGCGCACGACCATCGCTACGGCGGCCATCGCCAATATTGTCGGCGGCGACGAGGTGATGCGCGCCAGCCGCAGCCCGGAGATTGTCGCAGATGCCGCGCATGTCATCCTGACGAAGCCGGCGCGGGATTTCACCGGCAACTTCTGCATCGACGACACGCTGCTCGCACAGCACGGCGTGCGCGATTTCGACCGCTACAGGATTGACCCGTCAGTTGACCTGACGCCGGACTTCTTCGTGCCGGAAGACAGCGAACCGCCCGCACCGCTTGAACGACAACAACAAGGGCGTTGAACGACCCATGCCGACACTGTTGATTTCCCATCCCGTTTTCCTGGAGCACGACACCGGCTACGGCCATCCCGAACGCCCTGACCGTTTGCGCGCCATCGAGCAGGTGCTCGAAGACGAAAGCTTCCAGTTCCTTCACCGGGAAGAGGCCCCGCTGGCCGAGGAAGAGGCCATCGCGCGGATGCATGGGCCGGAGTATATCGCCGCGCTGAAGAAGGTCGCGCCCGAAAGCGGTCATTGCTACGTCGATGGCGGCGATACGGTCATGTCACCGCAAAGCTGGGAGGCGGCGCTGCGGGCTGCGGGCGCGGCGGTCATGGCGGTGGATCAGGTCGTGACGGGCGCGGCGCGCAACGCCTTCTGTGCGGCGCGGCCGCCGGGCCATCATGCGGAAACGCGCCAGGCTATGGGCTTTTGCTTCTTCAACAATGTCGCCATTGCCGCGGCCCATGCGCGCGAGGCGCACGGGCTGGAGCGGGTCGCCGTCATTGATTTTGACGTGCATCACGGCAACGGCACCCAGCACATGTTCTGGTCCGAGCCGAACCTGTTCTACGGCTCTTCCCACCAGATGCCGCTGTTCCCCGGCACCGGCGAGTGGAGCGAGCAGGGCGTCGCCGGAAATATCGTCAACGCGCCGCTGCGCCGGGGCGACGACACCTATCATTTCCAGGAAGCGTTCGAGACGCGCATTCTGCCGGCGCTACACGATTTCTCGCCGGACCTTGTCATCGCTTCGGCGGGCTTTGATGCGCACCGCAGCGACCCGATTGGCGGGCTGGTGCTGCGCGAGGAGGATTTCGCCTGGGTGACCCGGAAACTTCTGGATGTCGCCGACAAACATGCGAACGGGCGCTTTGTTTCGGTGCTCGAAGGCGGCTACGATCTCAGCGGATTGGCGCGATCCGTGGCGGCGCATCTGCGCGTCATGATGGACTACGGAACGTGACTTCGGCGCGATAATTCTGGAGGGATGATGGCGAAACAACAAGACAAGGCGGGCGCCGACATAAAGGACATGTCGTTCGAGCAGGCGCTCAAGGAACTTGAGCAAATCGTCGGGCGTCTGGAGCGCGGCGATGTGGAACTCGAGCAATCTATCGCCATCTACGAACGTGGGGAGGCGCTGCGCGATCATTGCGACCGGCTTTTGCAGCGCGCTGAGGCAAAGGTCGAGAAAATCAATCTTGGCGACGATGGCCAGCCGACCGGCACGCAGCCGCTCGACGTGGAATAAAATTGCGCCGATCCGTCAGTGTGCGGTAATCCAGTTCGCTTCGGTTCGCATAAACGCTTCAAGATACGATCATGTTTTGCCGACCCGGGGGCAAAAGTGTAAACTTTGTATGACAGCGGGCGGCAGCCTGCATCAGCCGCCGTGGCAATCGCGTAAGGGACGCAAGGACCGTGAGTTCAGAAAACGAGACGCCTCTACTCGATAAGATCGACACGCCGGACGACCTGAGGGCGCTCGATGAATCCCAGCTTCGGCAAGTGGCCGACGAGCTTCGGGCGGAAACCATTGACGCCGTGTCGGTGACGGGCGGTCATCTTGGCGCGGGGCTTGGCGTGGTCGAGTTGACAGTGGCGCTGCACTACCTTTTCGATACGCCGAAGGACCGGCTGATCTGGGATGTCGGGCACCAGGCCTATCCGCACAAGATCCTCACTGGCCGGCGCGATCGCATCCGCACGCTGCGCCAGCCCGGCGGACTGTCCGGCTTCACCAAGCGCGCGGAAAGCGAATATGACCCGTTTGGCGCGGCGCATTCTTCCACCTCGATTTCGTCGGGCCTCGGCATGGCGGTCGCGCGCGACCTGAGCGAGGGCGACAACAACGTCATCGCGGTGATCGGCGACGGCGCGCTCAGCGCAGGCATGGCCTACGAGGCGATGAACAATGCCGGCGCAATGGACAAGCGCCTGATCGTCATCCTGAACGACAATGACATGTCGATCGCGCCGCCGGTGGGCGCGATCAGCCATTATCTGGCGCGGCTGAGTTCTTCGGGCACCTATCTCTACCTGCGCGACATCGTAAAACAGCTCGCCAAGCGCTTGCCGAAAGGCTGGGAGCGCCGCGCCGCCCGCGCGGAGGAGTACACACGCAATTTCTGGACCGGCGGCACGCTGTTCGAGGAACTCGGTTTCTACTACGTCGGGCCGATCGACGGGCACAATCTGGAGCATCTGGTCCCGGTGCTGCGCAACGTCCGCGACGCGGAGCAGGGTCCGATCCTGGTGCACTGCGTCACGCAGAAGGGCAAGGGCTACGAACCGGCGGAGAATTCGGCGGACAAGTATCACGGCGTCTCGAAGTTCGACGTCATCACCGGCGCGATGTCGAAGCCCAAACCCAACGCGCCGAGCTACACCAAGGTGTTCGCCACCAGCCTGATCGACGAGGCGCGCCGCGATGACAAGATCGTCGCCATCACCGCTGCGATGCCGTCGGGAACGGGGCTCGACCTGTTCGGCGAGGAATTTCCGGATCGCACCTTTGATGTCGGCATTGCCGAGCAGCACGGCGTGACCTTCGCCGCCGGGCTGGCGACGGAAGGCTACAAGCCGTTCGCGGCAATCTACTCGACCTTCCTGCAGCGCGCCTATGACCAGGTCGTGCACGACGTGGCGATCCAGCAGCTGCCGGTCCGCTTTGCCATCGACCGCGCGGGGTTCGTCGGCGCCGACGGTCCGACCCATGCCGGATCGTTCGACGTGACCTATCTATCTTGCCTGCCCGGTTTTGTTGTGATGGCGGCCGCGGACGAGGCCGAGCTTCGTCACATGGTCGCCACTGCCGTGCAAATCGACGACCGGCCCAGCGCGCTGCGCTATCCGCGCGGGGAGGGCGTCGGCGTCGAGATGCCGGAGCATGGCGTGCCGCTGGAGATCGGGCGCGGGCGAGTCATGCGCGAGGGCAGTAGCGTTGCGCTCCTGTCTTTCGGCGCGCGGCTGCAGGAATGCCTGTCGGCGGCGGATCTGCTTTCGCGGCACGGGTTGTCCACCACGGTCGCGGATGCCCGCTTCGCCAAGCCGCTCGATGAAGACCTGATCCGCCGGCTCGCGCGGGAGCACGAGGTGGTGGTTACGATTGAGGAGGCTTCCATCGGCGGCTTCGGCAGCCATGTGCTGCATTTCCTCGCGCAGGACGGGCTGCTCGATCAGGGCCTTAAAATCCGCACGCTGGTGCTGCCCGACGAGTTCGTGGATCAGGGCAAGCCCGAGCAGATGTACGCCGACCACGGCCTCGACGCGCATGGCATCGTGCGCACTGTCTTCAGCGCGCTTGGCCGCGAAGTGACCGCCGAAAATCTCGGCGCTACCGGCCAGGGCGACGCCGGCTGAGGTGGCGGAGCCGTCGCGTCTGGACGTCGCTCTTGTCGCGCGCGGTCTTGTCGGAAGCCGGGCGCGCGGGCGCGATCTGATAAAGCGAGGGCTGGTGCGCGTTGACGGCGCGGTGGTGAGCAAAGCCGGCGCGCTGGTCGGCGACGACGCGGAAATCACCATCACGGGCGGCGAAGCTGCTTACGTCTCGCGCGCGGCGCTGAAGCTGGCCGCCGCGCTGGACGCCTTCGGCTTCGATCCGGCGGGGCGCGCGGCGCTCGATGTCGGCGCCTCGACCGGCGGCTTCACGCAAGTACTTCTCGCGCGGGGCGCGAGCCGGGTTTATTCGGTGGATGTCGGGCGCGGGCAGCTACATCCGAGCCTTGCGAGCGATCCGCGCGTCATCAGCCTTGAACAGCGCGATGCGCGCAGCCTCAGCCCGGACGACGTGCCCGAGCCGTTCGGGGCGATCACTGTCGATGTGAGCTTTATCTCGCTGCGGCTCGTAATACCTCACGTGCTTGCGTTCGGCGCGCGGCGGGCGTGGCTTGTGGCGCTTGTAAAGCCCCAGTTCGAGGTGGGCCGCGAGGCCGTCGGCAAGGGCGGCATCGTCACGGACCTGGCGGCTCGCGCCCTCGCAGTCTCCACGATCCGCGATCTGATCGACGCCCAGCCGGGCTGGCACGCGCGCAATCCCGTCCCGTCTCCACTCACCGGCCAAGGCGGCAACCAGGAATATCTGCTTGGCGCGGAGCACGTCCTGGGTTAAAGAGCCACACTGTTGCCATCTTGTTGCAACATCAGGTCATGCGTTAGCGGGCGCCAGCGCCGTCCGCCGCATGTTCAACCCCGACAGGACATCCCAAATGGTACAGCGCGCAGCTTCCATGCGCGGCTGACCCTTTCGGCCCCTTGGCCGTCTCGCTCAGCCGTGTGATGATTTTTCAAACGTCAAAGAACACACGCGAGCGAGCATCATGTTACGTTGGATCGAGCAACGAATATCCCCCTTTAGACGGGCGTCTATAGATCAACCGCCTGCAAACCTTGTCGGGTTCTTCTGGCATTACTGCCGCCAGATCTGGGGCACCCTGGTCGTCGTGGTGCTGGTCGGGTCGCTGGCCGCGCTGATCGAGGTCGCGCTGTTCACGTTCCTCGGGCGGATCGTCGACATGGCGCGCGCAGCCGAGACGCCGGGCGAATTCTTCGCCGAGCACGGAACCACGCTGCTGATCATGGCGGCGTTCGCTATCCTCTTGCGTCCGTTCATGTTCTTCGCGCACATGACGCTGATCAACCAGTCGCTGATCCCGTCTTTCACGAACCTGATCCGCTGGCAGGCGCACCGCTATCTGCTGCGTCAAAGCCCATCGTTCTTTCAGGACGATTTCGCCGGGCGCATCGCTAACCGGGTGATGAACACCGGCGGCGCATTGCGGCAGACGATTGTCGATCTGACGGATTCGCTGTGGTTCGTCACGATTTATGCGGTGTCCACGCTGGTCGTGCTGTTCTCCGCCGATCCGCGGCTGATGGCGCCTCTGCTCGTGTGGTTCTTCGCCTATGGGCTGCTGCTCGCGTATTTTGTGCCGAAGGTGAAGCACCGCTCCATGCTCAACTCCGATGCGCGCTCCCTGCTGGCCGGGCGGATCGTGGACAGCTACGTCAATATCCAGACCGTCAAGCTGTTCGCGCGCACCGAGCGCGAGGACGAGTATGCGGCGGAAGCGCTGGGAGATCAGACCGTCAAGTTCCGCGAACAGATGCGCCTTCTGACGATCATGGAGGGCATTCTGTGGACCATGAACGGCGTGATGATCGCCGCAACGGTCGGGCTGGCGCTGTGGCTGTGGAGCCAACAGCTCATCACGCTCGGCGCGATCGCCGTGGCGGCGGGGCTGGTCATCCAGATCAACAATATGTCTGGCTGGGTCATGTCGGTCGTCACCAACGTATTCGAGAACATCGGGCAGGTGCAGGAAGGCATCAAATCCATCTCGAACCCGCTGCGGCTTACCGATGCGCCGGGCGCGCGCCCGCTCAAGGTCACGAACGGCGAAATCCGCTACGAGGACGTCACCTTCCACTATGGCCAGGAAGGCGGGTTGTTGCAGAACCTGAACCTGACCATCCAGCCGGGCGAGAAGGTCGGGCTGGTCGGACGCTCCGGCGCGGGCAAGTCGACGCTGGTAAACCTGTTGTTGCGCTTCCACGACCTGGAAGGCGGGCGCATCCTCGTGGATGGGCAGGACATTTCGGAAGTGACGCAGGAGAGCTTGCGCGCGCAGATCGGCATGGTCACGCAGGATACGTCGCTGCTGCATCGCTCGGTGATGGAGAACATCCGCTATGGTCGGCCCGATGCGAGCGATGAAGAGGTGTTCGAGGCCGCACGCAAGGCGCACGCGCACCACTTCATCCCCGACCTGCGCGACTGGAAGGGCCGCACGGGCTACGACGCGCATGTTGGCGAGAGGGGCGTGAAGCTGTCCGGCGGGCAGCGCCAGCGCATTGCCATCGCGCGGGTGCTGCTGAAGGACGCGCCGATCCTCGTGCTGGACGAGGCGACCTCCGCGCTCGACAGCGAGGCCGAAGCCGCGATCCAGGAGCAGCTTTACAACCTGATGCAGGGCAAGACCGTCATCGCCATCGCGCACCGACTGTCGACCATCGCCATGCTCGACCGGCTCGTGGTGATGGACCAGGGCCGCATTGTCGAACAGGGCACGCATGACGAACTGGTGCGCGCGGGCGGCATCTATGCGTCGCTCTGGTCGCGCCAGTCCGGCGGCTTCCTGTTCGAGGGCAAGGTGGCGTAGTGTTGCGGAGTCGGTTCAGAGCGCGGCAGCCGTTGTCGTCCCGGGTGCGGTGCAGCACGGCAGTGGTGCGCTGCTGACCCGGGACCTGGAGGTGACCGGGACGCCGATCCCGTGTCTGCGAAGCGGCGCGATGCGCCAGATCGCGCACGGGATGACAACGACCTCACCGCCTCATGGCGCGCAACTCTCGTGTGGGAGGAAGAGGAAGCTAACTGCCGGGCGCCTTTTCCGTTTGCTGCGCGTGCCGCGGTCGCATCCACCAGATGATCGCCGCGCACACCGCGAACCAAACCGCCGCAACCACGAAATAGAACGCCAGTTGCAGGCCCAGCGCGGTGCCGGGCAGGCGCATGATGGCGACCGTCACGGCGAACCACAGGTAGAAGATCGTGAAGACGACCACACCCATGACGCCGATGAATTTGCGTGCACGATCCGACATGGCCCGCACCATACTCAAACGCTTGCCGACGCGCCAACGGAAAAACGCGCGCCGCCTTGCGACACTGCGCGCGCTTGCCCTCGCGCGCCGCGCCGACTAAATCGCGGTTCAGCTTTCGGAGACCTGACATGACCGACGCCGCCGCGCTCAACGACGCCCACGCCAGACCCGCCAGCGCAGATGCCGCCATCCGCACGTGGTTGGGCTGCGTGATCGCGCTCATCTTCGCGATGGTCGTGGTCGGCGGGGCGACGCGGCTGACCGGCTCGGGCCTGTCGATCACCGAATGGAAGCCGATTCTCGGCGCGATCCCGCCGCTATCCGCCGCGGATTGGCAGGAGGCTTTCGACAAATACCGCCAGATCCCCCAGTACCAGCTCGTCAACAAGGGCATGAGCCTGGCCGAGTTCCAGTTCATCTATTGGTGGGAATGGGCGCACCGCTTTCTGGGCCGCTTCATCGGCCTGGCCTTCGCCATTCCCTTCATCGCCTTCGCCGTGGCGGGCTACATCCGCCGCGACCTCGCGCCGAGCCTGATCGCGCTGTTCGCGCTGGGCGCGCTGCAGGGCTTCATGGGCTGGTATATGGTCCAGAGCGGGCTGGTCGACCGGGTGTCGGTGAGCCAGTACCGGCTCGCGGCGCATCTGGGGCTGGCGGCGATCATTTATGCGGCGATGATCTGGGTGGCGCTGGGCGTCGGCCAGCCGGCGCGCGCGGCGCGTCGTGGCTGGGCATGGCTGTCAGCCGCCGGGCTGCTGGCGTTCACGTTCGTGCAGATCGTGCTGGGCGCATTCGTGGCGGGCATGAAAGCCGGGTTTGCCTACAACACCTGGCCGCTGATGGACGGTGAATTCATCCCGGACGGGCTGCTCGTCATGCAGCCGTGGCATCTCAACCTGTTCGAGAACGCGCTGACCGTGCAGTTCAACCACCGCATGGCCGCCTACCTGCTATTCGCCTGGGCAATCGTCTACGCAGCCGCGATGATGCGCGCCAACCACCCCATGCGCATGTCGGCGGTTGCGCTCGCTGGCGCGGTGACGCTGCAGGCGGCGGGCGGCATCTGGACGCTGGTGGCGCAGGTGCCGCTGAGCCTGGGCCTGGTGCATCAGGCCGGCGCGTTCATCGTGCTGGCGGTCGCTGTCTATCACCTGCACGGGCTGTCATCCACGCGGCAGGGCGCGGGCGCGGAGATCGCGCGCGCTACGGGATGAGCTGGCCGGCTGTGGCGAGAGAGACCGCCGCGGTCTGACGCACTTCGGCTTCCTGATGCGCTTCCGCGGCCCGATGCAGCCCTTCGAGGCTATTCCATCGTTGAATGCGCCGCGTCGCGTATGCGGCGTCCTTCCTTGCCCAGCCGCTTGACGGTCTCGATAACGTCGTTCATGTCCAGTGGCTTGGTCATGAAGGCTTCAATCCCGTGAGCCTTGTAGGCTGTTTCGTCCTCTGGAAGGCTGCTTGCGGTGAGCGCGATGATCGGGATGCGCGCCTTCCAGTCGCTCCGCGCGCGAATGCAGCCGATCGCCTCCAGCCCGGTCATCACCGGCATCAGGTTGTCCATGATGACGAGATCGAAGTCGCCCGCCCTGATTTCCTCCAGCGCCCTCTGGCCCGTGTCGGCCATCGTCACGCGACAGCCGATCGAGGTCAGGATTTCCCGGATCAGAAGCTGATTCACCGGGTGGTCTTCGGCAACGAGGACGTCATACATTTTCAGATTTCCCTCCCCCGGCGGCTTTTTTTGGTCCCCGGCCTCATAGCGCGTCATCCGCTCCAGCGTGGTGTTTCCCCGTAGCGTCCAGCCCTCGTTCTCCGCGATAATCACGTCATCGGAACTGTGCTCCGCCACGAGCGCCAGCGGTCCGCAGCGCCGTCGCATCAACTCCAGCCGGGTCTGCACTATGGCGGCCTCGGCGGCCTTGCCGGGCCAGCCGAACATGCGTCGAGCCGCGCCGTTGATCGCCGTTATGCGGCCCCCGCTGACTGGCGACCCGAATGCCATCGAGACACGCATTGGCGATCCGCCCATCGAACACGATCCGCTCATGCCTGCTTGTTCCCGCAGGCCTAAAGTAGAAAACGGCGATGATAATATTTCGTGTCGGAGATCATTAAAAATCTGAACAACAAAGCGCGTATAACCGAGGTGCGGCGCACGGGAGCGGCGTGCGCCGCCGGCATTTTCTCTTGTATGCGCGTGTTAGCGGTCTGGGGCGCTGCCGCATCTCAGCGCGCCGCGCTCCGGGCAATTCTGGATGATGTCCGTTTCAGGATGGAACGCGTGCGCCACAAAGGCGAAAGTGACTTCGTAGGCAACGTCCGCGCCGTGGCGCTCGACCGTGACCGTTCCGACATCGCGCCCGCCCGCGACGCTGGAGTCGTCCAGCGCGGAGGCTTGTCCGGGCTGCCAGCTGATCGTCACGTCGCCGGCCTCGACGCGTTCATGCTCGCGCAGCAGGTCGAGCGAGACGATGGTCGGCTTGTCGGTTCGCACCATCACCACCCGCACCATCGGGTTGATGTCTTCGGGCAGGTCGCCGCGGAACAGGAAGGGCCGCGCGCTGGAGTCGTAGCCCGCATACGGGTTGCGGCCGTAGTTTCGGAAGTCCGGATTGTTTGGCACGAGGATGCGACCTGCCGGATGCCGCTCGCGAAACTGCGCCAGCGATTCCAGCCGCGCGGGCAGGATTTCGAGCTGCGCGCCCGTCATCTCGCCGACGATCGCTCCGCCAGTGAATTGCTGCCACCAGCTTTCGGTGAGCCGGTCATACATAACGAGATCGGAGTTGCGCAGCTTGCCCGTGGTGCCGAAGGTCGTGACTTCGCCATTGACCACGCGCTCGAACACGACCGCCGAGTTGCACAGCGGGCAGTAGGTCACGGCCACCGGCTGGCCGCCGACAATATCGTTGACGATCTCGTGCCACATCAGGATGCGCAGCGGATAGGCGCGCGCGTCGCCATTGATCTCCAGCCCGATCACCGGCTCGTTCGGCTTCACCTCGGTCTCGTCCGCAACCGGCTGGAACTTCGGGTTGTCGATCGACGGGATTCCGTCCTTGGGCGGGCCGCCAGACATGATCTCGTTCCATTCAATCGAGCGCTTGGAGAAATCCGTATCGGCCCAGCCTTGCCGCTCCCAGACGCTGGGGTTGGCGGCGGCGGCTGTGGCTGTGAGGGCGGCGATGAGGAAGGCGGCGATGGCGCGCATTGGCGGCTCCCTAGCTTGACGATTGGGCGAGGTAATAATCGAGCAACGCGCGGGCCTCGCCGGAGCGCCAGTCCACCGCGCCCTGGATGTAGCCCATCACCGCGCCATCCTTGCCGATGACATAGGTGGTCGGCATCCCGAACAGGGCGAACGGCGCGTCCGATCCTTCCGGCGGGTTGATTGCGCCGACGCGCTGGTCCGGGTCCGTGTAGATTTCCAGCGTGTCGAGCCCGAGCCGCTGATAAAACGGGATGACCTTGTTGCGCCCGGCCTGATCCAGCGAGATCGCCACGACCGCGAAGGGCTGGTCTGCCCGGTCGCGCGCGAGTTCGTCGAGCCACGGCATTTCATGGACGCAGGGCGCGCACCATGTCGCCCAGAAGTTGAGCAGTACGACCTTGCCGCGGAAGTCGGCAAGCGTGACCGCCTCGCCCATGCCGTTCTCGAATGGGACGGGCTGAGGCACTTTGGCCGGCTCAATGACGGTGAACTGGCCGCTATGGCCGACCAGAGCGGGCGGGTCGTTTTCGCCTGCGGCGAGCGAAGTCGCGGCGAGCAGCGATGCGCTGAGAAGGGCGGCGGCAAGCCAGAGGGCGCGGCGAAAAGGTGCGGGCATTCGTATCTCCCGAATCATGTCGGGAGAATTCTCCGCGTTCAAGCCGCTCCGGGCAAATCAGCTTGTGGTGAGATTTGCGTGAACAGGCGTCAGAAGATGCCGGCTTCCAGACCTGCGGCCATCGCCTGGCCCAGCTCCTCGCACTGCTCCAGGAAGGCGTTGTCCCACGCGCCGCGGCAGATCAGCGGCTCCTGAACCGCGCGCCAGCGCAGCCCGGTTGTGATGCTCTCCACCGCGCGCCGCGTGCCGGTGCCGTCCTGGCCCGCGCGGATATAGAGCGCGTAGGCCAGCCCTTGCGTTTCCTCCAGGCAGGGGTAGTAGCAGCGGTCGAAGAAGTCCTTCAGCGCGCCGCTCATGTAGCCGAGATTTTCGGTGGTGCCGAGGATCAGCGCGCCGGCGGCTTTCACGTCGTCAGGGCCGGTGTCGAACGGGCTGAGCGCGAGCGCGTCCACGCCCTCGATGTCCTCGGCTGTCGCGCCGCGCATGACGGCGTCGAGCATCCGCTTGGTGTTTGGCGAGGGGGCGTGCGCGACGATCAGAAGCCGTTTCATGCGCTCAGACTGCACGCCCGTCCGCGCGCTTTCAAGCCCGTGGCTAACCTCGCCGCCCGCCGAAAATCCAGTCGAGCGAGACGATGCCTGGCCCGCGAATGACGAGATAGAGCAGCGGGAACGCCCACATCAGCCGCTGGTCGGCGATCGGCGCGTTCGGCAGGCGGTCGAAGAACGATCCGATGGTTTGCGCGTCGACGGCGTGGGCCGTGATGTCGACATAGGTCATCACGCCGATGAAGACGATCATCCCCAGCGCTGCCGCGCGGGTGAACAGCCCCACGACGATCAGCACGGGCAAGATGAACTCGGCGTAGGTGCCCGCCCAGACAATCAGGCCATAGGGGAAAAACGCAATCTGCGAGACGTCGTAGCCCACGGACTCGGTGATCTGCGGCAGGATTTGTGCATAAGCGCCGGTCGACGGGATCAGCGAGCCGGGAAAACCTGATCCGACTTTCGTGAGTGCCGAGTTGAGGAAATAGAACAGCAGCACGCTGGCGAAGATCAGCCGGGCCGCCAGCCCGAGAAACCAGTCTTCGAGCAGTCGCTGCAGACCCCAGAAAATCGTATTGTACAAACTCACGAGTGCAGACATGACTTCCCCCGTTAATGATATCGGCGCGGTGATCACCGCGACAAAATAGCCTAGGTTTGATACCGCACGATGACGCCGGCGTCGATCAGCCCGGCGATGTTGCCCGCAAGGTCGAAGCGTTCATCCGCCGACGCCGCGTGCTCCGCCGCCGCGCCGAGTGTGTCGCCGCTCGCCAGCGCCGTGATGAACGCCGCCGCGCCAGGCGGCAGTTGCCGGACCTCGACCGTCATCTCTGGCCGCGCGATCATCGCGTCCTGCGCTTCCGGGCTGACCGGGCGCACTTCCTCGTCGAAGGCGTTGGTCTCCCAGATCGAGACGATCGGGTAGGGCGACGGTACGATCGTCAGCGACGGGTGCAGCGAGAGCGTGAGCGCGGCGACCTGCTCGGCCGGGACACCTGCGAAATCTTGCGCCGCCAGCGGCGTGGCGTCGGCGGCGTGATAGGCGGTGTGCCGCGCCCATTCCAGCCGCGCGATATCGGGCAGGTAGGGCACGTCGGCGACCGGCGGAAAGCCTGCGAGGAAATCTCCGAAGCCCCCGCCATAGGCGAGGATCATCGCCGAGCGTGGAGGCTCGTGCTCGACATAAACCTTCGCCACCGCCCGGAAGAACTCTTCGCCCACCAGCCGCTGCACGACCGGATAGCGCCCGGCCAGCACGTTGATGAGACTGGCGTAGAAATTGTTGCGGTAGACGTTGAAGCGCCGCGTCGGCAGATCGGCGCTATGGCTCGTCACGCCCTCGGGCAGCGCGTGATCCGCGCGCCGGACGGCCTCGGCGAACGCCTCTTGCGTCTCAGTGAAGCGTGGCATGATTGCTCCGCCGCGCGCGCATGATGGCCTCGGCGGCTTGCGCCTCTGCGAACAGCGTTGTCCAGCCGGGAACGTCGTTGTCCCACTCCACAAGCGTCGGGCAAGGGCCGCGACGCGCGATCAGGCGGCGGTAGAGCGCCCATACCGCCTCATCGACATCGCGCCCGTGATCGTCGATCAACAGCGGTTCGCCGGCGTCGTCTTCCTGCCGCGCATGGCCGCCGAGATGGATTTCCCCGACATGCTCGACCGGGAAGGCGTCGATATAGGCCGCCGGGTCATAGTCGTGGTTGGTCGCGCCGACATAGACGTTGTTCACGTCGAGCAGCAGGCCGCAGCCGGTGCGCCGCGCGATTTCGCGCAGGAATTCGATCTCGCTCATCTCCGACTGCGCGAATTCGACATAAGTGGACGGGTTTTCCAGAAGCATCTGCCGTCCGGTGACGCTCTGCACTTGGTCGATATGCTCGCAGACGCGCTGCAGCGTCGCGCTGGTGTAGGGCAGCGGCAGCAGATCGTTGAAGAACACGTCGTCATGCGTCGACCAGGCGAGATGCTCGGAAAACAGTCCGGGCTGATAGCGGTCGATCAGCGCGTTGACCCGCGCCAGATGGTCTTGGTCAAGCGGGCCGGCAGAGCCGATCGACAACCCGACGCCGTGGAGCGAAAGCGGATACAGCTCGCGGATCCGGCTCAGATAGGCGTGCGGTGGACCGCCAGCGCCCATATAGTTTTCCGGATGCACCTCGAACCAGCCTATGTCCGGCTGTGTTTCGAGGATGTCGGCATAGTGCTCGGCCTTGAGACCGACCCCGGCGCGCGCCGGGATCGGATCAGGAGCGAACACGGCCGGCTGCGCTTGGTCTGTGAGCGCCGACATGGCCGTTATCCCTTTCGCGTTCGGGCGCGGTCTTAGCTCTCGGTCGGCAGATCGCGGTCCAGCTCGGTCAGGCTGCCCATGCGGTCGCCCGGCAGTTCGACTTCCTCGCCCTTGTTCACCAGGAACGGGGTGTTGCTTTCGCAAGTGCCCTTCTTCACCAGCGTCCAGGCGTTGCCCTGATAGTCCACCGTGGAGGTGCCGGCGCAGGTCGTGCCCGGTCCGGCGGCGCAGTCGTTCTCACCGGAGAGCGAGACGCCGTAGCACTTCACGGCTTCTTGCGCATTGGCCGGAGCCGTGTGAGCGGTCATTGAAAGCGCGGTGGCGAAAGCGCCGGCCACGGCCAGCGCCGAAGCAGTCTTGGTCTTGTTCATGGTCGAGTCCTCATCAATATCAGCATTGTTGCGATGCGACGAAGGGGCCGTCGCCGGCAATGTCCGGCGGCGGCGTCCCACTCCCGAACCCTAGGCCAGTTCACCCGCCGTTTCAGCCAACATTGGGACACATCCGTTCAAAACGGGGTGAGGTACGGTTTATTTCATTGCCGGTTTCGAAACGGTTGCGACGCTCTGTTTCCCTTCGACCTGTTCATTCGGCTTGTGCTCCGGGCCAAAATCTGTCAACTTTGCGGCTGATAGGGCAGGAGTGCTGTCCTTGTCGTGTCGCGTCTGCGCCGTCTGAACGCCGCAGAACGACGGTTGCGCCGGGTTCGATTGCGCCAGATTGAAACGAATCGACCCCGGGACAAGGCGCCCGGAAAGGAACCGCCGCAAGGGCCTGCGCCGGCAGGACGCTGAAGCGGTCGGCAAACCCGCGAGAAACTGATGCGGGACCGGGAGGGGACGAAACCATGGCGTGTCGAAAACCTGAACCATGCCTGAGGCGGGCGCTGGTGATCGGAGAGCGCTCGCCGATCGTTCCCGACGGGGCGGCGGCCAAAAGACCTCCCGCCACGTCCGGCTGACCCCGCACATCCGACATCATCGACAACGCGAACAGGGGACTCGGAAGTCAGTGACCAAGCCGAACGCGATGACCGCGCGCGCCAGCCTCAATCGGCCATCCCGCGCTCAGGGCCTGTACCACCCCGACCGCGAGCACGATGCCTGCGGCATCGGCTTCGTGGTGAACATGAATGATGTGCGCAGCCACGAGATCATTCGCAAAGGCCTGAATATCCTTTGCAACCTGGAGCATCGCGGCGCTGTCGGCGCGGACCCGAAAGCCGGTGACGGCTGCGGCATCCTGATCCAGATGCCGGATGCGTTCCTGCGGGCCGTGGCGGCCGATCATGGCGTGACGCTGCCGGCGGAAGGCGACTATGCCGTTGGTCAGGTTTTCTTGCCCAAGAAGCCGGAAGCCCGCGCCTATTACCTGTCGCTGATCGAGCGCGTGATCCGCGAGGAAGGCCAGGAGCTGCTGTTCTGGCGCGATGTGCCGGTCGACAACTCCGATCTCGGCTACTCCGTGCTGCCAACCGAGCCGCACATGGCGCAGGTTTTCATCAAGCGTGGGCCAGAGACCAGGGACACGACCGCATTCGAGCTGCGCCTGTTCGTGCTGCGCCGCGTGATCGAGCTGACCGTCATGCGCGAGCAGCCGGAGGGGCATGAGGATTTCTACATCCCTTCGTTGTCCTCGCAGACGCTGAACTACAAGGGGATGCTGCTCGCGCCGCAGCTTGCGGATTATTACCTCGATCTGCAGGACGAGCGGATGGTGTCCGCGATGGCGCTGGTGCATCAGCGCTTCTCGACCAACACCTTCCCGTCCTGGGGCCTGGCGCATCCGTTCCGCATGATCTGCCATAACGGCGAGATCAATACGCTGCGCGGCAACATCAACTGGATGGCGGCGCGCCAGGCGGCGATGACGTCGGACGTGTTCGGCGCGGACCTCGACCGGCTGTGGCCGCTGATCCCGGAAGGGCAGTCGGACAGCGCCTGCTTCGACAACGCGCTGGAACTGCTGGTGCGCGCGGGCTATCCGCTGGTGCACGCGATGATGTTGCTGATCCCGGAGGCCTGGGCGGGCAACCCGCTCATGGACGACAAGCGCCGCGCCTTTTACGAATACTACGCCGCGTTGATGGAGCCGTGGGACGGCCCGGCGGCGGTGGCTTTCACCGATGGCCGTCAAATTGGCGCGACGCTCGACCGCAACGGCCTGCGCCCGGCGCGCTATGTCGTCACCAGCGATGACGAGGTGATTCTGTCCTCCGAGGTTGGCGTGCTGCCGGTGCCGGAGGAGAGCATCGTGCACAAATGGCGGCTGCAACCCGGAAGGATGCTGCTGATCGACCTGGACAAGAAGCGCATTGTCTCCGACGAGGAGATCAAGGCGGAACTGGCGAACGCGCACCCGTATCAGCGCTGGCTCGATCAGGGTCAGATCCAGATCGAGAGCCTTCCCGACGTGGAGCCGCGCCGGGAGCATCGCAGCTCCAACGTGGCGCTGCTCGACCGCCAGCAGGCGTTCGGCTACACCGAGGAAAGCTGGCGCGTCATCATGGCGCCGATGGTGCGCGCGGGCGAAGAGCCGGTCGGCTCCATGGGCACGGATACGCCGGTTTCCGCGCTCTCCAGCCGTCCGAAGCTGCTGCACACCTATTTCAAGCAGAATTTCGCGCAGGTGACGAACCCGCCGATCGACCCGATCCGCGAGGAACTGGTCATGTCGCTGGTCTCGTTCATCGGGCCGCGTCCGAACCTGCTCGACCCTAAGGCGATGGTCGGAGTGAAGCGGCTTGAGGTCGGCCAGCCGATCCTCACCGACGAGAAGCTGGAGCGCATCCGCCAGATCGGCGATGTCGCGGGCAACGATTTCCGCACGGTCACGCTCGACATGACCTATCCGGTCGAGCACGGCGCGGACGGGATGGAAGGCGCGATCGCCGCGCTGTGCGCCGAGGCCGAACAGGGCGTGCGCGACGGCTACAACATCGTCATTCTTTCGGACCGCAACGTGTCGCCTGCGCGCGTGGCGATCCCGGCGCTGCTGGCGACCTCTTCGGTGCATCATCACCTGATCCGCAAGGGCCTGCGCACGACCGTCGGCATCGTGGTCGAAACCGGCGAGGCGCACGAGGTCCACCAGTTCTGCACGCTCGCGGGCTATGGCGCGGAGGCGATCAACCCGTATCTCGCCTTCGAGACGATCCGCGAGAACCTCGACGAGTTCGAGGGCGAGATCCCTGAAGAAGATGCCATCCACCGCTACATCAAGGCGATCGACAAGGGCATCCTCAAGGTCATGTCCAAGATGGGCATCTCGACCTATCAGTCGTATTGCGGCGCGCAGATTTTCGACGCGGTGGGCCTCCAGAGCGCGTTTCTGGACAAGTACTTCACCGGCACGCAGTGTCAGATCGAGGGTGCGGGCTTGCCGGAGGTCGCCGAGGAGACGATGCGCCGGCACCAGCGCGCGTTCAGCGAGGACCCGGTGCTGCGCAATGCCCTCGATGTCGGCGGCGAATACGCCGTGCGTGTGCGCGGCGAGACCCATGCCTGGCGCGCGGAGGTGGTCGCCGACCTGCAACACGCGGTGCGCGGCAACCTGCCGGACAAATACCGCGAATACGCCCAGCGCATTAACGAGCAGAATGAGCATCTGCTGACGCTGCGCGGTCTGTTCCGCATCCGCACCGCCGAGGAGATGGGCCGCCAGCCCGTGCCGCTGGAGGAGGTCGAGCCGGCCAAGGAGATCGTCAAGCGTTTCGCCACCGGCGCGATGTCGTTCGGCTCGATCAGCCGCGAGGCGCACACCACGCTGGCGATCGGGATGAACCGCATCGGCGGGCGCTCGAACACCGGCGAGGGCGGCGAGGAATCGGACCGCTTCAAGCCGATGCCCAACGGCGATTCGATGCGCTCGGCGATCAAGCAGGTCGCCTCTGGCCGGTTTGGCGTAACGACGGAATATCTGGTCAACTCCGACGCCATGCAGATCAAGATGGTGCAGGGCGCGAAGCCGGGCGAGGGCGGCCAGCTTCCCGGCCACAAGGTGGACGCGACGATTGCAAAGGTGCGCCACTCCACGCCGGGCGTGGGCCTGATTTCGCCGCCGCCGCACCACGACATCTACTCGATCGAGGACCTGGCGCAGCTCATTTTCGACCTGAAGAACGTCAACCCGGCGGGGCAGGTCAGCGTGAAGCTCGGCTCGGAGATCGGCGTGGGCACGGTCGCCGCGGGCGTGTCGAAAGCCGGCGCGGATCACGTGACCATCGCCGGCTTTGAGGGCGGCACGGGCGCAAGCCCGCTGACCTCGATCAAGCACGCCGGCAGCCCGTGGGAGTTGGGCCTCGCCGAGACGCAGCAGACGCTGGTGGTCAACAATCTGCGCAGCCGAATCACAGTGCAGGTGGACGGCGGCTTCCGCACAGGCCGCGACGTGGCCGTTGGCGCTCTGCTCGGCGCGGATGATTTCGGCTTCGCCACCGCGCCGCTGATCGCGATCGGCTGCATCATGATGCGCAAGTGCCATCTGAACACCTGCCCGGTGGGCGTGGCCACGCAGGACCCGGTGCTGCGCAAGCGCTTCAAGGGCCAGCCCGAGCATGTGGTCAACTACTTCTTCTTCGTCGCCGAGGAGGTCCGCGAGCTGATGGCCCAGATGGGCTTCTGCACGTTCGACGAGATGATCGGCAAGACCGAGTTCATCGACGTTGAGCGGGCCGTCGATCACTGGAAGGCGCATGGGCTCGACCTGTCGAAGCTGCTGCATATGCCGGCAGTGAAGAACGACAGCGAGCGTTACAATTCCCAAAGCCAGCCGGACCGCCTGGCCACGGTGCTCGACCGTCAGCTCATCAAGCTGGCCCAACCCGCGCTGGAGCGGAAGGAGCCGGTCAAGCTGGAAATGCCGATCCGCAATACGGATCGCACCACCGGCGCGATGCTGTCCGGCGAGATTGCCAAGCGCTATGGCCACGAGGGTCTGCCGGAAGACACGATCTGGATCACCTTTAACGGCACAGCGGGCCAGAGCTTCGGCGCATGGGGCGCGGCCGGTCTGACGCTCGACCTGATCGGCGACGGCAACGACTATGTCGGCAAGGGCTTGTCGGGCGCAAAGCTGATCGTGCGGCCGAACCCGCGCTCGGGCATCGTGCCCGAGGAAAGCATCATTGTCGGCAATACGGTGCTCTATGGCGCAATCAGCGGCGAGTGCTATTTTCGCGGCATCGCGGGTGAGCGCTTCGCCGTGCGCAACTCCGGCGCGACAGCGGTGGTCGAGGGCGTGGGCGATCACGGCTGCGAATACATGACCGGCGGCGTGGTCTGCGTCATCGGGCCGACCGGGCGGAACTTCGCGGCCGGCATGTCAGGCGGCATCGCCTATGTGCTGGATGAGGACGGCGACTTCGAGCGCCGCTGCAACCTGGCGATGGTCGATCTGGAGCCGGTTCCGGCCGAGGACGAGGCGGTCAAGACGTTCGGCTACAAGTATGCCGAGCTTGAAGAGCGCCACGGCGTGGTGAAAGTCGGCCACCACCTGAGCCAACTGGACGAGCGCCGTCTGCGCACGCTCATCGAGAACCACCGCCGCTACACGGGCTCGGAGCGGGCCAAGCACATTCTGGAGAACTGGGACGCCTACCGGCCCAAATTCGTGAAGGTGATGCCGATGGAGTATCGCCGCGCGCTGGCAGAGATGCGGGAGCGGATGGAAGAGGACACGACCGGCCTCGACGTGCTCGAAATCGGTATGCGCAGCGCGGAGTAGGCTATCTGTTCCGTCATTGCGAGCGCAGCGAAGCAATCCAGAGCGCCAGTCTATTCGGCTGGATTGCTTCGGCCCTTGCGGGCCTCGCAATGACACAGTTCTGACTGCACCGGGCGTGCGCTAATCGGCGTTTTGCGCCATCAGGCGAAAGTTGTTAGGGGATGAGTGCATGGGAAAGGTTACGGGCTTTCTGGAAATCGATCGGCGCGATCTGGGCTATGAGCCGCCGGAGGAGCGGATCAAGACGTTCCGCGAATTCATTGTGCCGCTGCCCGAAGGCGAGACGCAGAAGCAGGCAGCGCGCTGCATGGATTGCGGCATCCCGTATTGCCACACCGGCTGTCCGGTCAACAACCAGATCCCGGACTGGAACGACCTCGTCTATCACGGCGACTGGGAAGAGGCGGCGCGCAACCTGCACTCGACCAACAACTTCCCGGAAGTGACGGGCCGCGTGTGCCCGGCGCCCTGCGAAGCGGCCTGTACGCTCAACCTTGAAGACTCGCCGGTGAGCATCAAGGCCATCGAAAAATCCATCGCGGACAAGGCTTTCGACGCAGGCTGGGTGACGCCGCAGCCGCCTGCGCACAAGACCGGCAAGCGCGTGGCCGTTATCGGCTCCGGCCCCGCGGGCATGGCTGCGGCGCAGCAGCTCGCGCGCACGGGCCACGAGGTCCACGTCTATGAGCGCAACGCCCATCCCGGCGGACTGATGCGCTACGGAATCCCCGATTTCAAGATGGAAAAACACATCGTCGAGCGCCGGGTCGCTCAGATGGAGGCCGAGGGCGTCACGTTCCACTGCAACACGGAAGTCGGCGAGGATATCAGCGCGGAGGAACTAGAGCGCGATTTTGACGCTGTCCTGCTGGCCGGCGGCGCAGAGCACCCGCGCGATCTGCCGATTCCCGGCCGCGAGCTGGACGGCATCCATTTCGCGATGGATTTCCTGACGCAGCAGAACCGCCGCATTTCCGGTGAACCTCTGGGCGATGTCGAACCTCTGAGCGCGACCGGCAAGCATGTCATCGTCATTGGCGGCGGCGACACCGGCTCGGACTGCATCGGCACGTCGTTCCGGCAAGGAGCCGCGTCGGTCACGCAGCTGGAGATCATGCCGAGGCCGCCGGAGAAGGAGAACAAGCTGCTGACCTGGCCGCACTGGCCGCTCAAGTTGCGCACCTCGTCAAGCCAGGAGGAGGGCGCGCACCGCGACTGGAGCGTGATGACCGAGAAATTCACCGGCGCGAACGGCAAGGTGGAGCAGCTTCATTGCGTTCGTGTCGACGAGAAGATGCAGAAGGTCCCCGGCACCGAGTTCCAGATGCGCGGCGACCTCGTCCTGCTGGCGATGGGCTTCGTCCACCCGCGCCATGACGGTCCGGTGGCGCGGCTTGGCCTGAAATTGACCGAGCGCGGAAACGTGGCGGCCGACGATCAGAAATATTTAACGTCTCGCGATAAGATATTCGTCGCGGGCGATATGCGCCGCGGGCAGTCTCTTGTCGTGTGGGCGATCCGCGAAGGCCGTCAGGCGGCGCGGGCTATCGACGAGTTTCTCATGGGCGAGAGCCTCCTGCCGCGATAATTCGCCCAGAGCAATTCAGGCAGTTGGCGCGCTGCCCCGGGCAGGCCGCCAGGCATCTGCCTTTTCTGGGGGCGAATGGCGACGAAAGTCTAATGACCTTTTAGCCAATATCGCCGTCAGGTCAGATGATTTATTGCTCAAGAAGCCGTAAAAATAAAGCCGGCGGTCCTGCCGCCTAACCATCGTAAGGGAGGAAACGTTTGATGACCAAGAAGACCCTGTCACGTCGCACCGTGCTCAAGGCGGGCGCCGGAACGGCGGCCATCGCGCTTGCCGGAACCGCCCCGTTCCACTTCATCCGCAACGCCTGGGCCGACGAGTACCGCAACGCGCCGACCGGCTCGACCGTGACGCTCGGCTTCAACGTTCCGCAGTCCGGCGCGTATGCCGACGAGGGCGCTGACCAGCTTCGCGCCTATGAACTGGCGGTCGAGCACCTGAATGGGACTGGCGCCGACAACGGTATGCTGGAAACCTTCAAATACGCCGACGGTTCGCCAACCGCGCTGACCGGCCAGGGCATCCTCGGCAAGAAGGTCGAGTACGTGACCGGCGACACCCAGACCAAGACCGACGCCGCGCGCGCCTCGGCCCGCTCGATGATCGAGAAGGACGGCGCGATCATGATCACCGGCGGTTCGTCCTCCGGCCCGGCGGTTGCGGTCCAGGCGCTCTGCCAGGAGGCGGGCGTGATCTTCATGTCCGGTCTGACCCACGCCAACGACACCACTGGCAAGGACAAGCGCGCCAACGGATTCCGCCACTTCTTCAACTCCTACATGTCCGGCGCGGCGCTGGCCCCGGTTCTGAAGAACGCCTACGGCGCGGACCGCAAGGCCTATTACCTCACCGCCGACTACAACTGGGGCTACACCACCGAGCAGGCGATCTCGGAAGCCACCGAGGCGATCGGCTGGGAAACCGTCAACAAGGTGCTCACCCCGCTCGGCGCTGGCGACTTCTCGTCCTACATCAACCCGGTTCTCGGCTCCGGCGCGGATACGCTGGTACTGGTGCATTACGGTGGCGACATGGTCAACTCGCTCACCAACGCCGTCGAATTCGGCCTGCGCGAAGCTCAGGCGAATGGCAAGGACTTCCAGATCGTCGTGCCGCTCTACAGCCGCCTCATGGCGCAGGGCGCGGGAGAGAACGTGTCCGGCATCTTCGGCTCGACCAACTGGCACTGGTCGCTGGACGATGAGGGCTCCAAGGCGTTCGTGCGGTCCTTCGGCAACAAATACGGCTTCCCGCCGAGCCAGGCCGCGCATACCGGCTACTGCCAGGCGCTCATCTATGCCGACGCGGTCGAGCGCGCCGGTTCGTTCAATCCCTGCGCCGTCGTCGAGGCGCTGGAGACGGGCGATGGTCTGCCTGGCATCGATCACCCGGAGAACAAGGGCTTCGTCTTCGATGGCCTGGGCAACGGCCCGACGCTGTATCGCGCGGCGGACCATCAGTGCTTCAAGGACGTGCTTGTGGTGAAGGGCAAGGAGAACCCTGAATCCGAATTCGACCTTCTCGAAATCGTCGAAGTCACCCCGGTTGAGCAGGTCTGGTACGACAGCGACCATCCGCAGTTCGCCGGCGGCGAACTGGGCGAGTGCAACCCGGGAGCCTGATCGCGCCTGATCCCGGAACGGCGTGGGCGGCCGCCTCAAGCGGCCGCCTGACCGGCCGGCCATGTTTTCCGCCGCCTTGAAGGCGGGAGACGACAATCGCGATGGTGGATGCGATGGACGCGATACTCCTGCAGATACTTAACGGTCTCGATAAGGGGTCGGCCTACGCGCTGATCGCGCTGGGGCTTACCCTGATCTTCGGCACGCTCGGCGTGGTGAACTTCGCTCACGGCGCGCTGTTCGCTATCGGCGCATTTTGCGCCGTGACGATCAACACGCTGTTCACGGCCTCGTTCGAGACGGTCGACCCGACGCGAACGGATTTTCTCGGCAACCCGTTGAAGGTGGAGACCCCTTACGTCGAGGCATGGTTCGGCGAAGCAGTAGGCACATTCCTGATAGACTGGTCGGTGCCGTTATCCATTCTATTTGCGATACCCGTCATGGGGTTGATCGGCCTCGTGATGGAGCGCGGGCTGATAAAGCATTTTTACAAGCGTCCGCACGCCGACCAGATTTTGGTGACTTTCGGTCTCGCCATCGTACTCCAGCAGATCATCAAGTATTTTTACGGCGCGAACCCGATCTCCATGCCGGCGCCCGATGCTTTTCGCGGCACTTTCGACTTCGGAGTCTGGATAGGAGTCGATCCGTTTACGATCATGTATCCCTATTGGCGGCTGATCTATTTCTGTTTCGCTGTCCTTGTGATCGGCGCGGTCTTTGCCTTCCTCAGATACACCACCTTCGGCATGGTCGTTCGCGCGGGCATGGCCGACCGGGAAACGGTGGGTCTTTTGGGCATCAATATTGGGCGGCGCTTCACGATCATGTTCGCGATCGCGGCGATCGTGGCCGGCCTCGCGGGCGTCATGTACACACCGATCGTTTCGCCGAACTACAACATGGGGATGAACTTCCTCGTCCTCAGCTTCGTTGTGGTCGTGGTCGGCGGAATGGGCAGCCTCCCGGGCGCCGTCGCCGCGGGTTTCCTGCTCGGCATTCTTGAGAGCTTCGCCTCGATGAGCGCGGTGATCGACCTGATTCCGGGCATCAACCAGATCATCATCTATCTTGTCGCGATCATCGTGCTGCTCGTGCGTCCGCGCGGCCTGATGGGCCAAAAGGGCGTAATGGAGGAGTGAGATCATGCTAGGACTGCAGCGCAAGGACCTTTATCTGTTTCTGTTCGTGACGGCGCTCGCCATCCTGGCGCCCTTTCTGCTGAACCCCTTCCCGGTAGATTCCGGGATGGCGCGGTTCAACGCTGGGTATCCCGACCTTTTGCAGCGCTTTGTGATCTTCGGCATCTTCGCGATCGGCTTCAACCTGCTGTTCGGACTGACCGGCTATCTGTCGTTCGGTCACGCCGCCTTCCTCGGCATCGGCTCTTATGCCGGGGTGTGGATGATGAAGCTGCTGACGGTGAACGTGTTGCCGGCGATCGCCGCCTCAATCATCGTCGCCGGCGTTTTCTCCGTTGTGATCGGCTACATCTGCCTGCGGCGCGCGGGCATCTACTTCGCCATCCTGACGCTCGCATTCGCGCAGATGTCGTTCGCGCTGGCCTATTCGGTGCTGACGCCGATAACGGCGGGCGAGTCCGGGCTGCAACTGTCTCTTGCCGATCCTCGCATCCTCGACGGCGTCGACGACGCCCGGTCGATCCCGGCCGCCAACGTTTTCGGGATCACGATGCGTGACGGCTTCGATCTGACCATGGGCGGCTGGGCCTTCACTTTGAATTTCGGCTACTACTTCTGCGCCCTGATGATGCTGATCGCCTTTTACATCTCGATACGCATCTTCCGCTCGCCTTTCGGCATGACGCTGCGCGCGGTGAAATCCAACCAGACCCGGCTGAACTATGTCGGAATCAACACCAAGCCTTACATGCTCGTCGTCTTCGTGATTTCCGGCATGTATGCGGGCTTGGCTGGCGGCCTGATGGTGGCCGTGGACCCTCTCGCGGGGGCTGACCGAATGTTCTGGACCGCCAGCGGCGAGGTTGTGCTCATGACCATCCTCGGCGGGGCCGGAACGCTGCTGGGGCCGGTGCTCGGCGCGGGCATGATCAAATATTTCGAGAACATCTTCTCGCGTCTGAATGAGGGCGATCTCAACGAGATGTTCGGCTTTCTTCCCGATGGTTTGCAGGAAGCGGCGGTGGCGGTCGCGCAACTTTTCGTGGGCGACGGATGGCTGATGACTCTCGGTCTGATGTTCATGCTGGTGGTGATCTTCCTGCCCGGCGGACTGATGGAAGGTTTCAGCCGGTTGGCGAATATGTTCCGGCGGCCGCCGGACAAGGACCAGAGCGAACGCGCGCCGTCGGCGCAAGCGCAGCCGGCAGAGTAGGGAGGCGGTGCCGTGGCGACTCTCGAAGTCAGGGACGTAAACAAGAACTTCGGCGGCGTGCAGGCCCTGCGCGACGTGAATCTCAACGTCGAGGCGGGCAGCGTCCACGCCATCATCGGGCCGAACGGCGCGGGCAAATCGACGCTGCTGAACTGCATGGTCGGCCGGCTGTTGCCGGATACCGGGAGCGTGACGTTCAACGGGGAGTCCCTGCTGGGCTTGCGTCCCCACGAGATCAACCAGCTCGGCGTCTCGCGCGTGTTCCAGACCCCGGAAATCTTTCCCGATCTGTCGCTGATCGATAACGTCATCGTTCCGGCGCTGGCGCGGCGCAACGGCGCTTTCCACTTCCATGCCTGGCAACGCACCGATCACGAACGCGAAGTGATCGAGGAAGCGCAGCATGTGCTCGAAGAGGTCGGACTATACAAGTTCAGGGACTTGACCGCTTCCAGCCTGTCGCGCGGCGACAAGCGCCGGCTGGAGCTGGCCATGTGCCTCGTTCAGCACCCGAAGCTGCTGCTGCTCGACGAGCCGACGGCCGGCATGTCGCGCGCCGACACCAACGCGACCATCGACCTGCTCAAGCGTATCGGCGAACGCGGCATCACCAAGGTCGTCATCGAGCACGACATGCATGTCGTCTTCTCCCTTGCGCACAAGATATCCGTGATGGCGCAGGGAACCGTCCTCGTGGAGGGCGAGCCGACCGCCATCAAAGGCGACCCGAAAGTGCAGGAAGCCTATCTCGGAGGGGCCCATCTATGAGTGAGCAAAGCGCGCAACTCGGCGTGGATTTCAGCAAGCAGCACGCTCCGGCCGTCGAGCCGGTCAGGTCGCAAGGCGGTCAGCGCGCCTTCTTCTCGGCGTGGGAAATTCATGCCTATTACGGCGAAAGCTACATCGTTCAAGGGGTTAGCTTCGACATCCGCGAGGGCGAGATCCTCGCGCTGCTGGGCCGCAACGGCGCGGGCAAGACCTCCACGCTGCGCACCATCGCACGGCTCGATAACCCGCAGCTGAAGCACGGCGAAATCTGGCTGGACCACGACCCGCTTCACGAGATGCCCGCGCACGAGGCCTCTCGCAGGGGCGTGGCGCTGGTGCCGGAGGACCGGCGCATCATCCCCGGCCTGACGGTGGAGGAAAACCTCAAGCTGGCGACGATCTCCGCGCCGCACGGCTGGAGCTTCGAGCGCATCTACGAAAGCTTCCCGCGCCTGGGCGAGCGCCGCTGGCAGGAAGGCGTGACGCTCTCCGGCGGCGAACAACAGATGCTGGCGATCGCCCGCGCCCTTGCGCAGGACATCAAGCTGCTGCTGCTGGATGAGCCTTATGAAGGTCTCGCCCCGGTGATCGTGCAGGAGATCGAGCGTATCCTGGAGGACATCAAGAAGCTTGGCATCACCACGATCATCGTGGAGCAGAACGCGATCGCCGCGCTGCATCTCGCCGACCGCTGCATCATCCTCGATATGGGGCAAATCGTCTTCGATGGTTCGGCGCAGGAGGTTATCGACAGCGAAGAGTTGCGCCATCAGTATCTCGCGCTCTAGCGCGCGACCCTCCGGCCTGCTGGCGGCCGTGTTCCGGGTGCGGTAATTGCACCCGGCGCGGCGCGTTGCTTAAAGGCCCACCCTCCCATACACTCCCGGATATGCGGCGCACGACGATCAGCTGACAACCGCCGCCCGAAGAATCGGGAGAGACACATGCGCAAGCCCCGCACGGCCCTCCGCGTGCTGGCCCTCGCCTGCATGGCCGTTGGCGCGGCGCTGCTCTTCGCGTCGATGCTGGACACGCAGGCGCAGGACGATGCCGAAACCCTTTCGATCAAGCGCGGCCTCGTCATCGAGATCGACGGTGCGATCGGCCCCGCCGCGACGCGGCTGATCGAAAACGGGCTGGCGGAAGCCCAGAACCGCGGCGCGACGCTCGCGGTCCTGCGCATCGACACGCCAGGCGGCCTCGTCACCAGCACCCGCGACATCATTCGGACGATCACCGGCTCGCCTGTCCCCGTCATCGGCTACGTTGCGCCGTCCGGCGCGCGCGCGGCCAGCGCGGGCACATACATCATGTACGCCACCCACATCGCCGCGATGGCGCCCGGCACGAACATTGGCGCGGCCACCCCGGTCCAGATGGGCGGCGCCCCCGGCCTGCCAGGCTCGGAACCGCAGGATCAGGACGGCGGCGACGAGGGCAACGGCTCGGAAAGCGAAGGCGGAGACAGCGCGGACGGAGAAGGCTCCGATGGCGACAACCAGTCCGAAAGCCCGAGCCAGCCCGAAGATGCGGCCAGCGCCAAGGCCGTGAACGATGCGGTCGCCTTCATCCGCAGCCTCGCCGAACTGCGCGGGCGCAACGCGGAATGGGCGGAGCAGGCGGTGCGGCAGGCTTCCAGCATCTCCGCGAGCGAAGCTCTCGACAAAAACGTGATCGAGATCGTCGCCACCAGCGCCACCGACCTGATGCAGCAGGCTGACGGCCGGACCGTCGAGATCGGCGGCGCGGAGCGCACGCTCGACACCGAGGGCATCCAGCTTGAAACCTTCGAGCCGAGCACGCTCACGAAAGTCCTCGGCATCCTGGCAAACCCGAATGTCGCCTTCATATTCATGCTGATCGGCATCTACGGGCTTATCTTCGAGTTCGCCAATCCCGGTACCATCGGTCCCGGCGTCATCGGCGTCATTTCCCTGGTCATCGGTCTGTATTCGCTCAACCAGCTGCCGCTCGATTACGCCGGGCTGACGCTCGTTCTGCTCGGGCTGGCTTTCATGGTCGCCGAGGCGCTGACACCGTCTTTCGGCATCTTGGGCTTCGGCGGGCTGGCCGCCTTCGTCATCGGCTCGTTTTTCCTGATCGACACGGATGTGCCGGAGTATCAGCTGTCCACCGGCGTGATCGCGGGCACCGCGATCGCCAGCGGCCTGCTCCTCGTCGTCGTGCTGGGCTACGCGTGGCGCTCGCAAACGCGCAAGGTCACCGCCGGGCCGAACCCGTATGTCGGTGAAGCCGCGGAGGTGCTGGAATGGGCGAATGGCGAGGGCTATGTGCGCGCGCAGGGCGACCGCTGGCACGCGCGCGGCGATGTCGACGTCAAGCCGGGCGACACGGTTGAAATCAGGCGGATTGACGGGCTGACGCTGGTGGTCGGGGCGCGCGAGAACGGGCGCAACTCGGACTGACCTTCATTTGTTGATCATCAGGTTTTGCCATTAAAGGAGCCTCTCCATGCAGTTCCTCCAGATCGACGCCGTCGCAATCCTGGTGCTTGCCGGCCTCATCATCTTCCTGCTCAGCTCCGCGATCAAGATCCTGCGCGAGTATGAGCGCGGCGTGGTGTTCACGCTTGGTCGCTACACGCGCGTCGCCGGGCCGGGCCTGATCATCATCATCCCGGTCGTTCAGCAGATGGTGAAGACCGACATGCGCATCTACACCGAGGACGTGCCATCCCAGGACGTGATCTCGCGCGACAACGTCTCTGTAAAGGTCAACGCGGTGCTCTATTTCCGCATCGTCGACGCGGAAAAGGCGATCATCAACGTCGAAAACTTCATGAAGGCGACCAGCCAGCTCGCGCAGACGACCCTGCGCTCGGTTCTGGGCAAGCACGAACTCGACGAGATGCTGGCCGAACGCGACAAGCTGAACGCCGACATCCAGAAGATCCTCGATGAGCAGACCGACGCCTGGGGCATCAAGGTCTCCAACGTCGAGATCAAACACGTCGACATCGACGAGAGCATGGTCCGCGCCATCGCCCGCCAGGCCGAGGCCGAGCGCTATCGCCGCGCGCGCATCATCAACGCCGAGGCCGAACAGCAGGCCGCGCAGAAGCTGGTCGAAGCCGCAGAGATCATGTCCGCGGAAGGAAACGCGATGCAGCTTCGCTATTTCGAGGCGCTGCAGGACATCGCCGGCAACAAGACCTCGACAATCGTGTTCCCATTGCCTATGGAGTTGATGAGGAAACTTACGTAATGGGTAAAAATTGCTGCAGACGCTCGACCCCGCGATTCGGTTCCTTGCGATCCTCGCGCTGGGCGCAATCCTGGGCGGGGCGGCGCTGTGGCGTCTGCAGTTCGGGCCTTTGTACCTCAGCGGTCCGGCCAAGGTGATCGACGGCGACAACATCGAAGTCGCCGGGCGCAACATCCGGCTTGCGGGGATCGACGCGCCCGAAATGCCCGAGCGCGGAGGCAAGGAGTGCCGCAAGCTGCTCTCGCGTAAAGAATGCATCGAGCGTAGTGCCTACGCCTTGCACTGGCGGGTGGGCGGCGAGCATGTTCGATGCTGGATCGTGGGGCAAAGCATCCTATCGGCGCGCGACAAGTGGAACCGGCTGCTTGGCGTTTGCTTCCACGGCGAAACCGAGCTGAATGCCTGGATGCTGCGCGCGTGTCACGCCGACCTGCCTGAGGACCCGGTGCATCACGTCTGGCGTTATTACCCGATCGCGGCAGCCCGCAGTCGCGAGACGGAGCAAGCGCCTGTCGCCAGCCTTGACGGCCGTTAGTCGGAGAGGCTGTGGGCGCGGGCCTCGATCGCGTCCATGCCGCGCGCGAAATTCTCGAACCAGCGCTCGCGCTCCAGATATTCGCGGCACGCCTCGTTGAGTCCGCCAGGCGTCTCGTGAGCGCCGGGCAGCGCCTCCAGGGCCGCTGGATCATGCCGAAGGGCGGTCTGCGACAGCGCGGCGAACATCGCCATCACGTAATCGCGCGCCTGCGTGCGCGGCAGATCCCGTTCTTCCAGCCAACCGACCGCCTCTTGCGACAGCCGGAAGAAGCTCGACATCAACCCGCTCGCCGTGCCGAGCGCGGCCATCGCCGCGTCGCTCTCCGGCTCGATCAGAACGCCGAGCGGGGCGATGAGCTGGCGCACCTGACCAAGCGCGGGATACAGCATGACCGGCCCTTCGAGCTGGGCGATGGTCGGCAGCGGCGTCACGCGGCACACCTGCACTCCAGGCCCGGCCATCCGCTGCAGCGCGGCGGCCTCCACGCCGGCGCAGAAACTGGCCAGCACCTGGCCCTCGCGCAACGTCAGCGCGCCGAGCGCCTCGCCCGCCTGTTGCGGCATGACGCCGAGAAACAGGATGTCGCTCTCGTCCACGACCTGCTGATTGGAGTCCGCGCGGTGAACCCAACGGTAGCGCTGCGCAAGGTCCTCCGAGACTTCCGCCGAGCGCGGCGACACCACGATCTGGTTGCCGTCGCCCCACGCCTTGGAAATGCCGTGGATGACCGCAGCCGAAATCGCGCCCGTGCCGATGAAGCCAAGTCTCAAGGCTTTCTCCTTGTATGTTTGTGAGCTGCTCAAGCGCCGTCGAGGCGGGCGCTGTGGCGCGCCATGAAGCGATCGATTTCGCTTGGCGAGGGCCCCCGGCCAGTATAGGTCTCGACATAGGCAGGCATCCGGCGAATACGCTCGGCAAGCCCTTCCTCAGCCTTGATCGAGATATATCCGACTTGTGTCAGATAAATGGTATTGGCGCGGATGTCCGCCTGATAGGGATCGAAGCCGAAGCGGGCGAACATGGCGCGGATGGCCTGGATACGCTCGCTGTCGGTTTCGCGGAAAATTTCCTTCAGGTCCGGCGATGTCTGCGACCAATTGCGCATGGCGAATTCGAGCCGGGCGTCGAACAGTTCCGGGTCGATCCAGCAATCGAACAGGTTCAGCACGGCCTCGCAGATTGTTTCCGCGAACAGGCGGGTCTGGTGGATCAGGTTGCCGGTGTTCTTGTCGCGCCAATGAGCGATCAGCGCGTTCAAAAGCGCCTCGCGATCGTCGAAATACCAGTAGAAGCTGGTGCGCGAAACGTTCAGGTTTTCGGCCAGCGGCATGACGCGTACCGCCTCCACGCCGCCTTCGATGAGCGCGTCATAGGCCGCGTCGAGCCAGATGTCGCGGGTGCCGCGCTGCGTCTGGACCGCTACCTTGTTCATCACTCAGGAAATACCAGCATCGGCGCGGGGCGGCAAACGAATTGACACCGATGTCGTTTCTGTCGACATTTATGTCGAGTCGAGGACGGAAGGCCGCGCCGCCTGTCTCCTACAGTCGGGGTTCGGCGCAAGAACGCCGGCGCGATGGAAGTCCGTCAGCGCTGCGCCAGCAACGACCGCCGCGGATGCGAAAGGAGCAATAGCATGACGACAGACCCGCTGCTCCAGCCGTATCAGCTCAGGCATCTGCGGCTGAAGAACCGCGTGATGATTACCGCGCACGAGCCGGCCTATGCCGAGGAGGGCGTGCCGAAGGAACGCTACCGCGCTTATCACGAAGAGCGGGCGCGCGCCGGGGTGGCAATGACCATGACCGCCGGCTCGGCGTCGGTGTCGCGCGACAGTCCGCCCGCCTTCAACAACATCGCCGCGTGGAAGGACGAGGTGGTGCCGTGGATGCGTGAGCTGGCCGATGCCTGCCACGAGCACGGCTGCGCGGTGATGATCCAGCTGACCCATCTCGGCCGGCGCACGCACTGGAGCAACGGCGACTGGCTGCCGGTCGTCTCGCCCTCGCACGCGCGCGAGCCGGCGCACCGCGCCTTCCCGAAGAAGATCGAGGACTGGGACATCGCGCGGATCATCAGCGACTACGCCGATGCGGCCGAGCGCATGAAAGAGGCCGGGCTGGATGGGATTGAGCTGCAGGCCTACGGCCATCTAATGGACAGCTTCTGGTCGCCGCGCACCAACGAACTCGACCCGCCCTATGGCGGCGATCTCGACAACCGCCTGCGCTTTTCGATGGAGGTGCTGCGCGCCGTGCGCGAGCGCGTCGGGCCGGATTTCATTGTCGGCTTCCGCTACACCGCCGACGAGGTCGCCCCGGACGGGATCAGCGCCGAAGAGGGACTGGAGATTTCCAGGCGCCTGCGCGACACCGGCATGGTCGATTTCCTCAACGTCATTCGCGGGCACATCGACACCGATCCGGGGCTGACGGACGTGATCCCGGTTCAAGGTATGCGCAGCGCGCCGCATCTCGACTTCGCCGGGGCGGTGCGCGCCGAAACGGGGATGCCGGTGTTCCATGCCGCGCGCATCCCCGACATCGCCACCGCGCGCCACGCCATCGCTGAAGGCAAGCTCGACCTCGTCGGTATGACCCGCGCGCACATGGCCGACCCGCATATCGTGCGCAAGATCATCGAGGGGCGCGAGGATGATATCCGCCCCTGCGTCGGCGCGACCTTCTGCCTGGACCGCATCTACATGGGTGGCGAGGCGCTGTGCATCCACAACGCGGCGACCGGGCGCGAACTGGAAATGCCGCACGAGATCGCGCCTGCGGCCGAGAAAAAGCGCGTCGTGGTCGTCGGGGCAGGCCCGGCGGGGCTGGAGTCCGCGCGCGTGGCCGCCGAACGCGGGCATTCGGTGGTGCTGTTCGAGGCCGCGCCTGACCCCGGCGGACAGGTCCGCCTCACCGCGCAAAGCCCGCGCCGGCGCGAGATGATGTCGATAATCGACTGGCGGATGGCGCAATGCACCGCGCGCGGCGTCGAATTCCGGTTTAACACATGGGCCGAGGATGACGACGTGCTGGCCGAATCGCCCGATGTGGTGATCGTGGCGACGGGCGGTATGCCCCCCGACAACGTTCTGGAAGACGGAAACGAACTGGTGGTCTCAAGCTGGGACATCATCGCCGGCGACGTGAAACCGGCACGCAATGTGCTTGTCTATGATGACGCGGGCGACCACGCCGGGATTCAGGCCGCCGAGACGATCGCCAACGCCGGCGCGCATGTCGAGGTGATGACGCCGGATCGAAGCCTGGCGGCGGACGTGATGGGCATGAACCTCGTGCCCTACATGCGCGCGCTGCAGGACAAGGACGTGACCTTCACGCTGACTTATCGGCTGCGCCGCGTCGAGCGATCCGGGAACCAGCTCCGCGCGCATATCGGCAGCGATTACATGGCGCTGGACAAGACCCGCGACTTCGATCAAATCGTCGTCAATCACGGCACGATCCCGCTCGACGACATCTATTTCGCGCTGAAGCCGCGTTCGGCAAATCACGGCGCGGTGGATTACGAGGCGCTGATCGCCGGCCGGCCGCAGCCGGTGAATGGCGCGGACGGTTTCCAGCTCTACCGGATCGGCGACGCCGTCTCGTCGCGGAGCACGCACGCCGCGATCTACGACGCGCTCCGGCTGGCCAAGGATATCTGAACGGTTCTCGTAGTCGATGACAGGGAAAGACGATGCTGCGTGATGCCGAAGTGCTTGCTGAACTGATGACGCGCAAGGCGGATCATACGCTGCCCCAGGCGTTCTACACCGATCCCGGCGTGTTCGATGCCGACATGCGCCATATTTTCTACCGCGAATGGCTGCTGGCCGGTTCGGTCGCCGAGGTGCCGAAGGCGGGCAGCTTCATCACGCTGCAGATCGGCGCATATTCCGTCATCGTGGTGCGCGGCGCTGATGGCGAGGTTCGCGCGTTCCACAACAGCTGCCGGCATCGCGGCTCGCGCATTTGCCAGAAAGACAAGGGCAACGCGCCAAAGCTCGTCTGCCCATATCACCAGTGGACTTATGAGCTGGACGGCCGGCTCATCTTCGCGCGCGATATGGGGCCGGACTTCGACTACGCCCAGCATGGCCTCAAACCCGTGCATTGCCGCCAGGCCGCCGGCCTCGTCTTCATCTGCCTCGCGCCGGTCGCGCCGCCCTTCGATGCGCTTGCCGAGCAGGCCCAGCGCTTCGTCGGCCCGCATCGCCTCGACAAGACAAAGGTCGCTTATCAGAGCCGCATCGTCGAGAAGGGCAACTGGAAGCTGGTGATGGAGAACAACCGGGAGTGCTATCACTGCTCCGGTTCGCATCCGTCGCTGTGCCGCACCTTCGACGACAACCCGAACATTGCCGGCTCCGGCGCGGGCGACGCCATGGCCGACCCGGCGATCGAGGCGCATCACAAGCGCTGCGAGGAGTCGGGCTTGCCCTCGGAGTTCACCATCGACCCGGCAAGCCAGTGGCGCTTCGTGCGCGTGCCGCTTGCGGGCGCGTCGGAAAGCTACACGATGGATGGCAAGGTCGCGGTGAGCAAGCTGCTCGAAGGAATGCCGATCAAGCGCGCGGGCACGCTGCTGTTCTTCCATTATCCGAACACTTGGAACCACTTCCTCTCGGACCACGCGCTGACCTTCCGCATGATGCCGGTCAGCGCGACAGAGACCGAGCTGACCACCACATGGCTCGTGCATAAGGACGCGCAGGAAGGCGTCGACTACGACCTGAAGCGCCTGACCGAAGTGTGGATCGCTACCAATGACGAGGACCGGAAGGTGGTCGAGGAGAACCAGCTCGGCGTGAATTCGCCGGCTTATGAGCCTGGCCCCTATTCCGCGATACAGGAAAGCGGCGTGATGCAGTTCGTCGACTGGTACGAAGCCACTCTGCGCAGCCGCCTCACCGGACGCACCGTGATCGCCGCGGAGTAACCCCATGTCGATGATCCCGCTGCCGCGCGAAGACACGCCCCCCTGGGACGACAGCGAGCCGCTGGAATGCGTGATGGTGATCCCGGAAGCGCCGAATGTGCGCACCTTCGCGTTCCGCGCGCCCTCGGGCCGGTGGTTCCGCTACAAGGCCGGGCAGTTCATCACGCTGGAGCTTCCCGTGCCGGGCGGGCCGCTGTACCGGACCTATACGATCTCCTCTAGTCCGTCCCGCTCGCTGTCGATCTCGGTGACGGTGAAGGCGCAGGACGACAGCCTCGGTACGCGCTGGATGATCGACAACCTGCGGCCCGGCGACCGCATCCGCGCCTACGGCCCGGCGGGCATCTTTACGTTGCCGCAGCAGCCGGACGGGAAATACCTGTTCATCGCCGCCGGTTCCGGCGTCACGCCGATGATGTCGATGACGGGCTACCTGTTCGACCGTGGCGAGCAACCGGACGTGACGCTGATCGTCTGCGCGCGGCGGCCCTCCGAGCTGATCTTCCGCCGCCGGCTGGAGCACATGGCCGAGCGCATGCCGGGGCTGAAGCTGCACTATGTCGTCAGCGAAGAAGACCCCTACGACGTCTGGACCGGCTATCGGGGGCGCTTCAATCAGCTGATGCTTGGCATCATGGCGCCGGATTATCTGGAGCGCGAGGTGTATTGCTGCGGGCCGGAAAACTTCATGCAGTCGGTGCGCGAGATGCTCCACTCGCTCGGCTACGACATGGAGCATTACAAGCAGGAGAGCTTCCACGCCGCGGTCGAGAGCGAAGAGGAAGCGCCCGAGATTGACGACGTCGTTCCGCAGGAGGAAGCCAAGGCCGAGATCGTCTTCGCCGAGTCCGGCCAGACCGCTGCGTGTCTGGAAACCGACACGATTCTGCAGGTCGCGCGCAACTCCGGCCTCGTCATCCCCTCAGGCTGCACCTTCGGCGTCTGCGGCACCTGCAAGGTGAAGAAGCGCGCCGGCGAGGTGCATATGGTGCATAACGGCGGGATTAGCGAGGAGGACATCGAGGCGGGCTATATCCTCGCTTGCTGCTCCAACCCGATCGGCCGCGTCGAGGTCGAGGCGTAGCGTCCGCGCCGCTGCTCCCGCTGCTGGCATTTATCACGCGCCCTGCCGCTCCGCCCGATAGCCTGATATGCTTCCTTGCAATGTTCCGGGAAGTTCGCGGGAGGGCCTAATGGTGAGCGAGAAAGCGCGACGCGCGCGGCGGCGTCTGCGCTTGGTCATGTCCGCCGTGCTGTTGCTGACGGCGATCTTCATGCTGGCGTTGGGGATCAATCTCGATCCGCTCACGGAGCAGTTGCAACCCTTCGTGATACTGGCGTGGGCGGTGCTGATCGCGCTTGCCGTCTACACGGCTTGGCGGATCCCCGAAGCGATGGACAGCGAGTCGAACAGCGGGGGTGGCGATAACGGCGGCGGGTAGCGGCCGGGGCGGTTGGCCCCAGCCGCGCGAGCGTTCCTATTCGAACGTCGTGATCTCGATGCGGTCGAAATAGGTGATCGTCTGGCCGACCCGGCCGTAATGGGCGCCCCAGGTGCCGGCATGCAGCGCCGGCTTACCCTTGGGCCGTAGCACCAGAAGCTCGTCGGTCGTGAAGGTGGAGGGCGCTTTCTCGTTGGGCGTCCAGCCGTTCAGTTCGAGCCGGGCCGCGAATTTTCGCCCGCGGCGCTGCAGGATGAGGCGTCCGCCCTTGGTTTCGACGTTGTTGAGCACGTCTTCCATGTTGTAGCGACGGGGGCAGCAGGAGCCCGTAGCGACCCGAACGCGTTCCCGCGTCACCTCACCGCCGATGACCTTCTTCACCTGCA
>CAZINX010000006.1:141276-171030 GCA_964540795.1 uncultured Hyphomicrobiaceae bacterium | reverse complement strand
AGCTCTATGTCCTTGATTTTATTGGTGCCGGCTGCAGGAATCGAACCCGCGACCTACTGATTACAAATCAGCCGCTCTACCAACTGAGCTAAGCCGGCTTTCCAGAACCGTTGCGCGCCGCAATACCGTGGACCTTCTGGGGCAGTTGCTCGCTCGCGCCTTATTCCGCCGTCGGTTCAAGCCGCAAAATCCGCCCGTTCGGCGCGTCTGTCAAGACGTAGAGCAGGCCGTCCGGCCCCTCGACCACGTCGCGGATGCGCGCGTTCAACGCGCCCATCAGCTCTTCCTGCGCGACGACCTCGTCGCCGTCCATCTCCAGCCGGCGCAGATGCCGGTGCGCCAGCGCGCCCATGAAGATATCCCAGCGCCACTCGGGAAACTTGTCGCCATCGTAAAACGTCATGCCGCTCGGCGCGATCGAGGGGTCCCAGTAGATGACAGGCTGTTCCATGCCGGGCGCTTCGGTCTTTTCGGAGATGATCGCGCCGGAATAGTCGATGCCGTAGGTGATCTCGGGCCAGCCATAGTTGACGCCGGCCTGCAGGATGTTCAGTTCGTCGCCGCCGCGCGGTCCGTGTTCGTGAAACCAGATCGTCTCGGTGCCGGGGCGCAGCGCGATACCCTGCACGTTGCGATTGCCGTAGGTATAAATTTCCGGCTGCGCGTCCTCGCGGCCGACGAAGGGGTTGTCCTCCGGCACGCTGCCATCCGGGTTGATCCGCACGATCGTGCCGAGATGGTTCTCGACGCTCTGGGCCTGATCCATGTAGCTGTAGCGGTCGCCGAGCGTGACGAACAAGGTGCCATCCGGGTGGAACTGCAGCCGCCCGCCATAATGCGCGCCGCCCGGCGTCTTCGGCTTAACCGCAAAAATCGTCTCGACATCGCGCAGCGCCATTGCGTCGAGGTCAAGCCGCCCGCGCGCGACTTCCGTGCCCGCATTGCCGGGCCGCCCGCCGGCATAGGCGAAGTAGATGAGGTTATTGTCGGCGTAATCCGGGTCGAGCGCCACATCGAGCAGGCCGCCCTGCCCGCCGACCATCATGCGCGGCAGCCCCGAGATCGGCTCGGGGACCAGTTCCCCGTCACGGACAACGCGCAGGCGTCCGTCGCGTTCGGTCACGAGCATCTCGCCGCCGGGCAGGAAGGCCAGGCCCCACGGATGCGCCAGCCCGCTCGCCACTGTCTCGACGCGGTAGTCATGCTGCTCGGACTGATAAACCTCCGCTGCCGCCGCCCCATGCCATGCCGCCGCCAGCAGCGCCGCCGCGCTCATGGTCGCCGCCCGGGCCATCGTCCATCCGCTTTGCCGTCCGGCCACGCTTCTCTCCTTGGCTTCTATCCGCGCTTCTTGACCAATTAGGTCTTCCTCCCGCCATAATCCAGCGCGCGCCGGGGCGATTTGACCTTGTTGCGGCGTGTCAGGCGGTTTACACGGGCGCTGGCGAATTCTTGTTTCACGGGTGCAGGCGCCAGCCGCCGAAAGGGGCCGGCGACCGGAGGACACGCCGACATGACGACCGAACACGCGCTGGCGCGGGTGCAGGACATCGCGCGGCGTCTGGCCCGCCAGCCGCATGTCGTTTGCCTCGACTACGACGGCACGCTGACGCCAATCCGCCCCTCGCCGCCCGAGGCCATCCTGGATGACGACATGCGTGCGGCGCTGGTGAGGCTCGCCGAGGTGACGCCCGTGGCCATCGTCACCGGGCGGCAACTCAGCGATGCGCAGCAGATGGTCGATATCGACCTGGTCTATGCGGCTAGCCACGGCTTCGAGATGAAGTTCCCCGACGAGCCGGCGCAATCCTACGGCCCGGCCGAAGCCTACCGCGCGGTGATCGCCGACACCGCGGACACGGCCGAGGATGCGGCCAGCGCCATTGACGGCGTGATGATCGAGCGCAAGCCATTCTCCACAGCCGTCCATTTCCGCCAGACCGCGCCGGAGGACATGCCGAAGGTCGGCAAGCTGGTCGAGGCGCTGCAGGCGCAGCATCCGGGCCTGCGTGTGCTGCAGGGCAAGAAGGTGTCGGAGTTTCAGCCGCGCATCGACTGGGACAAGGGCCGCGCAGTGGCGCTGCTGGCCGAGCGGCTTGGCGTGCCGCTGGAGGGCGTGCTCTATATCGGCGACGATGTGACGGATGAGGATGCCTTCCGTGCCATCGCGGGCAGGGGCATCGGCATTCTGGTGAACGAGACCGACCGGACCACGGCTGCGCAATACCGGCTCGACGGCCCGGACGAGGTGAGGCTTTTCCTTGAGCGGCTCTCCGAGGCGCTGGGAGACGCTGCATGAGCGAAGACTTTACGCGCTATGCGATCTTCTGGCTTCCCCCGGCGGACAGCGCGCTGGCGGCATTCGGGTGCGAATGGTTCGGCATATGCCCGGAGCGCGGCGCGGTGGGTGCGCCCGCGACCTTCGGATTGCCGGCGGACGCGGCCGCTGAAGCGATTGCCCGCCCACGGCGCTACACGCTGCACGGGACGATCGTAGCGCCATTCCGGCCAGCGGAAGGCGTCACCGGCGAGACGCTGGCCGATGAGCTTCGCGCGTTCTGCGTCCGCCGCACCGCGCGGCGCACGGGGCCGCTCCGCTTGTCGCGCTTCTCCCGGCATCTCGCGCTGATCCCGGAAGGCGGCACGGCGCGGCTCGACTGGCTGGCGGCCGAAGCGGTGACACACTTTAATGCCTTCCGCGCGCCGGCCACCGAGACGGACTTGGCGCGCTACCCGGCCGAACAGCACTCCGAACGCCAGCGCCGGTTCGTGCGCGATTTCGGCTATCCATATGTGCTGAGCGATTTTCTGTTTCACATCACGCTGGCGGGGCCGCTTGCGCCCGAGCCGCTTGACGAGGTGCAGACTGCGCTCGCCCCGCGCCTTCAGCCGCTCACCGTCGCGCCGCTGGAGATCGGCAGCCTGTGCCTGCTCGGCGAGCCGGATCAGGCCGCGCCCTTCCGGCTCATCGCGCGCTGCGCTCTCGCCGCCTGAGCCTCCAGCACATCGATGAAGCTCTGCGTCGCGAGCGCCACCGGGCCGGAATTGTCGATGATGGTCGCCCCTTCCGGCGAATAGCTCGCCGGTCCGGCCGTTGGCGCGTTGCGGGACAGGCGCGCGCCGATCTGCTCGGCCGTCTCGCGGCCCCGGCGCTGCAGCCGCGCCTGACGGATGTCCTCCGCGACATGGACGTAGACGGCATGGCTGCGCGGCCATGCGCTGAACGCCGCGCTGATGATCCGCCGCGAGACATTGACGACGACGACCCGCCCATCGGCGAGATGATCGCGCGCCTCAAACGGCACGCCATAGGCCAGCCCGTGCGCGCGCCACGCAAGCAGGAAGCCGCCGCGCTGCTCAATGGCGTCGAAGTCACCGGGCGAAACCTGACGCACCTGCTCGGTCACATCGCTCGCCCGCGTGACCACCCGCTGCGGAAAGGTGAAGCGCGCGTCACTATGGAAATGCGCGCGGGCCGCGCCGATCAGCGTGTCCTTTCCCGCGCCCGACGGCCCCGCGACAAGCACCAGAACGCCCGGCCCGCTCTCCTCCGCGCCCGCCATCACGCAATCCGCTTGCCCGCGCACCAGACCGCGCGCACACCCGGCATTCCGTCGCGGTCATGCACGCGGACCAGGTCGGCGCGCTGCCCTGCGGCGATCTCGCCGCGATCATCGAGGCCGATCGCACGCGCGGGATTACGCGTAGCCATTGCGACTGCCTCCGGCAGGCTGATCTGTTCGCAGACGCGCGGCAACAGCAGCATGGCGTGCCCCAGCGCGGCCGGCACGTAGTCGCCGGAGAGAACGTCGAGCGTGCCCGCTTCGGCAAGTTCGAGTGCATTGACATTGCCTGAGTGGGAACCGCCGCGCACGATATTCGGCCCGCCCATCAGCACCGCCTGTCCCGCCTCATGCGCGGCCCGAGCGGACGCCAGCGTCGTCGGAAACTCCGCGACCGCGACACCGTCGGCAGCGGCTTCGGACACATGCTCCACCGTCGCATCGTCATGGCTGGCCAAAACCAGCCGGCGATCATGCGCCCAGCGGACGACCTGCACGCGGTTGTCCGCGCTATGCCGTTCCTGATCCGCCTTGCGCTCGGCGATGAAGGCGGCAAGCTCGGCATCCGACATATTGAACTTGCCCTGATAATAGGCCGCATAGCGCGCGACGTCGGTGAACTGGCGCTGACCCGGCGTGTGGTCCATCAGCGAGAGGATGCGCAGCCGCGAATGGTTCAGCAGCGGCTCCAGCAGCTCAAGCAGCCCGCCATAGCTCAATTCGCAGCGCCAGTGCAGATAATGGTCGGCCTTAAGCGTGCCGGCATCCATCTGGCGGTCCAGCCCGCTCGCCATCTCGTCGAGCAGCGCGACGCGCATCGCCTGGGCGTGCACTTCGCCGACGCATAGCGCGTTGCAAACCGTGGTGACGCCGAAGGCGGTCATCTCCCGGTCGTGGTTGAGCACCGCCGCATCCACCGGCCACTGCGTGCCGGGGCGCGGCATAACGTGGCGCTCCAGATTGTCGCTGTGCAACTCTATGAGGCCGGGCAGCAGCAGATCGCCTTCGCAGTCCTCCGCGCCGGGCAGGCGGCTGGGCGAATCATCGACCGCCGCGACGACGCCGCCGCGAATCGCGACCGTGCCGTCGATCACCTCCTCGGGCAACACGACCCGCGCGTTGGTCAGGACCTGTTCTTTTTCGGACAATGTACTTTGCATCAATCGTCTCAAGTGATGTGTCAGCAGGGCGGTTGCGGCCCAGACTAATCGATCTGCCGCACTCTGCCAGCGGCGTATGGCCGCCCGATGAAAGCGCCGCGGCTTTCTCCCCAGTGCATATCTGTTGCCGAGGCGACGCAGTGTGGCTGTGTGGTGTTTGCATGTGTCAAGATATTTTCCTGCCTCGGCCTTTTTTTCGTCACACGCGCGGGACACAAATATCACAACAGACGGTGCAGTAACGGAAAGCGCAAGCCAGCAAGGCAGCGAAACGGGTCGAGCGTGATGCCTGATTACGGTGAAATACTGCGGTTCCTGGCACAGACGCCGCCCCAGACCAATGCGGAGCGGCAAATGCACGCCTCGTTGCTGGAACTGATTGCGGAATGCTTGCGCTCGGACGATCCACAGGCTCTGTCGGAAGCGCGCGAGGTGCGCGATCGCTTCCCGGACCCCTCGATGGCTTTGCGGCTGTCCTGACGGCCGCCACGGGTCGCGTAAGCGTTGCGTCGGCGTAAGCGTTGCGTTGCCCGAGTATGAGAGTTGCGTGAAGTGCGAGTGGAGTCAAAGGCCATTATCCGAGACGCCGAGCAGGTTTGCGGCGCAGCGAAGCAGCGGTGATTTGCTGCCCTGCTTCCGACTGACCGGCAACGGCCAAGCGTCTCTGGCCAGTAAACAGCCAGGCCGGTTCAGGCGACGAGCCGCGGATCGGCCTGGCAACACAAAAAACTGCGTATCCCTGCCGCGCGTTTTCGCGGCTCCCGCGTGCCCCAATAGCGCCGTGCGCAAGTCCGCCCCTCACTTGTGCACGGCGCGCCCCTCGCGGACCGGACGCGCCGGACAAACGAAATACCGAGTTGAGAGACGGAGCCACCGTGCCCGTCATACCCCGCCCCCCGCTCGGGCTCCGTCTCTCGCCCCTCTCCTGTCTCCAAACCTTTCCGAGACGCGCCCCATGCGCCACATCTCATTGCGGCGGTTCCTCACGCGCGGCCCGGCGCTCACGGCGTATCAGATCGGCCAACAGCGCGCGCAGGCGCGGCGGCGGCGCTTCGATGTAGGGCAGCGGGCGGCACTGCGACAGCGTCGCAATGCCGATGCGCGCGGTGAAGGCGCCGTTGACGATCCCCTCACCGAGCCGGGCCGAAAGCCGCGCCGTCAGCCCGTGCCCAACCACTTGCTGCACAATATCGTCGCCCATCGCCACCCCGCCAGTGACGGCCAGATGCGCGATGACCATCCGCGCAAGCCGCATCAGCCCGAAAAAGCCGGGCCGCCCGCCATAGAGCGTCGCCAGCCGGCGCATCAGCCGCAGGTTCTCGTAAGCCGCGAAGCCGACATCAACGAGCGCGGACGGGCTGATCGCCGTGATGACCGAGACGCGCCGGGCCGAAGCCGCGATCATGGCGCTGGCGCGCTGATCGAGCGGCTGCAGGAGTTCGCGCTCGGCCAGCACCATCAGCCCGCGCGGGTCGATGACATCGCCGCGATGCTCGCGGAAGCGGCGGAGCTGCCAGGCGGTGTCGGGGCGGCCGTCCAGCAGGCGCTCCAGCGATCCGACCACGCCGCGAACGGCCTTGAGCCGCCGGGGTTCCGGCTCGGCGCTATCCTCCGCCGCGGAAAGCGCGCTTGCCGCATCCGCGCGCAGCCGTGTCACGCGCCCAAGGCGCATCAGCCCGGCAATCTCGGCGATCAGCAGCATCAACGCTGATACGCCGGCAAGGACCGCCAGCCCCAGCGCCGCCCATCCGAGCCAGCCGCCCGCGGCGAATAGGGCTGTGACGGTCTGTATCGTCCAGGAGGTGAGCGCCAGCGCGATCAGCCCACCCAGCGCGGACAACAGCAGCGCGCCCCAGCGCCAGCCACGCTTCGGGGCCGGTTCGGGCGCGTGAAGCTCAGTCTCCGGCTCAGGCTCAGGCGGCGCGCTCACATGAATCGCCGGGTCGTCGGCGCTGAACACGGCGGGCTTGCGCGGCTGGCTCATGCGATGCGATCTCCAATGAGGAAGTTGAGCGCGCGGTCCAGCCGGATATGCGGCAGCGGCGACAGTTCGCCAAGGGCGGTGCGCTGGACCCTCGGCGGGCGAAACCGGACGAAGGCGAAGTCACCGCCCGCCGAGTCGCTCAGCGTGAAGCCGGGCGCAAGCGCCGCCGCCGGGTCGGCTGGCAGGTCGCCGGGGAAGATTGCCGCCTCGCGCGCGCCGTCGAAGATCTCCGTCCCGACCCGCTCGCCCGCGACGGGGCAGCCCACGACTGTCGGCAGCCGCTCACCGCCCCGCCTGATCTCGGCCTCCCGCGTCGCACGCACCGCTGCCAGCGCCACCGCATCGACCTCCGCGCCCGCGCCTTCCGCCCGCCCGGACGCCGCGCGCACCATATGCCGTAGCACTGCTTCCAGCCGGTCGTGGCCCTCGCTGTGCACGTGGTCGGCCTTGGTGGCGGCGAACAGCACCCGGTCGATGCGCCGGCCCAGCACAAGCTCCAGCCAGCTTTTCGCGCCGGGATTGAAGCATTCGAGGATGCGCGCCAGCGCGCGCTCCATCTCCGCGATCGCCTGCGGCCCGTTGGCCAGCGCGCTCAGCACATCAACCAGCACGATCTGCCGGTCCAGCCGCGCGAAATGATCGCGGAAGAACGGCCGCACCACCGCGGATTTGTAGGATTCGAAGCGCCGCTCCATCATTGCCCATAGCGTGCCGCGCCCCGGCGTCGCGCCGTCGGGAGCGGGAAGCGGGCAGAATGTGACGGCGGGCGTCCCCTCGAACTGGCCGGGCAGCAGAAAACGCCCCGGCGTCGCCACCAGCCCAAGCGCGGCATCCCGGCTCGCGCGCAGATAGTCGGTGAAGAGATGCGCGCCCTTCCGCGCCTGCGCCTCGTCCTGCGGCGCGGCCGGATCGACCTCGCACAGGAACCGTTGGAACGGCGCGGCTATCTCCGCCCGCTCGGGCCGCTCGGCCATCTCCAGCGCGAGGCGCGACCACGTCTCATAGCTCATGTCGAGAAGCGCCAGATCGAGCAGCCACTCGCCGGGATAATCGACAATGTCGATATGCAGCCGCGCCGGGCCAAGCTGCCGCCGCCAGAACGCCTCCGGCTCGTATTCGATGGTCACGCGCAGCTCGCTGATGTGCCGGGTGCTCTGCGGCCAGTGCCGGTCCGTCCCGGTCATCGCGGCAAGGTGATCCTCATAGGCGAAGCGCGGCACGTCATCGTCCGGCTGCGGCTCAAGATACACGCGCTCGATCCGCCCCTGCGCCATCGCATCGAAAAATGGCAGCCGCCCGCCATGCAGAAGGTTGTGCACCAGCGAGGTGATGAACACTGTCTTGCCCGCGCGCGCCAGCCCTGTCACGCCGAGCCGGATGGTCGGGCGCAGCAGGTCGCCAGCAAGCGCGCCGGCATTGCGCAGGGCATCGGTCGGTTTGCCGGTGAAATCGGTCAGGCTCATGCGCGGCGACTCGCTGGCCGGGATGGGTCATGCGTTGTCAATTCGTTAATCACTTTCGTGTCAATTTGAAAACTGCCGCCGTGGACAAGCCGCCGAGCGCGCACGCCGCCGTAGACCTGTCTGGAGTAGCGACATGTGGGCCTTTCGCCTCTTCAGCGCCGCGATGAGCCAGATCGGCAAGCCGATCTCCCGGCTTGAAGACATTGCGCGCTATCTCCAGCCCGATGCGCCCGCGCCGTCCTGGCCGTCTCCGCCCACGCGCGAGGCTGCGGACACTCCGCGCCCGGTCTATGCCGGCGCTCCGGTGGCCGTCGAGGACGGACAGCTCATTTTCGATACCACGCCGCGACTGACAAGACAGCTTGATTTCGCGCCGGACCGGCTGGGCTACCTTGTTAATGACGAGGGCCTTGTTCTGATGGGACGCGCGGATGATGGCGACGCGCCCGAGCAGGCCCTACGGCTCGCCCCGATCCGGCTGGAGGAAGGGCCGATCATGCCGGCGCGCGCCACCACGGCGATCCGCTACAAGGCCAATCTGCCCAGAACGCCGGTGACGGAGGCCGGGGATGCGGAGGCCGACCCCGACGCGCTGGCGCAGCAGGGGCTCGCTGGCGGGGAAATCGGCGTGTTCGACATCCGCGGGCGCGCGGTCACGGTACGCCTGCGCTGGGCCAGAATCGGCGCGGATTGCTGGCGTCTGCTCTACCGCGTCATGGGCAACGCGCTGAGCACCCCTGCTGTCGCGCGTGGCTGGCAGACCGTCGAGCACGACTTCGCCTTCGATGCGCGCGGACGGCTCGCCGACCTCGGGCCAGTGACGCTCGATCTGGGGCGCGGGCTGGAGCCGGTGAGCCTGGAACTGGGGCGCTGCAGGCTGACGCAGTTCCCGGACAGCACCGGGCTGGTGAAGGTGCTCGCCTGTTCGCAGAACGGCTGGCCGCAGGCCGCGCTGCGCGAAGTGGCGCTGCGCGATGACGGGCGCGTGCTGGGCTGTTTCGACAATGGCCGGGTCGGTTTGCTGGGCGTCGCCGCCTTCGCTGATGCCGCGCCGCGCGACAATTTCCGGCAGGCGGCCTGATGCGTGAGCGCCGCGCGCCGACCATGCCCCCGCGCTTGACGCCACACCCTTTTTCCGAGACTTGACACCTCCCGGCATAAAGGTACATAGACAGCGGAAATCTGTGGCATCGGTCCCACACAGGGGCAGCTTCGTTTTGGGCAGATGAGACGCGTCGGACGCCGGCGAGCAGAGGGACAACCTCCCTAGGGCTGGATGAAGCCACGGACCAGCAGCTTCACACAACTGGGGATCGGCCCTGCGTCGGCCGGGTGCGGAACCTGTGCGTTGAGACGCCAATCACTTTCGACGAGGCATTCATGGGCGTGACGGAACTGCCGGACGATTATCGGCCGTCGGAAGACGAACCGTTTATGAACGACCGGCAGCGCGAATATTTCCGGAGGAAGCTCCTCGACTGGAAAGACGAGATTTTGCGCTCAAGCCGTGAGACACTGGACAACCTTCAGGACTCCGAACAGCATCCCGACCTGACAGACCGAGCGTCCTCGGAGACCGACCGGGCGCTGGAGCTGCGCGCGCGGGACCGCCAGCGCAAGCTGATTGCGAAGATCGACGCGGCGCTGGAGCGGATCGAAGACGGCAGCTACGGGTACTGCGAGGAGACCGGCGAGCCGATCGGGGTGAAGCGGCTGGATGCGCGACCGATCGCAACGCTGAGCGTGGAGGCGCAGGAGCGCCACGAAAAGCGCGAAAAGATATATCGCGACGAATAGGCGGCTCGCGGCAGAAGCGTTGGAGCAAAGAAAAAGGGCGCGGCAATCGCGCCCGTTCTCCCGCGGCTCCGGGCTGATGCCGTCACCGCCTCAATAGAGGCCGGGGGCGGCGAAAGACCACCCCCGCAAAACCCCAATTACATCGCGGCCTGACGGGCGGCCTCAAGCCAGCCGTCGACCAGATCCTGGTTGTTCTGGATCCACTCCGTGGCGTGGCGTTCGATGTCTTCCTGCGAATCCTCGCCCTCGTTCATCTTGGCGTTCTGGGCGAAGATGTCGTCAAGCGGAATGCGCGCCTCTTCCAGCACAGCCCGCACGGCCGGGTTCTCGCTGAGGAAGTCGTCGTTGGCCACCGGACGAATGTCGTTGGCCTGCCAACCCAGCGCGCACGGATCGTTCACGCAGCCCTCGACGCCGGCAACCGTGGTTTCCTCGGTCGCGTTCGGCATTTCGATCCAGACCACATCCGTGCCCGGCTGCAGGAGGCCGACCGTCCAGTTCGGCGTCCAGGTGTAGAACAGGATCGGATCGCCCTGCCTGTAGCGGCCCAGAGCGTCTGCCATCGAGGCGGAATACCCAGCCTTGATCGGGTTGATGTGATCCCGCAGATCAAGCTCATCCAGATCGTTGGAGATCTTCTCCTCGCAGCCCCAGCCCGGCGGGCAAGCAACCAGGTCGGCCTTGCCGTCGCCATTGGAATCGAAGGCTTCCTTTATCTCGGGCTTCTTGAAGTCCTCGATGCTGGTGATGCCGTACTCTTCGGCGGACTTCTTGTCTACCAGATAGCCCTGAAGCGCGCCGCCTTGCGCGACATAGCCGACGATCGAGGCGCCATCCTCGAAGTTCTCGCGATAGGTGTCGTGCAGCGGGAACCAGCCGTTCACCCACAGGTCGATGTCGCCCTGGCCCACCGACTGGTAGAATGGCGGGTTATCCAGCGTGCGCACCTGGCTCACGTCGTAGCCAAGCTCTTCGAACATCTGCTTGTAAAGCTCGGCCTGGAACCAGCCGGTATCCCAAGTGGCGCGGGCCATCTCGATCGACTTGCCTTCGCCCGGCTCCTGCGCGGCGACATCGCCGGTGGCGGCGGTTGCCGTCAGCGCGAACGCCGCGGCGGCTCCAAGCGCAATTCGGGATAAATGCTTAACAGCGTTCATACGAACTCCTCCTCTGTCCAAATTTGCTTCTGCAATAAGCGAACGGCGTGGCAACCAGTCGCGGCCGTCCACGTCGTTTGTCGAAGCCTGCGGCCCGTTCGCCGCAGGATGCCGCGCTATTCCGCGGCGGAAGAGGCCGCCTTCCGGTCCCGTTCGTCTTCGGAAGCGGAATCGCGGCCCTGACCTGTCAACATGCGCAGGACGCCCTTGAACGTCCAACCGGCCTGCCTGTCTTCGCCCTGGGTGCCAAGGGCCTGCGTGATCCGGTCGAGCACGATGGCCAGCAGCACAATGCCGAGACCGCCGAGGAACGCCTGGCCGACATCAAGACGCCCCAGCCCCGTGAACACGGTCAGGCCAAGCCCGCCCGCGCCGATCAGCGCGGCGATCACAGCCATCGACAGCGCCAGCATCAGCGTCTGGTTCAGCCCCGCCATTATGGTGCGCAGCGCCAGCGGTATCTGTATTTCCCAAAGCACCTGGCGCGGCGTCGATCCGAAGGCGTAACCGGCCTCCACAAGTTCGCCCTGCACCTGGCGGATTCCGAGATTGGTCAGACGCACAATGGGCGGCAAGGCGAAGATGATCGTCGCGATCACGCCCGGCACCAGGCCGACGCCGAACAGCATGACGATCGGCACCAGATAAACGAAGGGCGGGATCGTCTGCATGATGTCGAGAACGGGCCGGATGTTCGAGGCGAACCTGTCGCTGGCCGCCGCGGCGATGCCCAGCGGGACGCCGATGACCGTGCAAAACACCACAGCGGTCAGGATCATCGCCAGCGTGGTCATCGTCTCGCTCCACACGCCGACGGAGTCGAGGACGAGAAACGAGACGATCGTGAAGATCGCAACGCCGCGGCCCGCCAGCCGCCACGCAAGCAGCGTGACGAGGACCGTGAAGACAATGAACGGCGTCGCCTGCAGGAGTCCGTCAAGGCCGTTCAGAACCTGCTCGACCGGCCATTTGATCGCCTGAAACGCGGGGCGGAAGTTGTCGACCAGCCAGTCGACCCCATTGTCCACCCAGTCATCCATGGGGACCCGGAAGTAGTTGGAGGGGCGCAGCGCTTCCATGCTGGCGGCGACCTGGGCGTAAGTTGCGTTCGTGTCGGACATCAGGCGGTCTCCTGCGCAACGGGCTTGGCAGCCGGTTCGACGTCGTCAGGATGCTCGCCCGGACGACCGCCCGGTGATGTCGCCTCTTCCTCCGTCGGCGGCTCCAGATGCTGGAACACATCCATCGGATCGACTGTTCCGCGCAGTTTGCCTTCGCGGTCGACCACGGCGAACAGCTTGTGATCGCCCAGCCGGTCGAAGCTTTCGCAGATAAAGGTCGAACGGCGCACCTTGGCGAAATGCCGGTCCATGACGCTGCGGACGGACGCGCCGTCTTCGGTTTCGGCAATCCGCTCGCGGTCGACCAATCCGACCGGCTTGTTGTTGTCCACGACGAACATGCCCTTCAGTTTTCCGTTCGCCTCGAAGCGCCGCTTGATTTCATCAACCGTCTCATCGCCTGTGAGCGTCTCGGCCTCATCGCGGATGCTGCCGAAGGTGAGCACACGGCTGCGATCCACATCCCGCGTGAACTCGAACACGTAGTCGTCCGCCGGGTCCATCACGATCTGCTGCGGCGTGCCGACCTGCACGAAGCGCCCGTCTTTCATGATGGCGATCTGATCGCCGAGCTTCAGGGCCTCCTGCAGGTCGTGTGTAATGAAAACGATCGTCGTGCCCAGACGTTCCTGGATCTCGATCAGTTCGTCCTGCGTGTCGCGGCGGATCAGCGGGTCGAGCGCGGAGAACGGCTCGTCCATCAGCAGCACTTCCGGCGAGACGGCCAGCGCCCGCGCCAGGCCGACGCGCTGCTGCATCCCGCCGCTGAGGCTCTTCGGATAGGAATCCGCCCAGGCGTCCAGCCCCACGGATTTCAGCGCGGCCACCGCCTGCTCGCGGCGCTCTTCCACGTCGACGTTGCGGGCCTTGAGCCCGTAGGCGGCGTTTTCCCAGACGGTCATGTGCGGGAACAGCGCGAAGTGCTGGAACACCATCGCCATGCGCTTGAGCCGGACCTGCCGCAACTCTTCCTGATTGGCAGCTGCGATGTCGAAATCGTCGATGTAGATTTTGCCGGCAGTCGGCTCGAACAGCCGGTTGAGGCAGCGGATCAGCGTGGATTTGCCAGACCCGGACAGCCCCATGACGACGAAGATCTTCCCCTCGGGAACCTGGAACGACACGTCGTTGACGGCCACCACGCTTTTGGTTTCACGGAAGACCTCGTCCTTGCTCGCGCCCTGCCGGGACAATTCCAGCGCGCGCTCGGGCTCGGGGCCGAAAATCTTGTAGACGTTCTCTGCGGTGATCTTGTAGCTCATCCGTCTCGCGCGTTTGTGTTGATGACGTCTCAATGACACCACTTGAGGCGGCTAGCGGCCAAACCAGGTGCGCCATGCGGTGGCGCAAATGCGTCGTGTCTGGACGGGCGATGGCGCTCACCCCTCGGTTGATGCCGTTGGGACAGGTGGCGTGCAAATTTCATTATGGACGTTACACCCGTTCCCGCCGACAGTCAAACGGACAAATTCGCGCAAGCGCCGGCGTTGCGGAAAGATGAGTTATGAACACCTGCCATCCCGCAAAAGCAAAGTTGCGAATCAATCTGCGCAGTCAATCGCGGCGGATTTGCAGTTTAACGGCGCAATGGCGCATCGAGCACTTTGCAGCGTCAATTTATACAACGAACTTTTGATAAGTTGTTTGACAAATTCTTGGAGTGCTGGCCGCGGTCGCTGACCACCTCCTCAAGCCGGGCCGAGCCCGTCCATGGACTTTCAGCATAGCCCAAGCGCATCGCGCCGCAACGGGAAAACCCGCCCATTACGGGCGCAGAAGACGCCTATTCACGCGCTTATCGTAAAGAATGACTTGAAAACGGCGCGCTCAGGCCGCGTTTTCCTTGGAGAGGCGGCCATTTTCGCGCTGATCCGGCGCGTCATTATTTGACATCCCGGCAAGGCGCTTGCGGTCGAACAGAACCGTCGCGGTCGTGCCGTGGCCCTCGCGCGTGTCGAGTTCGAGGCGCCCGCCATGCAGCTCCGCCAGCCCCTTCACGATGGGCAAGCCAAGGCCGCTGCCGCCTTCGGCGTTCTCCCGCGCGAAAGTCCCCTGACCGAAGGAGCGGAGCACCAGCGGCACCTCGGCCTCCGGGATGCCGGGGCCGTTGTCGGACACGCTCAGGAACGGCTCGCTCGCCGCGTTGACGCTACACCGCAGGGTCACGGCACCGCCGCGCGGCGTGAACTTGATGGCATTGGAGAGCAGGTTCAGGCAGATCTGGCGCAAGGCGCGATCGTCCGCGTTGATCGCCTCGGGCATCCCGTCATAGTCCTCGACAAACTCGATGCCCTTCTCCTCCGCGCGCATGATCATCAACCGCCGGCAATCCTCCATGACCTCGGCCAGCGGCACGCGGCTTTCGTTGAGTTCATAGCGGCCCGCCTCGATTCGCGACAGATCGAGGATTTCATTGATGAGATGAAGCAGATGCTGGCCGCTGTCGTAGATGTCGGCGGCGTAGTTGCGGTACGCGGGAGTGGAGTGCGGGCCGAGCACCTCGTCCTTCATCACCTCGGAAAAGCCGAGGATGGCGTTCAGCGGGGTGCGCAACTCATGGCTCATGGTGGCCAGGAAGCGCGATTTCGCCATGCTGGCGTTTTCCGCGCGCCGGCGCGCTTCGTCGGAAATGGCCCTGGATTGCTCCAGTTCGGCGATCAGCGCGTCCTTCTGCGCGCGATAGGAGAGCATGTCCAGCAGCGTCGCGTTCAACCCGCGCGCCAGCAGAATGAAGTAGACGTGGATCGCCGTGGCGACCATCGCCAGCGAGAAATGGAACATGTCGCCCATCAGCGCCGAGTGCAGGACGAGCGCGGCCGTCAGCGGTATCGTGCCCGGATACAGCAGCGATACAACAGTCGAGGCAAAGATCATGCGGCTCGCCACCACAATCACGAAGGCGGCGAAGATGAGGAAATAGGCCGCCTGGTGATGGCTTGTAATGTCGACGAAGGCCAGCCCCGCCCAGGTCATGCCATAGAGGAACTCGGCGGCCCAGAGCTTGCCGCGCCAGCCATCCGCATCTGCCGGTCCGTTCTCCAGTTGCCGGCACAGCGCCAGCACGATCCCCTTGGCCATCAGCACGGCGGCCAGCCACAGGCCGAGTTGTTCGATGGGCGCCCAGTTCACCAGCGCGAGGCACACCACCAGCGCAAGCAGCGGCATGGCCGGCCATGCGGCCAGCTCATTGGCCGCGAACATTCGCAGCCGCTCATACTCGAAGTGCCGGGGATCAACGGCGTCGTCGCCGGAGAGTGAGGCGCGGCGGTCATCGCTGCCTCGGAACAAAACTCGGGGAACTGGGCGGCCTTCTCCGTCGAAGACCGCTTCGGCGGCTCGGTCCACACTCATCTCGTCGCAAAGCCGGTTTGGCGCGGCGCGAAAGCCGCTGGTGACTGCCGGAAAGCCCGGGACGATAATCGCGGTCACTGACCGGATGAAGGCGCCGAGCCGACCTGGTTCAGTTTTCGGTGAGAATGCCTAACAGAGGGTTTACGCGCAGGTTCAAATTCCACAATCTGCGAAAGTTCGCGAGGCAGAATGCATCAGTTTGGCGCTAATGCGGGCCGGGCGCGCTGCTTGGCGAAACAGGAGGCGGGGAGGCTGTCGCAAGTGAAAATCATTGAAGCGCGCGGCGCGCCGAACCCGCGGCGGGTCCGCATTTTCGCCGCCGAAAAGGGGCTGGACATCGCCTATCGGAACATCGACCTGCTCGCCGGCGAGCATAAGAGCGCATGGTTCCAGCAGCTAAACCCCTATGGCGGCGTGCCGGTTCTGGTGCTCGACGATGGCGCGGCCGTGAGCGAGACGGTCGCCATTTGCCGCTATCTGGAGGCGCTTCAGCCAGAACCGCCGCTGTTCGGCCGCGAGCCGCTGGAGGCCGCGCGCGTCGAGATGTGGAACCGGCACATGGAATTCAGCCTGTTCCGGCCGGTCGCCAACGTTTTCCGCCATACCCATCCTCGCATGGCCGTGCTGGAGACGCCGCAACTTCCAGACTGGGCGCAAGTCAACCGCGAACGCGCCGCGCGCGGCTTGCGTTTGCTGAATGACCGGCTCGCGGAGAATGATTATGTCGCAGGGGCAACATTCACGGTCGCCGACATCACCGCCTTCGTGGCGGTGGGTTTCATGAAGCCGGCGCGCATGGAGCGGCCCGAGGGGCTGGACCATCTCGCGCGCTGGTACGAGGCGGTCAACGCGCGCGAAAGCGTTGCGCAGGCAGGGATTTGAGCGGATGAAACTCACGATCACGGGCAGCGGCGACGCCTTCGGCTCCGGCGGGCGGCTCAATACCTGCTTTCACGTGCAGAGCGGGGAGACGGGCTTCCTCATCGACTGCGGCGCATCGGCGCTGATCTCGCTCAAAAGGTCCGGGCTGAGCACGAATGACGTCGACACGATCTTCATCAGCCATCTGCACGGGGATCATTTCGCCGGCCTGCCCTTCGTCCTGATCGACGCGCTGTTCATCGCGAAGCGCACCAGGCCGCTGACGCTGGTTGGACCGGCAGAGCTGGAGGCGCGCTTTCACATCGCTTGCGAGGCCATGTTCCCGCTCATCACCGAGCATCAGCGCGAGTTCGACATGACTTTCATCCCGTTGAGCGCGCGCGAGACAACGAGGGCCGGCGGCGTGAGCGTCACGCCGTTTGAGGTCCGGCATTACTCCGGCGCGCCCTCCTACGCGCTACGCTTTGCGCTGGAGAACAAGGTGCTGGCCTTCACGGGCGACACCGGGTGGGTCGACACGGTGATCGAGGCCGGGCGCGACGCCGATCTCTACATCATGGAATGCTTCCAGTACGACTACCCGCTGGAGATGCATCTGGACTATCTGACCATAGCCCGCAACCTGGACGCGATCGGCGCGAAACAGGTGCTGCTCACGCATATGGGCGATGACATGCTGGCGCGCCGGGACCAGGTCACGGATCGGCGCTGCAAGCTCGCCGAGGACGGCATGGTTCTGGAGCTTTGACCGCGCCCATGAGTGAGCGGCTGGAAGCGCTGGTCGCGCGCATCCGGGCCTGCCGCGTCTGCGTCGAGGAGCCGGAGGGCACGCCGCTGCCGCACGCGCCGCGTCCCGTGCTGAGAGTGAGTTCGACCGCGCGGCTATGCGTCTGCGGGCAAGCGCCCGGCACGCGCGTCCACTCAACCGGCATCCCGTTCAACGATCCGTCCGGCGACCGGCTGCGCGGCTGGATGGGCATGACGCGCGAAGAGTTCTATGACGAAAGCCGCGTAGCCATCGTGCCGATGGGCTTCTGCTTCCCCGGCACGAACGGCAAAGGCGGGGACCTGCCGCCGCGCAAGGAGTGCGCGCGGATATGGCGCGCCGCGCTGTTCGACGCCCTGCCCCGCTTCGACCTGATCCTGCTGATCGGGCAGTACGCGCAGAGGTGGCATCTGGGCGGCAACGCGCAGCGGACGCTGACCGAGACGGTGGCCGACTGGCGGCGCTACGTTGAGCGTGTTGAGCGGCCGCGCTGTCTGCCGCTGCCGCACCCGTCCTGGCGCAACACGGCCTGGCTCAAGCGCAACCCGTGGTTCGCGCATGAGGTCGTGCCTTATTTGCGCGCCGAGGTCCGCAAGCTGCTTTGAGCGGCCACCATCAACGTCATCACCGGACGTGATCCGGTGATCCAGCGAGTCGCTGAAGGACAGTTTTGGATTGCCGGATCGGGTTCCGGCAATGACCATGGGGTGGTTGTTGCGAGGCCGTCAACTCGAAGCAAGCTGGCGCCAGCGCTCTGGGCTGGATTGGGTCGCTACGCTAGCAAAGACGGATTTGCCAGCGAGGCAAGCAATACTCTAGCCGTTGCCGTCAAGCGCGTCGCGGATCATCAGCAGGTCGCGCCAGGCGAGCCGCTTGCCCAGCGGTGTGCGGAGAAGATAGGCTGGATGAAGGGTCGCGATCGCACGGCACTGATGAGCGCCGATCGTGATGTCCCGCCACTTCCCGCGCAGCTTCTTGACTCCTTCGGTAACGCCGAGGATTTGCTCCGCCGCCGGGCCGCCGAGCAGCACAATGATCTCCGGCGCGACCAGTTCGACCTGCCGGGTCAGAAACGGGCGGCACGCCTCGACCTCCTGCGGCGAGGGGTTGCGGTTGCCAGGCGGCCGCCAGTAAACGATGTTCGTGATGTAGGCGTCATCGGGATCGAGCGCGATCGCCCGCAGCATCCGGTCGAGAAGCTGGCCCGCGCGGCCGACGAAGGGCTGGCCCCGCAGATCCTCATCGCGGCCCGGCGCTTCGCCGATGAGCATGACGCGGGCCTCCGGGTTGCCACGCGCGAAACAGAGCGATTTCGCGGTGCGCTTGAGGCCACAGCCGTCGAAGCCGGCAACCGCGTTGCGCAGCGCTTCCAGCGAATGGATATCCGCCAGTGCGCCGGCGGTATTCTGTGCGGGCTTCTGCGCCGGCCGGGGCAGCTCGAACCGCGCCTCGGCCCAGTCGAGCGGCGCATCGGCCACGGCCTCGTCCACGCCCATAGCCTGATACCAAGCGAGCATCGCGCGCACCTTTTCGGCGTGGGAGATGTCAGCCATCGTCTCTGCCAATCCGGCGGCGTGCCGCCCCCGCGCCAAGCGCAGGTCGCATCGCGCCATTCAATGCCCCCGTAGCGGTGATACTGTGCCGCGGAAAACCGGCCCGGCGCAAGCGGACTTGACGCATTGACGCCGGCGCGGCCCGCAAGTATCTCCGGGCATTCAACAGGGAGTTTCCATGAGCGAACAAGACACGCAGTTGCCCGAACGCGAAGCGATGGAGTTCGACGTCGTGATCGTGGGGGCCGGCCCGGCCGGTCTGTCCGCCGCGATACGGCTCAAGCAGCTTGCGGCCGAAAAGGATCAGGACATCTCCGTCGTCGTGCTGGAAAAAGGCTCGGAAGTGGGCGCGCATATCCTCTCGGGCGCGGTTGTCGATCCGATCGGGCTGGACACGCTCATCCCGGACTGGCGCGAAAAAGGCGCGCCGCTGGATACGCCTGTCACTGACGATCGCTTCTTGTATCTGCGCGAGAAGAGCGCGATCCGCCTGCCGAACTTCGCCATGCCGCCGCTGATGAACAATCACGGCAACTACATTGTCAGCCTCGGGAATGTCTGCCGCTGGCTTGGCGAGCAGGCCGAAGAGCTGGGCGTGGAGGTTTATCCGGGTTTCGCGGCGAGCGAACTGGTCACCGACAGCGAGGGGTCGGTCATCGGCGTCGCAACCGGCGATATGGGCCTCGACTCAAGCGGCCAGCCCAAGCCCGGCTTCGAGCGCGGCATCGAACTGCACGGCAAATACACGCTGGTCGCCGAGGGCGTGCGCGGCTCGCTTGCCAAGCGGCTGATCCGCGCATTCCACCTGAATGAGGGCCGCGAGCCGCAGAAATACGGCATCGGCATCAAGGAGCTTTGGGAGTTGCCGCCGGAGAAACATCAGCCGGGCCTGGTGCAGCACACGCTGGGCTGGCCGCTCGATGACCGCACCGGCGGCGGCTCGTTCATCTATCACTGGGGCGAAAACCTGGCCTCGGTCGGCTTCGTCGTGCATCTGAACTACGAGAACCCGTATATTTCGCCGTTCGACGAGTTGCAGCGCTTCAAGACCCACCCTGCCATCGCGCCGATGCTGGAAGGCGCCAAGCGCATTGGCTACGGCGCGCGGGCGATCAGCGAGGGCGGGTATCAGTCCGTGCCGCAACTCACCTTCCCCGGCGGCGCGCTGATCGGCTGCAGCGCGGGCTTCGTGAACGTGCCGCGCATCAAGGGGTCGCACAACGCCATGCTGTCGGGCATCCTCGCGGCCGAGGCGGCGTTCGAGGCGGTGAGCGAGGGGCGCGCGAACGACCGGCTGGAGGCCTATGAGCGCGCTTACGAAACCAGCGCGATCGCCAAGGACCTCAAGAAGGTGCGAAACGTCAAACCGCTCTTGTCGAAATTCGGCACGCGGCTGGGCACCGCGCTGGGCGGCGCGGATATGTGGCTGAATACGCTGATGCCATTCCTCAACTACACGCTCGGTCACGGCAAGCCCGACCACGAGACGCTCAAGCCCGCCTCGCAGTTCCAGCCGATCGACTATCCGAAACCGGACGGCGTTCTGACATTCGACCGGCTGTCATCGGTTTATCTGTCAGGCACGAACCACGAGGAGGATCAGCCGGTTCATCTGGTGCTGAGCGACGAGTCAATCCCGATCGAGGAAAACCTGCCGAAATTCGACGAGCCGGCGCAGCGTTACTGCCCGGCGGCGGTTTATGAGGTGGTCTCGACGGAAAACGGGATGAAGTTTCAGATCAACGCGCAGAACTGCGTGCACTGCAAGACCTGCGACATCAAGGACCCGCCGCAGAACATCAACTGGGTTCCGCCGGAGGGCGGCGGCGGTCCGAACTATACCAATTTGTAGGAAAGGCTTGCCGCGCTATTTCTTGCGGAAGGCGTCGAGGTGGACCACTTCGGCGCCTTTGTTCTGCTCGCCAGCGTCGTCGTCCTTGTCCGCTTTCTCACCCTCGTCTTTGGTGGCCGATGCGGATTTCGACAACTCGCCTGCCGGCTCGCCAGCGCCTGCGAGCGCGGGTTCGCTCAATTGGGGAAGCGCCGGTTCGGCGGGGCTTGGCAGCTTCGAACCGGCCGGAGCCGGTGTCTCCTCGCCCGGCGCGATCCCGCTTTCCGACTCTTCGCGCGCGGCCGACTCGCCCAGCGCCCCAAGCCCGCCGAACTGCAGCATGAAGCCGACGCTCGGGTCCTGGAAGCTCGTCATCGCGCGGAACGGGATGACGAGCGTCTCGGGCACGTTGTTGAAGGACAGGCCGATCTCGAAGGCGTTCTCATAAACCTTCAGGCCCCAGAACTGATATTGGATGACGATCGTCATCTCTTGGGGATAACGATCGACCAGCCGCTTGGACAGCGAGACGCCCGGCGCGGTGGTGTCGAAGGTGATGACGAAATGGTGGTCGCCCGGAAGGCCGCGTTTCTCGACCCGGCGCAACACTGTGCGCACGACGCCGCGGAGTGCCTCCTGCGCAAGAATGTCGTAACGAAATTCGTCGTTGGGCATCTTCCAGACCAGGCTGCAATCAGCGTGCCCACACAGGCTGGCACATCATAAAATGGAGGGCTTCTGTTGCCCGGTGCCCTCCGAACCGCGCCTGAGCGTGCTTAGTGCCCAGGACTTTGAATTTCGGTGCCTAAGCTGCCTTACGCAGCCTGAGCAACCGGAGCAGTGTTGTCATTCGCAACTACTCTTTTTGGCCCTGTAACGGCGGTGCCATGCCGGGCGAAAGTCCGTCCTTTACACCCTCGTCGATCCTGGTTCGCCCCCATCAGAAACCCGCGGCCGCCATAGCAGCGCGCCTCGATCGGCGGGTTTGTGGTGGAGGCGCCGGGTACTGCCCCCGGGTCCGATGGGCTTATTCCGACGACCGTTTATCGCCATAGTCAGCTACGCTGACGCCTCCCAATATAGAGAGTTTCGAGGGCAAATAAAAGGACCGTGGCGCAAAACGCAAACAGGCCGGCTCCCTGCGCAGCCTGATTGCCGGGGCAGACTTACCAGCAGACCGGCGCTTCGGCGCGGCAGGTGTGCTCGTCGAAGAGGATCAGGTCGATGAACAGCTCGCAGGTCACGTCCTTCTCGCCGACGGTATAATTCTCGATGCCGCGCTCGGCGGTCCACTCCTTGATGTACTCATCGAGCAGGCGCTGAGAGTCCCGTCGCGGGATCTCGATGCCGTAGTCGTTCACCGAGAAGGCCAGCCGCGTGCATTCGCGCGCCTGAGCGCCGGACGCCGCCAGACAACCAAGGCCCACAACCAGCGCCGCAAGCCAAACCCGTTTCACCTTGAAAAGCATAGCCATTCGCCCACATTTTTTCGCCATAGGCGCACCGCGCGCCTGAAGCCTTTAGGCGCAGCGCCGCACATACCGCAAGGGCTTCCGCGCGGGCGGATCGCATTTTCGCTGGCGCTGGCGCGGAAACGTCACGCTGCGGCGCATAAAAGCGCCCTTTTTCGCGGCGCGAAGCCCCTTGCGCGGCATGGCGATTGGTTATAGTTTCACGCACCGTTAAGCCGTCCGGCGTACAGGGCATGCCGAGGCGGCTTTTAGCGCTTTTCACCAAAGCAAAGCGGCGCAGACCTTGACGTCGCGCGAACGACGGCCGGGCTTGTTGGGCCCGTTTCAGACATCAAAAGGAAAGCAAATGCCCAAACTCAAGACCAAAAGCGGGGCGAAGAAACGATTTCGCCTGACGGCGACCGGCAAGGTCCGCACCCAGCACGCGGGCAAGCGCCACGGCATGATCAAGCGCAGCAACAAGTTCATCCGCCAGGCGCGCGGCACGCGCATTCTGGAGGAGTGCGACGCGCGGATCGTCAAGAAGTTTCTCCCCTACGCCAAGCGCTAGGACGCGGCGCGGCAAACGCGCGACATCCTGACTTCAAGGAGTTTCAGAAATGGCTCGTGTCAAACGCGGCGTGACCACGCACGCTCGTCACCGCAAGGTCATCAAGGCGGCAAAAGGCTATTATGGCCGGCGCAAGAATACCTTCCGCATTGCCAACCAGGCTGTTGAAAAAGCCGGGCAATACGCCTATCGCGACCGCAAGACCCGCAAGCGCAACTTCCGCGCTCTATGGATTCAGCGTATCAATGCGGCGGCGCGCGAACACGGGATGACCTATGGCCGCTTCATCCACGGCCTGTCGAAAGCCGGCATTGAGGTGGATCGCAAGGTGCTGGCCGATCTGGCCGTGCGCGAGCCGGACGCCTTCGCCTCGCTCGTGACCAAGGCGCGCGACGCCGTCAGCGCCTGAGCGCGCCCGCTTGCGGGCGGCTTCGACCACACATGCACCGAACGGGACCACGATGAGCGTCGCAACCGCATCCGGCGAGGACCTCAAGGCGCTGGAAAAATCCGCTTTAAAGAGGGTGCGCGGCGCCGCTTCGCTCGCGGAGTTGGAAGACGTGCGCGTCGCGTTGCTGGGCAAGAGCGGCGAAATCCAGGCGCTCACCAAACAGATCGGCGGCCTGCCGCCGGAGCAAAAGCAGACCTTCGGCAAGGCCGCGAACAAGCTCAAGCGCAAGGTCAGTGATGAGATCGAGGCGCGCAAGGCCGAGTTGAAGGACCGCGAGCTGGCGGAAAAGCTGGCGCGTGAGAAGGCCGATGTGACGCTGCCTGTGCGCCTCGGCCCGCAGCTTGAGGGGCGCATCCACCCGCTCAGCCAGGTCTGGGACGAGGTGACGGAAATCTTCGCCGATATGGGCTTCGAGGTCGCCGAAGGCCCGGACATCGAGACGGACGAGAACAACTTCACCAAGCTCAACATCCCGGCGGAGCATCCGGCCCGGCAGGAGCACGACACCTTCTATTTCCACCCGAAGGACGACGGCTCGCGCCTCGTTCTGCGCACCCATACCAGCCCGGTGCAGATCCGCGCGATGCAGGAGCGCAAGCCGCCAATGCGCATCATCGCGCCGGGGCGCGTCTACCGCTCCGACTCCGACCAGACGCACACGCCGCAGTTTCACCAGGTCGAGGGGCTGGTGATCGACGAGACGACCCATATGGGCCATCTGCGCTGGGTGCTGGAAGAGTTTTGCCGCGCCTTCTTCGAGGTCGATGACGTGAAGATGCGCTACCGCGCCTCGCACTTCCCCTTCACCGAGCCGTCGATGGAGGTGGACATCAGCGCGGAGGCGATCGGCAAGCAGGACGCCTGGCTGGAAATCCTGGGCTGCGGGATGGTGCATCCCAACGTGTTGCGCAACGTCGGGCTGGACCCGGCGAAATATCAGGGCTTCGCCTTCGGCATGGGGCTGGACCGCATTACCATGCTGAAATACGGCATCCCGGACCTGCGCACGATGTTCGCCAGCGATCTGCGCTGGCTGCGCCATTACGGCTTTTCGATGCTCGATACGCCGACGCTCGCCGGGGGTCTGAGCCGATGAAATTCACGCTCTCCTGGCTCAAGGATCATCTGCAGACCGAGGCGAGCCTCGATGACATGCGCGCCGCGCTCGACCTGATCGGGCTGGAGGTCGAGGAGATCGCCGATCCGGCGGAGAAGCTCGCGCCCTTCTCTGTGGCGCGCGTGCTGGAATGCGAGAAGCACCCGAACGCCGACAAGCTGAAGGTCTGCCAGGTCGACACCGGGACAGAGACGGTGCAGGTCGTCTGCGGCGCGCCAAACGCCAGGGCCGGCATGATCGGCGTGTTTGCGCCGCCCGGCTCGTATATTCCCGGCACGGACATAACGCTGTCCAAGGCGAGCATTCGCGGCGTCGAGTCCTCGGGGATGCTGTGCTCCGAGCGCGAGCTGCAGCTATCCGACGAGCACGACGGCATCATCGAGCTGCCCAAGAAACTCGCCAGCCGCGTCGGCGCGCCCTATGCCGAAGCGGCCGGGCTGGACGACCCCATGATCCATATCGCCATCACGCCGAACCGGCCCGACTGCCTGGGCGTGCGCGGCGTTGCGCGCGATCTGGCCGCGGCGGGGCTGGGCAAGCTGAAACGCAGCGACCGCGGCTATGAAGGCGAGGGCGAGTTCGATTGCCCCGTGGACATCCTGCTGGAATTCGCGCCAGAACATGCCGATGCCTGCCCCGTCTTCACCGGGCGGCTTATCCGCGGCGTGAAGAACGGCCCCAGCCCGCATTGGCTGCAAAAACGTCTCAAAGCCATCGGTCTGCGCCCGATCAACGCGCTGGTCGACGTGACCAACTACATCTCCTACGACCGCGCGCGGCCGCTGCACGTCTATGACGCCGACAAGCTGCGCGGGGCGATCCGCGCGCGGCTCGGCAAGGCGGGTGAGACATTTCTGGCGCTCGACGACGCCGAATACGAGGTCGACGAGAGCATGTGCGTGATCGCCGATGATCGCGGCGTGCTGGGCCTCGGCGGCGTGATCGGCGGGGCGGAGACCGGCTGCACAGAAGACACCACGAACGTCTTCATCGAATCTGCGCATTTCGACCCGGTTCGCACGGCAATGACGGGACGCAAGACCGGCATTCAGTCCGACGCCCGCTACCGCTTCGAGCGCGGCATCGACCCGGCCTCGCACACGCTGGGCGCGAACCTCGCCACGGCGATGATCCTGAAACTGTGCGGCGGAAGCCCAAGCAAGCTGGAGCAGGCCGGGGCCGCGCCGCCGACGGGGCGCATGATCTCGTTCGACACGCGCGAGGTGAAGCGGCTGACCGGCGTGGACCTGAAGCCCGCGCAGATCACCAAGACGCTGACCAAGCTCGGCTTCAAGATTTCCGGGCGGGAGCCGTCGCTTGATGTGAAGGCGCCGGGCTGGCGGCCCGATGTCGGGGCGAGCGCCGATCTGGTCGAGGAGGTGATCCGCATCGCCGGCGTTGATCAGGTGCCGCTCGCGCCGCTGCCGCGCGATTCGGGCGTGGCCAGGCCGGTGCTGACGCCGGTGCAGCGTCGCATCCCGAGGGCGCGGCGGCTGCTGGCCGCGCGGGGCATGGCGGAGGCGGTGAACTGGGCGTTCATCCCGAAGGCGCAGGCGGAGGTGTTCGGCGGCGGGCAGCGCGAACTGGAGCTGGCCAACCCGATCTCGACCGACATGTCGCACATGCGCCCGAGCCTGCTGCCGGGTTTGCTGAGCGCCGCGCGCAACAACGCCAACCGGGGTTTTCGCGACGCCGCGCTGTTCGAGGTCGGCAATGTCTATCACGGCGACCAGCCGGGCGATCAGGTGATGGCAGTGGCCGGCGTGCGCACAGGGACCGCGCGGCTTCAGGGCGCTGGGCGGCACTGGGAGGAGAGCGGCGCGGCGGTGTCGTGGATCGACGCGAAGGCGGACGCGCTTGCGCTGCTGGAGGCGCTGGGGCTGTCAACAGCGACGCTGAAACTGTCGCGCGAGGTCCCGGACTGGTTCCATCCAGGGCAGTCGGCGGCGATTCAGCTTGGGCCGAAGACCCGGCTGGGGTGCTTTGGCGCGGTGCATCCGGGCGCGGCGCAGCAGCTCGATGTGGCGCTGCCGGTCGTGGCCTTCGAGATCTATCTGGACGCGCTGCCAAAACCGAAGCGCAAAGGCACGCAGCGCCCGCCGCTGGAGCTGAGCGATCTGCAGGCGGTGACGCGCGACTTCGCCTTCGTCGTCGACAAGGATGTGGCGGCGGGCGATGTGCTCACAGCCGCACGCGGCGCGGACAAGAAGCTGATTGCCGAGGCCAGCGTGTTCGACGTGTTCGAGAGCGAGGAGGCGCTTGGCAAGGGCAAGAAGTCGCTGGCGGTCGAGGTGACGCTGCAGCCGCGCGAGAAGACGCTGACCGACGACGAGATCGACGCGGTGGGCAAGCGCATCGTTCAGGCGGTGCAAAAGGCGACCGGCGGCGTGATCCGCGGGTAGCAGCGCGCGGGTGAGCTTCGGCTTTCGGCCAGCGCTCCCGGGTCGCGATGTCATTGCGCGGCCGTCAGGCCAAAGCAATCCAGAAGCTGGCCAACGCGTTTGCGGCTGGATCGCTTCGCTGCGCTCGCGACGACGACGACCGACCCGACTACGCCATAAATCAAGCTGGCGCTTAACGCACGCCCACTCTCCGCGCCAGTGGCCGCGCGGCTTTTTTGACGCGCGACTTATCCGAAAACCGCACCCATCCCGGCTCGGAGGCCGGGACATGCTTTTCTGATCGCGCTTATTCTGACGCGCGATTTATCCGAAAACCGCGCCCATCCCGGCTCGGAGGCCGGGACATGCTTTTCGGATCGCGCTTATTGCTCGCAGGTGCGCACGCCCAGCAGCGCATAGGCCGGGCAGATGCTGAACACCGAGGTAGCCAGCAGCACCGCGCCGACGATGCCAAGCACCCAGTCCCACGGCGTCGCCACGCCCGCGCCGAGATAGCCAAGGCCGAGCGCCAGCAGGACCACGCCGGCGACCGCGCGGATGATCCGGTCGATGCGTCCGACATTCGCGGTCATGTCACTTTTCTCCCATCGCCTGGTGAATTGCCGAAGGGCCGTTATGGCCATCGTGCAGCCTATAGCGTGATCGCGCGCGCCGGTCGTTAACAATCCGCAACCTTTCGGGCGCGGCGGCGGGCCGGCGCGGCTTCGCCGTCATCCCGCGTGCCGCACAGCACAACGTGGCGCGCTGCTGAACCTCGTGTCATCGCGGACCCCGGCTCCTTGGCCGGGGCAAGCGCGACGCAGCGCGAAGCGGTGCTGCGCTGATCCGGGATCGCACCCGGTTCATGCCGGCAAGCGATCCCGTGTCTGCGCAGCGTCATTTCATGCCGCAGCGCGCCTGTCCCGGCCCCCGAGCCGGGGCACGGGATGACACTGGCGGAAGGCGGCACGGCGCAGCTTTACCGTCATTCCCTGTGCTGCGCAGCACAAAGTGGTGCGCTGCTAACGCGGGATCTGCAGCAGGGGCGACAAAAGCGGCAAGCGATCCCGTGTCTGCGCGACGTCATTTCATGCCGCAGCGCGCCTGTCCCGGCCCCCGAGCCGGGGCACGGGATGACACTGGGGGGAACGTCTTTGCGAGGCCCGAAGGGCCGAAGCAAACCAGCGCTGTGGCCCGAAGCTGGATTGCGTCACTCGCCAGTGACCAATCTTTCGTCATCACCGGGCTCGCCCCGGTGATCCAGCCATTATCGCTTTTGCATGACGTCTGGATTACCGGGTTAAACCCGGTAATGACGCCCGCTGGCGCCACGCGGGGGCGGAGGCGCAAAAAAGGGGCCATCCGAAGATGGCCCCAAGGTTGCCGGCTTTTCACCGGCGGCCCCGCTAGAGAGGAGGAAACGCGAGATCAGAACTGGATGCGCATACCGGTGACGACGGAGAACCAATCGTCCGGGCTGGCGTCACCAGGTTCAGCCTCACCTTCGCCAAAACCATCAGCGGCGCGATCCTCGAAGGTCAGGTCCGCCTCATACCAGTCGGCGAGGATGTAGACCTGCGCGCCGGCGGAGTCGAAGTCCTGGTTGAAGCCGACGCCGATCTTTTCGACCTTGCTGTCGACAAGGACGTCATCCGGCACGGCGACGCCGCCATCGTTCGTGCCGAGCGCGGTGAAGGTGCCGAGACCGAGGTCCCTGGCTTCGGCATAATCGACATAGAACGTCGTCGCGCCGTAGCCGGTCCAGTTCTTGGTGACGCCGCCCTGGACGTACCAGAACTTTTCATCCTCGTTGAACTCCTGCGAAGTAGCGCGCTCAGCATCGACGAATGCTTCGTCGTTATCGGCCGAATCATTAGAACGGTCGATACAGGTATCACCCACCAGCTCGTCCTCGGAATTCTCGCAGAAATACGGGCTATTGGTCGTAAACTTGTCCGGGTCCTGGACCGAATACGCGCCGGAGAGATACAGGCCGGTCGGCGAATGCATGACGGAGGCCGAACCGCCGTAGCCGGTGATCGCCGGACCGCCATCGACGAAGTCGTTGCCCTGGCCGTTGTACCAGTAGGCCGCGCCGGCCGCGAAGCGGATCGAGTTCCACTCCTTGGAGAAGCGCAGCGCGACGTCGGCGATGTCGTTGTCGCCCCAGGAGGTGGACAGGATGAAGCCGTACAGCGTCGGCGTATCGTAGCGGATGCGATCGTCGCGGCTCAGGCCGTCCTGGTTGCTGATTACATCGCTCCAGGTGATGCCCTCAACGCCTGGAGAGACGCCGCGGGTGTTGTTCACGCTCGTGCCGCGGATGAAGAAGCTCTGGTTGACGGTGGCGGCCCAGCTGGAGTCGACCGGCGCGCCGCCGAGATTGATCTCGGTGATGCCGTTCGAGGCCGTGTCGCCCTGGCCCAGCGAGACGCGGCCGAACCGCTCGCTATTGATGTAGGTGTCGAAGATGCGGAATGTGATGCCGTCGTCGGTGTCGTCGTTGTTCTGCGACACCCCGGTCAGCTGCGCATCGCGGAACTGGAACTCGATCCGGTAGCCGGCATCCCAGCCCGGCTGGATATTGCCCTCGCCGCGCAGGCCCATCCGCGTGCCGGAGTAGTCGTTGTCGACGACGTACACGTCGCTGTCGACGCCGTCATCCCAGAACAGCAGGGCCTTGTTGACCTGGCCGTAAAGCTGGACGGAGACCACGCGGTTGCCCTTGCGGACCGTGGTGGCCTCAAGCTCGGCGACCCGCTCCTCCAGATCCGCGCAGCAGTCGCCGCCCAGATCGGCCGCTTTCGCCGGCGAGATCGCCAGCGCGCCGGCGAACAGGCCGGCCGCCGCGGCCAGTGCGTAAGTGCTTGTCGATTTCATAAGTCCCCCGGTCATCCTTTTCTCCACTCGGTGGTTGCAGTCAGTTGATCCGTGCAGAGGTCGACGCGCTTTTGTTGTGCGCTTGCCCTCAAGCTTGGGACGCGCCTAACGGGAGCCACGCCCTATGCCGCATCCTCAGGTTGCAGAAGCAGGCGTACCGCGCGGCTCAGGTTGCTTCAATCATAATCAGCAACCTGAGCGGGAAACACCTAAAAGTTGTGGTTTTTCTGCATCAGCGCGCATGAGGTGTGGAAAACGGCGCGCGGACGGGGGCG
>CAZINX010000006.1:135079-141176 GCA_964540795.1 uncultured Hyphomicrobiaceae bacterium | reverse complement strand
CCCGTGGCGACGAGGGCTTTCGACGATTCGCTGGTCAACAACAGGCCGCGCACGGCTTTCGACGCGGCGATCGCGCCGTGATTCACAAGCGCCTCGTGGTTGCGCTCGATGTCCTTGAGCACATACTGGTAGTTGACCATCAGGCCGTGCGATTCGCGCAGCCCCTTCTCCGACACGTCGCCGAGCCAGTTGATCCGCTCCAGCCGCGCGCCGTTGCCCAGATGAAACCGCGCGACCGGATCGGCGGGCAGGCCCCCGCTGTTCTTGGCGAGCAGCAGATAATGCGCGCAGGCCGCCATCAGCACCGGACGCAGGGCCTCCGCGCGCTCCTCGTCGCTCCACCAGTGGTCGTTATCGGCGATCTCCAGCGCGGCGCGCTGCGCCTCGGTGAGGTAGTCAAGCTCGTGGCCCTCGCGCGCGCGCTCCAGCCAGCGGCGGAAGCCGGGCAGCGGCGACAGCGTGACGAAGGTCCGCAGCGAGGGGATTTCCTTTTGCAGATCGGCGGCCACCTGCTTGATGAGGAAGTTGCCGAACGAGATGCCCGCCAGCCCCTTCTGGCAGTTGGAGATGGAATAGAACACCGCCGTCGATGGCTCGCGCGCGTCGTCCATCTTGCTTTCTTCGGACAAAAGCTCCTGAATCGAGCCGGGGATGCCCTCGCTCAGCGCGATCTGCACGAAGATCAGCGGCTCATCGATCAGCGATGGGTGGAAAAAGGCGTAGCAGCGCCGGTCGCGCGGATCGAGCCGGCGGCGCAGATCGCTCCAGTCCTTGATCTGGTGCACCGCCTCATAGCGGATGATCTTCTCCAGAATGTTCGCCGGCGTCGACCAGTCGATGCGCTGGAGCACGAGAAAGCCGCGGTTGAACCACGAGTTGAACAGCGCGCGGAAATTCGCGTCCACGGCCTCCAGCTCGGGATGCTCCTTCGCGAAGTCGAGCAAGTCGGTGCGCATGGCGACGATCTCGGCGGTCGCGCCCGGCGCCATGTTCAGCCGGCGCAAGAACTCCTGCATCGGCGGTTCGACGCTGCGCGCCAGCTCTTGCAGCGTGGTCTCGCCCGGCGCGTTCAGATATTGCTCGGCGGCTTCGCGCACGCGCTGCGAATCGGGCGTGAACGCCTCATCGAGGAACTGGAAGAACGCCAGCCGCTGCTCGCGGGCAAGCGCCGCATAGGCGTTGAGGATGCGCCGCGCCAGCGCCACGCCGGCCGCCTCGCCCCGCGAGGACATCAGCGCGCGTGACAGCTCCTCGATCGAATCGGCGTGACCGCCGATGGACAGGTCGATCAACTGGCGGCCGCGTTCGGCGATGCCGCTGAGCAATTCCTGAAAGAATGACGTATTCATGTCGCCGCATTCGCTAATCGATTGGCGCAGCCGCCGTCCGGTCCGCGAACCGGGCGGCGATCCGCGCGAAGACGCAGAACAGGATCCTCGGCAGTCCCTTCCCCAAGATACCATCGATGACGTGACGCTTCAGCCCCGCAGGCGGCGCAGTCCGCGCGATCTCCATGTTCAAGGCCGGCGCCACCCAGAACCAGTCGTGGGGAGATGGGCCGGCTTGTGTTTCGATCCCCGTCAGGATAACCGCGCGTGCTTACGCAGCCCTTATTGAGCGCGCCTGCCGAACTGTGTACGGTTTGGCTGCAAGAGTATACAAAGATGCCGTCCTCGGCCGGAGGGAAAGCGCAAAGGCCAAATGACGCAATCGACCGCGCAACGTGTCCGGCTCGCGCTGGAAAAGGACATCTTCCTGCTGAAGCTGCAGCCGGGGGACAAGCTGGACGAAGCCAGCCTTGCCCAGCGTTTCGGCACGTCGCGCACGCCGGTGCGCGAGGCGCTGCGCCAGCTGTCGGCGGCGGGGCTGGTCCAGTCCAGGGCGCATCGCGGCGCGGAGGTCTCGCGGCTCAGCATTCCGCAGCTTCTGGAGATGTTCGAGTTCATGGCCGCGCTGGAGGGCATCTGCGCCCGGTTCGCCGCCGAACGCGCCTCGGCGGAGGAGATCGCCGCGATCCGCGCGGCGCACGAGAATTGCCTCGGCCATGCCGAGGCCGGCGACGCCGAAGGTTTCTACCGCGCCAACACCGCCTTCCACGAGGCGATCTACCACGCCAGCCATAACGGTTATGCCGCCCAGCAGACCCTGTTCCTGCGCAACCGGCTGGCCCCCTATCGCCGCTTCCAGCTGCGGCGCAACAACCGTCCGCTGGAATCCTTCCGCGAGCACGGCGAGATACTCGAAGCGATCGCGGCCGGCGATGCCGCGCGCGCCGAAGCGATGACCCGCACGCATATCGACGTGCAGGGCGCCAATTTCGCCGCCCTGGTCTCCAGCGTGCCGGCGGAATATCTGCAATCGCCCGGAATGGCCAAGGCTCGCAGCGGTTAGCGCCGGGCGCGCCAACCAGGGAAAACAAAGGTCGAGGGAAACGCCAGCGAATGCCCAGCGAGAACCTCTACGACATCCTGGCCCGCCGTTTCCCCAAAGGCGACGCCCTCGCCTTCCACCAGCCCGCGACGCCAGACGCGCCGGCCTTCCGCATGACCTATGCCGAGTTGGCGGCGCTGACCAACCAATACGCCAACGCGCTGCGCAATCTCGGCGTGCAGCCCGGCGATCGGGTGGCGATCCAGGTTGAGAAGTCGATGGCGAATGTCGCGCTGTTTCTTGCCACGCTGAAGATTGGCGCGATCAGCAACCCGCTGAACACCGGCTATACGCTTACCGAGATGGCCTATTTCCTGTCCGATGCCGCGCCCAGCCTCGTCGTCGTCTCGCCGGAAAGGCGCGAGCCGGTCAGGCAGATGGCCGGGGAATTCGGCGTGAAGGCCGTCGAGGCGCTGGACAGCGCCGGGCAGGGCTCGCTGGCGGACAGGGCGGATGTCGAACCCGCTGACGCGCCGACCGAGCCGCGCAGCGCCGATGACGCCGCCTGCATCATTTACACCTCGGGCACGACCGGCCAGCCCAAGGGCGCGATGATCACCCACGGCAATATTAGCACGAACATCCGCGCGCTCTGGGAAATCTGGCACTTTCAGCCGGGCGACGTGCTGCTGCACATCCTGCCGATCTACCATGTGCACGGGCTTTTCGTGGCGATGGGCACCGCGCTCTATAACGGCTCGCCGATGATCTGGCTGCCGAAACCGGATTTCGACCAGATCATCGCGGCGCTGCCGCGCGCGACCGTGATGATGGGCGTCCCGACGCACTATGAGCGCCTGCTGGAGCGGCCCGAACTGGACCGGGCGCTGACCGCGCATATGCGCCTGTTCACCGCCGGCTCCGCCCCGCTCCTGGCCGCGACCCACGAAGCCTTCGAGGCACGCACCGGCCACAAGATCCTGGAGCGCTACGGGATGACCGAGGCGGGGATGATCGCCTCCAACCCGTACGACGGCGCTCGCATTCCCGGCACGGTCGGCTATCCGCTGCCCGGCGTCAGCGTGCGAATCACCGACAAGGACGGCCATGTCCTCCCCGCCGGCGAGATCGGCATGGTCGAGGTCAAAGGCCCCAACGTCTTCAAGGGCTACTGGCAGCGTCCGCAGAAGACCGCCGAAGAGTTCCGCGCCGACGGCTTTTTCAGCACCGGCGACCAGGGCGTGCTGTCGGAGGACGGGCGGCTGTCGATCGTCGGGCGCGAGAAGGACATGATCATCAGCGGCGGGCTAAACATCTACCCCAAGGAGGTCGAGCGCGAACTGGACGGGCTGGAGGGGATCAGCGAATCGGCGGTGGTGGGCGTGCCGCATCCCGATTTTGGCGAGGGCGTCGTGGCTGTCGCCACAACCACGGGCACCGCGCCGAGCGAGGCGGAGATCATCCGCACGCTCGCCGCCCGGCTGGCGAAGTTCAAGGCGCCCAAGCGCGTAATCTTCGTGGATGCCCTGCCCCGGAACACAATGGGCAAGGTGCAGAAGAACGAGTTGCGGGAGCGGTACGCCGATCTGTTCTCGGGCGAGTGATCCTGCCCGCGCGAATCAGCGCGGCGCGAGCACCATGATCATCTGGCGGCCTTCCAGCTTCGGCTCAAGCTCGACCTTGGCGTATTCGCCGGCATCGTCGCGCACCTTGTGCAGCAGATCCATGCCCAGCTGCTGGTGCGCCATCTCGCGCCCCCGGAAGCGCAGCGTGACCTTCACCTTGTCGCCCGCCTCGAAGAAGCGCCGCATGTTGCGCATCTTGGTGTCGTAATCGTGCGGGTCGATGTTCGGGCGCATCTTGATTTCCTTGACATCGACCGTCTTGGTCTTCTTGCGGGCCTCAGCGGCCTTCTTCTGCGCCTGGTACTTGTATTTGCCGTAGTCCATGATCTTGCACACCGGCGTCTCGGCCTGTCCCGAGACCTCCACAAGATCAAGGCCGGCCGCCACCGCTCGGTCCAGCGCCTCTTGCAGATCGACGACGCCGTGGTTCTCCCCTTCCTCGTCGATCAGCTGGACCTGGCGTGCTGCAATCGCATCGTTTATGCGCGGTCCTTCTTCCCGCTGCGCGGGCCGCTTCATTGGTCGGCGTGCTATGGTTGGTGTCTCCTCTGTTGCCGAATAGCGAATAACTAGAACAGCCCGCCCCTTCACGTGAAGCGGCAGGTTTCTTCTCAACTTGAGTCCATTTATAGAACCAAGCCTGCGACGAAACAAGATGAGAGCCGCGAGGGCAATGGCAGCGCTGGAAAATCCGTATGGCGCTGTTAGCGAAGAACAACACGCGGCAAAAAAGGGGGCATGATGAGGGATCGTGATCTGGCGCGCATTCTGACCTTTGCGGGCGCGCTGCCCTTCATCGCGGCGGTCGCGGCCTTGCCGCTCGCGCCCGCGGTGGCGACCGCGCCGATCTGGCAGGCGGCGTTGGGCTACAGCGCGGTCATCGCCAGCTTCGTCTCCGGCATTCACTGGGGCATGTTCTTGTACCGGCAGGGCGCGATGCCGCTCAACCTGTTCATCTCCAGCAATGTCTGCGCGTTGGCGGCCTGGGCGGCCCTGCTCGCGCCGCAGCGCTGGCAAGGGCTGGTGATTTTGATCGCGGTTTTCGCCGCGCTGTTCGCGATTGACCGCTTGCTGTGGCGCGGCGGCATCCACGCCGAGTGGTTCTACCGGCTGCGCGCGGTCATCACGACGATCGTCATTGCGGCGCTCTTCGTATTGCTGCTGATGGCATAGGAGGCGCTATTGGACATCGCGATCATCGGCGCGGGGCTGGCAGGCGCGGTGCTTGCGCGGCGCCTGCGCGAAGCGGGCCACGCCGTCACGATCTACGAGAAATCGCGCGGCGCGGGCGGGCGAATGGCCACGCGACGCACGGACGGCTTCGCTTTCGATCACGGCGCGCCCTGTTTTACCGCCGAAAGCGCGGCATTCCGAGAATTTCTCGCGCCGCACATCGAGAGCGGGCGGGTGGCGCGCTGGCCGGGCCGATTCGTGCGCCTGTCAGGCGGCGCAGCGCAGGAACAAGCTGGCGAGCGGTTTGTGGCCGTGCCAGCAATGAACGCGCTGTGCAAGACGCTCACCGATGACACGCCGCTGCGAACGCAGGTTCAGATCGCTCCGATCAGAACGCCGCAAACACTTTCCGACAGCGATGGCACCCTGCTGGGCCGCTTCGACTGGATCGTCAGCACCGCTCCGGGGCCGCAGACGGCGGCTCTGTTCGGCGACCTTGCGCCAGTCACGCTTGTACCGGATCACATGACCGGCGGCTTCACCACCATGCTCGGCTTCGCGCAGGCGCATGACCCCGGCTGGGACATGGCCGAAGCCGACGACCCTACGATTGCCGCGATCATCCGCAATTCGGCCAAGCCGGGGCGCGACGGCGACGGCGATGCCTTCGTGATCCATGCGCGCAGCGGCTGGTCCGAAGCGCGAATCAACGAGCCGCCCGAGGCCGTCCAGCCGCTTCTGCTGGGTGCGTTCACGCGGATGACCGGGATCGACGCCGGCGCGGTCGACTACGCGACCACGCATCGCTGGCGCTATGCCCACGCCAACGCCGGCATTGCGGAAGGCTGCATTTTTGCGCCGGAGGCCGGGCTGGCAGCTTGCGGCGACTGGTGTATCGGCGGCGGGGTGGAGGCGGCTTTCACCAGCGC